>NZ_JAVJSX010000022.1:0-323929 GCF_040219215.1 Thalassobaculum sp.
CGAAGTTCCACCAGTAGTTCAGGTTCTTCGGGGTCGGGTACTCATGCAGCTCGTGGTGCATGAACGTGAAGATCGGCAGCCGGTGGTCGATCCAGCGCACGATCGAATTCTCGAATTTCGCGGCCATGGTGTGTCGCCCTCCCTCAGCCGATTCGGACGACGGTGTCGGACACGTACTGGTATTCCGGCACCTCCAGGTTCTTCGGCGCCGGGCCCTTGCGGATCCGGCCGGCGGTGTCGTAGTGCGAGCCGTGGCACGGGCAGAACCAGCCGCCGAAATCGCCGCGCGGGTCCGACGGCTTCTGGCCGAGAGGGACGCAGCCCAGGTGGGTGCACACGCCGACCACGATCAACTGCTCGGGCTTCTGCGCGCGCGTCGCATCGGCCGCCGGATCCGGCAGATCGGCCAAAGGCACCGCACGCGCCTCTTCGATCTCTTCCGGCGTGCGATGCCGCACGAAGACCGGCTTGCCGCGCCATTTCACCGTAACCGCCATGCCCTCGGCCACGGTCGCGGTATCGAACTCGATCGATGCGAGCGCCAGCACGTCGGCAGCCGGATTCATCTGATCGACAAACGGCCAAACCGCGCTCGCCGCCCCGACAGCGCCGACAGCGGCCGTCGCGATGTACAGGAAATCGCGGCGGGTTTCGCCCTGATGGGTGTCAGCCATGGTCCTCCAACCCTCACACGGTCGCCCCCGGACGACCCCAGACTCAACTCACTATACGGAACCGGCGGCCGGTCCAACGCGACGCGCTGTCGCAATCCGGCCGACCTACCCGCCCCGTGCCGCTTCGCTATACCCCACGGCTCAATGGTTTGCAAAGCGTAGCGCGGCGGTTATTAGCCGGTCATGCGCCTCGTTCTCTTCCAGCCGGACATCCCGCAGAACGCCGGAACCATCCTGCGTCTGGCCGCCTGCGTCGGTGTGGGCGTCGACATCATCGAGCCCTGCGGCTTCGTGTGGTCCGAACCGCGATTGCGCCGGGCCGGCATGGACTATCTCGAGTTTGCCGCTGTCGCCCGCCACTCCTCGTGGGACGCTTTCATGGCGATCCGCTCGCCGGGTCGTCTTGTGCTGCTCACCACCCGCGGCGCCACGCCGCTGCCCCAGGCGCGGTTCGAGAGAGACGATCATCTGGTGCTCGGGCGGGAGAGTGCCGGCGTGCCCGATGCACTGCATGCAGCCGCCGATCTGGCCGTGCGCGTGCCAATGGTGGCGAGCGCCCGGTCGCTGAACGTCGCGGTGACGGCGGGCATGGTGCTGGCCGAGGCATTGCGCCAGACCGACGGCTGGCCGGCGGCTCCGGCCTGAGGACCCCTACGGAGTTATCCGAAACGCGTAGGGCAACAACCGGTCGAGATCGAGGATGTCACCGAGCACGTCGTCTTCGCCCGAATCGATCAGCACCAGGCTCGGCGGCGCCTCGGTGGAGAACTCCGCGATGGTCTGCCGGCAGATCCCGCAGGGCGACCGGTCGGCGAGCCGGGCGTGCATCGCCTTCGTGCAGGACACCGCCAGGACCGCGATCCTGCGGAACCCGGCGGCTGCGGCTTGGGCGATCGCCGTACGCTCCGCGCAGATGGTCGCGCCATAGGTCGCGTTCTCGACGTTGGCCCCGGTGAACACCCGTCGCTCCGGATCATCGGCCATGACCAATGCCGCGCCGACGGTAAACTTTGAGTACGGCGCGTGCGCGCGGTCCGCCGCCGACCGCGCGGCGTCGCGCAGGCCCGCCAACTCCTGCGGATCGACCATCACCCGGCGTTCCGGCACCGCCCGCGACGGCACGGTCAGCCGGCCGAGCGGCGTCACGGTCACGGCGGCCGAGCGCGCCACCGCCGGCAGCAGCAGTTCGACCTTGCCGGTCATGACCCACCCTCGTAGACGGTCTTCGGATCGTAGGCCTTCGGCTCCACCGTCTCCAGCCGGACCCCGCCGGATCCGTCCGTGACCACCCTGCGGAAGAAACAGGCGCGGTAGCCGACGTGGCAGGCTCCGGGTCCCTCCTGGTCGACCAGCAGCAGAACCGCGTCCTGATCGCAGTCCAGCCGCACCTCGCGCACCCGTTGGACATGGCCGCTGGTGCCGCCCTTGCGCCACATCTCCCGACGCGACCGCGACCAGTAATGCGCCTCGCCGGTCTCGATGGTGGCGCTCAGTGCGTCGGCGTTCATCCAGGCCATCATCAGGACCGTGCCGTCGGTGGCGTCGGTGGCGATCGCCGGGATCAGCCCGTCGGCATCGAATTTAGGGGCGAGCGCCAGGCCCTCCTCGACCTCGGCGTGGCTGCCGCGTGGCGCGAAGGCGACCGTCATTTCAATCCTGCCAGCAGTTCGACCCACATGCGGGCCCGTGGCTCCAGCGACGACACGTAGATCTGCTCGTGCAGTGTGTGCGCCCCCTTGCCGTCGGCGCCGAGACCGTCGAGCGTCGGTACCCCGAGGGCGGCGGTGAAGTTGCCGTCGGAGCCGCCGCCGGTCAGCGGCGTCGCCACCAGGTCGAGCCCGCCCTTGGCGGCCAGCGCCTTCGCCTGATCGAACAGCGCTTCGATCTCGGCCGAACGTTCGTAGGGCGGCCGGTTCATGCCGCCGGTCGCGACCACGGTGACATCGGGATCGCGCGCCACCCGGTTCAGGATCTTGGCGGTCAACTCCTCGCCGTCGGCGGCGGTGACCACCCGCAGGTCGATCTCGGCAGTGGCGTCGCGCGGCACCACGTTGACCCCGGTACCGGCCTGCACCAGGCCGATATTGGTCGTCACGCCACGCTCGTAGTCGGTGTATCCCTCGATCTCCAGGATGTGGTGCGCCAGCTCCTTGACCGCGCTGCGGCCGTCCTGGTGTTGGGCGCCGGCATGCGCCGGACGGCCGGTCACCGTCAGTTCGAACCGGCCCACCCCCTTACGCGCGGTCACGATCTTGCCGCCGTCGCGCGCCGGCTCGGTCACCAGCACGTACTTGGCCTTCTTCGCCTCGCGCTCGATTACTTCCCGGCTGGTCGGGCTGCCGACCTCTTCCTCGGAGACATACAGCCAGGTCACCGGCATGCCGTGGGCGCGTCCGAGACGCTTGAGGTGGCGCCACGCGTAGTACGGCAGGTAGGCGCCGGCCTTCATGTCGTAGATGCCCGGACCGAACACCGAATCGCCCTCGCGCCGGATCGGGTTCGGGCCCTCCTTGGTACCCATCGGGTGAACCGTGTCCATGTGCGACAACACCAGCAGGGAAGGCTCGCCCTCCTTCCAGTCCGGCGAACGGACCAGCACGTGGTCGCCGAACCCGTCGCGCCCTGGAATCCGCTCCGCCGAGCACCCGACATCGGCCCACAGCGCCCGCACCTTCTCGGCCAGCTTGTTGACCTCGGCACCGTGATAGGTCGGGGTCTCGACCTCCACCCAGTCGAGGATTCCGTCGAGGATCTCCTCGGCATCAATGCGGGGCTCGTTCTCGCGGATGGCGGCCGCGTCGGTCATCGGAAATCTCCGGATCGGGTGGATCGTTCAGGTGCCGGCATCTTAGGGGCGAGCATCCCGGACGCCAAGGCTTCGCGGTCAATCCGGATCCAACAGGCGTGGTCCCGTCCCCTGTTCCGACAGCGCATCCCACGGGTTGCGCAGTGGGCAGTCGCGGACCGACAGGCAACCGCACCCGATGCAGCCGTCCAACTGGTCGCGCAGCCGAACCAGCTTGTCGATGCGTGCATCCAGCGCTGACCGCCAGCGGCTGGACAGCGCCTGCCAGTCCTCGGCGGTCGGCGTGCGTCCCGCAGGCAAGCCGCTGAGGGCTTCGCGAACCTCAGCCAACGGAATGCCGACCCGCTGAGCGACCTTGATGATCGCCACCCGGCGTAGCACCTCGCGAGGGTAGCGTCGCTGATTGCCCTCGGTGCGGCGGCTTCGGATGAGATGCTTGGCCTCGTAGAAATGCACCGCCGAAACAGCGATGCCGCTGCGCCGCGCCACCTCGCCGACCGTCAGCGTCCTGGAAATTTCGTCAGGAGAAATCTTCGCCACGGCCTTGACCTCAACTATGGTTGAGGTTCTATATGGCTGAGCTCATGGAGAACGCAATCCAGGAGCATCCTCGAATGTCCCCCACCATCGACATCGCCCTGATCTACGGCAGCACCCGCGAGGGGCGCCTGTGCGACACCGTGGCCGCCTGGGCGGCGGCCCAGGTCGAGACCTACGGCGGCTTCGCTCTCGATGTCATCGACCCTGCCGAACCGGGCGTCGCGTCCGCGATCGTCGGCTCCAACCCGAAGGCCCGGGCAGCACTGCACGCACGCCTCGACCGCGCCCAGGCGTTCGTGGTGGTCACCCCGGAATACAATCACTCCTATCCCGCCGCACTGAAGGACGTGATCGACTCCGCCAAGGCCGAGTGGCAGGCCAAGCCCGTCGCGTTCGTCTCCTATGGCGGCGCATCCGGTGGCATCAGGGCGGTTGAGCACCTGCGCAACGTGTTCACCGAACTGCACGCCGTCGGGCTGCGCGACAGCGTGGCGTTCGCGAACGCCTGGAACCAGTTCGACGACCGCGGCGAGTTGCGCGACCCGGCGGGTGCGACCCAGGCGGCCCGGCTGATGTTGGCGCGACTGTCCTGGTGGACGACCGCCCTCAAGCAGGCACGCGAGACTCGGGCCTACGCGGAGGCGGTGGCATGAGCCCGGCCACCCGATCCAAAACCGAACCGGCAGGCGCGCGCGTGCTGGTCATCGGCGTTACGCGGGAGGTCCTCGACACGGTGATGCAGGATCTGGCCGAGTTGGGCATCCAGGCATCTGGATCGACCGACCCGGCCCGGCTGGACATCGACTTCGATCCCCGCGACTTCGACCTGCTGTCGATCGGCGGTGGAGTGGATGACGCGACCCGCAATCGATTGAAGAACGCTTTCACGACCCGTCATCCGGCCATCCATCTGGTCGACGCCTACGCCCCGATCGCAGTCCGACAGATACTCGACCGGCTGTCCGGCGCCGACGCCGAACCACTGGTCGACCTGGACGCCTACCTCGCCCGCATCGGCTATGACGGCCCCCTCGCGCCGACGATCGATACCCTGCGGGCGTTGCACCGGCATCATCTCGATGCAATTCCGTTCGAGGCGATCGACGCGCTGCTCGGCCGCGGGATCGATATCGCGGCCAACGCCGTCGACGTCAAGCTGATCGGCGCCGGCCGGGGCGGATACTGCTTCGAACACAACGGGCTGTTCCAACGGGTCCTGGCGACCCTCGGCTTCCAGGTGACGCCGATATCGGCACGGGTCCGCTGGACCATGCCGGCCGACAGTGCACCATCGGCCAGGACCCACATGCTGCTTGAGGTCCAGCTTGACGGCCGGCCGTGGCTGGTCGACGTCGGGTTCGGCAGCAGCGTGCCGCCGGCGCCCTTGCGGATCGACACCACCGAGCCGCAACAGACCGCACACGAGGCATTCCGGGTGTTCCGGTTCGGGCACGACTTGATGGTTCAGGCCCGCCGGGAGGGCGTCTGGCTGCCGATGTACACGGTCTCGCGCGAGCCGCTTCATCCGTCGGACTACGAAGTCGCCAACTGGCACACCTCGACGCATCCCGACTCGCACTTCACGCGTAATCTCATTGTCGCGCGGACCACCGGTGATGCCCGGTACACACTGCTGGACAACCGGTTCACGGTTCGCCACGCCGATGAACGATCCGACAAGCAGTTCCTCGACGCGGCCAGCATCGAGAGGGTCCTGCGCGACGTCTTCCGGTTGCCGGTCGCGCCGGAGTGGCGCGCCCTCATCGAACGGGCAGCACGCGGGTCGTGACGGTGCCGCTCAACGCGGCACCAGCTTGCGGTACAGGTGCCAGGTGGCGTGGCCGAGCACCGGGATGACGATCGCCAGGCCGATGAACAGCGGGATCGACCCCAGCACCAGGCCGCCGGCGACGATCAGCCCCCAGGCGGCCATCGGGCGTGGGTTCGCCATCACCGCGCGGATCGACGTCCCGATCGCCGGGTACAGGCCGACGTCGCGGTCGAGCAGCAACGGGAACGACACCACGCTGATCGTCAGCACCAGCACCGCGAACAGGAAGCCGACGCCGATGCCGGCGACGATCATCGCCCAGCCGGCCGGAGTGGTCAGCACGTCGCGGGCGAACGTGGCGACCGAGGTCGGCGGCTCGGGCCCGAGCGTGCCGAAGTAGATCGCGTAGGCCATCACCAGCCAGCTCAGGAAGATGGCCAGCAGCAGCAGGCCCAGCACCACGATCGCGCCGAACGCCGGCGACCGGAGCACGCCGAACGCGTCCACCCAGGTCACCTCCCGGCCCTTCTCGCGCCGACGGCTCATCTCGTAGAGGCCAACAGCCGCCACCGGTCCGACCAGCACGAAGCCGGACGCCATCGGGAACAGCAGCGGCAGCATCTCGTAGCCGAACGCCAGATACATCAGGAACAGGCCGACGACCGGATAGATCAGGCAGATGAACAGCACGTCGGTCCGCGCGGCGGCAAAATCCGCCAAACCCTTGACCAGGACCTCGCGAAGGTCGGCGACCTCTATGCGCCGAACCAGCGGCGGGGTGGTGTATCGATCGGCCTCGGCGCCGTCCAACGCACGCCCGGTCAACCCCAGGGCGGCCTGGATCAGCTTGACCTGATCAACGCCCCATTCCAGCGGATTTCGAATCTGATGCTCGACAGCCATTGTCGCGTCTCCCGAACCGTTGTTCGAGGGGCCGCAGAAGGCCGTGGCAAGACGTCGGTACCGGCGCCGGTCACGCAGGAACTGCGACCCGACAGAAGATCTTCAGTGTACGCCGATTTGCCCCTGCCGTCCCGAAGCATCGCCATTCGACTGCAGTCAACGTCCGTCGTAGCGAAGGCGGTACTCAAACCGATCCAGCAATGCGGCCGAGTCGGACACGATGAAGATCGGCAGACGATCCCGGCAGGGGCCGGTCCCAAGATATGCCGTCGACCGGGCTACACAAAAATCCATGCCGGCAAACGACTTGCGGCAACCGAAAAACGGATCGCGCTCCGCGCACACTGAATGCTTGCAGAGCGTCGGCCCCGCCACGGACCATCGTCGACCCGCCGTACAGGCAACGTGCCCTAGGCCGAGCAAAGCCGACGCCATGACGCATCCGTTCATCGCCCTCCTGCACGACCGCAACGTGCGCGTCCTGTGGGGTGGGCTGGCAATGTCCGCCATCGGAACCGAGTTGTACCGCGTCGGCGCGGTCTGGCTGGCGGTCGGTCTGGCCGGCGGGGACGCATCGCTCCTGATCGCCGCACAGGCCGCGGCGACTCTGGCGGTCAGCCTGGGTGGCGGCGCGGTTGCCGATCTGGTGCCGCGAGCGGTCTTGATCGTCTGGTTGAATGTGATGAGCGCGGCGGTGTGCGCCCTGACGGTAGCCGCCGCCCTGACGTTCGGCCTTACCCTGCCCCTGCTGATGACGGCCTCGGTCGCGCTGGCGGCCTTTGCAGCGCTGACGACCCCCGCCCTGATATCGGGTGTGCCGTTGCTGGTCCCCGAGCCGGAGCGCCTGCGGGCCGCCAATGGCTTGTTCGACGCGTCAACCCGGTCGGCTCAGGTCGTCGGGCCGTTCATCGCCGCCGGGTGGCTGGCGATCGGCCCGGCGGTCCATCTGCTGACCGCCAACGCCATCAGTTTCCTGGCGTCCGCCGGGGCCGTCGCCGCGGTCGGCCGGCAGCTCGTCGACCGCGCGCCGCGCACAGGCAATCCGACTACGCTGCTCGCCCGGCTCGGCCTCGGCGTTTCGTCCGCCTGCCGTTGTCCCGGCGCGTGGTGGATCCTCTCAGCCACCAGCGTCCGCAGCGCGGGCATGGCGCTGGGCTTCACCGTCGGGGTGCCTGTGCTGTTGTCGCAAGAGGTCGGCTTCAGCGCGGGAGGCTTGGCCTCGGTGGCCCTGGTATTCGGCGGTTCCGCCGCGGGCGAACTGATCGGCAACGCGGTCGTCGTCACCTGGAAGCTGCGCAATCCCTGGCGAATGCTGTTCACCGGGTATGCGGTGATCGGCCTGGGACTGATGCTGCTGCCCGTGCCGTTGCTGTTTCTGGACGAGACGGCAGCCGTACCCGCCATGGTGCTGCTGGCCTTCATTTCAGGCTTGGGCGGTGCGTTGGCCGGTGTCCAGATGCTGACGTTCTTCGGCAGCCGTTTGGCAAGCGATGCATTCGGGGCCGTTCTGCGGTTGCGGCAGGCCATGGTGATCGGCGCGGCGATGGTGGCGACCGCCGCCGGTCCCTGGCTGTTCGAGGTCCTGGGGGTGCCGGGAACCATCGCCGGCTGCGGCGCGGCCGCGACCGGGATTGCGGTGTTCGTGCTGGTGGCCGGAAGACAGCCGGCAGCGTCCGGCTGACACCGCCGCCGTTTCAGATTAGCAGGCCAGACGTGGTGCCCTGCCTGTTGATCGTCAGAAGCTGCTTCCGGTTCGGGCCGCCCGTGATCGAGCAGTGGACCCATCCGCTGGTCGGCTCGCGGGGCTCGTAGAACTCAAGGATCAGCTGGTCATACTCCAGGTTGTCCCGGACCCAGGAGGCGAGCTGCGCGTTGGTTACGCCGGGAACCTCGAAGTCCACCGCCTCGCCCTTGATGTGCTGCGACGTGCTCTTCGAACCGATGGCGGTGTTGAGCGGCAGGCACCGGTAGCCGCTCGACGGCGCGAACGGCACGCCGAAATGCTCTCGGACCGGCTGCAGGATCCGCTCGCACACCCGCGTCAGATTGGCGATGATCGCCGCGCCCTCCGGCTCCCGCGGCCAGTTGTCGATGCCCAGCCGGACCGCCGTCTGGCTCTTGCACAATTCCTCAAGGCTGAAATTGCCGGAAAGCATCCGTGCCATGACCGCTCCCTCGCTTTGACGATCATACTCGCATCAAGCGAACGATGCTCTTAGGGGTATCTAAAATATCGTCCGATCCGAGAGTCAATCGACAGAACGGAAAACGCGGCGGAGGAAGTAATGATTGGAATCCGGCCTATGTGCCAACGCGACGCTCGACAGATCCGATCGCTCCTGGAGCAATTGGGCTACACAACGACGTTTCAAGCATTGCGTGAGCGGATAGCTCAATTCGAAGGGCGTAGATCCGACCCAATTCTGGTTGCCTGCCGGGACGATCGCATCGTCGGACTGATCGCCGTGCATTTAACGCCAATGTTGCATCTCGCCGCTCCGATCGCCCGTATCACGACACTTGTCGTTGATCCTCAGGCGCATGGTAGCGGCATCGGGCGCGCACTGGTCGACGCGGCCGAGAAACTGGCTCGGGAAGCAGGATGCGCTCTGCTGGAGGTTACCACCGCCCTGCACCGCACGGACGCGCAGGCGTTTTACCGAGCGATCGGGTTCGATCCATCGGCTGTCAAACTCCAACGTTCGCTGGCCTGACCGAGCACCCAGTACCTTGGCTACGACACCAGCTCATTGGTGTCCAAAGCGTTGCCGCCCCAGCTTCACGCCGTCGCGCGCCGCACGATTTCGAAGCCCAGATCCAGGATGCGCGGCCCGGTGGCCTCGCTGCGCTTGCGGGCCAGCAGCAGGCGGCCGGCCTCGGCGCCGATCGCGTAGCCGGGAATCCGTACCGTGGTCAGGCCGAGACCGGATTCGCCGGCCATCTCGAAATCGCCGAACCCGGCGACCGCCAGGGTTCCTGGTACGTCGATGCCTCGGCGCCGCGCCTCGCTGAGGGCGCCCAGGGCGACCGAGTCGCTGGAGCAGAACACCGCGTCCGTGTCCGGCCAGCGCTCCAGCAAAGCGGCAAGATCGCGCGCACCGCGCTCGACCATCGAGCCGTCGGCGGGATTCGGCACCACCCGCGGCTCGCCCAAACCATGTTCGGCCAGCGCCGCCTCGTAACCTTGCCGACGCAGACGGCCACGCCGATCGCCCTCGCCGACCTCCGCGCTGCGCCGGCTGCCGCCGCCAATGAAGCCGATGCGTCGGCGCCCGGTCTGATACAGCGCCTCGGTGATCGCCCGTCCGGCCTCGGTGTTGGAGAAGCCGACCGCCATGTCGATCGGATCTTCCGGCAGTTCCCAGACCTCGACGACGGGCACGCCTGATCCAGCCAGCATGGCGCGAGCCGCCGGAGTGTGCTCGCCGCTGGTCAGCACCATGCCGTCGGGCCGGCGACTGAGCGCGGTGGCGATCAGCGCCTGCTCGCTGGCGCTGGAGTATTCGGTGGTACCGAGCATCAACTGATGCCCCTCGTCGCGTAGGCTCTGCGCCAGGCCGTCGACGGTCGAGGCGAACACCGAGCCGGCCAGGGTCGAGACCAGGGCTGCGACCAGCCGGCTTTCCCGCGACGACAGGCTGCCCGCCACCTGGTCGGGCACGTAGCCGAGATCGCGCACCGCCGCCTCAACCCGCTCGCGGGTCGCGGCCTTTACCTTTTCCGGTGAACGCAGCACCCGCGACACGGTGATCGTGGACACGCCGGCCGCCAGTGCGACATCCTGCATGGTCACCCACTTCCGCGGCGCGAGCAGGGATTCGGTCACGGACGGCTCTCCGGAGCTCGGCAGAATGACATCGATAACATTTCACGTTGACTCATCAATGTTATCGATAACATGATCCCGTCAGATGGAGAAGCCGGACGGCACGCCGACACGCGGCGATGGCCGGCACCCACGAGGAGACGCCCCATGCTCAGCACCGACGACGTCGCGTTCTATCGCGAGAACGGCTACCTGATGGTCGAGAACGCGGTCACCCCCGCACAGCTCGAGGCGCTGCAGCGGGTGACCCGCGACCTGATCGAGAAGTCGCGCGCGGTGACGGAGAGCAACGACGTCTACGACCTGGACGAGGGGCACTCCGCCGCCCAGCCGCGCCTGACCCGCATCAAGCTGCCGCACAAGCAGCATCCGGTGTACCAGGAGACCCTGGTGAACAGCCGGATCACCACGGTGCTGAAGACCCTGCTCGGCCCGAACGTGGCGCTCAGCACCGCCAAGCTGAACACCAAGGCGCCGGGCGGCGGAGCGGCGGTCGAGTGGCACCAGGACTGGGCGTTCTACCCGCACACCAATGACGACCTTCTGGCGGTCGGCCTGATGCTGGAGGACGTGGACGAGGCCAATGGCCCGCTGCAGGTCATCCCCGGCTCGCACAAGGGCCCGGTGCTGGCGCACACCAATGCCCAGGGTGTCTTCTGCGGCGCGGTCGACCCGAGCGACCCGGATTTCCACCAGGACAAGATCGTCACCCTGACCGGCAAGGCCGGCTCGATGACGATCCACCACGTGCGCACCCTGCACGGCTCGGCTCCGAACATGAGCGACCGCAACCGCATGATCCTGTTCTACGAGTGCCTGGCGGCCGACGCCTGGCCGCTGGTCGGCGGCGCCTCGTACTACCAGCGCCTGCCGCAGCGCGAGCTGTGGGAAGACCTGCACACCCGCATGGTCTGCGGCCAGCCGACCACCCAGCCACGGGTCGAAGCCAACCCGATCCGCGTCCCGCTGCCGCCGGCCCCGGACGCCGGCTCGATCTTCAAGACCCAGAAATCCGGCGGCGCGCGCAGCGCGTTTGCGATGATGGGCTGACCGCCGTGCCCGCCGCCAGGGATCTGCCGATCGGCATCCAGACCAACGGCATCAAGCACACCCACGCCGACCCGATGCCGGACGTCGACACCCGGTTCGCGATGGTCCGCGAGGCCGGGGTGTTCGATTATGTCGACAAGACCCCGGACCCGGACCGGATCGACGACTTCGCGCGGGCCAGCGAGAAGTACGGGATACCGGTGCGCTGCGGTGGTTGGTTCTACGCGCTGGGCCAGGACGAGCCGCTGCTCGTCGCGAACCTGGACACCGCCCGCCGCCTCGGCTCGGCCATCCATAATGTCCAGGTCAAAGTGAACCGCGCCGACGGCCGGCCGGTGACCGACCAGGAAGTGGCGGATTTCTATGCCTTCGCGTTCGAGGAAGGCGAGAAGCGCGGCGTGCAGCCCTGCTTCGAGATCCACGTGAACATGTGGTCGGAGGATTTCCGGCGGGTCGCCACGGTCGCCCGAATGGTCGAGGCGCGCGGCCTGCCCTACCGGATGACCCTCGACCACAGCCATGTGATCTTCAAGATCGACCATCCGGAGGAACAGGACGTCTCCGGCATTCGCGAGGATGTTGAGTCCGGCAGGCTGATCCTGGACCCTGCCCGACCCGGCCATGTCTGCGGCACCTGGATCGACGCCGGCTGGGTGCGACACTGCCATGCCCGGGCGGCAGTCCCGAACAACCCGCGCAATACCGCCGCCACCGGCCCCGACGGGCGGCCCGGACGCGGCATCCAGTACCCGTTCGCCGATCCCGGCCCCGGCAACTACCACGCCGACTGGGATGCCGCCCGGCTGGAGCCGTGGAAGGATGTCATCCGACAACTGATGCGCAAACACGCCGCCGATCCGGCCAGCCCGCTCGGCCAGATCAGCACCGAGTTCATCCCGAACCTCGACTACGGCGAGGGCTGTCGCTACTCGCTGTTCGAGCAGTCGATCGCCTGCGCGGTATGGCTGCGGGAAACCTGGGCAGCGGTCGCCCGGGCCCGATCGCGCCGCATCGGCTGGACTCACGGTCCGCGAAACGCTCGCCATCCGATTGCGCTTGGCCCACGATCCCGATCGCCTGCAACATAGCGGCAACCGACGGCAGCCGACCGCGTGGAACGACGGGGCCGAACCGGGAATGCACGCATCGGGTTCACAGGGAACGAGAGAGGCACATCATGTCCGACACGACGCGCCGCCGCCCGCTGGGCGGGTTGCTCGCAGCCAGCGTTATTGCGCTTGCCACCGCCGGAGCCGCCAGCACGGCGTACGCAAACGAACCGCCACAGAACGACGGGTTGAACGCCACCTACTGGACGCAGAACGCGGTCGAATTCAAGGCCAACACCTACGCAATGTACGCGCTGGCGCGCATGCGCCTGGACGAAGCGCTCGCCGACAAGAAGTGGACGGCGCTGCCCGGCGAGCAGGGCGACAACTACGAGAGCAAGCCAACCGCGGTCATCCTCGACATCGACGAAACCGTGCTCGACAATTCCGAGTATCAGGCCTGGACCGTGAAGACCGGCAACGGCTTCAGCTCCAAGACCTGGACGCCTTTCGTGAACACGGTGACGTCGCGTCAGATCCCGGGGTCGCTCGAGTTCATCAAGTACGCGCAGTCCAAGGGGGTTGCGATCTACTACATCTCGAACCGCAAGGACGTCGAAGAGAAGGCCACGATCGAGAACCTGAAGAAGTTCGGCTATCCGGTCGACGACGCGGGTGAAACGGTGCTGGTCCGCGGCGAGAAGGAAGAGTGGAAGAAGTCGGCCAAGAGCCCGCGGCGCATGTCGGTCGGCGCCACCCACCGGGTGCTGCTGAACATCGGCGACAACCTCGGCGACTTTACCGACGAATCAGACGGCACCCCGGCCGAGCGCGTCGCGTTCTACAAGGCGAACCAGGACCGCTGGGGGCGCGAGTGGATCATGATCGCCAACCCGACCTATGGCTCGTGGGAAGGCGCGGCGTTCGGTTTCAACTGGAAGCTGCCTGACGGCGAGAAGCGCCAGATGAAGCTCGACAAGATGGACGCCTGGGTCGGCCCCAAGTAACGATCCAACCAGCTCAGAGCAACGCGAGCGCGCCGGTGAAAGCCGGCGCGCTTTGCGTTTCCCGGTGCCGTTCATGGCGCGCGAATTCGGGAACTATCCGCGGATCGATCGGGTTACCGGTGAAGGTCGCACAGTGACCCCCACCCATGACCGGAGGCCGAGATGCCCGCGAAGTCGAAATCCCAGCAGAAGGCCGCCGGTGCGGCCCTGGCCGCCAAGCGCGGCGATATCAAGAAGAGCGAGTTGAAAGGCGCGTCGAAATCAATGGTCGAGTCGATGACCGAGAAGGAGTTGGAGGAGATGGCCTCGGCCAAGCGCAAAGGCAAACCCGAGCACGCATCCAAGTCCTGACAGCCGTCCGGCAATATCATTCTCGGCAACCGCGGCCGAGGCCGCCTATCGCCGCTCGGGCGGGACGTCCCCTGCCCGTGCCCGCAGTGCCGCGATCTCGTCCGGCGTTCGCTTCAGATGGACGCGCCCGGTCGCCGGGGGTTGGTGAGCGACCGACACTCCCGGTCGCCACTCGACTGCCGGCCGGATCGGTCGCGGCGTGAACCCGCCCCCGCAGTTCGGGCAGACGTTCTGCAGCTTGGTGTCCACGCACTCGGCGCAGAACGTGCACTCGTAGCTGCAGATCCGCGCCTCGGTCGCATCCGGCGGCAGGTCCTTGTCGCAGTACTCGCAGTTCGGCCGCAGTTGCAGCGCCATGCCGTCCTCCCGACTTTGGCTTAATCAGACCGAGCCCTTGCGTTCGACGACCAGCACACGCGCCTCGCCGAGCGGATGGGCCACATGCTCGTCACCAATGTCCGCGACGAAGATGTCAGATGCCTCAAGCCGGACCGACGTCTCTACCCCGGCTTCGCGGTAGCGCATGTCGACCGTGCCGTCGAGGACCACGAACACTTCGGCTCCGTCGTTCACATGCCACTTGTATGGCTGATCCGTCCAATGCAGCCGAACCGTCGCACCATCGACTTCGGCCAGGTCGCGGGCACCCCAGGCGCGCTCCGCCTTGAACGAGCGAACGTCGTTGACGACTGCGGGCATACCATCCTCCGTGACGGCGTCCGACAACCAGCGTGCCGGCACCATGCCGCGTGACAATCGAACCACCCTACGGCGGGCGCAATGACAACACTCCCCGTATTCCGGCCATCCCTGCCCTGCCGCGCCTTGACTCTGTATAGAACGTCCCAATTCAACGGCGTTATTGTCGTTCGCCAACAGCGACCGAGCCGGCGCGGTACCTGCTAACCGCCTCCAAGTCAGACGATGTCGCTTATTCTCGCTTGTTCTTGGAACCGAGGTAGATCTGGCACGTTGTAACTCTGTCATTCCAAAGGCGGCCAAGCCGCGATGGAGCCGCAAACCCGGTGAACACTGGGGGCTCATTCAGGAGGGTATAGAGATGAAAACACTGATCGCCGTGACTTCCCTGGGTCTTCTGGTTTCCGCATGTGCCGGCGGCACCGGCGGCGTCCCGGCTGCCGAGATTGCCAGCATGTCCGATTCCGAGATCCGCGTCGTCTACTACGACAGCGTCTCCGGCATGGGCGATGCCACACAGATGGCCAAGGCGCATTGCGACCCGCTCGGCGCCGAGCCGGTCGCGTCGGCCGACGCCACGGACTCGATGGCAGCGGTCGATCGCACCGTCGTCACCTTCAAGTGCAAGTGACCGGCTGGTGCAATTGACGGGCAAGGTCGCCTGATCCAGCAATCGACGCCCCGGACAAGGCAGCGCAAGCGTGCCCGGTCCGGGGCGCGATGCGTTGCCCCTCAGAGTACGCAGACCATCAGCGCCCGGGCCGGCTGGGTATCGTTGTTGCGGATGACGTGGTCGCCGTGCGCCGTGGCGTAGCGCAGCGTCTCACCAGGGCCAGCGGTCTTGATGTCACCGTTCGCGACAACCGAAAGCCTCCCCGAGATCACCGTCAGGTGCTCGACACTGCCGGCGCCGTGCGCGGACGACACCAGCGTGCCTCCCGCCTCGGCCAGGAACTCATACCACTGCATGCGTTCCACGGTCTCGATGGCCCCCAGGATGCGGAGCCGGCAGCGCCCGTCCTCGCTCTGAATCTCCGGCGTCGCGTTGGAACTCAGCAGGGCAACGCCTGAGCGTTCCTCATCTCCCGACCGAAAGAAGCTCTCCGGCGTCCGTTCGAGCGCTGCGCAGATCCGCCACACCGTTGCGATCGTCGGATTGGTGCTGTCACGCTCGATCTGCGACAGGATCGACTTCGACACGCCGGATCGACGGGCCAATTCGTCGAGACTCAGCCCCGCATCCTTGCGGGCCCGCAGAATCTCGCCGCCAAACTTCGGCGGTGCGATGGCCATGCCCGGTTCCTTGGTCTGTTGCGACATCGATTTCGACCTGCTCCGCAGATTTCGTTCTTTTCATCGATCCATATTCTTTACAACGAACATGCGTTCGCCATATAGTACTTCGAACGACGCATCGGGCTTGGTCCTCCCTGACGGACCCGCGGCGATTTGACAGGGCAGCTTGCAGCCGCGTGACCAATTGCTAAAGCGCCACGGGGATTGCTCCGTGGGCTCGATGATACGAACCGCTGGAGTCCGCCGTGACCCGACCGACCTTCACTTCAGACACTAGCATACTCCGGAATCGGGTGGAGCGCCCGTCGTGAAAGGCTTTCCGGCATTTCTGCGGCTCGCGGGGCAGCCGGTTCTGCTGGTGGGCGGCAACGGCGAGGCAGCCGTGCCCAAGGCCCGGCTGCTGCTGGCCGCCGGCGCCGACATCACGGTCGTCGCGACCACGCTGGCCACCGAGATCCTGGACTGGGCCCGCGCCGGGCGGCTGACCGTCCACCGGCGGCGTCCGGTGGCGGAAGATGCCGGCGGCCGTGCGCTCGTCATCGTCGCCGAACCGGATGCCGATGGCGTCGCAGTGGCCGCTGCCGCACGGACCGCCCGCATCCCGACCAATGTCGTGGACCGGCCTGAACTGTCCAATTTCATCATGCCGGCGATCGTCGACCGGAACCCGGTACTGATCGCGGTGTCGACCGGCGGAGCCTCACCTGCGCTCGCACGACGGGTGCGCTCGTGGATTGAGGCCGTCCTGCCGACCGGGCTTGGCCGGCTGGCGCGCACGCTCGACGGCGCCCGACAGGGCGTCAACGACACACTGCCATCGGCGACGCAACGCCGCCGGTTCTGGGATTCGGTCCTCGACGGGCCGATCGCGACGCGGATCCTGCGCGGCGACGAGGGTGAGTGCCCCCAGTTCCTCACCCAACTTGCCGCGCAGGGCCGCGACCTCGCAGCCGGCGTCGTGCACATCGTCGGCGCCGGGCCGGGCGATCCCGACCTGCTCACCCTGAAGGCGCTGCGCCTGCTGCAACAGGCCGACGTGGTGATCCACGACCGGCTGGTCAGCGATGCGGTGCTGAACCACGCCCGGCGCGACGCCACCCGGATCTCTGTCGGCAAGGCCAAGGGCGCGCACAGCTGGACCCAGGCCGAGATCAACGCCCTGCTGGTGCACCGGGCTCGCGAGGGCCAGCGCGTCGTTCGCCTGAAGGGTGGCGATCCCAACCTCTTCGGCCGGGTCGGCGAGGAGGTTGCACACCTGCGCGCGCACGGGGTCGAGGTCGAGGTCGTGCCCGGAATCACCGCGGCAACCGCCGCCGCCTCGGCCGCCGGCTTCCCGCTCAGCCACCGCGGCTTGGCGTCGACCGTCACCTACGTCACCGGCCACGGCGCCGACGACAGCGAGCCGGACGTCGATTGGCAGGCCGCCGCACGGTCCGGCCAGACCCTGGCGATCTACATGGGCCTGAGCCGGCTGGCGACCATCGCGGGGCGACTGACCGAGAACGGCCTCGCCGGATCGACGCCGGCAGCCATTGTCGAGAGCGCCAGCCTGCCGACCGAACGCCGCTTCATTGGCACCGTCGCCACGCTCGACCGGCTCGCCCGGGACAACCGGCTGACCGGCCCGGCCCTGGTGATCGTCGGCGATGTGGTCGCCCTGGCCCAGGCCGAGCCGGCGTCCCGCCTGCTGTCCATCGCGTCCTGAAGGAACGGTTCGTCATGCCGAACACCGCCATCACCGCCAACCGCCTGCTGGACGGCTTCGTGATCTACCTGACCGCCGATGGTGGCTGGTCGGAACATTTGGCCGATGCCGCCGTTGCCGCCACCAAGGAGCGCGAAGCCGAGCTCCTGGCGGTCGCCGAGCAGGCCGCCAAGGCCGGGACGGTGATCGGCCCGTACACCTTCAAGGTCGATGCCGCCGACGGCCGTGCAATCCCGCTCGGCCAGCGCGAGACCCTGCGCACCCTGGGACCCAGCGTGCGCACCGACCTCGGCTACCAAGCCGCCACCCTCTGACCGGAACCGTCGAGACCGCCATGTACCGCTACGACGAATTCGACCAGACCTTCGTGACCCAGCGGGTCGAGCAGTTCCGCGAGCAGGTCGCCCGCCGGATCAGCGGCGAGCTGAGCGAGGACGAGTTCAAGCCGCTGCGGCTGATGAACGGCCTGTACCTCCAACTGCATGCCTACATGCTGCGGGTCGCCATCCCCTACGGCACACTGTCGTCGCGCCAGTTGCGGCAACTGGGATACATCGCCCGGAAGTACGACCGCGGCTATGGCCATTTCACCACGCGCCAGAACATCCAGTTCAACTGGCCGACCCTGGGCGACACCCCGGACATCCTGGCCGACCTGGCCGCGGTCGAGATGCACGCCATTCAGACCAGCGGCAACTGCATTCGCAATACCACCGCGGACGCCACTGCCGGAGTCGCCGCCGACGAGATTGCCGACTCCCGCGTCTACTGCGAGATCATCCGGCAGTGGTCGACCCTCCATCCGGAGTTCTCGTTCCTGCCGCGCAAGTTCAAGGTGGCGGTGACCGGGGCGCCGGGCGACCGGGCGGTGACGGCCGCCCACGACATTGGCCTGCGGATGGTCCGCGACGACGCCGGGGAGATCGGCTTCGAGGTGCTGGTCGGCGGCGGCCAGGGCCGGACCCCGATCCTGGCGGTCACCATCCGCGAGTTCCTGCCGGCCGAGCACCTGCTGTCGTACCTGGAAGCTGTGCTGCGCGTGTACAACCAGCTCGGCCGCCGCGACAACATCTACAAGGCCCGCATCAAGATCCTGGTGCGCGAGACCGGCACCGAGGAGTTCGCCCGGCTAGTCGAGGAGGAATGGGCGCACATCCGCGACAGCGAACTGAAGCTGCCGGCAGACGAGATTGCCCGCATCCACGCCTACTTCGCGCCGCCGGCCTATGAAGCGCTGGACGCGGCCTGCCCCGAGCTGGATGTCCAACGGGCCGGCAACCGGGCGTTCGACGCCTGGGTACGCAGCAACGTCGAGGCCCACAAGCAGCCGGGCTATGCCATTGCCACGGTATCGTTGAAGCCGCATGGCGGCATCCCCGGCGACGCCTCCGCCGAGCAGATGGAACTGGTCGCCGATCTGGCCGACCGATTCGGCTTCGGCGAGATCCGGGTGTCCTACAAGCAGAACCTGCTGCTGCCGGACCTGCGCCAGCGCGACCTGTTCGCGGTGTGGCAGGAACTGACGGCGGCCGGGCTGGCCACCGCGAACTCGCACAAGCTGTCCGACATCATCGCCTGCCCGGGCCTCGACTACTGCAATCTGGCGAACGCCCGCTCGATCCCGATCGCCCAGATGATCAGCACCCGCTTCGCCGATCTGGAGCGCGAGCAGGAGATCGGCAACGTCACCGTCAACATCTCCGGCTGCATCAACGCCTGCGCCCACCACCACGTCGCCAACATCGGCATCCTCGGCGTCGATAAGAAGGGCAAGGAGTTCTACCAGGTCACGCTCGGTGGAGCCGCCGACCACAGCGCCGCGATCGGCGACATCGTCGGCCCCGCCTTCGACGAGGACCAGATCGTCGGCGCGGTCGAGACCGTGGTCGACGTCTACTTGGCAAAGCGTACCGGCTCGGACGAGCCGTTCATCGACACCTATCGCCGCATCGGTATCAAGCCGTTCAAGGAGAAGCTCTATGCCACTCATTAAGAACGGAGCCGCCGTCCAGGATCCCTGGTTCGCGGCTACCACCGAATCCGACCTCGACCGCTCCGGCCCGCTGCTGGTTCCGCTGGAACTGTGGCAGCAGCACCGTGACCGGCTGGTCGGCCGGGTCGGCCCGCTGGGCGTCCGGCTGGCCAGCGCCCAGTCACCTGCTCTGATCGCCGCCGACCTGGACCGCCTCGACCTGGTGGCGCTGGAGTTTCCGAAGTTCACCGACGGCCGGGCCTACTCCTACGCCCGCCTGCTGCGCGAGCGCCACGGCTTCACCGGCGAGGTTCGCGCGGTCGGCCACGTGCTGCGCGACCAGATCGCCTTCATGCTGCGCTGCGGGTTCGACTCACTTGAGGTCGACGAGCGGGCGGCCGGCGGCTGGCAGTCGGCGACCACGGCGTTCAGCGCCTGGTACCAGCCGGCCACCGATGCCCAGGCCCCGATCCCTGCCCGACGGCGCTACGCCGTTCCGGCCCGCACCTCCCAGTCGGTGATCCGCTCGGAACCGGTTCGGACTGCCGACGCCGCCGAACTCGCGGTCTGTGCCGCCACCTGGGCCTACTGAGCCGCCGCCCGACCCATCAAGCGGGATGAGTGTCATGTATCGCGATCCGTCGAGCGACCTGGCGGGCGAGCCTGGAGCCGTTGGCCCATCGCATGCCCCGACCTATGCCGCCGCCTGGGACCGGGCCTTCGGCCACCTGGACGGCGAGGCGCTGCTGGAGGCCATGATCACCCGGGTGTTTCCGGGGCGGATCGCCCTGGTTTCGTCGTTCGGGGCCGAAGCCGCGGTGCTGCTCGACATGGTGGCCCGGATCGACAGGTCGGTGCCTGTGTTGTTCCTGGACACCGGCAAACATTTCGACGCGACCCTGACCTACCGCGACGTCCTGGTCCGGCGCTTCGGGTTGATCGATGTGCGCAGCCTGCGTCCCGATCCGGCGGATCTGCGCCATGTCGACCCGGACGGAAACCTGCACCGGCACGACCCGGACATGTGCTGCCATATCCGCAAGGTTGCGCCGCTGGAACGCGCGCTCAGCGGATTCGACGCCTGGATCACCGGACGCAAACGATTCCAGGGCACCGACCGCTCGAAGATCGAGCCGGTGGAGGTCGCTGACAACCGGGTGAAGATCAACCCGCTGGCCGGCTGGACCGCCGCCCGGATCGACGAGGCGTTCCGGCATCGCGGCCTGCCGCGCCATCCGCTGTTCGACAACGGCTTCCTGTCGATCGGCTGCGAGCCCTGCACCCGCCGGGTACGCGACGGCGAGGATTCCCGCAGCGGCCGCTGGGCCGGGTTCGGCAAGACCGAGTGCGGGATTCATCTGCCAAGCGAACCTGCCGCCCGCTCTCACTGACGCTTTTTGCTTCGGCACCAGTCGTTCGTGTTCGATCTATATTGACAACATTATTGTCATTAAATATATGACAGTAATGTTGTCAATGGAGTTTGGCATGGAAGCGCTGGAGCAGTTTCTTCGAACCGAGGCAGGACCACTGCAATACGCTGCATTCTTCGGATCCCTGGTCATCCTAGGCTTCCTGGAACTGGCTATCAGCCGCGGCCGTGCCGCGCCCTGCCGCGGGCGACGTTGGACGATCAACTTTGGTCTGACCGCTTTGAACATCCTGATTCTCGGTGCGATCCCGGTGTCAGGCGTGTTCGTCGCCGACTACGCACGCGATCACGACTACAGACTGCTGAACCCTCTGTCGGTCTCCGCGTTGCTCGCCCTACCGATCGGCATTCTGGTCCGCAGCCTGCTGTCATGGGCGATCCATCTGGCCATGCACAAGATCCCCCTATTTTGGCGAGTGCACCGGGTGCACCACACCGATCCGGTCCTCGACATCTCCACCACCGTCCGGTTCCATCCGCTGGAGTTCCTGATCGCTACCCCGGTGCTGCTGCTGGCGATCCTGGCAGTCGGCATCTCGCCGGTCGCGCTGATGACCTACGAGATCTTCGATGCCGTCATGGCGGTGTTCAGTCACTCCAACATCCGGGTGCCATCGTCCATAGAACGGATCTTGCGCCTGGTGCTCGTCACCCCGGACGTCCATCGCATCCACCATTCGTCCCGGCAGGCCGAGACGGACAGCAACTACGGCGCGACACTCACCATCTGGGATCGTCTGTTCGGCACGTACCGGGAAAAGGCCCCGAGGGCTCTGGCAACGATGACACTCGGCCTGGAGGAGTGTCAGGATGATCGCGTGAACTCGATCTGGTGGCTGCTGACTTTACCGGTGCGGACCACCAAGTTGATCAACCGGCAAAGCCTCATGACCAAACCCGATGGAGCGGGATGACTGATCGCAAGAACGAACTCCGCATGGTCGTAGACCAGGTCCGAGTCTGCTTCAACCTGCTCAAGACGCTTGCGGAGGCAATGCACGACGACCTGGCGGTGACCCCTTCGATGCGCGCCGTGATGGAGGCTCTCGCGTTGGCGGGCGCCCAGACGGTACCCGACATCGCCCGGGCTCGGGGGGTCTCGCGCCAGCACATCCAGATCATCATGAACACGCTTCAAGAGCGCGATCTCGCGGTTTCGCATGACAATCCAGCGCATAAGCGCTCGCCACTTTACGAACTGACGCCGTCCGGCCGTACGACATTCGAACTGATGCGGAAGCGCGAGGCTGAGCCGCTGGGACGGCTTGCCAGTTCCATGGCGTCAACTGATCTAACTAGCGCAGCGACGGCTTTGACCGACCTGAACCGTATTCTGCGAGATGAGTTGGAGAGACGGGAACCCTCCGACCTGGGCTAGGAATCCAACCGCTCGGTCAGGAACTCGGCGGCGACCCGATTGGGTGCCAGCGCGACGGCCTTGGCCCAGTAGGCGGTTGCCTGGACCTGATTGCCGAGGCGACGATGGCATTCCGCCATGACGCTCGGCAGCAGGAAACTGTGCCGGAAGTGCGGGTCCCCCTCGATCTCGCCAAGCACGGGCAGCGCATCGGCCGCGCCGCGCAGTTCCATCACCGCCACGGCACGATTTAGCCGGACGACCGGCGAGTCCGTCCTCTCAAGCAGCGCGTCGTAGTAGCCAAGGATCCGCTGCCAGTCGGTTGCCTGATAGGAATCCGCAGAGGCATGGCATGCCGCGATGGCGGCCTCCAAATGATACTGGGAGCTTTGGGATTGAGCCATCGAACGCCGCAGATAGCTGAAGCCTCGACCGATGCTCTCCCGATTCCATTCCCCACGATCCTGCTCGGATAAGAGTAGTATCCGGCCTGACGGATCGACCCGTGCCGACAACCGGGAAGCCTGGAACGCCAGCAGAGCCGACAACGCCCATACCCGGCCGTCCGAGGCGAACTGGCTATGCTGGAGAAGGTGCATCAGCCGTTCTGCCTCTCGACAGAGGTCGTCTCGAATCAGTGATTTGCCGCCGGTTGCGTAGTAGCCGGCGTTGAACACCAGATAAACAATCTGCAGCACGTCGCCGAGACGTTCGCCCAGTTCTCCCGGGCGCGGCAGATCGAGCGGTATCCCTCTCTTTGCCAGCCCCTGCTTGCACCGGAACAGCGATTTTCGAACCGCCTCCGATGCCATGCAGAGACCGGACGCGATCTCCTCGAACCCAAGTCCGCAGACTACGCGGAGCGTCAACACGATGCTGTCCCTCAGGCTGATGCCGGGGTCGCAACACACGAACATCAGCTTCAGCACATCATCGTTGAGGGGATCGGAACTGACAGGCTCGTTTCGATCCGCCTCTGCGTACAACGCGTCGACGACGTGCCGCTCGTTAGTCGCGTGGATCTGCCTTCGGCGCATCCCGTCACGCAGGATGTTCCGGGCAACCTGGTAGATCCAGCCGCCCGGATTGTCAGGCACACCCGATATCGCCCAGCGTTCGACAGCCTTAACCATCGCGCCGGACACGGCGTTCTCGATGTCATCCAACCGGGCCGGGCCGAACTGAGCGGCCAATCCCGCAATCGCCATGGTCCATTGTTGGCGAAAGAAATGCTCGACCAGAACCTTGGGTTCGTCAGGCGAGCCCACATCTCACTCCGTCTGACGGATCACCATCTCGCGCACCTCCACCGATCCGCCATAGGCCAGCATCGGGAAACCCTTTGCCGTCTCCTCAGCGGCGGCGGCATCCGTGGCGCGAATGCAATAGTAGCCGGAGACCGCCTCCTTGGCTTCGCAGAACGGACCATCGACCACCATCCGATCACCGCGTTGCCGGACCGTGGAACCCATATCGCTGGTCAGCTTGCCGGCACCGATGAACGCCCCGGTCGCACGTACCTGAGTGTTCCAAGCATCGAACTTCTCGATGACCGCCTGCATCTCGGCCGGCGAGAAACTGTCCCACCGACGTTCATGGTCACGAAAGATCAAAAGATACTCTTTCACGTCTTAACCTCGCGAAATGCGTTGCACCTGCTCCAAGACGTCCGGGCATCATCCTCTGGGACATAGTCTGAGGTGAAACGTGAAAAATCTGAGGATCAGAGGCTCGGGTATTCAGCAGCTTCAGAACGACAACCCGTACGCCCCCGGCCTTGAAGCCGCTCAGGAGGCAACCGCAATCAGCGCGTGATTGCCCCGTGGTCGGCCAGGACCAGGATCATCGCCAGACGCCCCGCGTCATCGCACAGCGGCAGGCGCAGCACCCGGTAGCGCCGGGTCTTGTCCTGCCGATTCGTGAAGGACAGTTCGGTGAACTGCGCCGCAAGATCCTCGGTCATGCGAACCAGGTCGCCGTGCAAGGTGCGGGCAAACGGTTCCGGGCGCAGGTCCAATATCCGCACGCCCTTCAGGCTCTGACCGTGAATGGTGTCGGCGGCCGTGCCGGCCAGACGATAGCGGAAATCGACCGGCTCGCGCTCGACGTCGATCAGCAGCACGTGGGGCAGCAGTGCCGGTGGCAATTCGAGCGGATCAAGGTCGGCCCGCGCCGGTGCAACCCTGAGACCCCGCCGATCGGTCCAATACTGAAACAGGGGCCGGAAGAACCCGAAGTCGGGCGCATCTGGATCGAGGCCCAGGAAAACCCTCTGCGCGGTCGTCGCCTCGAACAGTTCGAAAGGCTTCGCAACGGCTGCCATCATCGGCGTTCTGCCCATTCTTTCGGCCCAGGGTATTGTCTGCTCCATTTGCGGTCACGGCAACACCGGCGATCATCTCACACGATCACTTCACCGTTTCGGGGTCGAGCAGCATGCCGTTCGCGCGGCAGACTCTGCTGCTTGACTCAGTGTACCCTCGGACCATCCGGAGGAGACCGCCGTGCCCGAAACGATCGATGCTCTGCTGGCGCCATTCCCGAGGACGCCCTTCCTCAGTTGGAGCACCCCGGTCGAACCGCTGCCCCGGCTTGGAAAGCATCTCGGGATCGACCTCCGCGTGAAGCGCGACGACCTGACGGGGCTGGCGTTCGGCGGCAACAAGGTGCGCAAGCTGGAATTCTACTTCGGCCAAGCGCTGAAGGAAGGCGCCGACACGGTGCTGATCACCGGCGCCGTCCAGAGCAACTACGTTCGGGTCGTTGCCGCCTGCGCCGCCCGGCTGGGACTGGACTGCCATGTACAACTGGAAGAGCGGGTCTCCGGCCAGGACGACACGTATCGTTCTTCCGGAAACGTCCTGCTCGACGACCTGCTCGGAGCGCATCGGCATGCCTTCGACGTCGGGGAGGACGAAGAAGGTGCCGACGCCCGGCTGCACGAGATCGCCGGCGAGCTGTCGCGACAGGGGCGACGCCCCTACGTGATCCCGCTCAGCCCGAAGCATCCGCCGCTCGGGTCGCTCGGCTACCTCGCCTGCGCAGCTGAACTGATGCGGCAGGGCGCCCTCGACGTCGATCAGGTCGTCGTCCCCTCCGGCAGCGGCCTGACCCACTCCGGCCTGCTGTTCGGCCTGCGCACGCTAGGCTGGCAGGGGCGCGTGATCGGGATCTGCGTGCGACGGGCAGCTTCGGCGCAGGCCGGCCGTCTGGCACGGCACATCGATCGCATCGCGACGCTGGCCGGTACCGGCAACCCGGTCAGGGACGGCGATATCGAGGTGTTCGACGACGTGCTGCACCCGGGCTACGGCAAGTTGAACAATGCGGTGTCCGACGCCCTCCGGCTGGCCGCCCGGCTCGAAGGTCTGCTGGTCGACCCGGTGTACACTGCCCGCGCGCTTGCCGGCCTGATCGCCTGCGCCGGCGATGGCCGGATTCCCAAGCGAAGCCGGACCTTGTTCCTGCATACCGGCGGTCTTCCGGCGCTCTTCGCCTACCAGCGCGACCTGCAGGCGCACGGAGTGACCGGCTGACGTCGCCTACAGCGGAACGTCCGGGGTCCCGGCTCCAATGTCGATGAACTGCCGTTCGAACACATGGAAGGTCGTCGTGCGCCCGAGGTCCGGCCAGGGCCCCAGGGTGGTGTCGATGTTGGAGCCCACGAAAACCAGATGCATGCCCGCGCCATCGTCGCGGCGAAACGGGAACGCCACGGTCTCCACCGCCATGGTCTTGCCGCTCTCGAACCGGTTCTCGCCAAGCACCCGCATCCCGCATGGATGACTGGCCGGAACCACGAAACCCTCCAGCGCCGCCGCCCGTCGCTCCGGCGCCACGAGGTCCAGATAGTCGCGGCCGGTCGGGTCGAAGCCGAAGCTCGACACCATCCCGGTGCCCATCAGCCGGATGCGGACCACGCCGGGCTCCGACAGGTCGCAGATCATCATGTGCGGAATCAGCGCCGGGACGTTGAGCGGATCGAACACCGAGCGCAGCGGAACCACGCCGTCGCGCGGCAGCGACTGCCAATGTCTGGCCCAGGCGCGACTGGCTTCAGCAGTGAACATCATCTGATCACCGTCCACTCATCCAATCCTGGCCCCGAACGCGCCGGGAACGCAGCGCGCAACGCCCCTGCCACGGTCCGCGCTAACGGACGAACTCGGCGATCAGAAGGCGCTCTGGAACAGCCCTCCGTCGAGCAACAGGTTCTGGCCAGTAATGTACCCTGCCTGCGAACTGCACAGGAATGCGGCGGCATCACCGAATTCCGCCGGATTGCCGGCGCGCTTGGCCGGCACCGTCGCAACCCGTTCGTCATGCATCGCATCGTGGGATTTGCCCTGGGCCTTGGCGGTCGCATCGATTCCGGCCCGGTAGCGGTCGGTGTCGAAGTAGCCCGGCAGGATGTTGTTGATGGTCACGTTGGCGTGCGCCACCGATCGCGACACGCCGGCCAGGAACGCCGTCAGGCCGGCCCGTGCGCCGCTCGACAGGTCGAGCCCGAACACCGGCATCTTCACCGACACCGACGTGATGTTGACGATCCGCCCGAACCGCCGCTCGACCATGCCGTCGACCGCCCGTTGGATCAGCTCGATCGGCGTGATCATGTTCGCGGTGACGCCCTTCAGCATCGCCTCGCGATCGATCTGCCGGAAATCCTTGAACGGCGGGCCGCCCGCATTGGTGATCAGGATGTCCGGCGCGGCGCACGGGGCGAAGAGGGCGTCCTGCCCCTCCCGCGTGGTGACGTCGGCCGCGACCGGAATGACATCCGCACCGGTCTCCTTGTGCAGCGCGCCAGCCTCGGCCTTCAGGCGGTCGGCGTCGATTCCGTTCAGCACGACCACGCAGCCCGCCCGCGCCAGGGACCCCGCGATCGCCCGGCCGAGTCCGCGGCTGGAACCACACACGATGGCCTTGCGGCCGCTGATCCCGAGATCCATTTCGTTCTCCCTGATGTCGATCGTTCGCTGAAGGTGACCGTACCGCTACCCGTCGCGCCGCTCCACCCACGTCTGCAGTGCTCGTGACAGCCCCTTTGAAGGCTTGGACGGGGGCCGGGCGAAACTGCCGCGCGTTGCCGGCCTGGGTGCCAGGTCGACGAGGGCCTCCGCCAAACGCACCGCGCACGACACGCCGTCCAGGACCGGCACCGGGATCTCATGCGCCACCGTCCGCGCCAACCCGGCAATCGGACCGCCGCCCATGATCACCACCTCGGCGCCGTACCGGTCGATCACCTCATGACAGGCCTCAACCAGCCGTCGGCCGGTTTGCTCCTTGGCGTTGGTGATATCGGTCGGCGGCACGTCCAGCGGCCGGACCGCTACGAGGCGACCGGCAAGTCCGTGTTCCTCCGCGCACTCACGGTACCAGACACCGAGCCTTGGGGTGAGGCAGACGATTGCGTAGCGCCGCCCGAGCGTGTAGGCGGTCAGGAATGCCGCCTCGGAGATTCCGATCACCGGAATCTCCAGCATCTCCTTGGCCGCGAACACGCCGGGGTCTCCGAAGGCGGCGACGATCGCTGCATCGCAACCGGGCGCTTGCTCGGCCAGTGTTTCCAGCACCGCGTGACCGGCGATCGCCGATTCAACCCGGTTCTCGATGTACAGCGTGCCGAAGCGGGCGGTCGCCGGCACCATCTCGGTGTCAGGCGCCGCCGTCCTCCGAGCCTCCTCCACCATGGTGGCGGTGATTGCCTCCGTGACGTTCGGATTGACGATCAGAATGCGCCGCGCCATGCCGGTGTCCAGTCAGCTTACCCCGAAGGCCCAGCATAGCCCGCGCACGGCAGACGGCCAGGGACTATGCACGACCAGGAGGCTCATCCTTTCGCCGGCACACACGTCGGCCTTCAAGATACAGGACATCCAACCCGCTGCTGCGAAACAGATCGAGAGCATCGGCCGGATTCTCGACAATCGGTTCGCCGCGCCCGTTCAGCGACGTGTTCATAACCACCGGTGTTCCGGTCCGGGTCTCGAAAGCCTCGATCAGCTTGCGAAAACCACTGGCGCTATCGTCAACCGTTTGCACCCGGGCCGATCCGTCAACGTGGGTGATCGCCGGCAATGCGTCGCTGCGGACCCTGGCAGTAAACAACATGTGCGGGCTCGACGGCGGCCCCCCTGCAAACCACTCGCCGTGCCGTTCGACTAGCACCGCCGGTGCCAAAGGCCGCCATCGCTCCCGGCTCTTGATGTCGTTGACCCGGTTGAGGTTCCGGGGATCGCGCGGATCAGCAACGATCGAACGGTGCCCAAGCGCACGCGGTCCGATTTCCGAACGGCCCTCGAACCAGCCGACAACCGCTCCTTCCGCGACATCCGCTGCCGCCGCGGCCGGCGCATCGATCCGTTCCTCAACGCGGAGGCCGTTACCTGCCGATCGTACGGCCCGATCCACTTCGCCGTCGCTCTGGCGCCGACCCAGGTAAGCCAGCCCACCGGTATCGGCCCCTTGGTGCACACGCGGATCCTTGAACAGCGCGTGCGCGACATAGAACGCCGCGCCGATTGCCAGACCGGAATCATCGCAACTCGGCGGAACGAAGACCCGGGCGAACCCTGCTTCATGCCAGATACGACTGTTCGCCGGACAATTCAGCGCGCAGCCACCCGACAAGCACAGGGTGTCAGCGGCAACTCCCAGGTCGGCGGCCAAGCGAGCGGCGGTTCGCGCCAACCCGAGCGCCTGTTCCTCGAAGGTCAGTTGCACGGAGGCGGCCATGTCCCTGGGAAATCGAGCCAACGGATCCGGAGCCGGAAGGGCGCCGACCTCGTCCCGCGCCAGCGCCGCGGCGTTGCGGATGTACGGCCAGGCGGTCTCGTACAGCAGCTCAACGATCTTGGCCCGATCCCAGGGATACCGTTCGCGTACCTCGCCCATCGTGCCGACGAACGACGGGTCGTGAAATCGCGGCGTTCCGTACGGAGCCAGTCCCATCAGTTTTCCGGGTCCACCCATCCCTTTCAGCCCGCAGGCATCCGCCACGCGGCGATACAGGTTTCCGGCGTGCGAGTGGTTGAACCAGATCGGATACAGCATGCCGCCTTCACCCACGGCGTGGATCCCCGCGGCGTGACCGTAGACACCGGTTTGATAGCCACCGTCATACGTGACGACGGCGGCACGCTCGGCATCGGACTGGTAGAACGCCGTTGCCGCGTGTGCCAAGTGGTGCGGTATCACCGCTCCCGGCAGCGTACGGCCGCGAATTGTGCATCGGATCGGCGCATGGAACGGCCCTGCCAGCAGCTCGCGCCAATCCCGGTTGCCGTACAACTCCGCCGCGTTCGCGGTGATCCGATCGGGCCGGCCAACCTCGCTCCACCCCGTTGGCGTGAAAGGGAACTGACGTGCGAACAGCACCTCCGCCTTGGGATCGGAGGGATCGGTATCAGCGTCGAAGAGCGCGGCCGTGTCCGGGTAGTGATGGAAGTCGACCAGCCGCTTTCGACCCTGCGCTTCTTCCCGCATCATCGCGCTGGCAAAGGCCGCCCAGCGCTGCCGCATGAAGTCCGGGCCGCCAAGCACGCCTTCCAGATCCGGAGCGTACTCAAACCGGAATCGACCCGGGTCGACGAACAGGAACGGCCAGTTCTGGGTTGTCGTAACCGCAACGGCATCGACCGACTCCAGCCCGATCCCGGCGTCCGCCAGCGCCAGGTCGATGTCGACGACCGTCGCTATAGCCGCATGCTTGATGCGGGTGTGGCGCTCTTTTTCGATCAGGCTTTGCACGACGCCGTCGATCACAACGGTCACGGCGGCATCGTGGCCCATGTGAATGCCGAGCACGATCAATGGTCGGTACCAGGCAGTCGAACCGCCTCGGCCTCCTCAATGCGGCCCGCCGCCAGCAGCGCTTCAACGAGATCGATCCGGACGCCGGCATCGTGGTCGGCGTCTCCGTAGGCTGCCTGCTGAAGCAGGCTGATGGCCTCGCTCCGCCAACCAGCCTTCATGAGCGTTCGGGCCCGGACGCGTGCTTTAGCCGCAGCGTCGTTGTCTGCCTGTCGATCATTCATGGGTAGGCTTAGAAGTAGAATATCGGCGAACGGTGATGCAACCCCTTTGCCGAACCGCGCACTCGCGCCTTGAGGGTTGCGGCCCGACCGACTAACGTCGCGCGCCGCGCAACGCTGAGGTTTCCGGATGAGTCTGGCCGAAGAGCCCGCCGTCACCAACGACAACATCGTGGTGTCATGCCGGTCACTGACGAAGAGCTATCCGATCTGGCATTCGCCGATGGGCCAGATGCTCGGCTTGATCGCACCAAGGATCGTGCGCCCGGCGCGCAGTTTCACCGCGCTGGACAATGTCAGCTTCGATGTCGGTCGTGGCGAGATGGTGGGCATCCTCGGCCACAACGGTTCCGGCAAGTCGACCTTGCTGCAGATGGTCGCCTCGACCCTGACGCCCACCCAGGGAACCGTGTCCGTCAACGGGACCGTGAGCGCGCTGCTGGAACTCGGTGCGGGGCTGAACCCCGAATACACCGGGCGCGAGAACATCTTTCTCTATGCCGCCGTCCTCGGCATTCCCAGAAGCCGCATCCAAGACAAGGTCGGCGAGATCCTGGCGTTCTCGGAATTGTCGGAGTTCATCGATCAACCGGTGAAGCACTACTCCAGCGGCATGTTCCTGCGACTTGCCTTCTCCATCGCGATCTCTGTCGAGCCCGAACTGCTGATCATCGACGAGGCCCTGGCGGTCGGCGACGCGTCGTTCCAACTCAAATGCTTCGAGAAGATCCAACAGCTCAAGGATCGCGGCACCACTGTCCTGCTGGTCACGCACTCGACCCAGGTGGTGATCGAGCTGTGCGATCGATGCCTGTTGCTCGATCACGGCCGACTGTTGGCGGACGGTGATCCCACGACCGTCGCACCCCTGTATCTCCGGCTGATCTTCGCACCCGAGGATGCCAAGGAAGCCATCCGGCAGGAGATCCTGACCGGCGAGCCGGCGGCCGAACCCAATGGCGATGGCGTCCACGCCCTGGAGATCGCACCCGACCGACCGCCGACGTCAGACGGCGTCGAGGAGGTCCAGTATGTGTCGCGCGGTGCCTCGATCCAGAACGTCCGGATCACCGACCCCGATGGCCGGCCGGCGCCGGTCCTGGTTCGAAACCACGACTACGTGATCCGCTACGAGTTGCGGGTCGATCAGACCATCCGTCATCCACTGTTTGCGACCCTGATCAAGACTCTGCGCGGCGTGGAGATCGGCGGACTTGGATTCGGCGAGGAGACCACCCGCTGCACGGAACTGCGCGCCGGTCAGACGGCCCGCATCTCCTTCGGGTTCCGGTGCGCGCTGAACCCGGGCCAGTACACGCTCAACACCGGCGTCTCCGCCATGCTGGGCCAGGAGCGCCACTCCGTTCACCGCCGGATCAACGCCCTCGTTTTCGAAGTTGCGGCCGTCGATGACCGGCACGTCACCGGCATCGTCGATCTCGGTCTGAAGCCCGCGCTCTCGGTGGACGGCGATTGATCAATCCGCATTTTGGTTAACCACAACTCGACCGGTCGGCCAATATGTTGCATTGTAGACATATACAACCTGTCGGATTGAAGACCGGCTCCCGAGAAAATGAGGAACTCGCGTGGTCGGGCCAGATCGCGAAATCGCAGACCTGCCATCCAGTGCCGATCCACAGGCGCGCACCCTTCTCGATAAATGGGGGTCGCTTTGTGCCGACGGGCTCCCGCCATCCCGCGAGCAAATCGGTCCATTCGAACTGAGGCCCTGGCTCGGGCACATCAGCATCTATGAAGCAGTCGACGGCGGCGCCGACTTTCGGATCCGCCTGGAAGGCACCCGGATAAGCCAGATGACCGGGGAGGACTGGACCGGCCGTTACGCCAGCGAGGTCGACGCTGCCTTCAACGCTCAGCTTGTGAGCCACATGCAGGAGGCGCTCCGGACCGGTCGGCCTAGCCTTCATGCCATCGGCATCTACCAGCGGAAGTTCCGCTCGGCGGTTCGCATGCTGCTTCCGGTTCGCAGCCGCGCCGATGGCCCGGCGGACCAGATCTTCCTGGTGATCTACCTCGATCCCGGGCAAGCCCCGTAGCCAGCCGCCGCCATCGCCATTCAGTCGCGGAACGGTACGCCCATCCGGTCGAGCTTGCGCATCCAGGCTGCAAGTTCGATCTGGCCGTATCCGCCGAACCGCGACCCGACCGGCTTCTGCGCCCGGGTGTGCTCCACGATCTTCGCCGGAATCCGCACGACTTCGGCCTGTCCACCGGCCTGGGCCAGCACCTGAACCCGGCAGGCCCGCTCCAGATTGTACATGTGGAAGAACGCCTCTGCGACGGTTTCACCGACCGTCAGCGTGCCATGGTTGCGCAGGATCATCGCCTTGCGGTCACCGAGGTCGGCGACCAGCCGCGGCTTCTCATCCTCATCGAGCGCCAGACCCTCGTAGTCGTGATAGGCGATGCCACCCGGCAGGAACATGCCGAACTGCGAGGCATCCAGCAGGCCCTCGCGCTGGCACGACACCGCAACGCCGGAATCGGTGTGCAGATGGATCACGCAGTGCGCGTCGGGAGCCTTCTCGTGGATTGCGCCGTGGATCAGGAACCCGGCGTAGTTGATCGGGTGTCCGGTGTCCTCGACGATATTGCCTTCCAGGTCGATCTTCACGAGGTTCGACGCCGTCACCTCCTCGTACATCAACCCGAACGGATTGATCAGGAAGTGGTGATCGGCCCCTGGGACCCGGGCCGAAATGTGGGTGTAGATCAGGTCATCCATCCCCAGGGTGCCGAAGATCCGGTACACGGCCGCCAGTTCCTCGCGCACCGTCTGCTCCTCTGGAGAACGGGTCTTCGAACGCTTGGCGGCGGGTTGGGTAAGCGATGTGACGGACATGGCGGAACTCCCTGGTCGCGGGGTGATTGCGGCAATCCTAGGCCCGGGCGGGCCGCACCGCCAAGCGCCCGTCGGCGCACGGTCTCTTCACGCGCCGTCATAGTCGGACAGGTCGGCCTCCTCGTCGGCCGGAAAATCGATGTGCAGATGATTGCCGTCCGGGTCGAAGATGTTGACCTGGCGGATCCCGAAATCCGGCAGCACCCGGCAGTAGTAGGCGACCTTCTCGGTCCGCAGAAGCGCGAGGAAGTCGGCAAGTCCGCTGGCGCTCAGCGCGTAGTGCTCCAGTTGCTGGTCCGGCCGATACTCGGCCAGTTCCTCCGAAGCTCCGACGAGATGGACGATCGCCTGTTCACCGGCGTACATCCACGCCCCGGGAAAATCGAACCCCGGCCGCCGGCCCTTCTTCAATCCGAGGATCCGTTCACAGAACCCGATCATCGTCTCGAGATCGGTCGTTCGGACATTGACGTGGTCGAGCTTCTGGATTGGCATCGCTATCCTCCGGGGCAAGCCTGCCTTAGGCATTGTCCGCCAGCTTACCGTGAAATCGAGACCGACGACCATGACCGACCGGCTGTCCAATCCCGACCTGCGCCGCCTGTTCCTGGAGCGGCATGAGCTTGGCGTATCGCCGTCCGGCCCGCTGACCCGCGACGGACTCGACGCCCTGATCGAACGCCTGGGGTTCGTTCAGGTCGATACGATCTCCACCCTGGAGCAGGCGCATCACCACATCCTGTTCACGCGGGCCAACGGCTACCGCAAGCCGCTGCTGAAGTACCTGCTGGAGAAGCGGCGGTCGCTGTTCGAGCACTGGACCCACGACGCCTCGATCATTCCGACACGATTCTACCCCTACTGGAAGCGACGGTTCCGGCGGGCGGCAGCCCGCATCACGGACAACCGGCACTGGGCCGAACGCTTCAACGGCCGCCAGGACGAGGTGCTGGACGGGATTCGCCGACGGGTCACCGAGAACGGGTCGGTCAGCTCGCGCGACGTGACCTCCGATGACACCGAAGAGCGCAGCGCCTGGTGGGGCTGGACCCCCTCCAAGACGGCGTTGGAGTTTCTCTGGCACACTGGCGAGTTCGCCGTCGCCGGCCGGCGTGGCTTCGCCAAGATCTACGACCTCGCACACCGGGTGATCCCGGCCGAGCATCACGACCCCGAACCCGATCACGAGACTACGGTCGACTGGATGTGCCGTCAGGCAATCGCCCGCCTGGGTGTCGCATCGCCTCGCGAGATCGCCGCGTTCTTCAATGCGGTCTCCCTGGCGGAAGCCGAAGCCTGGTGCGCGGCGGCACCTCCGGAAACGCTGCGGCGGATCGAGATCGAGCACGCTGACGGATCGCTGCGCGAGGTCTGGGCTCGTCCGGACGTGCTTGATCTTGCCGCCGCGGCGCCGGAACCGCCGGCGCGAGTCCGGTTTCTGTCGCCGTTCGACCCGATGATCCGCGAGCGCGACCGCACCTTGCGGTTGTTCGGGTTCGACTATCGCTTCGAGGCGTTCGTGCCGGCAGCCAAGCGGGTCTGGGGCTACTACGTCCTGCCGATGCTGGAGCGCGACCGTCTCATCGGCCGCATCGAGCTCAAGGCGCACCGCGACCAGGGGGTCCTGGAAGTCCGCGGGTTCTGGCTGGAACCCGGGATCAGGCCCGCCAAGGCTCGCATGGCCCGGGTCGAGGCCGAGATCGAGCGGTGGCGCGTTTTCACCGGGCTTGAATCGGTGCAATGGAGCGTCGGGACTGGGCAATAGTTGCCTGTTCGGACAAATTCGACGGCAAATATTTCCCATTGATTGTATTACTGGAGTCTACTTATCATCCCTAACGAGAACGGGAAGGCGGGTGAGAATCACCACCGGAGGACGGACCATGGACGTCGCACTTTGGGTTGTAGGCATCTGGTGCACGGTCTCGCTTGTTGCCGCACCGATGATCGGCCTTCTGGGCCGCGCGAACGACGCTCCGATCCGGTCGGACCGTCCCTGACCCTCGCCAGTTCAGCGACCTTTACGTTCCCTATTAGCCACGGCTCCCCTCCAGCGCGTTCCTGTAGAGCGCGGTGCTGAGGTACTTGATTCCGGAATCACACATGACGGTCACCACCGTCGCCTCCGGACCCATGCGGCGCGCGAGATCCAAGGCGGCCACCAGATTGGCCCCGGTCGACGTGCCGGCGAACAAGCCTTCAGCCTGTGCCAGTCGGCGCGCCATCGCCATCGCTTCCTCGGTCGATACCGGCATGATCTCGGAGATCACCGACGGGTCCCAAAGCGGCGCGACAAACCCCGGCCCGATACCCTCGATCTTATGGATGCCGGTCTTGCCGCCGGACAGCACCGGCGACTCCCTGGGCTCCACGGCGACGATCCGAACGTCAGGGTTGCGAGACCTGAGCCGCTCGGCCACTCCCCTAACCGAGCCGGCAGTGCCGGTGCTCTGCACGAACGCATCGACCCGTCCGCCGGTCTGACGCCAGATTTCATCGCCCATCCGGTGATAGGCGGACAGCTGATCGGCATTGTTGAGCTGGTCGGTCCAGAAACCGCTGGTCCGTTCGGTGATCTGCCGGGCCTCCTCGATCATGGTACGCGTCAACGTCTCGTCCATGCCGCCACCCACGCTGCGCACGATCGTAAGTTCCGCACCCAGCGCCGCCATGTGATTGCGTTTCTCTTCGCTGAACGCATCCGACGTGACGATGCTGATCGGGTATCCTTTCACCGCGCAGACCAGCGACAGGGACACGCCGGTACTGCCGCCGGTGTACTCGATGACCCGGCCACCGGGCTTCAACCGGCCGTCAAGCTCGGCGGCCTCGATCATGGCAAGCGCCATGCGATCCTTCATGCTGCCCGTCGGGTTCTGGCTTTCCGCCTTGATGAGGATCCGGGCGCTGCCCTCGGGAACCAGCACCCTGAGTGCGATCAGTGGCGTGTTGCCGATCAGGTCGAGAACCGAGTGATGAATGCTGGACGTCGCAGCCATTGGCATCGCCTCACGTTTGAAGTGCCCGGCAGCATTCAGCCTACGGAGCGCTGCCGCACCAACAATCTATGTGGTTCCCATACGATCCGGCAGATCGTAATAATTCGCCATGCTGGATCGATATTCATCCATCAACTGGGACGACCTTCGGTTCTTTCTCGCGGTCTACCGATCCGGGTCGCTGCGCGGGGCCGCCCGCCAGCTCGGCGTCAACCATGCGACCGTGACACGACGACTGGGTGCGCTTGAGGCCTCCCTGGGCGCACGTGTGTTCGACCGCCGGCCCGACGGACTCGCTCCGTCCCAGGCCGGCGAGGACCTGCTGGAAGCCGTCGAGCGTGTCGAAGGCGAACTGATCGCCGTCCATCGCAGGGTCGTCGGACGGGACGACAGCCCGCGCGGCGTCGTGCGCCTCAGCGTTCCGCCCGCCATGCTGCAGTCGTTCCTGGCCCGGGAGCTGGTGGCGTTCGCCCAACTGCACCCTGGTATCGAACTCGACGTAGATGCCTCGCACAGCTACTCGGACCTGACCCGGCGCGAGGCCGACATCGCCATCCGCATGGCCGACGAAGTGACCGAGGACCTGGTCGGCCTGCGGGTCATCCGGTACCGCAAAGCGATCTACGCCTCCCCGGCCTATCTGGCGACGGCGAACGGCGGCAGGAACCTCGATCCCGATGTCCATTGCTGGATCGGATGGGGCGCGGGACTGCCCTACCCCGCCTGGCCGCGCGACACGCCGTTTCCCAACCTACCTGTCCGGCACCGGCTGTTCTCCAACATCCTGCAGCTGCAGGCAGCCAGCGAGGGGCTGGGGCTGGCGCTGCTGCCGTGCTTCCTGGGTGACGAGCAGCCGGGAGTGATCCGGGTACCCGGCAGTGGCACGCTGGACGGCAAGAGCATCTGGGTCCTGTACCATCACGATCTGCGCAAGACCGCCCGGATCCGGACCCTGATCGACTTCATCGCCCCGGCCATCCTGCGGCATCGACGGCTGATCGAGGGCGGCGCAGCGCAAGCATCCGCAGCCGCAACGTCCACGAAAAATTAACTTTCTCGACCGACACTGCGGTCATGCGTCCCGACCGGGAAAGGACCGTAGGATGGACCTCGCATTGTGGATCGTCGTCAGTTGGATCGGAATCTCGATCGCAACCGCCTGGACATTGGCCGCCGTGCTGCGCGCGAACCGGAACGGTACGCTCGTCCCACTCCGCGTCAGGGCGGCTATCCGACCGGATCGCGCTGGACCACGCCGGTAAGGCACCCGATCGCCCCGGCGGCCTTGACCAGTTCGGAGCCGTCGACCGTCACGCACTCAATCCCGACCGCCTCATACACCTTCTGTACCGACTCGTAGCCGGCCAGCATGAGGATCTTGCGCGGGCCGAGGGTCACGATGTTCAGAGCCCGATTCAGGGTCCCGTCGCTCTCGTCCGGCAGCCAGACGATCTGGTAGCCACGCTCCTGCAGCGCCTGAACCGTGGCGAACGGCGTGCGGCGCGGCCAGCAGATTGCGAGATCCCGATCGACGATCCGCAGCATTCCCATGAAATGCATGGTGCCGTACGGCATGTCGACGGCCAGGGTCTCGATCCCCACATCCTCGAGCGTTGAAGCGATCTGCGCGGCGGCATCCTCATTGGTACGCAGGCCGAGGCCGACCATCACGGTTTCCGGATCGAGCCACATCAGATCGGCCCCCTCGAACACCGCGTTTCCGGTCAGCGTCCGCAGGATCGGGACGCCCAGATCGGCCAGCCGGCGCGCCACCCAGCGCTCCTCGCCGGCCCGCACCGTGGATGCCGGTCGGGCCAGGATCGCGCCTTCCGGCGTCATCACGAACAGGTCGGCGCAGAACATCTGGTTCGGGGTCGGCTGGCCGGCCGGATCGACATAGTGCACCGCCACGCCGTTGGACCGATAGGCATCGGCCATGGCGTCGTGCTGCTCCCCGGCCCGTCCGATGTCCGGCGCCGAAAGCATCTGGACCGCGTTCGGATTCTCAAGCGCCGCCGTCAACTCGCCGCCGGGTCGATGCAGCAGGACGCTGCGCAGCCGGCCGTACTCGCTGTCGATCCCCGAAGCCGCCCACAGGTCGCCGATCTCCTGGCGGTGGCTGCGGGTCCGCCCCTGCCAGCCCGGTCCGCCATAGGCTGCAGAATCGAAGGTGTTGCCGGTGTCGTCCATCAGGTGTCTCCGTCGGGGTTCGGCCGGGAGGATCGGTCGCCCGGACCGCAGCGTCAACCGGCGGCGTTCAGCGACGCCTCATCGGACATCGCGTCGAGAAAACGCCCCAGGAACCGGTCGGTGACCGGTACTGCCCTGCCGCTGCCCGAGGCGACCAGGGCGTGGACCAGACGCGCCTCTGACGTGCCGGCGTTCTCGAGCTCGAGCAGCAGTGCAAAGGCGTGCAGCCCATTGTCCGGATCGAGCGCGGACCTGATGTCCGCCCTCGGCCGATCAAGGGCTCCGACAACGATCATTTCCAGCACACGCAACAGATCCACCGGGTGCTCCAAGTGACGCGCGAGCAGAATGGCGGACAGTGCCGCGGTCCATGCCCGTTCAGCACTCCCGTGCTCGCTTGCGGTCGACCGGGCGGCCGACTGTACAAGCTCGGCAATCGCCCAATCGGCGGCGCGCATGGATTTGTTCCCTGATCCGTTCATGACCTGAACGGTAAGTGTCACGCGCCAGAGCAGCCACGCATAACTTATGCGGCACCAGCACCCGACACTGCCGGTCCTCGACTGCACGACTTGCAGGACGCATCGCAAAACAGGGATGCTTCCTCGGTTCTCCTGCTGAACTGCCGCCGCACTGTCCGCGGCACGTCCATATCTTGTGGAACCGAGGCCACGTGATGCGGTTGAATGGTTCGGGTGGAACGGGACGACAGGGAACAGGGATGAGGGACGGCGAGCAGCGGAGCTTCCTGTCCGGCGGCGGGGAAATGGGCGGCCTGTTGCGCGCCCACGACTGGTCACGATCGGAACTCGGACCGCCGGAGAACTGGCCGCAATGCCTGAAGACTGCGGTCGGACTGCTTTTGAACTCCGGCTACCCCATGTACCTCGCGTGGGGGCCGAGCTTCATCCAGATCTACAACGATGCGTACCGCCCGATCCTGGGCGATACAAAGCATCCCGGAGCACTCGGTACGGGGACCGCCGATACGTTTGCCGAGATCTGGGACTTCATCGGGCCAATGTTTCGAACGGTTCTCGAAAAGGCCCAGGCATCGACATTCATTGACCAGCTGCTGGCACTCAACCGCTTCGGATTCCCCGAGGAGTGCTACTTCGTATTCTCCTACAGCCCCGTGTTGCTGGAGACAGGAGAGGCTGGCGGGGTTTTCGTCACGGTTCTGGAAACCACCGACCGGGTGCTCCGGGAGCGGCGCCAACGGGTTCTCAAGGACGTCGCGGCCAAGCAGGCGCAGGTCGACCGGTCCGCCATCTTCCACCATGCCGCGGAGACGATCGCATCGTGCCGGGAAGACGTCCCGTTCGTCGCGATCGGGGCTCCGGACGAGGACGGAGCCTGGTCCATCTCCGCCTTCGCTGGACCGGACGGGGCGCGGACCCCTGCACTGCTGGCGTTGCGGAGTGCGGCTGGCGGCGTGCACGCGGACGGCATGGTGGAGTTGGAGGAAGGTATCGTCTGCCCGCCATGGCCCGAGCCGGTGACGCGCGTTGCGTGTCGCACGGTCGTGCCGCCGGGAAGTACTGCCCCGGCAGGAATGATCGTCTCCGCACTCAGCCCGCGCCTCCACTGGGATGAGCCCTACCGAGCTTTCATCGACACCTGCGCATCAAACCTGGCGGCCGTCGTCGCGGACGCCGAGACCCTTGACCTCGAACGCAAGCGCGCCGAAGCGTTGGCCGAGATCGACCGGGCGAAGACCGTGTTCTTCTCCAATGTCAGCCACGAGTTCCGCACTCCATTGACGCTGATGCTCGGACCGCTGGAAGACACGCTGGCCGACGACCGCGGTCTGGACGACGCTCACCGCACCAGGCTGGAAGCGGTTCACCGCAACAGCCTGAGACTGCTGAAGCTGGTGAACAGCCTGCTGGACTTCTCCCGCATTGAGGCCGGCCGGATGAACGCGTTCTACCGACCGACCGATCTCGTGAAGCTCACGACCGACCTCGTGTCCAGCTTTCGCTCTGCGACCGAGAAAGCCGGTCTTGCGCTGAACGTGCGCGCAACGCCACTGCCGCAATCGGTCTATCTGGATCGCGACATGTGGGAGAACATCATTCTCAACCTCGTCTCGAACGCGTTCAAATTCACGCTGGAAGGCGAGATCATCGTGGATGTCGGCCCGGCCGCCGACGGCCGCAGCGCGATTGTTTCCGTCCGCGATACTGGCGTCGGCATCCCGGCCGATGAACTGCCACGCCTGTTCGAACGCTTCCACCGGATCGAGGGCGTACTGGGACGATCAATCGAAGGCAGCGGCATTGGACTGGCACTGGTCCAGGAACTGGTGAACCTGCACGGCGCCACCCTGTCGGTCCAAAGCCAGCACGGCAAAGGCAGTTCGTTCACGGTGACGCTCCCATATGGCAGCGAACATCTGCCTCGCGAGCATGTCGGCCAGGACGAGCAACCGGTGTCGGCCAGTTCACGCTCCAGCGGGTTTGTTGCCGAAGCGTTGCGTTGGCTTCCGGTTGGAAACGCCACACACCCGAATACCCTGGCCAGCGAACCGGCCAGCGTGCCGGGGAGGTCCGCAGCGAGCACCGGCCATCGTGTGCTGATCGCCGATGACAATCCCGACATGCGCGACTACATCCGTCATCTGCTCGAGGGCGGCGGCTACCATGTCGAGGTAGCCTCTGACGGACTGGAAGCGTTGTCTGCCGTCGAAAGACGACGGCCGGACCTGGTCCTGTCGGACGTGATGATGCCGAAGCTCGACGGCTTCGGATTGCTGCGTGCGCTGCGAGACAGGGAAGCCACCCGAGACATCCCCCTCATCATGCTGTCCGCCCGCGCGGGTCAGGAAGCCAAGATCGAGGGTCTCGACGCCGGAGCCGACGACTACATCGTCAAGCCATTCTCCAGCCGGGAACTGTTCGCACGCGTCGCCTCAGCGATCGAGCTTTCCAAAGTCCGGCTGAACGCCGCGAAAACCATCCGCGACGAGTATGCGCGCTTTCGGGATCTGTTCGACCAGGCACCAAGCTTCATGGCGATCCTACGAGGGCCGGATCACACGTTCGAGTTTGCCAATGCCGCGTATGTGCGCCTGGTTGGCAAGAGGAGGTTGCTGGGGCGGTCGGTCAAGGAGGCGTTCCCGGACATCGCCGAGCAGGGCTTTCTCGAAATTCTCGACAGAGTCTATCGGACCGGCGAGCGCTTCGTCGGCGAGAACATGCCGCTGCGGTTGCAGTTGTCTCCGGAATCGCCTCCGCAGGACCTGTTCCTGAACTTCGTCTACGAGCCAATCACCGACCCCAACGGAAAGGTGACGGGCATCATCGTGGAAGGTCACGACGTCACGCAACAGAGCCTGCAACAGCAGCACCTCCGGTTGCTGATCAACGAGTTGAACCATCGCGTCAAGAATACGCTGGCGATCGTTCAGGCCATCAGCCAGCAGACGTTCAAGGACGCCTTCGACCTGGACCTGGCGCGCGAAGCGTTCGCGGGGCGTCTCGCCGCACTGGCGACCGCCCACGATCTGCTGACCCGCCAGAACTGGGAATCGACCGATCTGGCGTCGATCGCTGGCGAAGTCATGTGCGCGCACCACGACGAGGCGCGAAGGATCCGTGCCGCCGGCCCTTCGGTGTCCCTGTTGCCGAAGACCGCCGTGACCATCGCGATCGCGCTGCACGAGTTGTGCACCAACGCCGCCAAGCATGGCGCCCTGTCCACCGCGGAAGGGAGCGTCTCCATGACCTGGTCGATCGCGCAAGACACCGAGCCCAGGATCAGCATCGTCTGGCGGGAGACCGGCGGACCGACCGTTCGCCCACCGACGCGGCGCGGCTTTGGAACGCAGATGATCGAGCGTGCGCTTGCGGCGGAACTGCGGGGCACCGTCCGTCTGGACTTCAAGCCCTCGGGCTTGGTCTGTGAGATCGACGCTCCGCTACCCCAAGGAGAACGCCATGAGTGATCTATCGGGCAAGCGGGTCCTCGTGGTCGAGGATGAGCCAATTATCGCGATGACCGTGGAAGACACGCTGATCGAGTTCGGCGCCACGGTTATTGGGCCGGCGACGAGTGTTGAAGACGCGATCAAGCTGGTCGACGCCAGTTCACCGGATGCCGCCCTGCTCGATCTCAACCTGAACGGCAAGCGAAGTGACGCCGTCGCCGACCTGCTCGTCCAACGATCGGTCCCTTTCGTGTTCGCAACCGGCTACGGCATGGCGCCAGAAGACTCAAACTGGCCGGGAGTTGCGGTTCTGCAGAAGCCATACAACCCCGAACAACTCATCGCGGCACTCACCCAGGCGATCCTCGACCGTCGTTGACGAAGCGAGCCGCGGCGGTCACGTGCCCCGCGGGTCCTCGTCGAACAACCGGATCAACCCGCTGTCCGGCAGCATGCCCGGCGGCAGGGTCGTAACGAGCCGGGCCGGGCTGCCGTCGTTCAGCAGCAGCCGCTCCCACACGCAATAGCCGGTCGCCATCCGGATCGTCGCTGCCCGCTCCCGGCCACGGACCCACAGGACCGCGCCGGTGGTGGCGTCAGCGAACCAGCCGATGCCGTCGAGCCGGCTCTCGGCCTCGCGGATCTCGTCGGTGGCGAACGGAAACAACGGTTCGCCGTGCAGGTCGCTGGCCGGCACCAGCCATTCCGCCTCGCGGGCCGGCGAGGCCGCCAGCAGACGGTGGGACAGATCGCAGATCAGGTGGACTGCCAGGGGCGACGTCACCACCAGCCGCTTGAGCCCGCTGTCACGGGTTAGGTCGGAGACCGTCGAGAGAACCGGAGCCAGCCGTCGCAAGTGCTCCGCCGAAGGCTCCACCTCTCCGGATTCCCAGCGCGATACCGTTGTCTGCGCGACGCCGGCCAGATCGGCCACCGCCTGTTGTTTCCAGCGGCGCAAGGCGCGGGCGCGTTTGAGGAGCGGGCCGATCTTCATGGCACACGGTTTCCGGCACGTCGGATGGGCAGACTCCTACGCCGCCCGGCACTTTCGTTCAACCGGAGTCCGCAAACGTCAGCGCAGGCTGGCCAGTACCTCCTCGGTGTGTTCGCCCAGTTCCGGCGGCGGCAAGTGCACGGTGCACGGCGTCCCGGACATCTTCACCGGGAACCCGGTCATCCTGATCGGCGTCCGGCCGGGCCGAACCGACTCGACCACCATGTCCTGGGCCAGAACCTGCGGGTCGGTGAACACCTCGTCCAGGCCCATCACCCGGCCGCACGGGCAGCCGGCCTTGTTGATCGCCTCGATCCAGTGGTCGACCGGCCGGGTTCGAGTGACCTCGTTGATCAGCGCGTTCAGCGCCGGACGGTTGGCCATGCGCCGGGCGTTGTCGGCATAGTCCGGTTCGTTCAGCAGATCGGCAAGGCCGAGCACGCCAAGGAACCGCGCGACCATCACATCGTGCGACGGAGATACCGCGATCTCACCATCGGCGGCTTCGAACAAGCCATAGGGTGCCACGATCGGATGATCGTTGCCGGTGCGGGTCGGATTGCGGCCGGTCGCGAAGTACTCGGCCGACAGATAGGCCATCATCGACATCAGGCCGCCGGTCAGGGTCGATTCCACCTTCTGGCCGCGGCCGGTGCGGTGACGACCCTCAAGGGCCGACACCACGCCGAACGCGCTGTACAGGCCGGCAACGAGGTCGGAGATCGGCGGCGCCGCCCGCCGTGGCGGGCCGTCCGGATCGCCGTTCACCGCCATGAAACCACTCATAGCCTGGGCGATGAAGTCGAAGGCGGGCCGGTCGACATACGGCCCGGTCGAGCCGTAGCCGTTGACGCTGGCGGTGATCAGCCGTGGGTTCAGTTCCTCCAGCCGGGCGTCGCCGAAGCCCATCTTGGCGAGCACTCCGGGCCGGTAGTTCTCCACCAGGACATCGGCGGTCTCGATCAGGCGGGTCAGCGCCGTCTTGCCCTCGTCGGTGTAGAGGTCAAGGACGACCGACTTCTTGTTGCGGTTGAACTGGGCGAAGTACCAGGAGTAGCCGTCGACCACCGCACCCTGGGCACGCACCGGATCGCCCCCGGGCGGTTCGATCTTGATGACCTCCGCGCCCATGTCGGCAAGCAGTTGCGTGCAGAACGGCCCCGCGAGAATCCGCGTGAGGTCGACGACTCGAATACCGGCTAATGCACTCATCAACTGTCCCCGGTCAGCCGACGGCCGTCCGGACGGACTCCATGGGATGCAGGTCGAGCCGCAGTCCGGCCTTCATGATCTGCCCCGGCAATTCGCGGCCCAGGACCGACTGCATGTCGCTGGCCATGCCCATCAGCTTGCGCAGATCGATGCCGGTCTCGATGCCCATTTCGTGCAGCAGGTACAGCAGATCCTCGGTGCAGATGTTGCCGGTGGCCTTCGGCACGAACGGGCAGCCGCCGGTACCGCCGATCGAACTCTCGTAGCGGTCGACGCCAACGGAGAGCCCGGCCATGACGTTGGCGAGGCCGATACCGCGGGTGTTGTGGAAGTGCAGCACCTGGGACAGCTTCGGCGCCGCGTCGCGCACGGCCAGGACCCGCTCTTTCACCAGCGGCGGGGTCGCCATGCCGGTGGTGTCGCCGAAGCTCATGCCGACGAAGCCCATGTCCTGGTACGCCTTGGCGATCCGCGCCACCTGGGCGACCGGAACGTCGCCCTCGAACGGGCAACCGAAGGAAGTGGCGATGGCGCCGTGCACCGGGATCCCGGAATCATGGGCGATCTTCGCGACCTCCTCGAACGCCTTCAGGGATTCCGCAACCGTGCAGTTCACGTTCTTCAGGTTGTGGCTCTCAGAAGCCGACATGAAGACCACGATCTGGTCGACACCGGCCTCGGCGGCTCGGATCGCGCCGCGGGCGTTCGGCACCAGGGCGGCCAGCACGGTGTTCTTGGAGCGCTTCACGCCCTTCATCACCTCGGCGGCGTCGGCCAGCTGCGGCACGGCGCGCGGCGAGACGAACGAGGTCGCCTCGATCCGCGGCACGCCGGCCTCGGTCAGCCGGTTGATCAGGGCAATCTTGTGCTCGGTCGGCACGAAGGTCGCGTCGGCCTGGATGCCGTCGCGCGGCCCGACTTCGGTCACCTCAACCCGGTGACCGGCCGTAATGGGGCTTACCTCAGCCATCGATCGTCTCCTGTCGTCAGAAATGCCAATGCGGCGGCACGGCGCCGGCCACCGGCGAGCGGAAGGTCACCAGGCTCTCCCCGGCGAGCGAACCAAGATAGGCGGTCCGCAGATCCGGACCGCCGAAGGTGATGCTGGCGATGTTGGCCAGCCGGCGGGTGGCTCCGACGTTCATGTCGGCCCGGCTGAACGTGCCGTCGAGCCAGTTGATCATCGCGGCGTCCACGGCGGCCTGCTCGCAGTCCTCCAGCACCACCGACTGGGTGCCGTCCGGCGCCACCCGGACCACCCGGTTGCTCATCACGCTTGCACACCACACGCCGCCCTCGGCATCTAACTCGAAGCCATCCGGGAACACGCCGTCCAGGTAGTCGGCCACCGTCTCGCGCCGACCGAGGCCGTCCTGCGTCAACGGCCAACGCGACAGACGCCGAGCCATGGTCTCGTTGGCATACAGATAGGCACCCGAAGGATCGATTTTCACCTCGTTGGCGTAACCCAGCCCGTCGGCAACGATCCGCGCCGACGCCGGGTCCGCCGGATCGGGCATGCGGATCACGAAGCCGTCGGCGACATCGCGGTGGAACGCCCGGTCGCGCGGCGCCCGCCAGGTGCTGACCGAAATCCACAACGCACCGTCCTCGGCCCGGTGCACGAAGTTGATCGACGGCAGAGTCACCCCGTCGACCGCCAGCAGCACCGGCTCGCACACCCCGTTCGGCCGCAGCCGCCACACCCCGCCGGACTCGCCGAGATTGGCGATCAGGAACGAGCCCTCCGGCGCCATTCACCTGCCGTTCGGCATGAAGTCATCGGGCATGCCCGATTTCGCCAGCAGCGGATGCAGCCGGCCGTCGGCGTCAAGCCGGGCCACCCCGCCGCCGCCCTCCGGCAGAGCATGGCTGACCCAGACCGGGCCCGCGGCGGTGCAGGCCACGCACTCCGGCCGCCGCAGCCCGGCGCCGAAGAAGCTCAGATCGTCGAGCGAGAGCATCGTCATGGCGCGCACTGTATCGTCGAGCCCGGGCGCGTCAAAGCGTCGACGGCGCAAGACTGCTTTGCGCCGACTGAGGAAATACCGCAGCAAATCATTGCCCAGACTCTGAGCGCAGGGCATCGTTGCAATCTGGGGTGGAGCGTCGCGGACAATGTTTGCGGCGTATGGGTATGGGGAGCATTCATGACGCGGGGACGCAGGCTGGCCGCGGCGGTGGCCATCTCGGCACTGGCACTCGCCGGATGCCAGACCACCGGAGACGGCCCGGGTAACAACCAGCAGAGCGGATTTCTCCTGGGCGGACTGGCCGGCGCGGCCGCCGGCGCTCAGTTCGGCAGCGGCGAGGGCCGGCTGGTCGCCGTGGTGGTCGGGGCACTGGTCGGCGCCATCGCCGGTGGCGCGATCGGGGCCTCGCTGGATGACGCCGACCGCTTGCGGGCCGAGAACGCCGCTCGCCAGGTCGCGAACGCGCCCAGCGCCGGCGTGGTGCACTGGCAGAGCGAGAAGAACAAGGACGTGCACGGCTGGGCCGAGCCGGCGTCGGCAGCCGCCCTCGATGGCGACGACCTCTGCAAGCAGGTGAAAAGCATTTACTATCTGAGCGGTCAGGAGCAGACGGAGACGAAACGCTTCTGCCTTCAGGACGGACGATGGACCGAAGCCTGATCCGGCTCTTGGCGTCGCTGGTTGCCCTGTTCGCGCTGACCTCGGTCGCGCACGCCCTGCAACTCGACCGTATCACCACCAAGCAGGGCACCATCCTGACGTTGTCCGGCGAGTTCGTGGCCGGTGACGCCAACAAGGTGCTCGACGCGCTGTCCCGCGAACCGATCATGGAAGTGCGGCTGCACTCCCCGGGCGGCAACATGAAGGCCGGCATCGACGTCGGCGTGACCCTGCGGGCGGCGCAGGTCGCGACCCGGATCACCAGCGGTCGCGAGTGCGCCAGCGCCTGCTTCTTCGCGTTCCTGGGCGGTGTGCTGCGCAGTGTTGACGGTACCGGCCGGCTGGGCGTGCACATGCATTCCGCCGCCGGTAATGACGAGTACGTCGCCAAGCTCCGGCAGATCCTGAGCGAGCGCCGCATGTCGGTCGACGACCGGATACGGCTGATCGTGCTGCTGAACGAACAGATGTCGGCCCGCATTGCCGGGATGATCGCAACCTACGTGGTGCGGATGGGCGTGGCCGTCGAGGTGTTCGACACCCTGTTCGCGACCTCGCACCTCGATATCCACTGGCTGAGCGAGCAGGAAATGCGCCGGTTCAACGTCGTCAATGTGGTCGGCTGATGGCCTCCGGCCGACACCCGTCCCGGAGCGCACAGGGAGGAAGCCGGTGGCTCGCGTTCGCAGGATAGTCGCCGTGTTCGCCGTGTCGGCGATCGCGTTGTCCGGATGCCAGACGACCGGATCGGACCAGCCTTCCGGGGCCGCAGCCGGCGCGGCCGTGGGCGCCGCCTCCGGCGCCGGAGCGGCAACCGGGACGGCCATCGCCGGTGGCGGGTTCTCCGGGCAGAACATACTCGTCGGAGTGCTGGTCGGTGCGGTCGTTGGAGCGATTGCCGGTGGTGCGTTCTGGGCATCCCTTGACAAAGCCGACCGCCTGCGTGCCGAGGACGCGGCCCGCCAATCGGCTAACGCTTCGATCAGAGGGCCCGTCCACTGGCAGAGCGAGACGAACAAGGACGTGTTCGGATGGGCCGAACGCGCGTCGCCGCCGGTCCTCGACGGCGGCAACCTCTGCAAGCAGGTGAAAAGCTACTACTATCTGAACGATCGGGAGCGAACTGGGACCCAGCGCTTTTGCCTTCAGGACGAGCGGTGGGTGAGCAACTGAGCGACGCTCTCACCGCTCCGGCAGCGGGATAAACTCCTCGGAATCGTCCGGCACGACATCGAAACGCCCGGCCTTCCAATCGGCCTTGGCGGCCTCGATCCGCTCCTTCGACGACGCGACGAAGTTCCAACAGATGAAGCGCGGCCCGTCCATCGGCTCGCCGCCCAGCACCAGCACCCGGGCGTTGCTGACCGCCTCGACCGTGACCGCGTCGCCAGGGTGCAAAATCAGCAGGCGCCCGCACTCGAAGCGGTCGCCGGCGATCGACACCGTGCCCTCGACCACGTAGACCGCGCGCTCCTCGTGCTCGGCCGGGACCGGCAGCTTGGAGCCGGTCTCCAGGATCGCGTCGGCGTAGATCATCTCCGAAAAGCTCGGCACCGGCGAGGTTTCGCCCCACAGCGTGCCGGCGACGACACGGACCCGCTTACCCTCGGCCTCGATGGTCGGCAGCGCGCCGGAACCCAGGTGGGTGAAACCGGGTGCGGTATCCTCGTCCGCCTTCGGCAGGGCGATCCAGGCCTGGATACCGTAGAGGGCGGCACCGCCGGCCCGCAGTTCGGTGGCCGTCCGCTCGGAGTGCACGATGCCGCGCCCCGCCGTCATCCAGTTGACCTCTCCTGGCCGGATCGGCTGGGCGGTGCCCAGGCTGTCCCGGTGCATGATCTCGCCCTCGAACAGGTAGGTCAGGGTCGACAGCCCGATGTGCGGATGCGGCCGGACGTCGATGCCCTCGCCGAGGGGAAACCGGGCGGGCCCCATCTGGTCCCAGAAGATGAACGGGCCGACCATCTGTCGCCGGGCCGACGGCAGGGCGCGCCGGACCTCCATCCCGCCGATGTCATGGGCGCGCGGCACGATCACCGTCTCCACGACCGGGCTTTCCGGATTGGATGCGGAGTCCGGGCCCGCGCTGTCGCCGCGATCGCTCATGACCAACCTCCCAAGACCGATATTGCCAAGAACGGCACTCGTGACCGCAGCGCGTTTGCGGCGGACCGAGTTTCAAGCCGATACTGCCCGCAACCGTGGGAGGAGACCAGAAATGAGCTTGCGCACCCTTGCCGATGGATTGCAGTTCCCTGAGGGCCCGGTGGCATTGGCCGACGGGTCGGTCGTGGTGGTCGAGATCGCCCGCCGGACCCTGACGCGCTGCTGGCCGGACGGCCGCAAGGAGATCGTCGCCGAGACCGGCGGTGGCCCGAACGGTGCCGCGATGGGCCCCGACGGCAAGATCTACATCTGCAACAACGGCGGCTTCGACTTCCACGTCGATCCGGAGACCGGCGAGCACCGCACGATCGGCCAGGCCCGCGACTATTCCGGCGGCCGGATCGAGCGCGTCGACCTGAAGACCGGGGCGATCGAGACGCTGTTCACCGAATGCGACGGCCACCCGCTTAAGGGCCCGAACGACCTGGTCTTCGACAAGAGCGGCGGGCTGTGGTTCACCGATCTCGGAAAGGCCCGCAAGCGCGAGATCGACCGCGGCGGCGTCTACTACTGCCGCCCCGACACCGGGCTGATCAAGGAAGCGATCTACCCGATGATGATGCCGAACGGCATCGGCCTGTCGCCGGACGAGAAGACCCTGTACGTCGCCGAGACCGAGGGTGGGCGGCTGTGGGCCTACGAGATCATCGGCGAGGGCGAGGTGGCCAAGCACCCGTTCCCGTCGCCGAACGGCGGCCGGCTGGTCGCCTGCGACGCCGGATTTCGACGGTTCGACAGCCTGGCGGTGGAGCGCGACGGCGCGATCTGCGTCGCCACGCTGGGCACCGGCGGCGTCACCGTCGCCTCGCCGGCGACCGGCACCTTCGAGTTCCACCCGATGCCGGAGCCGTACTGCACCAACATCGCGTTCGGCGGCCCGGGCCTGCGGACCGCCTTCATCACCCTGAGCTGCACAGGCCGGCTCGTCGCCATGGACTGGCCACGCCCCGGCCTGCCGCTCAACTTCCTGAACGAGGGTGCCAACGCCTGAGCCCGGTCACCCGGCCGACGCCATCGTCGGCCGGACCGCCCCCAGGAACTTCGCCTGCAGCACCGCATAGCCGGCGACGGCGACCGCCATCAGGTCGACCAGGATGGCGCCGGTCCAGGTGAACGCGCTCCACCCCAGGACCAGCAGGGCGGCACTGGCCAGCACCCAGGACCAGTCCATGGCGCAGATCGCCCGGACCAGGGCCGGACGCTGCGCCGGCCTGGCGGAGACCCAGAATACGAACGCCGCGAACGGGAACAGGCCGAGCCCGACCAGCAGGATCCAGGTGGCGCCGTCGAGCCCGAGGAACGGGCCGGGGCTGGTCAGGCACAGTGCGGCCAGCGGCCTGGACGCCGCCGCCATGGCGATGCCGATCAGCAGCGACGAGCCGGCGTTGAGCCGCAGCACCAGGCGCAGGGCGTTCTCGGGATGGCTGAACAAGGACATGATCGTCTCCTTTCATTGACGTATCCTGCCCGCACCATCGGCCGTCGCGCCGGGGTGCCACAATTACGCAGGGAGTAATCATGGCCACCGCGCTCGATCTGCAGGATAGCTACGATCCGTCCGACGAGTTCGGCGTGCTGCTGCGCCGCTGGCGCCGGCAGCGCGGCGTCAGCCAGCTCGACCTGGCGCTGAACGCCGGCACCTCGCAGCGCCACCTGAGCTTCCTGGAGACCGGCCGGGCGCGGCCGAGCCGCTACATGGTGGTGGCGCTGGCCGGCGCGCTCGACGTGCCGCTGCGCGACCGCAACAGCCTGCTGTCGTCGGCCGGGTTCTCACCGGCCTTCCTGGCGCGCCGCGACGACGACCCGGATCTCGCCGCGATCGACGCCGCCCTGACCTTCATCCTGGACAAGCAGGAACCGTTCCCGGCGATCGTCATCGACCGGGCTTGGCACCTGCGCCGCGCCAACGCCGCCGCCGAGCGGATCCTGGCGTTCCTCGCACCCGACGGCCTGCCGACCGCGGCCGACGGATCGATCGACCTGGCGGCCTGGATCTTCGATCCCGAGGGGCTCGGCCTGTACCTGCAGAACCGCGACGAGGTGCTGCCGCACATGGCCCGGCGCCTTGGACCCGCCGCCCCGCATTGGGCCGCCGGCGGTGCCGTGCGCGACAGCGAGGAGCAGGTGCCGCTGCCGCCGGTGCTGACCCTCGACATCGCCAAGGACGGCGCGACGGTCCGGCTGTTCTCCACCATCACCACCCTGGGCGAGCCGCAGGACCTTGCCCTGCACGACATCCGCATCGAGAGTTTCTTCCCCGCCGACGAGGCTTCGCGCGCCGTGCTGGAGGCGATGGCGAAGGGATAGAATTCGCCCGTCGCGTGCCTCCCCATGCCGCAACGACCGTGCCATACTCCCGAGGCAATCCACTTGCCCCTGACCTGGACGCCCCATGGCGAGCCCCGCAAAACGCGCGCAGCGCGTCGACGCTGAAGTCGACGCGGACTACAACACCGACGTCTCAAAGCTCGACACCTCGGTGCTGTGGCGGATCACCGCCATGGCGTTCCGGCACCGGGCGCGGATGGCGGTGGCGATCGTGGCGACCCTGTGCGCCGGCGGCTTCCAGCTGCTGGTGCCGCAGTATCTCGGACGGGCGGTCGACCAGGCGCGCGGGCTGCTGGCCGGGGCCACGACCGGCAGCGTCGATTCGACGGCGGCCGAAGCCGCACTGCTGACCACCGCCCTGCTGCTGCTGGCCGCGGCGGTCGCCCGCGGGGTGTTCACCATGCTGCAGAACTACCAGGGCGAGGCGGTCGGCCAGTTGATCGGCTTTCACCGCCGGCTCGACTTCTACCGCAAGCTGCAGTCGCTGAGCATGTCCTGGCACGACCGGGTGCACACCGGCGACCTGATGACCCGCGGCATCCTCGACATCGAGGGGGTGCGGCTGTGGGTCGACACCGGCGTGCTGCGCTCGATCCTGCTGACCGTGCTGATCGGCGGCGGTGCGGTGGTGCTGTTCCGCAACGACACCGATCTGGCGCTGGTGGCGCTCAGCTTCGTGCCGATCGTGGCGGTGCGCGCGTCGATCGCCCGGCTGAAGCTGCGCGACACCTGGATCGCCCTGCAGGACCAGATGTCGATCCTGACCAAGGTGATGGAGGAAAACCTGGGCGGCATCCGGGTGGTCCGCGCCTTCGCCGCCCAGGCCCACGAGATGATCCGCTACGACCGGATCTCCGACACCGCGCTGGCGATCGCCAGCCGGCGGGTCCGGCTGTTCGTGCTGTCGACCACCCAGATGACCTTCGTCTACTTCCTGGCCATGGGGCTGACCCTGTGGGTCGGCGGCACCAAGGTGATCGACGGCACCATCACGCTGGGCCAGCTGACCGAGGCGCTGGCGTTCATGCTGATCCTGCAGATGCCGGTGCGCCAGATCGGCTGGATGATCAACTCGATCGCCCGGGCGTCGACCTGCGGCGGCCGGCTGTTCAACGTGCTCGACCTGATCCCGTCGATCGCCGACGCGCCGGACGCCAGGCCGCTCGCCGTCACCGGCGGCGTGGTGCGGTTCGAGGACGTCGGCTTCCGCTATCCCAGCCACGCCAAGGACGAGCGCACCCTGTCGGACATCAGCTTCGAGGCGCGGCCCGGCCACATGATCGGCATCGTCGGGCCGCCGGGTGCCGGCAAGACCACGATCGCCCAGCTGATCGGCCGATACTACGATGTGAGCGCCGGGCGCATCACCATCAACGGCCAGGACATCCGCGGGGTAACCCTGCGCTCGCTGCGCGACGCGGTCAGTATCGTCCAGCAGGAGCCGTTCCTGTTCACCGCGAGCATCGACCACAACGTCGCCTACGGCGACCCGTGGGCCGGCCGGCCGAACATCGAGCGGTCGGCGCAGATGGCCCAGCTGCACAACTACGTGAAGGCCCTGCCCCAGGCCTACCAGACCCTGGTCGGCGAGCGCGGGGTGTCGCTGTCCGGCGGCCAGCGCCAGCGCCTGTCGATCGCCCGCGCCCTGCTGCCGGAAGCCAAGGTGCTGGTGTTCGACGATTCCACCGCCGCCGTCGACGCCGCCACCGAGCGGCGGATCCGCGAGGCGCTGAAGGGCTTCGTCGCCGACCGGGCGGTGATCGTGATCGCCCACCGCCTCAGCTCGCTGATGCACGCCGACGAGATCCTGTTCGTCGAGGGCGGCCGGATCGTCGAGCGCGGCAGCCATGACGAACTGATGGCGGATGCCGACGGCCGCTACCGCCAGCTCTACGACCTGCAGGCCCGCGGCGCCGAGGCGACAACCGACCGGGAGGGCACGGCGTGAGCACCGAGACCACTTCGCCCGCCCCGCACCCGTCGGAGCAGCAGGAGCGGCCGCCGCTGGCGGTGGTCGGCTCGCAGATCGACCAGGACGAGGAGCTGTTCGGCCGCGCCTTCGACCCGTGGGTGGTCAAGCGCTTCCTGACCTACCTCACCCCCTACAAGACCCGGATCGCGCTGGGCGTGGCGGCGGTGCTGACCTTCACCGTCACCCAGCTGACCATCCCGCTGATCGTGCGCGCCGCCATCGACCACGCGCTGGTGGAAGGCGCCACCGACATCGACCTGCTGCACTGGTTCATCGCGGTGTTCGCCGGGGTGGTGACGCTGAACTACGCCGCCAACCACCTGATGGAGACCACGGTCAGCAAGACCGCCCAGAACCTGCTGTTCGACCTGCGCCGGGCGATGTACGCGCACCTGCAGGTCGTCTCGCTGTCGTTCATGGACAAGACCGAGGTCGGCCGGCTGATGTCGCGGCTGCAGGGCGACGTCTACGCCCTGCAGGAGTTCCTGGAATCCTCGATCTTCGCGATCGGCGACATCGTGCTGCTGTTCGGCATCGTCGCGGTGATGCTGAGCCTGGACCCCGCGCTCGGCGGGCTGACCCTGTCGGTGGTGCCGCTGCTGCTGATGGTACAGATCATCTGGCTGCCGCTGGCCCGCAAGGCGTTCATGGCGGCGCGCGAGGCCAGTTCCTCGGTCAACGGCGCGCTGGCCGAGAACGTCCACGGCATCCGCGCCATCCAGGAGCTGGGCCGCGAGGACGTCAATTTCGGGCTGTTCGAGGCCAAGGCCCGGCGCAACCTGCTGACCCACCTGACCGCGTCGAAGTTCACCAACGTGATGATCCCGATCGTCGACACCCTGACCGGGTCGGCGATGGCGATCGTCATCGTGCTCGGCGGCTCGATGGTGCTGGACCGGAGCCTCGACATCGGCGTGATGGTGGCGTTCCTGTTCTACGTCCAGCGGTTCTTCGACCCGATCCGCTCGCTGACCCTGCAGTACAGCATCATGCAGCGCGCCATGGCCGCCGGGCAGCGGATCTTCGAGGTCACCGACGTCGACGTCGAGGTCCGGGACGCCCCGGACGCCGAGGACCCGGCCGAGATCGACGGCGCCATCGAGTTCCGAGGCGTCACCTTCGGCTACGAGCCCGGCAAGCCGGTGCTGCAGGACATCAGCTTCAAGGTCGCCCCCGGCGAGACCGTGGCCCTGGTCGGGCCGACCGGCTCGGGCAAGACCAGCACCACCGCCCTGGTGCACCGGTTCTACGACGTCTGGCAGGGCGAGGTGATCGTCGGCGGCCGCGACGTGCGCGCGGTCACCCAGCACTCGCTGGGCCGGCACATCGCCATGGTGCTGCAGGAGCCGTTCCTGTTCTCCGCCACCATCGAGGAGAACATCCGCTACGCCACCGCCGGCGCCAGCCACGAGCAGGTGGTGGCCGCCGCCACCGCGGTCGGCGCCCACGACTTCATCAGCCGCCTGCCCAAGGGCTACGCCACCGAGCTCGACCAGCGCGGCGCCAACCTGTCGCTCGGCCAGCGCCAACTGCTCAGCTTCGCCCGCGCCCTGGTCGCCGACGCCCGCATCCTGGTGCTCGACGAGGCGACCGCCAGCGTCGACAGCTACACCGAGCTGGAGATTCAGCGCGCACTCGCCCGCCTGCTGGAGGGCCGCACCGCCCTGGTGATCGCCCACCGGCTGGCCACCATCCGCGGCGCCGACCGGATCATCGTCCTGCAGGACGGCCGGATCGTCGAGGAAGGCAGCCACGACGCCCTGATCGCCGCCAACGGCCTGTACGCAAGGCTGTACCGGATGAACTACGCCTCGTTCGACGACATCCCGCCCGAGGAACTGGAACGGGCGCTGAGCGACGGCGGGCAGCGGACGTGAGGGGGGTAAATGTATCGGTCTTTGAGTGAGCAGAGCGTCCGATTTCGACCCATTGCTGTCATCGGCGTCTGGCGTTGAACGGCTTGATTGAGACCCGAAGCGGCCGTCGAAACCCGGACGCCCTGCGACGCAGGATGACGCTTGGCTGACGTTCGCAAAGTAGGCTTCATGGCGTTATCTTCACCGGCCTATGTGTGCGGGACTCTTTGGCCAAGCCTACCGCTCAAAAAACCGCAGGGCCGGACGGGTAATTTCAACGTGGTGCCGATGACTGACTATGTCACAGGCGATATTTTCACTCGCAGCCCGCCGAGGCAGACGCTCAAAGCGTGGGACCCCTTCTGGGACTGCGTTGGAATTCTCTTCCATTTCCAGAATTCTGACGTAGCGGACGGAGATGAAGAGCTCCCGGAATGGCGCCTCTACTGGGTGGCTGGGATCTCACTCCTGAGGACCATCGGCCATGTCTTGGCAAAGGTCGATGCAAAGTCCTCCGCTCAGCATTCCCGAGCGATTGTCACCCTTTGGGACCGATTCAAATCAGATCGCGACGAGTCGTGGATCTTCTGGGAGTTTATCGAGAAGGAGAGGAATAACCTTTTGAAGACGTACTCGTTTGGCGCCCAGCTTGTGCCGGGTGAAGATGGGCAGCACGTGGTGTTCGCAGACGGTCAGGACGCATTCCAGCTGTTTCGCCAAGCCGTCTATTGGTGGCGGTGCCAGCTTATGGAGCTCGAGGACTCGCTCTCCCAGAGCCCCGAAATCATCGGGCCTTAAGCTGGGTGCGCACGTAGTCAACCCATTTGTCGTACCACCACCAGTCGCCCGGTCGGAGTTCGATGCCGAACTTGTGGGCGGGGTTCTTAGCGTCGGCCGCTTTCCAGAGGAGTTGATGGGCATACTGGTTGAAACCGGGATGACCCTCCCGTTGCATGAGCTTTATAACGTCCTTAGGCTTGTACTTCTTACGCTCTGACTCCTTCACCAACACTCGAACGATCTCCTGCCCCTCCGCCGAGTCCGGTCTGATGAACTCGATGACCTGGTCGGCCTTGCCCTTAGAGTTGACCGACCGCTCCACGTAGGCGACGCGATAAGCGTACTTTGGGTCGCGGATCACAGCGTCCGGCAGGCCATCTTCAAAGGCGGTGTGCGCGGCGATCAAATGCGCCGGCAGGTCTGTGTCCTTTAGCAAGAGGTCGCGCTGCGATTTCGCGATGCCAACGAATTGCAGGGCGAGGCCAAGCTCGCGGTCCAGACCGTATTCCGCCCCGAACATTGCCTTCAGCGCTGCGTTGAAGTTCAAGCAGCAGGCCTGGAGCTTGGCACTGATCATGTCGTCAATACGGCGCGTCATCTGGTGTTCGATTTCGTGCCGGATCTCGATGAGAAACTTGAGGTTCGTCTTGGTCGCCTCGTCGAGCGAGCAGTCGGCGTCGCCCAGGCAATGCTCCAGCTCCCAATGTTTGTCGGCGCCATGGCGCGTCTTCAGGACGTCCCCCGTGCGCCGGTCCCGGTGCCGGTAGTCGACGCCGACGCGCTTGAAGTGGGCGTGCATCAGATAGGTCCAGGCGATCACTGCCGTGACGATGAATACCTCGGACTTAAAGTGAGCCCGGGGGTTATTGAACCCTTGGACCGCTTGCAGCATCGCCTCTCGCGCCTTGATCAGCAACTCGTCGCCGATCAGGTGCAGGCCGCTGCCGTCGACGTTGGGCCAAGCCTCCAGGAAGGCGGCCAACTCGTCGGCGCTTGCGGGCGCGACGCCAGTGTGGGTCTTCCTATCGCGAATGTCCTTGATCCGCCCGTGATTGATCGAGCGGGTTGGCCGCGTGAAGTATGCCAGAATATCCTGGTCGTTCTTTTGAGGGGGCGTCGCCATCATCGCCTTGATGATCGCTACCTCCCAGCGTTCGAGCCGGTTGTTGGCATTTCTCAGCATGTTCTTAGTGTACACAAGACAAGGCAAGGCTTGCATGGCCAATTTACGAGCGCGATGACCGTAAATGTTCAGACCCGATCTTACGAAGGCGCAGCTTCGTGACCTTATCGACGGCATGTCCGAGCTTGATGTGGCCCGGTTCCTCTATTGCCAGGAGATGGCTGGGACATACTTGGCTGTGGGTAGGTTCGAAGACATGCTGATCAGCGCGATCCACATGTGCGACCGTGTGAGACTCGAAAAGGCACTTGGCGCGGACTCGGAGCGCTGGGTGCAGTCGCTGGCGAAGAAGGCTCTTCTCCAAGGATCGACCCTCGGGTCGCTCATCAAGATCCTCGAGCGGCACGACATCGCCGAGGCCGACATCCGCTATCTGAAGTGGATCAAGAACAAGCGGGACTATTTCATCCATCGCCTTTTTCACGATGGCGTGTGGCCGGGTGATCTCGACGCGGAGAGTTGCCGCCTCATGAGCCGGCGTCTGCTTGCCATACAACTCTGGCTATCACGTGCGGAGCGGAAGATCTGGTCGATCTTCGAACGTGCCGGCTTCGTCGCGCTCAACCGACTGGAAGATGGCAGTCTACTGGCGACCAATCTGGGCATTTACGGTCTTCGCTAAGGGAATCGAATGAAGCTTTGAAACCCCGCGGACCGAGGGGCCAAGTCCGCTTTGTGGTCACACCTGAACGTCCGTTCCTGGCGCACTCCAGCCGCTGGGGCAATCGCAGCGGATGACCGCTCGCCACCCAAAGCGGCTACTCATACGCAGCACCACCGTCGACCCCAAGCATCCCGAGCGGTCTGGGAGCACAGCGACAAACCCTCGTTGACATAGGTTCCGGCGGACCACTACCGTCCGCCCATGGGTGATCTTGGCCTCCGCACCGCGAACCGACGCCGTCGCTGCTTCTCAGCGGCGGCTTCGACGGCTGCGTGCAGACAGGCCCCTCCCCCGGTGAGGTCCGCTCCCTAGCGGTCCACCCCCGAGGCGGCATCAGCCCGCATCTCTCGAACCTCCGCAGCCCCTGGCTTCGGGGGTTTTTCTTTGCCCTACCTCCAGCAGCAGGACACCACCATGAGCATTCGCGTCGGCATTGTCGGGATCAGCGGTTTTGGCGGCGGCGAGGCGATGCGCCTGGTCGCGGGCCACCCGTCCTTCGAACTGGTCTACGCCGCAGGTGAGGGCAGCGCCGGCAGCCGGTTGGGGGACCGCTTCCCCGGCGCGCCGGCCGCGCTGGCCAAGCTGGTGATCGAGAAGTGGGACCCGGCGACCCTGCCGACGCTCGACGTGCTGTTCGCGTCGCTGCCGACCGGCGCCTCGGCCGCAGCGCTGGCGCGCGTGCCCCAGAGCGTGAGGATCGTCGACATCGGCGGCGACCACCGCTACGTCGAGGGTTGGGCGTACGGCCTGGCCGACGTCTGGCCGGACCAGATCGAGGGTCGGACCCGCGTTGCCAACCCCGGCTGCTTCCCGGCGGCGACGCTGACCGCGTTGGCGCCGCTGCTAGCCGACCGGCTGATCGAGCCCGGCAACATCGTGATCGACGCCAAGACCGGCATCTCCGGTGCCGGCCGGGGCGGCGGCGGCACGTTCGGCTACGCCGACAGCAACGAGAACCTGGTGCCCTACGGCCTGCTCAAGCACGTCCACATGCCCGAGATGGCCACGACGATCGAGCGGCTGAGCGGCGGCAGTGCCGCCGGGCTGGTGTTCACGCCACACCTGGTGCCGATGACCCGCGGCGTACTCGCCACCATCTACTGCCGCGGCCGCGCCACCACCGACCAGTGCCTGGACGCGGCGCGGCGCTTCTACGCCGGGCGGGCGTTCATCCGCGTGACCGACAGGCCGCCGCAGACCAAATGGGCGACCGGCTCGAACCTCGCGTTCGTCAGCTATGCGGCCGATCCGGAGCGAAACCTGGTGATCGCGATGGGGGTGGTCGACAATCTCGGCAAGGGCGCGGCCGGCCAAGCGGTGCAGAACGCGAACCTGATCTGCGGCCTGCCCGAAACCACGGGGCTGGAGGGCGCGCCGGTCTGGCCGTAAAACCGTCGGCCGGCGCCAGGTCCGCAAACCACCCGCGTCGCCGATCACTCCTCCCCCGAACCACCCCGCCTATAGAACGCGATCGTCCGTGCCAGGCCGTCGGCCAGCGGGGTGTGCGGCAGGTCGCCCAGGACCGCCTGGATCGGGCTGGGCGCGATCACCGGGTGCAGGGGCAGCGGCGGGCCGGACCAGTCGATGGCGGCGCCCGGCACCTGGCTGCGGATGCCGTCGACGATCGCCGAGACGTCGGCGACCTCGCCGACCAGGGAGAAGGCGTGCGCGCCCTCGAACGGCCGGGTCGCCGCCGCCTCGAACGCCGCCGCCACGTCGTCGACATGGATCATGTCGGCCCGCCCTGAATAGCCGATGGTGTAGGGCCGCCCGGCGACCGCCTCGCGGCAGGCCAGCGACGGACCGGCGGTCAGGCCGGTCTCGCGTCCGGGGCCGTACACGATGGCGGGGCGGAAGCCGACGCTGGACAGGCCGGCATCCTGCCAATAGGCCCGGCCCGACCCCTCGCAGGCCAGCTTGAAGGCGCCGTAGTGGGTCGTGGGAAAGGGGATGGCGCCGTCGTCCGGCCCGAACACGCCGGCGCTGCTGGCGTAGGCGACGCCGCGCAGGCCAAGCGCCTTGGCCGCCTCGAACACGTTCAGCGTGCCGATCAGGTTGACCCGGGCGCCGAGGATCGGATTCTCGGCACAGGCCGGGGTCAGCAGGGCGGCAAGGTGGATCGCGAAGTCGCAGCCGTCCGCCGCCGCCGACACGTCCTCGAGCGACGCCACGTCCCCGGTGCGCCACTCCAGGCGGTCGGCCACGTCGCCGGCGATGGCGCGCACGATCCCGCGGTCGATCCCGCGGGCGGCGAGGCGGCGGATGATCCAGGCCCCCAGGAACCCGCCGCCGCCGGTGATCAGGACCGTCATGCCCGGCCCCCGGCGGCGTGCCGGAGCGCCGGGAGGGTGAAACCGGTCAGGGCCATGGACGTCTCCTCGGGTCGTTCCCGTGCGCGACGGGCAAAGTTCAAACCGCAGGCCAAATTGCCGATGGCGCCGGGCGGCACCTTCGCCCATCGTGACACGCTGCAGGGCTGCCGGCCCACCGACATTTGGAGACGACCGATGACTGCGCCGACGATCCACATCGTGAACGGCCCCAACCTGAACACCCTCGGCGTGCGGGAGCCGGAGATCTACGGCAGGACGACCCTGGCCGAGATCGAGGGCTGGTGCCGCGACGCCGCGCGCGGCCCGATCGAGTTCATGCAGTCCAACCTGGAGGGCGAGATCGTGAACATGCTGCAGGCGGCGCGCGGCACGGCCGACGGCGTGATCATCAACCCGGCCGGCTACAGCTTCTATTCGGTGGCGGTGCTGGACGCGCTGAAGTTCTACGGCGGCCCGGTCATCGAGCTGCACATCTCGAACATCCACGCCCGCGACGCGGACCATCGCCACTCGATCATGTCGAAGGCGGCGACGGCGGTGATCGCCGGCCTGGGCGCGCGGGGCTACGTGACCGCGCTGAACGCCATGTACGACCTGCTCGAGGCGCGGCGCTGACGTCCCTCAGCCGGCGTCGTGCAGGATCACCCCCAGCGTGTAGCGCTCGCCGGAGCGCAGGCGGCTGACGCCGTGGCGCATGGCGGTGCGGTAGATGCCCCGGCCGCCCTCGACCGGGCGGCGGTTGACCGGGAAGATCACCGCCTCGCCCTGGCGCAGGCTCACCACCTCGGCCCGTGACTGCATGCGCGGGCGCTGCTCGGTCAGCACGAACTCGCCGCCGGTGAAGTCGGTCGCCGGGTCGCTCAGCAGGATCGCCGCCTGCAGCGGGAACACGTGCTCGCCGTACAGGTCCTGGTGCAGGCAGTTGTAGTCGCCGGGGCCGTACTTCAGCAGCAGCGGGGTCGGCCTGGTCTGGCCGGCGGCGTGGCATTGCGCCAGCCAGTCCTCCAGACGCTCGGGATGGCGGCGCGGGTCGTCCAGGCGGCGCGCCCAGGTGTTGGCGATCGCGGCGAGCGGCGGGTAGAAGCCGGCGCGCAGGTCGGCCACCACGTCCGGCAGCGGGTAGGCGAAGTAGCGGTACTCGCCGCTGCCGAAGCCGTGGCGCGCCATCACCACCGTGCTGCGGAACCGGCCATCGCCGTCATCGTACAGCCCCGCCAGCGCGCGGCATTCCCCGGCGGACAGCAGCGGCCCGGTGGTCGCCGCGCCCCAGCGGTCGAGGTCGGCGGCGATCCGGGTCCAGTCGAGGTCGGCGAGACGGGTGGCGATGTCGGGCATGGAGTTTCCTTCGCAGTCGGCCGGCGGGCACGGACTCAACGTAGGGGTGCGGCGGCGCGCGATCACTCCGGTTCTTGCGGACGCAGAGGCACTTTCCGCCGGCGGCCCGATCGGCAATGCTGGCGCGACCCGCCAAGGAGGACCCCGCGATGACGATCGAATCCCTGCTGGCCTTTGCCGCCGCGATGGTGGTGTTCGGTCTGACACCAGGGCCGGCGGTGCTCGGCATCGTGGCGCGCTGCCTGGCCGGCGGGTTCCGCGCCGGGATCAGCTTCAACCTCGGCGTGGTCGCCGGCGACCTGATCTTCCTGGCCTTCGCGGTCTACGGCCTGTCGGCGATCGCCGCCGCGATGGGCGAGGTGTTCGTGGTGGTGAAGTGGCTCGGCGCCGGCTACCTGATCTGGCTCGGCATCCAGCTGTGGCGCAGCGCGCCGGTGCCGCTCGACGCCGATCCGGCGGCGCTGCCGGTCACCGCGAAGGACGCGCGCAGCGGCCTGCTGGCCGGGCTGCTGCTGGCGCTCGGCAACCCCAAGGGCATCCTGTTCTACGGCGCGTTCCTGCCGACCTTCATGGACGTCCGCGCGATCACCCACGCCGACATGGCGTGGCTGTCGGTGGTGACCGTCGTCACCCTGTCGGCGGTCAACTACGGCTACGGGCTGCTGGCGGCCCGGGCGCGCCGCTGGTTCCGCTCGCGCCGGGCGCTGACCGCGCTGAACCGCGGCTCCGGCACGGTGATGATCGGCGCCGGGCTGATGGTGGCGGCACGCTGAGTCCCGTTCAGGGGGATTGTCAGGTCTGGCGGCTGCGCGACACGGTCACTCCGACCCCTTCGGCGTCGGGCATGATGTCGAGCTTTTCCACCGTGACCTCGGCCCGCCGGGCGCGCGGGTCGGCCAGGGCCAATTCGGCGACCCGGTCGGCCAGGGTCTCGACCAGCCGGACGTGGCCGCCGCCGGCCAGCTTGCGGATCCCCTTGGTCAGCCGGTCGTAGCAGTAGACCCGGCGGTGATCCTCCTGGAACCCGCCGTCGGGCCGGGCCACCTCGACGGTCAGGTCGATGCGGACCCGCTGGGTCACCCCCTGCTCGTGGGCGTACACGCCGATCCGGAAATCGACCACCAAGCCGCGCACCCGCACGATGTACAGGTCGTCGATCGCGCCGGTGTCGGCGCGCGCCGACGCGGCGATGCGTTCGGGCTCGCCGTCGGGCTGGTAGGCGTTGCGTCCGTCGTCGGGGGCCATGCCTGGTCTCCTGCCGTACCGTAGGACCGTAACCTAGGGACGGTCGGGCGCCATCGCAAACTCGTCCTTGCCCGTCGCCCGGGCGACTCTCGGTCGCAGTGCCTACCGGACGCCGGGCCTTGGCGACCACCCAGGGCGCGGTCTACGCTGCGCCGAACCTTTGTATACATTCCTGGAGAGAGCTGATGGACAAGGCCATGTTCGAGGCCGGCCTGAAGAACCGGCGCGAGGTGCTGGGCGCGGAGTATGTCGACAAGTCGATCGCGTCGGCCGACGACTTCAACATGCCGCTGCAGGAACTGGTGACCGAGTACTGCTGGGGTGCCGTGTGGGGCCGCGAGGAGTTGCCGCGCAAGCAGCGCTCGATGCTGAACCTCGCCATGCTGGTGGCGCTGAACCGCCCGCACGAGCTGCGCCTGCACATCCGCGGCGCCATCACCAACGGGGTGACCAAGGAAGAGATGCGCGAGGTGTTCCTGCAGACCGCCATCTATTGCGGCGTGCCGGCGGCGATCGACGCCTTCCGCAACGCCCGCGAAGTCTTCAAAGAACTCGGAATCTGAGGGAGAGCGCCGCCATGGCGGACATGACCGTAGGCTGGATCGGCATCGGCAACATGGGTTGGCCGATGGCCCGCAACGCCAAGCGCGCCGGCGTGGACATCGTCGTCTACGACGTCGACCAGGGCCGGATGGGCAAGTTCGCCGAGGAGTTCGACGCCAAGCGCGCGCCGACCCTGAAGGCGCTGGCCGAAATGTCGGACGTGATCGTCACGATCGTCCCGGACGGCAAGATCGTGCGCAAGATCTGCTTCGGCGAGGGCGACCGGCTGCTCGACGGGCTGGGGTCGGGCAAGATCGTGGTCGACATGAGCTCGTCGGCGCCGACCGGCACCCGCGACCTGGGCGACGAGCTGTTGAAGCACGGCGTCACGCTGATCGACGCGCCGGTATCCGGCGGCACCGCCGGCGCCGACGCCGGAACCCTGTCGATCATGGTCGGCGGCAGCGACGAGGCGGCCATCGCCAAGGTCATGCCGGTGTTCGAGGCGACCGGCAAGAACGTGTTCCGCTGCGGCCAGCTCGGCTGCGGCCACGCGATGAAGTGCCTGAACAACTACCTGTCGGCGGTCGGCCTGACGGCGGCCAACGAGGCGCTGGTGATCGGCCAGAAATTCGGCCTCGACCCGTCGGCGATGATCGACATCATCAACGTGTCGACCGGGCGCAACAACTCGACCGAGACCAAGTACCACCAGCGGGTGCTGAACCGGAAGTACGGCTCCGGCTTCTCCGCCGCGCTGATGGCCAAGGACATCGGGATCGCCGCCGGGTTGGCCGGCGATCAGGAGGCGTTCGCCCCGCTGCTGCACACCATGAACGAGATCTGGACCCAGGCGTCGGCCCAGCTTCCCGGCGTCGATCACGAGGTCACGATCGAGTACTACGAGCGGGCCAACGCCACCAAGCTGAAACCCGGAAAGAAGGGCTGATGCCGGCCTCCCGCAACACGCCTCGCCTGGCCTTCATCGGCTTCGGCGAGGCGGGCCCGCTGATCGCGCGCGGCCTGCTGGACGCCGGTGCCGCCTCGGTTGCCGCGTACGATCTGCTGATCGACGACCCCGCCACGCGCGACGCCTGGACCGCCAAGGCCGAGGCGGTGCCGGCGATGCCCTGCGCGACCGTCGCCGAGGCGCTGGCGGAGGCCGACATCATCCTGTCGACCGTGACCTCCGAGCGCGCGCTGGAGGCCGCGACCGCCGCCGCTCCGCACCTGCGCTCCGACCAGCTGTACCTGGACCTGAACTCCTGCTCTCCCGGCAAGAAGGTCAAGGCCGCCGGCGTGGTCGAGGCGCAGTCGGCGGCCAGCTACGTCGACGTGGCGGTGATGGACACGGTTCCCGGCCGCGGCCACAGGGTGCCGATGCTGCTGGCCGGTCCGGCGGCCCATGACGCGGCGGCACAACTGGCGCCGTTCGGCATGACGATCGAGGTGGTCGGCGACCGGATCGGCCAGGCATCGACCATCAAGATGGCGCGCAGCGTGTTCATGAAGGGCATCGAGGCGATCCTGTGCGAGAGCCTGGTGGCCGCCGACCGTGCCGGCGTCGCCGACCGGGTACTGGCGTCGATCCAGGGCACCTTCCCCGACATCGACTGGCGCCGGCTCGCCACCTACCACATGGGCCGGATGGCGCTGCACGGCCGGCGGCGGGCGATCGAGATGGATTCGGTTGCCGACACTCTGCGCGACCTGGATCTCGAGCCGTTCACCGCCGTGGGCACCGGCCAGCGCCAGATGTGGGTCGCCGACCTGGGCCTGCGCGACCGCTTCGGCGCGGCCGGGCCGGAGACGCTGGAGGACTTCCTGGCCGCCGTGCGGGACGCCGATCAGCCGCCTCGGAACGGATAGGGGCCGTCCGACGGCTCGGCGTAGACCTTGTGGCTGACCAGACCGGCACCCGGTACCATGGCGTGCAGTTGCAGCATCGGCGGCTCGAACGCGAAGCTCAGCGGCCCCTCGCCCAGCAGGTCCAGATGGATCTGGTGGGCGGCACCCGGCATGACGTCGAGCACGGTACCGGCGAACCGGACAGTGACCGGGCGGTGCAGATGCCCGGCCAGGATGCGCTCGACGTTCGGCGCGCAGGCGATCAGCTCCTTGAACCGCTCGGCACCGGCAAGCAGGCGCGACGGGTCCATCCTGGGCATTCCGACCGGGACCGGCGGATGGTGCATCGCGACCACTGTCGGGGTGGTCCGGTCTTCGCCCAGCCGCTCCGACAGCCAGTTGAGCCGCTCCAGACACAGCGCGCCGGACGGCTTGCCCGGCTCGTGGGTGTCGAGAACGAGCAGCCGAATCCCATCCAGGTCAACCGCGTACTGGACGAATGCCGTGCCGGCATCCCGGTAATCGAGGTCCGTGAAGCAGGCGCGGAATGCCTCGCGACCATCGTGATTGCCGAGTGCCAGATAGGCCGGCATGTCCAGGCCGGCCAATCGCTGCCGCAGCAGGCGGTACTCCGCTTCCGACCCGTTGTCGATCAGGTCACCGGTGATCAGAACCGCTCCGGGCCGCGGCAGCAGCGCGTTCAGCCGAGCGACCATCCGGTCGAGGAAGCTCGCGGTGTCGACCCGCCCGGCGAGCGGATTGCCGGGCTCCCGGACGTGCAGGTCGGTGATCTGGGCAAGCAGCATCGCACTCCTCCTTCGCGCCCCACGGTTATAAGGGCGACCAGCGGTCGGGCATAAGGGTTAACGCACTCCGTCCGGTTCTCTCTGGACAAGTTTTTTCTTGGGCTTACATGTAGCCGGGACGCGGCAGCCGGTCCCGCCGAGGACCGCTCCACGATCACCGACGAATTCACGAGAGGAGAGCGACCGATGGCATTCGAACTTCCCCCGCTGCCCTACGCGTACGACGCGCTGGCGCCGTACATGTCGGCGGAGACGCTGGAGTTCCACCACGACAAGCACCACAACGCCTATGTCGTGAACGGCAACAACCTGCTGAAGGACAGCGGGCTTGAAGGAAAGTCGCTCGAGGAGGTCGTCAAGGCGTCGTACAAGAACGACAAGCTGACCGGCCTGTTCAACAACGCCGCCCAGCACTGGAACCACATCGAGTTCTGGCAGTGGATGAAGCCGAAGGGCGGCGGCGCCATGCCGGGCGAGTTGGAGAAGCGGATCACCGCCGACTTCGGCAGCGTCGACAAGTTCAAGGAGGACTTCGTCAACGCCGGCGTCACCCAGTTCGGGTCGGGCTGGTGCTGGCTGGCGGTCGGCTCCGACGGCAAGCTGAAGGTGACCAAGACCGCCAATGGCGTGAATCCGGTGGCGCTAGGCGAGACCGCGCTGCTCGGCTGCGACGTGTGGGAACACTCCTACTACATCGACTACCGCAATCGCCGGCCGGATTACGTGAAGGCATTCCTTGACAGCATGGTTAACTGGGAGCGGGTCGCCGAACTCCTCGGCAAAGCATCCTGATGGTGGATGGGCATGGCCTCGCAGAAGAGGTCATGCCCGTCGCCTTTATCTCAATCTCGAGTATTCCTTTAATCCGATCATCAAATAACACTGAACACTACTAAGAAGTGCATAAAACACCATACGATTGGTTCTTGTGACGATTTGGGCCGGCGTGCAAGACTTTGATACCGTGCTGCCGGGTGGACGCATTTCATGGACTCCGACAACAACTCGTTCTGGCTTACCGCCAAGGGAATAGGCCCGCGCCTGTCTGACGGGCAGGGTGCGGAGCGCACCATGTGGGCGACCGCCATCAATCTCATGGGCTGGGTCGATGTCGACGTCGGCACGCGCACCGTGGACGTGCACGTCAACCCTGCCGTGGTCAGCGAGGCGGTGGTGGCGCTGTTGCCCGGCGCCCTCCGGGATTGCGCCGATGGGCGCCGGATCACCGTCAACCTGATCAGCGCCGACGCGCGCCCGGTCTCGGTCTGTTTCGTTAACACCGAAGCGGCCATGAATTATCTCGAGACGTCGGTGCGCGGCCGACAGGCGGAGAACGGCCGCCCGTCGATCGATGAGATCCTGCGCGGCTTCGACCAGGACACCGAGCTTCACCGATCCGAGGCTCCAGTGCCGATCGCCAGTGTTGCAGATGCCGCCCGATCGATCAGTTCCATCGAGCGGGCGATGATCTCCGCGGAAGCCCTGGCCGCTCGGCTTCGGACGGCGGAATGGCTGGATGCCGACGGTCGTTATCGCCGCCAACTGGCGGATGAACTGCCGAACGACGCGCCGGACATGGTGCTGTTCGCGATGCACTCTCTCGGCTGGGCAGCCGTCGAACGGCCATGGCCACACGCCGGCACCGACCTTCGCTCGGTCCTCCCGACGCGCATCGTCGTCGACCCGCACGCTCTTGAGCCCGCGACCGTCGACCGTCTGGCTGATCTCTGCACGCTGTGGTCAGACACGGCGAAGCCGCTGTCGCTTGCGTGGTGGGACGGAGCGACGTGGGAGAGCGAGTACGGGCATCCCGAGCAGGTAGCCGACCGAATTCGCCATCTGGTTACCGCCCGGCAGTACGCGCAGTTTCCGACCACCATTCAATCGATTGCCATCGAGCCGGAGCACCTGCCGAACGATGTCGCAGCGCATCACCGCGACCTCATCGCCAGGGCGGTGCGCACATGGTGGGCCTATGGCGGGAACGGCGAGAATGGCTCCGGGCTGATCGAGGCTCTGGAACGCGAAGGCGGCAACGCGGCCCGCGCCAAGCTGGTCGAACTCGATCAGGACAACCAGTTTCGGATCGCGGCGTACGAAGGCGGCGATCATGGCAGCTGGGATGAGATCCTGCCCGAGATGATGGTCGGCAAACGCCTGATCGATGCTCCGGACCGCCGACTTGGACGCCGGGTCGAGTTGGACGTTCAGACCGCGGTCCGTCGTGGATCGCCGCTGGTCCATCGATGCACCGGTGTGTTGCTGACCAACGGCGGTCCCTCGATGTTCGACTGGGTTCGTCTGAGCCTTCCGCTCTATCGCCGTACCCATCCTACCCCCCGCTCGGTATTGACAATCTGCATGGTGTGACGCTCCTAGCGGGCGGTCACCATCCCGGATTGCCGAGCGACAGCATGGGCGACCTGACATTACGACCGGCTGCGTTCCTGGATCGCGACGGCATCCTCAACCAGGACATCGGCTATGCGTACCGTGCGAACCAGATCGTCTGGATTCCCGGCGCAGTCTCGGCGGTGCGGCGCCTGAACCACGCCGGGTACCGGGTTTTCGTGGTCACCAATCAGTCCGGTGTCGCACGAGGACTCTATGGCGAGGACGATGTCGAAAACCTTCACCGATGGATGACGGACCGGCTTGCCGAGCACGGTGCCCGAATCGACGACTGGCGCTACTGCCCGTTTCACCCGGATCACCAGCCCGAACGGTTCGCCGCCCACGCGCATTGGCGCAAGCCCGCACCCGGGATGCTGCTGGACCTGATGGAGCGCTGGCCGACACGCCGGATCGGCTCTTTTATGATAGGTGACCGCGACAGCGACGTTGCGGCCGCTGCCGCCGCCGGGATCGCTGGTCATCTGTACACCGGCGGCGATCTTGATGCCGTGGTTGCACTCCTGCTTGAACGGGTCGTGGCCGACGGGCCCGGCGAAGGGGAACCGTGATGACGATGCGAGCGAGCGGCGAGCACTTGGGAACGACGGGCATTCACCGATGAGCGCCGGCAATCGGATCGTTCCCGTCATCCTGTGCGGTGGCGCCGGCACCCGGCTCTGGCCCTTGTCGCGGGCCCAGTATCCGAAGCAATTCCTCAGCCTCGTCGGTGACGCGTCCATGCTGCAAGCCACGGCGCAGCGGGTCGCCGACCCAACGCGGTTTGCGCCACCCGTCGTGGTCGCGAACGTCGAGCATCGCTTCCTGGTTGCCGAGCAACTCCGGGCGATCGATATCCAGCCACGCGCGATCCTGCTGGAGGCCGAAGGGCGAAACTCCGCCCCAGCGGCAACGCTCGCAGCACATCGCGTCATGGCGGACGAGCCGGCGACGCTGATCTTGCTCCTGGCCGCCGATCACGCCATGTCACGGCCCGGCGCGTTCGTGGACGCGATCGACCTTGCCTCCCCGGCAGCTTTGGCTGGACGCATCGTCACTTTCGGCATCCGGCCCGACCGCCCCGAGACCGGTTACGGGTACATACGTGCCGGCGACGAACTGCCGGACTTGCCGGGCGTCCATAGCGTCGACCGGTTCGTCGAGAAGCCGGATGCGCCAACTGCCTCGCGCTATCTGGCCGATGGCCGCTACGTCTGGAACTCCGGCAACTTCCTCACCAGAGCCGATACGCTGGCCGGCGAAGTCGACCGTCTGGCTCCGGCAATCGGGGCCGCCGCGCGGGCAACGCTGGCCGGAACGGTCCGCGACCTCGACTACGAACGCCTGGATCCGGAAGCCTTTGCCCAGGCACCCGCGATCTCCCTCGACTACGCCGTGATGGAGAAGACTGACCGAGCCGCCGTCGTGCCCTGCGACCCCGAGTGGAGCGACGTCGGGTCATTCGCGACGCTTCGTGCCCTGGGCGGCCGGGACGCCGCCGGCAATGTTGCGTCGGGCGATACCGTCGCCATCGACACCCGCGACTGCCTGATCCGCAGCACCGGGCCGCTGGTGGCCACGCTCGGTGTCGCCGACCTCGTCATTGTGGCGACACCGGACGCCGTCCTGATCGCCGATGCGGCGCGCGCCCAGGACGTGAAGACCGTCGTCGACCGGCTGCGCGTTGACGGCAGAACCGAAGCCGACGGACACCCGGAAGTCCACCGTCCCTGGGGTTCCTACAGCACGCTGGACCGCGGCCCCGGCTTCCAGGTCAAGCAGATCAGGGTGCATCCCGGCGGTCGGTTGTCGCTGCAGAGCCATCGGCACCGCGCCGAGCATTGGGTGGTCATCGAGGGTACCGCCCGGGTGACGCGCGGGCCGAACCGGGAGACGCTCGAGACGGTCGACCTGGGCAAGAACCGGTCGATCGACATCCCGCTGGGCTGGGTGCACCGCCTGGAAAACCCGACGGACGCGCCGGTCGCCATCATCGAGGTGCAATCGGGTGGCTATCTCGGGGAGGATGACATCGAGCGGTACGACGACGCCTACGGCCGCGGCTGACGCTGCCGGGCTATGAACCGACGGCGTACAGCCGCCGCGTCGGGCGACGGCGGATCCGGTAGACCGCGGCGGGTGGAAAGTTCGAGAAGGTCCGGCCGATCCGCACTGCCTTCAGCCCCAACCGCTCCAGGATGATCCGCGGCACCGGGCACCGCGCCCCATAGGTAAACTGATAGAACATCCCGTCCTGGTCCAGATGGGCAAAGCAGCCGTCCAGAACCCCCATGATCTGGCGCGTCGGCATCGACAGGAACGGCAAGCCGCTGACCACCGCCTTCACCGGCTCGCCGTCGAACAGCTCCGCCCGGCCAAGATCGGACGCATCCATCGCCAGCACGCCGACCCCCGGAAACCGATGTTCCAGCATCGCTGCGAACTCGGCGCTGCGCTCGACCAGCAACAGGCGCTCCGGCGGAACGCCCCGTGCCAGCAATGCGCGCGTGAACACCCCGGTGCCAGGCCCGAGTTCGATCACTGGCGTGGTGTGCGGACCGATCTCCGACGTGATCAGCGCGGCCAGCGCGCTACTCGACGGCGTGATCGATGCCACGCGCATGGGGTCTGCAATCCAAGCGCGCAAGAATTGAACAGCGTCGCTCATGATCGTGGGTTGGATACCTCAGGAGTGATCATCGGGAAGCGCATAGGGATAGTTAGTATGACATAGCGATGACAGTACACGAAAAGAACCTGTCGCGCGGCTGGTCGCGGCGTTGGGCCGCATCCTCAAGGCGATCGCGGGCCGAATCCGCAGGTCCATCAGGACGGCCTTGCCGGCGGCTATCGCCGTCGTTGGGCCGTTTCGTCTTTCGGTTGGGCTTGAGTCCGCATAACCTGTTGTCAGTCCGGGGCGGATCCGCCTTTCAAACGGCAAACGTCATTCAAAAAGGTGCCTCGGGAGCCGGCGTCGCAAGACCCGCCGGACGCGCAGGCGACAAGAACAAGCAATCCTGTAGGGAGGGATGTGATGGCCGAGAACATCAAGTGTCTGATACTGGGGGCGTCCTATGGCTCGCTGCTGGGAACCAAGCTGGCGCTGGCGGGACACGACACGACGCTGATCTGTCTTCCGGCCGAGGCCGATCTGATCAATGCCGAGGGCGCCATTCTGCGAATGCCGGTGAAGAACCGCGAAGGGCTGGTCGAGATCAACTCCAAGACCCTGCCGGGCAGATTGACCGCCGCAGGGACTGCTGATGTCGATCCCAAGGATTTCGATCTGATCGCCCTGGCGATGCAGGAGCCCCAGTTCCGTTCGCCCGGCGTGCGGGAATTGCTGGACGCGGTGGCGAAGTCCCGCAAGCCCTGCATGTCGATCATGAACATGCCGCCGCTGCCGTACCTGAAGCGGATTCCCGGCCTGGACGCCAATGCCTGCCGCGACAGCTACACCGACGCCAGCGTCTGGGACAGCTTCGATCCCGCCTGCATGACCCTGTGCAGCCCCGATCCCCAGGCGTTCCGCCCGCCCGAGGAGAAGGTCAACGTGCTTCAGGTCCGGCTGCCGACCAACTTCAAGTCGGCGCGCTTCGACTCCGACGAGCACACCGCGATCCTGCGGCGGCTGCAGGCCGACGTCGAGGCGGTCCGGTTCGATCCGGGCGACGGCGCGCTGGATCTGCCGGTCAAGCTGAAGGTCCACGACTCGGTGTTCGTACCTCTGGCCAAGTGGAGCATGCTGCTGGCCGGCAACTACCGCTGCGTCCAGAAGGACGCCATGCGCCCGATCAAGGAGGCCGTGCATTCCGACCTTGAAGCGACCCGTTCGGTCTACGAGTGGGTGGTCGATCTGTGCCAGTCGCTCGGCGCCGACGCGGCCGACATGGTGCCGTTCGAGAAGTACGCCAACGCCGCGCTGTCGCTGGGCAGCCCATCGTCGGCGGCGCGGGCCCTGGCCGCCGGCGCGCCGAACATCGAACGGGTCGACCGGCTGGTGCAGACCATCGCGGCCCAAAAGGGGCGCCGCAACGAGGTGGTGGACCAAACCGTGGCGTTGGTCGACGGCTGGCTCGAGGCCAACCGCGCCAAGGCCTCCTGACGCGCACCGCCTTCCGGGCGCTTCCGACAGCTCGTTTGACGACGCATCCCCCCGCGGGCAGGCAAGGCTGCCCGCGGGCGCATCCGCACCGATCAGACGGTCGTCATTCGGACTACGGTCACCGGTCGGCTGCGCCGGTCGAACGAATGTGCGTGTGGTGTCGGCTGCTGGAATCCGGGGACGCCGCCCATACGGCCTCCGGGCGCAATCCCTGACATTCCGGGACGATCTTACCCTTTCGCCGCGTGGATTCTGCGGGTGGCAACACCCGGGAATAGCTCAATCAAGCCGCCAAACTGTCCGAACGATGGGGATCGCCTCTCAGAGGCCCGTCGCTAACACGCAGTGCGCTCGGCAACGAAGCGGTTTGCATCGGGCATATGCGCGGGTAGAGCGCGTTGCAGCACCCTGGCCGCCGCGATGACGTAGTCGTCATCCGACTTGGGATAACGCAGATCGGAGGCGAGATACGCCACAATGCCTGGCGTTATGATGACGCGAGAGTACAACGCTTCAAGCAAAGGCGTCTGCGCCAGGATCTCGGGGCACCATTCAAGATACGCACTCAGCGCTTCGGCGAGAACCACATCCGCGAAGGTCATTGTATCGGCCGCGATGTAACCGGAGCCCTGCTCCCGAATACGGGCCTCGAATCTTGGTCCGAACTTGGCAAAGCGTGCCGTCATGTCGGCCACACCCAACTCGACGCTTGGCTTAAACGCCGCCTGAAGCGCCGTTTCCGCGAAATCTGCCACGACGCCCGAGATCATGTCGCACCACATGGCATCCGTATCGTCGGAGCCATAGAGGCCGCCGCGGCGGGCGAGATAGCGGATCATCGCCGAGGACTGGCTGAGGTTCCGTCCGTCGACCTCCAAAAGTGGCATCTGGTCGAACGGCAGCGCCCCTGAAGCACGCAACTCCGCGAGGTCTTCGGGGGTATCAATCGGAATGTTGACGAAGGCCGTGCGGGTCACCGCCAGCATCCAGCGTGTCGTTTCCGCGCGGCCCCGGCCCCGGAAATATGTCAGCTTCGCAAGGCTCATGGTCGCGTTCCTCGTCTTCCGGCGCTGGTCGGCCCGCGACAGGTTCCAGCGCGACGGGCACCGGAACGGGCGTCTCGTCTCATCGGATGAAATTCTTCACGTAGTCGGCACCGAGGCCCACCTTCTCGAAATGCGCGCGGCACATGTCGATCTTGGTGAACACATCCTCGTACCCCAGATAATTGCCGTAGGGGTCGACGTAGTACATCACGCCGTTGACCTGGAAGTACGTGATCATCTCGTCCACGTCGTCGGGCACGACCAGCGTGTGGGTTTCTCCCGGCGGCTCATAGACGTATCCGCCTTCCTCGGCGACCCAATCGTGCTCGAGGTAGTGCCAGTGGCCCTTCAGCACGAAGCCGTGCACGGCGTTTGGATGCCGGTGGCGCGACAGCACGCCGGATTTGGTGACCTTCAACAGGTTCATCCAGTAGCCCTGCGAGACGTTCAGGCATAGCGGGCGGAAGAACACGTGCTCGGTCTGCTGGACCCACATGCGGTCGTCGTTGGCCGCAATCGCATCGGCCACGACGATCTCTGGCAACGCGTCGGGCGGCATCGGCAACTGATAGGGAACACGGGGGTTCTCATCGACCTCGACTACAGGCATCGGCTGATCCTCTTGGTTCCAGATGACGGCACGGCCGCCGGGTCACATCACGGCATAACCGCCGTCTACATTCAGAACGGTCCCAGTCACGAAGCCCGCCGCCGGTCCGGCCAGGAATAGGGCGGGACCGATCAGATCCTCGGGGACACCCCAGCGCGCCATCGGCGTGCGCCCCAGGATGGCCTCCGAACGAGCCATGTCGTCGCGCAGGCCCGTCGTCAACGGCGTGGCGATCCAGCCCGGCGCCAGGGCGTTCACACGGACCCCCTCGGGCGCATAGGCGATGGCCAACGACTTCGTCAGTTGGACGACGCCGCCCTTCGACGATGCGTATCCCGGCACCAGCCCGCCGCCGAAATAGCTCAGCATCGAGGCGATATTGATGATCGCACCGCGATTCCGGGCCAGAGCCGCCCGAGCCGCCACACAGACCCGCATGGTGCCGTTCAGATTGATATCGACGACCTGTGCGAACACCTCGGGGTCGAACTCATCGCCGCGTCGGATGATACCGGCGGCATTCACGACGACACGAAGATCGTCCAGCGGCTCGATCATGGCGGCAACCGCCGCCCCATCCCTGACATCGAGCGCCGAGTAGCTCAACCCGTCTTCGGCGTCCGGGATCGTGCCCATGCCCACGGCCAGAACTCGGTATCCAGCGCCGGCGAACCCCCGCGCGATCGCCTGGCCAATACCGCTCGTGGCGCCGGTCACCAGAACGTCGGGAGAGGAAGTTAAAACCATCGGATTGGCTTTCGGTTCTTGAGGCCGTCTCTGGTGATCGGTTCTTGTGAATGTCCACAATATGGATAATAATCCATATAATGAGAACGTGACATGCGACCGTTCAATCTGTCAACCAGCAATTGCCGGAGGTGCAATGTCCACCCAGGTCCAAGGCGCTCAGAGTTTCTCGCGCAGCATCGCGGTGCTGCAGTCGATCGCCGACGCCGGAACGCCGATGACCCGTGCCGAGTTGTTGAAGCAGTGCGATCTCACGCGTCCGACGCTCTATCGAATCATCGCCTCGCTCGAGGCCGAGGGAATGATCGAGGTCGCCGGCGGCAACCGGTACACGCTCGGCGGCCGGTTGGTGGCACTCGCCCGCACGGCGCTGGCGCAGAACGACGTGCGGCGGCTGGCCGAGCCGCACCTGGCCCGGCTCCGAGATGCAACGGGAGAAACCGTCCACCTGGCGATCCGCAGCGGCGACGAACTGGTCTACATCGACAAGATCGAAAGCCGCGAGGTCGTCCGCATGGCCTCGACCGTCGGCACACGCGTCCCCTTCCATTCCACGGGGGTCGGTAAGGCTTTCCTGGCAGCGATGCCGGAGATCGAGGCGAACGCGCTGATCGACCGGATCGACCTGCCTATGATCACACCGCATACGACGACCGACCGAGCGGCACTGAAAGCGATCGTCCGAAAGGCGCGCGAGGACGGCTTCGTGCGCGACGATCAGGAGAACGAGGTCGGTATTTTCTGCTTCGGAGCGCCGATCCAAGAGGGACGGGACCGGCCCGTCGCCAGCGTCAGCGTTTCGGTCCCGAAGTTCCGGATGGTTGAGGAGAGCCGATACAGCGAGCCGCTGCTTGAAGCGGTCTCGGCAATTTCTGGGCGCCTAGGCTACGATCGGGCGAGTTGATTCCGGATCGCCTGACCCGCAACCCTGACCCGGCCCCACCTATTTGGTCTGCTGCCGGTTCCGTGGACACCGAGATGAGGTGTTCAAAGGAACTGGAGGTGGGAGATGCGTCCGCGGGCAAGTTGACTGCCGCACCCGTCGATATCGTAAAAAATCACATTCTTGCGGATCGGCGAAGCTAAACTCACCATGGTCCCGGCCAAAACAGGTGTTGGCCGCTATCCGGTACAGACATCCTACGCAACAATGGCGACTCGGGCTGGCGTTGTTTTCCCAGGGGTCGAAGGAGTGACTTTCCATGGCGGTGGACCTGAGCCGCGGAGATCGAACCTCGGCTGCGAAGTCGTAGGCCGCGCCGCAGCCCCCCCTGGCTGCAGGTGGGAGACCGGTGGGACTCGCGATGGACGCCTCGGTAAAACGACTCGCCCCGCGATTGCCCGCACGCTCCGCCGCGGCGTGGTATCTGCGTGGGACCCGCGCCCGGCGAACCGATGCCCCAGACATGGAGAAGCCCCGAAAGCCGTCAGGCTTTCAGGGCTTCAAAATGGCGCGCCCGAGAAGATTCGAACTCCTAACCTCCTGATCCGTAGTCAGGTGCTCTATCCAGTTGAGCTACGGGCGCACGTCCCGAGGGGTAGCCCCCCCGAAGGCCGCGCAAGCTACTCAAACAGCCCTGGCTTGGCAAGGCCCGATAGCCATAAAATGCCGGGGCAAAATAACTTGTTCTGATTCCGGGGTTTAAGTACTATCGCCGCTACGATTCGGGCCGTTGCACGTGATCCGCGTAGGGCCGTGCAACACCAGTCGGAAGGCGTACGACGGTGGCGGGTGGTCGTAGCGCGATGGGGGAAATCCGAGGTGCCCACCTCGGAAAGGGACAACAAGGGAAGACGCGGTGACCGTATCGTTCCACTCCTTGCGTCGCCTCGCTACGATCAGCGTGGGCGTGCTGGTCCTCGGGGGCTGTTCCTCCGATTCACTTTGGCCGTCGCTGAGCGGCGAGCCGCCAGCGGCTCAGGGTGCCAGTGCAAGCATCCCGATCAGACCGTCTCAGGGCGAGCTTTCGGGACAGCCGCTCAACGCGCCGCCGCGCCTCGGACACACCAACTTCCAGATCGCGCCGCCGCAGCCCGGCCAGCCGACCGGCACGTTTGTCGGCCAGAAGGTCGACCAGTTGCGCCAGGACCTCATTCGGCTGCAGGACTCGGTCCGGGCGCAGAACGGCTCGCTTCAACAGCTGCGCGAGCAGACCATCCAGAACGCCCTCAACTATCACTCCACAGTCGCGCAGATTGAGTCCCGGCTGCAGGTCGGCACCACGCCCGGCAATCCGCAGCTTGTCGATGCCTGGAGCCAGGCGCAGCGCGAACTGGAGATGGTCAACGGCGACATCGGCCTGATGAACGGCCTGGCCAACCGGGTCTCCGCCGACGCCGCGCTGTCGACCTATCTGCTGGAGTCGGTCCGGGCGGCGTACGGTCTGTCCGGCGCGGTCGAGGAAGACCACCGGCAGCTTGCGGTGCTTGAGGACGACACCAACCAGACCGTGGTGATGGTCGACCGGTTGCTGACCGAACTCAGCGACGACATTCGGCGCCAGAGCGCTTATGTGGGCACCGAGCGGCAGGACCTGAACACCATGGCCGTAGCGATCAAGCACGGTGAGTTGTTCGGGACCAGCCTCGCGAACCGCACGATCCCGCAGACTGGGGGCGGCTTTGCCGCACCCGCAGCGGCGCCACGTGCCGCAACGCCGATCGCCGGCAGCCGGCCTCTGGTGGTGATTCGCTTCGACCGGCCGAACGTGCAGTACGAACAGCCGTTGTACAGCGCGGTCAGCCGGGCATTGGAACGGCGCCCGGACGCGTTCTTCGATGTGGTCGCGGTCAGCCCGCAGGCGAGCAGCACGGGCCGGGCCGCGTTGGACACGAACGCCGCGCGCCGTAACGCCCAGGGTGTGCTGCGGGCCCTGACCGACATGGGGCTGCCGACAAGTCGGGTGGCGCTGTCGGCAACGACCGCCGCCGATGCCGAGACCAACGAGGTCCGCATCTTCGTTCGATGAGGTGATCCGTCATCCGCGCCCGGGCGTAATCAGCTCGGAGGTGTGTGATGACGCGACGCTTGGTTGGGCTCCTCGTTCTCGTATGGTTCGCCGCGCTGCCGGTCGGCACCGCGCGCGCCGACGATGCGTCCGACGCCTTCCGCTCCGTCGTAGCGGCACAGGCCGAGGCGTTTCGCCGTGACGACTGGCCGGCCGCGTTCAGCTATGCCTCACCCGGCATCCAGGCACAGTTCGGGACCATCGAGCGTTTCCGGGACATGGTGCTCGGCGCGTACACGGCGGTGGCGAGGCCACGCGTCTTCGAGTTCGAAGCCGCCACCACCGTCAACGGCCGCCCGACCCAGCCGGTCTTCATCGTCGGCCCGGACGGAATCGCCCAGCGCGCGCTGTATTTCATGCAGCGTCAGCCGGACGGCAGTTGGAAGATCGACGGTTGCATGCTGCTGCCGCTTGCCGACCGGACCACTTAGTTCAATTGCGGGCGCTCCTTGGGCGCGCTATAGGCCACTCAGCGAACAGGGAGGTGAGCGATGGCCGAAGGCGGGGCGCCCGAGAAGGCATTTCCGGTATCCTGGGAAGAACTGCACCGTACCGGGAAGGCGCTGGCCTGGCGCCTAGTCGATGTCGGGCCGTTCGAAGGCATCATCGGCATCACCCGGGGCGGCCTGGTTCCAGCAGCGATCGTGGCACGGGAATTGGCCATCCGGGTGGTCGACACCGTCTGCGTCACCACCTACGGCACCGACAGCAGCGACGACAAGAAGCGTGGCGACCTGCGTATCGTGAAACCGCCCTCCGTCGGCGGTGACGGCGAGGGCTGGTTGATCGTGGACGACCTGGTCGACACCGGCGTTACGGCGCGGGCGGTCCGCGCACTGCTGCCGAAGGCCCATTTTGCCACCATCTACGCCAAGCCCGCCGGCAGGCCCCTGGTCGATACCTTCGTAACCGAGGTTAGCCAGGACACCTGGATCTACTTTCCGTGGGATCTTGAGCAACGCCCGGTCGAGCCGATCGCCACGCAGCGTCCCCGCCCCTGAACCCGGCTACTCCACCGGCACGTTGTCGATCAGCCGGACCGAGCCAAGGTTGGCGGCAGCCAGCACCCGCGCAGGCACACCGGCGCGGGTGACCGGATCCAGCGTGCGCGGATCGCGGACGTCCAGGTAGTCGATCGCCTGGAAGCCGGCCGACAGCAGCCGCTGCGTTCCCCAGGCGATCTCCGTCGCCGGATCGCTTGCCCCGTCGGCCAGCCGGGCCGCCATCCGGCACAGGGTCCGGTGCAGCACCGGCGCGGTCGCCCGCTCCTCCGGTGTCAGCCGGACATTGCGGGACGACATCGCCAGCCCATCGTCCTCGCGAACGGTTCGAACCGGGACGATCTCGACCCCAAGGTCGAGGTCTTCCCCCAAACGGGCGACCACGAGCAGTTGCTGATAGTCCTTCTCGCCGAAGTAGGCGCGATGAGGACGGGTCAGCGCGAACAGCTTGGCCACCACCGTGGCCACGCCATCGAAGAAGCCCGGGCGATGAGCGCCCTCCATGGGCAGGCCGAGGGCGCCGGCATTGACCGTGGTCTGGAACCCCGGCGGGTAGACAATGTCGGGCGACGGTACCCAGGCAAGATCGGCCCGCTCCTCGGTCAGGATCGCGAGGTCCTCGTTTTCGGTGCGCGGATAGATCTCCAAATCCTCGCCGGCACCGAACTGGCGCGGATTCACGAAGATCGAGACAACGACCCGGTCCATCTCGGCCCTGGCCGCCTTCACCAGCGCCCGGTGGCCCGCGTGCAAAGCGCCCATGGTCGGAACAAGGCCGACGCTCAAGCCATCCCTGTGCCACGCCTCCACCCGGCGGCGCACCGGCTCGGGAACCCGCGCAACCTCAATACCCAGGCCGGGGATGCCGCTGCCTACGCTTATCGGCGAGTCCGGATTCAGGTTTGGATCGATGCTCATCGGGCACTCCGATGACTGCCGCGGCCGACTGGGCCACCTGGACTACCGCCAAGGGCGACAAGCGCGACGCCAATGCCCCCGGACAGTTGGATTATCCGTTACTCGCGCGAAGCTATCACCGGCGCTCCGACCGGCCAAGCCGCAACCAGACGGTACCGGTCAGCGTCCCGCCTCCGGCAGCTCTATCCTGAAGACCGTGCCGTCCGGCCCGGTCCGCTCCAAGGTCAGTCTCCCGCCATGCGCCTGTATGACGTCGCGGGCGATGGTCAGCCCAAGGCCGGTGCCATCCTTTCGGGAGCTGAACTGGAACGGCTGGAACAGCTTGCCCAGCGCTTCCTGCGGAATTCCCGGCCCGTCGTCGGCGACGTCGATGATGACCTGCCGGTTGCGATGGACCGCGGTGATCGTCACGCGGCCCGCACCGGCGCCGGCGGCATTGCCGATCAGGTTGGCCAGCGCGCGGAACATCTGGTCGCGGTCTACCCGTACCGCCAGCGCACCGCCGTCGACCACATGGATTCGAAGAGCCCCCAGCTCGGACGCCGGCAGGCCGGCCTCGACGTCGCGCAGCAGTTCGGCCAGCGTCGCCTGCTCCAGCCGAAGCGGCGGGGTTTCCCGGGTGAAATTCAGGGTGGTCGAACACAGGGCAGCCGCCCGGTCGATCGCTTTGACCAGGGTCGGGGTGATGCGCTGAACCTCCGGGTCCTGGCTCATCGCCAGACGGTCGGAGATCAGCGTCGCCGTCGACAGCATGTTGCGCAGGTCGTGGCTGATCTTGTTCACCGCCGTCCCGAGCGCGGCCAGCCGGGTGCGCTGTCGCAGCGCGCCGCGCAATCCTTCCTTCATCGCCGCCATCTCACGCAGCGCCACGCCAATCTCGTCACGCCGGCCGAGATCGATGAGGTCGCTCGCCCGATCCTCAGGCGACCTCCGGAACGAGATCAGGCTGCGCGTCAGGCGCTCCAGCGGCCGGACCATCAGCCAGCGCAGGCTGACGAACATCAGGGCCGCCGTGATCACCGAAATGAAGATCGACAGATTGAGGATCCGCCACGAGTAGTCATACATCGCGCGGCGCAGCGGGTATTCGTCAAGGGTGACGACGACGACCGCCATCGGGTCTTTCGGTGCGGTTCCCCTGATCTGCAGTACCCGGTTGCGGGTCTGGAACAGCGCGTCGAAGGCGTTGACGATCAGCGTGACGACGCTGGCGGTATCCAGGTTGAAGCGAACCTGCGGCTCGGGGTGGAGCGGGCGCTTGAGCATCTCCATCGGCACACCGTCCCGCACCACCTCGATCGACCACGCGTTGACGTGGTCGAGCAGCTCGTAGGTGATCTCCTCGCTGACCATGCGGTCGGGCGCCACGTTGACCGCCATCGCCGCAAGATGGGCCGAATCCAGCTTCTCCGTCAGATAGACCTGACGAAACCGCGCCACCGACGGGGTGTAGATCAACACCTCGGCCAGCATGACGAAGAACACCGTCAGCAGCAGCAGGCGAAACGACAGGGACCGGAACGAGAAGCGCATGCCCGACCCGTCAGGCAAAACGCATCAGGAAGCGCACGATCGCCCTGGTCCGGTCGCTGAACAGTTTCGGCACGTACCAGCTACCGGACGCCCTGCGGATAACCTCGGCGCGGGTCGGGTACGGCACGGTCAGCCCGGCCAGCGCCCCGACCTTGAGGCGCTGAGCGATCGCCAGTCCCCATACCGAAATCAACTCGCCGGCGGCCTCTCCGACCACCGTGGCGCCCAGTATCCGCCCGTTCGGCGCAACCAGAGCCTTGGTGAAGCCGTCGAGCGTGCGTTCCGCCTGAGCCCGGTCGTTCTCCGCATACGCCCAGCGCAGCACCTCGAACCGGGTGCCTGACTCCCGCAACTCGGCCTCGGTCGGCCCGACTTGCGCCAGTTCCGGTGCCGAGTAGGTCACCCGTGGAACGCCGGAGTGGCCCGCCTTGGCGGGCAACCGGAACAGGGTGTTCTTGATCACGACGCCGGCATGGGCACCCGCGACATGGGTGAACTGCGGGCCACCGGCGGCGTCGCCAACCGCGAACACCCGCCGATTGCTGGTCCGCAGCCGGGCGTCGACCACGAGCCGTCCGCGCTTGTCGGTCTCGATACCGGCGCGCTCCAGGTCAAGGCCGTCGAACGTGACTTTTCGGCCCGCGGCCACCAGCAGATGGCTGCCCTCCACCGTCTCCACCCCGCCGGCGCCATCAAGCGTCAGCGCGATCGCATCGCCGCTGCCACGCGCCACCGCCTTCACAGACACACCCTCGCGGATCGTCACCCCGTCCCGTTCGAGCGACAGCCGGACCACATCCGCCGCCTCCGGGTCCTCGGCACCGAGCAAGCGCGCCGCCTCGACCAGCGTGACCTTGCAGCCGAGACGGGCATGCGCCTGCGCCAGTTCGGTGCCGATAGCCCCGCCGCCCAGCACCAGCAAATGCTCCGGACGACCATCCAGTTCGAACACCGACTCATTGGTGAGATAGGGCACGTCCGCCAGGCCCGGAATCGGCGGCACCGACGGCGTCGAGCCGGTTGCGATCACTACGAACTTGGCCTTCACCCGTACGCCCCCGCCCTCAACCTCGCGAGTTCCTACGAACCGGGCGTGCGCCTGGATCACCCGGACGCCGAAGCCCTCGTAGCGTTCGACGGAATCCATGGGGGCGATGGCGGCGATCACGCCACGGACATGCTCGCGGACCCGATGCCAGTCCGCTGGTGCCACCGTCATGTCCAGGCCGAAGCGATGAGCGGAGCGTGCGTGATGCGCGGCGTGACCCGCAGCCAGCAGTGCCTTCGAGGGCACGCAGCCGACGTTCAGGCAATCGCCCCCCATGACGCCGCGTTCGAACAGGGCGACCGTCGCACCCATCTGCGATGCGCCGGCCGCGACCGACAGCCCGCCCGCCCCGGCTCCGATCACGCAAAGATCGACGTCGATGGCTTCGGTCATGCGCTGTCCACCGGGTTGCCGGCCTGTGTCATGCTTCTTGATACAGAAACAGATGGCGCCGGACCAGAAAGGTTACTGATTCGACTGTTCTCCGCCCCGGCCGCGCAGGCGCTTGAAAACCACCGGCACCAGCGACAGAACGGTCAGTCCGGCAAGCGGTATCAGCACCGCCGGCTGCAAGAACACTTCCAGCCCGGGCATCTTGCCCTGGTCGATGAGCGTCTCCAGCCCGTTCCCGACCGAGACGAACACAAACGTCCCCGGAATGATGCCGAGCAGGGTTCCCAGCACGTAGGTTCGCGTTGGCACGCCCAGCAGCGCCGGGACGATGTTCACCAGCCAGAACGGGAACAGCGGGACCAGACGCAGCACCAGGAGATAGGACAGCGCGTTCTCCCTGAAGCCCGCTTCCAGGCGGGCGACGAACGGGCCGGCCCGGCGCCGAAGCGAGTCGCCGATAGCACTGCGAGCCGCCAGGAACACCGCGAACGCACCGGCGGTCGCCGACAGGACGGTCAGGATCGTGCCCTCGAACAGGCCGAACACCACCCCGCCCGCAACCGTCAGCACCACGCCGACCGGCAACGAGAATGCGATAGCCAGGAAATAGACGCCCGTATAGGCGCCGCGCGACAGCACCGGATTGGCGTCCACCCAGGCCTCCAACGCCTCGCAATTCCCGGCAAGCGCGGAGAGCGACACGAAACGGCCGAGGTCGAACACGAAGAACGCCGCGAAGCCGGTCAGCAGGGCCGCGGCCAACCCCCAGCGACGGACTGCCGACGGCTTGGCCGATTGCCTCGACGGGTCGGAGTCGCCCTGTTCAGCCCCCAGTTGGCCTGCCATCGATCGTAGGTCCTTCAATCTACGCGGTTTGCTAACCGTGCAACGTAAGGAGAGCCGGGCCCACGGCCAGTCAATATGCCGTGATTAGTCCGCGAGGTCGTCGGTTTTGGCCAGACACAACCCCGCTTGATGGCCCTATCAAGCAGGCCAAGCAGTGCCGATAGTGGAGACTTGAGCGCCTCACGAAGGTCGGCAAGGAGTCAGCCATGCCCGATGGACACGCCCCCGTCACCCGCGACAGCGTCTGTCCGCTGGACTGTCCCGATACCTGCAGCCTGTCGGTAACGGTGGAGGACGACCGCGTCGTCGCCGTTCGCGGCTCGGAAGGCAATCCGCTGACCGAGAGCGTGATCTGCAACAAGGTGGCCCGCTACTATCCGGACTTCGTGCACGGCGAGACACGGCTGCGCCATCCGCTACTGCGGGTCGGAGCGCGCGGCGAAGGTCGGTTCGAGCGGATCACGTGGGACGAGGCGCTTGACCGGGTTCATGCCGGCATCTCGGCGGCAGTCGCACGCTTCGGCGCGGAAAGCGTGGTGCCGTTCAACTACGCCGGACCGCACGGCATGCTGGCCGGCGGGTCGATGGACCTGCGGTTCTTCCACAAGCTCGGCGCCAGCAAGCTGGACCGGGGGCCAATGTGCGGCGGCGTCAAGAGCGAGGCCTACGTCAGCGTCTACGGCAACATGCCCGGCACCCCGCCGGAACAGGGCGCCGACGCCGAACTGATCGTGGTGTGGTCGAACAACGTCACGGTCTCCAACCTGCACTTCATCCGCACCATCAACCGGGCCAAGGCCAAGGGCGCCAAGCTGGTGGTGATCGACCCCAAGCGCGTGAAGGTAGCCGAGCGCGCCGATCTGCATATGGCGATCCGGCCGGGCACCGACGCGGTACTGGCCCTGGCACTCGCCGCCGAGTTGGAACGGATCGACGCGATCGACCACGGGTTTGTCGAGCGCTGGTCGGTCGGCGCCGACGATCTGCTGGCTGAAGCGCGGACCTGGACGGTGGATCGGGCGGCGGCTGAATGCGGGATCGACCCGCAGACCATCCGCACCCTGGCCCGCTGGTACGCCGATGCCAGCCCGGCGCTGATCGCCATCGGCAACGGGCTGGAGCGCAACCAGAACGGCGGCAACGGCGTGCGGGCGATCCTCGCCTTGCCGGTGCTGGCCGGGAAATGGGGTGTTGCCGGTGGCGGTGCGGTCGCCAAGGTCGGTGCCGCCGTCCCCAAAACCATCGCCAAGCTGCAACGCCCTGACCTTGCGCCGGAGGGTACGCGGACCCTGAACATCATGGACGTGCCGCCGATGATCCTGAATCCGGGCTCGGCCACGCCGATCGGCGCGCTGTTCGTCTACAACCACAACCCGATCGCAACCCACCCGGACCAGCGGCTGGTCCGGCGGGCAATGGCCCGGCCCGATCTGTTCGTGGTCGGCTGCGAAGTGCAGATGACCGACAGCATGGCCTATGCCGACGTGATCCTGCCGGCCTGCACCCACTTCGAGCACGACGACCTGTTCCCGGCCTATGGCCAGACCTACGTCCAGCGGGCAAAGGCGGTGATCCCGCCGGTCGGCGAGGCGCTGCCGAACACCGAGATCTTCCGCCGGCTCGCCAAGCGGTTCGGCTTCGACGATCCGTGCTTCACGGCCACCGACGCCCAGTTGATGGACGACGCCATCGACGGCCAGGACCCGCGGCTCGGCGGCATCGCGCCAAGCGAGTTGCCGCTCGGCGGTGCCCGCAACATGACCGCGCCGGACGGCATGTCGCCGATCGTGCCGTTCTCCACGGTGTTTCCGGCTACGCCCAGTGGCAAGGCCGAGTTGGCATCCGAACTGATGGCGACCAAGCGCGGCTTCCGTATCCCGGTCTACCGCAAGCTCGAGAGCCGGTGGCCGCTGGCCCTTATCACCCCGTCGTCGTCCGACCGCACCAACGCCACTTTCGGCGGACACGAAGCGTCGAGCGGCATGCCGCCACTGGAGATCCATCCGGATGACGCGGCCAACCGAGGCATCGCCGACGGTTCGGAGGTCCGGGTGTTCAACGATCTCGGGGAGACATGGCTGCGCGCCGTGGTCACCGACGCGGTCCGGCCGGGCGTGGTGTATTCGCCAAAGGGCACCTGGGCGCGCACCAGCGCCACCGGCGAGACCGTCAACGCCCTGATGGTCAGCGCCAAGGCCGACCTGTGCGAGGGCGCCTGCTACAATGACACCCGCGTCGAGGTATCGGTCGCCTGACGAAGCGGCTCAGTCGGGGCGGCGTTGCAGCCGTGAGGGCGTCAACGGCACGACGCAGTTGGTCTGCCTTGCACCCGGCCTTGTCGATGGCCAGCGGGCGATGCCGACCAGGATCAGCGTCACCCGGGCGTTGAACGATCCATATGGCAGAAACAACCCCACCGCGTCGTCGCACCGCATCCACTGCGGTCCCGGCACTGCCGGCGATCGGGTTCTCACGAACCCGGCGCCGAGCCAGGCCAGCGGATGCTCCAGAAGCTCGTGTTCCGGGATGACCCCGACCGGTTCGATCGGCAGCAGCGCCTTGGCGGTCGCGCCGGCAAACTCGATCCGGAATCCGTCGGTAAGATCGTCGCGGTAGGCAAGAACAAGGTTCGGGATGACCTCGGCCATGTCCGCCAGAAACAACTCGTCGGCGTCCGGAAGAACAGCCTCGGCCCGCTGATCGTCCCAGACCGCCAGCAGGCGAGCCAGCCAGCGAGCCGGTTCCGGCATGCACCCGCGCATTCGATCCGCGCGGAACTCGACGACCATGGCGGCCTCCATCCTTCGGGTATCGGGATGACGGGGCTATGGGCGTTCGAGAGTGACTATTCGGTCGATGGCTGAATTCGAGGGATCTACGGCATTGCGGCCATGACGCCTGGACCGCACGATACCGGTACCATGACCAACAATCCTGTTTCGACCCTCACCAGCCTTCGACCCGAATGCGTCAGGCGGGTCGCTCTCATCGCCGTCCCCGGCTTCGAACTGCTGGATGTGGCCGGCCCCTTGTCGCTGTTCGGGTCGGCCACTCACGACGGCGCCGTTGACGGTTCCCCCGCATACCAGTGCCACGTGATCGGCCTGAATTCCGGACCGGTCACCGCCAGCATCGGTGCCGCGCTGAACGCCGACACCGCGATCGGCGACGCCGATCCTGAAAGCTATGACACCGTCCTGGTGGCCGGCGGTGTTGGCGCTCGAGAGGTTGTTCCCGCCCCCAGTCTCCTGGCCTGGCTGCGCCGGGCCGTAGGCACCGTTCGGCGGGTGGGATCGGTGTGCACCGGCGCGTTCATCCTGGCGGAGGCCGGCGTGCTGGACGGACGGCGGGCAACCACGCACTGGCGCCACGCCGGCCATCTGGCAGCGGGGTACCTGGAAATCCGGGTCGAGCCCGACAGGATCTACGTCCAGGATGGCGGAATCTGGACCTCGGCCGGCGTGACGTCCGGCATGGACATGGCGCTGGCCATGATTGCCGATGACCTGGGCCGACGGGCCGCGTTGGAGCTGGCGAAATCCAAGGTCATGTACATGCACCGGCCCGGCGGACAGAGCCAGTTCAGCGCCGAGCTGGTGTTGCAGACCGCCGATGAGCCGCGGCTGGCCCGGCTGCAGGGCTGGATGTTCGAGAATCTGTCGTCGTCCCTGACCGTCGAGGAGTTGGCCGAGCGGGCCGCCATGAGTCCCCGCAACTTCAACCGGGTGTTCACCCGGTCGATCGGCGTCAGCCCGGCGCGGTTCGTGGAACGAGCCCGGGTCGATGCCGCCCGGCGACGGCTGGAAGGCAGCGGCAGCTCGATCGAAGCGGTTGCCCACGACACCGGTTTCGGCAACGCCGAGCGCATGCGCCGCAGTTTCCTGCGCCAGATCGGCATCGCGCCGTCCGACTACCGTCAACGCTTCGGCCCCCGCACCACGGAGATTGCATCATGAAGATCGGATTCCTGCTGTTCGATGGCCTGGAAGAACTCGACATGGTCGGTCCGTGGGAGGTGTTCACGATGGCCGGCAAGGCCAACCCTGATGCCGGGATCGAATGCATCACCATCTCCTCCGATGGCGGAACCGTGCGCTGCGCCAAGGGGCTGCAGATGATCGCCGATCACAGCTTCGCCGACGCACCGGCCATCGACATCCTGCTGGTGCCCGGCGGTCAGGGCACCCGGCGCGAGGTCGGCAACGCCGCCACCCTCGACTGGATCGCCGCGGTGGCCAAGAGCTGCACCTGGGTGACCTCGGTCTGCACCGGGTCGATGCTGCTGGCCGCCGCCGGCCCGGCCCGCGGCAAGCGCATCACCACCCACTGGGCCGCCGTCGAGATGGTGCGCAAGCGCGGCGAGGCCGGCGCCGTGCTGGATGATGTACGCTACGTCCGCGACGGCAACGTGGTCACTTCGGCCGGGGTTTCCGCCGGCATCGACATGGCCCTCTGGCTGGTTGGCGAAATCTGGGAGCCGGCCTTCGCCCGCAAGGTCCAGCGGCAGATGGAGTATGATCCAGCGCCGCCCTACGCCGCGGAGGTGTGACACGCCCGGTGTTCGACCAGTAAGCTGATCCGCATGGAACTGCGATCCGACATCACCTGCCCGCAGTGCGCGCATCGCGCGACCGAGGTCATGCCAACCAACGCCTGCCAGTGGTTCTACGACTGCAAAGGCTGCGGTGCGGTGCTGAAGCCGAAGGCCGGCGACTGCTGCGTGTTCTGCTCGTACGGGACGGTGCCGTGCCCGCCAGTTCAGACAGGCGGCGCCTGCTGCGGATGACGCTGACGGCCTGACCGCCGCTACCCCTCGGGCTGTTCCAGCGCTTCGCGCAGCGACGCTTCGTGGACCGAAAGTCCCGTGAACAGCCGGAACGCGTCGACACCCTGGTGAAAGAACAGCTCGTAGCCGGAGATCACCTCCGCGCCGCGGCGGCCCGCCTCGATGGTGAACTCGGTATCGCGCGGCGTGTAGACCGCATCGAATACCCAACGCGGCTCGCCCATGATGGTCCCCGGCACCGGGTTTCCGGGATAGCGGTACATCCCGATCGGGGTCGCGTTGACGATTCCGGCACAACCGTCCAGCGCGTCGGCGATATCGGCGCACGCCCGTACCGGCACCGCCTCGGTGGTCAGGTCCGACGCCAGTCGATCGGCCCTGGCCGCGTCGATGTCATAGACCCGGATCTCCTTCGCCCCGAGTTCACCGAGGCCGACAGCGATCGGACGCCCGACGCCGCCGGCACCGACCAGCGCGACCGGTCCGGGCAGTCCGTCGGCCATCTTCCGGCGATAGGCGGCAACGAAACCGCTGTGGTCGGTGTTGTGGCCGGCGACCGCCTTGCCATCGCGAAACAGCACGGTGTTGATTGCCCCGATCCGCTGCACGCGCGGGTCCTGGATCGGCACCAGCCGGGCGGCCCGCTCCTTGTAAGGATGCGTCACGTTCACGCCGGCCAGCCCATCGGCGGCGCATTGGGCCAGGGTGTCCTCGAAGGTCGTGTCCCGTCGTCCATCAAGGTCAAATCGGACGTAGCTCACCGAATGCCCAGCGATGCGGCCGGCCAACTCGTGCAAGCGCGGCGCCGACGACCGGCCGATGCCGTCGCCGATCAAGCCAAGGCGAAACTCCACGTCGTCCGTCACGCCGACCCTCCAATGCCCGGTACGCAAGCCACCTTACCGCACCCATACGCCTCGAATACGGACTGCATGTAGATGCTCAGACACCATCGCCTGGTTTCCAGTCGGGTTGAGCGTCATAAGCCGGCAATCGATCGTCCATGCGGTCCCACGACCGGCGCGAGCGGGCGAAGACCACCACCTGCGGCTCCAGGCGATCCGGGGCCTGCATCGTGCCAAGCGACACCGTCACGAACCCGGCCATTCCCGTGTTGCTGGCAAGCAGCGGGCTGCCGCAGGTGCCGCAGAACCGGCGCGTCACCGTGTTGCCCGCGGCCGACGGCATGGCGTAGGTCGAAACCACTCCCGAAAGGCGGACGTCCGCCTCGGCGAACATCGCACCGGTGGAATGCCCGGCTCCGCTGCCCCGCTGACAGTCAAGGCAATGGCAGTGGGCCACCACCACCGGCTCGCCGTCGATCTCGTAGGTGCACGCACCGCAGAGGCATTGCCCGGACCGCATGGCTATCCACCTCTCGCGTGCAATTCGGGAACCGGCCGGCGGCTCCTGTCACTCAGTCTTCGGCGGCACCCATTGCCAGGAACTTGTCCCGCCGCTCGATTCTGAGCTGTCCGCCGTCGCGTTTGGCAAGGTCATCGAGCGCCTCGCCGACCGCCTTGCCAAGCGAACTCAAGGCCACCTTGGGATTGCGGTGCGCTCCGCCCAGCGGCTCCGGCACGATGGCGTCGATCACGCCCAGCCGCTCCAAATCCTGCGCGGTCATCTTCAGCGCTTCGGCCGCGTCCTTGGTGTATTCACCCGACCGCCAGAGGATCGATGCACAGCCTTCCGGCGAGATCACCGAGTAGACCGCGTGTTCGAACATCAGCACCCGGTTTCCGACGGCGAGCGCGACCGCACCGCCTGATCCGCCTTCGCCGATGATCGTCGCAATCACCGGGACCCGCACCGCCAGACATGTCTCGATCGACCGCGCGATCGCCTCAGCCTGGCCGCGAGCCTCGGCATCGATACCCGGATAAGCCCCCGCCGTGTCGACGAAGGTGAGGATCGGCAGGCCGAACCGGTCGGCCATCTGCATCAGTCGACGTGCCTTGCGGTAGCCTTCGGGGCGCGCCATGCCGAAGCTGCGGCGCACCCGCTGCTCGGTGGTCGCCCCCTTTTCGGTACCGATGACCATCACCGACCGCCCCCGGAACCGGCCGATGCCACCGACGATCGCGGCGTCGTCGGCAAAGCTGCGGTCGCCCGCGAGCGGCTGGAAATCCTCGATGAGATGCCCGATCGCATCAAGCGCGTGCGGGCGGTCGGAATGCCGGGCAACCTGGACCTTCTGCCAGGCCGTCAGCTTCTGATACGTGGCGCGCAGCTGCCGCTCGACCTTGGCTTGCAGCTTCCCGACCTCGTCGGCAATGTTCATCTCGCCGGTGCCGGAAAGGTGCTTCAGCTCCTCGATTTTACCTTCGAGGTCGGCGATCGGCTTCTCGAAATCGAGAAAATGACGCATGTGCAGTGAGCCTCATCCAAAAGCGGCGGCACCATAACGGCGACACCCACCCCCTACAAGTCGGCACCCGAACTTAGACTAAGGGCCAGGGGGTGGTGTGTCTCGACCAACGTCCGCAGGCGTTCGGCCAGGACATGGGTATAGATCTGCGTGGTCGAGATGTCGGCGTGTCCCAGCATCTGCTGGACGCTGCGAAGATCGGCGCCATGATCCAGCAGGTGAGTGGCAAAAGCGTGGCGCAGGACGTGCGGCGATACCTTTGCCGGATCGATTCCCGCCAGAATCGCCGTTTCGTCGAGCAGTTGTCCAAACCGCCGTCGGGTCAGATGTCCCTGGGCCGAGCGCGACGGGAACAGGTGCGGCGACGTCTTCGTCGTCAGAAACACGCCGCGCACCGCCTTGTAGGCAGCGATGGCGTCCATCGCCGCCGCCGTCAGCGGCACCATCCGTTCCTTGCCGCCCTTGCCGCGCACGATCAGCACGTGGGGGTCGCGGGCAACCGCTGCGAACGGCAGGCCGACCAGTTCCGACACGCGAAGCCCGGTGGCGTACAGAACTTCGAGCAGGCAGATCAGCCGCAGTCCTTCGGGGCCGGGCCGGTCGCGCGCCGCATCGAGAAGAGCGTCGACCTCGGCTTCGGACAGGATCTTGGGCAGCGATCGTCCGCGGCGCGGCGCATCGAGCGTTGCGGAAGGATCATCGGCCCGCCGGCCTTCGGCGTACAGGAACCGGAAGAACTGCCGTTGCGCCGACAACCGTCGTGCTGCAGTGCGCGGCATCACTCCGTCGGCCTCGGCCGCCGCCAGATAGGCCCGCAGATCATCCACACTGGCAGTCTCAAGCGAGCCGCCGCGTCCGTTCAGCCAGAGTTCAGCGTGCATCAGGTCGCGACCGTAGGCATCGAGCGTGTTGCGAGCGGCGCCGCGCTCGGCCGCCATCATCTCCAGGAATGTCTCGATCGCCGATGTCCAGCCGCGCGGTGCTGCCTGACGCGCCATCTACAGGCCGTAGGCCACGGCTGCCTCTCCGGCGAGGTGACGGGCGTCATCCTCCAGGCCCAAACCGCGAAGCGCCATCACGACACCGGCAATCGCCGTCGGGTCGAGTTCTTCAAGCCGCACCTCGCCGAAGCCGGCGCAGGCCAGCATGATCGCCTCCGCCATGCGCCCGGCGGCGGCGGCGGCCGAAACGCCATTGCGGAACGCCGCGCTCGGGGTTTCGTACGGGCTGGTCGGCGGCCCGCCGGCCAACCCACGCCAAGCGTCCACGCCAACCGGCGCGCCCAGCGCATCCATCAGGGCGAGGGCTGCCGCGCCAAGGTTCGATGCGCCTTCCGGATCGATCTCGCGCAGTTCATCCCACCACGCCGCGACCGACGCTTCCCGGTAGGGTGCCAGGCGGTCGCCGCCACCGATCCAGGCGGCAACCCAGACCTGCCGATACATGGCGCCGGCGCTCGTGTTTCCAGCGTCGCCATGGGTCTGCAGCCAATCCATCCAAGGCCGGGCCTCCGGCGCCAATCCAGCAGCGACCAGCGCGCGAACCGCGTCCGGCGGCAGGTCGTCCGGCCCGGCGGCGACATCCAGTCGGCGGATCAGCGGTGCAAACACCCTCGCCGTCTGGCGCCACGACGATGCGTTCTCGGCAATCTCGAAGGCCTTGCGAACCGCGCGGGCTCGCTGCGCCGAATCGGGATTGATGTCGGCCGTCCGCCACAGCAGCGCGCGGGAGTAGGCGCTTGGATCGGCCTCGGCGGCCCGCAACGCTCCATCGACCGGTCCGGCCCGCACCGCCACCTCGGCGTACAGCGCGATCAATGCGTCAGTGGCCAGGGCGCCCGCCCGTTCCGCCTTCTCGGCCGCCGCCAGCCGTGCGGCGAACGGCGGGTCACCGATGCCGCGCGCGAGCGCCACCAGCACCGGCAGGGAGTCGATCGACATCACGTCGGGGTCGATCCGGGCCTTGGCGGCGATGGCCGCCGCCAGATGCACCGCGGTGGCCCCCGCCAATCGCTGGGGGCCGCCTGTGCGCCCGGCGACCGCGCCCTGCACCAGTTCCTGCAGCAGAGCGTCATGCTCGCCGACCTCGCTGAGCACCCGAGCACCGAATTCGGCCTTCGCCGTGTCGCCGCGCCACAGCTCGCACACCACGCCAACCTTGAGCCAGTAGCGATCGTCGGCCCGGGTCGACATCGCCTCGTGATACCGGCAGGCCGTAGCCTGATCCGCGACCGCCAGCGCACGCTCCGCCAGGACGCGGGCAATCTCCGGTTCATCGTCCCGCCCGGGGGCAACCAACGCCAAGGCGGCAAGCTCATCGAGGGCGCCCATGGCCAGCAAGCGCTCGGCACGAGCCGCCAGAAGCGCTCCTTCGGTCGGCAGGTCAGCCGGTGCCGGTCCCGAGGACAGCAGCAGACGGCGCTGGAGATCGCGCAGGGCCCGGCTGTCAGGCGCGGCCGGCAGCAACGCGACCAGACGAAGCGCGATCGGTCCGGGCGTTCCTGCCCACAGATCCGTGCGCAGCCCGCCGCTGTCCGGCGTCAGCGATCCGGCGGCGTCGACGGTCAGTCGCTTCAGACCCTCGATCCGGATTGAGCCATCCGCCGTGGTTCGGGGGGCCGCACGTTCCGGGATCGGCTGAAGCACCGGCGGAGGGGCCGGCGGCGTCACCAGCGTATCGTTACCGGGGGAAAGCGGCGTCGGCGGTCCCAGCAGGATCGGGCCGCGCGTCTGGGCTTGGGGCATGTTCGGATCGACGAGCGCCGAGGCAACGAGCAATCCGAGTCCGACGAGCAGGCGCATACCGTTTCTACTTCGGCAGGCGGTCATTCGGGATCACTTTCTGGACGGGCGCGGTCGGCGGCGGAATATCCCAGGTCATCAGGAACGCGGCACCGCCCCCGAAAAGCAGGACCAGGACTACCAGCAGGACGGCGAGAAAACGCATGGCCAAAGGCCTATCCGGTGAACAGTTCCGCACAACGACGGGCCCGAAGCCCTGCCGGCCGAGCCCAGTATGGCGACCGCCGCGAAGCGTGTGGTACCGTCGGACTATGGCGCGACCACGGCACTGTACCGATCGAGGGAATCCGACGCAACGCGAGGCGAAACCGCCGCGCTCTGCGGGTGATCTCCCATGAACTCGGCCAGCGAAGCCCGGATGGACGCACCCGAATCGAGCCCGGCGGCCGTGATCTCGCCGCCACACGTCACCCGATTGCCGAGAACCCTGGTCCTGGTTGGCCTGATGGGAGCCGGCAAGAGCAGCATCGGACGGCGCCTGGCCCAGCGCTTCGGCGTCGACTTCCTGGATGCCGACGTCGAGATCGAGACCGCTGCCGGGCGCACCATTCCCGAAATCTTCGAGGAACTTGGCGAAGCCGCGTTCCGGGACGGCGAGCGGCGCGTGATCCGACGATTGCTGGAGGACCGCACGCCCCATGTCCTGGCCACCGGGGGCGGCGCCTTCATGGCTGCCGATACCCGCGCGGTCGTGCGGGAAAAGGGTATGTCGTTGTGGCTGAAGGCGGATATCGACACGCTTTACGAACGGGTATCCCGGCGTTCCAACCGCCCGCTGCTCAAGACAGCCGATCCGAAAGAGACGCTGCGCGGCCTGATGGCCGTCCGCTACCCGGTCTATGCCGAAGCCGACATCCTGGTCGAAACCCGTCGGGTTCCCATTGAGACGACCGTCGATAAGGTCTATCAGGCAGTGATCGCGCATCTGAACCAGTGAAGCCTGTCGCACCATGAGTGCTGTCGAGATCGTCCAGGTCGACCTCGCCGACCGCCGCTACGCCATTCACGTCGGTGCCGGGCTGCTGAATCGCGCCGGTGACGCGCTGGCCGATCTGGTGTCGGGCCGCAAGGTCGCAGTCGTCGCCGACGAGACCGTGGCGGCCCTTCATCTGCCCGCGTTGATCCAGTCGCTGCGAGGCGTCGCGTCCGTCGTTCACACCCTGACGGTGCCTTCGGGCGAGTCGGCGAAGTCGATGGACGGCGTCGCCGACCTGCTGGACCGCCTGCTCGCCCTCGGCATCGACCGTCGGACCGTCGTGATCGCCCTCGGCGGCGGGGTGACCGGCGACCTTGCAGGATTCGCGGCGGCAATCGCCCTGCGCGGCCTCGATTTCATTCAGATCCCGACCACCCTGCTGGCCCAGGTCGACAGCTCGGTCGGCGGCAAGACCGGCGTCAACACCCGGTACGGCAAGAACCTGATCGGCGCCTTTCACCAGCCGCGCCGCGTCCTGATCGACACCGACGTCCTCGACACGCTGCCGCGCCGTGAGCTGCTGGCCGGGTATGCCGAGGTGGTGAAGTACGGTGCGATCGGCGACCTGCAGTTCTTCGAATGGCTTGAAGCCAACGGAGGCCGCCTGGTCGACGGCGATGCCGATGCGCAGCGCCATGCGATTGTCGCGTCCTGCCGCGCCAAGGCCGCGGTAGTGGCCGCCGACGAGCGCGAGATGGCCAACGGCCCGCGCGCGCTGCTCAATTTCGGCCACACCTTCGGTCATGCGCTGGAAGCCATGGCCGGCTACGATGGGACCCTGCTGCACGGCGAAGGCGTGGCGGCCGGCATGGTGCTGGCGGCCCGCCTGTCGGCCCGCCTGGGACCGTGCACCGGCCAGGATGCCGGACGGCTCGCGGCCCACCTGGCGGCCGTGGGATTGCCGACGGAACTCGACCAGGTCGACGGACGGCGGCAATGGACCGCCGAACAGTTGCTCGGCCACATGACCAAGGACAAGAAAGCGCGCGACGGACGGATCGTGTTCGTTCTGCTCGATCAGCTGGGCCGGGCCGTGGTGCGCGACGACGTCGACAGTTCGACGGTGCGCACCCTGCTCGATCGATCGCAAGCCGCCTGAAAGGGATCGCAGAGCCGGCCCCATGGACATCCATCTCGCCCTCACCATCGGTAGCATCTTCATCCTGCTGCTGCTGTCCGGCTTCTTCTCCGGATCGGAGACCGCGCTGACCGCCGCCAGCGAGGCGCGGCTGTCGCAGCTGGCCCGCAAAGGCAATGAAGCCGCCGAGACGGTGATCGCCCTGAAGCAGCGCAGCGACCGGATGATCGGCGCCATCCTGATCGGCAACAACGTCGTCAACATCTTCGCTTCGGCACTTGCCACCAGCACCCTGATCTCGCTGTTCGGCGAAAGCGGCGTCGCCATGGCGACGATCGGCATGACCGTCGTGGTGGTGATCTTCGGCGAGGTTCTGCCGAAGACCTTCGCGATCAACCGGCCCGATCAGACCGCCGTGGCCGTCGGCCCGGTGATCCGCGCGCTGGTCTGGGTCCTGACGCCACTGTCGATCGCCGTGCAGATGCTGGTCACCGGGGTTCTGCGGTTGTGCGGCGTTTCGGTCAACGCCGGCCTCGGCCATGACGAACGCGAGGAGGAGCTGCGCGGGCTGATCGAGATGCACGCCGACGGCGGCGCCGAGGTCGAGCACGAGCGCGCAATGCTCCGCAGCATCCTCGACCTCGCGGACGTCGAGGTGTCGGAGATCATGACCCACCGGCGCAACGTGCGGATGCTGGACGCCGACGCCCCGCTCGCCGAGCTGCTGGAACAGGTGCTGGACAGCCCATTCACCCGCATCCCGTTGTACAAGGGCGAGTCCGACAACATCGTCGGGATCCTGCACGTAAAGGCACTGCTGCGCGCCATCCGTGCGCATGGCGGATCGGCTCCGGAAGACCTGAAGATCCTGGAGATCGCCAACGACCCGTGGTTCATCCCGGACACGTCGACCCTGCTCGACCAGTTGCAGGCGTTCCGCGAACGCCGCGAGCATTTCGCCCTGGTCGTCGACGAGTACGGCAGCTTCATGGGCGTGGTGACGCTCGAGGATATTCTGGAGGAGATCGTCGGCGACATCCTGGACGAGCACGACGTCGCGGTTGCCGGCGTGCGGGTGCAGACCGACGGGTCGGTGGTGGTCAACGGAACGGTGACGCTGCGCGACCTCAATCGCGAGTTCGGCTGGACCCTTCCCGATGAAGAGGCGTCCACCATCGCCGGGCTGGTGCTGCACGAAGCAAGGCGGATTCCCGATGTCGGCCAGGAATTCATGTTCTACGGATTCCGCTTCAGGATCCTGCGACGGCAACGCAACCAGATCACCCTGCTGCGGCTCACCTCGCTGGACAACACGGCGAGCGCATGAGATTCGGTCCGACCGACCGCCGACCTATCCGCGACGGAGACCCACGATGCCGCTGAGCCCTCCCGCCGAGCGCGAGCTTTCCCACGACCGGACCATCGTCTGCCGCGGCTGGCGGCGAGCCGATGGGCACTGGGACATCGAGGGACATATGGTCGACACCAAGTCCTACGGCTTTCCGAACGAGTACCGCGGCTTCATCGAACCGGGCCGACCGATCCACGACATGTGGCTGCGCCTGACGATCGACCGCGACATGACCGTGGTCGCGGTCGAGGCCGTGACCGATGCCGGGCCATTCCCGATCTGCCCGGACATCACACCCAACTTCCAGCGGCTGGTCGGACTGGCGATCGGTGGCGGCTGGCGGCGGGCGGTACGCGAGCGCCTGGGCGGGGCCGAAGGCTGCACTCATCTGGTCGAACTGCTGGCACCGATGGCGACCACCGCCTACCAGACCATCTTCGGCGAGCGATCGAGGGAGCGCCGCGAGGCCGAGATGCGCGGCGACGCCCCGGCTCCCGAGAACCCGGACCGCAAACCCGCGTTGCTGAACTCGTGCCACGCGTTCGCCGAGACCAGCCCGGTGGTCGCCAAGATCTGGCCGAACTGGCATCGCTCTCCGGACACTGAACCGGCAGAGTCTTCGACAACCCGCTGAACAGGACCGGCCGGACTAACCCTCAGCGGGCCAGTGCAGATCCGCCGCTTCGGTTCGTTCGGCCAGCTGCGGATCGGCAACCCGGCCCGGCCGGCGCCCGATTTCGGCATCCAGGACCCGCAGCGCCAACGACGCATGTCCACTGGCCTCTTCGCCGCCATATCGGCGAACCATGTGCCGAAAGTAGCTGACGATGAACACCCGGGTCGCCGACGTCAGGCCAGCCTTGCGACGGCGAAGGTCGATCTGCGTGCACAGGTTGTTGATCGTCATTCCTTCCAGACGGGAAATGCTCTCAAGAGCATCCCACATCTGAGGCTCAAGCCGCATGCTGGTGCGCCGGTTTCCCACCGTGACGTTCCGGCTTTCCAAGATCGACGATTTGTCATCCGGCGCGAACAAATGCAGCCTCGTTATTCTGTTATGGCGAGAACTCTACAGAACATTCTCTCGCATCGTTATCGATATCACAGGCATAAGTTGATTGCAACCAATAAATGTTTTGTATTGTAGTAGACTATTTTTGGTTGCTCGCATCGTCATCAGGCGTCGCCGGCACGTTCAACGACAGCGCCAACGCGTGCACCCGGTCATTCAGTTCGTCGGCCAGCACGGCGTTCACGAGGCGGTGACGCTCGATCCTGGACGTACCGGCAAAGGCGGCCGATGTCATGGTGACGCGGAAGTGAGTCTGCCCTCCCGGCCGCGCGCCGGAGTGACCGGCATGCTTGTGCGATTCATCCTCGACTTCGAGGCTCTGGGGAGCGAATGCCTCCGTCAGCTTCGCAATCATCGTTTCTTTCATGTTCATCCTCTGGACTTTCTGCAATGCGCCGCTAGGTTCGATCAGGATGGGAGCGGCTGCTCCGGCATGTTTCCCGCCCCCGCTCTCGGCAGTTAAGATGGTCGCTCCCATGGCGAAGGCCAATCCGGAACGTCTGATGTCCGACCGCCTTGATGCGCAATCCTCCTTGCAGGCTTGCGAGCATCCGGGCTGCGCGGAGCTCGGCGAATACCGTGCGCCACGCTCGCGGGACCGGCTCGGCGACTACTACTGGTTCTGCCTTGAGCACGTGCGCGAGTACAATAAGGCCTGGAACTATTACGCCGGCATGAGCGATGTCGAGGTCGAAGCCGATCTGCGGCGATCGACGACCTGGGACCGGCCGACCTGGCGCTTCGGGGCAGGTGACCGGGCCGCGCGCAGCCAGGCTTTCCACCGTGTCCGCGACCCGTTCAATTTCCTTGACGAGGATGGGAGCAACGATCCCCGGCAAGGCGGTCCAGCCCGGCCGTCATCGTATTCTCCCGAGGGCAAAGCCTTCGCGATCATGGCGCTGGAGCCTCCGCTGACCCTCGAACAACTGAAGCGCCGGTACAAGGAACTGGTCAAAAAACATCACCCCGACGCCAACGGCGGCGACCGCGATGCCGAGGAACGGTTGAAAAGTATCAACGACGCCTATACGACTTTGCGTCGGTTCCTCGGCTGAGCTGTCCCTGACGCGCTGGCCTCTATCCCCTACAGGAATTCGTCCATGGCGAACGACACGACTCTCGAGCGCAAATCCGCACATCCTCTGGGCAAGCCGGACACCACCGTCTCGGCCCGCGAGTTGTTCGGACTCGACATCGACATGCAGGTTCCCGCGTTCTCGGAACCGAGCGAGTACGTCCCGATCCGGGACGACGCCTACCTGTTCGATCACGACACGACGTTGGCCATCCTGGCCGGCTTCGCGCGCAACCGCCGCGTCATGATCCAGGGCTATCACGGAACCGGCAAGTCGACCCACATCGAGCAGGTTGCGGCCCGGCTGAACTGGCCGTGCATCCGGGTGAACCTGGACAGCCATGTCAGCCGCATCGACCTGATCGGCAAGGACGCGTTCGTGGTCCGTGACGGCAAGCAGGTAACCGAGTTCCGCGAAGGCATCCTGCCCTGGGCGCTGCAGAACCCGGTCGCGCTGGTGTTTGACGAATACGATGCCGGCCGCGCCGACGTGATGTTCGTGATCCAGCGCGTGCTGGAAGTCGACGGCAAGCTCACCCTTCTGGACACCAACAAGGTCATCCAGCCGCACGGCGCGTTCCGCCTGTTCTCGACGGCGAACACCGTGGGACTCGGCGACACCACCGGCCTGTATCACGGCACCCAGCAGATCAACCAGGGTCAGATGGACCGCTGGAACGTGGTCACCACGCTGAACTACCTGCCGCACGACGCCGAGGTGGACATCGTTCTGGCCAAGTGCCCGACCTACCAGAGCGCCGAACGCCGCGATATCGTGTCCCGGATGGTCACCTGCGCGGATTTGACGCGGGCAGGCTTCATGGCGGGCGATATCTCGACGGTCATGTCGCCGCGCACGGTCATCACCTGGGCCGAGAATGCCGACATCTTCGCCGGGGATCTGAAGCTGGCGTTCCGGCTGACGTTCCTGAACAAGTGCGACGAGGTCGAGCGGTCGATCGTGGCCGAATATTACCAGCGCTGCTTCGGCGACGAGGTCACCAAGACCGGTGTGAAGGCGGCGGAATAGCGGTTTCGGCAAGGCGTCATGCGCAGCAACAGCACCAACAAGGCCCCGGACGACACCGCGTTTGAGGATTTCAAACGGGCGACCGCGGCCTGCCTGCGCGCGATTTCCGGCGAGCCGGAAGTCGAGGTCACCTATGGCGCCGAGCACGCGACGCTGGCCGGCAATCGCGCCCGGCTCCCGGCGCCACCCAAGGACATGGATCCGGCTGACCTGGCGCGCCTGCGCGGTGAGTCCGACGCGATGGCCCTGCGCCTGAAGCACCACGACGACGCCGTCCACAACCGCCGGGGTCCGCAGAGCCAAGCCGCCCGCGAGGTCTTCGACGCGGTCGAACAGGCCCGCATCGAGGCCATCGGCTCCCGCGCCATGGCCGGGGTCGCCAGCAACCTCGGTGCGGTGCTCGACGAGCAGTACCGCCGCAAGGGCCTGGAGCGGGCGGAGAAGGACGACATTTCGCTGGTCGACGTCGTTCGGCTGATGACCCGGGAGGCGTTGACCGGAGCTCCCCCTCCGGAGTGCGCGCAGCGCGTGATCGATCTGTGGCGGCCGTGGATCGAGAGCAAGGTCGGCCACGACCTCAAGGAACTCGACCGGCATCTGGACGACCAGGACGCCTTTGCGAAAGCCTCGCGCCAGCTGATCGCCGATCTCGACCTGGAGATCGGTGAGGAAGGCATGTCCGAGGACGACGCCAGCGACGCCGACGGCGAGGACGAAGGCGGCGACGTCGACGAGACCAGTGACGGCGGCACCCGCGGCACCTCCGAGGACGGCTCCGACACCGAGACCATTCCATCCGACATGCAGGCCGGCGACGAGAGCGCCGACGGCGACGAGGCGGAGGAGATGGACCTGGAGCCCGGTTCGGGCGACGAGGATCCGGCCAACCCCGGCTCGCCGGTCCATCCGAACATGGACGGCCGCAACTGGCAGGACACCGCCTACCGGCCGTTCACCACCGAGTTCGACGAGGTCGTCGAAGCCGATACCCTGTGCGATCCGGACGAGCTGAACCGCCTGCGCATGCTGCTCGACCAGCAGCTCTCGCACTTGCAGGGCGTGATCGGGCGGCTGGCCAACCGGCTGCAGCGCCGCCTGATGGCCCAGCAGAACCGTTCCTGGGACTTCGACCTGGACGAGGGCATCCTGGACGCCGGCCGGTTGTCCCGCGTCGTTACCGCTCCGCTGTTCCCGCTGTCCTACAAGATGGAGAAGGACACCGAGTTCCGCGACACGGTGGTCACCCTGCTGATCGACAATTCCGGGTCGATGCGCGGCCGGCCGATCACCATAGCGGCGATCTGCGCCGACATCATGGCGCGCACGCTGGAGCGCTGCGGCGTGAAGGTTGAGATCCTCGGCTTTACCACCCGCGCCTGGAAGGGCGGCTCCGCCCGCGAGCGTTGGATCTCCTCCGGCAAGCCGGCAAACCCCGGCCGCCTGAACGACCTGCGCCATATCATCTACAAGCCGGCCGACGCCCCGTGGCGGCGTGCCCGAAAGTCGCTGGGCCTGATGCTGCGCGAGGGCATCCTGAAGGAAAACATCGACGGCGAGGCGCTGAACTGGGCGCACAACCGTCTGCTGGCCCGCACCGAGGAGCGGCGCATCCTGATGGTGATTTCCGACGGTGCACCGGTCGACGACTCGACCCTGTCGGTGAACCCCGGCAACTACCTCGAGAAGCACCTGCGCGACATCATCAAGTACATCGAGACCCGCTCGCCGGTCGAACTGGTAGCGGTTGGCATCGGGCACGACGTCACCCGCTACTACCGCCGGGCCGTCACCATCGTCGACGCCGAGCAGCTCGGCGGCACGATGATGGAGCAGCTCGCCGCGCTGTTCGACGAGAAGGACAACGCGAAGACCCGCGCCAGTGGACGCGGCGCAGGCGCCCGGGCCGGCGCGCGCTAGCGCTTTCAGCTGTAACGCGAGTTCGGCTACCCTGCGCTCCCACGCTCAGGGAGTGCCGTGATGTCCCGCCTGTTCCGAATCCTTGCCGTTTCCATTGCCGCTGCTTTCTGGCTCGCTGGGCCGCTGGCTGCCGAACCGGCCAAGCTGGTGATTCTGCATCTCAACGACTGGGACCGGATCGATGCCGTCGACGGGGCCGGCGGGGCCGGCCGTATCGCCGCCGTCATCAAGGACGAGAAGGCCAAGGCGGCGGCCACGGGCGCCACGGTGATCGTGACGTTCGGCGGCGACATGATCTCGCCGTCGCTGCTCTCCGGGATCGACAAGGGTGCCGCCATGATCGATCTGGCGAACACCGTCGGCCTCGACTACGCCACCCTGGGCAACCACGAGTTCGACTTCGGTCCCGAGGTTCTGAAGGCCCGCATCGCGGAGTCCAGGTTCCGCTGGCTGGCGGGCAACGTGGCCCTGAACGGCCGGGCCGGGTTCCCGGGAGCCGTGGACGCCGCCGTCGTCGAGGTTGGCGGTTTCAAGATCGGGTTTCTCGGCCTGACGACGCCGGACACGCCGCTGGTCTCCAGCCCCGGCCCGGACGTGACGTTCGAGGCCTACGCCAGCGCCGGGGCCCGGATCGCCAAGGCCCTGAAGGACCAGGGCGCCGACATGGTGATCGCCCTCAGCCACGAGGAATACACCGGCGACCTGGCGCTGATGCAGGCGGTTCCAGCCATCGATCTGGTGCTCGGCGGCCACGACCACCTTGCCCTCACCCACTACGATGGCCAGCACGCGGTCTTCAAGGCCGGGTCGCAGGGTACCTTCGTCGGTCGGTTGGCCCTGACGATCGACCGGGTCGAAGGTCGCGGCGGCCCGAAGGTCGTCTGGAAGCCGGACTTCGCGCAGGTCCACACGTTCAACGTCACGCCCGATCCGGCCGTTCAGGCCAAGGTCGACGCCTATCTGGCCAAGCTGGATACCGATCTCGGGCAGCCGATCGGGACGACGACCACCGAACTGGATTCGCGCCGCGCGACCGTGCGCAACGGCGAGGCGACCATCGGAAACCTGTTCGCCGATGCCATGCGGTCAGCCGTCTCCGCCGATGTCGCGATCATCAACGGCGGCGGGATTCGCGGCGACGTGACCTACCCGGCCGGCAGCCAGTTGACCCGCAAGATGGTTTTCACCGAACTGCCGTTCGGCAACCGGACCGCCAAGCTGCAGATGACCGGCGCCGATATTCTGGCCGCGCTGGAGAATGGTGTCAGCCAGGTCGAGCAAGGCGCGGGAAGGTTTCCCCAGGTGTCCGGCCTCCGCTTCGCCTATGCGGTCGGCAAGGCGGCGGGATCCCGGGTCAGCGACGTCACGATCGGCGGCAAGCCGCTCGATCCGGCCGCGACCTACACCGTCGCCACCAACGACTTCATGGCGCGCGGCGGCGACGGCTACGCAACGTTCGCGACCGCGAAGACCCTGATTGACGACCGGGCGGCAAAGCTGATGGCCAGCCAGATCATGGATCACATCGTGGCGGCCGGCACGGTTTCACCCACGCTCGAAGGTCGCAGCCGACGTTTGGACTGATGCGGCGAAACGGTCTTTTCGACCGGCGGTCCTGCGCTAAGGTTGCGGCCTTGCCTCAATGACCACCCAACGATACCAGGAGGAAATGTCCATGCTGTTCGACGTGCGCAAGTACACGTGCCGGCCGGGCACCATCGCCAAGCATCTGGCGCTCTACGAGAAGATGGGCAAAGCCCCGCAGGCCAAGCATCTGGGCCAGCCTGTCCTGTACGCCAAGTGCGAGACCGGCGACCCGAATGTCTACATCCACATCTGGGCCTACGAGAGCGCCGGTGACCGCGAGAAGAAGCGCGGCGCGATGCAGGCCGATCCGGACTGGATCGCCTACACCCAGGAGAGCGCCAAGCTCGGCGCGCTCGAAAAGCAGGAGAACGCCCTGTTCAACGACGTGAGCTTCTATCCGTTCAAGCGTTGATCCATACCGTTCCGCGGTGCGCCATCATCCACCGCCGTGCCGCAGATAGCGGGTCGGCGATGCACCAAGGGCGCGGCGGAACATCGCGATGAACGCGCTCGGGCTCTCGTAGCCGAGATCGAGCGCCACGGCGGTGACTGACTCACCGCCGGCCAACCGCTCCAGCGCCGCCAGCAGCCGGCGGCGCTGGCGCCAGCGGCCGAATGTCAGGCCGGTTTCCCGCCGGAACAGACGGGCCAGCGTCCGGTCGCTCGCTCCCACCGACCGTCCCCACGCCTCAAGGTCGCGCCCGTCGGCGGGCGATGCGATCAACGCCTCGGCTACGGCCAGCGGGCGACGGTCGCGCGGCAGCGGCAGGTCGAGCGGGGCCAGCGGCAACCCCGCCAACTCGTCCGCCAGCACCGCGACCAACCGGGATTCCGGACCGTCGTCGGGATAGTTTTCAGGCAGTTGGACCACCCGTGCGATCAGTTCGCGCACCAGCGCCGGCACCCGCACCACCTGGCACCGCGGGCCGATCGGGACCGGGGAATCGGCTCGAAGATACAGCGTCCGCATCGCCACCGGGCCGGCGGCACGGACCTCGTGGACCACCTCCGGCGGCACCCAGACGGCGTACCCGGGCGGCACCACCCAGGCACCGTCGTCGGTCCGGACCGTCATCACCCCCTTCTCTGCGTGCACGAGTTGGGCGCGGTCGTGGGCGTGCCGCCCGGTGCTGTGGCCGGCATGGTAGTCCACCGCGTAGCCGACGATCGCCTTCGGCCAGCGCTGCCGCTCCTCAACAGCCGGATCCCGGCTTCGCATGGTTTGTCCGCTTTTCAACATTGATTGGCATTCTGTCGAAGGACGGAAGGACTGACGGGAGGCATCATCCCTCCGTATCGAGGGAGAAGTCCATGCGTCTCAACACCCGCTTCCTGTTCCTGAACGCCGGCCACGCGGTCGATCATCTGATGATGCTCGTGTTCCCGACGGCTGCCGTCTTCATGGCCGCCGAACTCGACGCAACCTATGGCGAGTTGCTGTTCCTTTCGACCGCCGGGTTCATCGCCTTCGGCGCATGCTCGTTGCCGGCCGGTTGGCTGGCCGACCGCTGGAGTCGGGAAGCGATGATCGCGCTGTTCTTCATCGGGATCGGCTGCGCCGCGGCGCTGACCGGGCTGGCGGACGGGCGCCTGCAGATCGCCGCCGGCCTGCTGGCGATCGGGGTGTTTGCGGCGATCTATCATCCGGTCGGCATTGCCATGGTCAGCCAGGGCGGTGGTGCGGTGGGCCGGCGGCTCGGCATCAACGGGGTGTGGGGCAACATGGGCGTGGCCGCGGCCCCGCTGCTCACGGCCTTCCTGTGCGAGGCCTATGGCTGGCGCGCCGCCTTCCTGGTGCCCAGCGTGCTCTGCGTGACGATCGGCGGGCTTTGGCTGCTGCACTGCCGCAGCAATGCCGGCCGCGCCGAGACCGCCGCCGGCACCGCCGCCCGCAAGGCCAACACTCAACCCAGCCTGCAGTGGAAGCGGATCCTCGCGATCGTGTTCTTCGCCACCGCCGTCGGCGGGTTCATCTTCAACGCCACCACCATCGCCCTGCCGAAGATCTTCGACGAGCGGGTAATGGCCCTGACGGAGGGTGCGTCGCGGGCTGGCGGGCTGATCGCCATGGTGTTTGCGGCCGCCGCCTTCACCCAGGTCCTGGTCGGCCACCTGATCGACCGCTACTAGATCCGGCTGGTGTTCCTGGTGCTCACGATTGGAGACATCGCGGTCTTCATCCTGGCTTCCAACGCCACCGGCTCGGTGATGATCGGCGTGGCCCTGGCCATGATGATGCTGGTGTTCGGCCAGATCCCCATCACCGACACCCTGGTGGCGCGGAACACACCGGAGCACTGGCGGGCACGTGCCTACTCGGTGAAGTACGTGCTGTCCTTCGTGGTTGCCGCCACCGTGGTGCCGGTCATCTCGCGCCTGCATGGCTCTACCGCCGGCGACGGCTTCACCACCCTGTTCCTGATCTGTGCGGCGTGCGCCACCGCCATCGCATTCGCGGTGGCCTTGCTCCCGTCTCCCAGGCCGGCTGTTGCCATCACAGCGGGAGAATAGCGCCCGCCACGCCATCCGATTAACGACCCGTTAACGTCTCAACCGATACGCTTGCCGACGGTGAGGTCGTTTCTGGCGCGGCGGATACGTCATGGCAGTGCTATCAGGCGAAGATGAGGACGCACGGCTCGCTGCCCTGCGAGCGCTTCAGGTGCTTGATACCCTGCCGGAAGCCGCGTTCGACCAGCTTTGCCAGCTGGCGGCCCGAACCTGCCGCAGCCCGATGGCGTTCATCAGTCTGGTTGATGCCGAGCGGGTTTGGTTCAAGTCGGCCTTCGGTGTCGAAGGCGTGCGCGAGATGCCGCGCCACCGATCCTTCTGCAGCCACGCGATCACCGAGCGCGGTGTCCTGGAGATCGAAGACACCTGGGCGGACCCCGTGTTCGTCGAGAGTCCACTGGTCACCGGGCCGCCACACACCCGGTTCTATGCCGGGGCGCCGCTGATCCTGCGCAGCGGCTATCGGGTCGGCACCCTGTGCGTGCTTGGCGATCGGCCGGGGAGGCTCGACGATGACCAGCGCGCCTCGCTGGTCGACCTGTCCCAGATCGCGACCCGTTTCCTGGAATCCCGCCAGATCACCGTCGACGCCGTGTCGGACCTGGCGCGCGCCAAGATGGCCGCCGAGATGGCCGACCGCGCCAAGAGCGAGTTCCTGGCGCATATGAGCCACGAGTTGCGTACACCGTTGAACGCCGTTATCGGGTTCGCGGATATGCTGAGGCTCCAGTTGCACGGCCCGATGCTTCCGCAGTACCTGGATTCGGTCGAGACGATCGCCACCAGCGGGCGTCACCTGCTGGATCTCATCAACGACCTGCTCGACCTGGCCCGCATCGAGGCCGGCGCAATCGAACTGCAGACCGAGCCGGTCGAACTGGCAGCCCTGGCGCATGCCACCGCCCGGATGCTGGAACCGCTGGCCGACGGACGCGGCGTCGGGATGCGCATCGAAGGCCGGCGCGGCCCGCGGGTACAGGTTGATCGCCGGGCGATACAGCAGGTGCTGATCAACATCGTCGGCAATGCCATCAAGTTCGGCCCGGAGAACAGCGAGATCGTCGTGGCGTTTGCCGACGGCGATCCAGTGGAGATCCGTGTCCGCGACGAGGGCCCGGGAATGACGCTGCGCCAGATCGAACGGGCCATGCAGCCCTATGGCCGCGCCCAGATCGAGCCCAGCCATACCTCACCATCGAACGGCGGCACCGGACTTGGGCTGCCGATCGCGCATCGGCTGGTCGAGTTGCACAACGGCCGGCTGCGGATCGACAGCACGCCCGGTGGTGGGACGACGGTGGTCATCTCCCTGCCGAAGAACCAGCCAGCACCACGGCAGCCCAGCTGACCTGCTGCGACTAGAGAATCTTACCAGGGTTCATGACGTTCGTCGGGTCGATCGCCGCCTTGACCGACCGCATCAGCGTCAGGCGCGACGGCGCGGCGTAGCGCGCCAGGTCCTTGCGTTTCTGCGCACCGATACCATGCTCGGCCGAAAAACTGCCGCCCATCTCGGCGATCAGTTCGTTCAACTGATGCACCAGGTGGCCGTTGCGCTGCGTCCAGGCACCGCCATCCATCGCCAGCGGCCGCAGGATCAGATAGTGGATGTTGCCGTCGCCCATATGCCCGAAGGTATTCAGGCGCAGATCCGGTTCCTCGGCACGCAGCATCGCCTCGGCCCGGCTGAGGAACGTGGCGACCTGGCTGACCGGGACCGACACGTCGCAGGACACGCCACCGCCTTCACGCCGGCCGGCCTCGGCCTGCTCCTCGCGTATACGCCACAGGGCCGCGCGCTGTGTCTCGCTTTCAGCGATCACCCCGTCGGTCACCCGCCCCTGCTCCATCGCCTCGGCCAGGATTGCCTCGAGCTTGGCGCGCAGATCGTCGATCGGTGAGGCGGTCGCCAGTTCGACCAGGACGTACCAGGGCGACGAAGCCTCCAGAGGATCGGCGATGCCCTCGATGTGACGGATCGCCAGGTCCAGGCACATCCGCGGCATCAACTCGTAGGCCAGGACCGTGTCGCCGGACAGCTCCCGGGCACGGGCCAGCAGCGCCTGGGCGGCCGCCGGGTCCGGAACGGCCAGCAGCGCGGTCTCGCGGCCGCGCGGTGCGGGCATCAGGCGCATCGCCGCCGCCGTGATGATCCCGAGTGTCCCCTCGGCTCCGATGAAAAGGTGCTTCAGGTCGTAGCCGGTGTTGTTCTTGCGCAGCGTGTTCAGCCCGTCGAACACCGTGCCGTCCGGCAGCACCACTTCCAGGCCCAGGACCTGTTCACGGGCATTGCCGTAGCGGATGGTCTGGTTGCCGCCGGCATTGGTGGACAGCGTGCCGCCGATCGTCGAACTGCCCTCCGAGGCGAGAGACAGCGGGAACAACCGGTCGGCCGCGGCAGCCGCATCCTGGACGGCTTTGACGACGCATCCGGCTTCGGCCACCAGCGCGAAGTTATCCGCGTCGAGGGTTCGCACCCGGGTCATTCGGTCCAGCGACAGCACCACCGCCGGTCGGTTTTCGGTCGGGATCGACCCCAGCACCAAACCGGTGTTGCCGCCCTGCGGCACGATCGCGATGCCGGCCTCGGCACAAACCCGGACCACCGAGGACACTTCCTCCGTCGACGACGGCCGCGCCACCAGGACCGCCTCGCCGACGTCGCGTCCGCGCCAGTCGGTACGGTACTTCAGGGTGTCGGACGAGTCCTCCAGCCACCCCTTGGACCCAAGCGCGTCCTTGATGCGCGCCACGGCTTCGGCGACCACCGACGGCGGCGTGTGCTGGTTCACGAGCGTTCTCCCGGGCGGATAGCTGTCAGGCAAAGGTCCGACCCGGAGTGTGCCGCCGGACGGCAGGGCCCGGCAAGTCCGTGCTGCACCGAGTGTCGTGCCGCGCCGGGCGGTGACGCGGGCGCCAATCCCTGCTCTGATCGACCCCATCGTATGCGATATCGGACGGAGAGTACCGTGATCGAACTGAAGAACGTTGCCCTGGACCGGTTGCGCGCCGGCGATCTGGCGCTGGGCGTCGGCCTGCGCCAGGCCCGCACCGTCGACATTGCCAAGGCGATGCGTACCGCCGGGTTCGACTGGCTGTTCATCGACATGGAGCACAACTCCATGGACCTGGATACCGCCGTGCAGATTTGCGTGGCCGCCCAGGACGCGGGGATCACACCGATCGTTCGGGTACCAGGGTACGAGTCGTTCCACGCCACCCGTGTGCTCGATGGCGGCGCCCAGGGCATCGTCGTCCCGCATGTTGACGACGCGGCGACCGCCGCCCGCATGGTCAGCCAATGCCGATACCCGCCGGTCGGCCACCGATCGGTCACCGGCAGCCTGCCGCAACTCGACTTCCAGACCCATCCGATGGGCGAGGCGACTGAGACAATCAATCGCGAAACCCTGTTGGTCGTGATGCTGGAATCCCCGACAGCGATCGCCAACGCCGAGGAGATCGCCGCCGTCCCCGGCGTCGACGCGCTGTTGATCGGAACCAGCGACTTGAGCATGGAGATGGGCATTCCCGGCCAGGTCGGACATCCCGACATCACCGCCGCCTATGAGCGCGTCGTGGCTGCCTGCAAGACGCATGGCAAGCACCCGGGCATGGGTGGTGTCTACGACCCGGCACTGATGCAGCGCTACATCGGCATCGGCGCCCGGTTCATCCTGGGCGGCAACGACCTGCCTCTGCTGATGGCGGCGGCCAGCGAGCGCACCAAGATTCTGCGTGCCATGCTGTAGACCCGGCATCGCTTGACGCAGGCGGGCGCACCGCCTCGAATGCCGATCGAACCTGGACCAGGAACACCCCACCGGAGGACCACCCGATGGCCACGCCCACCATCGCCCGCAGCGGCATCTTCCCGATCGCGCCGACCCCGTTCACCCGGTCCGGAGACATCGATCTCGACGGTCAGAAGCGGGTGCTGGATTGCATGATCGACCAGGGCGTCGACGGGATCTGCATCCTGGCCAACTATTCCGAGCAGTTCCTGCTGTCCGATGCCGAGCGTGAGACCCTGCTGGACCTGTGCATGAGCCATGTCGCCGGACGGGTGCCGGTGATCGTCACCACCAGCCACTTCTCCACCCGCCTGGCGGCCGAGCGTTCCAAGCGCGCGGCGCAGGCGGGTGCCGCCATGCTGATGCTGATGCCGCCCTACCACGGGACCGGCCTGCGCGCCGACGAGAAGGGCATCGAGGAGCACTTCGCCAAGGTGGCCGAAGCATCGGGCCTGCCGATCATGGTGCAGGACGCGCCGCTGTCGGGGGTCGCTCTGTCGGTGCCCTTCCTGGTCCGGTTGGCCAAGGCGGTGCCGCAGGTCACCTATTTCAAGATCGAGACGGCGGGCGCGGCTTCGAAGCTGCGGGCGCTGATCGAAGCTGGCGGCGATGCCATCCAGGGTCCGTTCGACGGCGAGGAATCCATCACCCTGATGGCGGACCTGGACGCCGGCGCGACCGGCACCATGTGCAGCGCCCTGCTGCCGGACCTGATCAAGCCGGTGGTCACCCACCATCTGGCGGGCCGTCGCCAGGAAGCGGCCGAAACCTATGCGCGGATCCTGCCGCTGATCAACTATGAGAACCGGCAGTGCGGCCTGAGGGCCTGCAAGACCGTGATGATGGAAGGCGGGGTGATCAAGAGCGACACCGTGCGCCATCCGCTGGAGGCGCTGCATCCGGCCACCAAGGCCGGCCTGCTCGAACTGGCGCGCGACGCCGACGTGCTGGCGTTGCGCTGGGGGAAGTAGGAGGTTCGACCGGCTTCAGCGGCCCGCCCGATGAAGGGCGGAGATCGGCACGACGGTCTGCATCGCCGTTCCGGCGAACCGGGCGACCCCCGCGGGCACGGCCGTCGGCCACTGGTAGACGGTCGCGCCGAAAACCGTGTCGATCACTCCGTCATCGGCCATCGGCAGGGCAAGCCGTTCAGTATGCACGCCATGACGGCCGCTCTGATAGGCCGAGCCGATCAAGTGGTGAATGCCTGGCATCGATGTCACCTGATCTAGCGTGTCGTTGAACTGCCGGCCATGCTCCACGAACAGATCGTCGACGTATTCCCCGACGACGCGCCGGCCGAGCAGCGAGCGGATCTCGTCGCCGGCAAGGCGGAACCGATACCGCCCGCTCGCCGCCTCGCGCTTGAGGATCCAGAATCCGCTGAGCAGGGTCGGCACCCTGGCCGGATCGAAATCCTGGCGATTGGGGGTCGGCCGGCCGGCCCGCAGTTCCAGCCAGTAGGTCAGGAACGCGTGCAGACGATGATCCACAATCGGCAGGACGGAGTCGTTCGCGTGCTGAAGGACACGACCGCACGTGCTGATCATCGAGTTGTAGGCCGTTCCGCACACCGTGTTCATTCTCACGCTTCCCTCCTGTCGGGATCCGCCATCGCCGCCCGATGCGCTGTCCTATCGCAGCAACAGGGATGGCAAGGTCTCGCGAGAGTAGGTGAGTGAAGTTAACAGCCGATTGACGTCGGCTGCGATCCCGGTAGGTGTTTTTACGTACCGGCGATGCGCGCCGCGACCATCTGAAACATCGGTCGCTCGAGTTTCTCAAGTAATTCCGGCCCAACCTCGATCCGCTCTGCTGCCGGGCAGAACTGCTGGACATGCAGACTCTGAAAGTCCACACGGATCAGCAAGGAGAGCGTCGTTCCGATCGTCCGGTGATGCTTGACGACGCTTTCGGTCAACCGGCCACGTCTTTCGCCCCATCGCTTTGACCGACCATTCCGGGATTGTCCGAGCCATGCAGATCGGCTGCCTGCGAGGCCGGCCGTCTGCCGCCGCGGCCTTCGCAGACCGTCAACGCATCACGCAAACCGGCCGTGGCACTGCTTGAACTTCTTGCCGCTGCCGCACGGGCAGGCCGCGTTGCGCTGGACCTTGCCCCAGGTCGAAGGATCGTTCGGATCAACGGCAACGGCCGGCCGCCGGGTCGCGAGCGCGACGCCGCCGTCGGTGCCGGTCGCCGCCATTCCGCTTTCGTCCTCGGCCTCGGACGTCTGGTCGCGGGACAGGGCCGGGTCCATCCGGGTCTCGTGCATTTCCGTCTGGGCGCGCTGGGCGGCCATGCGGGCCTCCATCTCCTCCGGCGCCTGAACCCGGATCTCCAGATGGGACAGAACGCTCGTCACGACCTGACGCAGATTGGCCAGCATCGCCTCGAACAGCGAGAACGCCTCGCGCTTGTACTCGTTCAGCGGGTCCTTCTGGGCGTAGGCCCGCAGGTTGATGCCCTGGCGCAAATGGTCGAGCGACAGCAGGTGGTCCTTCCACTGCTGGTCCAGCAGCTGCAGCAGCAGGCTGCGCTCCGCGGTGCGCATCATCTCGCGGCCGTAGTTGGCAACCTTCTCGGCGAGCTTGCGGTTCGAGGCGTCGAGAATCCGCTCCAGGATCTCGCGGTCGGCGATGCCCTCTTCCTTGGCCCAGTCCTGAACCGGCAGGTCCAGGGCGAGGAGGCGCAGGCATTCCTCGTGCAACCCATCCAGGTCCCACTGCTCGGAATAGGCACCGGCCGGAACGCAGCGTGCGACCAGGTCCTCGATGACCTCGTGACGCATGTCGACGATCATCTCGTGGACGTCCGGCGCGCGCATGATCTCGCGGCGCTGCTCGTAGACGACCTTGCGCTGATCGTTCATCACGTCGTCGAACTTCAGCAGCTGCTTGCGGATCTCGAAGTTCCGCGCCTCGACCTTCTGCTGCGCCTTCTCCAGCGCCTTGTTGATCCAGGGGTGGATGATCGCCTCGCCTTCCTGCAGGCCAAGCTTGCGCAGCATGCCGTCCATGCGCTCGGATCCGAAGATCCGCATCAGGTCGTCTTCCAGCGACAGGAAGAACTTCGAGCCGCCTGGGTCGCCCTGGCGACCGGACCGGCCGCGCAGCTGGTTGTCGATGCGCCGGCTCTCGTGCCGCTCGGTGGCGATCACATACAGGCCGCCCGCCGTCAGCGCCTTTGCCCGCCCAGCCTCGACCTCGGCCTTGAAAGTCTCACGGATCTTGGCCTTCTCGGCCTCGTCCTCAATCCCCGCCAACGCCGCCGTCAGGCGCATGTCCAGGTTGCCGCCGAGCTGGATGTCGGTGCCGCGCCCGGCCATGTTGGTGGCGATCGTGACCGCGCCCGGCACACCGGCCTGGGCGATGATCCCGGCCTCCTGCTCATGGAAGCGCGCGTTCAGCACCTGGTGCGGTACGCCCTTCTCGGTGAGCAGCGCCGAAATCGTCTCCGATTTCTCGATCGACACGGTGCCGACCAGCACCGGCTGGCCACGCCCGCGGCACTCGTCGATCAGCTGAGCCAGCGCCTCGTGCTTCTCCTTGGCGCTGCGGTAGACCTCGTCGTCCTCGTCCTTGCGCGTGACCGGCACATTGGTCGGGATCTCCACGACCTCGAGGCTGTAGATCTCGGCGAACTCCGCCGCCTCGGTCATCGCCGTGCCGGTCATGCCGGCCAGCTTCGGATAAAGGCGGAAGTAGTTCTGGAAGGTGATCGAGGCGAGCGTCTGGTTCTCGTTCTGGACGGTTACCCGCTCCTTCGCCTCCAGGGCCTGGTGCAGGCCCTCGGAATAGCGCCGACCCTCCATGGCTCGGCCGGTGAACTCGTCGATGATGACGACCTTGTCGTCCTTCACGATATAGTCGGTGTCGCGCGAGAACAGCTTGTGCGCCCGCAGCGCCTGGTTGGCGTGATGCACCAGGTTGATGTTCTGGACGTCGTACAGGCCGCCGTCCTTGAGCAGTCCGGCTTCCGTCAGCAGCCGCTCGACCTCCACCGCCCCGTCGTCGGTCAGGGTAACGGTGCGCTGCTTCTCGTCCTTCTCGAAATGCTCCGGCTTCAACATCGGAATCAGCCCGTCGACCTGGGCGTAGAGCGCCGAACTGTCGTCGGCCGGGCCGGAAATGATCAGCGGAGTGCGCGCTTCATCGACCAGGATCGAGTCGACCTCGTCGACGATCGCATAGTTGAAGTCGCGCTGGACCATGTCCTCCAGCCGGAACTTCATGTTGTCGCGCAGGTAGTCGAAGCCGAACTCGTTGTTGGTGCCATATGTGACGTCGGACGCATACGCGCGCCGGCGTTCCTCGTCGGTCAGCCCGTGCACGATGCAGCCGACGGTCAACCCGAGGAACTGGTAGATCTGACCCATCCAGGCGGAATCACGCTGGGCCAGGTAGTCGTTCACGGTGACCACGTGAACGCCCTTGCCGGATAGCGCGTTCAAATAAACCGGCAGGGTCGCGACAAGGGTCTTGCCTTCACCGGTCTTCATTTCGGCAATCTTGCCCTGGTGCAGGACCATCCCGCCCAGCAACTGAACGTCGAAATGGCGTTGACCGAGAACCCGGCGCGCCGCCTCGCGAACCACTGCGAACGCTTCCGGCAGCAGCTTCTCCAGGTCCTCGCCCGCCCCCAGGCGTTGCCTGAAGACGTCGGTTTTCGCCCGCAGATCGTCGTCGGAAAGCGCCGATATCTCCGATTCCAGCGCGTTGACGGCCTCGACCGGCTTCTGCAAACCTTTGAGAATACGGTCGTTTTGCGACCCAAACAGGGCCTTGGCGATGGCGCCGAACATGGATGTCCTCGAGTTGTGCGCGCCGGCCGGCGGGCCGTCGAGACACCGACATTTAGGGGGCCGTCGGCGCGCTGTCAACGCGACCGATGGCAGCTTGGAAGCCTCGGAAGCCGCCGATTTGTTGCGTTTTCGCGGCTCTGCCTGCATCCTGAAGCGGGAGAGGCGGCCGACTGGCCGAAAGACGAGACATGGTCGAGAGTATCGTAGGACCGCCACTGACGGCGTCAGTGGGCGTTGGGTCTACAGAACCTATGCGGCTTTCCATTCGCCTGCGCGGTAGCGAACGCGGGCAGAACCGGGATTCCGACGACTCACCCGACGATCAGGCGGAGGACGAGCGGTACCCCGACGAGGCGTTCACGGTCGACCGCAGGTCGCCTGCAGCCCGCGCCGCCCGGGCCTACGGCGGCGTCGCCAGGGCGGTCCGCAAGGATGCCGAGGTGGTGATCAGCCGCTCGGCCGCGATTCTGACCGGCGACTTGGACAGCGTGCTGCGCCGCGCCGGGCAGGCCATCCGGCAGATGGCCGAAACCCTGCTGGGAATCGATCCGCGCCGTACCACCGGGCTGGTCAGCAGTTTCCAGAAGGCCGCCTTGGGCTGGGTGCGTGACGCCCTGCCCCGCTACCGCGCCTACGCCGAGAACCACGACCGCCTGCCAATCGGTGTGTCGTTCGAGGATGTCCGGCTGTCGCTTGAAGCCGATGACGGCAGGCTCGCGCTGAACGTCGGCGGTGTGGAGTTCCGCAACAGCTTCGACTTTCGCGCGACCGGCGTTGTGTTCGACATCCGCGCCTCGGGTACCGTCAGCGAACCGGCACCGGGCTTCTACGTCGACACCGGCGAGACCGGTGCCGCCACGGCTGCCGCCATCGTGGAGACCGTCCGTACCGAGTTGCCGTCGTTCGGCATTGCCGAGGACACAGAAGGCGTCTGCGTGACGATTCGCGCGGAAGCCAGCGACTTCGTCACCGGCCGTTCGGCGACCTGGGTGGTCGATATGGATGTCCACGTTCCGTTCGACCCGGCCTGGTCCGGCGGTTCAGCCGCCTGACGGGACGATGAACCGGCACGATCGGTCCGCCAGGGTCGCGAACCGTCAATCGTTGCCATTCGACGTTCAGTCTTGCTTAACCAATCCCGTCTAGGGTTTGTGGACGGCAGGAAACCCGTGCGAACGCGCGGTCGATGACCGCGACCGAGGATTGCCTGATGACAAGCCGCCGCAGCCGCCCGATTCTTCAAGCCGCCGGCAAGATGGCACTGCTCTCCGTGGCGATGTTCTGCATTGTGCCGGCACCGGCGTCCGCTGAAACAATCACGCTCGGTACTTCGAAGACCGGGTTTCTGATCTGGCTGGCCGACGCCAACGGCTACTTCGCCGACGAGAACGTATCCGTCGAGGTGGTCGAGGTCGGATCGGGCGTCGTCGCGGCGGATCGTGTTCACAAGGGCGAGATCACCTTCGGAACCAGTTCGGAGTTCGCCTTTACCAGCAAGATCATGGATGCGCCTGGACTCTGCATCTACGGCACGATCTCGGCGTCGCGGACCACCCGCCTGATCGCCCGTAGCGACCGGGTCGGGCCTCACCCCCGCGATCTCGCCAGCAAGCGCATTGCGGTTACACCCAACGGGATTGGCCAGTACTTTCTGTCGCAATACTTAGCGTTGTCGGAACTTGCCGAGGATCAGGTCGAATTGGTTCCCTCGAAGCCGGAGGAGATCGTGACGCGCCTGGCATCCGGGACGGTCGATGCCGGCATGGCCTGGGAGCCGCATGTCGCCGCCATCCGCAAGGCGCTCGGTCCGATCGCACTGGACTATCCGGATCAGGCTGAGCAGTACTACTACTTCGTTCTGCACGGCCGTTGCGATCTCAGCGCCGACAAGGCCAACGCCCTGCGATCCATCCTGCGCGCGCTCAAGCGGGCCGAGCAACTCGTTGAAGAACGTCCGGACGAAGCCAAGAAAGTGATTGGCCGACGGCTGCAGCTGTCGCCGGAAACCATGGCTGAAATCTGGCCGCAGCACTCGCTCACCTTGACGCTGACGCAGGATCTGCTCAGCGTTATCGAAAGCCAGGCGGAATGGCGGATCGCCAAGGAACTCTCCACGGGACCAATACCCGATACCCTGGACGTGGTCAGAATCGATCCATTGCACTCGGTCGCGCCGCAAGCCGTTCTGATCCACAACTGATGATCGCTCGAGGCATCAGCCGGTGAAGATCCGAACCAAAGCGGGCGTCCTCGGCGGCATCACCGTGGTTGCCGCAGCCGCGCTGATCCTGGTCACGATCAGCGTCCTGAGTCGTCTGTACGACGTCAGCGCCCGACTGGACCAGGTCAACCTCACGCTGCACAATGTCCGCGCAGCCGACACATTGGCGACCGAGTTCCTGCTCACCCAGAGCGAGCGGGCCCTGAAGCAATGGGACCGTCTTCGGATCAAGGTGGAGGACAACATCTCCGGCCTGTCCGAGGCGCTGATTCTGCCGAACGGTGCACGGACCGAACTGGTCATCCGGCTGCATTCCATGCAGCAGACCATTGAGAAGCTTCAATCCACCTCAGCGCCGATCGACAGTCCGTTGTCGAAAATCCTGATGACCCGCCTGAACGCGAACCGCAACGCGCTGACCGCGCGGGTCGAGGCACTGGAGGTTCAGCTCGAAGCGGAGCGCGGCCGCCTCCTGAACACCACTGCCATCCTGATTCTGGCGACGGTCGTGATGTCGTCGCTCCTGGTGACTGCCAGTTCGTACCAGCTGTTCAAGACGTTTCTCGGTGCGTTCGATGAGATCAGCCAGGCCGTCGGACAACTGCGCCCGGGTCAACCATCGAGCAAGATCAGGACAGCTCGACGTGATGAGGTCGGTGGTCTGCTGGTCCAGATCGAGGCGGCTCGCGAATCGATGGACAGCGTGTTCGCGGCCGAGACCGACGCCCGCCAGAAGGCAGAGGAGCTCAGCAGCGCCAAGACCGCCTTCATCGCCACGATCAGCCACGAACTGCGGACCCCGTTGAACGGCCTGCTTGGCAGCATCCGCATCCTCACGGGTTCGGAACTGTCGGGCAAACAAGCACGCTATCTGTCGATGGCCGAGACGTCCGGCGAGAACCTGCTGGCGATCGTCAACGACGTTCTGGACTTCACCAAGATCGAAAGCGGCCGGCTCGAGGTCGAAAGGATGGCGTTCCATCCCATGCGGATCCTCCAGGACGTCCGCTCGATGTTCGTGTCGCTGGCCGAGCAGAAAGGACTGCGCTTCGACAGCACCATCGACCTGCCCGATGACCTTCAACTGCTTGGCGACCCGACACGAATTACCCAGATCCTCAACAACCTGCTCAGCAACGCCGTCAAGTTCACGGCCGCCGGTACGGTGACGATCCGGGCCCGCGTCGCGGAGACGGACGGCTCCGGTCCGACAACCCTCACGGTTGAAGTCATCGATACCGGGATCGGGATTCCGGCCGACAAGCTCAAGCATGTGTTCGAAGCGTTCTCACAGGCCGACGAGACAACCACCCGCAAATACGGTGGGTCGGGACTGGGCCTGGCGATCTGCGCGAAGCTGGCGGCGGTGATGGGCGGGGAGTTGGCGTTGGACAGCGCCGAAGGACAGGGGACGACCTTCACCTTGACCCTGCCGTTGCCGATCAGCACCGACGACGCCAGGACCGTGCAACGCGAGCGGGTCAGCGACGATGACACGGCGTTGGCGGGCTTGCGGGTGCTGCTGGTCGACGACGTCGACCTCAACCGGATGATCGCCTCGGAGGTCCTGGAGCATTGGGGATGCACCGTCAGCGAGGCCCGCGACGGTCGCGAGGCGGTCGACATGTTCAGCGCCGGCCACTTCGACGTGGTGCTGATGGATGTCCAGATGCCCGAGATGGACGGCGTGGAGGCGACCCGGCTGATCCGCCGCTCCGACCGCCTGACACCGATCATCGGCATGACCGCCAACGCCTTCTCCGAGCAGCGGGGCGAATACCTGCAGGCCGGGATGACCGACGTCATGCCGAAGCCGGTGGTCTGGGACGACCTGCACGCGCGCCTGACCCGGCACCGAGCCCAAGTCACCGCATCCGTTTAGCCGACAACCGGTTCCGGCGGTCCGGCGATCAAGCGGCGGATCAGGGCCGACCGCGGCCCTGTGGAGCGGCGCACGACCGCTCCGCAACCCCGTCTCGGCTATGCCGTCCCGATACGACTGGCAGCGGTTGCCGCCTGCTGCATGTTTGATGACATGTCATCGGCAACGGCGCTCTGTTCCTCGACCGCAGAGGCGGTCGACGTCACGTAGTCGAGCACCTGCTGCATCGCCCCGCGGATCGCACTGAGCGAGCCGACCACATCGTTTGAGATCGTGCGCATTCCATCGATGTTCTCGGAGATCTGCTCGGTGGCGCCCTTCGCCTGGCCCGCCAGATTCTTGACCTCGTTGGCGACCACGGCGAAGCCCTTGCCGGCCTCACCGGCTCGTGCGGATTCAATTGTGGCGTTGAGGGCCAGCAGGTTGATTTGGCTGGTGATATTGTTGATGACCTCGACAATGCCGCCCATCGACTTCGTTGCCTCAGTCAATTGCTGCGTCGCGCGGTCAGCCTCCATGACGAGATCGAATGCCTCGGACGTCGTGTTCTTCGACTTCACCATGCTGCCCGCGATCTCCCGCACCGAGGCGTTGAGCTGCTCCGACCCGGCGGCGACCGTCTCTAACAGTTGCTGGACATGCTCGGCCCGCTTGCGCGCGATCACCTGTTCGGTCACGTCGGTAGCATACTTGACGACCTTGAACGGATTGCCGTTGAGATCGAGGATCGGGTTGTAGGACGCCTGGATCCAGACCTCCCGCCCACCTTTGGCAATCCGCTTGTACTCGGCAGCCTGATATTCGCCGCGCCGCAGCATCGCCCAGAACGCTTGGTACTCTTGACTGTCGCGGTCGGCGGACGTGACGAACATGCGGTGGTGCTTGTCCTGAACGTCGGACAGTTCATAACCCATTGCGCCCAGGAAGTTCTCGTTCGCCATCCGGATCGTGCCGTCAAGATCGAACTCGATCACCGCCTGCGACTTGGAGATCGCCGCCAGTTGCCCGGCGGTATCGGCGTTTCTGAGTTTGTCGGCGGTGACATCGGTGGCGAACTTGACGACTTTGAACGGCTTGCCGTTGCGGTCGAAGATCGGATTGTAGGACGCCTGGATCCAAATCTCCCGACCGCCCTTGCCGATCCGCTTGTACTCCGCTGTCTGATACTCCCCGCGCCGCAGCGCCGCCCAGAACGCCTGGTAGCCCTGGCTGTCACGGTCAACCGGGGTAACGAACATGCTGTGGTGCTTGCCCTGAATCTCAGCCAGTTCATAGCCTATGGCGTTCAGGAAGTTCTCATTCGCCGTCAGGATCGTGCCGTCCAGATTGAATTCGATGACGGCCTGCGACTTGCCGATTGCCGCGATCTGACCGGAAGAGTCGGCGTCGCGCTGAACCCGTTCGGTGACGTCGGTCGCAACCTTCACCACCTTGGTCGGCTTGCCGTCACGGCCCATGACGGGATTATAGGCGGCTTGAATCCAGACCTCTCGGCCGCCTTTGCCAAGCCTGCGGAACTCCCTTGATTGGAACTCTCCACGCCGCAGGCTGTCCCAAAACGCCCGATACTCGGCCCCCTCGCGCTCGGTGGGATCGACAAACAAACTGTGATGTTTGCCCTGGATCTCCACGAGCGTGTAGCCCATTGCATTGAGGAAGTTCGCGTTGGCCGAGATGATCGTCCCATTCAGGTCAAACTCAATCACCGCTTGCGAACGCTCCATCGCCTCGACCTTGGCGGCAAGATCTTTGTATCTATTCGATGCACTAAAACCAAACACAGCAACCCTCCATTGCAATACCACAACTCCATATCTCTTCTGAGAGTGGCTCCGGTAGCCAGTAATTAGCAGTTCTACGTAATGGAAAACCTCATAGATCGGCGAAATATTGGAAGCATGGCGTTCTTGCAATGGAGTGAATTACGCCTTCATTAACCACTCGACTCACACGCAGATGCGTTGTCGGCCGGGCTGCCGGCAGACCGTTTCAGACGGTCGAGACTTCGGATGGTCAGTAGTCGGATGGTCTGTAGGAAAACGTCCATCGAAATTCCGCTGGACGGCGGCGCGCTTGTCCGGGATTCGGTGATCTGGTACCCCTGCGACCCGCCGGTGCTTGGCGGCGGCGCCCCTCTCCGGATCGATGCCGGACCGACGACAGCGAAAGGACACCCGATGCCGTTTCTGCGCTCTGCGGCCCTCGCCGCCATCGCCCTGCTTGCGGCCTCCGCCGCGGGAAGTCCCCTGCTGGCCCAGACCGCCGCACCGGCTGCCGAGAAAGCCGCCGACCTCGATCCCGCCAAGATGGTGGTCGCCAAGGTCGGCGACGGCGAGGTCACGCTGGCCGACCTGATCGCGATGCGCGAGGACCTGCCGCCCCAATACCGGCAGATGCCGTTGCAGGCGATCTATCCGGCGTTGCTGGAGCGGGCCATCGACGGCCGGCTGATCGCCAACGCCGCGCGGGCCGCCGATCTGGCCAAGCGCGAGGACGTCGCACGCCGCATCCGGCGGGCCGAAGACCAGGTCCTGTCCCAGGTGTACCTGACCGAGTCGATCACCGCCCAGGTGACCGAGGACGCCCTGCGCGAACGCTACAAGACCTTCGCAGCCGAGCAGAGCGGACGCGAGGAGGCCCATGCCAGCCACATCCTGCTGGACACCGAGGAGCAGGCCAAGGCCGTGATCGCCGAACTCGACAAGGGTGGCGATTTCGCCGCGCTGGCGAAGGAGCGTTCCACCGATCCGGCCGGCGCCGACGGCGGCGATCTCGGCTGGTTCAGCGCCGAGCAGATGGTTCCCGAGTTCTCCCAGGCCGCGTTCGCACTGACGCCGGGCACCTATTCCAAGGAGCCGGTGAAGAGCCAGTTCGGCTGGCACGTCATCAAGCTGATCGAGAAGCGGACGACCCAGGCGCCGGCGTTCGAAGAGATCCGCGACCAGCTCGCTTCCGAGTTGAGCAGAGAGTTGATTACCGCCAAGCTGGATACGCTGCGCGCCGGGGTGAAGGTGGAGCGCTTCGGTCCCGACGGCACGCCGATTCCGGCCCCGCAATAACCATCGGCCCGGGTGTCACAGCCCGGGCTGTCGTCTCCGTTTCAACCGCGAAAGGTCCAGTCCGTGGCCCCGCTTCCCGTCTCGCCGCTTGCGCCCGCTCATCAGCCCGAGTTGCCGGAACTCGCCGGATGCCGCTTCGCCGCGGTCGAGGCCGGGGTGCGCTACAAGGGGCGGCGCGACCTGCTGCTGGCCGAGTTTGCGGCCGGGACCACGGTCGCCGGGGTGCTGACACGCAACCAGATGCCGGGAGCGCCGATCGACTGGTGCCGCCAGCACCTTCCGGCTGGCCGCGCCCGCGGACTGGTGGTCAACGCCGGCAACGCCAACGTGTTCACCGGCGCCAAGGGCCGCACGGCCTGTGTCGAGACCGCGGCGGCGGCCGCCCGGCAGTTGGGCTGCACCCCGGCGGAGATCATGCTGGCCTCGACCGGCGTGATCGGCGAACCCCTGCCCTATGAGCGGATCGTGGCCGCCCTGCCCGCCGCCCAGGCCGGGCTGTCCGGCAACGCGTGGGCCGATGCCGCCCGGGCGATCATGACCACAGACACGTTTGCCAAGGCCGCGACCCGGACCGCCAACATCCGTGGCGTCCCGGTCCGCATCAACGGCATCGCCAAGGGCTCCGGAATGATTGCCCCGGACATGGCCACGATGCTGTCTTTCGTAGTGACCGACGCCAAGATACCGGCCGACATTCTGCAGACGCTGCTGGCCCGCACCGTGGCCCGCACCTTCAACGCCATAACGGTCGACAGCGACACTTCGACCAGCGACACCTTGATGCTGTTCGCCACCGGCCAGGTCTCGCACGCGGCGATCGAGGGGCCGGGCGAGCCGGCGCTGCGCGACTTCCGGGCGAAGCTGGAGGATTTGCTGAAGGACCTCGCCCTGCAGGTCGTGCGCGACGGCGAAGGCGCGCAGAAGCTGATCGAGATCACGGTGACCGGTGCCGCTTCCGAACGCGCCGCCCGCCGGATCGCGCTCGCCATCGCCGACTCCCCGCTGGTCAAGACCGCGATCGCCGGCCAGGACGCCAATTGGGGCCGGATCGTCATGGCGGTCGGCAAGTCCGGCCAGAAGGCCGACCGCGACCGGTTGGCCATCGACATCGGCGGCGTGGCGGTAGCGCGTGACGGCGCCCGGGTCGAGGGTTTCGACGAGGCGCCGGTAGCCGCCCACATGAAGGGCCAGGAGATCAAGATCACCGTCGACGTCGGCATCGGCTCCGGCCGATCGACCGTCTGGACCTGCGACCTGACCCACGGCTACATCGACATCAACGCCGACTACCGCAGCTGACCGACCGATGGCGGCGGGTGTGAGCGATCTCGACGGCTGCATGGCGGCCGGTCCGGCCGAGGACCTGCCGGCTCTCCCGACGCTGCTGGTGGTGGCGGTCGCCCTGGTCGACGTCGACGGCCGCGTGCTGATCGCCCAGCGCCCCGAGGGCAAGTCGATGGCCGGGCTGTGGGAGTTTCCCGGCGGCAAGGTCGATCCCGGCGAGACCCCGGAAGCTGCGTTGATCCGCGAGTTGAAGGAAGAACTCGGCATCGACACGGCGGAATCCTGCCTGGCGCCGCTCACCTTCGCCTCGCACCGCTACGAGACCTTCCACCTGCTGATGCCGCTGTACGCCTGCCGGCGCTGGATCGGCACGGTGACCCCCCGCGAGGACCAGGCGATCAAGTGGGTGCGCCCGGTGCGGCTCGGCGACTATCCGATGCCGCCGGCCGATGCCCCGCTGATCGCAATGATCCGCGACATCCTGGGCTGATCATCCGATCACCGGCACAGACCACCAACCGCACGCTGACGCGCGGCGGTGCAGGGCAGATCCTCGACCCGGTTCAATACCGCCTCGCCCCAACGGCTCGCCTCCTGGGCAATCCGCCCCCGTGCCGAAGCGCGCGCGTCCGAGCGCGTTGGGCCGAGCACCTGGCGGCGCCACAGCGAATCATCCAGGCCGAGTCCGCTGGCGGTGTTGACCAGTCGAAACAACGCGTCGCTCAACATGACAGATCTCCTTACAGAGCAGACAGACAGCTGTTTGCCTGTCCATGCGTAGATCGCGCTGTACGGAGCCGATCTCAAACGATACCTTTTCACTCTATCTGTTAGTTGGATTTACATATGCGCACGCTGCCGCCGCTCACCGCCCTGCGCGCCTTCGAGGCGACAGCCCGGCTCGGCAGTGTCACCAGGGCGGCCGACGAACTCTCGGTGACCCACGCCGCCGTCAGCCACCAGTTGCGCAGCCTGGAGGAGTGGGTCGGGCGCCCGCTGTTCCGCCGGGAGCATCGACGGATCATCCCGAACGAGGCCGGCATCAGCCTGCTGCCGGTGGTCACCGACGCCTTCGACCGGATTGCGGCACGGGCGGTCGAACTGCGCGCGCAGACCGACCGGCGGATCCTGACCATCTCGTCGGCCCCCTCGGTCGCCCACCGCTGGATCGTGCCCCGGCTCGCCGCGTTCAGCACCCGGCACCCGGAGATCGACGTGCGGCTTGAGCACTCCACCCGGCTGATCGACCTGGCGCGGGAGAGCGTCGACGTCGCGATCCGCTACGGCTCGGGTCCCTGGCCCGGCCTCACGGCGCATCGACTGATGCCGGGCTACGCCAAGCCGCTGGCGTCACCGGTGCTGCTGGAACGCCACGGTCTCGCCACAACGCAACTGCCCCTGCCGGCTTCGATCATCGCGTCGCTGCCGTTGCAGCACGAGGAGACCCGCGACCACTGGCGGCGATGGTTCGCCGACGCCGGCCTGATCGGCGCCGATGTGTCGAGCGGTGCCGTGTTTCACGAAGCCGGGGTGCTGATCGACGTGGCGATGGCCGCCCAGGGGGTGGTGCTGGGTCGGGTGGCGCTTGCCGAAGGATTGATCGCCCAAGGCGTGCTGCGGATCCTGAACGACCGATCCATCGGCGCCGAGGCGAGCTACTGGCTTTGCTACCCGGAGGCCCGTCGCGACGACCCGGTGGTCGCGGCGTTCCGGACGTTCGTCCTGGAGGAGGTTGGCCTGGCGCCGGCCGACGGCGATTCTGGTTAACAGCCTTCGCTTGTACAGCATGGATCGCATATCTAAGATATCATCACACGATAAACGGGTGGCGATATCACGCCGTACAGGAAGCGTCCGGCCGGGGCAGGCCCGGCGGGAAGGTTCTGCCTTACGGGACCACCCCGTCCAAGGGAGGGCACAGATGTCACACACAGATCGATCGGATCCCGACCACGCCCCCGGTTTCGACCGCCGGGCCTTCCTGGCCGCGGCGACCACGCTGGCTGCCACCACCGCCATGGCCCCGGCGGCCTTTGCCCGCAACTTCGGCCCGGGCGCCGAACCGGTGCGCTACCCCGACCCGGACATCATCGCGCTCGACAAGCGCTTCAAGTCCAAGCTCGGCAACACACCGATCCAGCGCCTGCACACCGGCACGCTATGGGCCGAGGGACCGGCCTGGAACGGGGTCGGCCGCTACCTGCTGTGGAGCGACATCCCGAATAACGAACAGCTGCGCTGGATCGAGGAAGACGGCCACGTCAGCCGGGGTTTCCGTTCGCCCTCCGGCAACAGCAACGGCAACACCTTCGACTTCCGCGGCCGACAGATCGCCTGCGAGCACCTGAACCGCCGGGTGGTGCGCTACGAGTACGACGGCACCGTGACCGTGCTGGCCGACAAGAACGCGGAAGGCAAGGGCTTCAACGCCCCCAACGACGCCGTGGTGCATCCTGACGACGGCTCGATCTGGTTCACCGACCCCGGCTACGGCCAGTTGATGAACTACGAAGGCTTCCGCGCCGGCACCGGCTCGGTCCAGCCGTTCATGAAGGAGGCGGTCTACCGGATCGACGGCAACACCGGCAAGGTGGCCAAGGTCGCCGACCAGCCGTTCAAGCCGAACGGCCTGTGCTTCAGCCCGGACTACAAGATCCTGTACGTCGCCGACACCGGCGTATCGCACTACCCCGACGCCGCCAGCCAGATCTGGGCGTTCGACGTGGACGCCGAGAAAGGCACCCTGGCCAACCCGCGGACGTTCGCCAGCATGACCTGGGAAGGCAAGACCGGCTTCGCCGACGGTATCCGCTGCGACGAGGACGGCAATGTGTGGTCGTCAGCCGGCTGGGTCGGCGACGGCTACGACGGGGTGCACATCTTCGCTCCCGACGGCACTCGCATCGGCCAGATCCGGCTGCCGGAGATCTGCTCCAACGTCTGCTTCGGCGGCACCAAGCGCAACCGGCTGTTCATGACCGCAAGCCAGAGCCTCTACGCGGTCTATGTAGAGACCAAGGGGGCGCACATCACCTGAGGACCATGCGCGGTGGCGGCCGGCTCACTCCGCCAGTCGCCGCCGCGTTCCCGCCGCTCCAGTGATCGCGGCCCAGCGGCCGGGCGCGATCCCGAACGTCTTCTTGAAGTGCCGGGTCATGTGGGCCTGGTCGGCGAAGCCGCTGGCGGCGGCCGCCTCGGCCAGCGGCGTACCCAGGCGGATCAGCGCGCGCGCCCGGTCCAGACGCCGCAATACGAGGTACCGATACGGGCTGGTCCCCAGGCAGGCCCGGAAGTGCCGGGCCAGCGCGTAGCGGGTGAGGCCGGTCGCGGCCTCCAGGTCGGCCGACGCCACACCGGTCTCAACGCCGGCATCGAGCAGCGACCGCGCCTCGTTCACCGCCCGCCAATGGCCCGCCACGAGCCGCCGGGCAGCGAGCGACGGGTCGGCCGCCGCCAGCGCATCGGCAAGACCGACGACGATCTGGTCGCGCTGCAGTTCCTCGAGCGACCGGTCCAGGTCGTCCAGCGCCGGCACCAGGGCCGCTCGCAATGCCGGATTGTCCGACACCGTCTCCCGCACGAACGGCAGCGGACTGCCGGTCTCGCCCAGAGCATCCAGAACGAGCCCAGGATCGACGTACAGGATGCGATAGCGGAAACCAGTCTCGGTCCCGGCGCGACCGTCGTGAAGCTCGTCCGGGTGCAGCACGAACACCTTGCCCGGCACGCTGTGCTCCGACGTCCCGCGGTACCGGAAGGACTGCACGCCCCCCACCGTGTAGCCGATCGCGTAGGTGTCGTGGCGGTGCGGGTCGAATCCGTGGCCGGTGAAGAATGCCTCGATGCGCTCGATGCCGGGCGACGGCGGCGCGGCCTTGATCCAGTCGCCGGCCACGGTGCCGCACGATCGTTCAAGACCTGGAACCCTGTCCTGACCCACATCACTCGCCATGGATCTCTGTACCAGAACAGCGGCCACCCTTCGACAGCTTGGACAGGTCACATGGAAGAGATGTTTGGCTTCGCCTTCGCCGGGCTGGCGCTGACCGGCAGCCCCGGTCCGGCGGTGCTGAGCCTCGCGGCGATCGGCGCCGCGTTCGGCACACGCCGCGGGCTTCCCTGCATGGCAGGCATCGTGGCGGGAATGGTCTGCGTGATGCTGATCACCGCCAGCGGGATCATGGGCATCGTCCTGGCACTGCCCGGGGTCAAGCCGGCCGTCACGGCCCTGGCCGCCGGATATTTCCTCTACCTCGCCTACCGGATTGCCACGGCGCCGCCGCTGTCCGACACCGGCGCCCAGCGCCGCCAGCCCTCGTTCGCCGGCGGGCTGGTCCTGTCGCTGGCGAACCCCAAGGCCTATGCCGCCATGGCAGCGCTGTTCTCGAGCTTCGTGCTGATCCCGGCCCGCCCGGAACTGGACATCGTCGCCAAGATCGCCGTTCTGGTGGCGCTTATCATCCCGGGCAATCTGGCATGGCTGATCGCCGGCGCCTCGCTCACCCGATTCTTCCGCGACCCCCGGACCAACCGGGCAGTCAATGTGGTGTTCGCGCTGCTGCTCCTGGTGTCGGTCGCCTTCGCGCTCCGGTTCTGACCGACGCCGTTGCGCCTCCTTGCGTGTCGGCCGCTTGACAGCCGGCCGAGAGTCATTTAATTGATGAATTGTTCAATCAATTAAATGATCAATCATGCCACCAAGACGCTATCGCCAGAACCGCCGCGCGGAGTCAGCCGAGGAAACCCGGCGTCGGATTGTCGAGGCGACCTTCGCCCTGCATGACGAACAGGGCATCGCGGCTACCAGCATGAAGCAGATCGCCGAGCGCGCCGAGGTCAGTGTCGGGACGGTCTACCACCACTTTCCGACCTACGAGGATGCGGTGATCGCCTGCGGCCAGCACACGGTCGAAACCATCCCGCCACCCGATGCCGGGATCTTCGCCGGGCTGACCGACGCTGGATCACGGGTCGAACGCCTAGTGGCCGAACTGTTCAGCTTCTACGCCCGGCTGCCGGTGCTGGAGCGCGTGCGCTGCGACCAGCATCTGATGCCGGTGCTGCGCCGCTTCATCGACCAAGAACGGCAGAACCGCCGGGCGCTTTTTGAGCTCGCCCTTGGCCCCGGCACGCCGCCGCAGCAGGTCGACGTCGCGATCGCACTGACCGACCCGGCAGTGCACAGCGCCCTGACGCAGGCCGGCTGGTCGACCGGCAACGCGGCAAGCGAGATCGCCCGCACCCTGACCATCAGCCTGCTGCCCGCAACACCCTGAAACCGGCCAGACCTTCCCTGGAGGACCGCATGGAAACCAAGACCGACGAGATTGCCGAGGGCGTCTTCCGCCTTTCAACCTTCGTGCCGGAGATCGCGCCGCCGGCGGGATTCACCTTCAACCAGTTCCTGCTGATGGCTGACGAGCCGCTGCTGTTCCACTGCGGGTTTCGCGGGATGTTCCCGACGGCGTCCGCTGCGGTGGCTCGCCTGATGCCGCTGGAGCGGCTGCGCTGGATCAGCTTCGGCCACGTCGAGGCCGACGAGTGCGGGGCGATGAACCAGTGGCTCGCGGCTGCCCCGAACGCCCAGGTGGCACACGGCCAGACCGCCTGCATGGTCTCCCTCAACGATTTGTCGGACCGCGCGCCGCGGATCCTCGGCGACGGCGAGGTCGTCGACCTGGGCGGCAAGCGGGTGCGCTATATCGACACCGCCCACGTGCCGCACGGCTGGGAGGCCGGGATCCTCTATGAGGAAGTGACAGGGACGCTGCTGTGCGGCGACCTGTTCAGCCACACCGGCAACGGCCCCGCTCTGGTCGAGACCGATATCGTCGGGCCGGCGATCGCCGCTGAAGAGATGTTCCTGTCGTCCAGCCTCACGCCGACGACCGGACGGACGATCCGGGGGCTCGGCGAGTTGGCGCCGCGCACCCTGGCGCTCATGCACGGCTCATCCCTCAGTGGACAGACCGGCGCCGCGCTCGTCAGCCTGGGCGACTACTACGATCAGCGCGTCCGGCGCAGCTTGGTCGAGTTGGACGCCGGGTCGCAGCGAGCAACAGCATAGCAATCGGTCATCGCGGGTGGCCGACAAGCGCCGGAACTGCGGTCCGCACTGACCGTTCCCTTCACGGATGCCCGACGCCGGGCGTCCGTGCCAGGGGAAACTCAATGGACATAATCCGCATCGTCTTCGCGATCCTGCTGCCGCCGCTGGGGGTTTTCCTGCAGGTCGGGCTGGGCGGCCATTTCTGGCTGAACATCCTCCTCACCCTGCTTGGCTACATTCCCGGCATCGTGCACGCGGTGTGGATCATCGCCCGCCGGTAAACCATGAGCACCGGCGAGAAGCGGCTGGCAGACATCGAACTGCTGACCCGTCTGCTGGACGACCGGTTCCGGATACCCGGCACTTCGATCCGCTTCGGGCTGGACGGGGTTGTCGGCCTGGTTCCGGGGCTTGGCGACGCCGCGTCAATGCTGGCATCGCTGTACATCATCTACCGCGCACGCGGCCTCGGCGCATCCAACCCAGTGATCCTGCGCATGATCGGCAACGTGCTGATCGACACCGCCGTCGGCGCCGTGCCCGTGCTGGGCGACCTGTTCGACGTCGCGTTCAAGGCCAACCGGCGCAATCTGACGCTGCTGCACCGTCATCTCGGCAGCCGGGCCGACGCCCACCGGCTGCGTCCGCCGGGGCGTTGACTCCACGATCACCCACCGGGCGTCAGCCGCCCGGCTTTTCGCCAGTCCCCACCTCGGCACCGCCGATGGCGTCGGCTAAACGGGCCGCCGCCGAACCGGGGCGCAGGGCCTTGGGCTGGTCCGCCGAGGGTGCCCAGCCGGTCAGGTACAGCACCTGGAACCGCGCCGGCACCCGGCCGTCGGAGCCGGCGAAACGCTCGGCATAAATCTCGGCGGTTCGGGCGAACAGCGCGCGCCGGGACGGCTGCTTGCGGCGCTCCAGCACGGCGTTGGTCTCGCCCATCCCGCGCAGGTCGCGCATCAGGTGGAACGCCGTCTCGTAGGTCACCGGGATGGTATCGGCATCCACCACCGGCAGTGCGAAACCGGCCCGCTGCAGCAGCCCGCCGGCGTCGCGCAGGTCGGCGAACGGCGAGACCCGAGGACTGACCCCACCGGTAACCTCGCTTTCGGCCTCGAACAGCGCATCGCGCAACTCGACCAGTGTGTCGCCGCCCAGCAGTGCCACCAGCAACAGCCCGTCCGGCTTCAGCGCTCGGCGGATTTGTGACAACGCGCCCGGCAGGTCGTTCACCCAGTGCAGCGACAGCGCACCGAACACCGCGTCGAGCGAGTTGTCGGCGAACGGCAGGAACTCCTCGTCGGCCGCCACCGAAGGCCCGTCGGAGGCCCGTGCCCGTGCCCAGCCCGGCGCCAGGTCGGCCTGGATCAGCGTGTCGACCCGACCGCTGGCGCGCAGGTGCCGGCCAAGCGCGCCGGACCGCGCGCCGAGTTCGAGGGCCAGGGGAAACCGGCGGCGGACATCCTCCAACCGCTCGGCAACCCGCTCTGCAACCGATTCCTCCAGGAATGCGAAGTCGGCGTAGTTGGATACCGCGCGCTCGCGGCGGCGGCGCACCAGGGATCGGTCGAAGACGAGCATTGAGTCGGTCATGGCCGGGTATATGGCCCAGCGACAGCGGCGGCGCACCTGCGAAATCGATCCCGTGTCGTCCATAGCGTCGGGATGACACCGCTCGACAGCGTCACATCGGTGCTCCGTGGAGCAGCAATCGTCGTGCTCGACGCGCTGCTGCCGCCGCGGTGCGCTGTCTGTGGCGAGCCTGTCGACCGCCCGCGCACCCTGTGCCTGACCTGCTGGTCCGGGCTGTGTTTCCTGGCCCGGCCCCAGTGCGCGGTCTGCGGCCACCCGTTCGAGACGGCATCGCCGGGTGAGCCGGTCTGCGGGGATTGCCTGGCGACCCCTCCGCCGTGGCGACGGGGGCGCTCGGCGCTGGCGTACGACGAGTCGAGCCGACCTCTGGTACTCGGCTTCAAGCATGGCGACCGGCTGCATCTGACCTCGCTGCTGGCTGGCTGGATGCGGTTGGCGGGTGCCGAACTGTTGGCCGACGCAGACGTCATCGTGCCGGTGCCGCTGCACCGATGGCGGTTGATCGCGCGGCGCTACAACCAGGCGGCCGCGCTGGCGCACGCGCTCGGTCGGCTCTCCGGTATCCCGGTCGCCGACCGGGCGCTGGTCCGGGTCAAGCGCACGTCGAGCCAGGGCCATCTGACCAAGTCGCAGCGTGCCCGCAACGTCCAGGGAGCGTTCCGGGTTGACGACCGCAGGCAGTCGGCGATCGCCGGACGGCGGGTCCTGCTGGTCGACGACGTGCTGACCTCGGGGGCCACCGCCGGGGCCTGCACACGCGTGCTGCTGCGCGCCGGTGCGGCCTCGGTGGAACTGCTGACGTTGGCCCGTGTGGTCTGAGCCGACACGCGTATTTGTCCGGCAACCGGCACGGCAGCCCTGGCGAAACCCGGCCTCCGGCCTTATCTTCCGCCGAGACCCACGGAGAGACGAATGGCCAAGAAGATCGAGATCTACACCACCATGTTCTGCCCGTTCTGCCACCGCGCCAAGGCGCTGCTGAAGAACAAGGGCGTCGCGTTCACCGAGTACGACGTCGGCGGTTCGTCCGACGAACGGGCCCGGATGCGCGAGCGGGCCGAGGGCCGGCACAAGGTGCCGCAGATCTTCATCGACGGCGTCGGCATCGGCGGCTCGGACGAGCTTGCAGCGCTCGACCGGCAGGGTAAGCTGGATTCCATGCTCGGCCTGACAGCCTGAGCCTCTTGCCGCTCCGCGTTTCCGGGAGATCACCGATGACCAAGCTGACCGTCGCCTGCGTGCAGACCAACACCACGCGCGATCCGATCGAGAACATCGAGCGGGTGTCGCCGATGATCCGCGAGGCGAAGGCACGCGGCGCGCAGTTGATCACCACGCCCGAGGTCATGGGCATGATCGAACCGAAGCGCGATCAGGCGCTGGCCAAGGCGAAGCCGGAAGAGAGTCACGAGGTCCTGGCGGCGATGCGCGGGCTCGCTGCCGAACTCGGCACATGGCTGCTGGTCGGGTCGATCTCGATCAAGGTTGCCGACGACAAGATGGCCAACCGCAGCTTCCTGCTCGACGACCGCGGCAACATCGTCGCGCGCTACTCCAAGATCCACATGTTCGACGTGCAGGTCGGCGACGGCCAGACCTATCGGGAAAGCAACACCTACCGGGCGGGCGACGAGGCGGTGATCGCCGAGACGCCGTGGGGCCGGATGGGCATGACGATCTGCTACGACATCCGCTTCCCCTATCTGTACCGCTCCCTGGCGCAGGCCGGGGCCGAGGTGCTGTTCGCGCCGGCCGCCTTCACCAAGGTGACCGGCGAGGCGCATTGGCATGTGCTGCAGCGGGCGCGCGCCATCGAGACCGGCTGCTATGTGATCTCCGCCGCCCAGACCGGCGAGCACGCCGAGGGCCGACACACCTATGGTCATTCGGTGATCGTCGATCCCTGGGGCCGGGTGATTGCCGACGCCGGCGAGGATGTCGGTGTGATCACCGCCGAGATCGATCTCGCCGAGGTCGCCGCTGCGCGGGGCAAGGTGCCCTCGCTCACCCACGACCGCGCCATCGGCGAGCCGACGGTGTACGGCACCTCGTTCCGGCAGGCCGGCGAGTAGCCCGCAGCCGGCCTACTCGGCGCCGGCGGCTCTGAAGATTCCGACCGTTTCGACCCGCGCCTGACGTGGCGCTTCGGCCATGCTCGGCACCAGCCGCCGGGCAACTATTGGACGCCACCAGTTGCAGGTCGATTTCGCATCGACCGGCCCCGGCCGTTCATCCTGACGCATGGCCTCTACCAGGGCCGGCACCCCGACCATTCGTTGGACCGTCACGCTCGCCTCTCTCACGGGGTGGTGCCCCATACCGTTGCGGATCCGTGCGGCAGGTGTCACCGCATGGTTCTTTTAACGATAATGAGAATTATTTGCAATACATATCCATACCATTCCGCTCGGATTACGTTCCCTGTGGACCCGGTGCCGTGCGGAACCACGGACTCCCGAACCTGGTTCGCGATGGCAAGATGCTGAACGGTGCGCCGGTCCGGCCACCCGCCCGCGACCGCCGTCAACGAACGGAGACCCACATGCTGGAACGACTGAGCGGCGACACCCGCCTGTACTTCACTGTCGGCTATCCGATCGCCCAGGTGAAATCGCCGGGAGGCATCACCCGCGGGTTCGAGGCGCGTGGCGCCAACGCGGTCGTGGTGCCGATCCAGATCCCGCAAGAGGAAATCGATGCGTTCCTGGCCGTCGCCGCCCGAGCCGACAACGTGGATGGAATGGTCATCACCGTCCCCTACAAGTTCAAGGCCCGCTCGGTCTGCGACACGGTCTCGGAACGCGCCCGTCTGCTGGGAGCCGCCAACGTCCTGCGCCGGAATCCGAGCGGCCGATGGCACGGCGACATGACCGACGGCATCGGCTTCTGCAACGCGGTGCGGGCATCCGGCTTCGACCTCGCCGGCAAGCGGGCCCTGCTGGTCGGCGCCGGCGGTGCCGGCTCGGCAATCGGCCTGTTGCTGCTCGATAGCGGCGCCGACAGCCTGGCGGTGTTCGACCTGGACGAAGGCCGTCGCGACGAACTGGTCGCCAAGCTGAAGACCGCCTACCCGGCGGTCTCCGCGGCGTCCAACACCGACCCGACCGGCTTCGATCTGATCGCCAACGCCTCGCCGTCCGGCATGCGCCCCGACGATGCGCTGCCCATCGACGTGGAACGGTTGACCCCGGCCATGCATGTCGGCGACGTCGTCACGGCACCGGAAGTGCCGCCGCTGATCGAGGCCGCCCGGCGGATCGGCTGCTCGACCCACACCGGCACGCAGATGTACGAGTGTCAGGTCGACGTCATCACCGACTTCCTGCTCGGGCGCGACTGACCCAACCGAATTCCACTGAACGACACCGAAGGGGGCTCTCAATGTTGCGTGGAACGCGCGCTTTCCTGGCCATCTGGCATGATATCGACCCGGCCATGGAGGCCGACTGGCATCGCTGGCACACCTACGAGCACATGGCCGAGCGGGTCGGCATCCCCGGCTTTCTCGGCGGCCGGCGCTACATGAGCGACGACGCACCAAGGCACCGCTGCTTCACGATGTATGAGGGCAGCGACCTGTCGGTGTTCAACAGCCCGGCCTATCTGGCGCGCCTGAATGCCCCCACCGAATGGACTCGCGCGATGGCACCGGCGTTCCGCGACTTCATGCGCGGCGCCTGCCGCTGCGTCGCCAGCGCCGGTGCGGAGAACGGCTATGCCGGCTCGGTCATGGCCATCCGCCTGGAGCGAACCGGCGGCTCGGAGGACATGGCGGCGGCAGACGCGCTGGTCCGCGCGATCGCCGAACGTGGCGACGGCATCGTCGGCGCCCACATCGGCATCTGCGATCCCAGCGTAACCAAGACCGAGACCAATGAGCGCGCCCTGCGCAGCGGCACCGGCGAGCAATCGCCCGACGGAGTGGTCGTGGTTGAATCCTACGACCCCGTCACGCTTGAACAGAACGCGGCGGAGATCGAGGACCTGGTTGCGGCAACGGGCTTCGGCTTCCGGCCGGCAGCCCGGCAGACCTACACGCTGGCCTACATGCTGCGGGAGTAGCCGCCGCGGCACTGTCATGTGGTACGCTTCCCCCATCGACCGATAGGGAGGACGGCATGCGCCGCATTCGAGCAGCAACCCTGGCCCTTGGCCTCCTGTTGATACCGATGGGCGCGGCCGCTCAGACCGCGGCACCCGCCGCTGCTCCAGCGGCAGCCGACGCAGGCTGGAGCACCACAGCGATAGTCGCGGTCAGTGCGGGCGCAGTGGTCGGCGTGGTCGCGCTCAATGCAGTCACTGGCGGCGCGATGCTGGCGCCGATGGCCGGCCCGGCGATCTCTAACGCGCTTGGCGGCAGCATACTCGGCCCCGCCACGCTGTCGGTCGCGGCCCGTCAGGCACTCTGTCGGACGACCACAGTGCTGACAGCGGCGGCGGTCGGTGCCGGCCTGGGCTACTGGGTCGTCAGCGAGTAGCCATCCGGCACCTGCGCAATCGGCGTCAGTGCGCCTTGCCGTTTGGTGCGATCAAGTAGTCGTAGGCCCACATCGACGCGACACCGCTGGCCGCCGCGGCGGTGATCGCGGTCATGGTCACCGGCATGACCGCGAACATGTACCCGGTCATTGCCCCCATCGTGACGTACATCGTACGCATCGGCGTATCATCGGCGGCCGGAACAGCCTTCAACTGCGAGCCGTGTGACTGTGCGCTGTGCAGATCGACCTGTGCCGGCTGCGCCGGGGTGGGGCTGGCAGTCTGAGCCGATGCCGGCAGGCCGGACGCCAACGTCAGGGCAACTCCCGCTCCCAAGAGCATCGCTGCAACCGTTCCACGCATCATCGTCATCCCTGTATCGATCGCCCGGACGAGCCTGCCCGTGGGCGATCCGTCCGTCCAAGCCGCGACGCGCAGCATCGCCGATTCCGGGCCGTCCGGCCAACGGGTTTCTGTGGATCGGCCTAGGCTTGACAGATCATCAATAATGCATAGCCTATGCATATGTTGTTTGCCAACAAGCTTGGTACGCTCGCGACGCTACTCGGAGACCGCACGCGCGAAGCGCTCGACGGCATGTCGCCCAGTGCCGGCGCTATCCTGCTGACGCTGAGGTATCACGGTGAGAACACCGCCAGCGCACTTTCCGCTATCGCCGGCATTGCACAGCCGACGGCCGTCCGGGTGATCGACGGACTTGTGCGGCGAGGATTGATCGAACGCGACGCGCGTGTCGGCAAGACCGCCCCACTGCGGCTGACACCAGCAGGCGAGCGAACCGCCGACAATTTACAGAAGACCCGGCTGATGGCCCTGCAAACTGTTCTCGACGGGCTGACGAACGACCAGCAGGCCGATCTGGAGCGGCTGATCGACACCCTCCTGGCGAGGGCCACAACATCGTGCGCCTTCGCTCGCACTACCTGCCGGCTGTGCGACCACGCACTGTGTGCCGGCTCGGCCTGCCCGATCGGAACCCGGGCGACCGAGATCGAACGGGAGGAGGCAGCATGCTGATCGAACACGCGGGGAAACGACCACGCATCGACCCGTCTGCCTGGGTCGCGCCCGACGCCACCGTGTGCGGGGACGTGAGCATCGGCCCCGGCAGCCGCGTTCTGCACGGCGCGCGGTTGATCGGCGAGGCTGGCGGCACCATTCGGGTCGGCCGGGAGTGCATCGTCATGGAGAACGCCGTGATCCGGGCGAGCCGCAAGCATCCCTGCACGATCGGCGACCATTGCCTGATCGGGCCGAACGCCCACGTGACCGGCGCGGAGATCGAAGACGAGGTGTTCGTCGCAACCGGAGCCGCGGTGTTCCATGGCGCCGCCCTCGGTCGCGGCTCCGAGATCCGCGTGCACGCGACGGTACACCTGCGCACCCGCCTGGACCCCGGCGCCGTCGTGCCTATCGGCTGGGTCGCGGTTGGCGATCCGGCGCGCATCCTGTCGCCCGATCGCCACGACGAGATCTGGGAGATCCAGCGACCGCTCGACTTTCCCGACTGGGTCTACGGCCTGGACCGCAGCACGCCCGACCTGATGCAGCACGTCACGCGCCGGCTGTCCCAGTCGCTCGCCGGCCACGCCGCCGATCTCGTCATCGACGGCTGACCGGAGCCCGACGGATCAGCCCCGCGCGTCCTGGATCAGCTTCCACACCTTCTGCGGCGTAGCCGGCATATCGACGTGCGTCACGCCGTATTCGGCCAGGGCATCGACCACCGCGTTCATCACCGCCGGCAGCGAACCGGCACAGCCGGCCTCGCCGCAGCCCTTCGCACCCAGCGGGTTGGTGGTCGCCGGCACCGAGTGGGTGTCGAAGGCGAAGAACGGCGCGTCGGCCGCCCGCGGCACCGCGTAGTCCATGTACGAGCCGGTCAGCACCTGGCCGTCCCCGTCATAGACGCAGCGCTCCATCAACGCCTGACCGATCCCCTGGACGATGCCGCCATGGGCCTGACCCTCGACCAGCAGCGGGTTCACCACCGTGCCGAAATCGTTGACCATGTGGTAGCGCACCACCTCGACAATCCCGGTGTCCGGGTCGATCTCGACCTCGGCGACATGACAGCCATTCGGGAACGCGGACGGGCCGCCCTCGTGGACGTGCTTGACGTCCAGGGTATGCGGCACGTCGTCCGGCAGGTCGATGCCGCCGCGCAGCTTCTCGGCGATCTCCATCACCCCGATCGACCGGTCGGTCCCGGCGATCGAGAACCGGCCGCGCTGGAACTCGATGTCGGCCACGGCCGCTTCCAGCAGGTGCCCGGCGATCTGCTTGCCGGCTTCGATCACCTTGTCGCTGGCCTCCACGATCGCCGCACCGCTCGCCATGATCGACTTCGACCCACCGGTGCCGCCGCCGGCGATCAATTCGTCGCTGTCGCCCTGCAACAGCCGGACCTTCTCGAACGGCACGCCCAGCTTGCTGTGCAGCACCTGGGCGAACGGCGCCCAGTGGCCCTGACCGTAGTCCAGGGTGCCGGTGATGATCGTCACCGTGCCGTCGTCCTCGAAGCGGATACCGCCCATCTCGTTCTGCGGCGGGGCGGTGACTTCCAGGTAGTCGCCGATCCCGCGGCCGCGCAGCTTGCCGCGCGCCTGGCTCTCCGCCTTGCGCGTTTCGAAGCCGTCCCAATCGGCGAATGCCAGCGCCTTGTCGAGCACGGCAGTGAACTCGCCGCTGTCGTAGGTCAGGCCCGACACGGTGTCGTAGGGGATCTCCGACGGCTGGATGTGGTTGCGGCGGCGCAACTCGACCCGGTCGATGCCCATCTCGCGGGCAGCGGTTTCGACCAGCCGCTCCATGTAATAGTTGCCTTCCGGCCGCCCTGCACCACGATAGGCGCTGACCGGCGAGCTGTTGGTGAAGACGCACTTGGTCGTCACCTCCATCGCCGGCACTTTGTAGACGCTGGTGACGTTCTTCACGATGTTCAGGGTCGACATCATCGGGCTGACCTGCCCGATATACGCGCCCATGTTGCCGTAGCCGTTAATCCGCAACGCCAGGAACCGGCCCTCGGCATCGAGCGCCAGTTCGGCGGTCACCTCGTGGTCGCGGCCGGCCTGGTCGGCCAGGAAGCTCTCGGAGCGATCCGACGTCCACTTGATCGGCCGACCCAGATCGCGCGCCGCGTGGAACAGCGCCGGATACTCCGGATAGACGAATGCCTTCATGCCGAACGAGCCACCGACATTCCCGGTCAGCACCCGGACCTTTTCCGGCGCCACCTTCAGGATGTCGTTGGCCAGCAGGTTGCGCAGACCGAACGCGCCCTGGCTGCCGACCCGGATCGTCCATTTTTCGTCGGCCGGATCGTATTCGGCGATCGCCGAGCGCGGTTCCATCGCCGACACGATCACCCGATTGTTGAGGATACCGAGCCTGGTGACATGGGCGGCCGACGCGAACGCCTTGTCCACAGCTGCCTTGTCGCCGAAGTGATAGTCCAGCACGACATTGTTCGGTGTCTCGTCATAGAGCAGCGGTGCGCCGTCGGCGGCACCCAACTTGGCATCGGTCACCGCCGGCAGCGGGTCGATGTCCGGCACCACGACCTCGGCCGCGTCGCGCGCCTGGTCCGGCGTTTCGGCGACCACGATGGCGATCGGGTCGCCGACGAACCGCACCTTGTCGGTCGGAAACGCCGGGCGCATCGGATTGCGCATCTCGGAGCCGTCGAAGTTCTTCAACGGGACGCCGCAGCGGATCGGGCCATACCCCGCCAGGTCCGCTCCGGTGTAGATCGCCAGCACGCCCGGCATCGCCCGAGCCTCGTCGAGGTCGATGCCGTTCAGCACGCCATGGGCGATCGAGGACCGCACGAAGACGCCATACGCCTGGCCGTCGCGATTGAGGTCGTCGGTGTATCGGCCCTGGCCCATCAGCAGCGTGGGATCCTCGGTCCGGGGCACCGGCTGGCCCACGCCGAACTTCATGGTGGCGAGTTCCGCCTCGTCGAATATCGCGTTCACGAAATGCCTCCTGGATTGCGCGCCCACCGGTCGCGCCGAAGGCTAAACGATCGACCGCACCTTCGCCCACCCCCCGGCGTACAAAACACTCATGCCGGCTGCGCCAGGGTCGGACACCGGACAGTCAGTCCCGCATCGGGCCGTCGCGATTGGCCAGCGGTGGTTCCGGCAAGCGGCGGACGACATCCAGCAACCCCGCACCGTAGGTGCTGCGCAACTCGGCCAGATACGGGTCATCCTCGGTGTACTTCGACAGGTTCCCGATGCTGAAGCTGTCGGTCTCGTAGCACAGCATGTCGATCGGCGGACCGACCGACAGGTTGCTTCGGATGGTCGCATCGAACGACAGAAGCGCCAGCTTGGCCACAGCGGTGAGCGACAGTTCGTCACGGACGGCCCGGTCCAGGATCGGCTTGCCGTACTTGGTCTCGCCGATCTGCAGGAACGGGTTGCGCGCCGCGGCCTCCACGAAGTTCCCGGCCGTGTAGATCTGGAACAGCCGAGGCGGCTCGCCCAGGATCTGGCCGCCGACCAGGAAGCTGGCGCCCGGATCGCCGAACGGACGGACCGCATCGCCGTCCCGCGCCAGCACTTCGCGCAGCACGGTTCCAACGGTCTGCGCCACCTCGAACATCGACCCCATCGTGAACAGGTCCCGACCCACATCCGCGGTGTTCAGGTTCTGCTTGATGATGGTGACGACGGCCTGGGTGGTCGCCAGATTGCCGGCGGACAGCACGGTGATCACCGCCTTGCCCGGGTTCTCGAACAGCGCCAGCTTTCGAACGGTCGCGATATGATCGATACCGGCATTGGTTCGCGAATCCGACGCCAGCACCAAGCCGGCCGGCAAAAGCACACCAAGGCAATAGGTCATCGATGGATCCCCCAACGCCGGTTCATTGTCGATAGGCCAAGCTGGCCCGGCCGCGCGTGTGCGATCACTATGGGCATTCCGAGCCCGTCTGGTAACTGGAAAGCGGCGCGCTCTTGAACACGTGGCCACCGGCCGATACCGTTTGGGAGTGTGATCGACGCATCCCGCTCCACAGGCGGCGCCCGGGATCGCCGCCTGAACGCTGTCCGCGGCGAGTCCGATCGCGGGACCGTGGGACGGGCACGATCCAGGGGAGGTCTTCATGCCGGTCGCCGCGCCTGCCGATGACACCACCGCCCTCGCCGACCCTCGGCCGCTTGATCTGGACGAGCAGCGCTTCCGCGCTCGCGCCCTCCACCACGGCATCGCCGCCGGAGAGCCGGAATCACTGAGCCGGGTGCGGACCCACCACCCCAGAGCGATCGGGATGCCGGACGACCTGCTGTCCGCCGCCTTCGGCCATCCCGACGATGCGCAACTGGTGATTGCCCGCGAGCTCGGACTGCCCAGCTGGCCCGCCCTGGTGGCCCATGCCGGCCGCCTGGCCGAAGCACGACGATCCATGGCCGCCGCGCACGCACCGGACGGCGATTGCCCGACCCTTCACCTGCGTTGCGGATCCGACATCCGGGCCGCACTGCAGGCTGCCGGCTTCATCGGCGACTTCCTGGAGGTCTCGGATCCGATCTGCCAGGGCCCGGTGCCGAACAACGGCGACCTGTTCACCGCCCGCGCGGCGTTCCTGGTGGATGCCTATGGGTTGACGGTCGACGAGGCACGAAGCCGCCTGGAGGCTGAAGCCGCCGGCCTGGCTGCTGCCGCCGGCCGGTACCAGCGCGTCGTTCTGTGGTTCGAGCACGATTCCTACGACCAGTTGATCCTGGCCCGGGTGCTGGCGGCATTCTCCGAGGGTGCCCGGCCCGCCGCCTTGGAGCTGATCTGTGTCGACCGGTTTCCGCTTGTCGACCGGTTCATTGGCCTCGGCATGTTGAGCCCGGCCGAATTGCGCAGCCTGTGGTCGACGCGAACGCCGGTCGTCGACACGCAGTACGCCCTTGGTCGTGAAGTCTGGTCCGCGTTGCGCGACCCGAGTCCGCAGTCCCTGCATGCGATCGCGGCGGCCGGGACGCCGGAGCTGCCGCCGATGGCGTCGGCGCTGCACCGGCATCTGCAGGATCTGCCATGGACCAATGACGGCCTGGCTCTTACCGAACGGCTGGTCCTGCAGGCCATGCGCGACGAGCCGACAACCGCCGGGCGCGTGTTCGTTACCCTGCAGGACGAAACCGAGCCCCTGCCGTTCCTTGGCGACCTGATGCTCTGGGCGATCCTGGGCGGCATGTTGAAGGCGTCCAGGCCACCGTTCGCCGTCGACCCGCTGACGGCGCACGAGCCGTGGCCACGCCGTCGCCTGGTGCTGACCTACGACGGCCATGACATCCTCGACGGCCGGCTCGATTGGCTTGCCTGTCAGCCTCCGCTACGGTGGCTCGGCGGTGTCGCGATCCAACCGGACGCCGATCAATGGCGGTGGTCCTCGGATCGGGACGCACCCGTTCCGGGCGCACCCCATTGACCGCTCGCTGAGGAAAACCAAGCATGGACCTGACCGCGACGCTGCAGCGCATTGCCGAGCGGGTGCGTCCGCATCTGGTTGAGGGCAAGGTGGCGGGCTACATCCCGGCCTTGGCACGGGTCGATCCGTCGAAGTTCGGAATCGCCGTGGTGACCGTGGACGGCGAGGTGGCGACCGCCGGCGATGCCCTGGTGCCGTTCTCCATCCAGAGCATCTCCAAGGTTTTCACGCTGACCCTCGCGCTCGGCGAACTCGGCGACGAGCTCTGGAAGCGCATCGGGCGGGAACCATCGGGTTCATCCTTCAACTCGATCGTCCAGCTTGAACGCGAGCATGGAATTCCGCGCAACCCGTTCATCAATGCCGGCGCCATCGTGGTAACCGACGTGCTGCTCGAGGGGCGGCCGCCGGAAGCGGTGATCAACGAAATCCTGGGGTTCCTTCAGCGGCTCGCCGATGATCCGGACGTGTCGATCGACGACGAAGTCGCCCGCTCCGAGGCGGAAACCGGGCACCGGAACTTCAGCCTGGCGCATTTCCTGTCGGCGTTCGGGCAGCTGAAGAATCCGGTGGAATCGGCGCTGGCGGTGTACTTCCACCAGTGCGCCCTCAGCATGACCTGCGTCCAGTTGGCCCGAGCCGGGCTGTTCCTGTCGGCCGGAGGACGCGACCCGCTGACCGGCCTTGAAGTGGTGCGACCGGAGCGGGCCCGTCGCATCAACGCCTTGATGCTGACCTGCGGTCACTACGACGCGTCCGGCGATGTCGCCTTCCGCATCGGCTTGCCCGGCAAGAGCGGGGTCGGCGGCGGGATCCTCGCCATCGTGCCGCGCAAGGCGGCAATCGCGGTGTGGTCGCCCGGCCTCAACGCCAACGGCAATTCGCACGCCGGCACCATCGCGCTGGAACTGCTGGCCGCCGAGATGGGTTGGAGCGTGTTCTGAGCCTCCCCTGCAACGGTCGTTGTCAGAGCGCCGAACGGGCTGTAGGGATCAGACGCAGCGTCTCCGACGGCCGGGCCACCCGGCGGTCCAGAGCGTCGGACGCCTCGCGCCACGCCGCCGAGCGCGACAGCGCGTCGAGGTGCCGGTCGTAGGCGGCCCGGTCGAAGAACGTCGCGAAACGGACCAGGACGTTCTCGCCTTCGCGAACCGGCAGGCGCGGATAGGTGTTCGCGCTGTCCTCGGTCACCAGGGTCGCGATTGCCGTCGCACCGGCCCGACGCAGCACCGGCTCGACGGTCTGCTGATGAAACGCGAGAAACCCATGATCCGCCGGCCCGGCGAGATAGTGGATCGTGGCCGTCATCAAGGTCGGCCGCACCGATCGCGTGCGGTGTGGTGGCCGGGGCCTGATCGTCGCGAAACCGGAACCCGGAGCCGCCGGGCGCAGCAGCAGGACATCGTCGGTGTCGACCATGGTCGCGCGCGCGGCGTCGCGGTGCGCTGCCCACACCGGTCCGTCATAAAACGCGGTCAGCGCCGACCGGCGCACCGCCATGTCGGCAAAGCCGCGCAGCCAGACGAAACGCTCGGAATCGTCGAGGTCCCGGAATTGCCCGATCACGGCCATCCCGAGCGCTTCCTGAGTTTCCACGAACTCCCGGTCGAACAGGTCGATCAACGCGTCCCGCATGCCCGGTCGCAGCGTGTACTGGCGCAACTCCACGACCGGGCAGGCGAGCCGTGACAGCGGGGTCATCGTGGACGGATTGGCGCTCACAGAAGGGCTCCTCAGAGGTCGGACTGACCGTTCCTCTTTAGGCAACCCTCGTGTCAGGGTTTGTCAGCAGGTTCAGTACCGGACCCGCTCAACTGACCTTGAACAGGCGGTGCTGGCGGTTCCGGGTGTGCGGACGCACCTCAGCCGGCCAGCGGCCGCGCTCGACGGCCGCCGCCCACTCCGGGCTCAGCACGACGTCGGGGCTCTCGATCTCGTAGATCGCAGTGTAGCGCGGGCCTTCCATCGGCATGGTCCGCTTCTCGCCGCCCAGCATCATCGACAACGGCTCAGCAATGGCGCGGGTGACCGACAGCACGCCCGGCACCTCCATCAGGTAGGGGATGTGCTCCTGGTCGTAGACCTCGTTGAAGATCGCGTCCTTGTCGGGATCGACATCCATGCTCGCCATGAGCACGTAGCGGCCGGTGATGGGCATCGGTTCTATCCTTTCGTTGGGCGATCAGACTCCGGACCGGAGCCTGTGAACACTATGCCGGGGACGACGACAGGGACAACCGGCGGCCGAGCTTCAGCAGCAGGAACGCCGCGATTGCCAGGTTAAGGATGTTCCAGGCGACCCCGTTCAGGAACGCCGCCTGATAGGACAGCGTGAGGTCGTAGATCGCCCCCGACATCCAGCCGCCGAGCGCCATGCCCAGCAGGGTGGCCGACAGCACCAGCCCGACACGGGCACCTGCCTCGGCCGGGGGGAAGAACTGACGCACGATCAGGGCGTAGGTCGGCACGATACCGCCCTGGGAAAGGCCGAAGAGTGCCGATACGAGATAGAGCATGCCCAGGCCTTCGAACGGCAGGAACAGCAGCAGCGACAGCGCCTGCAACCCGGAGCTCAGCAGCAGCGCCTTCAGCGGGCCAATGCGGTCGCTGATACCGCCGAAGGCAAGCCGGCTGACGACACCGGTGGCAAGCATCAGCGACAGCATCTCGGCACCACGGGCCGTGCCGATGCCGAGATCGGCGCAGTACGCGACGATGTGGACCTGCGGCATGGCCATGGCGACACAGCAACTCAGCCCGGCGATCAGCAACAGGGTCTGCAAGGCAGCCGGCGACATCGTGCTGGCCATCGAGGCACCGCCCCTCGGTTCCGCCGAGGGCGGCACCGACGCCAGCGTGGACGGCGGACGCCGGCGCAACGCCGCCGACAGAGGGATCAAGGTCGCGAAGCAGAACGCCGCGACCACCAGGTGGGTGTCGCGCCAGCCGATCGAGTCGATCAGGTGCTGGATGATCGGCGGCCAAACCGTCCCCGCCATGTAGCTGCCGCTGGCACCGATCGCCACCGCGATGCCGCGCCGGCGCACGAACCACAACGACACGTCGGAAATGATCGGCCCGAACGTCGACGAGCTGCCCAACAGCCCGACCAGCAACCCATGCGCGAGCGTGTACTGCCAGAGACTGGTCGACTGACTGGCCGCGGCATAGCCAAGGGCGAGGGCGACGGTGCCAAAGCGCAGCGGCACCAGGATGCCGAACCGATCGGCGAGACGACCCATCATGATGCCGCCGACCGCAAAGCCGATCATCGTGGCCGTGTAGGGCAACGAGGCGTCGCCCCGCGCCACGTCGAACTCGGCCTCGACCGCCGGCAGCGTGACCACCACCGACCACAGCCCGACGCCGCCGATCATGCTGATCAGCAGCGACATCGCCAGCCGATACCACGCATAGGGGCTATCCGCCTCGCCTGCCGTCACCGGCGCGGCTCGACTGTCGGTCGTCACGATACTGCGTCCTCTCGAAAGGATGGGCGGCCATCGCACATGGCGCCGCCGCCCGTCACCCGGTCCGGGATCGATGCGCCCACGGTATCCGGACCGTCCGCCGACGACAACTGGAACAACGCAGGCGCGATCACGGCCATTCGCGCCCCGGCTTTGGCTGAATTAACCGTTTGGTAAGCACTCCAACATACGGTCCGATAACAGAAACGAATACACGCTATCCGCACAATTCAAGATAATTGCAGCCAATTGAGATCGTCGTGACTGCCGCCCCCGATGGCGGCCTGACCGACCGGGGCAAGGAGCCGACAGTGACCATCCTTCCGAAACGCCTTTCCCTGACCCTCACCGTCAGGGCCAAGCTTTACATCCTGATGCTGATCGTCTGCGTCGCCCTGGCCGGCGTCTCGGTCTCCGCCATCTATGGTGCCGAGCGGATGGCCGCGGCCGGCGATACGCTTGCCAGCGCTGTGCGCGGCAGCCAGTTCGGCTCGCGGATCTCGTTGCTGGTCGAGAAGCAGCGCGGCCTGGTAACCGGGGCCGCGGCCGAACTCGATCTCGATCGGCAGGCCGGGCTGCGGGCTGAGTTCGTGACGACGATGAAGGCGTTCGAGGAGCAGTTGGCGTCCGCGCGCGAGACCGCCGATCCCGACACGGCGACCGTCATCGACCAGATCAGCGCCAACCTGACCCCGTTGATCGCAAACGGCACCCAGGTTCTCGACTTCGCCGGCAGCTTCGCGCAGGTCCAGGCCAACGAACTGATCAACGGGGACTACGGCGCCAGCGTCAACGCGATCTCCTCGCAGGTCGGCGCGATGCTCGAAGCGAACCGCACGAAGGCCGCCACGGCCACCGCCGCGCTGCGGTCCGCCCGCGAAACCATGCAGGCAACCGTGATCGGCGCCGCCCTGGCTGCGGCGGCGGCGGTGCTGCTGTTCGGCCTGGTTCTGGTCCGGACCATCACGGCCCGGATCGGCGGGTTGACGTCCGTGATGCTGCGGCTGGCGGCACACGACCTTGACGCTGAAGTACCCTCGCGGAACCAGGGCGACGAGATCGGCGTGATGGCCGGTGCCGTTCAGGTGTTCAAGGAAAACATGATCGATGCCGACCGGACGCGCGACGAGCAGGAGCGGAGCAAGGCCGATGCCGAAGCCGAGAAGACGGCCGCGATGCAGCGGTTGGCCAACGAGTTCGAAGCAAGTGTGAAGGAGATCGTCCAAACCGTGTCGTCGGCCTCGACCGAGTTGCAGTCGACGGCGGAATCGATGTCCGCGTCGGCCGAGGAAACCAGCCGGCAATCGCAGGCTGTGGCAACCGCCTCCGAGCAGGCGTCTACCAACGTGCAGACCGCCGCCAGCGCCGCCGAAGAACTCTCAAGCTCGATCGCCGAGATCAGCCGGCAGGTGTCGGAGTCCACGCGCATCGCCGGCGAGGCCACCCAGCAGGCGACACGGACAGACACTCAGATCCATGGTCTTGCCGAGGCAGCCCAGCGGATCGGCGACGTGGTCAAGCTGATCAACGACATCGCCGCCCAGACCAACCTGCTGGCGCTCAACGCGACCATCGAGGCGGCCCGCGCCGGGGAAGCCGGCAAGGGCTTTGCCGTCGTGGCGTCGGAGGTCAAGAATCTGGCCACCCAGACCGCCACGGCAACCGAGGAGATCAGCACCAAGATCACCGAGATGCAGGCAGCGACCAACGAATCGGTCGGTGCCGTGCGGATGATCAGCAAGACGATCGAGCAGATCAACGAGATCGCCACCACCATCGCCGCGGCGGTCGAGCAACAGGGTGCCGCCACCAACGAGATCGCCCGCAACGTCCAGCAGGCGTCGAGCGGAACCCATGATGTGTCGGCGACGATCGCAGAGGTGACACGCTCGGCCACGGACACGGGCTCGGCGTCCCATCAGGTGCTGGAAGCGGCGGGCGAGCTGTCCAGGAACTCCGAGACCCTGCGGGCCCAGGTCGACGGCTTCCTGGCACGCATCCGCGGGGTCTAATGGTCTGATGCGCCGGCGTTGCGGCTGAGCCCGACCTGGGATGTCAGCCGCAACGCCGGCGGCTCCTCAGCGCGGCCACGACCAGCGAGGACATGGCCAGCAGCTGGAACACCGCGCCTGCGAGGTGGGAGTACTCCCAGCGCAGCCGCAAAACCTCCCAGTTGTCGGGAATGACCGTCCAATTGTCGGTCAGGGCGTTCGCGGGAGCCGTGTAGATCCAGAAAACCGCCTGCGCGCATACCAGGAAGACGATCCCGGCAGCGACCAGCCACCGCACCTGTGGAACGCGCCGTGACATGAGCAGGATGGCCGCCATCGACAGGAACTGAACCAGCAAGACATACGCCAGCCGATTCCAGCCAGCATACGCCTTCTGGGCCACGAAGTACTCGTCGCGTGACAGATCGATCTTGTTCGGTAACCCGTATGCGTGAGCCAGCGCCCCACCAAGAGCGAGGGTGGTGGCCAGCAAGGCGATGAAAAACACAACCTTGTAGGCGAACGAGCGTCTCATCGGTCCTCGCAGTGCACCGGTTGTCGCACTGCGAGTAACGCCCTGTCCCGGTGATCGTTGCCCAACGGACCCGCTGCCAACAAAGAAAATGGGCGGGACCGTATCGGTCCCGCCCAGTCGGCGTCGCTACCCGGGAGTGGGAGGAGTCACTTCACCCGGCCTTCACGCCATGCCTTGATCAGGTCGTCGTATTTGACGGTCTGGCCTTGCGGCTTCTCGTTGGCGAGCTTCGCCTTCGGCGCCCCCGGCTGACCCAGCCAATAGGAAGCGTCACGCTCCTCGTTCAGTTTCGGACCGCAGTCGCCCTGGGCTCCGGAACGCGCGATGCGCTCCATGACCTTGTCCTGCTCGCGAGCGAGGTTATCCATGGCAGTGTCCACCGTGACTTCGCCCGAGACCGCTTCACCGATGTTCTGCCACCACAGCTGAGCGAGCTTGGGATAGTCGGGCACGTTCGTGCCGGTCGGCGTCCAGGCGACGCGCGCTGGGCTGCGATAGAACTCGACCAGTCCGCCGAGATTGGCTGCCCGGTCGGTGAACGACTGGTGGTTGATGTCGCTGTCGCGGATGATCGTCAGCCCGACATGGCTCTTCTTGAGCGAGACGGTCTTGGACACCGTGAACTGCGCGAACAGCCAAGCCGCCTTGCGGCGATCGACCGGTGTGGACTTCATCAGAGTCCACGAACCAGCGTCCTGGTAGCCGAGCTTCTGGCCCTCTTCCCAATAGGGGCCATGCGGCGACGGCGCCATGCGCCACAATGGAGCGCCCTTGTCGTCGACCGTGTTGTTGCCCTTCTCGCGAGGCTCGACCATCGACGCGGTGAACGCGGTGTACCAGAAGATCTGCTGGGCGACGTTGCCCTTCGCCAGGCTCGGCAGCGACTGATAGAAGTCCATGCCAAGCGCGCCCGGGGGGGCGTACTGCCGCAGCCACTCCATGTATTTGCGAAGGGCGTATTTCGCAGCCGGGCCGTTGGTGGCGCCGCCGCGGGTTACGCTTGAGCCGACCGGACGGCAGCCATCGACCCGGATGCCCCACTCGTCGACCGGCTTGCCATTCGGCGAACCCTTGTCGCCGGCACCGGCCATGGACAGCCATGCGTCGGTAAACCGCCAGCCAAGATCCGGCGCCTTCTTGCCGTAGTCCATGTGGCCGTAGATCGCCTTGCCGTCGACTTCCTTGACGTGCTTGGAGAAGAACTCGGCGATGTCCTCGTACGCGGACCAGTTTACCGGCACGCCCAGATCATACCCGTAGAGTTCCTTGAACCTGGCCTGGAAGTCGGGGCGCTGGAACCAGTCGTAGCGGAACCAGTACAGGTTGGCGAACTGCTGGTCGGGCAGTTGATAGAGCTTGCCGTCGAGGCCCGTTGTGAACTCCTTGCCGATGAAGTCGTCGATGTCGAGGGTCGGCAGGGTGACCGCCTTGCCTTCACCGGCCATCCAGTCGGTCAGGTTGACCACGTAGCCGTACCGGGAATGCGTACCGATCAGGTCCGAGTCGTTGACATACGCATCATAGATGTTCTCGCCGGACTGCATCTGGGTCTGCAGCTTCTCGATCACATCGCCTTCCTGGATCAGGTCGTGCGTGACCTTGATCCCGGTGATCTCCTGAAATGCCTTGGTGAGAACCTTCGACTCATATTCGTGGGTCGGAATGGTCTCCGATACGACCTTGATCTCCATGCCCTTGAAAGGCTCGGCCGCCTTGATGAACCACTCCATCTCCTTGAGCTGCTGCTCCTTGGACAGCGTCGATGGATTGAATTCGCTGTCGATCCATTTCTGCGCTGCCGCCATGTCGGCGCGGACGGCCGATGGCACGCCGGCTGCCGCGACGGACACGGCGAGCACCGTTCCCATCAACAGTCGCCGGAGGGTGACACGATGTGCCGCTCTCATGAGCTATCTCCCTGTTGGCCTCCGTTTTTTTCTCGCTCCGTACCGGAGCGGAACCATCACCGACGCCGAAGGCGTTCCGCCGGCGATGAATGGGTAGCGGCTCTCAACCCCACCGCATGACGATCGCCATCCAAGCCGCTGCCAGAGCCAGGACGATCCAGAGCGTGGCGTCGGTGGCGGCAATCCAGACCAGGTGCAGGTAGGCACTGCCCAGCAGGCCGATGAACAACCGGTCGCCACGGGTAGTAACCAACGGCAGGAAACCGCGGCGGGGTACACTGGGCCGCGCGATCTCCCACACCGTCATTCCAGCCAGAATTGCCGCTATGGTTGCGAAGAACACTGCGGTCGGCAGGGTCCAGGCCATCCATTCGAGCATCGCTGCGCCCTCCTCAGACCCGGCCCATGGCGAAACCTTTGGCCATGTAGTTCCGAACGAACCAGATCACGAGCGCGCCCGGCACGATGGTGAGCACTCCGGCGGCGGCCAGCAGTCCCCAGTCCAGGCCGGTGGCGCTGACGGTTCGGGTCATGACCGCCGCGATCGGCTTGGCCTCGGTGGTCGTCAGGGTGCGTGCCAGCAGCAGTTCGACCCACGAGAACATGAAGCAGAAGAACGCCGTGACACCGATGCCGGTGCGGATCAGCGGCACGAACACCAGGGCGAAGAAGCGCGGGAACGAATAGCCGTCGATGTAGGCGGTCTCATCGACCTCGCGCGGGACCCCCGACATGAAACCTTCCAGGATCCAGACCGCCAATGGCACGTTGAACAGGCAATGCGCGATGGCGACCGCAATGTGGGTGTCGATCAGACCGACGGTCGAATAGAGCTGGAAGAACGGCAGCAGAAAAACCGCCGGCGGTGCCATTCGGTTGGTCAGCAGCCAGAAGAACAGGTGCTTGTCGCCGAGGAAGCGGTAGCGCGAGAACGCATAGGCCGCCGGCAAGGCCACGGTAAGCGAGATCGCGGTGTTCAGGCTGACATAGATGATCGAGTTGACGTATCCCGAGTACCAGGACGGATCGGTGAAGATCCGGATGTAGTTTTCCAGGGTCGGGTCGATCGGATACAGGCTGAACTGGGTCAGGATCGCCGCGTTGCTGCGCAGCGACATGTTCACCATCCAGTAGATCGGCAGCATCAGCAGGACGAGGTACAGGCCGAGCGCCAGGGTGCGTTTCTGGATCCTCATCGTCGGTCTCCCTTCACCCCTTGTCGCCGGTACCGACGCTCTGGAGCGCCTGGTAAAACAGCCAGCTGAACAGCAGCACGATCAGGAAGTAGACAATCGAGAACGCCGCTCCCGGCCCGAGGTCGAACTGGCCGATCGCGATTTTGACCAGGTGGATCGACAGGAAGGTGGTGGCATTGCCCGGACCGCCTCCGGTCAGAACGAACGGTTCGGCGTAGATCAGGAAGCTGTCCATGAACCGCAGCAGCACCGCGATGGTCAGCACCCCGCGCATCTTCGGCAGTTGGATGTAGCGGAACACCGCCCAGGCCGACGCGCCGTCGATGCGCGCTGCCTGAAAATACGCCTCCGGGATTGCCCGCAGGCCGGCATAGGCCAGCAGCACCACCAGTGGTGTCCAGTGCCACACCTCCATCAGCATCAGCGTGACCCAGGCATCGAACGGCGAACCGGTATGGTCGAACCGCAGTCCGAGCTGGGCGATCGTATGTCCCATCAGCCCGATGTCCTGGCGGGTGAAAATGATCCAGATGGTGCCGATCACGTTCCAGGGAATCAGCAGCGGCAGCGCCAGCAACACCAGGCAAAGCGATACGCTCCACCCCTTCTTCGGCATTGCCAGCGCGATCAGTACGCCCAGCGGAATCTCGATCAGCAGCACCAGGCCCGAGAAGATGAACTGCCGAACCAGGGCGTCCTGCAGCCGGCGGTCGCCCAGAACCTCCTCGAACCACTCGGTGCCGACGAACACGCGCTGGCCTGGGCCGAAAATGTCCTGGACCGAGTAGTTCACCACGGTCATCAGCGGAATGATCGCGCTGATCGCGACGATGACAAAGACCGGGATCACCAGGAACCAGGCCCGATTGTCGTGCCATTTATCCATGCCCGATCCCTCCCTCAGCCCACCAGAACGTCGTCGGAGTAGAGCCGCGTGCGGCCCGCATCGAACACGGCGTAAGCGTCGCCGCTCGGGATTGCGACGTCCTCCGGCACCTTGATCTTGAGAGCCCGTTCGCCAAGGCGGGCCGTAACGATGCGATACTGGCCGAGATCCTCGACCCCCACGATCGAGACCGGAACACCGGAGCCGGCTGCCGTATCGGCCAAGCTCAGGAATTCCGGGCGCACGCCAATCGAGGTGACGCCGCCCACTGTCCGCACCTGATGGATGAACGACTCAGGAAGCGGGATTCCGACGCCATCGACCGATACGCCGTCGCCCTCGGCGCGGCAGGGCAGGACGTTCATCCCGGGCGAGCCGATGAAATAGCCGACATAGGTGTGGGCGGGTCGCTCGAACAGTTCCTGCGGGGTACCGACCTGCAGGATGCGCCCCTCGCTCATCACGACGATCTGGTCGGCGAAGGTCAGCGCCTCATTCTGGTCGTGGGTAACGTACACCAGGGTCAGCTTGTATCGATCGTGCACCTGCTTGAGCTTGCGTCGAAGCTGCCATTTGAGATGCGGATCGATCACCGTCAGCGGCTCGTCGAACAGGATGGCCGCCACGTCGGAACGTACCAATCCGCGGCCCAGCGATATCTTCTGTTTGGCATCCGCCGACAGGTTGCGGGCCCGCTTGCCAAGATCCGGCGTCAGCTCCAGCATGTCGGCGATCTCGGTCACGCGGGAGTCGATCGTCGCCGGGTCGACCCGGCGATTGCGCAACGGGAACGCCAGATTGTCGCGCACCGTCATCGTGTCGTAGATCACCGGAAACTGGAAAACCTGGGCAATGTTGCGCTGTTCGGTCGGCAGATCGGTGACGTCGACTCCATCGAAGCGCACGGTACCGAAAGTCGGCCGGACCAGACCGGAGATCACGTTCAGCAAGGTGGTCTTGCCACAGCCGGACGGCCCGAGCAGCGCATAGGCGCCGCCGTCCATCCATTCGTGGTTCATCGGCTTCAGCGCAAAGCTGGCCGGGTCGGCGTCGCGGCCCAGGTAGCTTTGAGCGATGCTCTCGAAGTCGATGCGCGCCATCGCCGCCTCCTCAACCAGCAGCCGGTACGGCGGGTGCCGGCGATGCCACCAGCGTGCCGGCCGCGTCAAACGCGAAGACGTGATGCGGGTCCAGGTACACGGTCACCGGCGCACCCAGTGCCAGCGTGTGCACCCCGAGTTCCTGCGCAACCCACGACACCCCGTGATGGGCGACGTGCACGAAGGTCTCGGAACCATTGATCTCGGCCAGGTCGATGGTTCCGCCGATGGCAACCTGATCAGGCCCGGAGCGCCGCAGGTGGAGGTGCGGACTGCGCACGCCAAGCCGGAACCGGCCGTCGGGCAGTGCCGCAAGGTGACCGGTCGCCGGGAACCGAAGGTCGTCGGCGACAGCCACGACACCGCCGCTCACCGTGACGTCGATCAGGTTCATTGGCGGGTCGGAGAAAATCGAACCGACCGTCTCCGAAGCCGGGTTCTTGAAGACCTCGGCGGTTGGTCCGACCTGTCGCACGCGTCCCTCGTGCACGACGACAGTGCGCCCGCCCATCATCAATGCCTCAAGCGGCTCGGTCGTCGCATAGACGGCAATCGCATCACGCTGATTGAAGATCTCGCGCAGTTCCGCGCGCAGCTCCTCACGCAACTTGTAGTCGAGATTGACCAGCGGCTCGTCGAGGAGCAGCAGGTCGGCCTGCTTCACCAGGGCCCGGGCCAGCGCGGTACGCTGCTGCTGTCCGCCGGACAGTTCCTGCGGCAACCGTCCGAGCAGGGCGTCGATCCGCAAGGTCTCCGCGGTTTCACGGACCCGACGATCGATCTCCGCTGCGCTCAGCCCGGCGCGCCGAAGCGGCGAGGCGATGTTCTCGTATACCGTGAATGACGGATAATTGATGAACTGCTGATAAACCATCGCGACCGAACGCTGGCGGACCGACATGCCGGTCACGTCCCGTCCGTTCTCGGCCAACCGTCCGGACGTCGGCCGGTCGAGTCCGGCCATCAGCCGCATCAGGGTCGTCTTGCCGGCCAATGTCGGTCCCAGCAACACGGTGACCGAACCAGGGACAAGTTCCAGGTCGGTCTCGTGAATGTGGATGTCCCGCCCGACACGTCGGGTGACACCGGTCATCAACAACGTCATCTGGTTGGGCTCCCGCACTTTCGCGGAGCCCAGGCCGGGGAATCGCTAGTGGCCGCCCACCGCTCTATCCGTCGCATGCCTGTCTCCCAGTCCGCCCGCCGTGCGCGCGACCATCCAGTCGTCGAGCCGGTGGATCTCCTGCTTGGTCATTCGCAAGCCAAGCTTGGTTCGACGCCAGACCACATCTTCGGCCTGCAGCGCCCATTCATGGTTCATTAGATACTGAACTTCAGCCTCTGTTAGATCCGCGCCAAACACGACACCGAGGTCGGCTGCGCTGTCGGCAGTACCGATCATGTTCCAGACCCGGGTGCCATAGGCCCGCACCAGCCGTCGCGCGGTGGCGTGGCCCAGGTCGGGAATACGCTCGCGCAGCCCGCCGACCAGCGCATCGACCCCGCGCGGGTCGAAATCGCCACCCGGCAGCGGTGCCGTACCGGTCCAGGAGGGGCCGAGCTTCGGGAAGCTGCGCTTCAGATGATCCATCGCCGCCTCGGCGAGGCGGCGGAACGTGGTGATCTTTCCGCCGAACACGCTCAGCGACGGCCCGCCACGGCTCTCCGACCATTCCAGCACGTAGTCGCGGGTCGCCTCCTGCGCCTTGCTGGCCCCGTCATCGTACAGCGGGCGAACCCCGGAATAGGTCCAGACCACGTCGGCCGGCGTTACCGGCGCCTGGAAGTACTCGGCGGTCAGGCGGCAGAGATAGGCAATCTCGTCGTCGCTGATCGCCGCCGCGCCGGGATCGCCCTGATAATCCTCGTCGGTCGTGCCGATCAGTGTGAACGCGCCCTCGTAGGGGATCGAGAAGATGATCCGCCCATCGGAGTTCTGGAAGATGTAGCAGCGGTCGTGCTCGTACAGCCGAGGCACGACGATGTGGCTGCCTTTGACCAGGCGAACGGAGCTGCCGGTGTTGACGCCGAGGCGCCCGCCCAGCACATCGGCGACCCAGGGGCCGGCAGCATTGACCACCGCGCGCGCGCGGACGATGCGCTCCCCCTCGGGGCCGAGCAGCCGCGCAACCCACGCTCCATCGACGATCTTGGCGTCGACCAGCGCCGTGCGTGTCAGGATCTCGGCTCCGCGTTCCCGCGCGTCCATCGCGTTGAGCACGACGAGCCGGGTGTCCTCGACCCAGCAGTCGGAGTACTCGAAGCCCAGGCGGTACTCCTGCTTCAACGGAGCGCCGACCGGTGACCGTGTGAGGTCGATCATCCGTGTTCCCGGCAGCAACGCGCGGCCGCCGAGATGATCGTAAATGAACAAACCAAGTCGCAGCAGCCATGCCGGACGCAGGCCGCGATGATGCGGCAGCACGAAGCGCAGCGGCCAGATGATGTGAGGCGCGGCACGCAGCAGCACCTCGCGCTCCTTCAACGCCTCGCGCACCAGACGAAATTCGTAGTGCTCAAGGTAGCGAAGCCCGCCGTGAACCAGCTTGGTGCTTGATGACGAGGTCGCGGACGCCAGGTCACCCTTCTCCGCAAGGACGACCGAAAGCCCGCGCCCGGCGGCGTCCCGCGCGATCCCCGCGCCGTTGATTCCACCGCCGATGATCAGGACATCAACACTCGCGGATACCGTGTCCACCTGTCCTCCCGAAGTCCGGCTCAATGCCTCTCAGGGACCGGCCCGTCTTTTCGGCATTGCGGATTTCGAGTCGTACTAGGTGGTCGAAATTTTCGCAAACGAAATTTAACCAATCAAACGTCGGCCGTCACGGTCCGAACGTTGTGATGTCGAAAAGTATCGGCGAACGCTTCGGGTACCGGTCCGTTCGTGAAAAGCGTGTGCATCTGGGCGATATGGCCCAGGCGAACCATGGCTTTCCGGCCGAACTTCGAACTGTCGGCGCACAGGAACACCTTTTCGGAATTGCGCACGATCGACTGCGCCACCCGGACCTCGCGATAATCGAAATCCAACAGCGAACCGTCCTCGGCTATGCCGCTGATCCCGATCACACCGATGTCGACCCTGAACTGCTGGATCAGGTCAGTGGCCGATTCGCCGACGATGCCGCCGTCGCGGTTGCGCACCACGCCACCGGCGATGATCACCTCGAAACTCGGATTGCGGCACAGGATCTGGGCGACGTTCAGGTTGTTCGTGATCACCCGCAAGCCGGTGTGATCGAGCAGGGCGCCGGCCACCGCCTCGGTGGTGGTGCCGATGTTGATGAACAGCGACGAATGGTCCGGGATCTCGGCCGCGACCTGGCGTCCGATCGCCCGCTTCTCGGCATCGAACGACAGGCGGCGGCGGTCGTACGGGGCATTTTCGACGCTGGACGACAGCCCGGCCCCACCGTGATAGCGCTTCAGGTCGCCGCGCTCCGACAGATGGTTGATATCGCGCCGGATGGTCTGCGGCGTCACCTCGAACAGGGTGACCAGCTCGTCGATCGAGGCATAGCCGCGCTCGGTGACGATCTCCCTGATCCGGCCGCGCCGACGGGTCGCCTTGTCCATTACCAGCCTCGTTTTCTTTTTTCTGGAAAAGGGTAGTCGTTTTCGATTTTCTTTCTCAATCGAAAATCCACGACCAATGACTGCGCAAACCGACACCGATGCGGGCGCAGCGGAACAGTCCGGGGAGGTTGGCATGGCCGGCACGCAGGCGATCGTCGCGATCGACCAGGGAACCACCAGCAGCCGTGCCATCGCGTTCCGTACCGACGGCTCGATCATAGCCGTCGCCCAGCGCGAGTTCCGGCAGATATACCCGGCCAGCGGTTGGGTCGAGCACGATCCCGAGGAGATCTGGAGCACCGCCCAAGCGGTTACGCGCGAGGCCATAGACGCCGCCGAATCCGCCGGGCTCAGCGTCGCGGCGATCGGCATCACCAACCAGCGCGAGACCACGATCGTCTGGGACCGCGGCACAGGCAAGGCGATCCACAACGCCATCGTGTGGCAGGACCGACGAACCGCCGGTGTGTGTGCACGGCTGCGCGACGACGGGCTTGAGGATCTGATCACCGAGCGCACCGGACTACTGCTCGACCCATATTTCTCGGCCACCAAGGTCGCCTGGATCCTCGACCACGTCGACGGCGCCCGCGACCGCGCGGCCCGTGGCGAGTTGGCCTTCGGCACGGTCGACAGCTTCCTGATGTGGCGACTGACCGGCGGCCGCCGGCATGTCACCGACGCCACCAACGCGGCGCGCACCAACTTGTGCGGGCTGACCACCAGCGCCTGGGACGACCGTCTACTGGAGATCTTCCAGGTCCCAGCCTCGATGCTGCCGGAGATCCTGGACTGTGCCGCGGAGTTCGGCGAGACCGACCCGTCGATCCTCGGCAAGCGCCTGCCGGTCCTCGGAATCGCCGGTGACCAGCAGGCGGCAGCCGTCGGCCAGGCCTGTTTTCGGCCCGGCGACATCAAGTCGACCTACGGCACCGGCTGCTTCGTGATCCTGAACACCGGAAACGCCCCGGTGCGTTCGTCGAACCGGCTGCTCAGCACCCTGTGCTACCGGGTAGCCGGTCGGAACACCTACGCCCTTGAGGGTGCGATCTTCGTTTCCGGCGCCGTCGTCCAATGGCTGCGGGACGGGCTGGGGGTGATCGAGAAGGCCTCGGAGACCGAGGCATTGGCCCGATCGGTCGACGATACCGGCGGGGTGTATCTGGTTCCGGCATTCACCGGGCTGGGTGCGCCATTCTGGGACGCCGAGGCGCGTGGCGCGATGTTCGGGCTGACCCGCGACACCGGGCGGGCGCATCTGGCGCGCGCGGCCCTGGAGTCGGTCGCCTATCAGACCCGCGACCTGTTCCGCGCCATGGCCGAAGACGGGGTCAAGCCGGAAACCCTGCGGGTCGATGGCGGCATGGCGGCCAACGACTGGCTGATGCAGTTCCTGTCGGATGTATTGTCGATCCCGGTCGAGCGGCCGACCGTGACCGAAACCACCGCACTTGGCGCGGCCGCACTGGCCGCTCTGCAGGCCGGCATCTACAGTTCGCTGGACGATGTCGCGGCGTCCTGGGCGCTGGACCGGCGGTTCGAGCCGGACATGGCACCGATGACCCGCCGGCGGCTGCTGTCCGGCTGGGACTCCGCCGTCGCCCGCACCCGAATCCGGATCGGCTGACGCGGGCTACACCACCGGGCTGAGCCCGCCGTCAACGTTGATGGCGGTGCCGCTGACGTAGCCACCGAGATCGGAGGCCAGCAGGCAGGCCACCGCGGCGAACTCGTCGGCCTCGCCGACCCGGCCCAGCGGGATGTTGCGCGCCATGTCGGCGTAGTAGTCGTCGAGCGTGGCGTTCGAGCCGCCTGCCGCACCGGCGGCATGCCGGCGCACCCACTGGTCGCTCTTGATCCGGCCGACCAGCAGAGCGTTCACCAGGACATTGTGCGGCGCCAACTCGCCAGCCAGGACCTTGGTGAGTGCCATGCCGGCGGCCCGGCTGACCGCAGTCGGCGCTCCCTCAGCCGGCGGTGCCTTGGCCCCGGTGTTCAGGACATTGATGATCCGGCCCCAGCGCCGCTCGACCATGCCCGGAATCACCCGCCTCGCCAGACGGATAGCGGCGAACAACTTCAGATCCAGGTCGGCCTGCCAAGTCTCGTCATCGACTTCGAGGAACGGTGCGCGCTTGGAGGATCCCGCGTTGTTGACCAGGATGTCGATCGGCCCGACCGCGGCTTCGGCCTCGCGGACCAGCCGTGCGCAGTCCGCGGCATCGGCAACGTCCGCGGCAATGGCGGTCGGCGGCGAGCCGGCGGTAGCGGCGATCGCATCGCATGCTTCGGAAAGGATCTCAGGTCGGCGCGCGGTGATCACCACCCGTGCCCCGGCCTCGACGAACCGGGTCGCGATGGCGCGCCCGACGCCAAGGCTGCCACCGGTTACCAGCGCGGTGCGCCCATCCAAACGAACCTGCATCTCGCCCTCCCCGGCGATGTCGGTGCTTGGATAGCGTCATATCATTGTTTGATGCGGGCGCCGTCGCCGTTGACGCAAGGGCATCGTTCCGTGCGGGCGCGGTTGAGCATCCCCTGCACGCCAAGCGGCGCCGGGCGGACATCCACACTGGCCGCCCACGCCTTCAACGCCATGTTCTGCTGTTCGATCGCGGTGAGAGCCGCTGCCATCGCCGGATCGGTCCGCAGCGCCCGTTCGACAACGGCCGCCCCGACTTCGTCCAGCGCACCGTCGGCATACGCCGACACCATTTCCCAGCTGTGGACGTCCAATTCATCACCCATAACGTCTCCCCGCGCGCATCACTTCGCTGATGAACATGATGCATATCACGGGGAGAACGCTACGGGCGCCGCCCGGTTCCCTGACCAGGGGGGGGAACGACGGTGATGGACCGGTCGCGAAAACCGGGCGGCTACAGTGTCAGGCGGTGCCGGCGGACAGGTGGGTCCGGACCGGCTTCGACGAGATGCCAACGCGCGCAAGCGCGATGTCCCCCGTCTCCTCCTGAATTCGACGTAGTTTGGCGCGGACGCGAGACACTCGCGACTTCACCGTTCCAATCTCAACTTCCAGCATCTGCGCGATCGTCTCGTACGGCAGCTCCTCGACGGTCGCCATGATCAGCAGGCTGCGCTCTTCACCGGTCAGCATGCCGAATGCTCGCGCGATCTCCTGGGTCTCGACCCGGGCGAACTGGTCGCCCATCACCCGCTCTTCGCCATCGGCGGCGCCGAACCGACGCTCTTCAGCATGATCACGGACACGCTGGCGGCGGCGGCATTCGGTGTAGAAGCGATTGCGCATGATCGTGAAGAGCCATGCCTTCAGGTTGGTTCCCGCTTCGAACTGGTGCGACCGGCCCAGCGAGCGCTCGAGGGTGTCCTGCAGCAGGTCGTCGGCATCCGCCGCGTTGCGGGCCAACGAGTGCGCGAACCGCCGCAGCGTCGGAATCATCTGCTCGATTTCATCGACGAATTCGCTGCGCATATTCTTGCCTCCGCGTTGTGTACGAAGAGACAATTAGCGATTTTCTGACCTCTATCAATTGGTAAACATAGTAACCTTCAACATAACACAGTGTAAAAGCGCTGGATCCATGATTATCACATCTATGCCACTTTTTTATCACAGGTATCTATTTAGCGAATACATGAAACCGTAAGATTGACACAACATACGCGAGACGCCGGTCTGGCAGCGCCGCCGCCCAATGCAAACGGCACCCCGGGCCGTGGCGGTTCAGGTCATTGGCTCGATGCAGAAGACATTGATGGGGGATCCCGGCGTTGGCCGGATCCCTGGCAGCGGCAGGAATCAGACTCAGTCCGATAGAGCCAGAGGCAGTTGGACTTCCATGGCAAGCCCGCCTTCAGGCCGGTTGCTGGCGCTGATCGAGCCGCCCATTACCCGGACGTGGCGCTGTACGATCCACAGCCCCATCCCGAAATTCTCGCGCGCAGCCGCCTCCGGGTCGGTCCTGCCCCTTGGACGGCGCGAGAAGCCTTTCTCAAACATCCTCTGCGCGACCTCGCCGTTGACGCCCGGCCCCTCGTCAAGCACCGACAGGATCGCCTGTCCCCCTGCTGAACGCACGGAAACACCAACCGTGGTCCCGGGCGACGAAAAGCTGATCGCGTTGTCGATCAGATTCTCAACGATGGTCTCGATCACCTCGTCGCCGCCAATGACGACGACGTTCGGCTCGACATCGGTTCGCAGGCCGACATTCCTCTGCTCCGAAGGACCGCGCATGTCCTCCACCAGACCGGCCACCGTTGCACCGAGGTCGATCCGATCGGTCGGCGGGTCGGCGATCTGCGCCGCCGCATCGATTGACCGGTGCGCATGAACCACGAGTTCGCCCAACCGGCCACAGGACTGGTCGATGATCTCAAGCGCCCTCTGACCGCGCTGGTTGGTTTCCGGCACCACCAGGCGAAGCGGTTCCAGCGACTGTCTTATCGCGCCGATCGGAGTCTTCAGCGCGTGGGCGCTTTCCTCCGCAGTCTCGCGGATGAAGGCGGCACTGCCCCGCAGCCGGTCGACCATCGCATCGAACTGCCGTGCGACCCCGGACAGCTCCGGCACTTCGTTGAGTGCTTCAAATCGGCGGTTCGGCTCCCGTCCCGTGGCGATCAGACGGGCCAAGCGTTCAAAGCGCGCCAGGTTTCTCGACACCGACAGCAACACGAGGAGCATGACCGCTGCCAGCGACAGATACAGGCCAAGGGCCAGCAGCACCTCCGGCCGCTGCCAGTACGGCACCGAAATGGTGCGAGCCAGCGACGCCGAGGCGGCCAGCCGCGTCACCAGGGCCCAACAACCGTTGCCGGTCTGCATCGGCGTCACTGCCACCACGAGCATTTCTTCGGCGCTGCCGTTGTCGAGCGTTTGGCCGATCGGTTCGGTGGCGTCGCAGGAATTCCAAGCCGTCTCGAGCAGGCGCGAGCGGATCAGGAACCTTCGCTCGGACTCCAGGGCATCCGCTGGAATGGGCGGTACCGCCGCGACCAGCAGGAACGAGTCGATCGTCGACTCCTGGGGTCGGTACAACAGGCGCAGCCCAACCTGATCACCGGCCAACGCCGCCATGCGGGGGCCAAGCTGGGTCAGTTCCGTGGGGTCCGCCTTCATCAGGACCGACCGCATCGACTCGATGATGGCCTGCCCTTGGTTGGCGATCCCGTCCAACAACAGGGCTGTACGCTCCGCTTCGGCTATCCGGAACTGCTGGTAGAGGACAGCCGGGACCGCGGCGAACAGGATGATGACCAGAGCCAGTTTCGCCGTGATCGGCCGCAACGGAGACCGCAGGCTCACACCGACACGGGGTTCATGACACACCCCCCTCGGTGTCCTGTGCACGCCACCGGTACCCGAACCCCGGATAGTTCTCGATCTCCGAGAACGTCTCGTCGATCTCTTCGAACTTCCGTCGAATCCGCTTGATGAACCCCCGGACGTTCGCCCGGTATCCATCGCCGGCGGCACCCGCGTGGAACCCGTCGCCATGCACCAGGTCGTAGATATCGCGGTACCGGGTATCGCGGCCCGCTTCCACGGCCAGCGCATGCACGATCTGGAATTCCGTCAGCGTCAACGGCACCAGCCTGTCCTGCCAATAGGCGCGCCCTACCTCCGGGTCGAGCAACAAGTGACCGATCCTGGCCTTGGCGGTACCAGCATCATCGTCAACCACCGCGTCCATGCCGGCCCCGATGGGGTTGCGACGTCCTGCCAGGACCGTCCGCACCCGATGCAGCAGGATCGAGAAGCTGCGTGACTTGTCGATGAAATCAAGCGCGCCGGTAGCCAGGGCCGCCTCTTCATAGATCTGGTCGGTCAGGCTGGTCAGGAAGATCACCGGGATTTCGTGCCCGGCGCGCCGCATCTCCCGCAAGGTGTCCAAGCCGCTGAACTGACCCATCTTCCAGTCAAGCAGGATGAGGTCGGCGGTTTCGCCCCCTTTCAGGTGCTCGAGCAGGGCTTCGCCGCTCGGCAGGCCGTGGACCGACACTCCCTGATCCTCGAAGTTCATCGACAGCGTTTCGCGAATGATCGAATCGTCATCGACGATCAGGATGTGCACGTTCTCCATCATGCCCCGCCTCTCACTCCGCCCTGGCGGTTCGGCGGGCGAGGCTCCGGCGGCATCGGTCGCGATCGCCGTCACCCAGTGACGGAGGCAGGATCGCGGTACCGAGAACGCCCATGCTGCCCAGATCGACACTCGGATACATGTGCACCTCGATTTGACAGGCGCCGTGATTGTAAACCCAAACCTTGCCCGGCGACTGCTCCCGAATGCTATCCGGCTGACCGATCAGGGTGACGACGGTCGACTCCGTTGCGCCGCGGAGCGTTCTCAGATCGAACGGTTCAACTTTCGCGGAAGCCGGCCTGGGCACCGGCACCGGCGCGGCGGCCTGTGGGATCGAGTTCTCGGGTCGGGAAACCGGCGGTGGAGCGGTGGCAACGGTCGGCGCCGGCGTCGGCGTCGGCGGTGGCGGCACCGTTGCTGCACACGCTGTGATGAGAAGTGCCGTGGTCAAGACCAGTAACTCGCGCATAGCGCTGTCATCCCCCGGCGGCTCAGGCGTGTCAACGGTCCCCAGTGCACGTGGCCTGACCGCCCACCAACTTGCATTGTGTGGTGCCGCCCGCTTTCATGGCGCCATCGGAAGCTCCGGAGTTCCCCCATGCCGTCCACACACCCCCTTCTGTTCAAGCCGTTGACCATAGGGTCGGTGACGCTTCCCAACAGGGTTGTCATCTCTCCAATGGACCAGTACTCGGCCGTCGATGGTGTTCCGACGACCTATCATCTGGTGCACTACGGCAAGTTCGCCATGGGTGGCGCCGGCTCCGTTTTCGTCGAAGCGACAGGAGTTTCCGAAGACGGACGAATCACCAATGGCTGCCCCGGACTGTACAACGCCGATCAGGTGAAAGCGTTCCGGCCGATCACCGACTTCATCAAACAGCAGCGCTCCGTGCCGGCCGTCCAGATCGGTCACGGGGGGCGCAAGGCCAGCACCCAGCGCCCATGGGAAGGCGGCGGCCCGGTGACGGGCGCCGAGATCGCACGCGGCGATCGGCTGTGGAAGCCGTTCGGCCCGTCGGAAAATGCCCTGGCCGAAGGCTGGCTGACGCCGAAGATGATGGACGATGCCGACCTCGCAAGGACCCGGCAGGATTTCGCCGATGCCGCGGAGCGCGCCGGGGAAGCGGGGTTCGACATTGTCGAGATCCACATGGCCCACGGCTATCTGCTGCAGTCGTTCCTGTCGCCGCTGTCCAACAAGCGCAATGACGGCTATGGCGGCGACCGGTCCGGGCGCATGCGCTTTCCGCTGGAGGTCGCCGAGGCGGTGCGCGCGGTCTGGCCGAAAGACAAGCCGCTGTTCGTGCGTATTTCTTCGGTCGACGGCATCGACGACGGCTGGGAGATGGACGACAGCGTCGCGCTGGCCCATGAGTTGAAGGCGCGCGGCGTCGACGTGATCGACTGCTCGTCCGGCGGCAACAGCCCCAAGGGCGCGACCAACGCGAACCTGACGCGCGGTCCGGGCTATCAGGTCCCGTTCGCCGAACGCATCAAGCGCGAAGTCGGCATCCAGACCATGGCCGTCGGCCTGATCCGCGAACCGGATCTGGCCGAGAAGATCCTGCAGGACGGCCGGGCCGACCTGATCGCGGTCGGACGCCAGGCTCTGGTCGATCCGTTCTGGGCACTTCACGCCGCCCAGCACTTCGACATCGACCCGGATTTCGAGAAGTGGCCGCACCAGTATGCCTGGTGGCTGGAGAAATGGGACAAGGGTCTGCGGGCCAGCAAAGCGCGGGAACAGGCGGCGGAGTAAGCGGTCAGTCCGCGGTGGAGATTGCCGCCAGGAACCGGGGTCCGAACTTCTCAAGCTTGGCGGCGCCGACTCCGTGAACGCCCGACAGGGCATTCAGGTTTTCCGGGCGGCGTTCCGCCATTTCGGTCAGGGAGCGGTCGTGGAACACCGTGTAGGCCGGAATACCGAGTTCGCGGGCGATGTCGCGGCGCAGCGCCTTCAGTGCGGTCAGCAGGGGCGCGTTCTGCGGCGACGCGGTGACCGCCGGGCTCGACTTGCCACGCCGTGACCGTCCCTTGTCCTCCTTGACCGGCCGGCGCAAGCCGATTGGGTCCTCACCCTTCAGCACGGCCCGGCCGCGCGGACCGAGCAGCAGCGCGCCATAGCCGGTGGTGTCGATGTCGACCACGCCGGTCGCCACAAGCTGGCGGATCACCGAGCGCCAGCCGTTCTTGTCGAACTCGGTGCCGATCCCGAAGGTCGGCAGCGCATCATGGCCGTACTGCGTGACCGCGTCGTTGACGTGGCCGGTGAGCACGTCGACCACATGCGCCGCACCGTAGCGCGACCCGGTGCGAAGGATGGCCGACAACACCTTCTGGGCCGGCACCGTGCCGTCGATTACATCCGGCGGGTCCAGGCAGACATCGCAGTTGCCGCACCGCTCCACCAGTTCCTCCCCGAACGCCCTCAGCAGGGCCTTCCGGCGACACTCCGTGGTCTCGCACAGCCCGAGCAGGGCGTTCAGGCGCTGATGCTCGACCCGGCGCTGCTCGTCCGGCGCATCGGACTCATCGATGAACCGGCGGCGCTGCCGGATGTCGGCCAGGCCGTACAGCATGGTGACGGTGGATGGCGCCCCGTCACGACCGGCGCGACCGATCTCCTGGTAGTAGGCCTCGATCGAACTCGGCAGATCGGCGTGCACCACGATCCGCACATCCGGCTTGTCGATGCCCATCCCGAAGGCGATGGTCGCGACCATCACCACGCCGTCTTCGCTGACGAAGCGATCCTGGTTCTCGGCCCGCTGCTCGGCGGGCATGCCTGCGTGATACGCCAAGGCATTGTAGCCGCGCCGGACCAGATCGGCCGCGGTCTCCTCCACCGAACGGCGCGACAGACGGTAGACGATGCCGCTGCGGTCGGGGTTGTCGTCGAGGATTGCGATGATCTGGCGCTGCGGGTCGCGCTTCTCGGCGATCCGGATGGTCAGGTTCGGCCGGTCGAAGCCGAACACGAATTCCTCGGCATCGCCGGTGCACAGGTTCTCGATGATGTCGCGCCGCGTCGGCGCGTCCGCGGTCGCGGTGAACGCGGCGACCGGTACTCCCGGGAACCGCGCCCGCAGGCGCGGCAACGCCAGATATTCCGGCCGGAACGCGTGGCCCCACCGGCTGATGCAGTGCGCCTCGTCGACCACCAGCCGCGACAGGCGGATCCTGCCAAGGCCCTCCATCACGCCGTCGAGCATCAGCCGTTCCGGCGCCGCGTACAGCAGCCGCAACCGGCCCGCCATCGCCTCACGCCAGGTCTCTGCGTTGTCCTCGCGGCTGCGCCCGGAATGCAGGGCGCCAGCGGCAACGCCCTGCAGACGCAGGGCCCGCACCTGATCGTCCATCAGCGCGATTAACGGAGACACCACCACGGTCAGTCCGCCGTCGATCACCGCCGGCAACTGAAAGCACAGCGACTTGCCGGCACCGGTCGGCATCACCGCCAGGGTGTCGCGGCCTGCGAGCAGGCTGGTGACGACCTCCTGCTGGCCGGGTCGGAAGTCGTGGAACCCGAAGACCTCGGCCAGCGCGGCGCGGGCCGTGGACATCGGATCGTCGGCGGATGCGAGCGGATCGGGGAGAGCCATGCCCCGTGGATAGCACCGCCGCCACCCCGGGTCACCCGCCGGCTGGCCGCCCTGCCGATCCGGCGGCACCAGCGGGTTTTCGAAGCCTTGCCGGCCTTGTGAGCCACCCTGGCGGTTTCAGGATCCGGCCGCGAATCGCCGAACCACGTTCTCCAGGATTCGCGAGACCGGGTTGTCGTAACCGGCGTGCGACAGGCTTCCGCAGAACGTGATCGATCCGACGCTGAACAGAGCGCCACCCGACGGCAGGTCGGCATAGATCATATCGGCCCGCACCAGCCGGTCGCGCGGCTCGCCGTTCAGCGTGTTCACGTGCGACAGCAGGTCCTCGAACACAGGAATGAAGCTTGGTCCGTGACCTTCCGAGGAGGCCAGCACCACGGTGTTTGGCGGCGTGCCCAGGTTGACGTCGGCCCGGTCGAGTTCGAATCCCGCAGCACCGCCTCCCGAAAGCCCGAAGTCGCCGATGATCGTCTCGGGCACCCCCTCGAAGATCCACGCAACTGCCGGGTCGTCGGCGGCCGGAAGGCGGCGGTAGTGGCTGCCCTCGAACAGGCCCTGCGACGAGAAGCCAACGCCGGCGAGCCGCTGCGGCGGCCGGCCGTTGCGCCGCCACAAGCCGCCGAGTTCGCCGTCCAGCTGGTGATAGTATTCGCCGGTCTCCGCGGCCCAGGCCCGGATGCCGGTCTCGGCGCGGCGCACCTCGATCACCCCTGGCAGGTCCGGGTTTCGGGCGATCCGCCAATAGAAGCCGTTACCGCCCAGATAGACCAGCCGTCCGCCCTCCTGGGTGTAGGTCTCCAGCGCGTCCATCGTGCCGGGGGTGTGATACTCGGGGTGCGAGCCGGTCAGAACCGCAGCGTAGGGCCGCAGCAGGTCGACGCCCTCATCGTCCAGGTCCTCGTCGGTCAGGATGTCGTATGCGATGCCCTTGGCTTCCAGCCAGTCGAGCAGATGCGTGTCGGCCGGGAAGTGCCGCAATCCCGACCCGCGCGCGTCGTTGAAGGTCAGGAAGCCGGGCCGCATAATCAACATCAACCGCAGCCGCGACGACAGTGCCACGCCGGAGTTGTCCGGATGCCGGTTGTAGGTCGAGTGCGCATAGTCGGAGTGGTCGTCGGGACTGTTCGGATTGGCGCCCCAGTCCTTGATCCGCGCCCGGAACCCCTCGTCCAGGTTGCCGCGCCGATGGTTGGCGTAGGCCTGGTAGGTGAAGGTCGAGGCGAGGAACAGCACCGGCGCGCCCGTCTTTCCCGGCGTCGGCCGGACGTAGAACGGGATGATGTCCTCATGCTCGCCGGAACGCAGCCGGGCGCCGTACAGTCCGCTCGGCATTCCGTCGGGCACGGTGAAGCTGAAGTCGGTCTCCCAGCCGCAGTCGTACAGATCGTCGCTGTGGAAGTGGATCGCGGCGTAGTCCTTGGGCGCGTGACGCCAGCACATCTCGCGGCCGGTCCAGCGAGCGCCGGTTACACCGCGGGTCGGCAGGTTCACCACAACGCCGTGATGGCCGCCGGGGCCGATGTCCACCACCCGCACGCCGCCGATGTCACGCCCCAAATCCCAGGCCGCCAGGACGCGGCCGGCCGGCACGCCGGCGGTGTCGAGATCGCCGGCCACCAGGGTCGGCGCCTCCAGCTTGCCGTCATAGTGCCGGCTGGCCGGGACGCCCTCGCCGCCGGGGGTCGCCGCCAGCATCGTCCCGGCGCCGGCGAGCAGCGGCTTGCCCGTGACCTGAACGGTGGTCGTCGCAGCCCGCAGACCCAGCCGCGCCGGATCGAGCGGAGTCTGCACGATCCGTGCGGTGCCCGCGGCGACATCGACCGTCGCCTCGATGCGGTACCAGGCCCGCGCGGTGAGCGGCGCGCCGACAGCGGCCGTTTGCGTGCCGCCCGTCGTCACCAGGCGGAGAGCTGCACCGTCCGGGCCGATCTCCAGCCCGATCCCGGCGTCGCCGGACGGATCGCCGACCGTCAGGATCGCCTGGGCGTTGCCATCCGGCAGGGTCGGCCAGATGACCGCCGACAGCGTCAGGACCGGAACGTCGGCCAGGGCCGCTGGGGTTTCGATCCGACCGTAGGAACCGAGGTGCACCGGCTGATGGCGGCCCCGGAAACGCCCGCCGAACGGCAGGTCGACCGGCAGGATCTTCAACCCCGGACCGGCCGGATTCGGATCGCCGCATCGGATGCGCACCAGATCGGCCAAGTACTCTCCGCCAAGCGTGCTGCTGATCTTGAACGCGATGGTCCCGCCCGGCTTGGCCGAGAGGCGGTCGACGTAACCCGTGAGCGCCAGCATGTTTCCCGTTCTCGTGATTGCCGTACCACGACGCCGGAACCGGCGTCAGAAACGGTATCGTGAGCGGGAACGCCGATCGAGGGAAGTCACTCCTCGATCGGCCATCGCATCATGCCTGGGACGGGGCCGTTTGCTTCGGCCGGCGCCAACTGCCGAGCCAACGACACACCACGTAGAACACCGGGGTGAACAGCAGCCCGAACAGCGTCACCCCGGCCATCCCGGAGAACACGGCCGTACCGAGCGCCTGACGCATCTCAGCCCCGGCGCCCTCGGCGAGCATCAGAGGCACCACACCCAGAATGAACGCGAAGGAAGTCATCAGGATCGGCCGTAACCGGGTCCGGGCCGCCTGCACCGCCGCTTCCGCCCGGCTGAGACCCGATTCCTCGCCCTGCTTGGCGAACTCCACGATCAGGATCGCGTTCTTAGCGGCAAGACCGATCAGCACCACGAAGCCGATCTGCACCAGGATGTTGTTGTCGAGTCCGCGGAAGATCACGCCCGTGATCGCCGCCAGCAGACACATCGGCACGATCAGCACCACCGCCAGGGGCAGGGTCAGGCTTTCGTACTGGGCCGCCAACAGCAGGAACACGAACACGACGGCGAGGCTGAAGGCGATCATCGCGGTGTTGCCGGCCAGCTTTTCCTGCAACGCCAGTTCGGTCCACTCGTAGGAGAAGCCGTAGGGCAGTTCGCGCTCGGCAAGTTGCTCCATCGAGGCGATGGCCTGACCGCTGGACACGCCGGGGATCGGCGCGCCCTGCAGCTCAGCCGCCGGGTACAGGTTGTAGCGCGCCACCCGGGTCGGCCCGGTCACGTCACGGAACGTCACCACGCTGCCAAGCGGGATCATCGCGCCCGACGTCGACTTCGCCCGCAGGTTGGCGATGTCGCGCGGGTCGTCACGGAACTCGCCGTCGGCCTGGGCGGTCACCCGGAAGGTCCGGCCGAGGAAGTTGAAGTCGTTGACGAACGCCGAGCCGAGATAGACTTCCAGCGTGTCGAACACCCGTTCCGGCGGCAGGCCCAGCATCTCGGCCTTCACCCGGTCGATGTCGGCGTAGATTTTCGGGGTCGCGGTATTGAACAGAGTGAACGCGTAGGCGATGCCAGGGGTCTGGAACGCGCCGCCCATCAGCCCGTTGGTCGCCGCTTCGAGCGCCTGCAGGCCACGGTTACTACGATCCTGGACGTACATCTTGAAGCCGCCGCCGGTTCCCACACCGCTCACCGGAGGCGGGGCCACCACGAATATGTAGGCATCCTTGATCTGGCCGAGTGCACGCTGGACGTTCTGCTGGATCGTTGCAGCGTTAAGGCCAAGCGCCTCGCGCTCGGCGTACGGCTTCATCGTGAAGAAGATCGCCCCGGCGTTCGGCGCGTTGGTGAAGGTGGCGCCGTCGAACCCGGCAAAACCGGCGGTATGCAACGTGCCCGGCTGATCCAGGATGATCCGGGTGGCCCTGCGCACCACCTCGTCGGTCCGCGCCAGCGATGCGCCGGCCGGCAACTGCACCACGGTGATCAGGTAGCCCTGGTCCTGATCGGGAATGAATCCGGTGGGCGTGCGGTCGAACTGCCAGCCGGTCACGCCCAGCAGCCCGGCGTATGCGACGAGCACCAGCACCGACACCCGGATCAACCGTCGTGTCAGGCCGCCATACCCGCGCGACAACCGGTCGAAGCCGGTGTTGAATCCGCGCGCGAAGGTCCTGAACGGCCAGCCGATCACCGCCATGATGCCGGTCGGCTGGTGATCCGGTCGATGCGGCCGCAGCAGCAGCGCCGCCATCGCCGGCGACAGCGTCACCGACACGATCAGCGAGATGATCGTCGCCGAAGCGATCGTCAGTGCGAACTGCTGGTAGAACTGGCCGGAAATGCCGCTGATGAACGCCGTCGGAATGAACACCGCCGACAGCACGAGCGCGATCGCGATCAGCGCGCCGCCGACCTCGTCCATCGTCTTGTGCGCCGCCTCTTTCGGACTCAGTCCCTCGGCCAGATAGCGTTCGACGTTTTCGACCACGACGATGGCGTCGTCGACCACGATGCCGATGGCCAGCACCAGCCCGAACAGCGACAGGTTGTTCAGCGAGAAGCCGAACGCCGCCATCACGGCGAAGGTACCGATCAGCGATACCGGGATCGCCAGGACCGGAATGATCGCGGCGCGCCACGTCTGCAGGAACACGATGACCACGAGCACGACCAGGGCAACCGCCTCGAAGATCGTGCGGTACACCTCGTCGATCGACTGGGCGATGTATTCGGTCGGGTTGTAAATGACGTCGTAGGCGACGCCATTGGGGAAATCCCGACCAAGCTCGCGCATCGTCGCCAGCACGCCGTCGGCGGTTGCCAGCGCGTTCGAGCCGGGGCGCTGGAAGATCAGGATCGGCAGGGCGACGCTGGTGTTGAGATACCCGATCGTCGAGTAGTCCCGCGCGCCGAGTTCCACACGGGCAATGTCCCCGACCCGGGTGACCCGCCCATCGGCATCGGTCTTGACCACGATGTTCTCGAACTGCGCCGGCTCGACCAGCCGGCCCAGCGTCTCGACGCTGAGTTGGAAGGCGCCGGGGTCCGGAACCGGCAATTGGTTCAGCGAGCCCGAAGCGACCTGGATGTTGTTGGCCCGCAGTGCCGCCACCACCTCGCCGGCAGACAACTCCCGAGCCGCCAGCAGTTCCGGGTTGAGCCAGACGCGCATGGAGAACTCGCGCTCGGCGAACACCCGCGCCTCGCCGACGCCATCGACCCGCGCCAGACGGTCGACGATCTGGGTCTTGGCGTAGTTCGACAGGTACAGGCTGTCGCGGGTGTCGTCCGGCGAGTAGACGTGGATGACCATCATCAGGTCGGGCGAGTTCTTGCGCGTCACCACGCCCAGGCGCTGTGCCTGCTCCGGCAGGCGCGGGATGGCAATCGCCACCCGGTTCTGCACCAGCACCTGCGCCTTATCGAGGTCGGTGCCGAGCCGGAAGGTGATGGTGATCGCCGCCTGGCCGTTCGCCGTCGACTGCGAGGACATGTAGAGCATGCCCTCGACGCCGTTGATCTCCTGCTCCAGCGGCGTCGCGACGGTGTCGGCCACGACCTCTGCCGACGCCCCGGGATAGTTGGCGGTCACCACGATGGTCGGCGGCGCGATCTCGGGATACTGCGCGACCGGCAGGCTGATGTAGCTGATCGCCCCGACCAGGGTGATCAGGATCGCCACGACCGATGCGAAGATCGGCCGTTCGATGAAGAAATGCGAAAGGCGCACGGAACTGTCCTCGTCAGCCGGTCAGGCTCAACCGCCGACCGTCGATTGTCCGATCTTTGCCGCGATGGTGGCGTTCTCGACCGTCACCTTGCCGCCCGGCCGGGCACGCTGCAGGCCTTTCACCACCACCCGATCGGTGGCCGCAAGACCGGAGCGCACGACCCGCAGGCCGTCGATCATCGGACCGAGGGTCACCGGTTTCGGCACCACCGTGCCGTCGGCGTCGACCGTCATCACCACCTTGTTCGACTGATCCGAAACGACCGCGGTGTCGGGGATCATGGTGGCCTGGTAAGGCGCCGAGCCGACCAGCCTCAGCCGGGCAAAGGTGCCGGGCGTCAACCGCTGATCGGGGTTGGCGAACACGGCGCGGCCGCGCAGCGTGCCGGACGCGGAGTCGAGGGAGTTGTCCAGGAAGTCCATGACACCCTCATGGGCCCAGCCGGTCTCGTCCATCAGCCGGGCCTGGACCTTGCTCGGCACGTGCGCCTGCGCCTGATCCATCCCCTCAAGGTGCAGGCGGCCGTACTTCAGGTAGTCGGCCTCCGACATGTTGAACACGAAATGGATCGGCTCCACCGCAACGACGGTCGCAAGCAGCGTCGCGCTCTCGGTGCCGCCGGTGACCAGGTTGCCGACATCCACCTTGCGGTCGGAGATCCGACCGGTGACCGGCGAGCGGATCTCGGTGAACTGCACGTTCAGCTCGGCGATCGCGACGCCGGCTCGGGCCGCCTCAAGGTCGGCGACCGCCTGGGCGCGCGCCGAACGGCGATTGTCCGCGGCCTCTTCGCTGATTGCCTTGGTCGACACCAGCCGCTCGGCCCGGGCGAGTTCCCGTTCCGACAAGGCGACGCGGGCCTGCGCATTCGCCACGTCGGCCTTGGCACGGGCCCTCTCGGCCTGGAACGTCCGAGGGTCTATGGTGAACAGCAGGTCGCCCTTCTTGACCAGTTGCCCGTCCTGGAAATGCACCGCGTCAAGGTAGCCGGACACCCGGGCCCGTAACTCGACCCGCTCCGCCGCCTCGAACCGGCCGGTAAACTCATCCCACTCGACGACCGACTTGATCAGCGGCGTGGCCGCCTCCACCGGCGGTGGCGGCGGAGCCGAGGCGGACGCCTGCGCCGGCGGCGCCTGGTCGCAAGCCGACAAGACCGCGGCAACCGCCACCACGGAAACCAAACCCACCGCTCGGGCGTTGTTCATCCAACTCATGCCACACCTGTGTCGAAATCGAGGCGGTAACGGAAGGCTCCTACCTCGTGCGTTGCTGCGTCGCACAAAATATGGCGAACCGGCACGAATGCCCACGCAATTTAGCAATAATAAACTTGCGAAATCACCCGCAACGCGTGAATTTTTCGATCTCAAACCGGGACTCTTGGCCCGAGTCGATTACCCGAGGTGCGTGTTGACCCGGGGGGCGGTCATTCATGCCGTCCCTTCGGCGCCAACCGGCGCCCAAGCATGGAGCGGAAACAATGCCGCTTGGACCGACCAACTTAAAGGGGCCGTCCTTCCGGTTGCAGATCGACGACACCCGGCTTCTGGAACTGTACGACTATTGGCTGATACACCGAGGCGAACGCCCGGCGATGCTGCGTGCCGATCTCGATCCCGTCTCGATTCCGCAACTGCTAAAAAGCCTGATCCTTACCGATGTCAGCGGAGATGGTCCCGACATCCGATACCGGTTGGTCGGGACGGAGATCGTCGCTGCCCACGGGCTTGAATACACGGGAATGACCGTCGAGGAGCTGACCAGCGGCGCGACCCTGGAATATACGCGCCAGTTGTACGGCATCGTCGTGTCGAATGCCGTGCCGGTCTACTCCGAAGGGCCCTTTCAGTGGGCCGACAAGGAGTTCCGCTGGACGAGACGCCTGCATCTGCCGATGTCACGCGACGGCAGCGCCGTCGACATGGTCCTGGCAGGTCAGATCTTCGAGAACGGGCGGCCCGGCAGGGTCGAGCGGATGGTGTCGGGCCGGGCCGACGAACTCACGGCCGATCTGGAGAGGGTACGGGCGTCGTAGCGGCGCGGCCTGTCCGACGACCCACCCGGAACCGCGACCGCCTCACCCCGGAACGCTCGGAAAGCGGATGATCGTCTCGGACTGGCCGCCTCCGCCCACGGTCACGGTGGCGCGACTGTCGTGACCCGACCCGGCATCATCCCGCGCCGTCGCGGTGATGTCATAACGTCCGGCCGGCAGGTCGAGGAGCAGCCAGGGTCCGCAGGTCGTCGAGAACACGGTCTTGCCTTCGGCATTGACCACCCGGGTCGTGACGTCGTGCAGATAGCCACCGTTCTTTGCGGCGAACACCAGCTTGGCGGCGAATTCCCTCCACCGCGGGTCCTCGCGGCTGCTGGCGCCTACGCCGGTGCAGGCGTATCGGATGCCGTTCTGGGTCTGGATCGGATCGGATGAATCGGATGTCTGCGCCACCGCACCGGTGGCGACGAAAGCGGCAATGATCGGCGCAATCCCTCGGCTCATAGCTGGTCCTCCATGCTGTTCATGTTGCGCAAACGAAACGGCCACGGCCACGCGACGTTCCCAACCCGTCGACTGCCGCCCACGGTCAACGTTGGTTCACAGAACCCGATCCTGCGGTAACATGGCGGCTCGCCTGCCCTGTTCGATCCCGCCGCCCGATCTCGGAGATCCCCCCATGCGGTCAACCACGCCGCGCGAGAAGTTCCGCGCCGTCCTGTCCGGCAACCAGTGCGTCTACCCTGGTTCCGTCTACGACCCGATTTCGGCCCGCATTGCCGAGGACCTCGGATTCGAGATCGGCATGTTCGCCGGATCGATCGCATCGATGACGGTGCTTGGCGCACCCGACCTCATCGTGCTGACGCTCAGTGAGTTCGCCGATCAGGCCCGACGGATCTGCCGGGCCGGCAGCCTGCCGCTGATGGTCGATGCGGACCACGGCTACGGCAATGCCCTGAACGTCCAGCGGACGGTCGAGGAACTGGAGGTCGCGGGCATTTCCGGGCTCAGCATCGAGGATACAGTGCTGCCGCGCCGATTCGGCAGCGGCGGCAAAACCGAACTGCTGTCGGTCGAAGAGGGTGCGGGCAAGATGCGCGCCGCGGTAGCCGGACGATCGGATCCGAACCTGTGCATCTTCGGCCGGACCAGCGCACTGGCGGTCACCGGTGTGGAGGATTGCATCGCGCGGGTGAAAGCCTACGAGGCAACGGGAGTCGACGCGATCTTCCTGATCGGCGCCAAGGACCGCGCGCAGCTTGAGGCGGTCGCGGCCGAGGTCACGCTGCCGTTGATGCTCGGCGGCCTCCCAGCGTCCATGATGGACAGGCCCTATCTGGCGAGCCTCGGTGTCCGGATCTGCCTGCAGGGCCACCAGCCGTTCTCGGCCGCCGTCCAGGCAGTGCATGCCACCCTCAAGGCCCTGCGCGACGGCGTTGCGCCGTCGGACTTGCCGGGCCTGCCCTCCGACGCCCTGATGAAGCAGGTGACCCGCAACGCCGACTACGACCGGTGGACAGACACGTTCCTGGAGTAGCGTTGCCGGCGCGGAGCCCTGCCCCATGTCCGATTCGCTCCCCCCACCTGCAGCCATGCCGCCGGCGCAAACGGCCGGTGCGTCGCGCTGGCTGATCCTGTTCGGCATCTGGCTGGTCTATCTGTGCTTCGGAATGATCAGCGTGGCGCTCGCGCCCATCGTGGCGCCGATCACCCGCGATCTCGGCCTAAGCCACGGCGCGATGGGCAGCGTGCTCGGGGTCTGGCAGCTCGTGTACATCGCGGCCGCGATCCCGTGCGGCACGCTGCTCGACCGGCTGGGCGCCCGTCGGGCCTTGTTCATCGGCGCCATTATCATCGCCGCGTCCGGACTCGCCCGCAGCTTCGCCACCGACTACGCCACCCTGCTGCTGGCCGTCGGACTGTTCGGGATCGGCGGTCCGATCGTGTCCTCCGGTGCTCCGAAAGCGGTCAGCCAGCTGTTCACCGGCAGCCAGCGCGGCCTCGCCATGGGCATCTACATCACCGGCCCGGCGATCGGCTCGGTGATCGTCCTGTCACTGACCAACGCCGTGGCCATGCCATGGCTGGATCACGACTGGCACCGCGTTCTGCAGCTCTGGTCGGCGGTCGCCTTCGCCGGCGCAATCCTGTGGCTGCTTCTGTCCCGCCACCCTGCCGCACGGCGCCTCGATACGCCGGCTGAAGCCGGACCGCGCCCGAAACAGACGCAGGTGGTCGGTGGGCTGCTGAAACTGCCGGCGGTCCGGCTGCTGCTGCTGATGGCCGTCGGCATCTTCAGCTTCAACCACGGCCTCAACAACTGGCTGCCCGAACTGCTGCGGCACGGCGGGATGACGGCGACCATGGCCGGCTACTGGGCTACGGTTCCCACTGCCGTCGGCATCCTCGGATCGCTGCTGATCCCCCGTCTGGCAACGCCGGAGCGACGGTTCCTGCTGCTGGCTGGGCTTGGGCTGTCGGCGATGCTCGCGAGCCTGCTGCTGGACACCGGCGAAGGCCCGGTACTGCTGGGTGGTCTGGTGCTGCAGGGCATCGCCCGCAGTTCATTGATGACGGTGGCGATCCTCACCCTGGTGGAAACCAGGGGCGTCGGCGAGAAGCACGCCGGAACCGCGAGCGGCCTCTTCTTCTCGGCAGCCGAGATCGGTGGAGCCGGCGGGCCGATCCTGCTTGGCGTCCTGTACGACGCAACCGGCGGGTTCGACGCCGGACTGTTCCTGCTGGCGGGGATCGGCGCCCTGCTGGTGATCGCCGCGCTTCGGCTGCGCAGGCTTAGTTCCTAGGCTAAGCGGGCGCCGCCGCTCACCAGGTCATTGCCCATGACATCCGTACCGCCGAGGCCCGGGTGGCCCTGGACTCGACTCCTCCCGAACAGGTTAGCCGTCCGACCGGCATCGGCATCATGTACGCGATGTTGAAATCCGGGACCTCGAAACCGAAGCCCGGTCGGACCGGGCGCGACATCGCCGCCCGGAGACGATCGCCATCCTCCAGCACAGACGGCATCGCGACGGCGATCCCTCCGGCGGAACTCTCGTTCGTCCCGCCCTCGATCCGCTCACGCCCCATATGCCAGCGCAGCGACACTTCCGCGTTCAGGACGTCGAAGTCGACGTGCGCGCCGGCGAACGATGTGGAGCCGATCGACAGCGCGGTTTCCTTGTGACCGGCCTGAAACGCCATCGCTCCATCGAACGCCGACAGTTCAGCCGCCATCGAGTGGCCCGCACGTCCTGACATCACGGCCCCCGCTACGCTGTAGGCGCCGTCGCGAAACCGCGCCGAGAATCCGTCGCCGACCCCCAGCCTGGCCAGGTAGGGCGATCGCACCGTCCGACCGAACCGAACCGCGCTACGGGAGAAATCGCTGATGACCCCGGTGTTGCGGAACAGGCGCGTCTCGAGGTCGTCGGTCGCCAAGTTGAGCTCGGCCCTGCTCCGGAACGATGCCTGAGAGCCGCGCACCGTCGCACGCACATCGGGAGCGTCAAACATCACGCGGCTTGCGGTCTCTTTCGGCGCTTTGTCGGGGCCGGCCGAAGCCCAGGCACCAGTCAGTGTCATGGCCGCAAGCAACACTTGCGACACCACGGTCGTTACGAGCGCGCGCAATGGCCCACCCCTTCTTCGTCGTTCCGTTCCCGCCAGGAATGTATCTTGAGAAGGTTTCGAAAACACTAACAGAGTGACAATTTTTCCTTATAAAACAGCCTATTGAATAGGATTCTTTATGTAGTCCGGCAGTATTTCGGCGATCCGTAGGAAGAACCCCGCTTTCGCTCGGAAAAAGCCGATTCACTCTGGTCGCCAACAACATTGCGAGTCGATCTCAACAAGACAGTTGAAAGTGCGACGCGTTCTCAATAAAGATACTGCGCAGCGCCTGCCACGCTTCGGCGACCGGCACGGTGTCCAGCCATTGAGCCCAGCACCGGGGAGTTACCGGATGATATCGATAGTTCGTACCGCCGCCCTGGCGGTCACGCTTGCCGTCGCCAGCACCGTGGCGTTCCCGATCGGCGTGCACGGCGCGACGGTCGACGCCAAGGCAGTGATCGCCAACTACGAGGCGATCGCCCACGCCATGTACCAGGACGCGCATACCGGCGCCGTCGCGCTGAAAGCCTCCGTAGCCATGTTGGTGAAGTCCCCGTCCGCGGAGACCTTGAACGCGGCGCGCACCGCCTGGATCGCCGCCCGGCCCGCCTATCAGCAGACCGAGGCGCTGCGGTTCGGCAACGCCATCGTCGATGATTGGGAAGGCCGTGTGAACGCCTGGCCGCTCGACGAGGGGCTGATCGACTATGTCGACGGAGGCTACGGCATCGAAGCCGACCACAACCCGCTCTATACGGCCAACGTGATCGCCAACAAGAAGATCCGGATCGGCGCGACCATCGTCGACGCCGCCAACATAGACAGGAAGCTGATCGCCACGTTGCACGAGGCCCAGGAGGTCGAAGCCAACGTCTCGATCGGCTACCACGCCATCGAGTTCCTGTTGTGGGGCCAGGACCTGAACGGCACCGGGCCGGGTGCCGGCAACCGGCCGCACACCGACTTCGACATCAATAAATGCACCAATGGCAACTGCGACCGCCGCGCCGCCTATCTGGTTGCTGCCACCGACCTGCTGGTCGACGATCTGGCCGAGATGGAGGCCAATTGGGCGCCCGGCGGTCCGGCCCGCGCCGATCTGGAAGGCAAGGGCCCGGACGGTGCCCTGGCAACGATCCTGACCGGCATCGGCAGCCTGTCCTACGGCGAACTGGCGGGCGAGCGCATGAAGCTCGGCCTGATCCTGCACGACCCCGAGGAGGAGCATGACTGCTTCTCCGACAACACCCACAACTCGCACTACTACGACCAGGTCGGCATGGTGGCGCTGGCCAGCGGCCGGTATGTCCGCACCGACAGCTCGGTGATCGAGGGACCCGGCATTCTCGACCTCGCCGCCGCCAAGGATCCCGCCGCTGCCAAGGAAATGAAGGCCGCGCTGGCTGCCACCTTGGCAAAGATGAAGGTGATGAAGGATACCGCCGACAGCGGCAAGATGGCCTACGACCAGATGATCGGCGAAGGCAACGAAGCCGGAAACAAGATCGTCCAGGACGTGATCGACGGTCTGGTCACCCAGACCCGCGCCACCGAGCGGGTCGTTGCCGCCCTCAACCTGTCGATCCAGATCGAGGGTTCGGACAGCCTCGACAGCCCCGGCACCGTCGGCAAGAACTGAGCCGGCAGGATCGAGCGATACGATGGCTAGCGCCGGCCGCCTGACGGACTACGATCTTGCGCGTAGCGGCACGCCCACGCCGTGCAAGGCCGTGCCGTCGGGTGGCCGGTTGAAGCTTTGGGAGATCGGCGGCGGGTTTCACTGTTCGATCCTCGGCACCTGTCTCGCCACCCCCGACTTGAAGGCGCTGGCCCGCAAGCTCCACCTGACGCCGCCGGCCCACGCGACCGACTACGAGATCCACGGTTATTTCGTGCAGCAGGCGACCCAGGAAGGATCGGTTGCCCGCGCACTGCAACGGCTGCTCGACCACCGGTTTGAAGGCGCCCTGCGGCGGGTGAGCCGGGCGACCGAAGCCGCCGCGCTCGATGCCCTCTGGGAAGACTTCAAGGCATCCGGCCGGATCGCCGGCGGCTACTGGGCGCTGCTGACGCACCGGCATGTTCCCAACGACCTGCGCGCCCGGGTGTTCGGCGAGGTCCACATGATGTCGCACCTGCAGGGGGCGGCGGTGCGTGACCACGCCAGCCGCGCCGACCAGTTGGAACGCGAAAATTCAGAACTCCGCGATCGGCTGGCACGCATCGGCCGCTCCGCCCAGGAAGCCCAGGCCGCCGTGGACGAACGTGACCGACGCGTTGCCATCCTGTCCGAGCGCCTGACCGTCGCCGAGGCCGCGGGCACCCGCACCGAACCGGTCCGCACCTCCGCTGACCGGCTGGAGCGGAAACTCGCCAAACGGGAACGCAGCCTGGTCGGCGCCCGCACGCGGGCCCGCGACCTGGAGGCCGAAGTCGACCGTCTGAACCGCGAGATTTCAGCGCTGCGCCACAAGCAGCAGCCGCAATCGCAGGCGCCGCTCCCGGTCGACGACCTCTCGCCACTGCTACCGCCCCAAGTAGCCGGCGGGGCATGCCGTCTGCTGTATGTCGGCGGCCGGCCGGGATTGGTGCCGCACCTGCGCGACGTCGCCGAGCGCCGGCAAGCCAGCTTCGAGCACCATGACGGCGGCAAGGAGGAAACCCTGCAGCGCATCGACGACCTGGTTGAGCGGGCCGACGCGGTGCTGTGCCCAGTGGACTGCATCAGCCACTCCGCATGCCTGCGGGTCAAGCATCTGTGCCAGCGTCATTCCAAGCTGTTCCTGCCACTGAAGTCGGCGAGCCGCAGTTGCTTCGCGCGGGCGCTGATGGAACTGGGGCTGAAGCCGCCGCCTGCGCCTCAAACAGGGGACCGAATGGTCTCTGGATAGGGTCATGACGCTCGACCGAAGCCTCGCATCGCGACACAGCCGCCGCCGCTTCCTGATCGGCGGTTCGGCCGCCGCGACCGTCCTGTCGGTCGGCGGACTGGCCGCGCGCGGGCAGTCGCCGAAGCCGCTTCCGCCAAGCCCTGATCCCGTCGCTCCTGCCGTTCGGCGCGCGCTGCTGACCGCGGCCCCGCGACCGATGCAACTGCTCGGCGATGACCGACCCGCGTCACCGCTGTGGACCTTCGGCGACGAGCCGCTCACGGTGATCCGCGCCCGACGCGGCGACACCCTGGAGGCGCGGCTGGAGAACCGGCTGCCCGAGCACACGTCGGTGCACTGGCACGGCATCAGGCTGCCGAATGCGATGGACGGCGTCCCCTACATGACCCAGCAGCCGGTCGAGCCGGGCGAAGCGTTCGACTACCGCTTCGCCCTGCCGGACACCGGCACCTTCTTCTTCCATCCGCATTGCAACACCGTCGAGCAACTGGGTCGTGGCCTGGCCGGGGTGCTGATCGTCGAAGGCGACACACCGAAGCGCTACGCCGCCGACGTGCTGTGCCTGCTGAAGGACTGGCGGATCGACGAGACGACCGGCGAATTCCTCGACTTCCTGACCGATTCCGGTGCCGCCAAGGCAGGCACCTTCGGAACGGTGCGCTCGACCGACTTCCGGCCGACGCCCACGGTCGGCATCCCGGCCGGCCGGGACGTGCGCGTAAGGGTCCTTAATCTCGACGTCACGCGGGTCTCGCAGATCGGCGTGGAGGGCACCGATGCCGCCGTGATTGCCACCGACGGCAACGCCGTGTCGCCGTTCCCGCTGGTCGACTGGCGGTTGGGCCCCGCCATGCGCCTGGATCTGACGGTCCGGGCACCAAAACCGGGCGAGACCGCCCGGATCGTGGACTATTTCGCCAAGGATCCGGTGACGCTGATGACGCTGGCCGGAGACGGCCCGGTCCCGGACGCAGAGACTGGTTTCGATCCCGCCCCGCTGTACGCCCCGCACCTGCCCGAGCCGGATCTGCGGAACGCCGAGGTCCTGCCGTTCACGTTCAGCTCGACCGCCGTGAACCGCGCCGTGGTGGCGCCGAACGGCGACGTCATCGACCTCGGCCGGTCGTTGTGCCTGAACCCGACAACCTACTGGGCGATCAACAAGCAGTCCTGGCCCGAGCGCGGGCACGAGTTTCCGCCGCCGCCACTGGCCGAGCTGACGCGCGGCCGGACCTACGAGTTCGAGCTGCGCAACGTCACACCGCACATGCACCCGATCCACCTGCACGGCCACACCTTCAAGGTGCTGGAGTCCAACAAGGTCGACCGGCCGGTGCACTGGGCCGATACCGTGCTGCTGACCCCGAAAGAACGGGTGCGCATTGCCTTCGTCGCCGACAACCCCGGCCGTTGGATGTTCCACTGCCACATCATCGAGCATCAGGACACCGGGATGATGGGCTACGTGACCGTCACATGAGGCGCCGGCTCACCCTTGTCCTCGTCCTCGCCCTCGGCATTGGCGTGGCAGCCGGCGGCGCGGTTGCCGAACCGCTGGACGTTGCCGTCGGCAAGGCGCTGTTCGACCGGGTCTGGGTGCCCTCACCGGCTTCGACCCGCGGCAGCGACGGTCTGGGCCCGCTGCACTCGGCCCGGTCCTGCGCGGCCTGCCATGCCGGGGGCGGAGGTTCGAAGACGGCAGCCCAAAGCGACGGCAGCCTCGATCCGTCGGAACTGGTGGTTCGCCTCGGCACCGACGCCGGCCCCGGCGATCCGGTCTACGGCCTGCAGATCCAGCGCATGGGAACGGCGCAGGTAGCGCCGGAGGCAACGGTGACGGTCGACCTCGCGCCGTCGCCCAGCCCGGATCTGGGGCCAACGATCATCGGGATCCGGCTCGATGCCCTCGCCTACGGACCGCTCGATGCCCGCACCCGGATCGAAGCGCGCCGCGCACCGTCGCTGCGCGGGATCGGGTGGCTTGCGCAGATCCCGCAGGCGACCCTGGAGGCGATGGCCGATCCCGAGGACCGCAACGGCGACGGCGTCTCCGGCCGACTGGGCAACGGCCGGTTCGGCTGGAAGGCAATGGAGCCGACCGTGGTCACCCAGACCGAAGCCGCGCTGGTGACCGACCTCGGCCTCTCCACGCCGCACCGTCCATCCCACGCCGGCGACTGCACCCGCGGCGAGGCCGCGTGCATGACCGCCCCGCACGGCAACGACGGACACGCCGAGGGTGTGGAGATCCCGAGTGATGCGTTGCGAGCGCTGGTCGCCTATGTCGCCGCGCTGCCGGCCCCGCGGTCATCGGCCGATGCAGACGGCTCGGCGCTGTTTGCGAAGACCGGTTGTGCCGCCTGCCACGTCCCGGCGCTGAACAGCGCCGGCGGCCGGCCGGTTCCGGCTTTCACCGACCTGCTGCTGCACGACCTGGGTCCAGGGCTCGCCGGCGGCTTTCCCGAGGGGACCGCATCGCCGTCAGAATGGCGTACGGCGCCGTTGTGGGGGCTGGGTGTCGGGGTGCGACGGGGTGACCGGTTCCTGCACGACGCGCGGGCCGCTACGGTCGACGAGGCCATCCGGTGGCATGGTGGCGAAGCCGCGTCGGCACGCGCTCGCTACCTGGCTCTGACACCGAATGAGGCCACACGCCTGCTGGCCTATCTGGAAGGGTTGTGACATGCGGCGTCTGCTGATCGGCTTGGCCCTCCTGACCATCTGCACCGGACCGGCGGTCTCCGGCGATCCAGCCCGCAATACCGAAATCGTGGCACGGGGCATCTCCGACTACATCCGCCCGGCTTTCAGCCGACTTGCCGAAGACGCTCACGCATTGAATGGCGCCGTCAAACGGTTCTGCGATGCACCCTCTCCGGACACCCGCCAACCCCTCGAGACCGCCTTCCGGAGAGCCGTCGAGGGCTGGAGCGGCATCCAGTTCCTGCGCTTCGGCCCGCTCGTCGACCGGCACCGATTGGAACGCGTCGCCTTCTGGCCGGACCCCAAGGGCATCGGCCAGCGCCAGATCCGCCGGGCGCTCGAGGACCGCGACCCGACCGTCACCGATCCGTCGCAACTGGCGGGCAAGAGCGTGGCGCTGCAGGGGCTGACCGCGCTGGAATACCTGCTGTATGGCGGCGACGGCGACCCGGCGGGCGACCCGGGCGAGGCCGGGACGTTCCGCTGCGCGTACTCCCTTGCCGCCGCCCGCGCGCTGGCCGACCTGGCAGCTTCGGTTTCGGACGACTGGGCCGACCCGCGGGGATTTGCCAGCCGTCTGCTGGCGCCGGGGGGCGCCAATCCGCTGTACCGCACCCCGTCGGAGGCGCTGTCGGAACTGCACCGCGCGCTCGGCACCGGCCTGCAGGTGGTTCGGGACCAGAAGCTGAAACCGGCCCTGGGCGATGACATGAACGCCGCACGGCCGATGGGTGCGCCGTTCCGGCGGTCCGGGTTGACCCTGGCCGTCCTGAGCGCCGACCTGCAGGCGCTGAACGCCTTCGCCACCGCTGCCGGCTTCGCTCGCGCCCTACCCGACGAGTACCGCTGGATCGGCGGCTCCATGGCGTTCGAGTTCGACAATGCCGCGGCGGCGGTTGCGGCGATCACTCTTCCAATCGAAGAAGCGGTCTATGACCAAGCTGCCCGCGGCAAGCTCGACTACCTGTCCGTCGTGCTGGGCCACCTGCGCGACATGACCCAGCAGGATCTGGCCGCCGCCCTGGACCTGAAGGTGGGTTTCAATGCGCTCGACGGTGATTGACCGCCGCGCCCTGTTGTGGGGGGCGGCACTGGGGTTCGGGCTGTCGCCGACCCCGCGGCTTGCCCGAGCCGGCACCGGATTGCTGGTGTCGACCGCCCGCCTGCCCGACCGTCGCTTCGCCGTGGTCGGCATCGAACCCGACGGGACCGTCCGCTTCGTCACCCCGCTGCCGGACCGCGGCCACGAACCGGTGATCGCGGCGAGCCGAGGCGAGGTTGTCGTCATGGCCCGTCGGCCCGGCCGGTTCCTGCTGGTGGTCGACCTTGCCGACGGTTCGATCCGCCGCCACCTCGCGGCGCCGGACGGCCGCCACTTCTATGGTCACGCGGTGTTCGATACCCTCCAGCGGCTGATCTACACCACCGAGAACGACTACGGCGGCGGGCGTGGGGTGATCGGCGTGTGGGATGCGGCCGACGGCTATACCCGGGTCGGCGAAATCGAGGCCCATGGGATCGGCCCGCATGATCTGGCGCTCGGTCCGGACGGCCGGACCCTGATGATCGCCAATGGCGGACTGCTGACCCATCCGGACAGCGGGCGGGCCAAGCTGAACCTCTCGACCATGGAGCCGGCGCTGAGCGCGGTCGATGCCAAGACCGGCGCGTTGCTGCGCCGGCTGGCCCTGCCGCGCGAGTTGCACCAGCTCAGCATCCGGCATCTGGCGATCGGTCCGGACGGCACCACCGGCTTCGGCATGCAGTACGAGGGACCGGCGGGCGACGCCGTTCCGCTCGCCGGGACCTGGGCGCCGGACGGAACGGTCTCCCTGCTCAACCAGGAACCCATGGCACCCGCCGACACCCGCAACTATGTCGGCGACCTGGCGATCGATGCCACCGGCCGCTACCTGGCCGCCAGCTTCCCACGAGGCGGCCGGGTCGGCGTGTGGGACCTGGCCGATCGACGGTTGATTGGCCTGGTGGCAGCGCCCGATGCGTGTGGGCTGGGCAACGAGCCCGGTACCGATCATCTGTGGATCAGCGATGGCGCCGGCGCGATCGGCCCGCTTGTCTTAACGCCCCCCCTGAAGCGCGCGACGATCTCCCCGATCGCCGGCCTGGCGTTCGACAACCACTTCGCACGGCTCTGATCGAACAGAAGCCGACGCGTTCGGAGTGGTATTCGCTTCGAACATGATTATGCTCGGAATCGAAAATTATGCCCAATCAACGTTTCGATGCTTGTAGCATTGTCGAAATGTGGTTCGGATCGACGTGACACGTCGGCAACCAAGCCCGTGGCAACGACAACCCGTAGGGAGGAAAAGAGATGATTCGACGCGCATTCCTGAAAGCATCCGGAGTGGCGGCCGTCATGGCCACCGTGCTGGCCTGGTCGCACCCCGGTTCGGCGCTGGACTCACGATTCAAGGATGAGAACGGCGACCTGGTCGCCGATACCCCGACCGATCCCAGCCAGCAGGTCGACCCCAGCACGCTCATCTTCGCCTACACCCCGGTCGAGGATCCGGCGGTCTACGCCAAGGTTTGGGACGGATTCCTGCGGCACATGGAGAAGGTCACCGGCAAGAAGGCCCAGTTCTTCCCGGTGCAGTCCAACGCCGCCCAGATCGAGGCGATGCGTGCGGGACGCCTGCACGTTGCCGGTTTCAACACCGGCTCCAACCCCCTGGCGGTCAACTGTGCCGGCTTCGTGTCGTTCGCAATCATGGCCAGCAAAGACGGCAGCTTCGGCTACGAGATGGAGATCATCACCTACCCGGGCAGCGGCATTACCAAAGTCGAGGATATCAAGGGCAAGAAGCTGGCATTTACCGCCCAGACATCGAATTCCGGCTTCAAGGCCCCTTCGGCGATCCTGAAGGCCGAATACGGTCTGGAGGCCGGCAAGGATTTCGAGCCGGTGTTCTCCGGCAAGCACGACAACTCGGTGCTCGGCGTCGCCAACAAGGACTATCCGGCCGCCGCGATCGCCAACTCGGTGATGTTCCGGATGATCGCGCGCGACGTGATCAAGGCCGACCAGGTCGTCTCGATCTACAAGTCGCAGACCTTCCCGACCACCGGCTTCGGCTACGTCCACAACCTGAAGCCGGCGCTGCAGGAAAAGATCAAGGAAGCCTTCTTCACCTTCGATTGGGAAGGCTCGGCCCTTAAGGAAGAATTCGCCCGCTCCGGCGAGGAGCAGTTCATCCCGATCACCTATCAGTCACACTGGGACGTTATCCGGAAGATCGATTCGGCCAACGGCGTCTCGTACAGCTGCAAGTAAGTTGCGACCGGGTGAGGGGAGATTGATTCGATGCTGCGTCTGGACAACCTGACAAAGACCTACCGCACCGGTGACCGGGCCTTGTCCGGGGTATCGCTCACCGTCGAGCCGGGGCAGGTGGTCGGGCTGATCGGGCCGTCCGGTGCCGGCAAGTCGACCCTCATCCGCTGCATCAACCGGCTGGTTGAGCCAAGCTCGGGCCAGGTGTTTCTCGGCGAGACCGAACTCACCCGGCTCGGGCGCGGCCCGCTGCGGCGGGCCCGCCGGCGGATCGGCATGATCTTCCAGGAATACGCCCTGGTCGAACGCCTGACGGTGATGGAAAACGTGCTGTCCGGCCGGCTCGGCTATGTCAGCTTCTGGCGCAGCTTCTTCCGGAAGTACCCGCCGGATGCGGTGTCCAAGGCATACGGCCTGCTCGACCGGGTCGGTCTGACCGACCACGTCGACAAACGCGCTGACGCCCTGTCCGGCGGCCAGCGCCAGCGCGTCGGCATCGCCCGCGCCCTGGCACAGGGTCCGGACCTGCTGCTGGTCGACGAGCCGACCGCGTCGCTCGACCCCAAGACCTCCCGGCAGATCATGCGGCTGATCGTGGAAATCTGCGACGAGCACGGCCTGCCGGCCATCATCAACATCCATGACGTGGCGCTGGCCCAGCAGTTCGTGCGCCGCATCATCGGGTTGAAGGCTGGCGAAGTGGTCTATGACGGCCCGCCGGACCAACTCGACGAAGAGGTGCTGACCCGGATCTACGGCGAAGAGGATTGGTCCGCCACGATCCGCCCCGTCGACGATGAAGAGGCGCTCGACGAAGCGGCGGCGGCCGACGACGAGCACCACTCGCCGGAGAGCGTCCTGGACCGCGAACGCATGGCGGGGCTGTCGTGACCACCGCCGCCATGCCGACGGTCTGGCGCCGCCCGCCGCTAATCACCAACCCACGCCTGCGCTGGGCCGTATACCTGGGCAGCCTGACCTATCTGGTGCTCGCCTTTGCGTCGGTCGACGTCAACTGGGTGCGGGTCTACGAGGGCCTCGACCGCGGCCTGCGGTTCGTGAAGGGCTTCCTGGTTCCCGACTTCGTCAGCCGGTGGGGCGACATCGCCCAGGGGATGCAGGAAAGCCTGACCATGACCGTGACCTCGACGGTGGTCGGCATTCTGATCTCGGTCCCGATCGGCATCGGCGCAGCGCGCAACATCGCGCCGCTGCCGATCTATCTCGTGTGCCGCGGCATCATCGCCCTGTCGCGCAGTTTCCAGGAGATCATCATCGCCATCCTGTTCGTGGCGATGTTCGGGTTCGGTCCGTTCGCGGGCTTCCTGACGCTGTCGTTCGCGACCATCGGCTTCCTGGCCAAGCTGCTGGCCGAGGACATCGAGGACATCGACGAGGCCCAGGCCGAGGCGGTCCGCGCCACCGGCGCCGGCTGGTGGCAGGTGGTGAACTACGGCATCCAGCCGCAGGTCATGCCGCGGCTGATCGGGCTCAGCCTGTACCGACTCGACATCAACTTCCGTGAATCGTCTGTGATCGGCATCGTCGGCGCCGGCGGCATCGGGGCCACCCTGAACACCGCCATGGACCGCTACGAATACGATTCTGCAGCGGCGATCCTGATCATCATCATCGTGATCGTCATGATAGCCGAGTATGGCTCCAGCATCATCCGCGGACGGATCCAGTGATGGCCGAAACCTCCCGTTCCTTCCCGGATTCCTGGCGCAAGCGCACTCCGCGCGCCGAGCTGCTGATCTGGGTCGGCTGGTTCGCCCTGGTCGCGCTGTTCGCGTTCTGCTGGCAGGTCATGACCCAGGATACGATCTGGGCCTTCGTCACCGACGCTCCGACCCAGGCCGCCGACATCGGGTCGCGCATGATACCGCCGCGCTGGAGCTACCTGCCGGCGTTGATGGAGCCCCTGTGGGACACCATCAACATGGCGACCCTCGGTACGCTGCTGGCGGTGATCATGGCCGTGCCGATCGCCTTCCTGGCGGCCCGCAACACCACGCCCAGCGTCCGTTTCGCCCGCCCGCTCGCCCTGCTGGCAATCGTGTCCAGCCGGTCGATCAACGCGCTGATCTGGGCTCTGCTGCTGGTCGCGATCATCGGACCCGGGGTGTCGGCCGGCATCGTGGCCATCGCCCTGCGGTCGGTCGGGTTCGTCGCCAAGCTGCTGTACGAGGCGATCGAGGAGATTGACCAGAGCCAGGTCGAGGCGGTCACCGCCACGGGCGCGTCGACCGCCCAGGTGATCGACTACGCGATCGTTCCGCAGGTGCTGCCGGCGTTCGCCGGGATCTGTGTGTTTCGCTGGGACATCAACATTCGCGAGTCCGCGGTGCTCGGCCTGGTCGGCGCCGGCGGTCTCGGCCTCAAGCTCCAGGATTCGCTGAACGTGTTGGCGTGGCCGCAAGTTACCGTGATCTTCATCCTCATTCTGCTGACCGTGCTGGTCAGCGAATGGGTCTCCGCCCGGGTCCGTCACGCCATCATCTGACGCCTGGGCCGTTTAACCGGCAATCGAGGGTACCTGATTGCACATCCTGATCGACATCGCCGGCGGCATCGCGCTTCTGCTGTGGGGCATCCGGATGGTCCGCACCGGCGTCACCCGGGCGTTCGGTTCTGCCATCCGCCGCGGCATCGCCGTGGCGACCCGCCGCCGGCTGACCGCGTTCACGACCGGCATGGCGGTCACGGGTATCCTGCAAAGCAGCACCGCGACCGCGCTGATCGTCTCGTCGTTCGGCGGACGCGGGTTGATTGCCCTGCCCGCCGCACTCGCCGTCATGCTGGGCGCCGACGTCGGCAGCACCCTGGTGGTCCAGGTGCTGTCGCTCGACGTCTCGTGGCTGTCGCCGCTGTTCCTGCTCATCGGTGTCGTCGGCTTCCTGCGCACCGAGGATTCCAAGCGGCGCAATCTGTCCCGGATCATGATCGGCCTCGGCCTGATGCTGCTGGCGATCCGCTTGATCATGCTGGCCTCGCATCCGCTGCGCGAGGCGGAGACCCTGTCGGTCGTCCTGCGGCCGCTGACCGACGAACCGCTGCTGGCGATCCTGTTGGCCGCGGTTCTGACATGGCTTGCGCACTCCAGCCTGACCGTCGTGGTGCTGGTGATGACCCTGGCCTCGCTGCACGTCATCAGCCTGCAGTTGGCATTGGCCCTTGTGCTGGGCGCCAACGTCGGTGGCGCCATCACGCCGCTGATCATGACACTTGGCCAACCATCGGCAGCCCGCCGCGTGCCGCTCGGAAACTTGCTGATGCGAGTGGCGGGGGCTGCGGTGTGCGTATGGACCATTCCTTACGTGATCCCCTATCTCGGCGCCGTGTCCTTCGATATCGGCCACCGGGTGGCGAACTTCCACACCGCGTTCAACCTGGCGCTGGCCATCGTTTTCCTGCCGTTCGTCGGCGGTGTCGCAGCAATCGTCATGAAGATCCTGCCGGAGCAGGCGGCGACTGACGACGAAAAGCAACCGCGCTACCTTGAGCAGTCGGCCCTCGACTCGCCGACGGTGGCGCTGTCCTGCGCCAGCCGTGAGACCATGCGCATGGGCGACGTGGTCGCCGATATGCTGGCCCGCTCCATGGAGGTGTTCCGGCGCGACGACTCCAGTCTGGTCAAGGAGGTCGAGCGCTGCGACGACACGGTCGACAGCCTGCACGAGGCGATCAAGCTCTACCTGACCCGGTTGGCCCGCAACGAGTTGGACCCGTCGGAGAGCCGCCGCACCATCGAGATCCTCAGCTTCACCACCAACCTGGAGCATGTGGGCGACATCATCGACAAGAACCTGATGGAACTCGCCAGCAAGAAGATCAAGGCGCATTCCTCGTTCTCGAAGGAGGGCTTCGCCGAGATCACCTCGATGCATGCCCAGGTCGTGGCCAACCTGCAATTGGCGCTTAACGTCTTCAATTCCGGCGACATCAAGCTGGCGCGCAAGCTGCTGGAACAGAAGGTCCACATCCGCGAGATGGAGCAGCGGTTCTCCGAAGCCCACTACGCGCGGATCGGCGCCGGCCGGCTCGAATCGATGGAAACCAGTTCTCTGCACCTCGACGTATTGCGCGATCTGAAGCGCATCAACAGCCACGTCACCTCGGTCGCCTACCCGATCCTGGAGGATGCCGGGCAGATCGCATCCAGCCGGTTGCGCGCACCGAAGCCCGCAGACGACAATGCGGAGTCGCCTGCCTCCGATGCGGATACCGAGAGCCGATGACCCACCCGATCGACCGCCTCTACCGTGGGATTCACCTTGCCCGGGCAGAATCTCCAGGAGAGAGCCGCACAGCCCAGCTGCTTCGTGACGGCAATCCGAAGATAGCCAAGAAAGTGGTCGAGGAAGCCGCCGAGGTCGCGCTCGATGCGGTGGTGTCCGATCGCGACGGGGTGATCCGGGAGTCAGCCGACCTGCTCTACAACCTGATGGTCCTGTGGGTCTGGATGGGCATCACGCCATCGGAAGTGTGGGCCGAGATGGAACAGCGTGAAAAAGCCCTCGGCCTTGCCGGCAAGATGCCGAAAAGCTGACAGGAACCACCGTTCGATGAGCATGGATGACGACATCGCCGCGCGCCTGCGGATCGCGCTGACTGCGGCCGAAACGGGCGGTGCCTTGGCGCGCTCCTATTTCGAGCGGCGCGCAGAGTTGGTGATTGAAACGAAGGGCCCCCAGGATCTGGTGAGCGTCGCCGACCGGGCGGTCGAGACGGCCATCCGCGAGGTCATCGTCGACAGTTTCCCGGAAGACCCGATGGTCGGCGAGGAGCATGGTGGCGCAGCGGTGGAGACCGGCTGGGTGATCGACCCGATCGACGGCACCCAGAACTTCCTGCGCGGCATCCCTCAGTTCGTCGTATCGATAGCCTATCGCCGTGACGGCCGCACCGAACTTGGCGTGATCCATGACCCAAACGCGGCCGAGAGCTTCGCGGCGCGGCGCGGCGGTGGCGCGACCCGCAACGGGACGGCCATCCGGGTGAGCGGCGCCGGCACGCTCGAGCGTGCCGTGCTCGGCGTCGGCCATTCGCCCCGCCATCCGGCAGAGCGATACATCGATGCCGTCACCGCCGTGGTCGGCGCCGGCGCGCAGACCCGCAACTATTGCTGCGCGGCGCTGCAACTGGCCTATGTCGCCGATGGCCGGCTGGATGCGACCTGGGACCCGTACCTGCTGGACTGGGACGTCGCCGCCGGCATCCTGCTGGTCGAGGAGGCGGGCGGTTCGGCCGTGCCGTTCGTGCCGGGACGGCTCGGCCCGTCGGCCGATCGCCTGCTCGCCGGCAACGCCGAACTGGTCAAGCAGTTGCTCCCCCTGCTGCCCTGAGGCCGCGCGTCACCGTCACGTCCGGCGTGGTGACGGCGGGTCCCGGGTCACCGCGTTGCGGTGCCCGGGATGGCGGTGCAGAAGGGGAACAACCGGCGTCGTTGAGGTCAGCCTCGCGCCAGTTGGGTCTCCACCAGCTTGGCCCAGAAGCTGGCACCGACCGGCAGAACTTCGTCGTTGAAGTCGTACTTCGGGTGGTGCAGCCCGTAGTCCTTGCCAGGCGCCCCGCCACCCAGCCACAGGAACGCGCCCGGGCGCTCGCTCAGCATGAACGCGAAGTCCTCGCTCGCCATGATCGGTGCCGTATCGCGTTCGACCTTCTCGGGTCCGACCACCTGATCGGCCACGGTCGCCACGATGTTCGCCGTGTCGGCGGGATTGATAACCGCGGAATAGCCACGCCGGTATTCGACATCGACTTCGGCGCCGAACATCAGGCCGACGCCGTCGCACAGCGCGCGGATCCGCTCCTCGATCAGGTCGCGGACACCGTCGTCGAACGTCCGGATCGAAAGCTTCAACTCGGCGGTGGCCGGGATCACGTTGTTTGCGGTTCCAGCGTGGAACTGCGCGACCGTGACCACCGCGGAGTGGATGGGATCGACGTTGCGGCTGACGACCGTCTGGATGCCCTGGTAGAGCTGCACGCCGACGGCGATCGGATCGACGCCGTCATGCGGACGGGCCGCATGCGCGCCGCGGCCTCTCACGGTCAGAAACGCTTGGTCGGCCGCCGCCATCAACGGGCCGGGGCGCACGCCGATGGTACCGGCCGGCAGGTGCGGCGCGTTGTGGATGCCCCAGACCGTGTCGCATGGAAAGCGATCGAACAACCCTTCCTCGATCATGATCCTGGCGCCGGCGCCGCCCTCTTCGGCGGGCTGGAAGATGAAGTTCACAGTGCCGTCGAAGTTGCGGGTCTCCGCCAGATAGCGGGCCGCGCCCAACAGCATGGTGGTGTGGCCGTCGTGGCCGCAGGCATGCATCCGGCCCGGGTTCTTCGAGCGATAGGACGGGTCGCCCTCCTCGTCCATCGGCAGCGCGTCCATGTCGGCCCGCAGCCCGATCGAACCGGTGCCCGAGCCATTGCCACGCAGCACCCCGACCACGCCGGTCTGCGCGATCCCGCGGTGCACTTCGATGCCCCAGGACTCCAGCTTGTCAGCGACCAGCGCCGCGGTGCGATGCTCCTCGAACTTGATCTCCGGGTGGGCATGAATGTCACGTCGCCACTCGGTCATGTCCGGGTGGAATTCCGCAATGCGGTTGTTGATCGGCATCGGTCGACTCCGAGACGGGGTAGTGGAACCAGCAGGAAAGCCGGGCGACTGGGCACGCCTGACGCCGTCCACCACGGTGAGGTTGTCTTGATCATAGGCCGCATTCAGGGTCCGACGGCAACACCCAATCTTCGCGCGTGACTGTCGCGCACCCAGCCGGCGGGCGCTTGACGAACCGGTAGTTCACAACTATGTAAGTGAATATTCACTTTAATGCTTGATACTTGCCACTCGCTGATCCACCGTTCGGAGTCCAGACTATGAGCATGTCCGAGTTCAGCCTGCTCCGTTCCCGCCGGTTCCTGCCGTTGTTCGTGACCCAGTTCCTGGGAGCGATGAACGACAACGTGTTCAAGAACGCCTTCGTCATCCTGGTGCTGTACGGAATGGCGGACATCGGCGGCCAGCACGCCCAGGTCCTGGTAACGGTCGCCGCCGGCATCTTCATCCTTCCGTACTTCCTGTTCTCGGCAACCGCCGGGCAGATCGCCGACGCGCAGGAGAAGTCGCGGCTGATCCGCCGCATCAAGCTGGCCGAAATCGCGATCATGACGTTTGGCGCGGTCGGCCTGCATCTGGGCGACCCGTACCTGCTGCTCGGCGTGCTGTTCCTGATGGGGGCGCAGTCGGCGTTCTTCGGGCCGGTGAAATACGGAATCCTGCCGAACCACCTCGCCGAGAACGAGTTGGTCGGCGGCAACGGCCTGATCGAGGCCGGTACGTTCCTGGCAATCCTGGTCGGCACGATCGCGGGCGGGCTACTGATCCTGCGCGCCGAGGGTTTGGTCACCGTCTCGGTTGTTCTGCTGGTCCTGGCAGTCGCCGGCTGGTTGGCCAGTCGGTCGATCCCGGTCGCCGAACCCGATACGCCGGATCTGAAGATAAACCCGAATGTGATGGCCGAGACGGCTCGCATCATCCGCCACGCCGGGCACAACCGGACGCTGTTCCTGACGATCCTCGGGCTGTCCTGGTTCTGGCTGGTCGGCGCAACCTTCCTGTCGCAGTTCCCGACCCTGGCGAACGCGGTGCTGGGCGCCGATGAGGGCGTGGTAACGCTGTTCCTGGTCGCGTTCTCGGTCGGTATCGCCATAGGGTCGCTAGGCTGCAACGCCCTGCTGAAGGGCGAGGTTTCGGCACGCTATGTTCCGCTCGCCGCGATCGCCATGACGGTCTTCATCGCCGACCTTTGTCTGGCACTGCAGGGGCGTGTGCCGGGCGAAACGACGATCGGCGCCGCCGCTTTCCTGTCGGCGCCGGGCAACTGGCGCATCCTGGCCGACCTGGTCGGGATGGCGATCGCCGGCGGGCTGTACAGCGTTCCGCTGTTCGCGATGCTGCAAGCCCGCAGCGAGCCGGAGCACCGGTCGCGAAACATCGCCGCCAACAACATCATCAACGCGCTTTTCATGGTGGTGGGCGCCATCTGGGCCGCACTGATGCTGGCCTACGGCCTCTCGGTGATCACGGTCTTCGCGTCGCTCGCCGCCGTCAACGCGGTCGTCGCCGTCTACATCTGCGGCCTGCTGCCGGGCGAACTGACGAAGAGCCTGTTCGCGATCGTGCTCCGCCTGCTGTTCCGGGTGCGGATCAACGGTCTTGCCGACTACCGGCGCGCCGGGGCGCGGGCGGTGGTGGTCGCGAACCACGTCTCATTCCTGGACGGTCTTCTGCTGGCGGTGTTCCTGCCCGGAAAGCCGCTGTTCGCTGTTGATACCTATGTCGCGCAACGCTGGTGGGCCCGGCCGTTCCTGGCATTGATCCGAGTGTTCACGGTCGACCCGGGCAATCCGTTCGCCACCAAGGCGCTGGTGAAGGAAGTGCGCGACGGCAATCATCTGGTGATCTTTCCGGAGGGCCGGATCACGGTGACCGGTGCGCTGATGAAGGTCCACGAAGGCCCCGGCATGATCGCCGACAAGGCGGACGCCGACCTGATCCCGGTCCGGATCGACGGCGCCGAGGTCAGCATCTTCTCCCGGATGAAAGGGAAGCTGCGCCGCCGGCTGTTCCCGCGCATCACCATCACCGTGCTGGAACCGCGGCGTTTCCATATCCCCGAGGAGGCGCGTGGTCGCAGCCGGCGCCGGATCGCCGGCAACCAGCTCTACGACGTCATGTCGGAGATGATGTTCGAGACCCGCGACCGCGACGAAACCCTGTTCGAAGCGCTGCTCGACGCCCGAAGGGTTCACGGCGGCCGGGCAACCATTCTCGACGACATTGAGCGCAAACCGGCGAACTACAACCGGGTGGTCACCGGCGCCCTGGTCCTCGGTCGTAAGCTGGCGCGTCTTACAGAACATGGCGAACGCGTCGGCGTGCTGTTGCCGAACTCGGTCGCTGCCGCGGTCTGCCTGTTCGCCCTGCTCGGACGGGGGCGGGTTCCGGCGCTGCTCAACTTCTCAGCAGGGCCGCGCAATATCACGGCCGCGACCCGCACCGCCACGCTGCGCATCGTTCTTACCTCGCGCCGGTTCATCGAGCTCGGCAAGCTTCATGAACTGGTCGACGCCATTGAGCAGGAAGCTCGGGTCGTCTACCTGGAGGACATCCGCGACAGCGTCAGTGGCCTGGACAAACTGCGTGGCCTGATCGAGCGGCCGTTTGCCCGCGCCGTTCACCGACGGAGCAAGGTCGGCGCCGACGACCCTGCGGTCGTGCTGTTCACCTCCGGCTCGGAGGGCCTGCCCAAGGGCGTCGTGCTCAGCCATGCGAATCTGCTGGCGAACCGTCATCAGTTGGCCGCCCGGGTCGACTTCAGCCCGACCGACACTGTGTTCAACGCCTTGCCGATCTTCCACTCGTTCGGCCTGACCGGTGGGCTGATCCTGCCGATGCTGTCGGGAGTGCGGTCGTTCCTCTATCCCTCGCCGCTGCACTACCGGATCGTGCCGGCACTGGCCTACGACACCAACGCGACCATCCTGTTCGGCACCGCCACCTTCCTTGCAGGCTATGCCAGGCTGGCTCACGCCTACGACTTCTTCAACGTCCGCTACGTGTTCGCGGGCGCCGAGAAGGTGAAGGACGAAACCCGCCGGATCTGGGCGGACAAGTTCGGGCTTCGCATACTGGAGGGCTACGGCGCCACCGAGACGGCCCCGGTGATCTCGGTCAACACCCCGATGCACTATCGGGCCGGCACTGTCGGCCGCTTGGTGCCGGGCCTTGCCGCCACGCTGGAGGCCGTCCCGGGGGTTGAGGCCGGCGGGCGGCTGTCGGTGCTCGGTCCGAATGTCATGCTGGGGTATCTGCTGGCCGACCACCCGGGAGAACTGCAGCCGACAGGCGGCACTTACGATACCGGCGACATCGTCGCCATCGACGACGAGGGTTTCCTGAAAATCCTTGGACGGGCCAAACGCTTCGCCAAGATCGCCGGCGAGATGGTGTCGCTCGGCTCGGTCGAAGACCTCGCTGCCCGTGCATGGCCGGAGCACGCCCACGCAGTGATAGCAGTACCCGATGATCGAAAAGGCGAGCAGCTGGTCCTTCTGACAACCCGTCCAGACGCGACGCGCGACGTCCTGCTGGAGGCCGCCCGAGCCGGTGGAATTCCTGAACTTTCGGTACCGCGGCAAATTTTGACAACCGATGGCATTCCCCTGCTCGGTACCGGCAAGACCGACTATCCCGCCGTTGCCGAAATGGTTCACGAACGGCTCGGAACACCCAAAACGGGAGAATCGTAACCAAATGTCATTTGCCGCAGGACCAGCAGCCGTTAGCATTTTCTTCAGGGGTTAAAGACTAGAGTGCGGGATTGCCCGATCGCCACGGGTTGGCGCTCATGTAACCGCATTGCTGAGGACTGAACGATGCCCTCTGGGGGCTCAATGCCCACTCGATCGTTAACGGCGCGGCTGATGGCGTGGACCGCCGTCGTATCGCTGACGCTGTTCATCGTGGTGCTGTCGATCAGTCTTGAGATGACCATCCGTCACGCCTGGACACGCGCCGACAAAGCGATCACGGATAATCTCGACGCGGTGCAGGGTGCTGCCGAAGAGGCGATGTGGACCTTCAATCTCCAGCAGGCGACGCGGCTGGTGCAAGGTCTCGCCGGCGGCGAGTTCATACGGACCGCGATCCTGATCGACTCCCAGGGCGACCATGTTGCGGAGGCCGCACGCAACGTTGGCCAGGGGGACTGGCTCAGCCGGTCGCTGCTTACACGCGACCGTCCGGACCTCGCGCGCAATCAGACACTGATTCGCCAGGGAACGCTGGACGGCGAGGCTGACCAGCCGGTTGGCACGCTTGCCCTGCAGCCGGACTACACCGCGCTCCATGCGCTGGTTCTGGAGCAGTTCATCAAGGCTGTCTGGGCGGTCAGCCTGCTGGGGCTGGTCCTGACGGTGTCGATCTTCGTGATCGCCCTGCTGACCACCGCACGCCCACTGCGTCGGCTGGCCGCAACGATCCGCGAGATCGGCGGGTCGCTTAACCCTGGCGCATTGATGGCGGGCGACCTGATCAACCGGGACGACGAGATCGGACAGGTCGCGCGCGCCTTCCTCTCCACCGTACGGGACCTCGCGCATCGGACCCAGGAGTCCGAGGACGCGCAGACCAAGCTCCAGAACATCCTGGATGGCTCGATTCAGGCGATTGCGGTCCATCGCAATTTCAAGCTGCTGTTCGCCAACGATGCGGCGGCACGCATGTTCGGATACGCCGATGCCGCCGAAATGCTCGACGAGTGCGATTTTCGCCAAACGTTTGCGAACGCAGCCGACGGATCGCCGGAAGGCTTCGTCGACCTGCTCACGCGGGACGACATGGACGAGGCGCACCTGCTGACGCGGCCCCGCCTGCGCCGCGACGGCACCCGCTTTCTGGCCGAGATCGCCGCCCGCAAGATCCGCTGGAAAGGCGAATGGGCGGTCCAGACGGCGCTGATCGATGTCACCGCCCGGGTTCGGGCCGAACAGGAACTGCGCGACCTCGCCACCCGCGACGCCCTCACGCACCTGCCGAACAAGGCGCTGTTCCTGGAGCAGCTCAGCTTTGTTCTGCGCGACGCCCGCCCGGGTCGCCTGGGCATCCTGTTCATCAACGTCAACCGCATGACCGGGTTCAACGACGCCCTCGGACTGGCCGGCGGCGACGAGTTGCTGCGACAGATCGGCGAGCGCCTGCGGTCACAGCTCTCCGGCCGGTCAGTGATCGCCAAGTTCCCCGGCGACAAGTTCGCGGTCCTGATGCACAACATCGACGATGAGAGTGATCTGATCGCGCTCGCCCAACGCTTCGACGATCTGCTGCAAGCTCGTTTCAACATCGGTGGCGAGAAGGTACAGACCACCCTTTCCTACGGTGCGGCGGTCTGGCCGTTCGACGGCCGCAACGCCGAAGAACTGACATTGTCGGCCGAACGGGCCTGTGTGAGCGCCAATGTGCGCCGCGCGCGCGAGGTGGTGTTCTCCGACCAGTCGATGAACATCGAGGCCTCCCGGCGCTATGAGATCGAACGCCGCCTGGCGGAAGCCCTGACGAACGGAACCCTGGAGGTTCACTATCAGCCCAAGGTCAGGGCGAGCGACGGGCGTCTGGTTGGAGCCGAGGCACTGATCCGGTGGCCGAACGCCGACAATACCTACATATCACCGGCCGAATTCATCCCCGTCGCCGAGTCGACCGGCCAGATCCTCGACGTCGGCCGGTTCGTGATCCGTCAGGTTTGTGCCGACCAGGAACGTCTGGCGCGCGAGACCGGCCTGATGGTTCCGGTCGCGGTCAACGTCTCGGCCATCCAGTTCCAGAACGACGATATGCTGCGCACGGCGCGCCAGGCGCTGGAGGCCCACCGCATCCCGCCGTCCGCGCTGCAGTTCGAAGTGACGGAAAGCGCCACGATGGACCAGATCGACGAGGTGATTCCGATGCTTGCGGGGCTTCGGACCTTCGGCATCCAGATCGCGATCGACGATTTCGGCACCGGTTACTCGTCACTCAGTCATCTCAAGCGGTTGCCGATCGACTACCTGAAGCTGGACCGCAGCTTCACGCGCGACGTGCTCGGCGACGACGGACGCTCGATCGCCTCCGCCATCGTCGGGCTCGGCCACGCCCTCAACCTGAAGGTCATCGCCGAAGGCGTCGAGACCGAGGACGAAGCGGAAGCCTTGCGTCGCCTGGGGTATGACGAGTTCCAGGGCTACCTGTTCGCCCGCCCGATCCCCATCACCGAGTACCAGGCTTGGATTCTCGCTCAACGGGTGACCGGGAGGAGTTAACTCGCCGGCGCCGGCGAGCGCCTTGGCAGCGTCAGATCGCCGTTCGCAGGTGATAGCTTTTCGGCCGGGTCAGCGCCACCCTCGCGGTGTTCGCCGTGGTCCCGTCACCAGCCCTCGGCGCGCAGTCCGCAACCGTCGCCCTGGTCTCCCAGGGGTTGATCGCCATCCTCCTGACCCGTCGATGGTGGCGGTAGATCGGCTAGCGTTGCAGGCTTGGATCTCGCCCCCCAGCTAAGTCGGACAATTTTCGACTTCGACGACCGGAGTGAGCCCCCGATGACCGACGCCGATCCCAAGGTGGAAGCCTTCTTCAAGACCGCAAAGCAGTGGCGCGACGAGCTCGCAGCTCTGCGGGCGATCCTCCACTCGTCTCAACTCACCGAAGAGTTCAAGTGGCGCTCGCCCTGCTACACCTTCCAGGGCGGCAACGTCGTGGCGATGTGGGGACTAAAGGCGAGCTGCGCCCTCGCCTTCTTCAAGGGTGCACTGATGAAGGATCCAGCCGGGATCCTGGAGGCGCCGGGCGAGAACTCCCGGTCGATGCGCACTATCAAGTTCGCCGGCATGGCGGAGATCGAGAGTTTGGAAGGCACCGTCCGGCGCTATGTCGACGAGGCCATCGAGGTCGAAAAATCCGGCCTCAGGGTCGAGTTCAGGAAGGATGACCTGGAGTTTCCCGACGAGTTGGCCGATCGACTGGACGCCGATCCGGGCCTGAGGGCCGCTTTCGAGGCGCTGACGCCCGGCCGGCGAAGGGGATATGTCCTCCATTTCTCGCAACCCAAGCAGTCGAAGACCCGGGCCTCGCGGATCGAGAGGGCTGTGCCGCGAATCCTTGACGGCAAGGGCATGCACGACCGTTGAGCCGCAGACGGCTCTGGCCGTGCTCTAAGGCTTCGGGACCGTATGCGCAGCGCCTCGATGAGCGCCTCAAGACAAGACTTCAGAGCACCAAGCCCCGCAGACACGACAAGCTAGGTTCATTCATTGGCGCTATGAATCGACGCCACGACGGCGTCCGTGACCTGCTTCGTCGTCGCGATGCCGCCGACGTCAGGGGTGCAGATTCCAGCGGCACAGACCCGCTCGACGGCGCGCATCAGCCGTTCGGCCGCCTCCGGCTCACCGAGATGCTCGAGCATCTGCGCGGCGGTCCAGAATGCCGCGACCGGGTTGGCGATGCCTTTGCCGGTGATGTCGAAGGCCGAGCCGTGGATCGGCTCGAACATGGAAGGGAAGCGGCGTTCGGGATCAATGTTCGCCGTTGGCGCGACGCCAAGACTGCCGGCCAATGCGCCAGCGAGGTCGGACAGGATGTCGGCGTGCAGGTTGGTCGCGACGATCGTGTCGAGCGACCGCGGCTTCTGGGTCATCCGCACGGTCATCGCGTCGACCAGCATCTTGTCCCAGATCACGTCCGGATACTCCTGCGCGACTTCCGCCGCGATCTCGTCCCACATGACCATTCCATGACGCTGGGCATTCGACTTGGTCACCACGGTCAGCAGCTTGCGAGGACGCGACTGCGCCAGCTTGAAGGCGTAGCGCATGATCCGCGTCACGCCGACGCGGGTGAAGATTGCGACCTCGGTGCCGACCTCCTCGGGCAACCCGCGATGCGCGCGGCCGCCGTGACCTGAGTACTCGCCCTCGGAGTTCTCGCGGACAATCACCCAGTCGAGGTCTCCAGGACCTGCGTCGCGCAATGGTGACATGATCCCGGGAATGATCCGGGTCGGACGGACGTTGGCGTACTGGTCGAAACCCTGGCAGATGCGCAGACGCAGGCCCCAAAGCGTGATGTGGTCAGGGACATCGGGCGCACCGACGGCACCGAAATAGATCGCATCGAACTGCCGCAGACGGTCGAGGCCGTCTTCCGGCATCATCTCTCCGTTCCGGCGGTAGTAGTCCGTTCCCCAGTCGAACGTCTCGACCTCGAAGCACACGTTCTGCAGTCGGTCAGCAAGTGCCTCCAGGACAGTCCGGCCCGCCTCGATCACTTCCGGCCCGATCCCGTCCGCGGGAATCGCCGCAATCTTATACTGCTTCATTGTGTCTTGTTCTCCCGGGGTGCCGACTTCGGGTCCATATGCGGGTCGGCGAGGCCCCATCCTTACCTCCGTCGTTGCAGGCAGGACAATTTTCAGAGAATTATATAAATTATGTTTATTAAAGAGGTGCCCGTTGAACCTCCTGCAACTCCGATGCTTCCTTGCCGTGGCTGACACGCTGCATTTCGGCAGGGCGGCTCAACGACTCGACATGCTGCCGGCCTCGCTCGGCCGTCACGTTCGTCACCTGGAGGAGGATCTCGGGACTTCCTTGGTCGCCCGGACCACCCGCAATGTCGCCCTCACGGATGCGGGCGCCTCGCTGGTCGAAGGCGCTCGAGACCTGATCGACCGGGCTGACCGACTCGAGCGCGAGTTCCGACAGATGGAGCGAGCCCGGACCCCGGTCCTTCGGGTCGGCGTCATCGACAGCGTGGCTGCGGGCTTGATGCCACAGTTGCTGCCACATTTCCGATCTGAGCATCCGGGCGTTCGAATCGAACTTGTGGAGCAGAAGACGATACGGCTTCTGCCCAGGCTGTTGTCTGGACGCCTGGACATCGCTTTCGTCCGACCGCCCGAGGTGCAAGACTCGCGATTGGCTTTTCGCCTGTTGTTCTCCGAGACCCCAGTAGTCGCGCTGCCAACAAGTCACCGGCTCGCCGGCCAGGCAACGGTTCATATTGCGGAACTGGTCGACGAACCTCTGATCGTGCCCGACCGCGGGTCCAGGCCACACAGCCACGATCTCACCATCAAACTGTTCCTGCAGTCCGGCTTTACAGCCCGCATCGCCCAGGTTGCCGACGAGAAGCAGACGATCGTCGGCCTGGTCGGCACAGGCATTGGCATCGCCATCGTTCCACGATGGACATCGCGCCTAGCCGTGAACGGTGTCCGCTACGTCCCGATCGAGATTGCCCCTGAGGCGCCGTCGTACCGTCTGTCGCTCTCGGCGGCCTGGTTGAAGGGCGTCAGGGACGGGACCAGAGACCAGTTGATGGATACGCTCGAACGCCATCTCGCAGAATATGCTGCAACCGCCTGACACACCTCCATTATTTACATAATATATATAATTTTGGTGAACTTGAGACCATCCCTTGCGGTCCATAGCATCGTCTCAAAGCCGGCCATCAGCCAGATGACCGGGACGATGATTTCGGGAGGATCGTGAAAATGAGATTTGTGTCCGAACTTGCCGCGACCGTCGTGGTTGTCGCCGGCATGATCGCGCCAGCAGTGGCGCAGGACCGCTCCGGCTGGCCTTCTTCAATCGTTATCGGGACCGGCAGCCAGGGTGGCGTCTACTTCACCTATGGCAGCGGCTTCGCGACCATGATCAGCGAGACGCTCGGTGTGAACGCCAGCGTGGAGATCACCGGCGGTCCAGTCCAGAACGTTACCCTGGTCCAGACCGGCGATCATAACATGGGCTTCGTCACCATGGGCCCGGCCTACGAGGCGTTCGTCGGCAAGAGCGAACTGATGCCGGGCGTGGAGCATAAGGACATCCGGGCGCTGTTCCCGATGTACCAGACGCCCTTGCAGGCGGTCACGCTGAGCAAATCCGGCGTCCGCTCGCTGGCGGACCTCAACGGCAAGAGGATCGGCGTCGGGCCGGCCGGTGGTACGGCCGCGACCTACTGGCCCCGCTACTTCGACGCCGCCGGGCTGAAGGCGACCATCAGCAATGCCGGAGCCAATGACAGCGCGGGGCAGCTCAAGGACGGCCTGATCGACGCATTTCTGTTCGCGGCCGGCATTCCGACCAGCGCCTTCACCCAACTCGCGGTCGAGAACGATGTGACCTTCATCAGCATGAGCGAGGCCGACCTGCAGTTGTTCCTGAAGGCCGAACCTGCCCTTTCCCCGTTCACGATCGCTGCGAAGACCTACGAGGATCAGCCGAACGATGTGCAGTCGGTTTCGCTGTGGAACTTTGCCATCGCCGGAAAGGGTATGCCCGACAGCCTAGCCTACGAACTGACCAAGCTGGCAATGACGAACTACGACCGCATGAAGCAGAACCATGCGGCGGCCAAAGAAACCAAGCCCGAGGCCTACAAGTTCAACTCTTTCATGAAGTTCCATCCCGGAGCCATCCGCTGGTTCGAGGAAAACGGCTACAAGATCGCCGACAATCTGAAGTGATCTGACCGACGGTAGTGAGGCGGAAGGCGGGGACTCAGGTCCCCGCCTTCCGCAGACCTGGAAGGTTTCTGGGATCCTCGGATCCCGCTTGATTGAGGAACGACACGATGCCGTCCGCACATGATGGAAATCCGTCGTCGTCGATCGAAGCGCAAGCATCGAAGGTCGACGAGGAACCGGCCGCCGGCAATCAACGGATCTTCTCAGGCACGTCGCACTGGATGATCGCCTCGGCATGCGTCGCCTACTCCGCGTTCCATCTGCTCGTCCTCAATGTCTGGCCTCTCGAGACCTGGGCGTTTCGCCTGAGCCACCTCGGAGGCGGGCTGGTCCTCGGCTTCCTGATCTTCGCGGCCAACACCACGGATGGAACGGCGGCAGGACGGCGGTCCATCCTTGACCGCCTGACGCTCGCCCTCGCCGCGGCCGGCACGCTCTACGGGTTCGCCATGATTGCGGTGATCTGGGGCAACTGGTTCCTGCAGCAGTCCGCGATTCCGCCGTCCTGGGCCGTGAAGTCGTTCGGGATCCCACTGTTCGGAGGCGCCGCGCTTGCGATCGTGCACGGCTGGATTTTTCCGGACCGACGGCGCGGCCGGACGTCGCCGGCCGATATACTGCTCGCCATCGCCTCCGCCGCAGCCGTCGGCTACGTCATCTTCTTCGCTCGCCAACTCCAGTTGCGGGCCGGCATGCCGATCGCCCAGCCAGCCGACATGTGGGCCGCAATGACGGGCGTCATTCTGATCGCAGAGCTGACCCGCCGGCTTGCCGGACTCGCCCTGGTCATCATCGCCGGCGTCTTCGTGGCCTATGCATTCCTTGGCCCCTGGCTTCCCGGGGTCCTCGAGCATCGCGGCTACGACGCGAAACGGTTCTTCTCTTACATCTTCACGGACAACGGCATTCTCGGCGCACCGATCGCGATCTCGTCGACCTACATCATCCTTTTCGTGATCTTCGCCGCGTTTCTCCAGGCATCGAAGGTCGGCGAATATTTCGTCAACGTCGCCTTCGCCGTGGCTGGCCACCGCCGTGGAGGGCCAGCGAAGGTCGCCGTGTTCGCGTCAGGCCTGATGGGCATGATCAACGGCACCTCGGCCGGCAATGTCGTCGCGACCGGCAGCCTGACTATCCCATTGATGAAGCGTGTCGGCTATCGCCCCCAGACTGCAGCCTCGGTCGAGGCAGCCGCGTCCACCGGTGGTCAGATCATGCCGCCGATCATGGGGGCCGGCGCCTTCATCATGGCCGAGATTACCGGGATCCCTTACCTCGAAATCGTCTATGCGGCGATCATCCCGGCGATCATCTATTTCATGTCGGTCTACTTCATGGTCGACATCGCTGCGCAGAAATTCAACATGACCGGGTTGCCGCGCTCCGAACTGCCGAAGCTCGGACTTCTTCTGCGGCAGATCTATCTGTTCACGCCGATCGTCGTCCTGATCTATGCCCTGTTCGCCGGGTACTCGGTGATCCGCTGCGGCACACTCGCGATGATCACGGCTGCAGTCGTGTCATGGCTGACGCCGCACCGCATGGGCCCGAAACAGTTCTTCGTTGCCCTTGAACTCGGCGCCAGGATGACATTGCAACTCGTCGCAGTCTGCGCCGCCGCCGGTATCATCGTCGGCGTGATCGCGCTGACGGGCATCGGGTCGCGATTCTCCGCCGTGCTTCTCGGTCTCGCCGATCAGAGCCAGATCCTGGCACTGTTCTTTGCCATGTGCGTGTCGATCGTCCTTGGCATGGGGATGCCAACCACTGCTGCCTATGCGGTGGCCGCGAGCGTGATCGCCCCCGGCATCATTAATCTCGGCGTAGAGCCGCTGACCGCGCACTTCTTCATCTTCTATTTCGCAGTCATCTCCGCGATCACTCCGCCCGTCGCACTGGCCGCGTACGCCGGCGCCGCGCTGGCGGGATCGGACCCGATGAAGACGAGCATGGAGAGCTTCAAGATCGGCCTCGCTGCGTTCATCGTGCCGTACATGTTCTTCTATTCCGATGCGATGCTGCTGGACGGCGGCCCGCTCGAGATACTGCACGTGACCGTAACCGCGATGATCGGTGTCTACCTGCTATCAGCCGCGGTACAGGGGTGGTTCTTCGGGAAAGCCTCCGCCGCCGTCAGGGTCGGCCTCCTGCTCGGTGGATTGAGCATGATCGAGGGCGGCTGGTTGACCGACTTGATCGGAGTGACGCTCGCCATCTGCACCTACCTAGTCCAGAAATTCGCCGTGAAGCACCAGAGCGCCCGCCTCTAAGCGGAGGCATCCTCGATTGCCTGGACCCGAGACCGTTGTGCCTGTGCCACCTTACGCGCGAGCGGAACTTCTCTCCTACAGCTTGGTGCGCAGGTGGAAGCTCTTCGGCCGGGTCAGCGCTTCGTAGCCGAGGGCCGACAGGGTGCAGCCACGGCCCGAGTCCTTGACGCCCGTCCATGCCAGCGCCGGGTCCAGGTAGTCGCAGCGGTTCATGAAAACGGTACCGGTCTCGACCTGCTCGCCGAGCCGGAGGGCCGCCTCCTCGTCGGTCGTCCAGATCGAGGCGGTCAGGCCGAACGCGCTGTCGTTCATCAGGCGGACCGCCTCTTCGTCCGACGACACCTTCATGATGCCGACCACCGGCCCGAAGCTCTCCTCGGTCATCACCCGCATGGAGTGGTCGACGTCGACCAGGATCTGCGGCGCCATGTAGGCGGACCCCTCGGCGTCCCGGGCAAAAGCCTTGGTATCGATCAGCGCCCGGGCGCCGGCCTTAGCCGCGTCGGCGACCTGGCCGCGCACGAAGTCGGCGGACGCCGCCCGCGCCATCGGCCCGAGGTTGGTCGCACCGTCGGTCGGGTCGCCGAGCCGATACTGCCGGGTCAGGGCCACCGCCCCCTCCACGAAGCCGTCGTACAGTTTTTCATGGACGTAGATCCGCTCGATCCCGCAACACGATTGTCCGGTGTTGAAGAACGCCCCGTCGATCACGTTCTCGACGGCATGCTCGAGCTTGGCGTCAGCCCGGACATAGGCCGGATCCTTGCCGCCAAGTTCCAGGCCGGTCGCGATGAACTTGGCGCTGGCGGCCCGCTGCACGGCGTGACCGCCGGCAACCGATCCGGTGAAGTTGACGTAGTCGACGCGCCGGTCGGCGATCAGCCTCTCGCTGGCATCGTGGGTCAGGTGCAGCGCCTGAAACACGCCGGCGGGCAGCCCGGCGGACTCGAATGCGGCGGCAAACCGCTCGGCGCATAACGGGGTCTGCATCGAGTGCTTCAGCAGCACGGCGTTTCCGGCCATCAGCGCCGGCACCACGCCGTTCACCGCCGTCAGGTAGGGGAAGTTCCAGGGCGCAATGATTGCCACCACACCGACCGGCACGCGCCGCACGAACCGGTTGAACCCGTCCTTCGGCGCCGGCTGATGGTCTGCAAGTGCCGAGGGCGCAATGTCGATCATGTGCAGCGCGCGCTCGGTCAAGCCGCCGACCTCGCCACCGCCCTGCGCGACCGGCCGACCCATCTGCCAGGCCAGTTCCTGCGTTATCGCCGCCTTGTTGGTGTTGAAATAGTCGACCGCGCGACGCAGGATCGCCTGGCGCTCCGGGATCGGGACCGCGCGCCACGACCGCTGGGCCAGGACCGCCCGATCCAGTGCCGCCTCGACGGCGGCATCGTCCGCCGCCGGCCTCTCCACATAGACCGAACCGTCGACCGGAGAGATCGTGCGCAGGGTCGTCGTCATGGTCGCCTCGTTCCGCTTGCGATGATGCCCGAAGTATCGGTCGATACATTGAACCAAAACAACCGGGCGTGACACAGTCGGTTCGGTGTCCGGATCCAACCGGACCCACGCATGAGGAAACGCACGTGGACGCAAACGGGTCCGCCGACACTGCCGGGCCGCCTCCCGAGGCGCCGCGCCGGCGGCTGCTGGCTATTCCGGACTTCCGGAACCTCTGGGTCGTGGGCCTGATGGTCTTCGTGGTCCGCTGGCTGGAAATGCTGGCGGTCGGGGTCTTCACTTACCAGGCAACCGGCTCGGCGTTCATGGTCGCGATGCTGACCATGCTGCGCCTGCTGCCGATGGGATTGTTCGGCGCCGTCCTGGGTGCCGTCGCCGAGCGCCTGGAACGGCGCAGTGCGCTGATCTTCGTGGTGCTGGCGATGATGGCGACCTCGATCTCGGTCGCGGTGCTCGGATCCCTCGGCATGCTGGAGGTCTGGCACCTGGCGGTCGCCAGCTTCGTCAACGGGCTCGGCTGGGCAACCGACAACCCGGTACGCCGGATGATGATCGGCGACGCCGTCGGAGCGGACCGCATGGGACCGGCCATGTCGCTGGACGTCGGCACCAACAACGCCAGCCGCATGGTCGGCCCGACGATCGGCGGCCTGATCCTGGCGACTCTCGGCATCGCCGGGGTGTTCTGGCTGGGCGCCGGCCTGTACGCGGTCGCCCTGGTCGCGGCGTTGCGCATCCGCACGCGCAGCCGCACCGCCGCGGTCGAAGCGTCTTCGGTCCTGCAGCGCATGCGGGAAGGCTTCGTCCAGGCCCGCAACGACCCCCGAATAACCGGCGTCCTGATGGTCACCGTGATCTTCAACATCTTCGGCTGGCCGTCGACCAGCATGATCCCGGTTCTCGGCAAGGACCACCTGCAACTGGGGCCCGAAGGCGTGGGCATTCTGGCTTCGCTGGACGGGGTCGGTGCGTTCTGCGGCGCGCTCGCCATCGCCACGCTGGCCCAGGCCGTATGGTACGGACGGATCTATGTCAGCGGGGTGACGTTCTATCTCGTCTCGCTGATCGTCTTCGCCGCCGCACCCTCGGTCGTCATGGCCGGCATGGCCCTGCTGACCCTCGGCATTGCCGGCGCCGGGTTCAGCGTGATGCAGGCCACCCTGGTCTATCTGTACGCGCCGATCGAAATGCGGGCGCGCCTGCTCGGCCTGCTGTCGGTCTGCATCGGGGTGGGTCCGGTCGGGTTCTTCTATCTGGGCTTCCTCGCCGAACTGCTCGGCGCGCAGTCCGCCACCATCGCACTGGCCGTCCAGGGCCTGCTGGCATTGCTGTTGACGCGGCGCTGGTGGCGCGCGATCGGCTGACGGCTCTCAACACCAACCCGTTCTGCACAATCCAGACGCCGAACGGCACCATTCAACCGACCAGCCCGCCCGAGAGGATCGACATGTCCGACACCGCCCTGATGAACGGCTTTCCACCACATCACGAGGCGCAGGTCACGCTCGCGAACTGGCGTACGGCGCCGTTCAGCCGCTGGGCGTTCCACCACGTCCGGGAGATCGTGGCCTCGGCCGATATATCGAACGCCCCCGATGCGGTCTCTGCGCTTCCTTCCGACCCCGCCGATCTCGACGGCGTGCGCATCGACGGCGCCTCAAGCTTCACGGAGTTCCTGTCGGCGACCGACACCGACGGCATTGTCATCCTGCGGCACGGTCGGATGGTGCATGAATCCTATGCCCACGGCATGGACGCGTACACGCCGCACATCCTGATGTCGGTGTCGAAGTCACTGCTTGGACTGCTGGCCGGTATCCTGGTCGACGACGGAGCGCTCGACCCGGATGCCCCGGTGGCCCGATACGTCCCTGAGGTCGCCGCCACCGCCTATGCCGGCGCCACCATCCGCCACCTGCTCGACATGCGGGCCGGGGTGGAATTCGACGAGAACTACCTCGCGACCTCGGGCCCGATCATCGCATACCGCAAGGCCCAGAACTGGAACCCGTCGGAACCGGGCGATCCGCCCTCGGACCTGCGCAGCTTCTACGCGACCATGACCGGAACCGACGGCCCGCACGAAGGCCGGTTCCACTACGTCTCGCCCAACACCGACCTGCTCGGCTGGGCGATGGAGCGGGCCACCGGCCGACGCTACGCCGACCTGATGTCAGAGCGCCTGTGGCGCCCCATAGGAGCCGAGCGCAGCGCCTACATCACCGTCGACCGGCTCGGCGCGCCACGCTGTGCCGGCGGGTTCTGCGCCACGGTGCGAGATCTCGCCCGGGTCGGCCAGTTGCTGGTGCAGCGCGGCACCAGGGACGGCCGTCGGATCGTTCCTGCCGGCTGGATCGACGATCTGCTCGCCAGCGGCGATGCCGGCGCCTGGGCCAAGGGCGACTTCGCTGAGTTGTTCCGGGGTGCGTCGATGCGCTACCGAAGCCAATGGTATGTGCTGGACGGCACCGCCCCTCTGCTGTTCGGCTTCGGCGTGCACGGCCAGCACCTGTTCGTCGACCGTGCCAATGAGATCGTGATCGCCAAGGTCTCCTCCCAGGCGCTGCCGATCGACGAGGCTCGCGCAGCCCTGACGATGCGATCCGTACAGGCAATCATCGAAGCGCTTGCCGACAGGCCGAGATGACAACCCCGGCCGACGCGGTCACGAAAATGGATTGGGCGAGTCGGAACCTCGCGCCTAGCGTCGGTGCTCCGACTTTAGTACCTGCGCCGCGTCCTGGAACGCGTCGAGCGTATGCCGAATATCCGCCGCGTCGTGGGCGAGCGAGACGTAGTACTTGCTCTCGCCCTTCATGATGCCACGCTCGCGCAGCAATGCGTTGAACCGACGCAGCAGTGTTGCGTCGCCGCGCAAAGTCGTTCGGTAGTCCTGGACCGACTGATCGGTGAAGACGACGTCGAACAGCGGCGGCTCACCAACGATCTGCACCGCAAAGCCGGCACCGGTCAGCGCGCTCTCCAGTCCGGCCATCAGCTGCCGACCGGTGGCGAACACCTGCTCGTACACCCCTGGCCGCTTCAGCACCTCCAGGGTGGCCAGACCGGCGGCGGCAGCCACCGGGTTGCCACTGAGCGTACCGATCTGCGGCGCGAAGGCGTCCTCGGCGACCCGGTCCTTGTCGAAATGCGCCATCAGCTCCTCGCGCCCGGCGATGGCGGCCAGCGGGAAGCCGCCGCCGATGATCTTGCCGAGCGCGCACAGGTCGGGTGTGACCCCGTAGTAGCTCTGGGCGCCGCCATAGGCGAACCGGAACCCGGTGACGACCTCGTCGAAGATCAATGGGATACCGTGCTCGGTGGCGAGCGCACGCAGGCCTTCCAGGAATCCCGGTTTCGGCGGCACCAGCCGCTGGAACGGTTCTACGATCACGCCACCCAGCTCGTCACCGTACTCGCGGATCAGGCTGGCGGCGGTCTCCAGGTCGTTGAACGGCGCGATCAGCACTTCGTCCCGAACCTTCGCCGGGATGCCGGCGGAATCCGGAACGGCCTGGGGGAAGTTCGCCGGGCGTTTCGGCGCCATGCTCATCAGCGCGTAGTCGCTCATGCCGTGGAAGCCGCCCTCGAACTTCAGGATCTTGTCGCGGCCGCGGTGCGCCCGGGCGATGCGCATGGCGTAGAACGTCGCCTCCGACCCGGCGCTCACGAACCGGACCTTGTCGGCACAGGGCACCGCCTCGCACAGCGCCTCGGCGAGCCGAATGCCGGTCGCGTTGTTGGCGAAGAAGGTCGTGCCCCTGGGAACCTGGGCCAGCACCGCCTCGGTGACCTCCGGATGGGCGTGGCCGATGAACATCGGGCCGGAGCCGAGCAGGAAATCGACGTACTCGTTGCCGCTCTCGTCCCAAACCCGGCCGGCGCGACCTTCCCGGATCACGACGTCGGACGCGAAATTGCCGAACCCGCCGGCCGGCAGGACCCGCTTCGCAGCTTCGATCAGAGCCCGTTCGGCCTCGCTCTTCATCAACCCGGTCATGCTCGTCTCGGCTCCATCGCTCGATTCACGCGGATCGGTTCCGCTGCCTTTGCCGCTGGTCACGCCAATCATCGGTCGGCATGCTTGGCACCACGAACCCCGCCCGACGCCAGCAGACCCCCGCGCGTCGTCCCGATCAAGCCTCCTGTCGAGCGACCGTCATGGAACTCTGGATCCCGATCACCATCGTCGGCGCGTTCATGCAGAACATCCGCTCGGCGGTGCAGAAGCATCTCAAGGGTCGCCTGACCACGCTGGGGGCCGCTTATGTGCGGTTCCTGTACGCCGCACCGTTCGCCGTGCTGTACCTGTTCGGCGTCAAGGAAGTGACCGGCCTGCCATGGCCGGAGCCGAACATGATGTTCTTCGTCTACTGCGTGGCCGGCGGCCTCTCGCAGATCGTCTTCACCGCGCTGCTGGTCTGGCTGTTCTCGTTCCGCAACTTCGCCGTGGGAACCACCTACTCGAAGACCGAAGTCGTGCAGGTCGCAATCCTGGGGTTCGTCCTGCTCGGCGACACGGTGACGCTGATCCCATCAATCGCCATTGCCGTAGCCATGGTCGGGGTCATGGCGATGTCGGCCGGCCAGGCCCAGCTCACCCTCGGCCGGCTGTTGAGCGGCCTTACCGAGAAATCGACCCTGATCGGGCTGACCTGCGGCGCCTTCCTGGGAGCCTCGGTGGTGTTCTTCCGGGGCGCGTCGCTGGCACTGGGATACGAGCACGGCGCCTGGATGCCGGCAGCCTTCGCTCTCACGATCGCGGTTGTGCTCCAGACCCTGGGGATGGGCATCTACCTGGCGATCACCGAGCGCAACACCTTGCGCGACGTGATCGTGCACTGGCGCTGGTCATTGGTGGTGGGCCTGTCGGGGGTGCTGGCCTCGATTGCCTGGTTCACCGCCTTCACCCTGCAGAATGCGGCCTATGTCCGCGCGCTCGGCCAGATCGAACTGGTGTTCACGTTCTTCTTCTCGGTCGTCGTGTTTCGCGAGAAGACCAGCCGGATCGAGGTGTTCGGCATCATGCTGGTGGTGGTCGCCATCCTGATGCTGGTCCTGGGACGCTGAGAGGATCCAGGATATTTGCATCAAAGGCCGGCCGTCTGCATAATGAACGATGTCTAATGTGTGGCGCCCGCGGTATCGGATACGCGAATTGGCGAGCGGTTTGCGCTGGATGCGCCCGCCGCCGGCGCAGGCTGTGCGGACCGCTCTGTGGGTTCTGGCGGTCGTGATCCTGGTGTCGATCCTGTACGCCACCGCCCATCGGGTCACGCTGAAGCCCGCCGATCCTCTGTCTCCCTACCTGTGGACCGCGACGCTGGCTTCGGCCATGACTGCGGTACTCGGCGCTCTGGCCGCGTTCGAAATCGGCCAGCCCGGCCATTCCAGGTGGTGGCCGCTTCTGCCAATGCCCGCCCTGGCGCTTTGGTTCGCCGCCACCGGCTTCGGCTGCATCGGAACGCTGTTCGCCCCGAACAGTTGGGGTGTCGTCGCGCCCGAGGCCATGGAGTGCCTGCTGTTCATTCTCGGCACGGCAGTACCGCTGTCGGTCGGGTTGCTAACCCTCATCCGCTGGGCGAAGCCGCGCCATCCAACGCTGGTCGGGGCGATCGGCGGCCTGGCGGTTGCCGCTACCGCGGTCAGCCTGCTGACCTTAGTCCATCCGCACAACTCGGCGCTGCTCGACATTCTGGCGCACGGCGTCGGTGTGGCTGTTGTCGTGGCCGCCAACGTGGCCTTGGCGGGACGGTGGTCGCGCAACCGGATGGCCACCTTGTAGTTGGGTCCAGGATCGCGAGGTCGCTTGGCTCCGCTTCTCCTATCCAACGCGGATCATGGATCTTGTAGCGGAGTTGCGCCGATACGATATAATGCGCGCTGAAGATGGGTGGATCTCCTAGGCGTCGATTCTCGACGTAGGACCTGCCCGCCGGCCCTTGAATTCCTCATTCAACGGACCGGCAATGAGGATCGGACGAACCTCGATGACGAGCGCACGCCAGTGCCGGGTTAGCAGTGCGGGCATTCTGTCGCGCCTGAGTTCGATGCTGTGGCTGGCAACCGCGCTCTCCGTCCTGCAGTGGACACCGACTCCCATTGATCCACATGTGTTTGTCCGGCTTATGGCCGGCCACGAACACGACGCCGGCTTGGCCGTCACCGATCGCTCGTCCTCCCCTGCGGTGGAAGCCCGTGCGGGTCTGTCGGCGACCTTGGGCGAAAAGCGATCTTCCGCAGGACAGTCGGCCCCGGTTGCCACGGGCGATACGGCGACGATCTTTGCATCCTGGGACATCACGCCGGATGTCAAAAGCGGCTCGGTGCTGATCGAAAGCGTCCCGATCGTTGCGCGAACAATCCACCACAGCGCCTTCACCGCCCGCAGCCCCCCACTGGGTTGACGTCCGGCCGCGCCTGATCGCGCCCCCTTCACCGAATAATATCTTAGCGCCGCCCCGTTCGGCCGACCCCGTCGGCAACGGGCTCCGTGCAAGCGGTCCGAACCTTCGTGTTGTGCACACATGCCTCCTTTGAGCGGCACGTGTCGCCACGCAGCGGGCCGCTCCGCTCAAGGAACGTCGTTCAATGGAAACAATGCTCGAGTATGCCGCTACCGGCATCGTGCTGATCGCCGCCGGATCCATCGGCATGGCCCGCTCCGCCATCTACTTTCGATCCACAGAGACCGGAGAAGACCGGTTCTTCTCAACCTCCCTGGTATCCGTCGCACTGGTCGGCTTGCTGATCAGTGGCGCGTTCTTCCTTGGCAACGCGGTGCTTGAGATCGCCGGGCCGGCTCAGATTCTCGCCGGGCTGGCCGCCTTCGCCTACGCGGTTTTGGTGCCGTTCGTGGCTTGGCGCACATTCGGCCCGCGGCCGGACACCACCGGAGCCGGAGCGGTTGTATGAGCGCCACGCTCGATGATCTGGACCTCGGGCGATTGCCCGAGGTCGGATCCGGCTGGCTGCCTGCCGTCGTAGCGGCCGTGTCGGTCGGCATTCTCGTCGCGTCCACCCTCGGCACCGTCGCGGCGATCATTGCCGGGTTCGGCTTGAAGCTGCTTGGGGTCCCCGAAGCCTGGGCGGCCGGTTCGGCGGCAATTGTAGCACTCGTCTCGCTCGCTCCGGCGGCGGCTCTCGGCCGTCGGGTCTGGCAACTGGAACGGCAAGGCTTCGGGGAATAGCCCGCCTGGCCTTCAACGATCCATTCGGTTCAACCGCCGCACACCCATGGAGGAAGCGGTCATGCTTGTGGGTATCGAAGTCGTTCTCGCACTCGCCGCCATCGGCGCCGCCGTCACGATGATCGTGATCGGCCTGCGTCGGAGGACCGTCGCAGTCGCTCGCCCCAATGTCGATCCGTCAGATGACAACGTGATCGCCACCAACCTCTACTGTCTGGCAATCATCGGACTGCTGTTCTTCGGCGGCAGTTTTCTGGCCAGCCTGATGATGTAGAGTGCCTGATGGCCTGGCGGTCGGACCGTTCATCCGGCCGCCAGGATCATGTCCGCAGCCTTCTCGGCGATCATCAACGTGGCTGCATTGGTGTTTGCCGAAACCATGGTCGGCATGACCGACGCATCGACCACCCGAATGCCGGACAAGCCGTTCAGCCGCAGATCGGGCGAGACGACCGCCCGTGGGTCGGAGCCCATCCGGCATGTGCCAACGGCATGGTAGACCGTCGCACCCTTGGCCCGTGCGTATCCCAGAAGTTCATCATCCGACTGCACTTGCGGGCCCGGCAAGGTCTCTGGTCCGCGATATGGCTCCAGGACGGAACCGGCGAGCAGGCGCCGCGCCCACCGAAGGCCGTCGATCACCGCCCGCCGGTCGGTCTCGGCCGTCAGGTAGTTCGGTTGGATCGCTGGCGGATCATCGGGATCGGCCGACCGGGCGCGGACGTAGCCGCGGCTGTCCGGCCGCATCTGCCACACACCCACCGTCATGCCCGGCTTCCGCTGCAACTGGCCGACCACGCCGTCGGAATAGCTGGCCGGCGTGAAGACGAACTGCAGATCGGGCAGCTCCAGCTCCGGATGCGACCGCACGAACGCGCCGACATGCGCCGGGCTGAACGCCAGCAACCCGCCGCCGGTGGCAAGCCATCGAGCGATCTCCCACCACAGCCGCGGTCCGCGAGCCCGTTCGTTCAGGGTGATCGGTTTGGTGACCTGATGGACCACCCGAATGGCGTAGTGGTCCTGCAGGCCTTCGCCCACCCCGGGCAGATCGTGAGCCACGGGTATTCCGAGTTCGCGCAGGCGATCGCCCGACCCGATGCCGGACAGCTGCAGCAGGTGCGGTGAACTGACCGCGCCGGCCGACAGGATGACCTCGGCACCGGCGACCGAGCGGTGAACCTTGCCGTGCTGGCGCCAGGTCACCCCCGTGGCACGCGTTCCGTCCATGTCGATCCGCAATACCTGGGCGTGGCTCTCGACCCGCAGATTACTGCGATTGCGCACCGGATGCAGGAACCCGGTCGCGGCGCTGTGCCGCCGACCGCCTCGGATCGTGCGCTGGTAGTAGCCCACACCTTCCTGGACGGCGCCGTTGTAGTCGGGGTTGCGCGGCACTCCGGCTTCCTCCGCACCGGCGATGAACGCCTCGCAGATCGGGTGCCGCTCGTGGATGTCGGAGACATGCTGCGGACCGCCGGCGCCGTGGTAGTCGTCGGCGCCGCTCGAACGATCCTCGGCCCGACGGAAGTACGGCAGCACGTCCTCGTAGGACCAGCCACGATTGCCGAGTTGTGCCCAGGTATCGAAATCCCTGGCCTGGCCCCGGACATACAGGTGGCCGTTGATTGAACTGGAGCCGCCCAGCACCTTGCCGCGCGGGAAGAAAATTGCCCGGTTGTCGACGCCGGCGCCCGGCTCAGTCGTGTAGCACCAGTTGAATCGCGGATCCTGGAATGTCTTCAGAAACCCGACCGGTGCGCGGACGTAGGGATGCGCGTCGGAACCACCGGCTTCCAGAACCAGCACCCTGTTGCCAGGATCGGCCGACAGCCGGTTCGCCAACACGCAGCCGGCCGAACCGGCCCCGACGATGATGTAGTCCCAGACATCCGACCCGCTTTGCATCAGTAGTTCACCCTCCTCAGGCGACGGCGCACGCGTCGGCCACCGTCGGGCCATCCCCTGCGATCGTCGTGCGCACCATATGCCGCGCCTCGGTGGTGCCCCGGAACGGCGTCGCGCGATGCAGCACCGCGCGGTTGTCCCACAGGATCAGATCGAAGGGCCGCCACTTGTGGGTATAGATGAACTGATCCTGGGCGGCGAAAGCCATCAGTTCCTCGATCAGGGCTCGACCCGCTTCGTCGCTCATCCCTTCCACCGTGGCCGCATGGGCGCCCAGATACAGCGAACGGCCGAGTTCCGGCCCGTGATCCAGGACCATGGCCTGGCGCACCGGCGGCACCGCCTCGCGCTCCTCGGCCGTCACCAGTTCTGGATCGATCCTGCTGCGCGAATGGGTGTAGTCGTGAATCGCAACCCGGCCTTCGACGGCGTCCCTGAGGCGCAGCGGCAGGGCGGCATACACCGCGCGCATGCAGCAGTACTGGGTATCGCCGCCCGCCGAGGGAATCGCCCGCGCCGACAGCATCGATGCCCGTGCCGGATTCGGCTTGAATGAGCTGTCGGTGTGCCAGAACTGGTTGGCGCGGTTGTTCAGCATCTGCCGCGACGTCGGCGGAACGATCTGCCCGTCGGAACCGATGTTCGACAGCACCACGAGGTGACTCCCCGCCCCATTGGTTCCGACCTTTGTCGTCTCCAGCGGACCGAAGCGTCGGCTGAACCGGATCTGCACCTCGTCGCTGATCGCCTGTTCGCGGAACACCAGGACGGAGCGCCGGCGGAAGGCGTCTTCGATCTGCGCAAAGGTCGCATCATCGGGGCCTGCCATAAGATCGAGGCCGACGACCTCGGAGGCGAACAGAGTGTGCAAGGGGGTCACCTGGATCACGGCAAGGGTCCTCTTCCGGCGCTTCGATACCGACAGAGTGGCAAACCCGGCCCTTGCCAATAAGCAGGAAAATAAAGGAAAATCTTTCCCGATTATCGGGACTATAAAACATCCGACTCCGCCAGGAAGGCCTGGAGATGGGTCACGAAGGCCAATGTCTTGGCCGGCACCATCGGATTGCGGGCGTGCACGGCGTAGATCTCTTCACGGTACCCTTCGGGGTAACAGGCAATATCGTTCAGGCAACGCACGAGGGTGCCCGCGCGCAGGTCGCCGGCCACCATCCATCGCGGCAGCAGCGCCAACCCGATGCCGTCCAGCAGGGCGGCGCGCAACGCCTCGCCACTGTTTGAGCGCAGCGGGCCGGCAACCGTCACTTCCCGGCGACCGGAAGCCGTTTCAAACACCCAGACCGACGGCTCGAAATCCCGGCGGTAGCCAAGGCAGGCATGGCGGTCCAGATCATCCGGACCGACCGGCGGCGGGAACTTCGCGAAATAGGCCGGGCTGGCGCACATGACCCGCTCGGCCGACGCCAGCCGGTGCGCCACCAGCGACTTCTCCACCGGCTCGCCCAGCCGGATCACCAGATCGACCCCGCGGGTCGGCGCAATCTCCACGATCTCCGTCAGCGTCAGGTCGATCTCGACATCCGGATATGCCTCGCGGAACGCCGGCAGCGCCGGCAGCACATGCAGCATCCCGAACGACCGCCGGGCGGTAACCCGCAGCACCCCGGCCGGCCGGGACTGCAGATCGCCAGCCTGGCGCAGCGCTCCGTCGAGTTCGTCGAGCAGCACCGAGACCCGCTCGTACAGATGCCGCCCGGCCTCGGTCGCCGACACCGACCGGGTGGTGCGATCAAGCAACCGGACCCGCAGATCGGACTCCAGGTCCTGCAGGCGCTTCGACGCCGCTGTGCTGGACATGCCGAGCGAACGGCCGGCACCGGTGATGCTTCCGGTATCGACCACCCGGATGAACAGGCGCAAAGCAGAAAGGCGATCCACACCAACTCCTTGAGAGCATCTATCGGACGAACGAGCTTAGCGAGCGGTGTCCCCCTGCGGGAAGGAGGCCGAATCGCCGAGTGTCGCCCGCCTCGGTGTCCGGCTCATGATCCTGCCGGGCCGGCCGAGACGATGACCGCCACAAAGCGCTTCAGGTTGTCTTCCACGAAGCGTTCAACATCGACGCTCGGATCGAAGCTCCACCACAGCAGCGAGCCCTGCCATTGCGACGCGACCAGCAGGCCGACGCCCCGCGGGGCGCCCGGAATTCGCGCGAAACAGTCCTCCAGAACGGCAGTCAGCGTCGCTTTCCAGGCCGCACCCCGCGCCCTGAGGACCGGGTCCCTGAGGTCCTCGCGCAGGATCAGCAGGCCGTCCGCATAGGTTTCGATCCCACCGTAGTCCTGGGACAAGTTCACCAGCATGTCGACTGCACCGTCCGGCGTCCTCGGAACCGACGCCGCCAATGCGGCCGTCCTGTCATCCAGGCGATCCCAGGCATGCAGCAGCGCCCCCTGAACAAGCCCGTCCTTGGTGCCGAAGCGTTGCACCAACGTCGATGCGGACAAGCCGCAGGCCCGTGCCAGGCTGGCGAAGGTAAGGCCGTCCGGTCCACGTTCGTGGAGCAGCCGATGCGCTGCCCCCAGCACTTCGATATCAGGCAGAGTTTTCGGTCGCGCCATCTTGACTCCAGTTTATAACCGAACGATCGTTTATAAATTATCTCACCAATGGCTGCCACCCTGTCGGCAGTCATGATGCGATGCTGGGAGAGCTTTATGCCACTGAAAGGAAAGGTCGCCCTGGTCGCCGGCGCCACCCGCGGGGCCGGACGAGGCATCGCGGTCGAGCTCGGCGCTGCGGACGCGACGGTCTATGTCACCGGCCGTACGACCCGCGGCCAGCAATCGGAATACGGTCGGCCGGAAACCATCGAGGAGACGGCCGAACTCGTCTCTGCGGCAGGCGGCAACGGCATCGCCATCCAGGTCGATCACCTGGTCAGCGAACAGGTCGAAGAGCTGGTCGGGCGGATTCGAACCGATCAGGGCCGGCTCGACATCCTGGTGAACGACATCTGGGGCGGCGAGAAGCTGTTCGAGTGGAACAAGCCAGTCTGGGAGCACGATCTCCAGAACGGTCTGCGCCTGTTGAGACTCGGCATCGACACCCACCTGATCACGGCACATCACACCCTGCCCCTGCTGATCGAACGTCCCGGCGGCCTGCTGGTCGAGGTGACGGACGGCACCGCCGACTACAACGCCCGGAACTACCGGCTGTCGCCGTTCTACGATCTTGCCAAGGTCGCGGCGACCCGGATGGCCTGGGCGCACGCCAAAGACCTGCAGCCCCACGGCGCGACGGCGGTGTCGATCACGCCGGGCTGGCTGCGTTCCGAGATGATGTTGGACAACTACCAGGTAACCGAGGCGAACTGGCGTGACGCGACGGCTGTGTCGCCGCACTTTGCAATCTCCGAGACACCCCGGTTCATCGGCCGCACGCTGGCGGCCCTGGCGGCCGACCCCGACCGGGCGCGGTGGAACGGCCAATCCCTGTCCAGCGGCCAGTTGGCCCGAATCTACGGCGTCACCGATCTTGACGGGTCTTGCCCAGACGCCTGGCGCTACATTGACGAGGTCCAGGACGTCGGCAAGCCGGCGGATACAACGGGCTACCGGTAGGTCCGTCGGAGCGGACTGAACGACGACGGACGTAGACGGGCCAGGTTCGGCAGCGCAGGCGGCCGCATCATGGCCGGCGCCGGGCTCATCGCGCTAGCCGGACCGATCCTGCTTCGGCGGTCCCGGCGCTCAGGCTGACCGGACAGGCACGCTCCCCCTTGGCCACCGGCCCTGCCGCGTGCTTTGCTTCCGGTCCCGCCGAGCACTGCTCCCCGCCTGACGCCCCTTTTCGTCCCGGAGTTCGCCATGCCGTCCACCACCGTCATCCGCAACGCCGCCTGGATCGTCGCCTGGAGCGAGCGGGATCACCGCCACGTCTACCTGCAGAACGCCGACGTGGCGTTCACCGACGGCAGCATCGCCCAGGTCGGCGGCCGCTGGACCGGCGAGGCGACGACAGAGGTCGACGGCTCCGACCTGATGGTCATGCCCGGCATGATCAATGTGCACAGCCACCCGACCAGCGAGCCGCTGCGCAAGGGCATCACCGACGAGATCCGCAGCCCCGGTTTCTATCACTCGTCGCTTTACGAGTTCCTGACGATCTTCGAGAACGACCCCGAGGGCCTCGCCGCCAGCGTCCGGGTCGCCATGGCCGAATTGCTGAAGAGCGGGGTGACCACGGTCGTCGACTTCTCCGCGCCGTTCGACGCCTGGCTGGACGTGCTGGCGGAATCCGGGATCCGGGCCTGCGTCGCTCCGGCGTTCCGCGATGCCCGCTGGTTCACCCGCAACGGCCACCAGCTCGAATACGACTGGAACGAGGAAGCCGGCCGCGCCGGGTTCGAAAAGGCGCGCCGCACCATCGACCTGGCCAACCAGCACCCGTCCGGCCGGCTGATGGGCATGATGGCGCCGTCGCAGATCGACACCTGCTCGGCCGACCTGCTGCGCGACGCCTACGACTACGCGCTGGAGAAGAACCTGCCCTGGCAGACCCACGCGGCCCAGTCGGTGACCGAGTTCCAGGAGATGATCCGCCGCCACGGCCGCACCCCGATCCAGTGGATGGACGACATCGGCGTGCTGGGCGAGCACAGCATCATCGGCCACGGCATCTTCCTCGACCATCACCCGTGGGTGCACTGGTCGACCCGCGACGACCTGCGCCTGCTGGCGGACTCCGGCGCCACCGTGGCCCACTGCCCGACCGTGTTCATGCGCCGGGGCATCGCGCTCAAGACCTTCGGCGGCTATGTGCGCGAGGGCATCAACATGGGCATCGGAACCGACACCTACCCGCACAACTTCCTGGAGGAGATGCGCAACGTCGGCACCGTCGCCCGGGCGGTGGCCGAGACGGTCGACGACCTGAACACCTCCGACATCTTCAACGCCGCCACCGTCGGCGGCGCCCGTGCCCTGCGCCGCGACGACATCGGCAAGCTCTCGGTCGGCGCCAAGGCGGACCTGGTGTGCGTCGACCTGACCGCGCCCTCGATGATGCCGGTGCGCGAACCGATCCGCTCCCTGGTGTTCACCGCCTGCGACCGGGCGGTGCGCGACGTCTATGTCGACGGCCGGCAGGTCGTGAAGGACGGCGATGTCACGACCATCGACCTGCGCTCCGCCCTGGACGAGTTGCAGGCCGCCCAGGCGCGCTCGATGCGCAACATACCGGGTCTCGACTGGGCCGGGCGCACCGCAGACCAACTGTCGCCGATGGTGTTCGAAACCCGCCAATCGCTGAACTGAGGCCAGGGCCATGCGCGAGTTGACGAGCGACGCGCTGCTGGCCGCCGTGCGCCAGTGGGTCGAGATCGAGAGCCCGACCCAGGACAGCGCGGCGGTGAACCGGGTCGCCGACCTGGCCGAACAGCAGCTGCGCGCCATCGGTGCGTCGATCGAGCGGGTGCCCGGGCGCGACGGGTTCGCCGACATCCTGATCGGCCGGATCCCCGGCGAGACCAACGGCGACGGCATCCTGCTGCTCGGCCACATGGACACCGTGCACCCGGTCGGCACGCTGGCCGGCCCCCTGCCGTACCGGGTCGAGGGCGACAAGGCCTACGGCCCCGGGATCTACGACATGAAGGGCGGCAACGTGATGGCGTTGCAGGCGCTGGCCCATATCCAAGCCCGCGGCGGGCGGCCCCGCCTGCCGGTCACCGTGATGTTCATCCCCGACGAGGAGATGGGCAGCCCGAGTTCGCGCGAGCGCATCGAGGCCGAGGCGGTGAAGCACCGGCTGGCGCTGGTGGTCGAGCCGTCCGGCGACGGCGGCCGGACCACCGTCGGCCGGCACGGCATCGCGCGCTACCACGTCAAGGTCACCGGCCGCCCGGCCCACGCCGGCGCCTACCACGCAAAAGGGCGCAGCGCGATCCGCGAGATGGCACATCAGGTCCTCGCGATCGAGGCCATGACCGACTACACCCGCAACATCACCCTGAACGTCGGCACGATCGCCGGCGGCAGCCACGAGAACCAGGTGCCGATCCGTTGCGAAGCGAAGGTCCTGGCGATGGTGGCGACCGCCGCGGACGAAGCGGAGGTCCGCGCCAGGCTGCTGGCGCTCAAGCCGGTCGATCCGGACGTGCATGTGGAGGTGACACCCGGTCTGTTCCGACCGCCCTACGCCAAGTCACCGGCAATCCAGAAGCTGTACGACACGGCGGCCGGCCTCGCCCGCGAGATTGGTTTCGAGCTGGTCGGCGAGCGGATCGCCGGTGGCGGCAGCGACGGCAACTTCACCGGCGCGCTGGGTGTTCCGACGCTCGACGGCCTCGGCGTGGTCGGCGACGGCCCGCATACGCACGAGGAACACCTGCTGGTCTCGTGCCTGGTACCCCGCACCAAGCTGCTGGCCCGGCTGTTCGAGACGCTGGAGTAAGAGGGGCCGAGATGTACGGGATCCTGCTGTATAACGGAGTCGAGCCGATCGACGTCGGCGCAGCGTTCGGCGTCCTGTCGATGGCCACCCGGATCGCACCGGGACTGGCATTCACCGGCATTGCCCGTCGCCGCGGAGAAGTCGTGTGTGCCAATGGCCTTCGGGTCCTGGCCGACCACGACTACGCCTCGGCGCCGGACACTCTGACCGACCTGATCGTCACCGGCGGCCCCGGCTGGACCCGGGCCGCCGAAGACCCGGAAACGCTTGATTTCATTCGCGGCACCCGGGCGCGCATCACGTCGATGTGCACCGGGGCGATGATCCTGTCCGCCGCCGGACGCCTGGCCGACAAGCGGGCGACGACGAAGCGCGAGGTGTTTGCGGGAGAGGCTTCTCCGCTGGACAGCCTGAAGGCCGGTCACGCCGTTGCCGCCACCTTGGTCGACTCCGGCGGCATGGTCACCAGCGGCGGGGTCACGCTCGGTCTCGATGCGATGTTCTATTGTCTTGCCAGAAGCCACGGCCAGACGGTCGCCACCGAGGTGGCTCGGGTGATGGAGTACTCCCGCGCACTGGCCGTCAACCGCGACGCGCTCGGCTACCAGTGCGACGGGCCGTCGACGAGCCGATGACGGGACCGGCGGTCGGCGGGCGCTTGCTCAATGCGCCTCCGACCAGCTCTTGCCCCAGCCGGCTTCGGCGATCAGCGGGACCGACAGGTTCAGGTGCGGGGCGGCGGCCCCTTCCATCACCTCCTTGACCAGGGCAGAAGTCGCCTCGACGTCGTCCTCCGGCACCTCGAACAACAGCTCATCGTGGACCTGCAGCAGCATGCGGGCCTTTGACTGCGCCGTGTCGAGCGCCGGCGGCAGGCGGACCATCGCCCGCTTGATCACGTCGGCGGCGGTGCCCTGGATCGGCGCGTTGATCGCGGCGCGTTCGCCGAAATTGCGCATCGCCGGGTTCTTGTCGCGGATCGCCTGGATGTGCACCTTGCGGCCGAACTTGGTCTCCACGAAGCCGTGCTCGCGCGCGAAGGTCTTCATCTCGGTCATGTAGTCGCGTATCCCGGGGAACCGCTCGAAATAGGCGTTGATATACGCCTGTGCCTCGGCCTGCGGGGTGCTGAGCTGGCGGGCCAGCCCGAAGCCCGAGATACCGTAGATGATGCCGAAGTTGATCGCCTTGGCCTTGCGCCGGATGTCCGGCGTCATCTCCGACAGCGGCACGCCGAACACCTCAGAAGCGGTCTGGGCGTGAATGTCGATGCCGTCCAGGAACGCCTTGCGCAGGCTCTCGATCCCGGCGATGTCGGCGACCAGCCGCAGTTCGATCTGCGAGTAGTCGACCGACAGCAGCACGTTGCCCGGCTCCGCCACGAACGCCGTGCGGATCTTGCGCCCCTCCTCGGTGCGGATTGGGATGTTCTGCAGGTTCGGATCGTTCGACGACAGTCGGCCGGTCGCCGCTCCGACCATCGAGTAGGAGGTGTGGACCCGCCCGGTCTCGGCGTTGATGGTCTCAACCAGCGCGTCAGTGTAGGTCGACTTCAGCTTGGCGATCTGGCGCCAGTCCAGGACCTTGCGCGCGAAGTCCGACCCTTCGGCGGCCAGGGTCTCCAGCACGTCGGCGCCGGTCCCGTAGGCGCCGGTCTTGCCCTTCTTGCCGCCGGCCAGCCCCATCTTGTCGAACAGGATCTCGCCGAGCTGCTTGGGCGAGCCGACGTTGAACGGCTCGCCGGCCTGCTCGTGAATCTCGCCTTCCAGGGTAACCAGCCGCTTGGCGAAGTCGGCCGACATGTCGCGCAGGATGGTCGGGTCGACCTTGATGCCGTTGCGCTCCATCCCGGCCAGCACCGGGATCAGCGCCCGCTCCAGGGTCTCGTAGACCGTGGTCATGCGTTCCGGCACCAGCCTCGGCTTCAGCAGCGCGTGCAGACGGAACGTGACGTCGGCATCCTCCGCCGCATAGGCGCAGGCCTTGTCGATCGGCGCCTCGGCGAACCCGATCTGGGTCTTGCCCTTGCCGCAGACTTCTTCGAACTTGATGTTGGTGTGACCCAGGTGGAGGGCCGCCAACTCGTCCAGCCCGTGGCCGTGCATGCCGCCTTCCAGCACATAGGACAGGCACATGGTGTCGTCGATCGGCGCCACGGTGATGCCACCGTTCTTGGGCCGGCTCAGGACCAGCGCGTCGTACTTGGCGTTGTGGGCGATCTTCAGCACCGCCGGATTCTCGAGCAGGTCCTTCAGCCGAGCCATCGCGGTGTCGAACGGGATCTGCTTCGGCGCTTCCTCGGCAGGCCCGGCACCAAGCAGGTCGCCCTGGGCTTGCCGACCGACATGGCGCAACGGGATGTAGCAGGCCTTGCCCGGAGCCACCGCCAGCGACACGCCGACCAGGTCGGCGCGCATGCAGTCCAGGCTGGTGGTCTCGGTGTCGAAGGCCACCGTCCCGATGTCCTCCGCCACGGCGATCCAGCGTTCCAGATCGGCGATGTCCTGCACCAGCTCGTATCCGGCCGCCTCGCCCGCCGGCTCGGTGATTGCCACCGTCTCGGAACTGCCGCCGCCGGCTTGCGCTTCCTCGCTCTCGAAGCGGGCGACCAGACGCTTGAAGCCCTGTTCCTTCAGGAACGGCAGCACCATAACGGGATCGATGTGCCGGACCGCCAGATCCTCAAGGGGTTCCGGGATTTCGACGTCGTCGCGCAGAGTAACCAGCTGCTTGGATATCCGCGCCTTCTCGGCATGTTCGATCAGGTTCTCGCGGCGCTTCGGCTGCTTGATCTCGCCAGCCCGAGCCAGCAGCGATTCGAGATCTCCGTATTCTTCGATCAGTTGGGCGGCAGTCTTGATGCCAATGCCCGGCACCCCGGGCACGTTGTCGACGCTGTCGCCGGCCAGCGACTGGACGTCGATCACCTTCTCCGGCGGCACTCCGAACTTCTCGATCACCTCGGCCCGGCCGATCGGCCGGTTCTTCATGGGATCGAACATGTCGATCCCCTCCTTGACCAGCTGCATCAGGTCCGTGTCGGACGACACCACGGTGACCCGCCAGCCGCGCTCGCTCGCCAGCCGGGAGTAGGTCGCGATCAGGTCATCGGCCTCGAAACCGTCCATCTCAATGCACGGCACGTTGAACGCGCGGGTGGCATCGCGGATCAGCGAGAACTGCGGGATCAGGTCCTCCGGCGCCTCCGGACGCTGGGCCTTGTACTCGGGGTAGATCTCGTTGCGGAACGTGGTCCGCCCGGCATCGAAGATGACCGCCACGTGGTCGGCGTCCAGGTCGTCGATCAGCCGGACCAGCATGGAGGAAAAGCCGAACACCGCGTTCACCGGCGTGCCGTCCGGCCGGTTCATCGGCGGCAAGGCGTGATAGGCTCTGAAGATGTAGCCCGAACCGTCCACCAGATAGAGATGGCTCTGCTCCTTCGCGGCGGGCGGCGGAGCGGCGGTCTCGGGCTTCGGATCGGACTCGGCCATCGTTCGGCCTTTCTCGCACGGGTTCGGACGCGGTGCCGGACTCTACTCCGCAACGCCGATGGGGCAAGGGCAGTGGGATGGCGGAAATCGATCTGGAAGGCACCAGGCAGGCGCTGACCGAACGCCTAGACGAGTTGCAGCGGTCGACCGACAGCACTGCGGACAGCCGCAAGCCGGTCGAACTGGACCAGGCATCAGTCGGTCGCCTGTCGCGAATGGATGCCATGCAGATGCAGGCGATGGCCCAGGCGACCGAGCGATTGCGCGGCCAGCAGATCGACCGCGTCCGCGCCGCGCTGAAACGAATCGACGACGGCGACTATGGCTACTGCGTCGCCTGTGGCGAAGAGATCGAGCCGAAACGCCTCGCCGTCGACCTCACGGTCCCAACCTGCATCGACTGCGCGTCCGGTGCGCGGCGGTCACCGTAACCGTTCGGCGTTCCCAGGCATTCTCTCGGCAAACCAACGACTCGCTGTGTCGGAGAGGATCCTGTGATGCTTCACCGTTTCGCCGTCCTGCTGCCGCTGGCTCTGCTGCTCGCAGGCCCGTCCGCCGTCGCCCCGCTGCACGCCGCCGAACCTCCGGTCTATACCGGCTTCCTGTCGAGCCTGGCGGTGAACGGGTACGACCCGGTCGCCTATTTCACCGACGGCAAGCCGGTCGAGGGTTCGTCGAATTTCAGGAGTTCCTACCAGGGCGCCACTTGGCATTTCGCATCCGCAGCCAACAAGGCGGCGTTCGACGCCGAGCCCGCAAAGTACGCCCCGCAGTATGGCGGCTATTGTGCCTGGGCGGTCTCCCAGGGCTACACCGCCAAGGGCGACCCGGCGCATTGGAAGATCGTCGATGGCAAGCTGTACCTGAACTACAACGCCGAGGTTCAGACCAAATGGGTCAAGGACATTCCCGGCCACATCAAGTCAGCCGACGGCAACTGGCCGAAGGTGATCCAGTGATGCGGATGCAGAACGCTCACGCGGCGCGACCGTCCTCGGCTTTCTCCACCAGAACATAGGTGCGCGAGCAGTACGGGCACACCACCTTGTGTATGTCCTCGTCGATCTCCAGGAACACCCGCGGATGGCCGAGCGCACCGCCCCCGCCATCACAGGCGACGGTGTGGCTGGTGACCTCGATGGTCTCGAACGGCTGGGCCATGAAACACTCCCCCGACGCGGCGCCGGCTGGACGTGGCGCTCCGCCGCCCCATATGCGGGACGGTCAGGCGCTTGTCCAGCGCAGTGCCGGATGATACGCAGAGCGGCGCCGATCGCAAGGATTTCACGGCCACCATGCCCGTTGCCAAGAGCACTCCGCCCACGAGCCAGTCCGCCACCGTAACGCCGTTCCCCGGCGGCGTTACAGCACCTTCGACCGACTCGGCTCCATCACTGGCGCTGGAGATCCGCGGGCTGCGCAAGACCTATGCGGGCCGCAAGGGCAGGCCCGGCAAGGACGCCCTGAACGGCATCGACCTGGACGTGCGTCGCGGCGAGATGTTCGGCCTGCTGGGACCGAACGGCGCCGGCAAGTCAACATTGATCAACATCCTTGCCGGGTTGGTGGTGAAGAGCGCCGGCCAGGCCCGGGTCTGGGGCATCGACATCGACCAGGACCCGCGCAACGCCCGAGCGGCGATCGGGGTGGTGCCGCAGGAACTGAACATCGATGCCTTCTTCTCGCCGCGCGAGACCCTGGAGTTGCAGGCCGGCATGTATGGCGTGCCCACCGCCGAACGACGAACCGCCGAGATCCTGGAAACGGTCGGCCTGACCGACAAGGCTGACGCCTACACCCGCTCGCTGTCCGGCGGCATGCGCCGCCGCCTGCTGGTCGCCAAGGCCATGGTCCACAACCCGCCGATCCTGGTGCTGGACGAGCCGACCGCCGGCGTCGACGTCGAGCTGCGCCGCAAGCTGTGGGACAACGTCCGCGCCCTGCGGGACACCGGTGTCACGGTGTTGCTGACCACCCATTATCTGGAAGAAGCCGAAGCGCTGTGCGACCGGGTGGCGATCATCGATCACGGCACCATCGTCGCCTGCGACACCACCCGAAACCTGGTCGGCCGCCTTGACCGCAAGGAGCTGCTGGTCACCGTCGATGAGAGTGTCGAGGCGATACCGGGGCCGCTGGCCGAACTGGGTTTCACGTTGCTCGACGACGGCCGGTTGCACGTCGCCTACGCCAAGAGCCGAATCCGCCTGCCGCGCCTGCTGGGTGCAGTCCAAGCCTCCGGGCTGCACGTCGCGGACATTGAGACGCGGGAAAGCGACCTGGAGGATATCTTCCTGGCGCTGACCGGAAGCGCATCATCCGCCGTCCCCTCGGACGAGCATGCCGCCTGAGCGGAGCCCCGCGCTCCCCGTTCTCGCCCTGATCCTATCGCTGTTGCTGTCGGCCTGCGCGCCGATGGTTGTCGCGTCCGGTCCGTCCGACCGGCAGCCCTGGCTGATCAATGACCACTGGGCGGTAATGGCCGACGGCATGCGGCTGCCGGTCCGGGTCTCGCGCCCGCACGGCGAGGCGGTGGCGGCGGTCGTGGCCCTGCACGGGTTCGGCGACTACAGCAACGCCTTCGCCGACTTCGGGCCGACCCTCGCCAGGTCCGGGGTCGCGGTGTTCGCGGTCGACCAGCGCGGCTTCGGCCGAGCCGGTGCCTGGGGGCGGTGGCATGGCGCCCAGGCGATGGTCGACGACGCCCGAGCACTGGTCGGCCTTGTCCGCGGCGAGATGCCGGGCCGGCCGGTTTATCTGATGGGCGAGAGCATGGGCGGGGCCGTCGCCCTGCTGGCGATGGCCGGCGCGCCGGCAGCCGACGGCGCCATCCTGTCGGCGCCGGCGGTCTGGGGCCGAAAGTGGATGCCCGCCTATCAGGCCTGGGCACTCGAACTCGCCGGGCACACCATTCCCTGGCTGCCGCTGAACCCCCGTGGCCTGCCGTTCAAGCCGTCGGACAACATCGAGATGCTGCGCAGGCTGGCACGCGATCCGTTGTTCCTGAAGAATCCGCGGGTCGATGCCGTCTACGGGCTGGTCGACCTGATGGACGCCGCCCAGGCGGCGATCCCGAACGTGACGGGTCCGCTGCTCGTCCTCTACGGCGGCAAGGACGACCTGGTCCCGAAAAAGCCGACATGCGCCATGCTACGCAAGCTGCGGCAACGCCCGGGCAGCGGGCATGATCTGCGCGTGGTGCTGTATCCCGACGGCTATCACATGCTGTTCCGCGACCTGAAGGGCGACCGGGTCGTGGCCGACATCGCCGCCTGGGCACGCGACCCGCAGGGGTCCCTGCCATCCGGTGACGAGCGCGACCCCGATGGCGTCTGGCTCGAGCGCTTCTGCGACACGCCGAAGTAGAAGATCCGTCTGACGGTCCGACATGGCGACTCCCCAGATCCCGGGCGGCGCCGTATGATCGACGCCAACGTACAGTCGGATCGACGGACTGCGAGGTGCGCATGACGGCACATCGAGACCAGGAACCGGCCCGCGCCGTTGCGGCCCCGCGGTAGGAGCGCCGGATGGCTCGCCCACCAAAACGACCGCGGATCGCTTCAGTCGACCACTGGCAAACCGGCCGCGAGTCCGATCCGGGATTCGTGACTGCCCTGGCCCGCGGGCTAGAGATCCTGCGGGCTTTCCGGCCGGAGGACGAACTGCTCGGCAATGGCGAGTTGGCCGAACGCACCGGCATTCCACGCTCTACGGTATCGCGGTTGACCCAGACCCTGACGGCTCTTGGCTACATGCGCTACCTGCCGCGATTCGAGAAGTACCAGCTCGGCGCCGGCATCCTCGCCCTTGGCTATCGCCATCTGGCGGCGTCCGGCTTGCGCGCCACGGCCCGGCCGCACATGCAGGCCCTCGCGAACGCAGCCGACTGCGCGATCGCCATGGGAACCCCTGACCGCCTGTCGATGATCTACATCGAGGTCTGCCACGGGGCCGGGCCGATGATTCTGCGGCTCGGCGTCGGCTCGCGTGTGCCGATCGCCCTGACATCCATGGGCCGGGCGTACATCTCGGTGCTGCCCGAGCGCGAACGCGAGATCGTGCTGCGCCGGCTGTGCGACGCCGACCCGGACGGCTGGGAGGAGACCCGGCGGTCCCTGGACGATGCCATGCAGCAGTACCGTACCCAGGGCTTCTGCCTGTCACTCGGCGCCTGGCACCATGGCATTTCGTCGGCCGGCGTCGCGGTGGCCATGGACGGCGGGGCGCAGATCCTGGCCTTTAACTGCGGCGGCGCGAGCCAGCGCCTGACCCAGTCGGTGATCGAGCGGCAGTTCGGACCGGCCCTCGCCGACATGGCCGAACGCATCCGCCGCGACCTGTTCACAGCCGGTCCAACCGCCACACCGACCGCCGTTCTGCGGTCAACAGCCGGGGTTTGATGAAAACATTTCCGATATACGGAATATAATTTCATTTTGTTTGACACGGTTTCCGGGCCGGTCAAACTGTCGACCATGCAGCCTGCGGCACCAGCCCGCAGCTGCGATCCGAAACGGCGGCACACCAACGACCGCCCGAGGATCAGGGAGGAAGGCATGATCTGGTTGACCCGGTGCGCACGAACCGGCGTGGCGATATATCGCCGACGGTGTCCGCAATGACGGGGGCGGCAGTCCCACTGCTGGATGTCGAGGACGTGCGGGTCACGTTCGGCGGCATCGTCGCCTTGGACGGAGTTTCGTTCAGCGTGCAACGCGGCGCGATCGCCGGCCTGATCGGTCCGAACGGCGCCGGCAAGACCACGCTGTTCAACTGCATCAGCCGGATCTACCAGGCCGATTCCGGCAGCATCCGGGTCGACGGCAAGCCGATCCTCGACAGCCCGATCCACGGGATCAGCAAGATCGGCCTCGGCCGCACGTTCCAGAACCTCGCGCTGTTCGGCAAGCTGTCGGTGCTGGACAACGTGCTGATCGGCGCTCACGCCCGCACCATGGGCAACTATGTCAGCGATGCGCTTCGCCTGGTCGGCATGCGGCGGCGCGAGACGGCGCTGCGCGACGAGGCAATGGCGCTGCTGGAGGAACTGCGGCTCGACGACATAGCCGGCGAGACGGTGGCGGCCCTGCCGTTCGGCACCCAGAAGCGCGTGGAACTGGCCCGGGCCCTGTCGGCCAAGCCAACCCTGCTGATGCTCGACGAGCCGGCCGGCGGCCTGAACCACGACGAAGTCGAGGAATTCAAGGACGTGGTCCGGCGCATTCGCGACCACCGCCACATCTCGATCCTGCTGGTCGAGCATCACATGAACCTGGTGATGAGCGTGTCGGATCAGGTCGTGGTGCTGAACTTCGGCCGCAAGATCGCCGAGGGCTCGCCGGCCGAGGTGCAGAGCGACCCAAGCGTGATCGACGCCTATCTCGGTTCGGGCCACGAGACGGAGACCCACTGACATGGCGGTCATGCTCCAGGTCGAGGACCTCGCCGCCTACTACGGCCCGACCAAGGTCCTGCACGGCATCAGCTTCGCGCTGGAGGAAGGCGGGATCACCACCATCCTCGGCGCCAACGGCGCCGGCAAGACCACCACGCTGCGCGCGGTCTGCGGCATGGTCAGGGCCAGCGGACACGTCACGCTGGCCGGCGAAGCGATCAGCGGGTTGACCACAGAGGCCGTCGCCCGGCGCGGGGTCGCCCATGTTCCGGAAGGGCGCGGCACCTTCACCCGGTTGAGCACCGAGGAGAACCTGCGGCTCGGCGCCATCAGCCGGCGCGATCACGATGCGGTCGAAGCCGACTTGGACCGGATGTACAGCTACTTCCCGGTCCTGCGCGAACGGCGCCTGCAGCAGGCCGGCACCTTGAGCGGCGGCGAGCAGCAGATGCTGGCAATTGCCCGCGCCCTGATGCTGCGGCCGCGGCTGATGCTGCTGGACGAGCCGTCCTTCGGCCTCGCCCCGCTGATCGTGCGCGAGATGTTCCGCATCCTGCGCCGGATCAATGAGGAAGAACGGGTGAGCATGCTCCTGGTCGAGCAGAATGCCGCCCTCGCGCTTGACCTTGCCGACACCGCCTACCTGCTGGAGACCGGCCGCGTTGCGATGAGCGGCCCGGCCAAGGAGATCGTCGCCGACGAGCAGGTGCGCCGCTCCTATCTCGGCTACTGAGAGGAAATCGGATGGAGCTGTTTCTACACCAGATTTTCTCCGGCCTCGCCACCGGCGCGATCTACGCCGCCGTGGCTCTGGCGGTGGTCATGATCTTCCTAGCCATCGACCATTTCAATTTCGCCCAGGGCGAGATGGCGATGTTCAGCACCTTCATCTGCTGGGCGCTGATCGACGCCGGCCTGCCCTACTGGCTGGCCTTCGCGCTGACCATCGCGATCTCGTTCGCCGGCGGCATCGCAATCGAACGCATCCTGTTCCGCCCGCTCCATTCGGCACCGGTACTGAGCCACATCATCGCGTTCCTCGGGCTGTTCTTCATCCTGAACAACGGCGCCGGCTGGGTCTGGGACTTCACCATCAAGCCGATGGCGAGCCCGTTCCCGGAGGGATCGATCGGCGGGCTGATCGGCTATCACGAGATCGGGATGATCGGCGTCGTGCTGGTCATGCTGGCGTTGCTGTACCTGTTCTTCCGGTTCACCTCCGTCGGCCTTGCCATGCGGGCTGCCGCGCAGAATCCGGAATCAGCCAAGCTGTGCGGCATCTCCGTCGGCTGGATGATCGCGCTCGGCTGGGGCATGGCGTCGGCGATCGGCGCGGTCGGCGGTATCCTGATCGCACCGGTAGTATTCCTTGAGCCGAACATGATGCTGGGCATCCTTCTATATGGCTTCGCTGCGGCGATCGTCGGCGGCATCACCAACCCGGCCGGCGCGGTTGCCGGCGGGTTCATGGTCGGCGTGCTGGAAAACCTGGTCGGAACCTACATCCCGTTCGTCGGCAGCGAGCTCAAGCTGACGGTTGCCCTGGTCCTGATCATCAGCGTGCTGATGGTCAAGCCGAGCGGGCTGTTCGGGCGAACCACCGTGACGAGGGTCTAGGCGATGGCGGCGGAAACCCAAGTCACGGCGCAGAGCGTCAACCCGGAGCGCCGGATCGCCGGCCTGACCGCCGACGGCTGGCGATGCACGGCCACCGCAATCGCGATCCTGGTGGCGGTGGTGCTGCCCTGGACGCTCGGCAGCTTCCAGACCTTCCAGATCACCCTGGTGCTGATCTACGCGATCGCGATCCTCGGGCTGAACATCCTGACCGGATTCAACGGCCAGTTCTCGCTCGGCCACAGCGCGTTCTTCGCAATCGGCGCCTACACCACCGCGATCCTGGTCGAACGCTACGGAGTGTCGACCTACCTGACCATTCCGGTTGCCGGCGGCCTCGGCTTCGCCGCCGGGTTCCTGTTCGGTTTCCCGGCCCTGCGGTTGAGCGGGCTGTACTTGGCGCTGGCGACGTTCGCGCTGTCGGTCGCAACCCCCCAACTGCTCAAGTACAACCACTTCGAGGACTTCACCGGCGGCGTTCAGGGCATCAACCTGCTGAAGGACTCGGCACCGTTCGACCTGCCGTTCAGCGTCGACCAGTGGTGGTACTATGTCACCCTGGCCATCACCCTCTTCACCTTCTGGATGGCGCGGAACCTGATCAACAGCCGGACCGGCCGGGCGATCATGGCAATCCGCGACAACCCGATCGCGGCGGCCACCATGGGGGTCAATACCGCGCTCTACAAAACCCTGACCTTCGGGGTCAGCGCGCTGCTGACGGCGGTCGCGGGCGCGCTCAGCGCCATTGTGGTCGAGTACGTGGCGCCCGACAGCTTCACCTTCGTGCTGTCGGTCTATTTCCTGATCGGACTGGTGATCGGCGGCGTCGGCTGGATACCCGGCGCCGTGATCGGCGGGGCCTTCGTTCTGTACGTGCCCAATCTTGCCGAAGGCATCTCCACTGGCCTCGCCGGGGTGCTGTTCGGCGTGATCATCCTGCTCGTCATCTACCTGATGCCGTCGGGTGCGGCGGGGCTGGTGCGTCTCGGCATCACCCATCTGCGCCGCCGGCTCGACCGCGACAACAACAAGGCGTGAGGAACCGCCGACAACACGTCTCGAAGGGAGAGAACTCATGAACAGAAGACTAGCCCTCGCCGTGCTTACGATCGCCGGCCTGTCGCTGCCCGCAGCGGCCATGGCCGGAACCTACGACACCGGCGCCACCGACACCGAGATCAAGATCGGCAACACCAACCCGTACAGCGGCCCGGCATCGGCCTACGGCCAGATCGGCAAGACGATCTCCGCCTATTTCGACACGGTGAACGCCGCCGGCGGGATCAACGGCCGCAAGATCAACTTCGTCTCGCTCGACGACGGCTACAGCCCGCCGAAGACCAAGGAGCAGTTCCGCAAGCTGGTCGAGAGCGACCAGGTGCTGTTCGTCTTCCAGTCGCTTGGCACGCCGACCAATTCGGCGGTGCACGCCTACATGAATCGCGAGAAGGTGCCACAGCTGTTCGTGGCGACCGGCGCCACCAAGTGGGGCGACCCGGATAATTTCCCGTGGACCATGGGCTGGCAGCCGAACTACCAGACCGAGGGTCGGATCTACGCGAACTACATCAAGCAGAACCTGCCGAACGCCAAGATCGCGATCCTCTACCAGAACGACGACTACGGTAAGGACTACGTCCAGGGCATGAAGGACGGCCTGGGCTCGATGGCCGGCAAGATGATCGTGGCCGAGGAAAGCTACGAGACCACCGAGCCGACCATCGCCTCGCAGATCATCAAGCTGAAGGCGAGCGGTGCGGACGTCCTGTTCAACGTGACGACCCCGAAATTCGCCGCCCAGGCGATCCGCAAGGTCGCCGAACTGGAATGGAAGCCGACGCACTTCCTGAACAACGTCTCCAACTCGGTCGGCTCGGTCATGAACCCGGCCGGCGCCGAGAACGGCATCGGCATCATCTCGTCGTTCTACACCAAGGACCCGACCGACCCGCAGTGGCAGACCGACGCCGGCTACAAGGCGTGGAGCGACTGGATGGACAAGCACCATCCCGACGGTGACAAGAAGTCGTCGTTCACGGTCTACGGCTACACCGTGGCGCAGACCCTGGTTCAGGCCCTCAAGCAGTGCGGCGACGAGCTGACACGTGCGAACGTCATGAAGCAGGCGGCCAGCCTGAAGGACCTGGAACTCGGCATGCTGCTGCCGGGCATCAAGATCAATACCGGCCCGAAGGACTTCTTCCCGATCGAACAGATGCAACTCGGCAAGTTCAACGGGACGAGCTGGGAGTTGTTCGGTCCGGTCATCAACGGAGAGGTCGGCAGCTGACCTGACGCTTTCGTAGGACTCATTCCTGTGCCTCTCGGGCCGCCGGGCCATCCCGGCGGCCCTTTCTCTGTTCATGGTCTCGCCGCCGCCGCGCAAACCGAATTGCAGGGCAAGCCGCGGGATGAACCGACGGCCTCGGATCGGCACCTTGGGCTGGCGGACGCACCGGCGTCCGAACCTGAACAGGAGAAGCCGATGACCACCAAAACCCTCGCCGACAAGGTTGCCATCGTCACCGGAGCCAGTTCCGGGATCGGCCGCGCCACGGCGCTGCTGTTTGCCCAGGAAGGCGCCAAGGTCGTGGCAGCCGCGCGCCGTCAGGCCGAACTCGACGCTTTGGTCGCCGAGATCGAAGCCGACGGCGGCGAGGCGGTCGCGCTGGCCGGAAACGTCCGGGACGAGGCGTTCGCCGCGGCGCTGGTCGAAACCGCCACCGGGCGGTTCGGCGGCCTCGACATCGCCTTCAACAACGCCGGAACCCTTGGCCCGATGGGGCCGACCTCGGAGGTCCTGCTGGCCGGTTGGGCCGAGTCCTTGGAGATCAACCTGACCGGCGCCTTCCTGGGGGCCAAGCACCAGATCCCCGCCATGCTGGAGCGCGGTGGCGGATCAGTGATCTTCACCTCGTCGTTCGTCGGCCACACCGCCGGGATGCCGGGCACGGCGGCCTATGCCGCAGGCAAGGCCGGGATGATCGGGCTGATGAAGACGCTGGCCGTCGAGTACGGGCCCCAGGGCATCCGGGTCAACGCCATCCTGCCCGGCGGCACCGACACCCCGATGGCCCACCAGATGCTGGACAGCGAGGAAGCGTGGGCGTTCGTGCGCGGCATGCATGCGCTCAAGCGCACGTCGACGCCGCAGGAGATTGCGCCGTCGGTGCTGTACCTCGCCTCCAGCGCGTCAGGCTTCACCACCGGCACGACCCTGCTGGTCGATGGCGGGGTGTCGATCAACAAGACCTGACGCGGACCCGGTCCGGGAGCGACGAGGAGCCCCCGGAAGACTTCTGCCGAGCCGAGTTGTGCTTATCCGTTGATGGCGGGGTCGAGCGAGCGGCGGACCTCCAGGTAGATCTTCTTGGAATGTTGGATGTGGTCGACAACCAGCACCATCAGGCGCTGGCGGTCGCCCGTCCGGATCGCCTCGATCATCGCCCAGTGCTCGGCTCGCAGGGTTTCCAGCAACGGCGGGTCGACCATCGGGTAGAGCCGCATGGCGCGGGACAGATAGGCGTACTGCGCGATCGCTTCGCAGAGATGGTCGTTGCCGCAGGCGCCGAACAACAGGGCATGGAAAGCCTCGTTGGCCAGATCGATCGCCCGCGGATCGCGGGTCGTGACTGCCTGGTCGTGACGGTGCTGGGCGTGCTGCAGGTCGACAACCAGCGCCTCCGGCCCGGGCAGCGGCATCCTCTGGGCCGCCCGCCGCTGTAGGATCTCGCGGATCTCGGCAATCTCCTCGACCTCGCGGGCGCTGAAGTCCCGAACCATGGCTCCGCGGTTGGGGACCCGGACAACGATGCCCATGCGCTCCAACTCGGCCAGCGCTTGCCGCACGAGATGCCGCTTGGCGCCGAAGCGCTGGATCAGCGCGTCTTCCACCAGCCGCTCGCGTGGCCGCAGCCGGCCGAACAGGATCTCCGACTCCAGCGTCTGGACCAGCTGCTCCTGGGACGCTTCGGCGTCCCGCTCCCGATCCGATTGCACTTGCGTTGTCATGCTTCGCGTCCGTTGTCCCTTCTCCCGCCCACATAGCACAAATGATGGGAATTCGATTGTTGATGATATTATTAATAATAAAATTGACAATCTGTATCTCCAGTTTCTATCGTTCCTTGGGCTCGGCAAGAGGCTGACGAGGTGCGTTCCGAGACCGGGACGCGTCGCCAAGAAATCTTGGGAGGATTCGATGGGTAACCGACTCGCAGGCATGCTTTCGGCGACCGTTCTGGGAACGGCGTTACTGGGCACTTCGGTTTCGGCGCAGCCGGTGACCGAACTGACGATGTGGAGTCACTGGGCGGCTGAAGCGCCGAAGCGATCCTTCGTCGAGGCCGCCATCGCCGATTTCGAACGCAACAACCCGACCATCAAGATCAAGACCACCTGGTACGAGAAGAACGCGCTCTATGCCGGGTTGAAGACGGCGCTGCGGGCCGGACAGGCCCCCGACCTGTTCTACGCCGAGCCCGATCAGGTCGAGTACATGGACAACGGCTTCCTGCTCGATCTGTCATCGCTGAACTGGGGCGCGGTCGAGCCATGGGCGAAGGACGCCTGGACGTACCAGGGCAAGCCCTACGGTCTCCCGCTCGAGGCGTGGACTGTCGAACTCTATTACAACAAGAAGACCATGGCCGATCTCGACGTGGCGGTGCCGGCGGGGTTGCAGTTCGCTCCGGCCGATTTCACCGCGGTGGTAAGCAAGGCGAAGGCCAAGGGCATCACGCCGATGTCGCTTGGCGTCGGGGATCGACCGTATCCGGGGGCGCATCTGTCCCACGAGGCGCTGGTCAAGAAGCTCGGGCTCGCCGACTACGGCAAGCTGCTGGCGGGCAAGCTGCCATGGTCGGACCCGCGGGTCGTCGAGACCCTCAACTGGGTCAAGAACCTGACCGATTCCGGCCTGCTGCCGACGACCTTCACCACCCTGAAGCTGGCTGAGGCGCACGTCTACTTCCACACCAACCCCGGCGCCCTGATGTTCCTGAACGGCAGTTGGTACACCTCGCGGGCGTTCAACGAGCCTGACAAGGGCGGTCAGCCCGTCGACTTTCCGCTCGGAATCATGAAGTTCCCGGCAGTTCCGGGGGCGGCATGCAACGAGTGCCGGTCCATCGCGGTCGGCGGCAGCTACGTGGGCAACGCCGACACCAAGCATCCGAAGGAAGTCATCACCTTCCTGAACTCCTTCCTGACTCCGGAAGTGGGCAACCGCTGGCTCGAGCACGTGAAGGTGCAGACCGGTATCAAGAGCGATCCGAGCAAGATCCAGGATCCGCGGGCCCGGGAGTACTTCGCGATGATCGACGCCGCCAACAAGGACGCCAAGTACTTCTTCGGTACCCCGATCCAGGTGATGACGGGCAAGCCGAAGGAGGTGTTCACGCAGGTAATCAACAGCGCTTTGCCGGCCGGCAACATCTCGGTTGCCGACGCCGTCAAGCAGATGACCGCAGCCTACTGAGCGTCCATCCTCTCCCGGGAGCGCCAGCCGATCGGGCGGGCGCTCCCGGACTCATCCCTGCGATCCATTGAGGAACAGCGCAATGGCATCCGCTACCGGTTTCAGCGCCCGGGACGACGGCCTGCGCAAGCCGTGGGGGGCGATCATCGTCTTCCTGCTGCCGGCGCTGACCTTCTACGTCGCGCTGACCGCGTACCCGGCCATCCGGACCTTCTGGAACAGCTTTCACAAGGTCCTGCCGCGGCGCGAAGTCTATATCGGGTTGGAGAACTACGTCGAACTGGTCCACGACGAGATCTTCTGGCACGCGGTCCGCAATACCTTCGTGTGGGCCGCCACGTCGCCCCTGGTCGAGGTCACGATCGCGACGCTGCTGGCGCTGGCGCTGTATGCCAAGGTTCCCGGCGCGCGGCTGTTCCGGATCGCGTGGTTCACCCCAGTTCTGATGTCCTACATCGTGGTCGGGATCCTGTGGATGTGGATCTACAACTACGATTGGGGGCCGATCAACGTGGCGCTGCGCGCCATCGGCCTCGACGCCCTGGCCCGTCCCTGGCTCGGCGACCCCAACACCGCGCTGCCCGCCCTGATCTTCGTCACCAGTTGGATGTGGGTTGGATTCAACATGGTGGTCATGCTGGCGGCCCTGCATTCGCTGCCGCGCGAGGTGATCGAGGCGGCCGAGCTCGACAACTGCGGCTGGACCGAAAAGCTGGTGTTCGTGATCCTGCCGCTGGTCCGCCCGACCCTGCTGAACCTCGTGGTGCTGTCGTTCATCGGTAAGATGAAGATCTTCGACCTCGTGTGGATCACCACCAAGGGCAACCCGCTGTGGTCGACCGAGACAGTCTCGACCTACGTCTACAAGCGGGCCTTTGAATGGAGCACCTTCGACCTGGGCTATCCGTCGACCATCGCCTCGCTGTGGTTCGTGATCGTGCTGGCGACGGTCCTGGTCCTGACCCGGGCGCTGCGCACCCGCGACAAGCTCGAATACTGAGGCCGGTCATGGACTCAATGAAACGCTCGCTCGTCCTTCTGATCCTCTGCGGCTACACCATGTTCGCGGCCGGCCCGTTCCTGTGGGCGGCGATGCTGTCGCTGCGCACCACCACCGAGATCCATCTCGATCACTTCGCGCTGCCGAACCCGATCCATTGGGAAAAGTATCCCGACGCCTGGTTCAACTCGAACTACGCGACGTACTTCCTGAACTCGGTGGAGGTCGTGGTTGCCGCAGTGGTGATCGTCACGCTGATCGGCGCGATGGCGGCACACTGTCTGGCCCGCTACCGGTTCCGGTTCAACCGGCTGATCTACTTCGTGCTGTTCTCCACCATCATCTTCCCGCCCCAGGTCACCATCATCTCGCTGTTCCAGATCCTGGTGAACTACGGGCTGTACAACTCCAAGCTCGGGCTGGTGCTGGTCTACGTCGCGATCCAGTTGCCGCTGACCATCTATATTCTCGAGAGCTTTTTCGCCCGGATTCCCTCGGACCTCTTCGACGCCGCCCGGATGGACGGCTATTCGGACTGGGAGATCTTCTGGCGGGTCGCCCTGCCGATCGCGATGCCGGCGGTGACGACCGCGGTGATCCTGAACTTCATCCTGCTGTGGAACGAGTTCCTGTTCGCCGTGGTGCTGATCACCGACGAGGACAGCCGCACACTGCCGCTCGGCATCCAGCGCTTCCTCGGCGACACCCAGGAGGACATCGGGATGATCGCCACCGGCCTGATGATCGCGATCATCCCCGTCATCATCATCTACGGCTTCTTCTCTGAAAGACTGATCCAGGGCATGACCGCCGGCGCGGTCAAGTAGCCCGCAGAACGAGGATTCCAATGGCCGTCGTACGACTCGATGGACTGACCAAGCGCTACGACCGCAACCACCCGCCGGCGGCCGTTGGCATCGACCTGGAGATTGCCGACGGGGAGTTCATGGTCCTGCTCGGCCCCTCCGGCTGCGGCAAGACCACGACGCTGCGCATGGTTGCCGGGCTGGAGGCGATCACCGAGGGAACCGTGTCGATCGACGGCCGGGTGGTCAACGACATCCCCGCGAAGAACCGCGACATCGCCATGGTCTTCCAGTCCTACGCGCTGTACCCCCACATGTCGGTCAGGGACAATCTGGCGTTCGGCCTGCGTCGCCGAAAGATGCCGAGGGTCGAAATCGACCGGCGGGTTAGCGACGCGGCGGAAATTCTTGGCCTCACGGTGCTGCTGGACCGCAAGCCGCACGCCCTGTCCGGCGGCCAGCGGCAGCGCGTGGCGGTCGGCCGGGCCATCGTCCGCGACCCCAAGGTGTTCCTGTTTGACGAACCGCTGTCCAACCTGGATGCCGCCCTGCGGGTATCGACCCGCGCCGAGATCTCGGCCCTGCACCGCCGTCTGCAGGCAACGATGATCTACGTGACCCACGACCAGGTAGAAGCGATGACCCTGGGTACGCGCATCTGCATCATGAACGGTGGCCGCATCGCCCAGGTCGGCCGTCCGATGGAGGTCTACCGCACGCCGGCCGACACCTTCGTCGCCGGCTTCCTCGGCAACCCGCCGATGAACCTGCTGCCAGGCACGGCGACGGACGCTCCCGGAGGGTGTCGACTGCGGGTCGGCGGGATGCGGTTCGACATTCCGGAGCACCGCACTATCCCGTCCGCTCCAGGATTGGCGATGACGCTGGGTCTGCGGCCCGAGCGCGTGACCGTCCGGCCGACCGGTTCCTCGACCGAGGTAGCGATCACTGGCGAGGTCGTTCAGGTCGAAGCGCTGGGCGCGGAGACTCTGGTCTCGCTGCGGTTGCCCGACGTCGAGCCGCTGATGATCGCCCGGTTGCCGGGAGACAGCGAGGTGGCGATCGGCACCCGCACGGAGTTCTTCGCCGACATGGCCCTGGCGCATGTGTTCGATGCCGATGGGCGATCGATGACCGCGCAACGCGAACGTGAGGAGACATAGGCCGATGGCCGAGCCCGCGACACTGACCATACGACGGACTTTCCCGCGCCCGAGCGCGGCACAACTCGCACCCTTCCAGTCCGCGCCGACCGGATGGGTGGTCGACGCGCTGGGCCGCCGAGGGGCGCTGCCCCACTGGGTCCGGCCGATCTCCAAGGTCACCCGCTTCGTCGGTGTGGCGCTCACCGTCCGGACCCGCCCGGTCGACAACCTCGCACCCTATGCCGCCTTGAAGTTCGCCGTACCCGGCGACGTGCTGATCGTGGCGGCCGACGGCTCGGACTCCGCATCGGTGATGGGAGACATCCTGTTGGGCATGGCGCGCAACGCCGGGATCGTCGCCGCCGTCACGGACGGGCTGGTGCGCGATGTCGCCGGCATCGATCAGGTCGGGATACCGACTTTCGCACGCGGCCTGTCGCCCAACTCGCCGTTCAAGGACGGCCCGGGAGAGATCGGTCTGCCGATCACCCTCGGCGGGGTGTCGGTGAACGCCGGCGACCTGCTGGTGGGCGACATCGACGGGGTCGTGGTAGTGCCGTTCGCCCGGATCGACGCAGTGGGGCGCGAACTGAATGCGGTGGCCGACAAGGAGGCGCAGATGGAGCGCACGGTCGCCGACGGCGCATGCCAGCCCGGATGGCTGGACACGGTGCTGGCCGGGGACGGCGTCCGGTTCGTGGACTGAGGTATCCCCTATGTCCGAACCGCGCATCAGGGTCTTCTACAACAGCTTCGGATCGGGCGACCTGTACGACCTGATCGCGGAGGCCGGCGGACGGAAGTTCGAGTTGGTGTTCCTGGACGGCGATGACGATTCCGAGCGCTGTTCGAAGATCGCCGAGTGCGAGGCAGTCATCTGCGCCGCCGCCCCATTACGCAAACGACACATCGACGCTGGAACCCGGTTGCGCATCGTCCATCACCAAGGAGTCGGCTGGCAGGACACCACGGACTGGCAGGAGATCCGACGCCGTGGCCTGCCGCTGGCCCTTACGCCGGAAGGGACCACGATCGGAGTGGCCGAGCACACCGTGCTGCTGATGCTGGCGGCAGCCAAGCGGCTGCCGTACGCGGACGCCGAGCTCCGGCACGGCCGATGGCATGTCAACACGTTGCGCGGCGTGTCGCGCGAACTGTATGGCAAGACGATCGGCTATGTCGGAATGGGCCGGATCGCCGAAGCGGTCGCCGACCGTCTGAAGCGGTTCGGCTGCGCCGGAATCTATGCCGATCCGGGCGTCGAGTTGCCGGCGGAGCGGGCCTGCGAGTTGGGCCTGCGGCGCGGCGCCCTGGACGACGTGCTGCGTGCCGCCGACGTGCTGTCGATCCACGTCCCGCTGACCGAACAGACGCGGGGCCTGATCGGCCGGTCGGCCCTGGAGCGCCTGAAGCCCGGCGCGATTGTCGTCAACACCGCCCGGGGCGGCATCGTCGACGAGGCGGCGCTGGCCGATGGCCTGATCTCCGGGCACATCCTGGCCGCCGGGCTCGACGTCTTTGAGGTCGAGCCGCCAGCTGCCGGCAATCCCCTGTTCACGCTGCCGAACGTCGTGCTGACGCCACACATCTCGGCGGGTACCCGCGACGCGATGCGACAGAAGATGGATGCGTTGTTCACAAACCTCAGCCGGTTCTTCTCGACCGGCACCCTGCACAACCAGGTCAGGTTTCCCTGAACGCTGCTGATCGAGCCAGCAAGGCTCGTCGACGCTGGAAGTCGGAACCGCCGCGGTTGAGCCGCGGCAGTTCCGACCTGCGCATCAGACCAGGGTTGCCTCTGTTGCGTTGACCAGTTCCTCGGTCGAGACGCCGGGGGCGGTCTCGACCAGCTTCAGCCCGCCCTCCACAACGTCCAGCACGCCGAGGTTGGTGATGATCCGGTCGACGACGCCGGCGCCGGTCAACGGCAGGGTGCAGGCCTTCAGCACCTTCGACTCACCCTTCTTGTTGGTGTGGTCCATCACCACGACGACCCGGCCGACGCCAGCCACCAGGTCCATCGCCCCGCCCATGCCCTTGATCAGCTTGCCGGGGATCATCCAGTTGGCGAGGTCGCCGTTCTCCGCCACTTCCATGGCGCCGAGGATCGCCATCGCGATCTTGCCGCCGCGGATCATCCCGAACGAGGTCGCGCTGTCAAAGTAGGCGGTCCGCGCGAGCTCCGTGATGGTCTGCTTGCCGGCATTGATCAGGTCGGGGTCGACCTCGTTGTCCAGCGGGAAGGGCCCCATGCCGAGCATCCCGTTCTCGGACTGCAAGGTCACGTCGACCCCTTCAGGAATATAGTTGGAGACCAGCGTCGGGATGCCGATGCCAAGGTTGACATACATGCCGTCGGCCAGCTCCTGAGCGGCGCGGGCCGCCATCTGATTGCGATCCCATGCCATGATCAGGCCTCCCTCACGGTGCGTTGCTCGATGCGCTTCTCATGCTCGCCCTGGATCAGGCGGTGCACGTAGATGCCCGGAAGATGGATCATGTCCGGGTCGAGCGAGCCGCGCGGTACGATCTCCTCCACTTCGGCGATGCAGATCTTGCCGCAGCTGGCGGCCGGCGGATTGAAATTCCGCGCCGTCTTGCGGAACACCAGGTTGCCGGTGTCATCGGCCTTCCAGGCCTTGACGATCGACAGGTCGGCGACCAGCCCGCGCTCCAGGATGTAGGTGGTTCCGTCGAACTCCTTGTGCTCCTTACCCTTGGCGATGTCGGTGCCGACACCGGTCTTGGTGTAGAAGCCGGGAATGCCCGCACCGCCGGCCCGCATCCGTTCGGCCAGCGTGCCCTGCGGGTTGAACTCGACCTCCAGCTCGCCGTCGAGATACTGCCGCATGAACTCAGCGTTCTCCCCGACGTAGGAGCTGATCATCTTCTTCACCTGCTTGGTCTGCAGCAGGATGCCGATGCCGAAATCATCCACGCCGGCATTGTTCGACGCGAAGGTGAGATTCTTGGTGCCCGCCTCCTTGATGCCCTGCAGCAGCAGTTCCGGGATGCCGCACAGGCCGAACCCCCCGGCGGCGATCAACATGCCGTCAAACAGCACCCCATCAAGCGCCGACCGCGCATCGGGGTAGATTTTGTTGGCCATCAGGCGGCCTCCCTCGGCTGGAGAATGTTACGCGTTTGGTGGTGCTAGCCACCGTCGCCGGAGATTATCACACGGCTTTGCTATGCGAACGCTTTGCTGCATATGCGGTTGGGCGAAGCCGTCGGCTGTCCACCCCGACACGCAGCAGTGCGTGCGCTTGAACCTCAGCTGCCGGCGTGGTGTCAAGAAGCTCGTGCCCAAGGGCGGTCGCCCCGAAGGTCGCCGGACCGGCGTTGACCGCGAAGCCGATCCGTCCCGGCGCTCTGGCCGAACGACCACGCTCGATGCGCGGATGGGACTCATCGGACGGCCGGTTGACGTTCGTTGCGTGAGCGGACTTGCTAGGAGTGGTCGTGTCCATGCGAAGATCCGGTGTGGGCTGGCCGGGGCGGGAGAAATCAGTTGTGAATGAAGCGATCTCTCACCCGCTCCTTCACCAACTGTACGAGTACTGGGACAGCAAGCGCGCCGGTCGGACAATGCCGGCGCGGCATGATCTGGACCCGATCGAGATCCCCGAACTGCTGAGACACTTGATCCTGCTCGACATCACGCACGATCCGCTGCGCTTTCGCGTTCGCCTTTACGGAACCGGCGTCACAGAACTCCGCGGTCATGACCTGACCGGGCGGTTCCTGTACGAGGACGGGCTTACGCCGATCGGTCAGCAGACACGCCCGTGGAACGTTCGGACGGTGGAGAGCCGCGAACCACACTACACGGTTGGTGACTACACCGACATCAGCGACGGCCGAATCGGCACGTTCTATCGACTGGGGCTTCCCCTTTCGAGCAATGACGATACCGTGGATATGTTGATGATCGGGCTCATTCGCGAACGAGCCCGTTGACCGGAGGGGACGCCATGCCGATCGAACGCCTGATGGTGAAGGGCCAGATGGAGCCGGTCAGCCATTATTGTCACGTCGTGCGGGCGGGTGACTGGATCTGGCTGTCGGGCATGGTCGGGATGCGGGCCGACGGCTCGATTCCCGAAGGCACGGTCGAGCAGTTCCAGATCGCCCTCGACACCATCGACGTCTGCCTGCGCGAGGCTGGCGGACGCGCGGACCAGATCGTGAAGGTCCAGGTCTTCATGACCGACATCAGCGAGCGGGCAGCCATCAATCCGATCCGCCAGCGCTATTTCGGCGAGCACCGGCCGGCTTCGACGCTGGTCGAGGTATCGGCCCTGGTCGATCCCCGCATGAAGGTGGAGATTGAGGCGGTAGCGTACATCGGACCCTGAGGCGGGCGGAGCGAGTCCCGCAATTGCTTGGGTCTGAAAGTTCATTAATAACTACATATAGATAGACTCTGGCGATCAGGCTTTTTGCTTGAAAAGTTCCCTGTTTGTTCTCACGATGGGGACATGCAGCACAGCTTCAACTTCGGCGGACGCGATCAGGTTCTGGAGGCCCATGAGCGGTTGCTGGCGGCGTATGGCTTGCCGCCGGCCACGCTCCGGCTCGACCCGCTGAGCCAACTTGTTCTGGCGATGCTGGGAGGCCGCACCGTCGAAGCCATCGGCCTGCGCGCCTTCGAGGCGCTGGCCAACCGCGTCTCGCGCTGGGAGGAGGTGCTTCAGCTGTCCCAGACCGAGATCGAATCCCTGATCCGCAATGTCACCTATGCAAGCCGCAAGGCCATGCATGTGTCCCAGGCCCTGGCCGCCATCATCCGGCGCCGCGGTCGCCTGGATCTTAATTTCCTGGGCCAATGGTCGGTGGACAAGGCCCTGGCCTGGCTGCAAGCCCTGCCCGGCGTCGGTCCGAAGTCGAGCGCTGCCGTCCTCAACTTCAGCACGCTGCACCAGCGGGCTCTGGTCGTCGACACCCATCATTGGCGGGCCGCGCAACGCCTGCGCCTGATCCCCTGGCGAACCCCCATGGCCACCGCGGCCAACGCGCTGATGCGGCACTGTCCCGATGTCTGGACCGCCGACGATATGGAAACCCATCACCTGTTGTTCAAACACTTGGGACAGGATTGTTGCCGTCATGGTTGGCCCAGGTGCCGGGCCTGCCCGCTGCGGGAAATGTGCCCAGGCTCCGGCTGGTTTCAACCGCGCCAAATTGATTGTTTTTACAAGAACAAATCATGAACTTTAATATTTCTCGCCGACTCGAACCCCTCAAACCGCCAAAGCCGGCGGTGCATGAAACCTCGACGGTATCGCTCGGCGAGGCTGAGCTGGACGCGGCCCTGCCCGAGGGTGGGCTGGAACTGGGTGTGGTCCACGAGATCGTTCCGGCCGGCGCCGGTGACGTGGCGGCAGCGCTCGGCTTCAGCCTCGGCCTGCTGACCCGCATCGCCGGCAGCCGTCCGGGGCCGGTCCTGTGGACAGCGACTCAAGACCCTGCACGGCATGGCACGGCTTATCCGATCGGGCTGATGGCCACCGGCCTGGATCCTGGTCGGCTGATCCAAGTCAACGCGAGCGCCGCACGAGACATGCTCTGGACCTTGGAGGAGAGCCTGACGACAGCCGCGTTCGCCGCCGCCTTCGGCTTCCTGGCACGCGACGGCAGGCACTACGACTTCACTGCCAGCCGGCGCCTGTCGATGCGCGCCGCCGAAAGCGGCGGCACCGTGATCATCCTGCGTGTCGCCGCCGACACGAGCGGCAGCACCGCCGCCGCCACCCGCTGGTCGGTGTCGGCCCGGCCCAGCCTGCCGATCCGCTTTCCCGGCCACGCCATGCCCGGCCTCGGCCCGCCGCGCTGGCAGGTCGACCTGGTGCGCTGCAAGAGGGGCCGGCCGCGTGGGTGGCTGGTCGAGTGGGATCATGAAACGCTTCGTTTCCATCTGGCTGCCCCGCTGGCCGATCGAGCGCCGGTTCCGCGGCCCTCCGTCATTGCCGGCCGTTCCGGAACCGGCCGATCGCAAGCCGCGTGACGGTGCCGGCACACCGCGTGTGCTGGCCGCCGCGGCCCGGCACGGCCTGCGGGTCACCGCCGTCGATCCCCCGGCCGAACGCGCCGGGCTGAGCGTCGGCATGCCGCTGGCAGACGCCCGCGCCCTGTGCCCTGGACTGACAGTCGCCTCTGCCGATCCCGAGGGCGACGCCGCCGCCCTGCACCGCCTTGCCCTGTGGTGCGGCCGCTACAGCCCGTGGACGGCAGTCGACCCAACGGATGGCGTCGCCCTCGACATCACCGGCTGCGCTCATCTGTTCGGCGGCGAGGCTGCCCTGCTCGACAACATTCACAACCGGCTGAACGGCTTCGGCCTGACGGTGCGGCTGGCCGCCGCTCCGACCCTGGGTGCCGCCTGGGCCGCTGCCCGCCACGCACCGGGACCGCGCACCATCGTCGCCGACGGTGCCGTCGAGAACGTGCTGGCTCCCCTGCCGCTCGCCGCCCTGCGAATGGACGACACCGTCGTCGACGCCCTGGCCCAGGTTGGGCTGAAGCGGGTATGCGACGTGCTGGATCAACCGTCAGCCCCGCTGACCGCCCGGTTCGGCCCGCTTCTCGTCACCCGCCTCGACCAGGCCACGGGCCGCCAGGCCGAGACCCTGCACGGCCTCATGCCGCCACCGGTGCACGAGGCCCGGCGCAGCTTCGTCGATCCGATCGTCCTGACCGCCGATGTCGAGCGCGCGGTCGCCGGCCTCGCCGACGACCTTGCCGCCCGGCTTGCGGACGCCGGGGTCGGCGCCCGCCGGCTGGACCTGCGGCTCTACCGGATCGATGGCCGGGTCCGTTCGGAGGTCGTTCGAACCAGCGGGCTGTGCCGCCGCGCCGATCATATCGTCCGGCTGTTCCGGGAACGGCTGGACCAGCGCGCCGAGGAGATCGACACCGGATTCGGCATCGAGGTCATGACCCTGAGCGCGCTGGCGGTTGAACCGTTCGTCGCCCGCCAGAACGCCCTGCAGGCCGGTGCCGATCAGGCCGCGCTGTCCGACGACATCGCCCGCCTGCTCGACCGCTTCGGCAACCGCTTCGGGTTCGACCGGGTGGTCCGCTTCGTCCCGCAGGCCAGCGCCCTGCCGGAACGGGCGGTCCGGGCCGTGCCGGTGCTCGACAGTCCCCGGCCGGACGACTGGATGGCGCATCTGCGCGCCGCCCAGGGCGGCCGTCAGCTCGGTCGGCCGCTGCTGATGATCATGCCGCCGGACCCGATCACCACCCTGGCCGAGGTTCCGGACGGACCGCCGATGTTGTTCGAGTGGCGGCGCCTCGTCCACCGGGTCACCCGGGCGGACGGGCCGGAGCGCCTGGCACCGGAATGGTGGCGGCCACGCAACGGCGACGGCCGGTACACCCGCGACTATTACCGGGTCGAGGATTCCGAGGGCCGACGGTTCTGGCTGTACCGCGAGGGGCTGTACGAGCGGCCCGGCGACACGCCGCGCTGGTTCCTGCACGGGGTGCTGGCATGAACGCGGGATTCGCCGAACTGGCGGTCTCCAGCAATTTCAGCTTCCTGCGCGGCGCCTCGCATCCTCGGGAACTGATCGAGGCTGCGGCCGCACTCGGCCTCGCCGCCGTCGGAATTGCCGACCGCAACACCCTGGCCGGCGTGGTGCGGGCGCACGCGGCTGCCAAGAAGCATCGTATCCAGCTGCTGGTCGGCTCCCGGCTGGTGCTGGAGAACGGTTTCGAGACCCTGTGCTTTCCGACCGACCGTGCCGCATACGGACGGCTGACCAAGTTGCTGACCTTCGGCAACCGCCGGGCACCGAAGGGGCAATGCCGGCTGTCGCTGGACGACGCGCTGATGTTCGGCGACGGGCAGGTGTTCGTCGCCATGCCGCCTTATGAGGATGTGGAACGCATCGTCGGCGACCTCGGCCGCCTGGCCGGCGCTTTTCCTGGCCATGTGTATCTGGCGGCGACCCTGCCGCGGCGCGGCGACGACCGGGCCCGGCTCACCCGGCTGCAAGACCTGTCGGACACCCACGGCACACCGCTGGTCGCCACCGGCGACGTGCTGTACCACACCCCTGCCCGCCGGCCGCTGCAGGATGCCCTGACCTGCATCCGCGAGCACTGCACGATCGACGACGCCGGGTTCCGCCTGCAGCTCAACGCCGAGCGGCACCTGAAGGCCCCCGCCGAAATGCGGCGGCTGTTCGCCGGATACGAGGATACACTCGACCGTACCCTGGAGGTGGCGCAGCGCTGCCGGTTCTCGCTCGCCGAGCTGTCCTACGAGTACCCCGACGAGCCGAGCGGCCGGAGCGACACGCCGCAGGAAGAACTGGAGCGACTGACCTGGCAGGGCGCCGCCGAACGTCTGCCCAACCTGACCGATGAACTGCGGAACACGATCAGGCGTGAACTGGCGCTGATCGCCTCAAAGCAGTACGCCCCCTACTTCCTCACGGTGCACGACATCGTGCGCTACGCCCGTTCCCTCGATCCCCCGATCCTGTGCCAGGGCCGGGGTTCGGCCGCCAATTCGGCCGTCTGCTTCTGCCTCGGCGTCACCGCAGTCAACCCGACCGAGATCGACCTGCTGTTCGAGCGCTTCATCTCTGACGACCGGGATGAGCCGCCCGACATCGACGTGGATTTCGAACACGAGCGCCGGGAAGAGGTGATCCAGTACATCTACGGCAAGTACGGCCGGCATCGGGCCGGCTTGGCCGCCACGGTCATCTCCTACCGTACCCGCAGCGCAATCCGCGATGTCGGCAAGGCGCTTGGCCTGTCGGCGGACATCGTCGGCGCGCTGGCCGGCTCGGTCTGGGGCTGGTCGTCGGAGGGTGTCGACAAGGCCCGGGTCGTCGAAGCCGGCCTGGACCCGACCGACCCCCGGCTGTCCCAGGCGCTGCGGCTGGCCCGCGAACTGATCGGCTTCCCCCGCCACCTGTCCCAACACGTCGGCGGCTTCGTCATCACCCGCGGCCCGCTGGAGGAACTGGTCCCGATCGCCAACGCCGCCATGAAGGACCGGACCATGGTGGAATGGGACAAGGACGATCTGGACGAGTTGAGCATCCTGAAGGTCGACGTGCTGGCGCTCGGCATGCTGACGTGCCTGCGCAAGGGCTTCGACCTGCTGCGCGATCACTACGGCCGGCAGGTCAGCCTTGCGACAATCCCGCGCGAGGACCCGCGGGTCTACGCCATGATCCAGAAGGCCGACACCGTCGGGGTCTTCCAGATCGAGCGCCGGGCCCAGATGTCGATGCTGCCGCGCCTGCGGCCTGCGAATTTCGATGACCTTGTGATCGAAATCGCCATCGTGCGGCCCGGGCCGATCCAGGGCGACATGGTGCATCCCTATCTGCGGCGGCGGCAGGGGCTGGAGCCGGTGCAGAAGTTCGGATCCAGACTGGACGCGGTGCTCCACAAGACCCTGGGCGTGCCGCTGTTCCAGGAGCAGGCCATGAAGATCGCCATGGTCGGCGCCGGATTCTCCGCCGGCGAGGCCGACGGACTGCGCCGCGCCATGGCGACGTTCCGGCGCAACGGCGAGATCGGCGGCTTCCGCGAGCGGTTCATCGCCGGAATGCTCGGCAACGGCTATCCGCCCGCGTTCGCCGAGAGCTGCTTCAAGCAGATCGAAGGGTTCAGCGACTACGGCTTCCCGGAAAGCCACTCCGCCAGCTTTGCGCTGCTGGCCTACGCGTCGTCCTGGCTGAAATGCCATTACCCGGATGTTTTCGCCTGCGCGATCCTGAACGCCCAGCCGATGGGCTTCTATTCTTCGTCCTCGCTGGTCCGCGACTTCCGCGAACACGGCGGCGAGGTTCGTCCGGTCGACGTCAATCACAGCGTCTGGGATCACAGCCTGGAGCCGGCCGGTCGTCGGTTCGCGCTGCGCCTCGGCCTGCGACAGGTCGACGGCCTGGGCGAGGCCGCTGCCGGACGCCTGACCGACGTTCGGGGGCGCGGTTTCGACAGCGTGCGCGACGTGTATTTCCGGACCCGCCTGCCGGTCCGTGCGCTCACCCACCTGGCCCGCGCCGATGCCTTCCGGTCGATCGGCCTCGACCGGCGGGCCGCCTTGTGGGCGGTCCAGAGCCTGGGCGGGCCGCAGGGTGGCCGGGCGGCGGTCGAGGACCTGCCGCTGTTCGCGCCGACCGGCGGTACCCTGGAGACCCCATTCCAGGACGAGGAGGAGATCGCCCTGCCGGCCATGCCGCTCGGCGAGCATGTGGTGGAGGATTACCGCACCCTGCGCCTGTCGCTGAAGGCGCACCCCGTGTCGTTCCTGCGCGACCGGTTGACCACCCGCCGGGTGCTGCGCGCCAATGCCCTGGCCCGCCACCCGGCGAACCGGCGAGTGCGCGTGGCCGGGCTGGTGCTGGTGCGCCAGCGGCCGGGCACGGCCAGCGGCGTGATCTTCATGACCCTGGAGGACGAGACCGGCATCGCCAACATCATCGTCTGGCCGAAGGTGTTCGAGCAGTGGCGCAAGACCGTGCTGTCGGCCCGGCTGATCGTGGTCGACGGCATGCTGCAGAAGGAGCAGGACGTCGTCCACGTGATCGCCCGAACCATCGACGATTTGAGCATCGAGCTGTTCGACACCCTGGCCGAACCCGGCCCGTCATCCACCCCGACCATCACGCGCGCAAACACTCAGAACCCGCGCAGGCACCCGCGCGACGTCCGAGTGCTGCCCAAGGGGCGGAACTTCCACTGAGCATCGACCCGGCTACGCCCGCCGACGAGCGATTCTTCCTCGCCGGCGGCCGAATCTGCTCTATGAATCGCCGCATGATCGGACGTCGCAACAGCGTGATCGCGCTTGCCCTGCTGCTCGGCGTGGCGGCTCTGTCCACCGCTGCCTGGCAGGTGACGCTGGACGCCGGCCGGGCGCGCCTGTCGCGCGAACTGGTCGACAAGCTGACGGTCACCGGCCGCGCCGTGGTGAGCGAGGTTGAGCGCTTCCGCTACCTGCCAGGCGTGCTGGCCCAGGATCCGCGCGTCACTGCATTGGTCGAGCGCGGCAACGCCGCCGATCTCGTCGATACCGCCAACCGCTACCTGACCCGGGTGCGCGACCACGCCGGCGCCGACGAGGTGTACGTGCTGGACGCCGAAGGCACGACCTTGGCCGCCAGCAACTGGGCGGACGAGACCAGCTTCGTCGGCCGGAACTACCGGTTCCGATCCTACTTCAAGGACGCCATGACAAAAGGCGACGGCCGGTTCTACGCGGTCGGCGTGACCACCGGCAAACCGGGCTACTTCCTGTCCTCGCGGATCGAGACCGCCTCCGGCGCCCGCGGCGTGGCGGTCGTCAAGGTCGACATGGCGCCGCTGGAGATCGCCTGGGCAAGGGCCGGCGAACGTGCCGGCGTCGCCGACCCGTCCGGCGTCATCTTCCTCACCGGCCACCTGCCCTGGAAGTACCGGCCGATCGACCCGCTCTCGGCCGAAGCCATGCAGGCCATCGTCGAGGCCCGGCAGTACGACGGCGTGCGCCTCGCCAAGACCCCGTCGCTGACCACCGGTGCTCCGGAGGACGATACCGCCGAGACGCTGGTCGACCACGGCGAGGAACTGCTTCTCCGCCGGCGCCGGCTTGCGCCGGACGGCTGGCGACTGTTCGCCACCGCCTCGCTGACGCCGGTGCTGCAGCAGGCCCGGCTGGCGGGGCTGGTCACCGCGTTCGGCAGCTTGCTGGTCGCGGCCGTCCTGTTGTTCCTGCGCCAGCGTCGGCAACTCGTCCGGATGCGGTTGGACGCTCACGCGGCGTTGGAACGCCGGGTCGTTGAACGCACCCGGGAACTGGCCCGCGAGGTGGAAGAACGCAAGCGCGCCGAGGCCGATCTGCGGGCCGCCCAGGAGGACCTGATCCAGGCCGCCAAGCTGGCGGCCCTGGGGCGGATGTCGACCGCGATCGTCCACGAGGTCAGCCAGCCCCTGGCCGCCATGGAAACCACCCTGGCGTCGACCGCCCTGCTTGCCGAGCGCGGCAAGCCGGACGACGTGAAGCGCACCGTCGCCACCGCCCGTGACCTGATCCGCCGCATGCAGCGAACGGTGCACCATCTGAAAAACTTCGCCCGGAAGGACAAGGGCGGGTTCGCTCCACTTGACGTCGTTCGGGTGGTCGAGGCCGCGGTGGAGTTGGCCTCCCATCGGGCTCGCAACCAGGGGCTCACGATCGGCCTGACCGGTGCAGCACAATTGCCCGCTGTCCACGGCCATGCGGTGCGGCTCGAACAGGTGGTCATCAACCTGCTGGTCAACGCTCTCGATGCGGTTCAGACAGTGCCCAATCCGGATGTCCGCGTCGACCTCGCGACCAGTGACGGCGTGGTTTCCATTGCCGTCCATGACAACGGCACCGGCATCGATGCCGATGTGCACGATCGCATCACCGAGCCGTTCTTCACCACCAAACGGACCGGAGAAGGCCTCGGTCTCGGGCTGGCGATCTCCCGGGCGATCGTGGAGGAGTTGGGCGGCACTCTGAACTTCACGGCCGGACCGACGGGCGGCAGCGTGTTCACCGTCACGCTGCCGGTATCCGATACCGTCTCCAGGCCGGTGGCGGAGGCTGCCGAGTGAACCGCGGCTGCGTCCTGTTCGTCGACGACGAGGAGCAACTGCGCACCTCCGCCGCCGAGTGGCTGTCGCTATCCGGATTCCAGGTGACGACGGCGGACAGCGTCGACACTGCGGAGAGCATGCTCGCCGAGCGGCCCTGCGATGTGGTCGTGACCGATCTGCGTATGCCGTTGCGCGACGGCATGGCGCTGCTCGACGCATCCGGCCGCCGCGATCCCGACCTGCCGGTGGTGATGCTGACCGGCCACGGCGACGTCAGCGCTGCGGTCGAGGCGATGCACCGCGGGGCGCATGATTTCCTGGAAAAACCTTACGACGCCGATCATCTGGTGGTTGTTCTGGACCGGGCGGTGCGCCAGCGCAGGCTGTCCATGGAACTGGCTCGCCTGCGCGCCGCCGCCGGCGATCGGCGCGCCATCGAGGACCGCCTGGTCGGCGTATCTTCGGCGATCGGCGAGTTGCGCGACCGCGTCCTGCAGCTCGCCGGGATTGACGTCGACGTGCTGGTCGTGGGCGAGACCGGCACGGGCAAGGAAATCGTCGCCCGCGCGCTTCACGACCTGGGTCCGCGCGCGTCCGGGAACTTCGTGGCGATCAACTGTGCGGCGGTACCGGAGGCAGTGTTCGAGAGCGAGATCTTCGGCCATGCCCGCGGCGCGTTCACGGGCGCCTCTGTTGAGCGGGTCGGCAAGTTCGCCCATGCGCATGGCGGCACCGTGTTCCTTGACGAGATCGAGTCGATGCCGCCGGCCCTGCAGGCCAAGGTGCTGCGGGCCATCCAGGAACGGGTGGTCGAACCGCTCGGCGGAAACCGGCAATCCGCCATCGACGTGCGCTTCGTGGCGGCGTCCAAGGTCGACCTGCGGGCGGAGAGCGAGGCCGGTCGCTTCCGCCCGGACCTCTACTACCGCCTAAGCACGGTGGAGTTGACGATTCCGCCGCTGCGCGACCGGCGCGACGATATCGCGCTGCTGTACAGAAGTTTCGTCGGCGATGCCGAGCGGCGCTTCAACGTAACTGCTCCACCGGTCACCCCGGCTGCACTCACCGACCTTGCCGACCGGCCATGGCCCGGCAACATCCGCGAGCTGAAGGCCCACGCCGAGCGGACCGCATTGTCGCTGCACCGCCCGGGACGCAGTGCGGCACCCGCGGCCAACCTGTCTCTCCCCGACGAAGTCGCCCGGTTCGAAGCGCGGTGCATCCGCGAGGCGCTGGAGGTCGCCGAGTGGTCGACGGCCGTGGCGGCCGAGCGGCTGGGCATTCCGCGCCGCACCCTGAACGAAAAGATCGCCCGCTACGGCCTGAAGCGCGGCGGCTGAGGCACTCGGGCGGCATTCCGCTCCGACCGCAGCCTTCCTGGCGGATTTTTGCCCGAGACAGCCAACAGCCTTCGCCTCAACCCACTGATATTCAAACAAATCGGTCGCAAAGGGCGTCTGGCAAGGCGTTTGCCATTGGGGTACCGACGGCGGCGGAGCACCGCTGCGCGTGACGAAGAACCCCGGGAGGATTGAATGCAGTTTCGAGCGAAGAGCGCCTTGCTGGCGTGCGCGGTGGCCGTATCGGTCGGCGCCGGTGCGATGACGGCGAAGGCCGACCAGTTCATCAACATCCTGACCGGTGGCACCGCCGGCGTTTACTACCCGCTCGGCGTTGCCCTGGCGAAGATCTACGGCGATAAAATCGACGGCGTCCGCACCCAGGTCCAGTCGACCAAGGGCTCGGTCGAGAACCTGAACCTGCTGCAGCAGGGCAAGGGCGAGTTCGCACTGACCCTCGGCGACTCCCTGAAGCTCGCCTGGGCCGGGGATGCCGATGCCGGCTTCAAGAAGCCGCTCGACAAGATCCGCGGCATCGCCGCCGTCTACCCGAACTACATCCAGATCGTCGCGTCCAAGGAGTCCGGCATCAAGTCGCTCATGGACCTGAAGGGCAAGAGCCTGTCGGTCGGCGCCCCGAAGTCCGGCACCGAGCTGAACACCCGGGCGATCCTGGCGGCCGCCGGCATGAGCTACAAGGACCTCGGCAAGACCGAGTACCTGCCGTTCGCCGAGTCGGTTGAGCTGATCAAGAACCGCCAGCTCGATGCCACCCTGCAGTCCGCCGGCCTCGGGGTCGCCTCGCTGCGTGACCTCGCCACCTCGGTCGACGTGCAGGTCGTGTCGGTCCCGGCCGACATGGTCGCGAAGCTGGGCGCACCGTACATTGGCGCCACCATCCCGGCGAACACCTACAAGGGCCAGGACGTCGACGTCGCCACGGTCGCCGTCGTGAACTTCGCCGTCACCCACAGCGATGTCTCCGAAGAGACCGTCTATCAGATGACCAAGCAGCTGTTCGAGAACCTGCCGGATATGGTCGCGGCCCACAAGGCGGCGGCCGACATCAAGCTCGACAAGGCTCTGAACGGCATGCCGGTCCCGCTGCACCCGGGTGCCGCGCGCTACTACAAGGAAAAGGGCATGATGTAAGCCCGACGGGCTTGCAATGATCGACCGCCCGCCGGCGCCATCGCGCCCGGCGGGCGGACCTGCTCCAAAACAAGAAAATCCCAGGGGGAGTTCCAGGCGATGAGCGATACCGCTGCCCGTCCGGTCGTGGCGCAGGGCGCCAGCGACATCGGCCACCACAGCCCGCTGGACGGGGGTTTCCCGTCCTCCCTGGAAGGCCGTCTGCTGTTCTGGATCGCGTTCGTCTTCTCGGCATTCCAGATCGCGACCGCGGCCCATGTGATCGATCTTCCGAGCCAGATCACCCGCGCGATCCATGTCGGCTTCCTGGTCATGCTGACCTTTCCGCTGGTCAGCCTCGGTCGTGGCTGGACGACCGGAGGCCGCACGGTTGCCTGGATGCTCGGTCTCGCCGGCCTGGCCGTCGCGATCTACCAATGGGTCGAATACAACCCGCTGCTGCTGCGCGCCGGCGACCCGCTGCCGATCGACCTGGTGTTCGGCGTCGTTGCCCTGGCGACCGTGTTCCTGGCCGCGCTCGCGGTGATGGGGCCGGCCCTGCCGATCATTGCCGGCGCCTTCCTGCTGTACTGCCTGTTCGGCCAGTACCTGCCGGCGCCGTTCGATCATCGCGGCTACGACTTCCTGCAGGTCATCGACCACATGGCCTACGGCACCGAGGGGATCTACGGCATCCCGATCTTCGTGTCGTCGACCTACATCTTCCTGTTCATCCTGTTCGGCGCCTTCCTGGAGAAGGCCGGGATGATCAAGCTGTTCACCGACGTGGCCATGGGGCTGGTCGGCCATGCCCGCGGCGGCGGCGCCAAGGTGGCGGTGGTGTCGTCCGGGCTGATGGGCACGATCTCCGGCTCGGGCGTTGCCAACGTGGTGGCGACCGGTCAGTTCACCATCCCGCTGATGAAGCGGTTCGGCTACCGTCCGGCGTTCGCCGGAGGGGTCGAGGCGACCGCGTCGATGGGCGGCCAGATCATGCCGCCGGTGATGGGGGCGGTCGCCTTCATCATGGCCGAAACCCTCGGCGTTCCCTATTTCGAGGTCGTCCAGGCGGCGATCATCCCGGCGATCCTGTACTTCGCCTCGGCGTTCTGGGTGGTGCACCTGGAGGCCGGCAAGCATGGACTGCTTGGCCTGCCGAAGAACGAGCTGCCGTCGGTGATCGACGCGCTCCGACGGTACTGGTACCTGCTGCTGCCGCTGGTGGCGCTCGTCTACCTGCTGTTCTCCGGGTACACCCCGCTGTACGCCGGTACCGTCGGCCTGGCGCTGACGGTGCTGCTGATCCTGGGTGGTTCGGTCGCGCTCGGGTTCTCGTCGACGGCGCTGCGCACGGTGTTCTGGCTGTGCCTGGGCATCGTGGCCAGCGCGTTCCTGCAGTGGGGCATGCCCGTCATCATTGCCGCGGTGGCGCTGTTGATCCTCTGGAACGGCGTCACCAAGGGCGGCCGCACCACCTTGGCGCTGTGCCGCGACAGCCTGGCCGACGGCGCCAAGACCGCCCTTCCGGTCGGCGTCGCCTGCGCGATCGTCGGAATCATCATCGGCACCATGACCCTGACCGGTGCCGCCAACACCTTCGGGCAGTACATCGTGTCGGTCGGTGACAAGAGCCTGTTCCTGTCACTGCTCCTCACCATGGTGACCTGCCTGGTGCTCGGCATGGGCATTCCGACCATCCCGAACTACATCATCACCTCATCGATCGCCGGTCCCGCGCTGCTGAAGCTCGGCGTACCGCTGATGGTCTCGCACATGTTCGTGTTCTACTTCGGGATCCTGGCCGACCTGACGCCGCCGGTGGCGCTGGCCTGTTTCGCGGCAGCGCCGATCGCGCGGGCCAGCGGACTGAAGATCTCGTTCGAAGCCATCAAGGTGGCGACCGCCGGGTTCGTGATCCCGTTCATGGCGGTCTACACCCCGGCCCTGATGCTGCAGGACGGCGGACCGCTGTCGGAGGCCTTCGGTTACCCGGTCGCGGTGGCCTACATCCTGTTCAAGACCGCGCTCGCAATCGGGCTGTGGGGTGCTGCGGTGATCGGCTTCCTGCGGATCCGCATGGTGGCCTGGGAACGGGTGATGGCGACCCTGGCGGCGTTCTTCTTGATCGCCGCCCTGCCCATCACCGACGAGATCGGCTTCGCGCTCGCCGCGCTATCGCTTGCCGGACACTGGTGGCGGAGCCGGCCGGTGGCGGTTGCCTAACCCGGTCGGTGGTCGGCGAGGTACTGCCGCACGATCGTGTCGAAGTCCGGATCGGGTTGCAGCGGTGGATCCAGGTCCATCGCCGTAACGAACTCGCGCGGCCAGCCGTCCACCACTGCCTGAATGGCGGGCACGGGATCAACCGTCACGCATCCGGCGGCCGCCGGGCCCGCCACCCGGCCAAGGGCGGCAATCATCTCGTCGACGGATACCGTGAGGCCGGGTTGGTTGACCGCCCTGCTGCTGCCGAACGCCGACGCCGGGGCGTCGTGCAACCGGACCAGGTTCCGCGCAATCCGCTGGACCGAGGCCACCGGAAACCGGGTGAAACCGGAGACCGGCGACACCGCCGGCCTGCCTGACAGCGGTTCGCGTACCAGTGACGCGAGCCGGTCGGACACCGCCTGGGTTGGCGCGCCCGGCCGGACCAGCACGATCGGCAACCGCAGGGCTCGTCCGTCCACGAAGCCGTGGCGGCTGTAGTCGTTGATCAACAGTTCGGTGACCGACTTGGCCGTCCCGTAGGAAGTCTGCGGGGTCTGTACCTGGCTGTCGGAGACCCGGTCCGGCAGATCACCGCCGAACACGGCGATCGAACTGGCATAGACGAAACGGGTCCCTGGCTTCAGTTGGCGACAGGCTTCCAGCATCCGCAACGGCAGGTGCAGGTTGACCGCCCAGCCGGAATCCGGGTCGGTCTCGGCGTCGATCGTCAGTGTGGCCGCCAGGTGAAACAGGCTGTCGACCCCGTCGCCCATAACCCGGGCCAGGAATCCGTCGTCGCACAGATCCCCGGCGAATGATGCAACCTGGACCGGCTCGCTGCGTGGTCCGTCGAACGGCGCACGGTCGACCAGGATCAGTTCGGTGATCGCGGAGGGCGCGCCGTCCGGACCCGCGAGCGTTCCGCGTTCCAGCAGGACCTTGGTGAGCTGGCGGCCGATGAATCCTGCCGCCCCGGTAACCAACACGCGCATCGCCGTCTCCCGAATCCACGTTCCGGTTCTGGCACGAGCGCTCGAACGCGTGCAACGGGCGGCTGCACCCGGGTTGCCCATGTGCGATACCGTTGCACAGCGACACCCGCCGACGGACCCGACGATGACCGACCAACCCCGCATCGGTGCCGATACCGTGCCCGCACCCGACGACTGCGTTCTGCGCTGCCTGCTGGACAGGCGGGCCCGCGCCGATCCGGAGCGGACGTTCGTCCGATTCTGGCGCGGCGAAGCCTGGAGCTATGCGCAAACGCTCGACCGGGTCCGGCGGCGCGCGACGGCGCTGCACGACGCCGGCGTGCGGCAGGGCGACCACGTGCTGTGCTGGATGGGCAACGGCCCCGACCTGCTGGCCACCTGGTTCGCCGTCAACTACCTCGGCGCGGTCTATGTGCCGCTCAACACCGCCGCCAAGGGCCGCCCGCTGGCCCACATCCTGAACAACGCCGACGCCCGGCTGATGATCGCCCATCCAGCCCTGCTCGGACGCCTAGCCGATGTCGAGCGCGGTGCGTTGCGGACAATCCTGGTGGCCGGGCAGGACCCGGAGCCTGTTCCCGCAGTCGATGGGTTGGCGGTCGATCGCATCTCGGATCCGGCCGAGGCGCGGGCCGGCGCGCTGGCGTTGGAACGTCCGATCGAGCCGTGGGACATCCAGGCGATCATGTACACCTCCGGGACCACCGGGAACGCCAAGGGCGTGCTGTTCTCCTACGTCCAGCACTACACCATGGGCCCGGAGGCCATGGAGGCGATCGACGCCGAGGACTGTTGCCTGATCGCCGGCCCGATCTTCCACTGCGGCAGCACGCTCTACGTCTACGCCATGCTGGCCAAGGGCGGCACGATGGCGATGATCCCGGAGTTCCGCACCGCCGATTTCTGGACCGCGGTGCGCGAGACCGGCAGCACGGTGGTCCTGCTGCTCGGCGTGATGGCCAGCTTCCTGCTCAAGGCACCCCCGCGCGATACGGATCGGTCGCATCCGCTGCGGAAGGCCTACATCGTACCGTTCGGCGACGACGCCCAGGCGTTCCGGAACCGCTTCGGCGTCGATCTCTATACGGTCTACAACATGACCGAGATCTCCAGCCCGCTGATCGCCGGTCCGGGGATCACCGAGGCGGGACTGGCCGGAACGCCACGCGCGCCGTTCGAATTGCGCGTCGTCGACCCTAACGACATGGCGGTTCCGACGGGCGCCGTCGGCGAACTGGTGGTCCGCTCGCACCGGCCGTGGGCGCTGTTCAGCGGTTATTACAACAATCCGGACGCGACGGTGGCGGCAACCCGGAACGGATGGTTCCACACCGGCGACGCCTTTCGGATCGACGAGGCCGGCCGGTTCTTCTTCGTCGACCGGCTGAAGGACGTGATCCGTCGGCGCGGCGAGAACATCTCGTCGTTCGAACTGGAGGCCGAGATCACCGCCCATCCGAAGATCAAGGAAGCCGTGGCCGTCGCGGTGCCCAGCGCCGTCAGCGAGGACGAGGTCCTGGCGGTGGTCACCCCGCTGGATGGCCACACCGTGGATCCGGCCGAGCTGACCGAGTTCCTGGCCGAACGCATCGCCCACTACATGGTCCCGCGCTACATCCGGATCGTCGCGGATCTGCCGAAGACCGCGAGCGGCAAGCTGCAGAAGCACGTGCTGCGCTCCGACGGCGTGACCGCGGACACCTGGGACCGGGAGACCGCCGGGATGCGGATCAAGCGCGAAGCGTTGAGCTGAACCGGATGCTAAGGTCCGGCGAGGCCCGGACAACGGAAGCGGATCGAATGAGCGCGCTCTTCAAGGAACTCGACTACCGCGAGACGCCGATCGGTGCGCTCAGCCTGCGCCGGCGGCGCGAGCTCTCGCTCGGGGTCGACGTTTTCGAAATCAAGCTGGGCGACGAGTTCCTCATGTCCAGCCTGTTCACCGCATCGGAAATCGAGCTGGCCAGGCTGGGCTTGGCCGATCTGTCCGGGACCGGGCTTGAGGTCGTGGTCGGCGGCCTCGGCCTCGGCTACACCGCGCTGGCCGTGCTCCAGCACGCTGCGGTCGGCTCCCTGGTGGTGGTCGATGCGCTCGAAGCCGTCATCGACTGGCATCGCGACGGTCTGTTGCCGCTGGGCGCCGAGCTCACCGCCGATCCACGCTGCCGCTTCGTGCACGGCGATTTCTTCGCGCTGGCCGCCTCCGGTGACGGGTTCGATGCCGACGCACCGCGCCGGCGGTTCGACGCCATCCTGGTCGACATCGACCACTCGCCGGAGTTCCTGCTCGATGCCGGGAACGCCGCGTTCTACCAGCCAGAGGGACTGCGCAAGCTTGCGGCCCATCTGAAGCCTGGAGGGGTGTTCGGACTGTGGTCGAACGAACGGCCCGACGAGGCCTTCACCGCGCGGCTTGCCGCGATCTTCGCCGAGGCGCGGGCCGAGCCGGTCACGTTCCACAATCCGCTGCAGGACCGGGAGTTCACGCAAACCGTCTACCTTGCGCGAACGCCGCGCGACGGATGACGGCAACAGGACCGGCCGGCGCCGCGACGCCGACGCCCTGCCCGGTCTGCCGGTCGACGGGCCCGGTGCCGTTCCGATCCATCGACGGCCGTGACTACTGGCGGTGCGCGGCCTGCGAAGCGACGTTCCTCGATCCACGTCAAAGGCCGCTTCGGGCGGACGAGCACGCCCACTATTACAACCACGAGAACCATCCGGACGATCCGCGCTACCGGAAGTTCTTGTCGGCATTGGTCGATCCACTGCTGGCCCGGCTCGGAGCCGGCCGGAGCGGCCTCGATTATGGCTGCGGATCCGGGTCGGCTGCAGTGGCCATGCTGCGCGAAGCGGGCCACGAGGTGGCGCAGTATGACCCCTGCTTCCACCCGGACCGAACGGCGCTCGACCGGTCCTATGACTTCATCACCTGCACAGAAACGGCGGAGCATTTCCATCATCCCGCAGACGAGTTCGACCGGTTCGACCGCATGCTTCGACCCGGCGGATGGCTGGCGGTAATGACCTGCTTCCAGACCGACGATGCCCAGTTTGAACAATGGCACTATCGCCGGGACCCGACCCACGTCGTGTTTTACCGCGAGCACACCCTGCGCCGGATCGCCGTCCACCACGGCTGGTGCTGCAGCATTCCGGTAAAGGATGTCGCCCTGATGCAAAAGCCGTGAACGGGCTTCCAGCCAGCAGGGACACGTGATCACAAACCTTTGTGCGCCAAACTGCAGAAGTCCCTGCAAAGCCGGTCAGTAAATGTTAATCATGTTTCGATAGTCTGGTTCTACAGAACGGTAGGATCCACATGCCCATGATCACTCGACGCAACTTCCTGAACACCTCGCTGGCGACTGCGGCTCTGTCGACGGCCCGTACGGTGCCGGCTACGGCTCAAGCGAATGCCACGCTCAAATGGACGGTCTATTACGCCAACGACCTGCCGGCGAGCGCGTTCGAGGACTATGACCTTCTGATCTTCGACCATGCGGCCCACCCGGACCTGACGCCGCTGAAGGACGCCGGCAAGCAGGTGTTCGGCTACATCAGCCTCGGCGAGGTCGCGCAGGATCGTCCCTACTACGCCGACATCAAAGCGCTCGGCATACTGCGCGACGAGAACACAAGCTGGCCCGGCAGCTACTTCATCGACGTTCGGGACAGCCGCTGGGTCAAGATGGTGATCGAGGAGCTGGTGCCGCTGGTTCTGCACCGCGGCTTCGATGGCCTGTTTCTGGACACTCTCGACAATCCGCCGGAACTGGAGCGTCGCGACCCCCAGAAGAATGCCGGCATGACGGATTCCGCGACCCGCTTGGTCAAGGCACTCAAGCTCCACTACCCCAAGGTCCCGCTCATTCTCAACCGCGGGTACGAAATGCTCCCGAAGCTGGCGGGAGTCGTAGACTACGTATTGGGTGAGTCGGTGTTCGCGGACTATGACTTCACGGCCAAGACGTACCAACGGGTACCGACCGACCTTTATCGCGAGCAGGTTGCCATCTTGAAGCAGACCCAGACCGCAACGCCGCCGCCAACGGTTCTGACACTCGACTACTGGGATCCTGCCGACAAGGCCGGGATCGCGGCGATCTATGCCGAGCAGCGCCGGAACGGTTTCCATCCCTACGTTGCGACCGTCGAGCTCGACAAGCTGGTGCCGGAGCCACCGGCGGGATGAAATCCCTGGCGATCCTGCTGGTCGCGCTCTTCGCTTTGGTCAACCCGGCAGCCGCGGCGGCGGAGCAGGCGGCACCGCGCACCATTGTGGCGCTGGTCGACGTGGCTGAGTCGGACACGCTCAAGTATTCGCGTGTTCACCAGATCGCCACCATGCCGCTCAACCACCTCGGGCTGACGGTGGAGTTGCACGACATCGCAAAAGGCCTGCCCGACCTGACCGGCCGCGACGACGTCCGCGGCATCCTGACCTGGTTCACCACGTCCAGTCGCCCGGGCGCCTACGACTATCTCGACTGGGCCGAACGGCAGATCGAGGCCGGCCGCCGGTACGTGGTGCTTGGCGAGATCGGCGTGCTGGTCGACCACGAACGCGGCACCATCCCGCTCAGCCGGATCAACCAGTTCCTGGAGCGCCTCGGGGTCAACTTCGAGGGGTCGTCAGTCCCGTTCTCCGTCGGCGTCAGCTACCTGAAGCTCGATCCGCGGTTCTGGGGGTTCGAACAACGCCCGCCCGTCCCGCCGCCCTACAACGTGCTCCGCGTCGCCCGACCCGACGCGACCGCGCACGTCGTGGTCGGACGCGGCAAGGATCCGGACAGCCGCAGCGCGGTGGTTGTGACCAGCCCTGCCGGCGGGTTCGTCGCCGAGGGCTATGTTGCGGAAATCGACTTCGGCAACACCATCCGCCGCTGGATGATCAATCCGTTCCGGTTCTTCGCCCGCGCCTTCGACACCGACGCGCTGCCGAAGCCGGACACCACCACGCTGGTCGGGCGCCGCCTGTTCTACAGCCATGTCGACGGCGACGGGTGGCGCAGCCAGTCGGAAGTGAAGCTGAAGGACAAGGTGGTTTCGGCCGCCGAGGTGCTGCTGGAGCGAGTCGCGCGGCGCTACCCCGACATGCCGGTCACGATCGCACCGATCGCCGCCGAACTGGATCCGGCCTGGATCGACGCCCCGATCGCACGCGATATCGCCCGTCGCTTCTTCACCCTGCCCAACGTCGAGCCGGGATCGCACACCTACACCCATCCCTTCCAGTGGTCATTCTACAGCAACTACGATCTGGCCCTCGAACGGCAGATCGTGCAGTCGCTGGGCATCGGCGGTCACACCCAGTCCGATCACGGCGTCGTAGCCGGCGGTGTCACCACGGAATCAACCAGCGACGCCACGACCAAGCTCAACAAGCGCTACGAGGTCCCACGGGCCTTCTACCTGCAGCCCTTCGACCTGACCAAGGAGATCGCCGGATCGTTCGAGCGGATCGCGGCGTTCACCGGCGGCAATCCGGTCGCCGTGCTGCAGTGGTCGGGCGACACCACGCCCTTCGAGGCGGCAATCCGGGTCGCGCGCGAAGCGGGCGTTCCCAACATCAACGGCGGCGACACCCGTTTCGACGGCGAGTATCCATCCTACGCGTTCGTGGCGCCGATCGGGGTCATGGTCGGCAACGAGCGGCAGATCTATGCCTCGAACAGCAACGAGAACACCTACACCGACCTTTGGTCGGCGCGGTTCTTCGGCTTCCGCCACCTCCAGGAAACCCTGGCGCGCACCGAGGTTCCGATCCGGGTCAAGCCGATCAATATCTACTACCACTCATACTCGGCGGAGCGGGTGGCCAGCCTCAACGCGATTATCGACAATCTCGAATATGCACGACGGCAACCGATCGTGCCGATCACGACGTCGCAGTTCGCGCGGCTCGCCGGCGGCTTTTACCAGACCCGGCTGGTTGCGCTCGACGACCGCCGCTGGCGGGTTGAGAACCGCGGCGAATTGCAGACGATACGGTTCGATCGCGCGACCCTGACCGGCGTCGACTTCGCCCGATCGACGGGAATTCTCGGGGCCAACTGGCTTCAGGGCAGCCTCTATGTGGCGCTCGACCCGGAAGTGGACGCTCCGGTCATCGCACTGCACGACCGTGACAGGGCAGACATGCCGGAGATTGCCGACCGGATCTATTTGCTTGAGAGCCGGTGGCCGGTTCGCGACCTCCAGGCAACCGCCTCGGGCCTGAAGGCCACTGTGTCGGGCTTCGGCAACGGTGAGATGACCTGGATCGTACCACGACCCGGCCGCTGGACCGTCACGCTCGACGGCGCGGCCGGGACGCTGTTCGAGGAATCCGTGACGGTCGGTGACGACCATCGCCTCGCTTTCGCCCTGCCCGCCAACCGGCATCCCGCTGAACGCTCGGTTCTGACGGTCACGAGCGACTGATGCGCGGATTCGCCGTCATTCTGGTTGTTGTGGTCCTGGGTGCCGCAGCGCTGAGCATCATGATCCTGCCGAGCCAGCAGGAACTCGGCACCATGTACCTGCGCGACCAGAAGTATGAGGAATCCTTGGCGTTGTTCGAACGACAGGTTGCCGAAGGCGACCTGTCCTCGCAGACGGTTTCGGCCTTGTTGGCGATCTACCTCCAATACGGCGACGTGGAACGGGCCATCGAGTTGACCAGGAAGTTCGGTCGGACCATCGGCGAGCGCCCGGACATCCTGGCCCGGCTGGCTGATCTCTACGCGGCGGACCGCCGCACCGGCCTGTACCGGCAGACCATGGAGAAGCTGGTCGCCATCCAGCCGACAAAGGAACGACTGGAACAGCTTGCCGATGCACACTACCACGCCGCCGATCCCTACAGCCGGGCGCGGACGTTGAAACGCCTGATATCGCTGGACTTGGCCTCTCCGGAACGAATCCTGGAGTACGCCGACCTTGCTGTCAGCCTGGCACAACTCGACGAAGCGCTCGAAGCGTACCTCCGGGCCGCGCAGTCCTTTCCGGCCGCGCTCGACTGGTCCTACCGGTTGCAGATCGTGGAACTGCTGCTGAACGCTGGGCGCCTCGCGGAGGCTGCGGCCCTTACGACGCAGTGGTTGGACGGCTCCGAACCATTGCTGTTCCAGATCAGCTTCGCTCAGCTTTGGGTGGATGCCGGACAACCCGCCCGCGCCATTCGCATTCTTAATGGCCGACCGACCCTGCAGCAGGCTACCGAGCCGTGGCGCGCGATATATGTCCTGGCGCTTCGGCGGTCCGGGCGCGAACAGGATGCCTACTCGCTGTTGCGGCGTTGGCTTGGCCAGGGCCTGATCACGCCGTCCCTTTCCGCCGATCTGATCGACCTGGCCGTTGCCAACCGTGACATCGATACCGCCGTAGCGGTCCTGGACCATCTGAATGCGACTGAACTGCCCACCGGCTCGGTGCTGCTGCTCGTCTCCTCCCTGCACCAGGCGGGCCGCGACGCCGAAGTCGACCGGTTGGTTGAACAGCTCGGCCCCGAGCGCATGGCTCAGGTTCCGGTGCTTGCCGCCGAGGTGGCGCTGGCCCGCGGCGACACCGAAGCCGCCAATCGGTGGGCGGACGCCGCCATCGCTGACACGGCCACGTCTGTGGGAGACCAGCTGGCCCTGGCGAACGTCCTGGTCAAAATCGGCCGGGAGCCCGAAGCGCTCGACATGTTGCGGGTCATCGCGACCGATCCGGAAGCGCCCACGGAGGCCCTGACGCTGCTGGGCGAGCTGTACGGGCGCGGCCCGGATCCAGAGGCAGGGTACTGGGAGATCAACGCCCTGCTGGCGCAGCACTACACTCTCCAGCTGCGAGCCGTTTGGGCCGAGCTGGCCCTGGCGACGGGCCGCGTCGAGGAAGTCCAGGAATGGGTCGCCCGCACCAGCGGCATCGAGCCACGAACGCTTGAAAGCCTGTTCTTCATGGCCGAGCGCCGCGAAAGCTGGGGCGTCGCCATCACAACCGCCCGCCGGCTCGTGCAACAGCGGCCGACCGATCTGGCGCGTGAGCGGCTGGCAAACGCGCTGTTTCGTGGTGGCCAGGCAGCGGAAGCCCTGTCGATTGTCGAAGCGATCCCGGATCGCTCCGACTCCGGTGACAGTCTGTACATAGAGATCCTGCAGAGCCTGGGGCTCACCGACCGTCTGGCTGCAATCTGGGAGCAGCAGATCGGTCGTCCGGACCTGACCCCGGCCCGCCGACGGGAACTGGTCTACAACCTTCTCGAAGCCGGAGCCGAGGCCGCCGCGTGGCCCCACATCCTGGCACTTGCGAATGCCGAAGGCGGCGCGTGGTGGTTCGCGCTCGCCGATGCTGCCGTAACGTTGGGTCGCGGCAATGAGGCGGCCGACGCCATCGCCGATGCAATTAGCCGGTTTCCGGCCGACAACGAGCAGGTTCCAAGTCTCGTCGCCGCCCTGGAGAGCGCCGAGCCGAGCCGTTCGCCGGATGTACTGCGCGTTCTGGCCGATCGCGCACCGGCTCTGTGGGCCGACACTTATGCCTACACCCTGCGCAACCGCGGCCGGATCGAGGAACTGAACCAGTGGCTGGCCGCGAACCTGGCGACAGCGACCGACCCGGCCGAGGCGCTTGTGCTGGCGCAGCGTCTGGCTGAGACGGCTCCTCCCCTGGACACCGCGCGCGCCATTCGATCGAGGGCCGAACTGGGACGGCAATGGGCCGAGCTGTATGTCGAACTGCTGCGAAAGGGCGGGCGAGCCAAGGAAGCGACCAGCTTTCTCATCGCACTGGCCGAACGCGGCCGACTGGACCCGACCTGGCAACGTGAAATTGCCTTCCAGATGCTTGAGGCCGGCGACCGTGCTGTCGCCGAGCGACTGTTCCGGGCCACTGCCGCCAACGAGTCGCCAGACGGTCCAAGCGTTCAGCAGCTGTTCTACATCTGGGGACCGCGTCCCGAGCCGTCGGCACTCGACTGGATCGAGGGACGCGCATCGGCAGCCAAAGGCGCCGATCGCCTTGCCTGGCTTGAGCGGCTGCTGGCCGTGCGGGCCGGCGAGCGGGTGCTGAAGGCGCTCGGCGATGTCAGTACAGTGTCAAGTCCGGCCGAGGTCGAACTGCTGGTCAAGGCGCAGGCTCAGGGTCAGAATCCCCAGAAACTGCGCGACACCGTTTCGGTGGCCATCGACCGGATAAAGGATGTGGACGCGCTGGAGCGCCTGGCCCGAACCGCCGAGACGACGCGTGACCGGCCCTTGATCATCAGTGCCTGGAAGGCGGTACGGTCCGTCGCCCCGTCGCATTCCACAGCCAATCGCGAGCTCGGACTCATCGCCTACGACGAGAGCCGGCTGATCGACGCCGAGCGGTATCTGGGTGCGTTTCTGGCAAACGGACCGGGAGACTTTGAGGCAAATTACTTTTATGGTGAAGTACTGCTCCGCACGAACCGAAAGGATCAGGCGGGACCGTTCTATCAACGAGCGTATGATCAGCTCACCGCAACTGAAAATCGGGACTTCTATCTGGATGTATCGCGCGCCAACATCCTGCGACGTCTCGGCAGACGCGATGAGGCGGCACGTCTGATGGCGGAGCTGCTGGAGAATCGGCCGGACGACCGGGCGCTGCGCGCGGACTTCGCCGATCTGCTGATCGAGATGGGGAATTTTGAAAGAGCACGGTATGTGTTGCGGCTTCGCTGAACGGACCCGCCGCATCGCAGCGATCGTGCTGTCGGCGGCCTGTCTTCTGGCGAGCTCGGGCAGTGCCGGGTATGCCCAGGCGCCGCTCGCGGTTGTCGAAACGACAACGCCGGACGGCGAACTGGCGGTTACCGTTTCCGCGACCGAGATCCGTCGCATCCTGGCGCACGGCCCTGAGGTGCTGGTCATATTCGCCCGACCGATTGCGCCCGGCGACATAGAAGCTTTCGCGGCACGGCGTACAGAATGGCTGGAGACCGTCGAGTACGGCTATGACAGCGTGCTTCTTCGCTTCCTTCCGGAAATGACGGTTACCGCCGCCGTCGTTGACAATGCCGTTGAAATCCGCGCTACGCGACCAGGCACCGTCCTGGTCGCCGACACCGCGGGCGCGCCCGGAGCGGTCGACCCCAACGAGGTCCGGCTTGAGTACTACAGGGCCTTGACGCTCATTGAGACGGGCGCCGTGCGCCAGGGGCGGGCGATCCTGGTCGAGCTGAACCAGATCGATCCCCGCAACATCGAGGTGATCCTGTTGCTCGCCCAGGCCGAGGAGCGATTGGGCCGTCGGGCACAGTCGATCGCCCTGCTCGACCGGGCGCTCGACCTAGATCCGAAACTCCCGCAGGTCGCCAAGGACAAGTCGCGCCTGCACCGCGAAGTCGCGGACCATGTGGGCCTTTCGACGCGTTTCCAGGATGTCCAGGACGCCGACACCCAGCGCATTACGGTTCTGGACGGGCGTCTGGACGGTTCCGTGGGCCTCGCCTTCGAGTTCCGCCTGGAGGACCGGCGCCTCACGGTCGATCAGGCCCGGCGATCCGACGGCCGAACGGCCGACTTTGACGGTGACCGCCAGTACGGGACCTTCCGGCTGGTGCATTGGCCTGACGACGGGCCGGCCGTCGGGGCGTCCCTGTTCACCTCCCGGGACTCCGCAGGCGTCGGCATCGACCTCTCCGGCGACGCCGGAGCAACCGAGTGGCGCCTGGAAGCGGCGATCCAGGAACCCGAGAAGGACTATATCGAGGGTCTGATCGACGGTGCGGCGCGCGACCACATCGGCGGCACGATCACCCACGTTCCGACCGATACCCTGAGCCTGAGCGGGGGTATGGCGCTCAACCGGTACACACAGGACGATCACCACGCCGGAAGCAGCGTCGAGTTCACCGGCGAGGCCCGCATGGTGGTATACGCGAAGTGGCCCTTCATATCCATCGGCTACCGGTTGGACGCCGAATACTTCACGAACAGCGACAAGGCCGTTGCCGCCGACGGCACGGAATTCGAGCGGTTGCCGCTCAGCAGCCGCGAGGCACACACCCTCGATACCGGGGTCGAAGCGAAGCTGACCGACTATCTGCGCGGGCGGGCGGCAGGCGGCTACACCTATGACAGGCTGAACGGGCATGGCCCGTCGGCGGACATCGAACTGGTCTACGAGCCGTTGCCCGATCTGGAGGTTGCCGCCGGCGCCGGCACCAGCCTTGCGGTCTCGCGCGGCTCGCAAAGTCAGCTAGTCTACGGGAGTCTGAGCGTTCGGACCCGGTTTTAAGCCAGAAGGAGTGCATGTGATGCGTCTTGGTCATCGAGGAAAGCCGGTCTTCCGTGCCGCCGCAGTCGTCCTGCTGACCGCGTTGCTGACCGCCTGCGCAGGCTCCGCGCGCGAGGGACGCGATTTCGTCGATCCGGCCGTCGGCGCCGCCGCGTCGGCCAGAGTGGCTGTCGTCCCGTTCGAGAACCTGACCAATCATCCGAACGCCGGACTGATCATCGCGCAGATCATCTCGACGGAGTTCTATGAACGTGGACTGTTCCAGCTTCAGGAAGAGACCAAGACCCGCAAGCTCCTGGCCGAACTGAAGATCGATCCATCACATCTGACCGATGTCGCGGCCGCCCAACAGGCGGCATCGCTGCTCGAGGTTGACGCGCTGGTGATCGGAAGCGTTTCCGAGTTCGGCTACCAGCATGGCCTGCGTGAGGAACCGGTCGTCGGGCTGAACGCGCGGCTGGTCGATGGCAAGACCGGCAAGGTGCTGTGGGCGTCCAGCCATTCGGCCGCAGGCGGCGGCTATCTTGATCGCAGCAGCCTGAACGCGACGGCCCAGTCGGTGGTGTCCGCGATGGTGTCGCCCCTGGCAGCCGCAGCCGGCAAATGACCTGATGGCGTCGACCGACTCCAAGAGCACCGACACCGCTACACCGCTCCCGGGCCAGGAGACCGGTGCGCGATGGCTATGGGGCCTTCGGGTCTCGGCGCTGATCGAGATCGGGTTGTTCTTCGCGGCGGCCATCGCCATTGACCTGCTGTTCTTCGGCGGCCACCGGTTCACCGAGGTCCGGCCGCACCCGTTCTGGTTCATCGTTGTGCTCGTCTCGGTGCAGTACGGCGCCAACGAGGGACTGTTGGCCGCGATCGCCGCGTCGGTGGTCCTGCTCTTCGACAACCTGCCACCGCAAAGTTTCGGCCAGGATGTCTACGATTACTGGATCGGCGTCGGGTTGCGACCGGCCCTCTGGGTCGGCATCGCCCAGGCGCTGGGACAGTTGCGCGGCCGCCAGATCCGGGAGCGCGACATCCTCCGTGCCCGGCTCCACAACGTTCAGAAGCAGGCCGAGGTCATTACTGCCAGCTTCGACGAACTCAAGAGGGCCAAGGCGGCGCTCGAAGCCCGGATCGCCCGCCAGTTCCGCACCGTCATCACGACCTACCGTGCTGCGCAGGCGATGGATGCGGTCGACGAAGGGCGATTGGCGTCCGGTATCGACGACCTGATCCTTGCCATCTTGTCGCCGCGCAAGTTCTCGCTGTGGACCCTGACACCGTCGGGTTTCGTCCTGACACGTGCGCATGGCTGGGCGGACGACGAGCAACGCGCCAAAACCCTGTCGCTGGACCACACCCTGGTGCGGCATATCCTGGGCCGGGGGTCGACGTTGAACGTCGCGCGCCGGGATGATGAACGGGTGTTGCAGGGCGAAGGCCTCCTGGCCGGCGCCCTTACCGATGTCGACACCGGCGAAGTCGTCGGAATGCTCAAGATCGAGGACACGGCGTTCGTCGACTTCAACCTCTACACACTGGAGAACTTCGGCGTGGTGTGTTCGTGGGTCGGCACCGCGCTGATCCGCTCCCGGCGCTGGCGTGAGTTGCAACGCGACCGGGTATCCGGCGGCAACGCCTTCCTGATGTCGGAAGAAGTGCTCGACCGGATGATCGGTCTGCTGTCCACCTTGGGCAAACGACAGGGCTTCACCTCCTCGGTCATGGTCATCGATACCATCGCGGCCGAGGTCAGCGATGCGCCCGAGGTTCGCACCGCCGTGGCGCTCGCCGTCGGTGAGGCAATCCGCGCCTCCTTCCGGTCGTCCGACCTTGCCTTTGAAAGCCAGAGACACGACGGGCGGTTCGTCATGCTGCTGCCGGCAACCGCCGTCGAGCAGGCGAAGGCGATCATCGACAAGGTCGAGCGCGCCATCCGGCAGCGTTTGCCAAAGGGGCAATCCGAGCGGAAGCTTTCGATCAAGGCCATCGATATCACCGAGATGGCCAAGCCGACCGCGGAGAGCCGCAGTGGCTGATCAGGCGACCGGCCCGGTCGAGGAAGCGCCCAGGATCGTTCCGGCGCTGCTGGTATCGATCATCATGTTCGCGGCCGAGGCTGCGTTGGCGGCGATCCTGGTCAAGGGCTCGTTGCCGGTCCAGGTCATTCTCGCGGCACATGTCGTGTTCGTCCTGCTTCTCGTTGCCTGGACGTGGATTGCAATCGTCCGCGACCGGGACGCGCGCCTGTACGCATGGCTCACCTGGATGACCCTGGTAGCCGGACCGCTGGGCCCGCTGTCGGCAATCGTCCTGGCGGTTCTGACATACTGGTTCGGCCGGTCGGCGCGGCCGTTCGACGAGTGGTACGCCAGCCTGTTCCCCGACGAGGACCAGGATGCCAGCGACCGCCTTTACGAACGGATCGTCAGCGGCCGGGAGGAGGCCGTGTCGGACGCTTCCTCGCTGTCGTCGTTGACCGACGTCCTGCTGACCGGCACTACCAGCGCCAAGCAATCGGTGGTGGCCCTGTTGGCGCGGCGCTTCCGGAGCGACTTCGCGCCGGCCTTGGCGATGGCGCTGTCCGATCCGGAGCCGTCGGTCCGCGTGCAGGCGGCGACCGCCGCGGTCACGATCGAGGAGCGCTATCACAACAAGCGCGTCGAGTTGGAAGAAGCGACCAACGCCAACCCGAAGGACGCCGAGGGGTGGCTGACCCTTGCCCGCCATCTCGACGAGTATGCCTACGCCGGCGTGCTGGATGCCGATCGCCAGAACCAGACGATGCAAGAAGCACTGGCCGCTTACAATCGCGCCGACCGACAAGGCGCCGGCGACCCGATGGTAAACCGCCTGACTTGCGGACGGTTGCTGCTCAGGCTGAATGAGCTCGAGGAGGCCGAAGCGCTGTTGGCCGGCCTCGTGGACACCGCTCCCGATCCGCGCGTCTCGATGTGGCACGCCGAGTGCCTGTTCCGTCTGCGCCGATTCGACGATCTGCGAAAGCGCCTGGACGATCCGAGGCTTGCCGAACTGTCCATTGACCCCAAGCACGTTGAGCTCGGGCCGGTAATCAACCTCTGGCAGATCGCCGAGCTTCTCGGCGGGGATCTCGGCCTGGAAATGGCACCGGCACCATGATGGAGCCGCGCAACGGGCCAGCCGACGTGTGCCTGATTCTGGAAGGCTCGTACCCCTACGTCGCCGGGGGCGTGTCGAGTTGGATGCACGATCTGATCAAATCCCAGCCGCATCTTCGTTTCACGATCGTTGCCCTGGTGGCCACCACGACGCCGAAGGAGCTTCGCTACGAGTTACCGCCGAACGTCGACGAGATACTTCGGGTGCCGCTTGCCGGGCCGCCTCGCGGCGGTGCCACCTTCAACGTTCGTTGGCTGACCCGCCAGATCACGCCGCTGCTCGTCGCGATCGAGCAGGATGGCGGTCTGCCCGCATTCGTCGGCGTAGTAGAGAGCCTGGCCCGTTCACGGCGACGACTGGGCAGCGCCAGTCTGATGAACTCTCCGGCGGCCTGGGAGATGATCACCGCGATGTACGAGGTGGCCGCTCCCGAAAGCTCGTTCCTTGAGTACTTCTGGACCTGGCGGGCGCTTCACGGCGGATTGTTCGCGACCCTGCTGTTTCCGCTGCCGCGGGCACGCATGTACCACACTATTTCGACCGGCTACGCCGGTCTGGTCGCCGCCCGTGCGGCCGTTGAGACCGGTCGTCCGGCGGTTCTGACCGAGCACGGCATCTACACCAACGAGCGCCGGATCGAGATCACGATGGCGGAGTGGCTGTACGACGCCGCCGAAGATTGGCTGGCCCTCGAGACGCCGCGCTGGGACCTTCGACAGCTGTGGATGCATACCTTTCAGAGCTACGCCCGGATCTGCTACGAGGCGTGCACCGAGATCACGACGCTGTACATGGGCAACCAGCGCATGCAGCTCGCCGACGGGGCTGCGCCGGAACGCCTGCGCATCATTCCCAACGGCATCGACGTGGCGATGTACAGCAAGATCGAACGCTCTACCGAGCCGAGGCGGCCCTGCGTCGCCCTGATCGGCCGGGTCGTGCCGATCAAGGACATCAAAACCTTCATCCGCGCCGCCGACGCGCTGCGACGGACCGTGCCAGATGTCGAGGCCTGGGTCCTCGGGCCGGACGACGAGGATGCCGAATACGCCGAGGAATGCCGCAACCTGGTCAGCTACCTGAAGCTTGAGGACACCGTGAAGTTCCTCGGCCGAGTCAAGATCTCCGAGTATCTTGGCCGCATCGACGTGCTGGCCCTGACGTCGATCAGCGAGGCCCAGCCGTTGGTGATCCTGGAAGCCGGCGCAGCGGGTGTTCCGTCGGTCGCGACCGATGTCGGGGCCTGCCGCGAAATGATCGAAGGCCCGGAAAGCGAAGTCCCGCCGCTGGGGCATGGCGGCGCGGTAGTCGGGCTGTCGTCGCCGGTCGCAACAGCGGAAGCCCTATCGAGGCTGCTGACCGATCGTTCCTGGTGGGAGCGGTGCAGTGCCGCCATCCGCCAGCGCGTCGACCAGTCGTACAACAAGGCCGTGATCGACCGGATCTACGGCGATATGTACACCCGATCCATTGCCGCGCCGGACCGGACCCCTGCACAGTTCGCGAAGGTCGGGTGATGGCTGGCATCGGCTTCACGCTCCGCCGCCTGACGCAGCGCGACGACCTGATGGGGATCGTCAGCGGCTACGGCCACTCACTGTTCATCTCCGCCGGTCCCTGGCTGCTGACGGTCGGGGCGCTGGTCGGCATCAATTCGGTCCTCGGCCAAACGCTCGACCAGAACGCGCATCGCCTGTTCGGGTCGATCCTGATCTACAACTTCTCGGTGTCGCTGGTGGTCACCGGACCGGTTGTCCTGGTGTCGACGCGGTATCTCGCCGACCGGGTGTTCGAAAAGCGGTTGGAGACCGCAACCGGCCTGCTCATGACGTCGATGGTCCTGGGAACCATGCCGGGGTTGGTCATCGCCATCCCATTCTACGTGATCGCCTGCGACCTGCCGATCGCGACCGTCGCAATCGCGCTCTCGCACTACGCGGTAATTTCCGGGGTATGGATCGCGGCGTTGTTTCTGTCCGCGCTCAAGGCCTATGTCCGGGTGACCATCTCGTTCGGCATCGGCATGGCAACCGCGTTCGGCGCCGCGTCGTGGCTCGGAGCGCGCTATGGCGTCGACGGCGCGCTGGGCGGGTTCACCATTGGCCTGACGGTCACGCTGATCGTCATTCTGGCCACGGTTCTGTCTGAGTATAGGTTCAGACTCCAGCAACCGTTCGCGGTCCTGCCGTATGTCGGACGGTACTGGGACATGGCGCTCGGCGGACTGGTCTACAATCTCGCCGTCTGGGTCGACAAATGGATCATCTGGTCCGGCCCCGGCCACGTCACGATTGCCGGAGCCCTGACAACCAGCCCGATCTATGACGGAGCGATGTTCCTGGCCTACTTGACCATCATCCCGGCGCTGGCGGTGTTCACGGTAACCGTGGAGACCGACTTCTTCGAAGACTACCAGCGATTCTACCGCGATCTCGGCCAGCACGGCACCTTGAACCAGATCAAGGACAACCAGAAGCGCCTGATAACCGCCATCGTGAACGGGCTTCGCACGGTGCTTGTCCTGCAAACCGTGATCGCCGTGCTGGCAATCTTCTTTGCGCCCGAGATCATCCGGGCGACCAGCGGATCCTCCCAGCAGATCGCCGTGTTCCGGTTCGGCGTGCTGGGCGCGCTGTTCCACGTGCTCATGATGTTCTGCGTCATCCTGCTGCAGTACTTCGATGCCCGGCGCCCAGCGTTGTTCGTTCAAATGACGTTCCTGGCCACCAGCGCCGTCGCCACCTGGCTGTCCATCGACCTCGGATTCGCCTATCTCGGCTACGGTTATTTCGTTGCCGCCCTGATCACCTTCATCGTGTCCATCGCACTGGTGTTCGCGGTCATTGCGCGCCTGCCCTATCTCGCGTTCGTGAGAAACAACCCGTCAGTCTACAACGCGTAGCGGAGACACTGGATGTGCGGAATCGTCGGAATCGTCAGCCAGGAAGACGCAGCCGACCGGCTGGTCGCCGCCCTTCGGGGTCTCGAGTACCGGGGCTACGACTCGTCGGGCATCGCCACCATTGTCGACGGTCAAATCGACCGCCGACGCGCCGAAGGCAAGCTGCGCAACCTGGAGGCCCGCCTGCGCGAGAGCTGGCTGGCCGGTAGCATCGGCATCGGTCACACCCGCTGGGCGACGCACGGGATCCCGAACGAGATCAACGCCCACCCACACTCCGACGGGCGGGTTGCGGTTGTCCACAATGGGATCATCGAGAACTTCCGCGAACTGCGTACGGAGTTGGAAGGCCGCGGCCGGACCTTCGGCAGCGCCACCGATACCGAAGTGGTCGTCCACCTGCTGAGCGATCTCCTCGATCAGGGCCTGTCGATCGATGAAGCCATCAGGACAGGCCTCAGCCGACTTTCCGGCGCCTATGCGCTGGCCATCCTGTTCAAGGATGCGCCCGATCGGATCTGGGTGGCCAAGCAGGGCAGCCCGCTGGCGATCGGCTATGGCGAAGGCGAGATGTTCATCGGGTCCGACGCAATCGCCCTGGCGCCGATGACCGACCGCATCGCGTTTCTGGAGAACGGCGACCTGGCCGAGATTCGGATCGACGGCGCCACCATAACCGACATGGCCGGAACTCCGATCACGCGTGCCATCACGCCGACCCACGTCACCGGCGCCGCCATCGGCAAGGCTGGTCACCGGCACTTCATGCACAAGGAGATCTACGAACAACCGTCGGTCGCCGGCGACCGGCTGCGTTCGCTGATCACCGCAGAGGGCGACCGGGTCGAGATGCCGTTCATCGACATCGACTTCGCGACGGTGTCCAAGGTCTCGATCGTGGCGTGCGGCACCTCGTTCTATGCCGGCAGCGTCGCACGCTACTGGCTGGAGGACCTCGGTAAGGTCACCGCCGACGTGGAAGTCGCTTCGGAGTTCCGGTACCGCAGCCCGTACCTGCCGCCGGATGGGATCACGATCGTGATCTCCCAGTCCGGCGAGACCGCCGACACGCTGGCGGCCCTGGAACACGCCAAGGCCGCCGGACAGAAAACCATTGCCATCGTGAACGTCCCCAGCAGCACGATGGCGCGCGCCGCCCACGTCTCGCTGCGGACCTACGCCGGTCCGGAAATCGGCGTTGCATCCACCAAGGCGTTCACCAGCCAGTTGATCGCGCTCGCGTGCCTCGTCATCGTCATCGCCCGCGGTCGCGGCGCGCTCACCCCTGAGCGTGAAAGGGTCCTGACACAGATCCTTCTGCGCACGCCGCACCACATGGCGGACATCCTTCAGGCGGAGCCCGACTTCGAGCGAGCGGCGAGGGTCCTGTCGTCGGCTGACAACGCGCTGTATCTGGCCCGGGGGACTCTGTTCCCCGTCGCCCTCGAAGGCGCCCTCAAGCTGAAGGAAGTGTCCTATGTTCACGCGGAAGGCTATGCCGCCGGCGAAATGAAGCACGGACCGATCGCGTTGATCGACGAGAACATGCCGGTGCTGGTGATCGCCCCGGTCGATCCTTGGTTCGACAAGACCGCCGCCAACATCCAGGAGGTTGCCGCCCGCAAGGGTCGGGTGATCGCCCTGTCCGATGCCGCTGGGTTGGAGCGCCTGGGCGACTCGGTCGAGGTTGGACTGACGCTGCCGGTTGTCGATCCGTTCATTGCGCCGATCGTCTTTGCCTTACCGCTGCAACTGCTGGCCTATCATGCCGCCGTGCAGCGCGGCACCGACGTCGATCAGCCCCGCAATCTGGCGAAATCGGTGACCGTCGAATGAACGATGCAGTCGAACTGCTGACCCTGCAGGCAACGGACCCCACACTCCTGACGGTCCGGGAATTTCGGCATGGCCTCCGGGATGCGCTGCGTGCGGCCGGATTGCCCGAACGGGCCTCCAACGACCTGATGCTGGCGTTCCAGGAGCATGCGACCAACACCCTGGCGCACGGCAGCCCTCCCCCCAAAAACCTGACGCTTCGTCTGACCAGGGAGGGAGCACATTGGACGCTGACAATCGAGGACGATGGCGGCCCGTTCGATAATTTCGACGGGTATACCGCATTGGCGACCTGGGCCGACAAGCGTACCGACCTTCGACCGAACGGTCTCGGACTGCGGCTGATCGGAACCCGGTTCCCTGATCACCGGTATTGGCCCGGCATGCCGGCGGCCGGGGAGGCCAACGTCCTCAGCCTGACCCTCCCACCCAGAGCGTCGGAGATCCTGAAGCCGTTCGTGGTGATCGTCGAGGATGACCCGACGCAGCGCATGGTGCTCAAATACCTGCTGAGCGACGCCTTCCGGGTCGCAGACTTCGAACGGGCCGGCCAGGCGCTGAGGGTGGTGCGCAGCCATCCGGCCGACCTGATCCTGAGCGACATTGAAATGCCGGACATGGACGGGTTCGCATTCCGGCGGGAACTGGCCAAGGATCACCGCACCGACACCATCCCGTTCGTCTTCCTGACCGGGCACAGCGACGACGAGACCGCCGATCTGGCCAGCGACCTCAGCATTGATGACTTCCTGGAAAAGCCGGTTACCCAGCCGATCCTGTTGCGGACGGCCCGCCGGCTGATCCGGCGCGCCCGCAATCTGCGCGAGCGTCTGGTGCTGGATCGCGAGAAGGAGGCGACCGAGTCGCTCTCGGTCAACGTGCCCAAGCAGATCGGTGGCGTTCAATTGGCCGCTGCGTCGCAGTCCGCCACCGCCGGCGGCGGCGATCTGGTGCAGACGGTATCCGTCAAGGGCCGGGATGTCGTGCTGATTGCCGATGTGATGGGGCACGGCCTCGCCGCGCGTTTCTTCGCCCACGGGGTGGCCGCCTACTTCCGGTCGGTCGCGCTCGGCGCGAACGCGCCGTCAAGCGTCGACGGCCTGATGACCGCGCTGTCCGATGCGCTCTACAACGATCCTACCTACGAACGAACCGTGGTTTCCGCCCAGATGCTCGCCGTCGACAGCGATGGCGTCGTCGAGGTGGCGTCCGCAGGCCACCCGTTCCCTGTGCACCTGTCTGCCGAGGGGCCGGCCCTGGTCGAGATCGGCGGCCCACTCCTCGGGCTGGCGGACGACCTGCCCTTCCCGTCGCGCCAGGTCACCTTGGCGCCCGGCGACCGGTTGCTCGCCTATACCGACGGCCTGACCGAGATCGGCACCGAACGACAGGACCAGACGGCCGCCATGCAGCGCCTGTTCGCCTACACGCGCGACCTTGCCGATCGAACGCCGGCGGATGGATTGAAGCAGATGATGGACCGCCACCGAGAGGATGCCGCGGGAACGTCACAGGATGACGTCACGGCCCTGGTGCTTGGCCGGTAACGTCGGCGTCGGGTGCGTTAGGCCAGCGCGTCTTCGAGTGACGCATGGAACGGGATCAACCGGTCGATCTGCGTGGTTCGCAGGATCTCCCGCGGTTGACCGGCCGAGCCGACAACGATCGCCATCGGGACCTTGGTCGATTGGCGAACCTTGTACGCTCGGACGATCAGTCCCACGCCAGCGGAGTCCATGAACTCTACCCGACTGAGATCGATGATCAGGTTGCGCCGATCGTTTGCCGCGTCATCGGCCGAGGCGCGCATGTCCTGCACCATGGCGGCATCAAGGTCGCCGTCGACAGTGACACGAATATGAGTTTCGGTTTGATCGATTTTGTAATGCATTTGCATCTTCCCCAATCCAAAACAATCTTTACGACAGTTCAGGACAGATAACGAGCCGGATTCAGTCCGGTTTCTGAGTGAGCAGTTGGGCCAAGCCGTCGGCCAAGCTGACCGAGGCCCGGCAGCCCAGACGAGTCGAGGCAAACGTCGGATCACCAACGGAGATCCTGATGTCTCCAGCCCGCGCCGGACCGTGCGTGATCGTCCCCTTGTAGTCCGTCAGGCCCCGAAGCGTTTCAGCCAGCACGACAATGGAGGTTTCGCGCCCGGTGCAGACATTGGCGACCGGCGCGGCGGTATCCGCCGACGCCATGCCGGCCAGCAGGTGCTCGACCACGTCGCCGACATAGACGAAGTCGCGGGTCTGCCCGCCATCGCCGTTGATCGTGATGTCCCGCCCACTGACCATCCGGTCGGCGAAGATCGAAATCACCCCGGAGTACGGCGATGACGGGTCCTGCCGAGGCCCGAACACGTTGAAGAACCGAAACCCGAAACTCGGCACCCCGTGGATCCGCCCGGCAACCCCGGCGTGCAGTTCCGATCCGTACTTGTCCACGCCATAGGCGGTCAGCGGAAGCGGCCGCTCGGTTTCCCGCAGCGGCGTGCTGGTGTTGTCGCCGTAAATCGCCGCCGACGACGCGTAGACCACCGGTATCCGACCGGCATCGCGCGCCGCTTCCAGGACAGCGATGGTTCCCGTGACATTGACGCTGTGACTGTCGCGCCACGCATCGGTGCAGCGCTGCACCGACGCAATGGCCGCCAGATGAAACACTCCGTCTGCACCGGCAATTGCGCGTCCTACAGCCGCCGGGTCCGTCACGTCACCAACAACAACCTCGGCGGTTGCCGGCACATTGGAACGCTTGCCGGTCGACAGATCGTCGAGCACGACGACGTCATCACCGCGATCCAGAATGGCCTCAACCAGATGCGATCCAATGAACCCGCATCCACCCGTTACCGCATATCGCCCCATCGCGAGAATCCCAACCCTGGCTCTTTGATACTATCGTCTGCGTCGAGGCGAGCCGGTCAGGCTGCCCAGCCATCCGAGCACGCCTTTCTTGGGAGGCACCCGCCGCTGGGGACGACTGATCGCACGCGACTGCAGCCCCTCGAGGAATGTGAACGTCTCGGGGCTCGGGGTCTCGAAGTCGAAGGCGACTTCATGGGTGAACCGGTCGATGCGCACCACGATCCCGTAGGCGAACACCCGGTATTTGCGGTTGCGCTCGTCAAACAGGGTGACGAAGACCCGCTGGCCGATCATGACCGGCAACCGGCAGTTCCCGATCAGGATACCCCCGACAGCATAGTTCAGTACGGGATGATCCTGTTTGCCGATCGACGCGATCAGGCCGTTACGCAGTGACCGTCGGTCGCGTCGCTGCTTGTGCGGTTCCCTGTCCTCAAATGTCGTCACGTCAGCAAGCCCACCGTCGATCCCCACCGCTTTGCCGGTCTTCGTTCCACCGACTATACTGAACAATGTATTAAGACATGGTTTCACCACCGCGTGCGAGATCATGGAGCCACCTGCGGATTCCCGACGGCGCGGCACGGTTGTCGCGGCCGACGACGACGACGACATGAGGCGGTTCTACAAGGCGACCCTCCAGGCCGTCGGCTTCAACGTGTTCACCGCCAATGACGGCGACGCATGCCTGACGCTGCTCAACCGGATCCGTCCGGCCGTCATCATCCTGGATGTGGACATGCCGAGGGTGACGGGATTCCAGACGCTGGAGAGCATTCGCCGCAACCACCCGCACCTGAACTGCCCGGTCATCTTCTCGACCATCCATCAGACCATGGACTCCGTAACACGCGCCAAAGCCCTGGGCGCCGCGTCGTTCCTGGTCAAACCGGTCGACGCTGACACGCTGATCGACCGCGTCTCCGCCTGCCTGCGGCCGAAGGGTCCAAGCTACGTCCGGCTGGCCGACGACTGATCGCGGTTCTACTCGAGTCCGATCCGGTTTCGACCGTCCTGCTTGGCCTGATAGAGCGCGGCATCGGCCCGGGCCAGCAGCGAGGTCTGATCGTCGTCATCGCGCAGTGTCGCAAGGCCGATGCTGCAGGTTGCGCTGAAGCGATGCTCATCGAACACATGCTCGATCGATGCAAACGCTTCGCGCAGTTTGTCGAGAAGATTGAACGCTGCTTCAGCATCCGCACTCGGCAGCACGAGCACGAACTCCTCCCCCCCGAACCGCCCCGCGGCGTCGGTGCCCCTCAGCCGCTGCAGAAACAGGCGCGACACAGTGCGCAGCACCCGGTCACCCGCGGCGTGCCCATAGGTGTCGTTCACCCGCTTGAAGTGATCCAGGTCCAGGGCCGCCACCGAGAGCGGCTCCCCGGCTTCCCGGCACCGGTCGATCTCCCTTTCCAGCCGTGCAACCGTGCGACCGTGATTGAGCAGTCCAGTGAGTGAGTCGCGATCCATCAGCCGTCGCAGTTCGCGATACCGGATTGCCCGGCTTCGCACCGCTGTAACCAGTTGGGCGCTGGTCAGGGGCTTGGTCAGGAAATCGTCGGCGCCGAACCGACGGGCGGTCATCTGCCGGTTCAGGCTGGTCTCGGAAGACACGAACAGGATCGGTACTCCGTCAAATCCACCATGCTGGCGAATGACCTGCGCCATCTCCATGCCGTCGGCCTCGGGCAGATACAGGTCGGTCACGATGATGTCCGGTGCGAAAGACTGGCAGACCTTCAGAATTTTCATCGGATCGGCCAGCCGCTCGACCCGCATGTTCTCCGCTTCCAGACTGGTCGAGAAGGACTCCGCCAGGAAGTCGTCATCTTCGACCAGGATCACCCGATAGGGCTCCGGATCGGCATGCTCAAGCAGGCGGTCCAGCAGATCGACGAGTTGGTCGCCGCTGAACGGGCGGGTGACAAATCCACTGGCTCCGATCCGGACGGCCGACAACCGGGCTTCGATCCGATCATCGGACGAGATCACGACCAGCGGAGTAGCGGGATCGTCCCATCGCTCGCCTGTAACGACCTCCTTCACACCATCCATCCCGGCAACGACCGCCGCCGGACGTTGCTCGCGGATCTCCTCCGGCACGTCGTCGGGCTCGAGCTGGTCAACGGTGAAGCCGTATCGCTGGAGCACGGTGGATAGGTATTGGGTTTCATCTTCGGTGAGACCCGTCAGCCAGATCAGACCGACGACCACCTCGGGCGCGGGGCGTGCCGAACGGGGTGCGGGGCGCAACGGCGCCGGAGCCGGTGCCGCCTCGGCAATGATATTGGTGAAGTCGAGCCGTGCGAGTTGCTCGACCAGAGCTCCCACATCGGTTGTCTGCGCGGCCGCATCGCCATCGAGCAAGGCATCCGCCAACTGCTCGATCGGTATAGCCGCCTCGCTCACCGCCGGCAGGCCAAAGGTCTTTCCCGAGCCGACCAGGCGGTGTGCAATCCGGCGCAGCTGCACAAGCGCGCCCTCGCGAGTGTCGGCGTCGGTTGCCCGCTGGATCGCCAGCCAAGCGGCCCGCAACTCGGCAATTCGATCGGGCAGCTGCAGAACGTAATCGACCCTGAGCGCATCCAAGCGCCGGGAGAGCTGCGCGTTCGGATCAGTCACTCGCCATCTCCTGAAACGCGCTCCCCTGATGGTCAGTCAACAACAGCCCGAAGCCGTGGAGGGCTCGTTGGCCTGCCTCAATCGGACAATCGCCCTACCGGCCACGACGGACCCGATCGGTCGAAGGCACCAACAACATGCCCCTGGACGGACGCCTTGTCGATGCCGCCGCTCACCCTCCCGGAAGCCGGCAAAGTCCAGGCGACGCCCTGGTTCGACACCGCCCGACCGGCCTCAACTCTACCATCACGCTAGACATCGGCCGATTCTCCATTAAAACGATACCACTCGGAGTCAACCGGAACCCTGCCAAGATGGCCATCGGCGACCGCGCCATGATAAAACGCATCCGCGCGCGAGTGGCGGGCGTGGGGACGTTGACCACTTTGGGCGTTCCGGTCGCCACGGTGCCTGCAGCGGAGGCGCCGACCGCCCTGCCCGCTTGGCGCGTCCGCAAATCGTTCCGCGATCCGGGTTCTGTTCAACACGAGGCGGCTCCGCGACCGGGGCGCCGGCAGCCGGAGAGCGTCGATCAGTCCGCCGGACTGAAGATCGGCCAACCGGTCGTTTCGGGCGTCGACGTCCAGAGCAATCCATCGGACAGGAGCGCTGCCAGCCGCAAGGCCGCCCGGTACACGCCGATGGAGGCTGAGTTCCGACTGAACCAGCGGTCCTTTACCGTTCTCTCTGTTTCGATGTCCGGCATATCCGTGCGCTGGACCGACCCGCTCCTGCCGTCAGTCGGCACGACGGTTGACGGGGATACCATTCCGGACCCGGCCTTCTCGATCGGCGGCTTTCGCACACTGGTGAAGATCGTGCGCGTCGAGCGCGCGAATCAGCTCGTCGCCGGACAGTTCGTCAAGCTTTCCGGCAGTGCGATGGATCGGCTGCTGAACTGGTTGGTCAAGCTCGACCACGCCGCGACCGACTGACCCAGCGGCCTCGCCGATCGGGCCGAACTGAACCCCGACATCAGTCCCGATCCGCAGCCGCAAAATCCGCGCCGGTCCCACCGTATAGCTGTGGTTGACCACATGTAGTCATTTCGTCACGACACCACTATGGTTGGAAAATACCATACAGATCAACTGCCTATTGGATTCTCAGGAAGCGGCCTCATCCATGCCGTAGCATAGACGACAGGTTCAGTGATACGATTAACCAGAAGGCAATTTTCATCGTCAGAGATTGAACAATTTAGAACAACTGTGACCTGAGTCACGTTGACCCCTCTATGCTACTGCCGACGACGTGACAACTTGGAGAAACCTTTATGGTTCCGTTTGCTATCGCAGGAATACAAATGCCCGTCCCTGCGCTGCACGACAACATTCCGGCGATGGTTCACAAAGTGGACGTTGCCGTTGCCCGGTTCCCGTGGGTCCAGATGGTGCTGTTCAGCGAACTGGCGGCTTGCGGCCCGGTGCCGAAAGACCCTGGAGTTCTGCCGGGTCCCGGCGAGCACGCGTTGCAGGAGGCCGCGGCCAAGCACGGAATCTGGGTGGTCACCGGCTCGATGTGGGAGAAGGGTCCGAACGGCGAGTTGTACAACACCGCCTCGGTGATCGACCCGGTCGGCCACGTCGTCACGCGCTACCGCAAGATGTTTCCGTTCCGCCCGTATGAGCGTGACGTCGCCGCGGGCACTGAGTTCTGTGTCTTCGACGTTCCCGATGTCGGCCGCTTCGGCCTGTCGATCTGCTACGACATTTGGATTCCGGAAACCACGCGGATGTTGACCGCGATGGGAGCGGAGGTGTTGCTGCACCCCGTGCTGACCGGGACCATCGATCGCGAGGTTGAACTCGCAATCGCGCGATCCACCGCTGCACAGTTCCAGTGCTACGTCTTCGACATCAACGGGCTCGGCGCCGGTGGAATCGGCCGATCCTGTGTGGTCGATCCGGCCGGTACCGTGATCTATCAGGCGCAAGGGCAGGATGAGATCATTCCGTTCGAGATCGACCTGATGCAGGTCCGGCGCCAGCGCGAAGTCGGCGTCCGCAACCTGGGACAACCGCTGAAATCGTTTCGCGACCGGCCGGTCGATTTCCCTGTCTACGACCGCGCGTCCGGCACCGACGCCTACCTGCACACGCTTGGACCGCTGGAGATGCAGACCAAGGGTGGACAAGCGGGCCTCGCCGCACCGGCTCCGGGCCTGACGGTTCCGGTCCAGTCCCTGCCGGTCGCGCCGACGTTGTCACTCGTCGACCCATTGTCCACCCCACAGGCTTAATAACCCCCACAGTTACGAAAGGAGAGGGCTTTGGCGAGCGGTACAAAGACTGAGAGTGCGAAGGGTTCGCTCAGCGACTACTACAGCGCCGCGCAACTGCGCATGGATCGGTGGACCCAGCTGAAGTCGGTGGCATCGCAACTGTCCGCTCCTCAGCGCGACCGCACCAAAGCCCGGCTCATCGAGACCGCGCGCGAACTCGTCGAAGCCCTGGCCCCGATTGAGATCTACTGGGGGTTTCCCGGCAAACGCGGCCTCGCCTATCTGAAGAAACTGCTGCTGAACGAGGACTACCAGGAACTCTCGCAGACCGTGGTGCATGTCGTCCGCGCCTTGGTCTCGGGGTCATTCCGTCGTCACTTCAGCGACCTTGGCGCCGAGGAAACCGCCGGGACCGAGCGGGACGTCTTTGACGAACCGGAGGCGATCGCGACCGCGCGGCCGTACTTCGAGGTCCTGTTCGTCGACGACATGACCAAGGCGCAGGAGGAAACCCAGCGCAAGGCGCTGCGCGCCATGCGCCGCCCCGACGACCCGTTCGTCTACGACCCGATCGTGGTTCCCAGCTTCGAGGACGGCCTGATCGCGGTGCTGTTCAACCACAACATCCAGTCGGTGGTGGTCCGGTACAGCTTCGGGTTCGAGTCCGAGAACAAGCTCAAGATTCTGCAACGCTATCTGGCCCGGGTCGGTGACGAGGACATCCAGGAGATCGACCCGATCGACTATGGTCCCGAACTGTGCCGGCTGATCCGCAAGGTCCGTCCCGAACTAGACACGTTCCTGGTCACCGACCGATCGGTGGAGGATATCGCCGGGCGCGATCTCGGCGGCTGCTCGCGCGTCTTCTACAACCAGGAAGATTATCTGGAACTGCACCTGAACATGCTGCGTGGGGTCAACGCCCGATACCAGACACCTTTCTTCACTGCCCTGAAGGAGTACTCCAAGCAGCCGACCGGTGTGTTCCACGCCCTGCCGATCAGCCGTGGAAAGTCGATCACCCGGTCGAACTGGATCCGCGACATGGGCGAGTTCTACGGCATGAACATCTTCCTGGCCGAAACCTCGGCAACCTCCGGCGGCCTGGACTCGCTGCTGGAGCCGCACGGGCCGATCAAGAAGGCGCAGGAAGCGGCCGCACGGGCGTTCGGCTCCAAGTTCACGTTCTTCGCGACCAACGGCACCTCGACCTGCAACAAGGTCGTCGTCCAGGCGATCGTCCGGCCCGGCGACATCGTCCTGGTCGACCGCGATTGCCACAAGTCGCACCACTACGGCATGGTGCTGGGCGGCGCCCAGGTGGTGTACCTGGACAGCTACCCGCTGTCCGAATACTCGATGTACGGCGCCGTACCGCTCCACGAGATCAAGCGGCAATTGCTGGAGCTCAAGGCCGCCGGCAAGCTCGACCGGGTGCGCATGCTGCTGCTCACCAACTGCACGTTCGACGGTATCGTCTACAACGTCGAACGGGTGATGGAAGAGTGCCTGGCGATCAAGCCAGACCTGGTCTTCCTGTGGGACGAAGCCTGGTTCGCGTTTGCCCGCTTCGGCCCGACCTATCGGCAACGCACCGCAATGAACACCGCCTCGAATCTGCGCGAACGCTATCGCGATCCGGCCTACCGCAAGGCCTACGAAGCGCAGCAGGCCGAGATCGCCGGACTCGACGACGAGGCTCTGCTCGGGGTTCGGCTGATGCCGGATCCGGACAAGGTGCGCATCCGGGTCTACGCCACCCAATCGACCCACAAGACGCTGACGTCGCTGCGCCAGGGATCGATGATCCACGTGCACGACCAGAACTTCAAAGGCGAGGTCGAGCAGGCGTTCCACGAAGCCTACATGACCCACACCTCGACATCGCCGAACTACCAGATCATCGCGTCCCTGGACGTCGGCCGCCGGCAGGTCGAACTCGAGGGCTTCGAGCTGGTTCAGAAGCAGGTCGAAGCCGCCATGGCCATGCGCAAGGCCATCGACTCGCACCCGTTGCTGCAGAAGTACTTCAAGGTCCTGAAGGTCGGCGACATGGTGCCCGCGCAGTACCGCGAGTCCGGCATCGAGTCCTACTGGGACGCCGAGCATGGCTGGAACGACATCTGGGACGCCTGGGCAGTCGACGAGTTCGCCCTCGACGCCACCCGCGTGACCGTGGCGGTGGGCCACGCCGGGTTCGACGGCGACACGTTCAAGAACGTCGAGCTGATGGACAAGTACGGGATCCAGATCAACAAGACCTCCCGCAACACCGTGCTGTTCATGACCAACATCGGCACGTCGCGGTCGTCCGTGGCCTATCTGATCGAGGTACTGGTCAAGATCGCCACCGAACTCGACGCACAGTACGACGACGCCAGCAGCATGGAACGGAAAGCGTTCGACCGGCGGGTTCGTTCGCTTACCCAGGAACTGCCGCCGCTGCCGGATTTCTCGCGCTTCCACGACGCGTTCCGCAGCAACGACGGGACCGGCACGCCGGAAGGCAACATTCGGGCCGCCTACTTCCTGGCCTATGACGAGTCGAAGTGCGGCTACTTCCCGCTCGAGGACGACTCGATGGAGCGGGAAATGGACGCCGGCCGCGAACTGGTCTCGACGTCCTTCATCATTCCCTATCCGCCCGGCTTCCCGATCCTGGTCCCGGGCCAGGTGATCTCCAAGGAGATCCTGCGCTTCATGCGGGCGCTCGATGTCAAGGAGATCCACGGCTATCGGACCGACCTCGGAATGCGCGTCTTCACGCAGGACGCGCTCGACGAGCAGGCGGGTCTCACCCCGCAACTGGCTCGCATCACCGAATAACGGCGATCTGAAAGAACAGGGAGAACAACATGCCGTCCAGAACAAAGCTGAAGAATATTTCCGAGATCCGCCGGTATTTTCACCGGAATCAGGAACCGGTTTATTTCATCAGCGCAACCAACTTCAACCTTCTGCAGATCGATGAGTGGTGCAAGAACTTCAAGTACATCAGCTACATCGATTGCTACGACGGACGCCACCCGAACGTGTTCTGCCCGTCTGAGCAGCCGCACGCTGAATTCACGTCGATCGAGGACATCAACAACTACCTCCTGCAGCACAAGGAGGTGATCGACTTCATCGAGTCGCGCGGCGGCAAGCCGAAGCTGGTGTTCCTGATGTTCGACGAGAAGACCGAGCAACTGGCCAAGGAACTCGGCTGGGAGGTCTGGTTCCCGAAGGCCGCGCTGCGCACCAAGGTCGACAACAAGATCGAGACCGTGCGGATCGGCAACAAGGCCGGCGTCCCCAGCGTCCCGAACACGCTGTCGGAGGTCGAGAACTGGGACCACGTCACGCAACTGGCAAAGTCTGCGGGGCTCGGCAGCGACCTGGTTCTGCAGTCGGCGTTCGGCGATTCCGGCCATACCACGTTCTTCATCAAGTCGGCCGCGGATTTCCGCAAGCACGAGCATGAGATCGTCGGCCAGGGCGAAATCAAGATCATGAAGCGCATCGACTGCCGCGGATCGGCAATCGAGGCGTGCGTGACCAAAAAGGGCACGATCGTCGGCCCGCTGATGACGGAGTTGGTCGGTTTCAACGAGTTGACGCCATATCGCGGCGGCTGGTGCGGCAACGAGATCTTCGCCAACGCCTTCTCCAAGAAGGCCCGCGAACAGGCCCGGACCTACACGTTCCAGTTCGGCGAACAGCTGCGCAAGGAAGGCTACCGCGGCTACTTCGAGCTCGACTTCCTGATCGACCAGAAGAGCAAGAACATCTACCTGGGCGAGTTGAATCCGCGGATCACCGGCGTCAGCTCGATGACCAACCACGCGGCGTTCGCCCATGCCGATGCGCCGCTGTTCCTGTTCCACCTGCTCGAGTTCTGCGGCGTGCCGTTCGACATCGACATCGCGGGCCTGAACGACCGCTGGGCCGATCCGCAGAACATCGACTCGTGGTGCCAGATGGTGGTGAAGCACACCGAGGACTCCATCGACATCCTGACCGAGTGCCCGGAAACCGGGATCTGGCGGATGGAGGCGGACGGTTCGGTGCACTACAGCCGGTTCGACTATCACCGACGCGCTGTGGAGAGCGAGGCGGAAGCGTTCTTCCTGCGGATTCAGCGTCCGGGTGACTACCGCTACGAGGGTGCCGATCTCGGCATCCTGGTGACCCGCGGCCGGGCGATGGACAACAAGTTCCAGCTCACCGAGCGATCAAGGCAATGGATCGACGGCATCCGCTCCCACTTCAAGGGACGGCCGCTGGCGGCGGCGGCCCCGGTGCCGGCTCAACTGGAGAACCATCAGTTCAAGATCCTTTGAGCGACACCGGCCGATAGCGCGATTGCGGAGCCAGGCGTGGTGGTAGCCACGCCTGGGCTGCATCGTACCGCGATGATATGGTATCCGGCGCCATGGACCTGACCTTCTCCGCGCTGAACGACCACACCGGCCGCCGCTGGCAGGGCCTTTTCGAGCGTTTGTGGCCGGCGTACCGGAGCTGGTACCTGCAGGACGGAGTCGAGGCGAGGCCGAGCTACTTCGAGTGTCGGCAGGCCCTGCGCACCCACATGCCCGAACTGGTTCCGGTCTGGGAGCGGCTGGTCGATCTGGCCGGCGGTGGCGACTTGCCGGCACGCCTGCTCAGCCTTTACGACCCTCCGGCCTATCTGACGGGTTGTTCGCAAGCGGTGTGGTCGGGAGCGGACCCCTTGCTGGTCCGGAACTACGACTACAACTCGCGCGCCTTCGACGCGGTCGTGCTCCGGTCCAACTGGACCGACAAGGCCATCATGGGCACCAGCGACTGCCTGATCGGACTGGTCGACGGCATCAACGATGCCGGGCTGGCGGTGTCGCTGACCTTCGGCGGACGCCGCGTTGTCGGCCGGGGTTTCGGGGTGCCGATCATCCTGCGCTACGTGCTGGAAACCTGCGAGACCGTGGAGCAGGCTGGACGGGTGCTGGCCCGCGTACCCACGCACATGGCCTACAACGTCACGGTCCTGGACGCCGAGCGCAAATGGCTGACGGTCTACCTGTCGCCGGATCGCCCGCCGGTGATCACCCACGCCGCGGTCGCGACCAACCACCAGGAACGGGTCGAATGGATCAGCCACGCGCGCCAGACCGCCACGGTCGAACGCGAACGCTACCTGCTGACGCGTCTCGCACTTCACGAAGAGTCCGAAGCGCGGTTCATTTCCGCATTCCTGCGGCCACCGCTGTATTCGCTGGCGTTCGAGCGCGGGTTCGGAACGCTGTACACTGCCGCCATGTGGCCGCGACGCCGGGAAATGGCCTATCGCTGGCCGTCGGCCGAATGGCGCCTTAACCTGAATGCGTTCGAGGAAAGCTCGATGGCCGTGACCTATCCGAAAGCGGCGTGAAGGCGATCAGGCAACCTTGGCGTAGACCGTTCCGCCGGTGAGGCCTGCCGCCTCCATCGCGCGACCGATCTTGGCGATCTCCGCTTCCGACAGCTTCATCAGCGGCGGCCGGACATGGGCCGCCTTCATCCGCCCGAGATGCACCAGCGCCTCCTTCATGCGGTTGTGCATGTCGAGGAACGGTGGGTCATAGAACGCGCCGGTGGTCGGGTAGATCCGGTCGGCGATCGAGCGGGCAGCCGCAAGGTCGCCGTTCTGCACCGCGCGGAACAGGGCGACCTGCAGGGCGGCGATGACGCTGCCCGCGCCCGACAGCAAGCCGTCGCAGCCCAGGACCAGCGACGACAGAAGCCAGGACGAATGGGTCGACAGCACCGAGACCCGGCGCGGCAGAGCGTGCAGCTCGCGCACCTGGCGCTCATGCTGCTTGGTGTCGTTGCACCAGTCCTTGATGGCAACGACGGTGTCGATCTCCTGGCAGATCCGGATCACGGTCTCGACAGGATAGCCGAGGCCGCTGGCCAGCGGATACTGGAACACGATGATCGGCAGGTCGCTGGCCTCGCGGATGGTGCGGAAATGCCCCAGCGCCATCTCCGGGCGCATCGCCCCGCCGGAGGCGAAGGTCGCCGACGGAAACACCAGCAGCGCGCTTGCCCCGCCGCTCTCGGCTCGACGGGCGATGTCGGCGGCAAGGTGCGATCCGTCCGAATACACCCCGTGAACCACCGGCAGGCGGGTGCCGACTTCCTCCATGGTCATCGCCAGCACCCGCTCCTGTTCGGCGATGGTGCAGGTCGCGACCTCGCTGGCATGGGCGTTGACCGTGACCGCGGTGATGCCTTCCACCGCCGCGACGTCGCGCAGATGGGCACGGTATCCGGCCTCGTCGATCGACAGGTCGGCATGGAACGGCAGCAGGCAGGCGGGGATCACCCCCTTCGGCTGAAACGTCAACGCGGCGGCCATGGCGTCCTCCCAGGGTGACACTTGTTATGATCAGCTTATGCCTTCGGTGGCCGGCGATGAAGTGCACGAAAACGCACTAGGTTGCTTCCGGTTTGTCCGAACCACCGCCGCTCCAGTCGAGTTCCTCGGGAACCGATTTCCGGAAGCCCTCGCCAAGCTGGCGATCGGCGGCGTCGCGGATCGTGCGTTCGAGGGCCGGGTCGTTCTTCGCCAGCCGCTTGAAATCGCGCCGGGACAGGATCAGCAGCCGGCAGAAGCTGCGGGCGACAATTTCGGTGGACCGCCTGCGGGTCGGGGCGATCAGCGCCAATTCCCCGAAGAACTGCCCGTTCGACAGCAGGATCTCGTGTTCGAGGCCGGTCACCTCCAGCACGCCGGATGCGATGAAGTACATCGCGTTCCCGCGCTCGCCCGCCGCCGCGATCACTTCATCCGGCAGTGCCAGACGCCCCCGGAGACAGCGCTCGATCGCAGCAGCCTGGCGCCCGTCCAGCGCCGCGAACAGCGGCACTTTGCCGATCAGGTCAGTCGGGGTCAGGCCAAGGTCGACCGGCGGTGGCGTCGCCAGCGCGCGCATCCTTTGGTCAAGCTCACGCTCCAGCGACCGGTGCAGGTCGTTGCCGATGATGCCTTCGTCGAACAGCCGTCGGTACTGCGTGCGCTCGCGCCGCACACCCGCCCGCATCAGCAGGATCGACTCCATCGCGCGGGTGTATCCCGGGTACTGCAGCCGGATGACGTCGATCTCGTCGTGCAGCATCTCCAGACGCTTGCCGACAAACTCGACCACGTTGCGCGTCGCGTCTTCGCCGATCATCGGGCCAATCACCTCGCGCGCGAACGTCGCAAGGTCGCGCACCACGGTTTCGGATTCCAGCAGCATGGTCATCCGGCGCTCCAGCATGACCCGCAACAGCCGGTCGGCAAGGCGCAGCCGGTGCAGCCAGACCGCGACCCGGAACAGCACGGGGAAGCGGAGGTTGGCCTCGACCATGTCCTCGTAGGCTTCCCGGCCGCCCAGGCGGACGGCATCGGACAGCCGTTCGGCGTTGCCGCGCAGCACCCGGGTCGAACGCGGGCCTACCGCGCCGTCCTCGAACGCGGTCTGCACCAGTCGCAGTTCCTGGCTGGTCAGGATGGTCAGGCCAAGCCGCAGCCGGTCGCCGAACGGGATGGCGACCGCCTCGGCATGGGTCACCGCCTCTCGGATCTGCGGCTCGTATGATGCGTTCATCGCCTCGATGGCCGAGACGTCGATCGCCCGTTCGCTCGCCAGTTCCGTCACATAGGCCTGGGCCTCGGCCTGGGCACCGGCGACGATCCGCTCGCGCAGCGCCAGATCGCCGGCCGACAACCGGTCGAGGCCGAGACGGCGCGTCACGTAGGCCAGGGTCGAGGCGTTGACCAGCAGGGTCATGAAGACGTAGCCGGCGCCGAGCGCCGCGATGATCTGGGCATCATCGGGATCGAGCCCCGTGGTCTCGCTGAGGCTGAGCGCCAGCACCAGGGTGACCGCGCCGCGCACGCCGCCCCACAGCACCAGGGTCTTCTGCCCGGTGGTGATCGGCGTGGAAATGCCGAGGCGACTGAGGCCGGGCAGCAGCCCGAACAGCACGGCGGCCCGCGCCAGCGCTGCCGCCAGGTACACCACGACCAGCAGCAGGCCGCCCCACCAGTCGAGCGACAGCAGCATGCGCGGCGCCATGGTGGCCGCCAGCAGCAGGATCAGGGTGTTGGCCCAGAAGCCGATCTGTCCCCAGACCCGGGTCAGCGTGCGCCAGTTGCGCGGCCCCATGGTCAAGGTCCCGAACATCGTGGTGGCGAGCCCGGCGAACACCACCGCCACCACTCCCGACGCCTGCAGCCCGTACTCGCTGAGCAGGTAGCTGCCGTAGGCGAGCGCCACGGTCACCGTGGTCTCGGCGACGTCGGATCCGCCGAGAATTCCGTACAGGCGGCTGGCCAGCCAGCCCACCGCCACGCCGCACGCCGCACCGGCGCCGAACCCGTACAGGAAGCTCACCACGAACGACCCCGGCCCGATCGGCTCGCTCTGGCCCAGTGCCGCCACCAGCAGGGTGAACAACGCGATGGCGGCCGCGTCGTTCAGCAGGCTCTCGCCCTCCAGGATGACCAGCAGCCGCCGCGGCGCACCGATCTGCTTGAAGATCGAGATGACCGCCGCCGGATCGGTCGTCGAGACCGCGGCCCCGAGCAGCAGGCAGGCAATCAGCCCGATCGGCGAGACGAGCCACAGCAGGACGCCGACGATCGCGGTCGCCAGGATCACCGCGATCACCGCCATGACCGCGACCACGCTGACATCCTCCAGCAACCGCCGGACGTTGACGTGCAGTGCCATCTCGAACAGCAGCGGCGGCAGGAACACCAGGAGCAGGGTCTGGTTGTTGAACGCCAGAGTCTCGAACAGCCAGCGATCGTAGTCGGCCAACGCAAACCCGACCGAGCTGATCCCCACGACCGTGGACACGGTTCCGTAGACCAGTCCCGCCACGGCGATGACGACGGCCAGCGGCAGCCGGGTCAAATCCGAGAACGGGATGGCAAGGGCGACCAGCAGGAACACCACGCACAGCGCCGACAGGGCGAAGATGATGAGATCCATTCTGGCGTGTCACTCCGTGGCAGGAACGCTGAGGCCGACTCCGATGATGGTAGCATCCTCGGCCGCCACCCGCGTCGTCGACGGTTTGGCGTGCTGCCCGCGCACCGGTCCGTTGCCTTACAGTCACCGGCTGATCCGATTAAATCTATTGGTGTTGTCCGCACCGAGGCCACATCGTACCGACAACGATCAGGAGGACGCCCGATGGCAAGAGTTCGCGATGTTGGAATAGAAGAGGTGCCGGCCGACGTGCAGCCGATTTACGCCCGGTTCGCCGCCGAGTACGGGCCGTTCATGAACCAGGTGAAGGTGTTCGCGCACCGGCCGATCGCGCTGAAGCACATCATGGGGATGCTGCTCGAGAACGCCGACAATCCGATTTTGGAGAAGCGCCACCTCGAGATCGCCATAGTCACGGTCTCCGAGATCAACAAGTGCACCTACTGCGTGGCGCACCACGGCCCGAAGCTGCTGAGCGTCGGCCTGACCCGCGAGACCGTCGACCGCATCCTCGAGCCGGACTGCCCCGGCCTGACCGAGGTTGACCGGCTGGTCCGCGATTACGCCGCCCAGGTGACCCACGACCACAACCGGGTGCGCGACACGATGTTCGACGCCCTGCGCCAGCATTTCACCGAAGAGCAGATCGTCGAGCTGACCCTGCGCATCACCCTGTGCACATTCTTCAACAAGTTCAACGACGTGATGCAGCTCGAGATGGAAGACGACGCGCTCGCCTATGCGGGTATCAAGGCGGCCGAGTAACCGCAACCCAGCGTCTGAAATGCCGATGGCCCCGAAACCGGTCCGGGGCCATCGCTCGTTCGCTCTCTTGCAACCACCCGGCACCAGGCGCCGAGCGGCCCAAGGTCAGCCGTAGCGGTAGGGCCGGCCGGCCTTCTGCATATCGGCGTTGTACTTCTTGAAGATGTCCACGACCTTCTTTTTGGTCGGGGATTCGGCGGCGATCTCGTCCCAGAACTTGATCGCGGCCTTCTCCACCGTATCCCACTCAGCGTCGGGGATGGTGGTCAGCTTCATCTTGGTCCCATTGACCCGCAGCGATGCCTCGCCGCCCCAGTACCACCACTGGCGATAGTAGTGGCTGCTGTCCATGGTGAGCTTGAGCAGCTCCTTCAATCGCGGCGACAGGGCGTTGTAGCGATCCATGTTGGCAAAGAACGAGCCGGCCCACGCGCCCGAGATGTTGTTGGTCAGGAAGTAGTTGGTCACGTCGGCCCAGCCGACCGTGTAGTCCTCGGTAATGCCGGACCAGGCGATGCCGTCGAGTTCGCCGGTCTGGACCGCGACCTCGATGTCCTCCCACGGCAGGGTGACCGGCACCACGCCGAACTGGGTCAGGAAGCGGCCGGCGGTCGGGAACGTGAACACGCGCTTGCCCTTCAGGTCGGCCAGGCTCTTGATCGGATCCTTGGTCGCGAAGTGGCATGGATCCCAGGCCCCCGCCGACAGGTGCTTCACCCCGACCTTGGAGTACTCGGCGTCCCAGATCTCGTTCAGGCCGTACTGGTTGAACAGCACCGGCACATCGAGGCTGTAGCGGCTGGCGAACGGGAAGTAGCCGCCGAAAACCGTCACCTCGGTCGGCGAGGCCATGGAGTCGTCGTCCGACTGCACGGCGTCGATGGTGCCGCGCTGCATGGCGCGGAACAGCTCGCCGGTGGGAACCAGCTGGTCGGCGAAGAACAGCTCGATCTGCATCTCGTCGCCGGCAACCTTGTTGAAGCTGTCGATGGCCGGCTTGATGACATGCTCGGCCAGCGCCGGGCCGGCGTAGGTCTGCATCCGCCAGCGGATCGTGGTCTGGGAATGCACCGCCGGAGCGGCCAGGGCGGCTGCGCCAGCAAGCGCGCCCGTGGTCAGAAACTTACGTCTTGTCGACATTGTGAAGACCCCTGTGTTTTCTTGTTTGCGGCCCCTGAGCGAGGCTCTCTTCGATTATTTCGAATAAACCAGGTTCGGCAACCACAGAGCGATCTGCGGGAACGCCATGACCAAGGCCAACGCCAGTACCATCACGAACGCGAACGGAATGATCGAGCGGTAGATGTCGCGCAGAGTGATCTCCGGCGGCGCCATCGCCCGCATCAGGAACAGATTGTAGCCAAACGGCGGCGTCATGTACGCGATCTGCGTGGTGATGGTGTAGAGCACGCCGTACCAGATCAGGTCGAAACCCAGTGCCTGGACCAGCGGCACGTACAAGGGCGCCACGATCACCAGCATGGCGGTGTCGTCCAGGAAGGTGCCCATCAGGATGAAGCTCAGCTGCATCAGGATGAGGATGACCCACGGGTCGAGACCGAGCTGCTGGGTGAACAGGCTGTCGATCGCGCGGACCGCGCCGAGCCCGTCGAACACCGCACCGAAGCCGAGGGCGGCCAGGATGATCCACATGAACATGCAAGAGATCGCCAGGGTCTGGCGCACCGAGGTCTCGAACACCTCGCGGGTCATCCGGCGTTTGAACACCGCTGCCAGGAAGGCGGTCATCGCGCCGATCGCCGAACTCTCCACCAGCGAGGTCCAGCCGTTCACGAACGGCACCATCATCGCCGCGAAGATCGCCAGCGGCAGGATGCCGGCCCGCAGCAGCCGCAATTTCTCGGCCAGCGGAACCTGACGCTCCTCCACCGGCAGCGCCGGCCCGAGGTGCGGCTGCAGCCAGCAGCGCACCACGATGTAGACGATGAACAGGCCGGCCATCATCAGCCCCGGCATCACCCCGGCCAGCCACAGTTGACCGACCGGCTGACGCGCAATCATCGCGTACAGCACCAGCACCACCGACGGCGGCACCAGAATCCCCAGGCTGGAACCGGCCTGGATCACCCCGGTGACCATGATCTTGTCGTAGCCGCGGCGCAGCAGTTCCGGCAGGGCGATGGTGGCACCGATCGCCATCCCGGCGACCGACAGACCGTTCATCGCCGAGATCAGCACCATCAGCCCGATCGTTCCGATCGCCAGTCCGCCGCGCACCGGCCCCATCCAGACATGGAACATGCGGTAAAGATCGTCGGCGATCTTTGATTCCGACAGCACGTAGCCCATGAAGATGAACATCGGCAGGGTCAGAAGCGGGTACCACTTCATCAGCTTCATGGCGGCCGAGAAGCCGATGTCCGAGCCGCCGGTGCCCCACAGCAGCATGGCGGCGGCAACGCCCACGAAGCCGATGGCGCCGAACACGCGCTGCCCGGTCATGAGCATCAGCATCATGGTCGAGAACATCAGCAGGGCGATCATCTCGTAGGACATCAGAACGACACCCCGCGGATCCGGCAGATGTCCTTGAAGAACTCTGCCGTCGCCTGAAGGATCATCAGCACGATCCCGAAGCACATCACGATCTTGATCGGCCAGAGGTACGGTCGCCACGCCGTGGGGCTGCGCTCGCCGTACTCCAGCGAATAGGTGGTCGACGCGATGCCGCCGTACAGCAGCACGCCCAGGAAGTAGATCAGGAACAGCACGCTGAACGCGTCGACCCAGGCCTTGGTGCGCGGCGACCAGCTTCCGTACACCAGATCCATGCGCACGTTGGCGTCCAGTTGGATCGAGTACGGCCCGCCCAGGATGTAGTACGCAACCATCGCGAACTGGGCCATCTCCAGCGTCCAGAGCGACGGCAGCAGGAAGGTCTTGGAGATCGACGACCACAGCAGGATGCCGACCAGCACGAAGATCAGATACATGGCAAACCGCCCGACCCGGCGGTTGATCGCCTCAACCACGCGAATGTAGCGCAGGACGAATTCAGGCATCTTGACCCTCTTCGGATACCGATCTGCCCAATTGTTCCAGCGTCGGCAGCGTCAGCGTCAATGTTTCGCCGGCGTCGAGTGGGTCGGAACGCGTCATCAACCGCTGGTCAGTTGGTTTCCCTCGTTGTTGTTTAGCGTATTTTCAACGCCTTGCCTTCCCCCATCCCGGTCTTTTCCCTTGGGCGCCACGCCGGTATGACAGCGTGTCGTCAGCCGGCGGCCGGACGTCTCTCGCTCGACATTTTTAGATCATACAGCTAGGTTTATTGCCTATTGAAGCCGGGTCCGCCGTGCGACCGAGCGCAACTGGGATTGGAAGACGATGGCACTGAATGTCGAGAAGGCCGGCCGGATCGCGCGGGTGACGCTGGATCGCCCCCCGGTCAACGCCCTGACACTGCAGCTCTACGGTGAGATCGCCGACCTGTTCGAGAGCATGTCGACCTGGGACGACGTGAACTGCGTCATCCTGTCGGGCGCCGGCACCAAGGCGTTCTGCGCCGGACTCGACCTGCACGAGTTCCTGGCCGCCACCGTCGAGGATGATCCCAAGCGCGCTGCCATCATCCGCCGCACCTTCAGTGCCGTCCGCAACGCCGCCGTGCCGGTGATCGCCGCGCTCAACGGACCCGCCCTCGGCGCCGGGTGCGTGCTGGCGTCGGTCTGCGACATGCGGATCGCGTCGGACAACGCCACCTTCGGCCTGCCGGAGATCAATGTCGGCCGCTGCGGCGGCGGCGCCCATCTGGGACGGTTGATACCGCAAGGCATGCTGCGCCGGATGTTCTTCACCGGCCGGCCGATCGACGCCAATGAGGCGTACCGCATCGGGCTGGTCGACGAGGTGGTGCCATCGGCCGAACTTGCGGACGCCGCCGGGCGATTGGCCGAGATCCTGGCCGCCAAGGCGCCGCTCGGGCTGCGCCTGGGCAAGGCGGCGCTCAACGAGGTCGAGTTCATGCCGGTCGAGGACGGCTACGCCCGCGAGCAGCAGTACAGCACCCGGCTGATGACCACCGAGGATGCCCGCGAGGCCACCCGTGCCGTCGTCGAGAAACGTCCCCCGGTGTTCCACGGGCGTTGATGGCAGATTTGATGATCCAAAAAGCGCCGCAGCCTCGATGAACGTTCCGCAGAAGAAGGTGGTCGATTTCAGCCGGAGCGCGATCTCGCGCTACATCCAGTTGGCCACGCTGTTCCGCCGGCGGATCGAGTCCGGGCAATGGCCGATCGATGGCCAGATCCCGACCGTCGACGAACTGGCGGCGGAATGCGGGGTGGCGCGCGCGACGATCCGCCAAGCCCTGGACATCCTGGAACACGAGAAGCTGATCGAGCGCTTCCGCGCCAAGGGCACCTTCGTGCGCCGCCGTCCACAGGAGGAGTTATGGTGCGCGGTGGCGACCGACTGGTCCGGCCTGTTGCGCCCCAGCCATTCGGCGAAGATCGAGATCCTGTCGGACCATCCGAACGTCGTCTACGAACCCGCCGACCACCGGACCGGTGAACTGGCTCCGGCGTATCGCCACCTGCACCGCCGGCACTGGCGGCACGATGCCGCGTTCCTGTTGACCAACGTGTACATCGACGAGCGGCTGCGCGACCGCATCACCCAGCAGGACATCGAAACCAAGACTGCGCTGCGCCTCATCAACGACGTGCCCGGCCTGGAGATCACCGAGGCGCAGCAGACGCTGACCATCGGGACGGCCGACATGGATATCGCGGAGTCGCTGTCCATGCCGCTGAACGCCCCGGTCGCATTCGTGCATCGCTGCGCCGTCGACAGCGACGGCATTGCGGTCCTGATCGCCGAGGGCATCTACCGCGGCGACGTAGTCCGCTTCGACATCAAGCTGCGCTAACCTCTGTCTCGGTCACACCGGCAGCCGGTCGGCCCAGTCGGCGATCGCATCGGCCACTGCCTGCGGCTTCTCGGTCGGCAACGCGTGGCTGGCACCGGCAATCACCTGGACCGTCACCCGGTCACCCAGCACCGCCCGGATCTCGTCGCGCGATTCCGCCGGGCGGAACGGGTCGAGATCGGCCTGCAGGTCGAGGATCGGCGCCGATCCGGCCCCCCACCAGTCGGCTTCGTCGGTCAGCGCGCGGGCCGCCCGCTGGCTGCGCATCACCGCCGGGTGCCAACCGTCGAGCCACGCGGTGGGGTCCGATCCCTCGGCGAAGAACGCGAACCGGAGGCCCTGCAGGCGCTGCTCGCGGGTCGAGGCCGGGTCGTTGATCATGGTGATCGCCTCGCTCAGTTCCTTCGGCCAGTTCACGGCACCGGCCGCCACCAGCACGACGCCTCGGGTCAGGCCCGGGTGGTCCGCCGCGATGGTACGCGCGACCAGGTTGCCGTACGCATGGCCGGCGACGATCGCCGGGCCACCGCCCTCCGCCCGGATGACCGCCGCGAAGTCGCTGGCGAAGTCGTGAAACGACACACCATCCATCGGTCCCGTGCTGGCTCCGACGCCGCGCGGCTCGGCGCGCAGCACGCGAAAACCCCGTTCGACAAGGCGTTCCGCCAGCGGCCCGAACTCCTCGGTACCGCGTCCGGTTGAAGCCAGGATCAGGACCAACTGGCCGCTGCCCTGCGCGCGATAGCTGATCGTCGCCTCGACAGTGCGAACGGAACGCAGGGTCGCACCCGCGGCGTTGTCCGGCCCCTCGACTGGCATCTATTGGTCTCGCCAAAGGTTGATGAACTAGCTTTTCAGCATATCATGGCGATGGCGCGCTGGAACCTTGCGCCGATCCACCCAACAGTGACCAAGGATGGCAGATGACGGAAGTCCGAAGGGTGGAAGCGAACGGGCTGTCGTTCCGATGCCGGCTCGACGGCAGCGACCACAACGCCCCCTGGGTGGTCTTCAGCAACTCCATCGGCACCGACCTCAGCGTATGGGATGAACAGGTCGCCGCGCTCGGCGAGCGATTCCGCGTCCTGCGCTACGACCAGCGCGGGCACGGCGGCACGGGTGTTCCGACAGGCCCGTGCGACTTCGAGCAACTCGGCGGCGATCTGGTCGCCCTGCTCGATCACTTCCGGATCGAGCGCTGCCGGTTCGTCGGGTTGTCGATGGGTGTGCCGACCGGCCTGCAGGTCGTCTCGAAGCACCCCAAGCGGATCGAGCGGCTGGTGCTGTGCGACGGTCAGGCCGCGACCGCTCCCGGCGGAGCCGCCGCCTGGGAAGAGCGGATCGAACAGGCCCGTACCAAGGGAATGTCGGTGATTGCCGACGCGATGATCGCGCGCTGGTTCGCGCCGGCCTTCATTGCGGCCGGCAAGGCCGACCGGGTTCGCGCAATGATCGCCAGCACCCCGGTTGACGGCTTTGCCGCCTGTGCCAAGGCGCTGCAGTCCTACGCCTTCACCGACGTTCTGCAGACCATTCGCGTTCCGACGGTGCTGGTCGTCGGCGCCCGCGACGGGGCGATGCCCGTCACCATGGCCCGCATGGGCGATGCGATCGCAGGCGCCGAGTTGATCGAGATCACCGACGCCGGGCACATTCCCAACGTCGAACAGCCCGTCGCCTTCAACCGCGCGCTGCTCGGGTTCCTCCAGTAGCGCTTCAATTTTCATTAGGTCATAGATACGACTTATTGACTTAATATCGTGCCTGCGCGACGCTGACGATCATCCGCCCCGTTGGTCGACGCCCCAGTCAAGGAAGGCTCGCCGGTCCGTGAAACTGCATTGGTCCCCCCGGTCTCCGTTCGTCCGCAAGGTCATGATCGTCCTGCACGAGGCAGGTCTGGTCGACCGGGTCGAGTGTGTGCGTTCCGTCGTCGCGTTCGCGGCACCGCCGAATCCAGACGTGCTCGCCGACAACCCGCTCGGCAAGATCCCGGCGCTGGTTCTGGACGACGGCACCACGCTTTTCGACTCACGGGTGATCTGCGAGTACCTCGACAGTCTGGACGACGGTCCGAAGTTGTTTCCCACCGATCCGGTCGAGCGGTTCCGGCAACTGCGCTGGCTGGCCCTGGCGGATGGGCTGACCGACATCCTTCTGCTGTGGCGCAACGAACGTCTGCGCAAGGGCGGCGGCGACGTTGTGATCCTGGCCGCCTTTGAGACCAAGGTCCGGGCCTGCTTCGCCGATCTGGAAGCAAACGCTGAAATGCTGGCATCCAGCCGCTTCGGAATCGGGCAGGCGGCGGTGGTCTGCGCGCTCGGCCAGATGGATTTCCGGTTCCGCGACAGCCGCTGGGAAGCGGCATACCCCCGGCTCGCCGCCTGGTACGCCGACATCCAGACCCGCCCCTCGATCGCCGCGACCGCGGTGCAGGACGACACCGCTCCTTCACAAGCCAGTGGGGCCGACGACTCCACGTCGCCGTTCCACTTCGCGGGAGCCTGACCGTGGCCGGCCCGCTGTCGCACATCCGCGTGCTCGACCTCAGCCGGATCATGGCCGGGCCCTGGTCCGGCCAGATCTTCGCCGACCTCGGCGCCGACGTGATCAAGGTCGAGCGCAAGGGTGCCGGCGACGACACCCGCGGCTGGGGGCCGCCGTTCCTGAAGGACCGCGACGGCCGCGACACCACCGAGGCCGGCTACTATCTGTCGGTCAACCGTGGCAAGCGCTCGATCGAGATCGACCTGGCCGACAGCCACGACCAGGCCATCGTCAAGGCGCTGGCGGCGAAGTCAGACATCCTGCTGGAGAACTTCAAGGTCGGTACGCTGGGCCGCTACGGGCTCGGCTATGAGGACTTGAAGACAGTCAATCCGCGGCTGATCTACTGCTCGATCACCGGCTTCGGTGCCACCGGCCCGAAGCGCGACCAGGTCGCCTACGACTTCATGATCCAGGCCATGGGCGGGCTGATGAGCGTCACCGGCGAGCGCGACGACGCGCCCGGCGGCGGTCCGCAGAAAGTCGGGGTGCCGATCATCGACATGATGACCGGCATGTACGCCACCATCGGCGCCCTGGCGGCGCTGGCCCGCCGGTCCGAGAGCGGCGAGGGAGAGTTCGTCGACGTCGGCATGCTGGACGTGTCGGTGGCGTGCCTCGCCAATCAGGCGATGAACCACTTGGTGTCCGGCGCCACGCCGGCGCGAAAGGGCAACAAGCACCCGAACATCCAGCCGCAGGACGTCTTCGCAGTCAGCGACGGGCACATCGCCATTGCCGTCGGCAACGACGAGCAGTTCCGCCGGTTCGCCGACGCCATCGGCCAGCCGGAACTGGCCGACGACCCGCGCTACACCACCAACGTGGAGCGGGTGCGCAATCTCGACACCCTGCACCCGCTGATCTGCGACCGGCTGGCGGAGCAGAGCCTGCAGCACTGGATCGACGCCTTCGGATCGCGCGGCGTGCCGTGCGGACCGATCAACACCGTCCCGATGGTGTTCGAGGATCCGCAGGTCCGGCACCGGGAGATGTTGCGCAAGCTGCCGCACCCCATCGCCGGCGAGGTGCCGCAGGTCGTCAGCCCGCTGCGCTTCACCAACGCCCCACTGACGTTCGACACGCCGCCGCCGCTGCTGGGCCAGCACACCGACCAGATCCTGGCGGAGCTGGGACTGCCGCCAAGGGCCGAACCGGCCGGAAAGGCCGACCGATGACCGGCGCGCGCATCGCGTTTCCCACGCCCGAAACCATGTCGCCCGAGCAGCGCCAGGTCCATGACTCGGTGGTCAGCGGGCCGCGCGGCGTGGTGATCGGCCCGCTGCGCGCCGCGCTGCACAGCCCGGAGCTGGCGGACCGCTGGCAGCAGCTCGGCGCGTTCCTGCGGTTCCGTACCTGCCTGCCGCCGCGCCTCAACGAACTGGCGATCCTGGTGACCGGCCGGCGCTGGAACAGCGAGTTGGAGTGGGTGGTCCACGCCGATGCCGCCCTGAAGGCCGGACTCGACCCCGCGATCATCGAAGCAATCCGCCAGTCCGAACCACCGCGGTTCAGCGACGACCAGGAAGCCGAGATCTACGCCTACGCCCGCGAGATGCAGCTGACCGGCCAGGTCAGCGATCCGACCTACAACGCGGTGCTGAAACGCTGGCAGGAACGCGGCGTCGTCGAGCTGACGGCGCTGATCGGCTACTACACGATGGTGTCGATGACCTTGAACGCGCATCGTATCCCCCTGCCCGACAGCATGACGCCGCAGCTGTACCCAAATGGCGAAGCGCCGCCGACAGCCCTGAGCACCCTTGCCGCCGCCCACTCGACGCCCGCGAAAGACCAGCCATGACCATCACTTACGACCTTGTGAAGTCGGTCGCCGCCCAGGTCTACGAAGCCGCGCTGAAGAAGGTTCCGGAAGACACCAAGGATGCGCTGCGCCGCGCCATGGAGGCGGAGACCAAGGAGGTCTCGAAGAAGACGCTGAACTTCATGCTGCGCAGCGCGCTGGCCGCCGAAGAGAAGGATCACCTTGTCTGCTCCGACTCCGGCATCCCGGTGTACTTCGTGAAGGTCGGCACCGGCGCCCGGCTCGGCTTCGATGTCCGCCAGGCGATCTCCGACGGCTTCGACCATCTGGTCGAGACCATAAAGCCGCCGATCCTCAAGCACGTGACCAACCCCCTGACCCTGGAACGCGGTTACCAGGGCAAGGAAATGCCGATCACCACCTTCGACATGATCGCCGACGCCGACCACATCGACATGCTGTGCTCGCCCAAGGCGCTGGGCGGCGGGCGCTGGGCGGCGCTGGAGATCTTCACCTTCCCGTCCCTGGAGACCATCGAGACCTACGTCATGCAATGCGTGATGAAGGCCGGATCGCAACATTGCCCGCCGGTGATCATCGGCGTCGGCATCGGCGGCACCTTCGACTACGCCGCCAAGCTGGCCAAGGAGGCGACCCTGCGCCCGCTCGGCTCGGTCAACGACGACCCGATCCTGCGCGACATGGAGGCGCGGCTGACCAAGGCGGTCAACGCCACCGGCTTCGGTCCGATGGGCACCGGCGGCGACACCACGGCCCTGGCGGTGCACGTCGACTACGCGGCCAGCCACGGCTTCATTCCGGTCGCCGTCTGCTTCAACTGCTGGATCAATCGGCGGATGGGCGCGAGGATCGCGGCCGACGGTACCGTCACGCTCTACGAATAGGGAACGGCGCGATGGGCAACACCTACACCCTGAATTTTCCGGTCCAGGAAGCCGACATCCGCAAACTGGCGCTCGGCGACATGGTCTATCTCGACGGAGAGATCGTGATGACCGCCGGACTGCCGACCCACCAGCGCATCGTGCGCTGCCTGGAGAACGGCACCGAGTTGCCGACCGACCTGACCAACGCCGGGTTCTTCCACCTCGGCAGCTACAACACCGAAGACGACGGGGTGTTCGACGTCCTGTACCTGAACCCCACCACCAGCACCCGTTTCAACGAGTACATGCCGACTCTGATCCGGTCGTTCGGGCTGCGCGCGGTCGGCGGCAAGGGCGGGCTCGACCGGGCCTGCGCCGAGGCCATGAAGGAGGTCGGCTGCGTCTACCTCTCCTTCCTCGGCGGCGGTTGCACCGTGCTGTCGGAGGCGATCCGCGAGGTGACCTCGGTCAGCTGGAACGACATGATCTCGCACTACCGGATCGTGAAGCTGCGGGTCGAGCAGCTCGGCCCGCTGACGGTCGCGATCGATGCCCACGGCAACAGCCTTTACGACAACCTTCAGGAAGACGCCGAGAAGGCGATGCCGCAGATCCTCGCCGACCTGCGTACCGCCCGGGAAGCAGCAGCCAGCGGAGACACATCACGATGACCGAGACCGGCACCGTTCTGGTCGTCACGACCATCCCCAAAGACCTGCGCGACGCGTTGTCCGCCGAATACCGCCTGCAGGACCATCAGAAGGCGCCGGACGGGACCTGGGCGCAGCAGCCGGGGATCGGCGTCGCACTCACCACCAGCATGGCCGGTGCCGATGCGGCCCTGATGGACGCGCTGCCGGACCTCAAGCTGATCGCCTGCCAGGGTGTCGGCCTCGACAAGATCGACCTTGCCGCCGCCGAGGCAAGGGGGATCCGGGTCGCCAACACGCCGGACGTTCTGACCGAGGACACCGCCGACTTCGGTATTGCGCTGATCTACGCCACCGCGCGCAGCATCGTGCGGGCCGACCAGTTCGTGCGTGCCGGCCGTTGGCCCAACGAGCGGATCACGCCGTCGCGCCGGGTCTCGGGCAAGACCGTCGGCATCGTCGGGCTGGGCCGGATCGGTCAGACCGTGGCGCGCAAGGCCGAGGGCCTGGGCCTCACCGTGCTGTACAGCGGGCCGCGCGCCAAGCCGGACGTCGGCTACCGGTTCGTGGCCGACGTGGTGGACCTCGCCGCCCAGGCCGACTTCCTGGTCCTGACCTGTCCCGGCGGGCCGGCGACCGACAAGATGATCGACGCCCGCGTCCTCGAGGCCCTCGGCCCGGACGGAATCCTGATCAACATCGCCCGCGGCTCGGTGGTCGACGAGGCGGCGCTGATCGACGCGCTGGAGCGCAAAGCCATCGCCGGCGCCGGCCTCGACGTGTTCGCCAACGAACCGAAGTTCGACGAGACGTTTCTCAAATTCGAGAACGTGGTGCTGCAACCGCACTACGCCAGCATCACCTTCGAGACCCGCAAAGCGATCATTGGCCTGCTGCAGAAAGCCATCGCCGAGACCTTTGCCCAAGCAACCTGACACTCCCGCAACCATCGACGTGCCGGCATGCCGACATCCAACAACCCGCCCTTCACGCCGGAAGCCACCATCGGGCCGTTCTTCCCGTTCGCCTTCACCGAGGTGATGCCGGGATCAGCGGCCGTTCCGGGCCCCGGGCTCAGCCAGCGACCCGATGGCCAATCGGTCGTCCTGTCGGGACGGATCCTTGCCAGCGACGGCATCGGCGTCCGCAACATGATCCTGGAAAGCTGGCAGGCCAACGCGCATGGTCGCTACCGTCACCCCGACGACCGAAGCGCGCGGCCGCTCGACCCGTCCTTCCACGGTTTCGCCAGGGTGCGCACGTCGGCCTCCGGCCAGTTTCGCCTGGAGACGATCAAGCCCGGCGCCCATCCGTGTGCCGACGGTTCCGCAACGCGGGCGCCGCACCTGCGGCTCACGGTGTTCGGGTCGGGTATCGATCGGCTCGTGACCTTTGTCTACTTCGACGACGAGGCAGTGAACGCTGGTGATCCGGTGCTGGCCAGCCTTGAGGAACCGCTGCGAGCGCGCCTGATCGCCCGTCGGTGCGCGGATGACGACGGTGACGGCTTCACGGGCTACCGCCTCGACCTCATCCTGCGGGGCGAGGGTGAGACGCCGTTCTTCGATGACTGGAGCACCTAGCCCGATGGACCGCCAGGATACCCGGACCCTCGCCGTGGTCACCCAGGACCGAGAAAGCGAAGCCCGCACGCCCGCACAGCCGCTGCGCCGGATCCCGATGCAGGCCTGCGACCCATTCACGCCGCAGCCGCCACTTCAGGAGTGGCCGGGACCGAGCAGCCTCGACCTGTCGCGCATCGCGCCCGGGCGACCGGTCGCACAGGGCGAGGTGATCGAGGTGTCGGGACGCATCCTCGACGAGGACATGCGGCCGGTATCGGGCGCGCTGGTCGAGATCTGGAACTGCAACAGCCACGGGCGCTACTCGCACATCGACGACAACAACGTCGACGCCGCGCTGGATCCGAATTTCCTCGGCTTCGGACGGCTGATGACCGACAGCGGGGGCGCCTACCGTCTGCGGACGATCCGGCCCGCCGCCTATCTGGCGCGTGCCGACATCGGCTGGTGGCGCCCGCCGCACATCCATTTCTCGATTCTCGGCGGCGGCCCGCAGCTGGTAACCCAGATGTACTTCCCGGGCGATCCGCTGAACGAGAAGGACCCCATCCACATGATCATCCCGCCCGAGCAGCGGCCCGGTTCGATCGCCAGAACCGATGAAGGTGGCTTACGGTGGGACATCGTCATGCGCGGCCGACACCGGACGCCATTCGACGACGAGTGATCGTACCGGAGCGCCAGCCTTGACCGTCACGCTCAGCATCGCATCCGTCACCGCACACGTGTTCCGATATCCCCTGGAGCAGGTGGTGCAGACCTCGTTCGGAGTAATGGCCGACCGCCCGATGGTGTTGGTCAGCGTCACCGACACCAGCGGCGAGACCGGCTGGGGCGAGGTGTGGTGCAACTTCCCCGGCGTCGGCGCCGAACACCGGGCCCGGTTGGTCGACAGCGTCCTGGCACCCCTGCTGACCGGCCGGTCGTTCGACGGCGCCGCGGCCGCGTTTCATCACATGACCGAGGCCACCGCGGTGCTGGCCATCCAATGCGCCGAGCCGGGGCCGTTTGCCCAGGCGATCGCCGGACTGGACACCGCGTTGTGGGATCTGTCGGGACGGCTGGCGGGACAGCCGCTGTGGCGCCTGCTGGGCGGGCGGGAGCCGACGGTGCCGGTCTATGCCAGCGGCCTCAACCCCACCTCGCCCGAGACCCTGGCCGCCCGGCGCTTCGAGGAAGGGTATCGGGCGTTCAAGCTGAAGATCGGGTTCGGCGCCGACCGCGACATCGCCAACCTGCAGGCCCTGCGCTCCACTCTTGGCCCCGACGCACGCCTGATGGTCGACGCCAACCAGGGCTGGACGCTGGAGCAGGCGTTGCACGCCGCACCGATGATCGAGCGGTTCGACCTCGACTGGCTGGAGGAGCCGTTGCGGGCCGACACGCCATGGTCGGACTGGCGCACGCTGCGGGACGCGACGGCGATCCCGCTGGCGGCCGGGGAGAACCTGATGGGCGACGCCGCGTTCGACAGCGCACTGGACGCCAGTGTGCTGGGCGTCGTCCAGCCCGATCTGGCGAAATGGGGCGGGCTCACCGCCTGCCTGCCACTGGCGGGCCGCATCCTTGCCTCCGGTGCGCGCTACTGCCCGCACTATCTCGGCGGCGGTATCGGATTGCTGGCGTCGGCGCACCTGCTCGCGGCGGCCGGTGGCGACGGCATCCTGGAGATTGACGCCAATCCCAATCCTTTGCGAACGCTGCTGTGCGGCCCGCTCGGAACCATCGACAATGGTCGTTCGGTTCTGACGGATGAGTCTGGACTGGGAGTCGTTCCACACCTGTCGGATCTGGAAGGCTTTGCGGTCCCGCACCGGTGGTAGCGGGACCGGCTTGGTTCAGGAGGCGGCTTGGTAGCCTCCCTCGGGCGGCTTGACCGGGCGTGTGCGCAACGCCGCGTCGATGGCCGCCAGGAACTGATCGAAATTGATTGGCTTGCCGAGATACCGGAAGAATCCTGCCGCCAGGCCATCGTTGACCTCGTTCGGCATTACCGATGCCGTCAGGGCCAGGACCGGAATGTCCTTGGTGTCAGGATGCATTCGCAGCTGCTCCAGAATCTCAAACCCGTTCATTTCGGGCAGGTTGAGGTCCAGGACGATCACGTCGGGTCGGTGCGCCCGCGCCAGTTCCAGCCCAACCTGCCCGGACGCAGCGGAATGCATCGTGACGTCGGGCAACGTTTCGACAAGATACTCGACCAGACGCAGGTTCAGCGGGTTGTCCTCGACGTACAGCAAAGAGTAGCCGCCCGCGTTGGCCAACGGGGCGTTGATCGTAGTGCCAGACCCGGCCGACGCAGCGGCTTCGGGAAGGGCGGCGGCGGTCTCCACGGGCAGGTCGATCCAGAACGTGCTGCCGCGGCCGGGTTCGCTCTCGAAGCCGATCCGGCCATCCATCGCCTCGACCAGCAGCTTGCACACCGACAGGCCGATGCCGGTCCCTTCGATGGTCGTGAACTCGGCACCGAGGCGCTGAAACGGCGTGAAGATCTCGCTGGCCCGATCCTCGGGAATTCCTCTGCCGGTGTCGGCGACCAGGATACGAACCCGCGTACCCTCGATCTCCCGCGCCGACACCGATACCGATCCGCCAGGCCGATTGTACTTGATCGCGTTGGACAGCAGGTTCAGCAGGACCTGCCGCAAGCGCTGGCTGTCGGCACGGACGTCGGACACCGTCGTTTCCAGAGACAACTCGACGGCAATCCCGGCCTTCGCAGCAACCGCGCCGATCGACTCGACCGCACCGGACAGCGTGTCGGCGACCGCCATACGCTCGGTCGACAGCTTCAATTGCCCGGCCTCAATGCCAGCGAGGTCGAGCACGTCGTCCACCAGCGCCAGTAGGTGCTGGCCGCTGCTGACGATGTGCCTGCAGTACTCCTGCTGGCTCTGCGACAATGCGTTCCCGCGCGGCATCTGCAGAAGTTGCCCGAAGCCGATGACGGCGTTCAGCGGCGTCCGCAACTCGTGACTCATGCTCGCCAGGAACTCCGACTTGGCACGGTTGGCGTTGTCGGCCGCTTCACGCGCCGCCAAGGTCGCCTCCTGGGCGCGCTCGCGCTCGGTAACGTCGAACCGCAGGACGATGACCCCGCCTTCGCGGGTCGGGTGCTCGACCACTTCGACCACCCGTTTCTCGTAGTGCACCAGGGTGCTGCCGTTGGCGGCGCGGTGCCGTTCCAGGCGCCATGCCAGCCAAGCCTCCGGATCATCGTGTGCGTCGTGGATCAATCGCTCAGCCAGGGTTCGGCGCAGAATCTCCTCGAAGGTGTCCCCGATCCGATCCATCGCCGCCATCTCCGGCACATACTTGGCCGAGTTGGCGTTGACGTAGGCAAGTCGGCCATCGGGGTTGAACATCAGGAATCCGCCGGGGATCGATTCAACGGCGTCACGCAACCGTTCCTCGGCGCGGCGCAGCTCGGTGACGTCGCGGCCGGAGCCCCGATAACCGCGGTAGCGGCCGGTTTCGTCAAAGACTGGAACCCCGCTGGTACGAATCCATCGGTCATCGTTCGGACCGCGGCGCAGATACTCAAAATCCTGAAACGGCCGACGCTCCTCTATGCATCGCAGGTGGTTATCCCACGCCCCCGGAACGCTCTGGGGCTGGTCTGAAAAGTCGATGCGGCTCTTGCCGTAGTGCCATTCCGGAGAAACACCACTGGCCTGTTCGACTGACGCCGACAACCAGATGAAGCGGTTCTGATCGTCAGTTTCCCAGAACCAGTCGCTCGAGGACTCCGCCAGATCGCGAAACCGCGCCTCGCTGCGCCGCAGGTCAGCTGCCAACTGGTCGCGCCGCCGGGTCTGCCGTATCAGCGACCAGGCACCGGCCACCAAGGCGAATAGGGCCAGTCCCAGATGCCCGCTGGCGAATGCGAAGCTTCGCCAGAACTCGGCGAACAGTTCCCTGTATGTCGACGCGACGGTCACGATGAAGCCGCTGCCCGGCACGGTCGCATATCCGATGATGCGTTCCGCTCCATCGGACAGACCCCAGGCGTGGAACGCGCCGGTCGGCGCGCTCGCGACGATCTCGGTCATGAAACGACGGCCCGCCAGCGAGGTCCCCAACAGCGCATCGTCTGTCGGTTGGCGGGCGAGGATCATGCCGTCGCGGCGGAACAGCGTCATCACGTCGCTTGGCCGCGTCTCAACGCCGCGAAAAACGCCGGTGAAATAATCCGGGTCAACCACTCCGCCCGCGATGCCGCCGAAGCCCCGGCCCCGGTCGTTCAGACGCATCGATACGCTGAGGATCTTCGCGTTGAGAAGGTTCGAGAACACCGGGGCCGGCACGTACACTTGGTCGGCCGCAGCAGTGCCATCGCGGTGCACCCGGAACTGCTCCTGGTCGGCCACGTTGAGAGGCGGCGGATCGGCGAACAGCGACGAGGCGGTACGATTACCGGTGGCGTCAACCCAGCCGATGGCCTTGAAGACCGGCGAGCCTCCGTGAACGGTTTTCAGAAAGCCGTGGACGGTATGTCGATCGTATCCCTGCTCCGCCGCTTCATCATGCAGGTTCACCACGACCCGCAGCACCGCTTTGGCAACCTCGAAGGTTCGCGCGGTGTGTTCGGCGAGCAGGGAAGCGGTACTGCGCAGGCTGCGCTCGGCCTGGGTCAGTTCTTCCTGATAGCGCTGCCACTGATACAGACCGAACGACGAGACCAGCACTGCGGCCCCCACGACAGTGGCCACCAGTATCTGTCGAGTGGTTTGATGCGTAGTCCGACCCGGCATCGTCCCCCACCAATGTATTAATCCGACATTTCTTGATGAAATTATCCAAAATACTGTTAAATTTATCTTACCAGGAGACATCGGCAACTTTAGTGCTAGAACATATTTCTATATTCTATTAATACGCGTTTTCGTTTCTTGATTTCATTTTGAAGTATTAGAATGCCTCCTGTAAACCCGATGCTCGATCAACCGGGACACGTCCAGGCGTAGGGTTGGTACGTTGGTGTTGCCGTCTGCCTCACGGGCACGGCAAGCATCCCGTGACCAAACGCACACCGGCGACGATCGGCTCGATCGTCCATCGCTTGTTCAGCCCCGTTCCCAACCGAGGAGAAGCCCGATGACCGATGCAGCGCCGATGCGCGGCGTTCTGTCACCCGTCGTCACGCCGTTCGACGCCGACCTGCAGGTGGATGTCGAACGCCTGATCCGGCATTGCCGATGGCTGCTGTCGCACGATTGCGGCCTGGCGATCTTCGGCACCAACAGCGAGGGCAACTCGCTGTCGGTCGACGAGAAGATCGACATCGTGGACCGTCTGATCGAGGCCGGGATCGACCCGGCGCGGATGATGCCGGGGACCGGCTGTTGCGCCCTGCCCGACAGCGTGCGGCTGACCCGGCACATGGTCGAGCGCGGCTGCGGCGGCGTGCTGACCCTGCCGCCGTTCTACTACAAGGGACTCAGCGACGAGGGCATCTACCGTTCGATCGCCGAGATCATCGAGCGGGCCGGCGACTCCCGGCTGCGGATGTATCTGTATCACATCCCGCCGGTGGCCCAGGTTGGGTTCAGTCTCGATCTGATCGAGCGGCTGATCCACGACTACGCAGGTGCCGTGGCCGGCATCAAGGACAGTTCCGGCGACTGGTCGAACACCAAGGCCATGCTGGAACGGTTCCCCGGCTGGGGCGTGTTCGCCGGCAACGAGACCATCCTGCTGGACACCATGCGTCACGGAGGTGCTGGCTGCATCTCGGCGACCTGCAACGTCAACGCACCGGCGATCGTCGAGTTGTACCGGCACTGGCAGGACGCCGACGCCGACGAGCGTCAGAGCGCCTGCACCGCGCTCCGGCATCGGGTCGGCAAGTACCCGATGATCCCGGCCCTGAAGGCCACGATCGCGCATTTCACCGACGACCCCGACTGGACCCGGCTGCGCCCGCCGCTGGTCGCGCTCGACACGGCCACCGTGAAGCAGCTGGGCGCCGAGTTGGAAGCGGCAGGGTTCGCCATGCCGGGGATCGCCGCCCGCGCCTGATCGCCACCGTTGGCAGGCGGGCCGGCGGCGTTGGGGTTAAACCCGCGCTGCCGGCCGGTGCCTACTTCCGAAACCGGATTGCCCGGCCGGATCCGTCGAGCGAGCCCCAACTGAACAGCGACACCGTCACCTTGCCGTATTTCGCCAGGATCACCGCGTCAGCTCCCAGCGGGGCGGCCTGTTCGCGGAGCTTCTCGTCGATCAGCGCGGGGGTTGGATCGGGATGGAACACCGTGGTCTTGTTGACCGTCACCTCCAGGTCGCCGAGCACATCGTAGGGCCGGTTCGGGAAGTCGTTCGGCGTGACGACGATCTGCGACGGGTCGAGAACCGGGCGGGCCGGTGCCACAACACTGGGCGCCGCACCCACACCGGGCGCCGGCGACTTCACGCTCGACGTCGACCAGGTACTGCACGCTGACAGCGACACTCCCAGAATCGCGACAGCCAGTATTCTGCGGATCATTCGGCGCTTCCTCCCCCTCGTGCCCGACGGGGCGGGCACTGTTCCCCCGAGCCGTGCCGCTACCATGCTCGAAGAGGCGGCAGCGCCTCTCCTCAAGCGTCGCCGCCGCATCGGATGTTCAACCTTGGCAAGAAGCCGCTGTCGCCACAAGCCCGCGGCGACCCCCGGTACCCCAGCAGGGCTTCGAAACAAGCATTGAAGTTCTGTAAAGCGACTGTATGTTCGTTTTAGCGGAATTGCAGGGTTTGCCGAACACAGGGACGTCGGCTGCACTGCTCGATCGGAGAACTCGATGGACGCGCTGGCAAGCGGAATACTCGGCGGATGGGAGGCGGAGAGCCTGCTGCTGCTGTTTGCCGCCCTGCTGGGGCTGGCGTTCGGAGCGATCGCCCAGGGCTCCGGCTTCTGCTTCCGGGCCGCCGTCGAGGAAACCACGCGCAGCGGTGGCGACAAACCCCGGATCGCCCAATGGGTCGCCGCCACGGCGGTCGCGATTGCCGCCACCCAGGCCGGTATCGCCGCCGGCGTGATCGATGTCTCGGACACGCCCTATCTGCGCGCTGATTTCTCGCTCGGCGGCATGGTGGTCGGTGGAGTGCTGTTCGGGATCGGGATGACGTTTGCCGGAGGCTGCATCAGCCGGCTGACCGTGCTGTCGGTCCGCGGCAACCTGCGTTCGGTCTTCAGCCTTCTGGTGGTCGCGGTGGTCGGCTATGCCGCGATCCGCGGGCTGCTGGCCTCGGCCCGCGCCGGCTTCGCCGACAGCACTCGCGTCACCCTTGGTAACCTGACGCCGACCCTTCCGGACGCGCTGGCCATCACTGCGGGCCTGCCCGCCCAGGCGATCGCCGCCGGAATCGGCGCGCTGGCGTTGGTCGGCGGAATTGCGCTCGCCTGGCGCCTTGGCAGCCGACGAGTGGCACCCATCGCCGTCGGAGCCGCCGTCGGCCTGCTGGTCGCCTTCGGCTTCGCGGCGACCAGCTGGGTCGCGGCCACCGCGTTCGACCCGGTCGCCGTTGAATCGCTGCGCTTCACCCAGCCGAGCGCCGACGCCTTGATGTTCGTCATGATCTCCACCGGGATCGACGCCAACTTCGGCGTCGTGATGTTTGTCGGTGTGCTCGCCGGCGCATTCCTGCAGGCGGCGGCCTCGCGCAGCCTCCGCCTGGAGGGTTTCGATGATCCGGCGCACATGGCCCGGGCCGGCCTCGGCGCCGCGGCCATGGGACTCGGCGGAGTGCTGGCCCTGGGTTGCGCCGTCGGCCAGGGGTTGTCCGGCGTCGCCACGCTGTCCGTGCCGTCGATGATTGCCTTGGCATCGATCTGGGCTGGCGCGCGTCTCGGCTTCGCCTGGCGGGCCGGCATCGAACGCCGGACCGAGCGCGTCTCGGCTTGACGCCACACATCCGGCTCCCCTCGACCTTAGAGCGGCGGGGTGCCGGGCGGAATTCCTCGGCCGATGTCGATGTAGTCGCGCTGCAGCACGCGGACCCGCTCGACCGGCTTGCGCCGCGGGTCGATGAATTTCGGCGCCGCGAGAATCTCGTCCACGAACATCAGGAACCGTCCGCTCCCGTCATCCGCCTCGAGGGGAAGGCCGACAGCCTCGTTGTTGTGCACCGCCCCTCCGGCATGGACATGCACGGTGAGAACGCGCATCCCGCAGGGGTGTAATGCGACCTTCACGAGTTCGCCCAGGGCGCTCGGCCAGCGCTCGGGATCGACGTATTTCGAATAGTCCTCGCCGGTCGGATCGAATCCGTACTGCTCGACAAGACCGGTACCGACCAGCCGAAGAATGGCTCGGCCGGGCGTCCGCAGATCATGAAGCAGGACCCTGGGCAGCAGCTTCGGAATCGCCGTCGGATCGAGCCGGCTTTTCAGCGGAATTGCGCCGCCCGCCGGCCTTTCCAGCGCACGCCAGTAGTCGTAGAGATCAGCGCATCTTTTGCTGTCGAACCTCTGCATCAAGCCAGCTAATCCCATTGTATGACCGCCGCGCCGATGCACTCTGGTCCGCGGCGATATAATCCTCGCTGTGCTACGCTCGCAGCAGTACGTAGTTGGCGACGTCAGGCGCAAACTCAGGCATTCGATCGAGCCCGGGTGCGCAAGGGGCCGGCAAACCCTACCGCGACGCGAGGTGTTCGAACAGGATCGCGACGGCCTCGGCGCCCGGATCGTTGTGCCCGGCGAGGTTGCTCTCCGAGACATAGCTTGCCCGCCCGGCCTTCGCCTTGGTGATCGATCCGGTCATGTTCGCCCCTTCGCGCGCCGCCTTGGCAGCCGCGTCCCAACCCTGCGGCGCGGCGTCCAGGGCCGGCGACAGGGCGTCGATCATCGTCCGGTCGCCAAGGCTCGCACCGCCGACCTGCTGGATCCGCTGCAGGCCGGCCCTCAGAGCGCCGACCGTATCGGCCCCGCCGGCCGCGGCATCGCCGGCCGCCGCGAAGAAGATCGCCAGCAGCACGCCCGACGACCCGCCCATGGTCTGGGCGAGTTCCAGCCCGATCGCGCGATGGAGCTCGATCGGATCCGCCAGCGGCAAGCGGTCGCGGGCCGCCTTCAGGGCGCGCGCCGCCGATGCCAGGGTCGTTCCGGTGTCACCGTCACCGGACTTCGCATCCAGCTGGTTCAACGGTCGCTCCGAGGCGATCAGGACATCGCAGCAGCTGCCGACCAGATCGTGGATGCGGGCGTTCCCGGACGGCACCGGCGGCGTCGGCAGCAACCCATCCGGAAGCGGCCGGACGGCGACATCGGCCACCGGCAGGCATCCGGGCCATGCCGGCGGAGCAACCGGCGCGCGCAACGCCCGCACGTCGTCCTCGCCGACCGGCAGCAACGATACCGAGAACCCCTGCATGTCGAGCGACGTCATCAAGGGCGCCGGACCCACCAGCCACTTAAGGTCTCCGCCCAGCGCAGAGCGGGCCAGTTCGTTGGCTATCACCGACATCTCCAGCCCGGTCGTTCCTCCCAGATTGTTCAGGAGGGCCACCAGTGGTCCGGAGCCGACATGGGGCAACAGCCGGTCGACGACCAGACCGACAGCGGCCTGGGCGCTGTCGAGGATAACCTGCTCGACACCGGGCTCGCCATGAATTCCAAGACCGAGTTCGGCTTTGCCGCTTTCGATCCGATCCTCTTTGGGCGACCCCGGGACGGTGCAGGTGTCCACGGACATCCCGATGGACACCACCCGGCGGATCACCGCCCTTGCGGCCTCGCTCACCGTCCGGAGATCCGCCCCCTCCTCGGCGAGCGCGCCTGCGATCTTGTGCACGAACAGGGTTCCGGCCACTCCCCGCGCCTGAGGCAGGTCGGGCAGGGCGATATCATCATCGACCACCACCATCTCGACATTGAGACCAAGCGCCCGTGCGCGCTCCGCCGCCAATCCGAAGTTCAGGCGGTCCCCGGTGTAGTTCTTGACGATCAGCAGGCAGCCCGCCGCACCCGTCACGGCCAGGATGCCCGCCAGCACGGCATCCACCGAGGGCGAGGCGAACACGTCGCCGCAGACCGCGGCGGTCAGCATGCCCTGTCCGACGAAGCCGGCGTGCGACGGTTCATGGCCGGACCCGCCGCCGGAGACCAGCGCCACCTTCGACTTATCCCAGTCGGAACGCACCACCACCTTGATGTGCGGATAGCCATCCAACCGTGCCAGACGGCCGCCAGCGGCTCTCAACACCCCGTCGATGGCATCGGTGACCAGGGTTTCCTTGGAATTGATGAACTGGCTCATGCTGCGCTCTCGCTGAAATCGGACGCCGAAGACTAACAACGATGACGCCTATGTCGTCAGCCGATTTCCCTGCGATATCGCCCGGATCGTCGCGACGCCCCGATCACTTGATCAACCCGATCTCCACTCCCATCACCTCGCCCCCACTCAATCAGCCCCGGCGTCCGGTGAACCGGGACCCGCTGCCCACGCTCTCAGATCGGCAGCGACCCGCGCCATCACCGGTTTCCAGTCGTCGTCGCTGTCCTGCCGGTAGACCGCGGTCCGCGGATACCAGAGCGAGTCGGTTCTGCCGAGACCCCAGCGCCAGTCCGGCTTGGTCGGCAGCAGCGTCCAGCACGGCTTCGACAATGCACCGGCGAAATGCACCGTGTTGTTGGCCGGACAAACCACCAGATCGACCGCCGCGACCAGGGCGGCCAGACCGTCGAGATCCTGGATCGGCTCGATCCCGTGGCTGTTGTCGATGCTGGCGCCGGCCTCGGCTTCGAACGCCGAAAAGTCCTCCTCGCCCGCCCCGTACTGCAGCGATACCACCGCAGCCCCCGGGACGGCCGCGATGTCCCGCCACAGGGCCGGCGGGATCGTCCGGCGTCCGCCCGTCTTCGGCGCCAGCGACCGCCAGGTGATTCCGACCAGCCGCTTTCCAGGATGCCGGGCCTGGAGGCTGGTGCGAATGGCGGCAACCCGATCGCTGTCGGGCACGATCCACGGTTCGGGAACCGCGTCGCCTCCGCAGAACAGCCTCAGACGATGCGGAAGGTCGCCAAGCGCCAGGTGCAGATCGGCGCCGTGATGGCTCTCCACCGCGCCATCGGGATTGGAGATGTCCGGCACCGCGGCATCCGGAAAGCTGCGCCGGATGATCGGGCGCAGGCGGGGCTCGGTGAGGATCGTCAGCTTCACGCCAAGCCGGCGCAGGTAGGGCGCGAGAGTCAGGAACTGGACCTCGTCGCCGATGCCCTGCTCGCCCCACAGCAGGAGATGGCGCCCCACGATATTCTCGGTGGTCCATTCCGGAACGGCGAAGTAACGGAGAACCGATGCGGCCTCCGGCGACTCGAGACGGCGCGTGTGTACCTGCCATCCTTCCTGGAACCGTTCGAGCGCCAGCAGGGCCAGGGCGGTGTTGAGATGCGCCAGTGCGTGGCGGTCGCTCACCCGCGTGGCGTAGGTGCCGTAGGTCACCGCCCCTTGCGGATCGCCGGCTCGGCCAAGCTCGACGCCGAGATTGTACCAGGCGTCCGGGTCGTTCGGCTTGGCCACGGCGCCTCGACGCAACCAGGACAGCACGCCGACCCGGCCCGGGTTCTTGGTCGCGAGCAACGCCAACCGGTTGTACGGCTGCGGGGCAACCGGATCGAGCACCATGGCGCGAAGCGCCCAGGACTTGTCCTCCAACAGGCCGGCCAACTCGCAGCAGACCGTCACGCCGGTTGGCTCGATCAGCAGTCCGCGCTTGTAGGGGAGGATCGCGTCGGAATCCCGTCCGAGCTTCTGCAGGGCGCGTGCCCGGTTCGACCACGCCGCTGCGAGGCGGGGATCGCCGCGGCTTGCGGCGGCAAACCGTTCCTCCGCCGCCACCCAGTCCGACTGGTTGAAGGCCAGGAGCCCGAGATTGTTAAGGACATTGCCACTGCGCGGGATGACACAGAGCGTGCGGCGGTAGAGTCCTTCGGCGAGGTCAAAGCGGCCGAGATCGCGGAGCGCGTTGCCGAGATTGAACAGCGCGGTGGAAACCGCAGGCCGCGCGACCAGCAGCCGACGAAACCGGCGCGCCGCCCCCTGCTTGTCGCCGCCCAGCGCCAGATCGTTGCCGATTTCGATGCTGGCGGCCTCGTCGAACGGTGACAGGACCAGGCAGCGTTTCAGCAGGGCGGTCCGGGCGGTGCCGGCTACAATCTTGGCAAGCCCGATGGAACTTTCGGCGCGTGCGGGCGCCAGCAGCATCGCGCGGCGATAGCAGGCGATGGCCACCATCGGTCGCTGCAATCCCTGCGCGACGCCGCCCAGGTTGCCCCAGGCCGCAGCGTTGCGGGGGTTGGTCCGCACGGCCTTCTCGATGAGGTGCGCCGCTTCGGTGGCGTGTCCCTCTTCGAAGCGTATCGTACCGAGAAGGTTGAGGGCATCGGCGTAGTACGCGTCATCGGCGGGCACCCGGCGGTACAGGCGCGCTGCGTGGGCGCGAAACCCCGCGCGCTGCCGACGCATCCCTTCCTCGAGCAAGCGCAGCGAGGCCTCGCTCATGAACGATGCTCCGATGGTGTACCGATGAGTTCAGCCGCAATCTGCCTGATCAGATCAGGCCAGTCGACCCGCGCGCTCTTGCGGTACACTCTGGTGCGATCGTACCAGAGGCTCGTGGCCCCGCTGCGGCCCCACCGCCAGTCCGGATCTTCCGGCAGCAGAACCAGGCACGGCACATCCAGGGCGCCGGCGAAATGCACTGTGTTGTTCGGCGGCGAGACGACCATGTCCATCGCCGCGACCAGCGCCGCGAATCCGTCGATGTCGGTCAGGGGTTCGACCCCGTGCTCGCAGTCGATGCCGTCGCCGAACGCGGCGAGGTCGCCGGGGCTGGCACCGTACTGCAGCGACACCAGGCGAACGCCCGACGTCTCGATCAATGGGCGCCAGAGTTCCGGCGGAACGGTCCGTCGCCATCCATCCTCGGCCTGGCTGGTCCAGGCAATGCCGACGAGACGGCAATCGGGCGATCGTCGCTGGATTCCGGCGCGCAGGCGCTCGGAAAGTCGGCGGTCCGGCTGAAGATAGGGATGCGGGCGAAGATCGCCGTCGACAAACAGTCCCAGGGCCGCCGGCAGGTCACCCGCGCAGATCCACGCGTCCGCCGGTGCGAGAGAGGGAAGCTGTCCCTTCTCGTCGGGTGCCACGACGTCGGCGTACGGGAAGCTTCGACGCATCAGCGTGGCCAGGCGAGGAGCCACCAGCAACGTGATCGCCCCGACGGACTGCCGGACGGCGTGCATCAGGGTCAGGAACATGATCGCGTCGCCGATGCCCTGCTCGGCGAGGATGCGAAGGCGGCCCGGCATCGCCCGGCCGTCCCATTCCCCCAATTCCGGCCAGACGGCGGCAGGCTCCGCGCCGAGGGCACCATGCCGGTTTCGGTACAGCGGCCAGCCCTCCCGGAAGTTGCCGCCACCAAGCACGATCGCCGCCCGGTTCATCCCGATGGCACGCGGCTCGGCGCCCGCGACTTCAGCGCGGCGATAGGCACGCAGCGCCCGGCTGTAGGCGGCCAGACGTTTCAGAACCGCGCCTAGGTTGATCCAGGCCGGGGAGTATCCCGGATCAAGAACCGCCGACCGCCGCGCCGCAGTCTCCGCGGCCCCGAGCCGATTGAGGTGCCAGAGCGCCAGGGCCTCGCGATTCCACGGAGGCGCGGCGTCAGCCGCGATGCAGCGCGCGCGACGGCTCCAGACGAGTGACTTGAGCGGAGCACGCCGCTCCAGGAGATGGCCCGACCATGCAAACGCCGCCCGAGCGTCTTGGGGAGCCGTCAGGACGGCCTGCTCAATCTGCTGCAGGGGTGGTTCGGTTGCCATAGTTAAGATTCAGCTAACTCATTCTATGGTTTAATTAGAATCTAACATTCGATTGCATACATTATGTCGCGCCGACTCTCGCAATCGAAACTTCCTTTCGAAGCCCGCCGCCCGACCGATACATCCCGCAACCTCCAAATTGTACGGGGGTCCCGCGACCAATGCCACGGCCGCCTCGTCCGTCGCAACCAATCGGTCCTGTTGCCCGACATCTGGCGGTTGGCTCGAAACCGCCCGGAACGACGCTGCCGCCATTCCAAATGGTGGATGTACCGGCCACACACCGATGCCCGAGGTTGCGTTTCATCGTCAATATTAGCGATTCAAATTAATGATTGCTTAATCAGTGTCTTGTAGATAGCTCCTAACATGAGCGGAATTTGAATGGCATTCGAGACATTTCCGATCCATCTTATCTCTCGGATCTCGGAACCGATCGACCTGTCATCCGCAGAACGCTGATATCGACAGCATCGGGCCGGCCTGTTGCGCGGCCCGTTGAGAGGAGTGGAAAGATGGAAGACGCACGCCAAGAATGGCGCCCGTTGGTTGCTGCGAATAAAGCCCAGGAACTCCTGTTCGTCGATCCCGGCGTTGACCACCCCTCCATCCTGCTGGACGGCCTACGACCAGAAGTTGAGGTCGTTCGCCTGCCTGTGGACGCTGACCCGATTGCGACTATCGCGCTGCACATGGCGGGACGCCGACACGTCTCGGCTCTCCACATCCTGTCGCACGGAACCCCCGGCGCGCTGGCGCTGTCCGGTCAGCGCATCGACGCCGCGGCACTGGCCGCGCGTCCGGCGTTGACGGCGTCGATCCGCGGCGCGCTGTCCGAGGATGCCGAAATCGTTCTGTACGGCTGTTCGGTCGCGCAGGGACCGCAAGGTGCGGCTTTCGTCGACCTACTGTCGACGCTGCTCGACCGGCCGGTGGCGGCATCCGACAGCCTGGTCGGCACGGCGGACCTGGGCGGCGACTGGCGCATCCCGGCACGGGGCGCCCTGGCGTTCGGTGCGGAGGCGCGAGCCGCCTATCCGGCGACGCTGGCGAAAGCGACCTTCGGCATCGTCACCACGATCAACACCACCACCACCCTGA
>NZ_JAVJSX010000023.1:0-5799 GCF_040219215.1 Thalassobaculum sp.
CAAGCAGTTCGAGCAGCAGTACCTCGATGGTCTGATCACTCAGGGCGAGAAGTACAACAAGGTGGTCGACGTCTGGTCACGCTGCACCGACCAGGTGGCCGAGGAGATGATGGGAGTCATCGCCAAGGACGAGGCCGGCAATCACATCAACTCGGTCTGGATGATGGCGCACTCCGGAGCCCGTGGTTCGGCCGCGCAGATCAAGCAGCTCGCCGGCATGCGTGGTCTGATGGCCAAGCCGTCGGGTGAGATCATCGAGACGCCTATCATCTCGAACTTCAAGGAAGGCCTGACCGTGCTCGACTACTTCACCTCCACACACGGCGCCCGAAAGGGACTGGCCGACACCGCGTTGAAGACCGCGAACTCGGGTTACCTGACCCGCCGACTGGTCGACGTGGCGCAGGACTGCATCATCACCGAGCCGGATTGCGGCACCGAGCGTGGGCTTACGACGCGCGCGGTGGTCGACGGTGGCGAAGTGATCGAGCCGCTCGGCGATCGTATTCTGGGCCGTACGTCCTGCGACGATGTTCTCGACCCACTTTCGGGCGAGAAGATCGTGAACGCCGGCGACATCATCGACGAGGCGATGGTTGAGTTGGTCGAGCGGGCCGGAGTCGACACGGTGCGGATCCGGTCGGTGCTGACCTGTGAGACCAAAGTCGGTGTCTGCGGTTCCTGTTACGGTCGTGATCTGGCACGCGGAACGCCGGTCAACGCCGGCGAGGCCGTCGGCGTCATCGCCGCCCAGTCCATCGGCGAGCCGGGGACCCAGCTCACCATGCGGACGTTCCACATCGGCGGGGCCGCCCAGCGTGGCGCTGAGCAGTCGTCGATCGAGGCGTCCGTTCAGGCGACGATCAAGGTTCTCAACCGTAACGTGGTGAAGAACTCCGACGGCGTCCTGGTGGTCATGGGCCGGAACTCGGAGCTGGTGCTGAGCGACGATCAGGGCCGGGAGCGGGCCCGTCACCGGGTGCCTTACGGTTCCAAGATGCTGGTCGACGACGGCGACAAGGTCGAGCCGGGCCAGCGCATGGCGGAATGGGATCCGTACACCATTCCGATCCTGACCGAGCGGGAAGGCATCGCGCACTACGTCGACCTCGTCGACGGCGTGTCGATGCGCGAGGTCACCGACGAGGCAACGGGCATCGCGTCGCGCGTGGTGGTCGACTGGAAGCAGCAGCCGCGTGGCAACGATCTGAAACCCCGGATCACCCTGCGTGACGAAGCCGGTGAGGTCATCCAGCTCGCGAATGGTCTGGAGGCGCGCTACTTCATGTCGGTCGACGCCATTCTGTCGGTCGAGAACGCGGCAACGGTCAAGGCCGGTGACGTGCTGGCGCGTATTCCACGTGAGTCTTCGAAGACCCGCGACATCACCGGTGGTCTGCCGCGTGTCGCGGAGCTGTTCGAGGCACGGCGTCCGAAGGACTTCGCCATCATCAGCGAGGGTGAGGGTCGGGTCGAGTTCGGCAAGGACTACAAGACCAAGCGTCGGGTGATCGTCACGCCGAGCGAGGAGGGTGCCGAGCCGGTCGAGTACATGATCCCGAAGGGCAAGCACCTGGCGGTTCACGAAGGCGACTATGTCCAGAAGGGCGACCTGCTCATGGACGGCGCCCGGGTGCCGCACGACATCCTGAACATCATGGGTGTCGAGGCGCTTGCGGACTACCTGATCTATGAGATCCAGGAGGTCTACCGACTGCAGGGCGTGAAGATCAACGACAAGCACATCGAGGTGATCGTCCGGCAGATGCTGCAGAAGGTCGAAGTGATGGACGCCGGGGACACCACGCTGTTGCTCGGCGAAACCATCGACCGCGACGAGTACGACGAGGCCAACGAGAAGGCGCTTGCCGAGAATCTTCGTCCGGCGTTCGCCAAGCCGGTGCTGCAGGGCATCACCAAGGCGTCGCTGCAGACGAAGTCCTTCATCTCCGCCGCATCGTTCCAGGAGACCACCCGCGTCCTCACCGAGGCGGCGGTGTCCGGCAAGACCGACGGGCTCGAGGGACTGAAGGAAAACGTGATCGTCGGGCGTTTGATCCCGGCGGGCACCGGCAGCGTGATGAACCGGTTGCGCCGCATCGCAGCCGACCGCGATCGGGCGTTGACCCCGCCGGAGGCGGAGAGCGATGCGCCGTTGCTGGAATCGGAGGCCGAGGTTACGGCCGCCGAGTAGGCGAGTCGCCCGGCCGGTCGGCCGGGCATCGACGACAGGACCGGTCCCCCGTGGCGAAGCGCTGCGGGGGACCGCTTCGTTTTGGGCACACCGGCAGTGTTTCGACAAAACATTGCGCAGATGCCCTCCGCAGTGCATCAACCTTGCGCGCGGGCGGTGGAGTCGGAGGCCGCGGATTTCCTGAATTTTTCCGGAATCTCCGCTTGACCCGCAGAGGTCACCTCCATAGTATCCGCGCACCTTAGACCGGGGCTGGTGGTGAACCCCGTGGCGCCCTATCTGCCGCGCCCGGGCATTCAGACACAGTGACGGCAATGGGGTACGAAGAAAAAATCGAGGGCCCGCGGTTTCCGCGGGTCGGTCTGATGAGCGGGTTTGCCACGGGTCAATGATCCGGCTGGTGGCAAGTTCGCGCGTTTTTGGTCGAGAAGGATCGACGGATGCCGACGATCAACCAGTTGATCAACCACGGGCGCAAGGTCCCGGTGAAGCGGAACAAGGTTCCGGCGCTCCAGGCGTGTCCGCAGAAGCGTGGTGTTTGCACCCGCGTCTACACGACGACGCCGAAGAAGCCGAACTCGGCGCTTCGTAAGGTCGCGCGTGTGCGTCTGACCAACGGCTTTGAGGTCATCAGCTACATTCCCGGCGAAGGTCACAATCTGCAGGAGCACTCGGTCGTCATGATCCGGGGCGGCCGCGTGAAGGACCTTCCGGGCGTTCGCTATCACATCATTCGCGGCACCCTTGACACCCAGGGCGTCAAGGATCGTCGTCAGCGCCGTTCGAAGTACGGCGCGAAGCGGCCGAAGTAAGGAGAGCCCCTATGTCGCGTCGGCATCGTGCTGAGAAGCGTCCGGTTCTGCCGGATGCTAAGTTTGGAGACGAGGTTGTCTCCAAGTTCATGAGCTGCCTCATGTATGACGGCAAGCGCTCGGTCGCCGAGGGCATCGTCTACGGGGCGTTCGACCGCGTGGCGAAGCGGACCGGCGGCGAGCCGATCCGGCTGTTCCACGATGCGCTCGGCAACGTGAAGCCGCATCTGGAAGTCCGGTCGCGCCGCGTCGGTGGTGCGACCTACCAGGTGCCGGTCGAAGTCCGCCCGGAGCGCGCTCAGGCGCTGGCCATTCGCTGGTTGATCGATGCCGCGCGCAAGCGCTCCGAGAAGACCATGACCGAGCGGCTCTCCGGTGAGCTGGTCGACGCTGCGAACAGCCGCGGCACGGCGGTGAAGAAGCGCGAAGACACCCACCGGATGGCGGACGCCAACAAGGCGTTTTCGCACTACCGCTGGTAACTGCAAGCGTAAGCGACAAGGACCCGAGTTATGGCCCGCACTCATCCGGTCGATATGTATCGTAATATCGGCATCATGGCTCACATTGATGCCGGTAAGACGACGACCACCGAACGCATCCTGTTCTACACCGGCCGGTCGTACAAGATCGGCGAGGTCCATGACGGCAATGCCACCATGGATTGGATGGAGCAGGAGCAAGAGCGCGGGATCACCATCACTTCGGCGGCGACGACGTGCTTCTGGAATGATCGGCGCATCAACATCATCGATACGCCCGGCCACGTCGATTTCACCATTGAGGTCGAGCGCTCGCTGCGCGTGCTTGACGGTGCGGTCGCGGTGTTCGACTCGGTCGCCGGCGTCGAGCCGCAGTCCGAGACGGTCTGGCGGCAGGCCGACAAGTACCACGTCCCGCGGATCTGCTTCGTCAACAAGATGGACCGGATCGGTGCCGATTTCTTCCGCTGCGTGCGGATGATGGTCGACCGTCTTGGCGCGGTGCCGCTGGTCACCCAGCTGCCGATCGGTGTCGAGTCCGATTTCGTTGGCTTGGTCGATCTGGTCGAGATGCGGGCGGTTCGCTGGCTCGATGAGTCGCTGGGCGCACAGTTCGAGTACGAGGCAATTCCGGCCGACATGGCCGAGCAGGCTGCCGAGTATCGCAAGACCCTGGTTGAGCTCGCGGTCGAGCAGGACGACGCCGCGATGGAAGCTTACCTGGAAGGCACCGAGCCTTCGGTGGAAGTTCTGAAGGCGTGCATCCGCAAGGGCGCGATCAGCGAGTCGTTCGTGCCGGTGCTGCTCGGTTCCGCCTTCAAGAACAAGGGCGTCCAGCCGCTGCTCGACGCGGTGGTCGACTACCTGCCGTCGCCGACTGACGTTTCGAACGTCAAGGGCGTGCTGATGGACGGCGAGACCCCGGTGGTCCGCAAGACGGACGACGACGAGCCGTTCTCAGCGCTGGCGTTCAAGATCATGAACGACCCGTATGTTGGCTCGCTGACCTTCGTCCGTGTCTATTCCGGCGTGCTGGAGACCGGCAGCGCGGTGATGAACACCGTGAAGGACCAGCGCGAGCGGGTCGGCCGGATGCTGCTGATGCATGCCAACAGCCGTGAAGACGTCAAAGAGGCACGCGCGGGCGACATCGTCGCGATCGCCGGGCTGAAGAACACGACGACCGGCGACACGCTCTGCGATCCGATGAAGCCCGTGATCCTGGAGCGGATGGAGTTCCCGGAGCCGGTCATCGAAGTGGCCGTGGAGCCGAAGACCAAGACCGACCAGGAGAAGATGGGCGTCGCGCTGAGCCGCTTGGCCGCCGAGGATCCCTCGTTCCGGGTTTCGACGGACAACGAAAGCGGCCAGACCGTGATCAAGGGGATGGGCGAACTCCACCTCGAGATTCTGGTCGATCGCATGCGCCGCGAGTTCAAGGTCGAGGCGAATGTCGGTGCGCCGCAGGTGGCGTATCGCGAGTCGATCACCCGGCGCGCCGAGATCGACTACACCCACAAGAAGCAAACCGGTGGTTCAGGACAGTTCGCGCGCATCAAGCTGGTGTTCGAGCCGCAGGAGCGCGGCGCCGGGTTTGTGTTCGAGAACACGGTCGTTGGCGGCTCGGTTCCGCGGGAGTATATCCCGGGCGTCGAGAAGGGCCTGAAGTCGGCGAAGGACACCGGCGTGATGGCCGGGTTCCCGATGATCGACTTCAAGGTGAGCCTGATCGACGGCGCCTACCACGATGTGGACTCCAGCGTTCTGGCGTTCGAGATCGCGGCCCGAGCAGCGTTCAAGGAGGGTGTGGCGAAAGCCGGCCCGCAGCTGCTCGAGCCGATCATGAAGGTCGAGGTTGTGACGCCCGATGAGTACATGGGCGACATCATCGGCGACCTGAACAGCCGGCGCGGCCAGGTCAGCGGCATGGATCAGCGCGGAAACGCGCGGGTTGTCGATGCAATGGTGCCGCTGGCGAATATGTTCGGCTACGTCAACACCCTGCGCTCGATGAGCCAGGGCCGGGCGCAGTACACTATGCAGTTTGATCACTACGAGCCGGTGCCGCAGGCGGTCGCCGACGAGGTTCGGGCGAAGCTGGCCTGACGGCCGGCTGACCCCAAAGCAAACCAGCGGACGACGCACGTCACCCAATTACGGAGCGGACCGGGATGGCCAAGGTAAAGTTTGAGCGTAACAAGCCGCACTGCAACATCGGCACGATTGGTCACGTGGACCACGGCAAGACGACGCTGACGGCTGCGATTACGAAGGTTTTGGCGGAGACTGGCGGCGCGACGTTCATGGCGTA
>NZ_JAVJSX010000024.1:0-147108 GCF_040219215.1 Thalassobaculum sp.
GCCGATGCCGAAGCGCATGCGCAGCACCCGCTCCTCGCGCGGGGTCAGGCTGGCCAGCACCCGCGTGGTGGTCTCGCGCAGGTTGGCGTGGATCGCCGCGTCCAGCGGCTGGACCGCGTTCTTGTCCTCGATGAAGTCGCCAAGGTGGCTGTCTTCCTCGTCGCCGATCGGGGTCTCCAGGCTGATCGGCTCCTTGGCGATCTTCAGGACCTTGCGGACCTTCTCCAGCGGCATCACCAGCTTCTCGGCCAGTTCCTCCGGGGTCGGCTCGCGGCCAATCTCGTGCAGCATCTGACGCGAGGTGCGGACCAGCTTGTTGATGGTCTCGATCATGTGGACCGGGATACGGATGGTCCGCGCCTGGTCGGCGATCGAGCGGGTGATCGCCTGACGGATCCACCAGGTGGCGTAGGTCGAGAACTTGTAGCCGCGCCGGTACTCGAACTTGTCGACCGCCTTCATCAGACCGATGTTGCCCTCCTGGATCAGGTCCAGGAACTGCAGGCCGCGGTTGGTGTACTTCTTGGCGATCGAGATCACGAGGCGCAGGTTGGCCTCGACCATCTCCTTCTTGGCCCGGCCGGCCTCGCGCTCGCCCTTCTGCACGGTCTGGACGATCCGGCGGAACTCGCCGATTGTCAGGCCAGCGTCGGCCGAGATCATCGCCAGATGCTCGCGGGCCTCGGCAACTTCCTCCGCCGACGTTTCGGCAAACTTTTTCCAACGGGCGTCGACGGTGGCGACCCGTTCCAGCCAATCGGGCTCCAGCTCGTTGCCGAAGTGCTCGTCCATGAAGCTCTTGCGCGACACGCCGACCCGGTCAGCCTGCTTCCAGAGCCGGATGTCGACCTGGCTGAGCCGGCGGTTCAGGGTGTAGAGCTGCTCGACCAGCGCCTCGATGCGGGCGTTGTGCAGGCGGACGCTCTCCATCCCCTCGATCAGTTCGCCCTTCAGCTTCTCGTACTTGCGCTCGGTGGTCCGCGCCAGTTCCTCGCCGCCCTTCAGCTTGTCGAAGCGCCGCTTCTGCATGCGGACCATCTTGCCGTAGGTGTCGGCAATCTTGTCGAACGTCTCCAGGACCTGCGGAAGCAACTGCTGCTCCATGGCGGACAGCGACGGGTTGTTCTCCTCGTCGTCGTTGTCCTCCTCGTTCTCGCTCTCGCCCTCGGCCTCGTCACCCTCGCTGGAGTTCGAGTTGTCGTTGGTCTCGACCTCGGCGCCGTACGTCGCCTCCAGGTCGATGATGTCGCGCAGCAGGACCGTGCCTTCCTTGAGCTGGTCGCGCCAGTTGACCAGGGCTCGCAGGGTCAGCGGGCTCTCGCAGATCCCGCCGATCATCATCTCGCGGCCGGCTTCGATGCGCTTGGCGATGGCGATCTCGCCTTCGCGCGACAGCAACTCGACCGAGCCCATCTCGCGCAGGTACATCCGCACCGGGTCGTCGGTGCGCCCAACGTCGTCGTCCGACACGTTGCCGGCCAGCTTGGCTTCGGTGTCTTCCTTCTCGGCGTTCTGGTCGCCGTCGTCCTCGTTCTCGACCACGTTCACGCCCATCTCGTTGAGCGCGCTCATGATGTCTTCGATCTGCTCGGAAGACATCTCTTCCTGGGGCAGCGCCGCGTTCACCTCGTCATAGGTCAGGAAGCCGCGCTCCTTGCCCTTCTTGATGAGGTTCTTGACCGCCTGGTTGATGTTATCCATCAACGGCCCGTCGGGAGTCTCCTCGCGCGGGGTCTCTTCTTCTTCGGTCGTCGCCGTCGCTGCCGCCGCTTTAGTCGCCATCGTCCCTCGACTTTCCTTCTTCGCCGGTGCCCGTGCCGGCGCCGTCTTCACTCTGCGTCCTCAAGCGACGCACCAACCGTGATTTGCTGCAGAGCCTTCCGGAGTCCCATCATTCGGTCCATGTCCGCCTCGGTCATCGATTCCTCGGCGATACGCCGGGCCTCCGCAAGCTGCCGCTCCAATCGACCGCGCCCCACGCGCGCCACCAGTTCGATCAGCCCGGCCCGGGCCTCTGAATGCGTAGCACTCGGGCGCGCGAAGGCTGCATGTGAGAGCGCCTCCGCTCCCAACAAGCCGTTCACCGTGTCCGAGTAGCCCAGCGCTTTCAGGTGGTCCGTGAGGCCCGCGGCGTCAAGGTCTGGATCTGCTTCGGTGATCTCTAAGATTTCGCGGCGCAACTTGTCAAGAAACTGATCGCCCAGTTCCAGATGCGCCAGGGTCTCCCCCAGTTCGTCCAGGAGCCCCGGATGGTGGATCACCGTCGCCAGAATGATCTGCTGCTGCCGCTGTCCGAGTGCGGTATCGACCCGCGCGCGCGACGCCCGGCTGCCAGGCGGCTCGACCGGTGGTGGCGTCCATTTGCCGTCCCTGAACGTTCCCCGGCCAGCCGATCGCCCGCCGTCCGAGCGGTTCTGCCGTGACGGCCGCATCGCCTCGATACGGGCTTCAATCTCGTCCGAATAGCTCTGCTGGACCGTGCGGTCGGCGATCACGCGGATCCGCTCGCGGACACGCCGCCAGAAATCGGCGCGCCGCTCGGGCGTGTCAACCGGGCCGGCGGTGGCTTCCGTGGCCCACAGCCTGTCGACCAGCGGTTCCGCCGCCTCAAGCAAGCGCCGAAACCCCGACGGGCCGTCGCGCCGTGTCAGACTGTCGGGGTCCTCGCCCTCCGGCAGGACGATGAAGCGCAAGGAGTGGCCCGGCGTCAGCATCGGCAATGCCCGGTCGCAGGCCCGCGCGGCCGCACGCTGGCCGGCGGTATCGCCGTCGAAGCACACCACCGGCTCTGGCACCACCTTCCAGAGTTCGGCGATCTGGTCCTCGGTCAGCGCGGTGCCCAGCGGTGCCACCGACGGAATCCCGACCTGGGCGAGCGCGATCACGTCCATGTAGCCCTCGGCCACCACGAGGGTCCCGGACTTGTGCGCCGCCTCGCGCGCCTGGGCGAGGCCGTACAGAACCCGGCCCTTGTGGAACAGCGGGGTGTCGGGCGAGTTCAGGTACTTCGGCTGCCCGTCGCCAAGCACCCGGCCGCCGAACGCGATGACCTTGCCGCGCCGGTCGGTGATTGGGAACAGCACCCGGCCGCGCATGTAGTCGCCGGTCTCGCCGTCGTCGTAGCGCTTGACCAGCCCGGCCTCGACCAGGATGTCGACCTCCACGCCCTCGGCTTTCATGGCGCGCTGCAGGGCCTTGCGGTCGTCCGGTGCCCAGCCGAGGCGGAAGCGGGCGATGGTCTCTTCCGTCAGGCCGCGCTCGCGCAGGTAGCGCAGCCCGGCATCCCCGATCGAGGTGCGCAGTTGCCGCTCGTACCAGCGGCAGGCCAGATCGACGACTTCCTGCAGGGATCGGGTGCGCTCGGCCCTCTGGCGCTCCTCCGGAGTCTCCTTGGGGACTTCCATCCCGGCGACCCCGGCGAGCTGCTCGATGGCTTCCATGAAGCTCAGACCCTCGGTCTCCATCACAAACTTGATGACGTCGCCGTGCGCCCCGCAGGCGAAGCAGTGATAGAAGCCCTTGTCGTCGACGATGTTGAGCGACGGTTTGCTGTCGCTGTGGAACGGACACAGCGACACGAACTCCCGCCCCTTGCGGATCAGCGCGTGGCGCCGGCCGACCATGCTCGAGACCGACACCCGGTCCCGCAATTCGTCGAGAAAGCCTTGTGGCAGTGCCATGCGGGCGATCGGCTCTCACTGGATGACGGGGCGGGGAGTGTACGCCCGATCGTGGGTGAAAGGGGAGTCGCCTCTAGCCCATCAGCGCGTCGGTGCTCTTCAGCCCGTTGCCGGTCAGCACGATCACCGTCTCCTGGTCGGACGTTATCGTGCCGTCGGCCAGCAGCATCTCGTAGCCGGCCCCGGCCACCGCGCTGGACGGCTCGACGAAGAACCCCTGTCGGGCCAAGGCGTGCATCGCCGGCAGGATCGCATCCTCCGGCACCGCGACCGTGCCGCCGCCGCTGTCGCGCAGGGCGGCCATGTTCTCCTTCACCCGCACCGGCTTGGTGGTGGCGATGCCCTCGGCGACCGTCGGCTTGGCATCGATCGGCACCGGAGTGTCGGAGTTGGCCTGGAAAGCCGCGTGCAGGGCCGCGGCGTGGGCCGGCTGGGCGGCGAACAGCCGCGGTACCCGGGCGATCGCCCCGCGCGTCAACAGTTCGCCGAAGCCGAGATGGCAACCCATCAGATTGCTGCCGTAACCGGCGGGAATGACGATGTTGTCGGGAACGGCGAAGCCATACTGCTCCCAGATCTCGAAGGCGAGGGTCCGGGTGCCCTCCACGAAGAACGGCTGCCAGTTGTGGCTGGCATAGAACAATCCCGCCTCGGCCAGACGCAGGGCGGCCGCCGCACAATCCTGGCGGGTGCCCGGCACCAGTTCCACCTCGGCGCCGTAGACCCGCACCTGCGCCACCTTGGCCGGCGAGGTGTAGCCCGGCACCATCAGCCGCGCGGTCATCCCCGCCGCCGCCGCGTAACAGGCCAGCGAGGCCGCCGCGTTGCCGGAGGAGTCCAGCATCACCTCTGTCACGCCGTGCACCTTCAGGTAGCTGACCAGCACCGCCATGCCGCGGTCCTTGAACGAGCCTGACGGTGCCAGGTACTCGCACTTGATGCGCGGCCTGCCGCCGCCGTAAGCCGTCGACACCAGCGGGGTCAGGCCCTCACCCAGCGACACCCGCGCCGCAGCCGGCACCCGGAGCGCCTTGGCGTAACGCCACACCGACCGCTCGGCGGTATCGACGTCGCCCGGATCCAGTCCGTCACCCGGCGTCAGGTTGACCGGCTGGCCGGTTGACGGGCAGCGCCAGATCGGGACATCGATCGGGTGACGGTGCCGCCCGTCCTGGGACACATACTCGACCATTGCCGGATCTCGTCTAGTCGGTGGGGCGCTTGGCCACCAGGTGCAGCATCTCGGCCGTCATCACGACCGCGTCGTCCTGGTTGACCGTGGTGTATTTCAGCCGGACCGTGCCGAACGGCTTCGACGACGATGGTCGCAGTTCAAGGACTTCGGCCGAGGCGCGCAGGGTATCGCCCGGCCGCACCGGCCGCGGCCAGCGCACGTTGTCGAGACCGAGGCCGCCGACATTGGTCTCCTGGATCGGCCCGGCCTGCCAGATCAGCCGGAAGGTGAGGGTCAGGGTATGGAACCCGCTGGTAATGATGCCGCCGAACATCGACGCCTCGGCGCCGGGCTTGGAGACGTGGAACGGCTGCGGGTCCCAGGTCCAGGCGAAATCCATGATCTGGCTTTCGGTGACCGTGACCGACTGGCTCTCGATCACGTCGCCGAGTTGGAGATCCTCGAAGTGCTTGGCACCTCTCACCGGACGGTCCTCATCGAACGGCCTCGACGATGGCGTCGCCGAGGTCCTTGGTCGAGGCCTGCCCGCCGAGATCCGGGGTCTTGGGACCACCGCCCTCAAGCACCGTCTCGATCGCCTTGACGATGTCGGCGGCCGCCTCGGCGTGGCCGAGATGCTCCAGCATCATCGCACCCGACCAGATCTGTCCGATCGGATTGGCGATGCCCTTGCCGGCGATGTCCGGGGCCGAGCCGTGCACCGGCTCGAACATCGACGGGTAGTCGCCTTCGGGGTTGATGTTGGCCGACGGCGCGATACCGATCGAGCCGGCAACCGCCGGGCCCAGATCCGACAGGATGTCGCCGAACAGGTTGGAGCCGACCACCACGTCGAACCAGTCCGGGTGCAGCACGAAATGCGCCGTCAGGATGTCGATGTGGTACTTGTCGGTCTTCAGGTCCGGGTAGTCCTTGGCGACCGCCTCGAACCGCTCGTCCCAGAACGGCATGGTGTGGATGATGCCGTTGGACTTGGTGGCCGAGGTCACCTTCTGCTTGCCGACCCGCCGGCACAGTTCGAAGGCGTAGCGCATGATCCGGTCGGTGCCGTGGCGGGTCAGGATGGTCTCCTGGATCGCCATCTCGCGGTCGGTGCCCTGATTCAGCCGGCCGCCGATCTCCGAGTACTCGCCCTCGTTGTTCTCACGCACCACCCAGAAATCGATGTCTTCCGGGCCGCGCCCGACCAGAGGGCATTTCATGCCCTTCATCATCCGCACCGGGCGCAGGTTGACGTATTGGTGCATGGCGCGCCGGATCGGAATCAGCAGTCCCCACAGCGACACGTGGTCCGGAACGCCGGGAAAGCCGACGGCCCCGAGAAAGATCGCGTCCGATTGCCTGAGCCGATCCAGTCCGTCGTCCGGCATCAGCTTTCCCGTCTTATGGAAGCGCTCGCAGCCCCAGTCGTACTCGGTGAAGGTGTAGTCGAGCCCGTGCTTGCGGCCGACCGCCTCCAGAACCTTCAGGCCCTCGGGTATGACTTCCCAACCGATCCCGTCGCCCGGAACCACTGCAATCTTCAGCGTGGTCATCGCTCGTCCTTCTGTTCCCGGAATGCGTCGCCCGATACGGACGGCGGCGATCATAAGAGGGAGCGGCGCGGAACCCAAGAACCCGGTTAAGACGGCGCTACCTGCCCGTCGCTCAAATCCGCTTCGAGATATAATGTGCCGGGAATCGGGCTTGGGTAGTAGGCCGCCCGCTCGACGAAACCGAGTTGCCGGTACAGCGCGACCGCGCTGCCCATACGGTCGGAGATGGTATCCAGCAGCATTCGGCGATAGCCCAGCGATCGTCCCGCCGCCAGGACTCCTCGCGCCAGGCGCTCGCCCAGACCGGTGCCGCGCCAGCCCGGCCGCACGTACAGCCGCTTCATCTCGCAAGCGTCCGATCCGACGGCCGGGAGCGGCTTCAGCGCGACGCCGCCGGCGAGCTTCGATCCGTCAACTGCCAGCAGGATCGCCCCCTTCGGCGGCCCGTACACGCCGGTGAGATCGGACAGTTCGCCGTCCAGGCCCTGGAAGCCGAGGTCGAGGTCGAGCCACGCCACATATTCGCGGACCAGTTCGCCGAACCCTGCCAGATCGTCCGGGGTCGACGCCGGGCGCAGAACCACGCCACCGCTCATGCCGACTGCACGCTCCGCGCCCGCGACCACCAGCGCAACGCCACCATCCCCATGGCGCCGGCGATACCGACCGTCCCCGCCAGCATGGTGGTTAACGACAGCGCCGGCATCGGCAGCAACCCGGCGGCTGCCGCCAGACTCTCGCCGATCAGGTTCATCACCGGCATCAAAGCCACGCCCATCAGGTAGTTCTCCGAGCCGACCATCCGGATCGCTCGAAACGTCGCGTAGGTCGACGGTCCGCGCAAGATCACGCCGACCAGGATCCCGGCGATCCAGATCGCCGGGTGCGTTACCGCGTCGAACGGAACGTGTGCGGCAACCGCTCCGTCCGGATCGAAGTAGGCGACCGCGGCGGCCGCCCCCAGCATCAGCACCGCGGTGGTCAGCATGGCGGCGCCGGTCAGGCGCAGCCGGCCCTTGCGATCATCGTTGCGGTTGTCGGGGTGCAGTTCGGCCACGGCGGTCGCAACGGCCGTGGCGGTGGCAGAGATCGCCATGAGGACCACCACCGGCCCGCCCAGGCCGCCCGGCAGACCGTCGGCGACCCCGACGATACCGGCCAGAATGACCAGCGATCCGATGACGTCGGCGAAGGAGGGCCGGCGCGCAAACAGGGTCCAGGCCAGCAGGATGCCGACGGGAATGAAGAACGCGCTCATCACCGATATCTCGGCCGCGGTTCCGTGGGCCAGTGCAGCCGTCAGCGTTGCCGCGGTCAGGACCCGCAAGCCACCGTAGATCCAGGTGTGCGGGTTGCGCATCGCCGTCAGCGGCAGCGGCCCGCGTCCGGCGGCAACGAACATTGCCGCACCGCCGACCGCCATCTGTATGAACGAGAGCACCCATGGGTTGAGATCGAAGCCGACCACCAGTACCCGGCTGATGACGATCAGAACGCCCCAGGACGCGACGGCAACCGCCACCGCCGACAGACCCCGGGCATCGATCACTGGACTGGCCATGCCTGCGATCTTGTCGTGCGTCACGCCCAATGTCCACATGCCAGGGTTAGGAACGCCGAATTGACACAGGCCGGGATCCGGTTTGCCATGGGCCGATGAGTAGTCCACTCGCCCACCGGGTCTATCGGCGGCTGTTCACCGCCCAGGTCATCGCGCTGTTCGGCAGCGGGCTGACCACGGTTGCGCTCGGGCTGCTGGCCTGGGATCTGGCGGGCGGTGACGCCGGCCGGGTGCTCGGCACCGCCCTGGCGCTGAAGATGGTGGCCTATGTCACAGTGGCACCGATCGCCGGAGCCATCGCCCACCGGGTACCACGTCGCGCCCTGCTGATCGGCCTCGATCTGGCCCGCGCCGGTGTGGTGATTTGCCTGCCGTTCGTGACCGAGGTCTGGCAGATCTACGTGCTGATCGTCGTGCTGAACGTCTGCACCGCCGGCTTCACCCCGACCTTCCAGGCAACGATCCCGGACATCCTGCCGGACGAGGCCGAGTACACCCGCGCGCTGTCGCTGTCGCGGCTGGCCTACGACATCGAGGCGCTGGCCAGTCCGACACTGGCCGCCGCTGCGCTCGCCGTGATGACATACGATCCGCTTTTCGCCATCAACGCCGCGGCGTTCCTGGTCTCCGCCGCCCTGGTCGCCAGTGTGACCCTGCCGGCGGCGCGCGCGCCGGAACGCACCCGCGGTGTCCTCGCCAATCTCGGCTTCGGGCTGCACGCCTACCTGGCGACGCCGCGCCTGCGCGGCCTGCTGGCGCTGTCGCTGGCGGTGGCCGGTGCCGGTTCGATGGTGATCGTGAACACCGTGGTCTACGCCCGCGACCTGCTCGGCCGCTCGGAGACCGATGTCGCCCTGTTGTTCGCCGCCTCCGGTGCCGGGTCGATCGTCATGGCGTTGGTCCTGCCACGGCTGCTCGACCGGGTGGCCGACCGGACCGTGATGCTGACCGGCGGTGCCGCGCTGGTCGTGTCCATGGGACTCGGCTTGCTGCAACCGGGCTTCCTGGCCCTGGGCGCGCTGTGGCTGCTGATCGGCGCCGGATCGTCGGCGGTCCAGACACCGGCGGGGCGCCTGCTGCGCCGCTCGGCACGCGACGGCGATCGGCCGGCGGTGTTCGCCGCCCAGTTCGCGCTGTCGCATCTGTGCTGGCTGCTCGCCTACCCGATGGCCGGATGGATCGGGGCGGACTACGGCATGACCGCGGCGTTCGCCACCTCGGCTGCCCTGGTCGTCATCGGCATCGGAGGTGCCGCGACCCTGTGGCCGCGCCGCGATCCGGCCGATCTGCCGCACACCCACGCGCCGATCGAGCACGAGCACCTGCACACCCACGACGACCCACACCATCAGCACGAACACGAAGGCTGGGAAGGCCCGGAGCCGCACCGCCACCCGCACCGCCACGCCCCGATCCGCCACCGCCACGCCTTCGTCATCGACCTGCACCATCGGGCGTGGCCGACGGGATAGCGGGACGGACAGGCCCCTACCCCGCCACGATCTCTCCGCGCCGGATCGCCACGCACCGGCCGCCAATGCGGATCGCTGTCGTGACACCACCGGTGCGGTCGGCTTCGGCCAGCAGCAGGCTCGGGCGGCCCATCTCGACACCCTGGGCGATCCGCAGCCGCATCGTGCCGTCGGTCGGGCCATCGAGCTCGGCCAGCAGCCCGGCCAGCGCGCAATTGGCGCTGCCGGTCGCCGGATCCTCCGGCACGCCGTCCAGCGGCGCGAACATCCGGGTGCGCAGGTCGAAATCGTCGCCCGCGCCCGTGCGGACATAGCAGTGGATGTCCTTGACCGGTGCGACGCTCGGCGACGACAGGATGGCGCTGGTCACCGGCCGGGCGGCTTCCAGGGCCGCGCGATCGGTCAACTCAACCAGCAGGAACGGCAGGCCGACGGTTCCGGTCACCGGCTGGTGACGATCCTCGCGGATCTGCGACGGGCGCAGGCCCAAGCAGGCGGCCACCTCGGTCGCATCGGCCTCGCCCAGGCGCTGGAACGGTTGCGGCGCGGTCAGGGTGGCACCGACCGGGCGGCCGGCCTCCTTGACGATGGCAACCGGCACCAGGCCGGCGGTTTCCTCGAACAGCACCCGGTCGCCGATCGGACGGTCAAAAATCTTGCCGCGCCACGCCAGCACGGTCGCGGTCCCGACATTGGGGTGACCGGCGAACGGCACCTCGATGTTCGGCGTGAAGATCCGCACCCGGGCGGTGTGCGCCGGGTTCTGCGGCGGGAGCACGAAGGTGGTTTCCGAGTAGCTGAACTCGCGCGCTATTGCCTGCATCGCGGCGGTCGACAGCCTCTCGCCGCCGAACACCACGGCCAGCGGGTTGCCACCGAACGCCACGTCGGTGAACACGTCGACAGTTTCGTAGGTCAGGGTCATGACGGTACGCTCCTTCAGGCGACCAGCTCGCCGCGCATCATCGGCACGCGGCGCCCGGCGACGGTGATTCGGGTGTCCGGCCCATTGCGCAGGATGCGGACGTCGAGCCGGCTCGGCCGGCCCATTTCCACGCCCTGCTCGATCGTCAGGTCCAGGTCGCCGTCCATCAGCTTGACGAACAGGCCGGCGATGGCGACCGCTGCACCACCGGTCGCCGGATCCTCCGGGATGCCGAGGCCGGGTGCGAACATGCGCGAACGGATGTGCAGGGTTCCGTCTCCGGCGTCGAGGCGGGTGTACAGGTAAATCTCGTCCGGAGCCGGCTTGCCGAGATGCTTGGCGATCAGGCCCTCGTCCGAACGGGCAGCCGCCAGCGCGTCGAGGTCGGCCACCTCGGCGATCACGAAGGTGGCGCCGATCACTACGTGCGCCGGGGCGTGGCGGGCCAGGATGATCGCAGAGTCGGCGAGGCCGACGGCGGCAGCCACCGCCGAGGGGTCGAAGGTGCCCTCCACCGTCGGCAGCGTCGGCGCCGTCAGCACCGCACCCACCGCCGCCCCACTCTCACGCACGATCTCCAGGCCGACCAACCCGATCGCCTCCTCGAACGCCACGGTGTCGCCGACCGGCTTGCCGAACACGTTGCCGCGCCGGGCCAGCACGGTGGCGGTACCCACATTGGGATGGCCGGCGAACGGCAACTCGACCCCCGGCGTGAAGATCCGGACTTTCGCGGTGTTGGCCGGGTCGGCCGGCGGCAGCACGAAGGTGGTTTCCGGGAAGTTGAACTCGCGCGCGATGGTCTGCATCGCCCCGGTCGACAGATGCTCGCCGCCGAACACCACGGCCAGCGGGTTGCCGCCGAACGCCGTCTCGGTGAACACGTCCACCGTCTCATAGGTCAAGGCCATGGTGGTTCCCTCAGCCGGCCGCGAGGATCTCGCCGCGCATCACCGGTGCGCAGCGACCGCCGATGCGGGTCGCCGTCACCGTCCCGTCCTTCCAGTCGGCCTCGCCCATCAGCAGGCTGGGTCGCCCCATCTCGACGCCCTGGGCGATCTTCAGCGCCAGGGTGCCGGGGAGCGCGCGCATCGACGCCAGCAATCCCATCAGCGCCACGTTGGCACTGCCGGTCGCCGGATCCTCGGCGACGTTGCGGATCGGCGCGAACATGCGGGCCCGGATGTCGACGCTGTCGGTCCCGCCGGTGCGGGCGTAGCAGAGGATGGCGCCGATCGGCACGACACTGGGCGCCGACGCGAAATGCCCGGAATCGGGACGCGACCGCTCCAGCGCCGACCGGTCCGCCAACTCGGCAACCAGGAACGGCAGCCCGGCCGACGCGATGATCGGACGGTGGGCGTCGGTGCGGATGTCGGCCGGTGCCAGGCCGATGCAGGCGGCGACTTCGTCCAGGCCGGCCTCGGCGGCAGTGCCGAACGCGGCCGGAGCGGTCAGCATGGCACCGACCGGACGCCCGCCGTCGGACATGATCGAAACCGGTACCAGCCCGCCGATCTCCTCGAACACCAGCCGGTCGCCGAGCGGCTTGCCGAAGATCTCCCCGCCCCAGGCCAGCACGGTCGCTGTTCCGACGTTGGGGTGCCCGGCGAACGGCATCTCGCGCTTGCCGGAGAAGATCCGCACCCGTGCGGTGTGGGCCGGATCGGACGGCGGCAGCACGAAGGTGGTCTCCGAGTAATTGAACTCCCGGGCGATCGCCTGCATCGCCTCGGTCGACAGGCCATCGGCGCCGAACACCACCGCCAGCGGGTTGCCGCCGAACGCGGTGTCGGTGAACACGTCCACAGTCTCGTAGGTCAGCGTCATGGCACAGGTCTCCGTTCGGCGCCGAGGCCGTTGATCTTCACAACTTAAACTGCCCATCGCTCGGTGGGGCCCGGACCGGCCGCGCCAGGGCACGTCCGTCGGGGAACCGGCCGCCGCCTCGCCGTCAATCCACCAGAGCGAGGTTGATCCGGCGGTTCTGCTTGCCTTTGCTCTCGATCTTGGTGATGGCGATCCGGCCGATCTCGCCGGTCGACTTCACGTGGGTGCCGCCGCATGGCTGGTAGTCGACGCCGTCGCCGATCCGGATCATCCGCACCCGGCCCGCCCCCATCGGCGGCTTGACCGACATGGTGCGCACCAGATCGGGATTGGCCGTCAGTTCCTCGTCGGTGATCCAGGAAATGCCGAGCGGATGATCGACCGCGATGAGCGCGTTCAGGTGCTCGGTCAGCGCTTCCTTCTCCGGGACGTTCTCCGGCTCCAGGTTGAAGTCGAGCCGCCCCTTGCCGTCCCCGATCTGGCCGCCGGTCACGCCACCCTGGATCTGGCTGCACATCACATGCAGGGCGGTGTGCACCCGCATGTGGCGGTAGCGGCGATCCCAGTCGAGCGTGGCGGTGACCCTGTCGCCGACGGACAGCGCGGCCGCCCCTTCCGTCGGGACGTGGGCAATGCCGTCTTCGACCTTGCGGGTGTCGGTGACGGTCACCTGGACGCCGTCGGACCGGGTGAGGCTGCCGCTGTCGCCCGGCTGCCCGCCGCCCGTCGGATAGAACACAGTGCGGTCCAGCACGATGCCGGTTTCGCCGACGGCGGTCACCGTCGCCTCGCAGGACTTCAGGTATGCATCCTCGCGGAACAGCTCTTCGGTCATCACGTCCCCGTTTCGCTTTCGTCGCCTTCGCTCAGCACCGCCTGGTAGACGGGCCGATCGACATTACCACCGGACAGGATCAGGCCAACCTTGCGGCCTTGCCAACGGTCCCGTTCCTTCAGCAGCGCAGCCAGCGGCACCGCACCCGCGCCCTCCGCCACGTTGTGGGTGTCGGTGAAATAGTGGCGCATGGCCGCCTTGATCTCGTCCTCGCTGACCCGCACCACGCCGGAGGCGCCTGCGAGGATGGCGTCGACCGCCCCCGGCACCGGTACCCGGCAGTCCACACCGTCGGCCATGGAACCGGCGTTGTTGGTCGACACCGGCGCGCCCGCCTCGAAGCTGAGCGCATAGGCCGGCGCGTTCGCCGCGACCACCCCGATCACCTCGGCCTTTGAGCCGACCGCGTCACGCGCCGCCATCACCCCGCAGATACCGGAGCCAAGCCCGATGGGCACGTACACCGCGTCCAGGTCCGGCACCGCACGAAACAGTTCGAGCGCATAGGTCCCGACCCCGGCCACCAGCAGCGGATGGAAGCTCGCCAGCATGTGCAGGCCGCGTTCCTCCGCGAGCCTGGTGGCGTGTTCCAGGCTGGCCTGGAAGTCGTGGCCGTGGACGATCAGTTCCGCGCCGAACGCCCGCATGGCGGCGTTCTTCTCCACCGAATTTCCCTCCGGCACCACCACGGTGGAGGTCAGCCCGGCACGGGAAGCCGCGAAGGCGACCGACTGGCCGTGATTGCCGCGGGTTGCGGCGATGACGCCCTTCACCTCGGGTCGACTCCGGCGCAGATCGTCCATGTAGACGATGCCGCCGCGGATCTTGAAAGCACCGGCGGGCGTCTGGTTCTCGTGCTTGACCCAGATCTCGCAAGCCGCCCGTTCGCACAGCAGCGGCCAGCGGTACTGCGGGGTCGGCGGCATGACCGCGTGGACGAGGTCGGCGGCACGCTCCAGTTCGGCCAGTCCGGGAATGTCGCTCACCGTTCGCTCCTTCAGGCCGGCACAGTCGGCCTTCCGTAAATTGCGCTGATGACAATGTCTCAATTGTCATCTTCATAATGATCGATATTGTATCGATAGAACTCGTTCAAGCGGAACATTGTCACCATGACGGCATGGCTTCCCGATCTCGATGGTCGCACAGGCCCCCGCTATCGGGCGATCACGGAAGCGATGGCCGACGCCATCCGCGGCGGTGTCCTGACGCCCGGCACCCGCCTGCCGACCCACCGCGACCTCGCCTGGAAGCTCGGGGTCACCGTCGGCACGGTTACCCGCGCTTACAAGGAGGCTACGGCCCGCGGCCTGATCGACGGCGAGATCGGCCGCGGTACGTTCGTGCGCGACCCGCGCATCCGCGGATGGGGCCAAGTGGCCGACAACGACGCACCAATCGACTTCGGCCTCAACTTCCCACCCTGCCAGGACGTCACAGAGGAGGCCCTGCGCCGGACGCTGGCGGAGATCGCCGGCGACAACCGGGCACCGGCCCTGACTACCTACGATCCCAGCGGCGGTCGACCGGCACACCGGGCCGCACTGGCGCAGTGGTTGCGCGGCATGGGCATGCCGGCCGACACCGACGGTACGGTGGTCACCTCCGGAGCCCAGCACGGCATTGCCCTGGCGCTGTCGGCCGCCTTCGAGCCGGGCGACGTGGTGCTGTGCGAACGGCTGACCCATCCGGGTTTCAAGAGCGCCGCAACCGCCCGCCACCTGCGCACAGTCGGCGTCGAGATGGACGCCGACGGCGTCATACCCGAGGCACTGGAGGCGGCGATCCGGCAGCATCGGGCGAAAGGCGTGTTCCTGATCCCGACCTTGCAGAACCCCACCACGTCCGTCCTGCCCGCCACCCGCCGACAATCAGTTGCCGGCATCGTGTCCCGGCACAACGTGCTCCTGATCGAGGACGATATCTACCGCGCCTTTGCCGACCACGCCCCGCCGCCGATTGCGGCACTCGCGCCCGAACACTCGATCTATCTCGCCGCCGCTTCCAAGCATCTGGCACCCGGCCTGCGGGTCGGCGCCCTGCGCGCGCCGGCCGTCCTGCGCCCCAGGATACTGGCCGCCCTGCGCGACACGCTGTGGATGACGCCTCCGCTGACGGTGGAGATCCTGGTGCGCTGGCTCGCCGACGGCACTGCGGACCGGCTGACCTTCGCCAAGCGGGACGAACAGATGGCGCGCGGACAGTTGGCCAGAGCCAGGCTGAACCGATGGTTGGCGCCGGCACCGGCTACCAGCCCGCATCTGTGGCTGGCGGTGCCCGAACCCTGGCGCGGTTCCGCCGCCGCTGCCCTTGTCGAGCGTGGCGTCACGGTGGCCGATGGTCCGGTGTTCGCCGTCGCGCCGGGTGCCGGACGCGATCACCTGCGCATTGCGCTCGGCCGCCCCGCCGATCTGGCGGCGGTGCAGCGCGGCGTTGACCTGATTGGCGACACCCTGTCACGCGACCCGGCGCTGAACCGCGCCGTGATGTAGCGGCTCAGGCGTCCGCGCGCACGGTGTGCGCGTGGTTGAGCGGACCGTGGCCGCGCCCCCAGCCCGGGGCGGTACCGATAGCGGTCAGTACGTAGCTGCGCGCCCGACGGATCGCGCGGGTCAGGCTCAATCCCTGCGCCAGGCCGCAGGCAATGGCAGACGCCAGTGAGCAACCGGTACCGTGGGTATGCCGGGTCTGGATGCGCGGGCCTCGGATCACCTCGATCCCGTCGTCGCTGGCCAGCAGGTCCATGACGTCATGGCTGTCCATGTGGCCGCCCTTGAGCAGCACGGCCCGCGGCCCGAACGACAACAGCAGATCGGCTGCCCGCCGCATGTCGTCCTCATCACGGATCTCCATGCCGGTCAGCAGTTCAGCCTCCGGCAGGTTCGGGGTCAGGACGGTCGAACGCGGGATCAGCCGGGTCTTCAGCACGCCCATGGCGCTCGGCTCGAGCAGGGCATGCCCGCCCTTGGCGACCATCACCGGGTCGATCACGATCGGCACGCTGGGTGCCAGGGAGTCGAGCGCGTCGCACACCGTCTCGATCACCGTGCCGGAGTGCAGCATCCCGGTCTTCACGCAGTCGACGCCGATGTCGTTGATCACCAGTTCCATCTGCTGGCGCAGGAAGTCCACGGGGACTTCGTGAACCCCAAAGACGCCCTCGGTGTTCTGGGCAGTCAACGCGGTGATCGCCGTCATGGCATAGCCACCGAGCGCGGTCACCGATTTGATATCGGCCTGAATCCCGGCGCCGCCGCCGGAATCGGAGCCGGCGACGATCAGCACCCGGCCGGCGATCCGGCGCGCCGTTCCACCGCCACTCACGCGCTGCCCTCCTTGGCCTCGGCTTCGATGGCGCCGACGATCGCATCGACGATCCCCGCGACGGCCCGCTGATTGTCGCCCTCGGCCATGACTCGGATCACCGGCTCGGTGCCCGATTTGCGGATCAGCAGCCTGCCGGTACCGTTCAACGCCTGCTCGCCTTCGGCGATGGCCGCCTTCACCCCCGCCGTCTGCAAGGGATCGCCGCCGCCATACCGAGCGTTCTTCAGGACCTGAGGCAGCGGCGCGAACACCCGAGCCACCTCCGACATCGGCCGGCCGGCGCGGATCAGCACCGCCAGAACCTGAAGGGCGGCCAGCAGCCCGTCGCCGGTCTTGGCGTAGTCGCTGAAGATCATGTGGCCGGACTGCTCGCCGCCGACGTTGTAGCCGTCGGAATGCATTCGTTCCAACACGTAGCGGTCACCGACCGACGTCCGTTCCAGCTTCAGGTCGATCGACTGCAGATACCGTTCCAGCCCGAGATTGGACATCACCGTCGCAACCACCCCGCCGCCCTTCAACCGGCCGCTCTCGGACCATGACCGGGCCATCATGCCCAGCACCTGGTCGCCGTCGATCACCTGCCCGATCTCATCCGCCAGGATCAGCCGGTCGGCGTCGCCGTCGAGCGCCAGTCCGACGTCGGCCCCTTCCTCGACCACCCGCGCCCGCATCGACTGCGGCACCGTGGCACCACAGCGGTCGTTGATGTTGAAGCCGTTCGGCTCGACGCCGATCGGGATGACCTCGGCCCCGAGTTCGTAGAGCACCCGCGGCGCCACCTTGTAGCCGGCACCGTTGGCGCAATCGACCACCACCTTCAAACCATCCAGCGACAGGTTCGATGGGAACGCCGCCTTCACGGCCTCGATGTACCGGCCCTGGGCGTCCTCCATCCGGCGCGCCCGCCCCAGGTCGCGCGACCCGGCCAGCGCGCCGGCCCCGAGATCATCCATGCGGGCTTCGATATCGAGTTCGGCGGCGTCGGACAGCTTGTAGCCATCCGGGCCGAACAGCTTGATGCCGTTGTCGTGAAACGCGTTGTGCGACGCCGAGATCACCACCCCGAGATCGGCGCGCAGCGACGGGGTCAGCATGGCAACCGCCGGGGTCGGCATCGGCCCGACCAGTACGACGTCCATGCCGATCGCGGTGAATCCCGCGACCATCGCCGGCTCGAGCATGTAGCCCGACAACCGGGTGTCCTTGCCGATCACCGCCAGCGGCCGGCGCCCATGGTCCTTGCGAAAGTGCAGGCCCGCCGCCATCGCCACTTTCATGGCGAGATCCGCCGTCATCGGCTCGGTGTTGGCCCGACCGCGAATGCCGTCGGTTCCGAACAGTTTGCGCGCCATACCGTTTACCCCGGTGTCGTCTCCTGCTCCGCTTATATCCGATCCGCCGCGCCGTCGCGACCGCCCGTGCATGGCCCCAGCGGCGGCGCGGCAATGGCCCCACAGCGACCGTGTTCCTCTGGACACGAGCTCGGCGGGGAGCGCTAGGCTCGGCGTAAGCAACGGGAGTCAGCTTCTTGTTCCACGGATGGAAGGTCGTCGCGACCGCGTTTCTGGTAGCCATGTTCGGCTGGGGCTTCGGCTTCTACGGCGCCGGCGTCTACCTCGCTACGCTGGCCGAAAGCCGGGGCTGGGCGACCGGCACGGTCGGCGGCGCGGTCACCGGATACTACCTGCTCGGTGCGGCCGCGATCACCATGGTGCCCCGCCTGATCGACCGGTTCGGCGAGCGCGCCGTGGTGCTGTGCGGCAGCCTGGTGATGGCAGGCAGCGTGTTGTCCCTGACCCGGGTCGTCGAGGTCTGGCAGATCTGGCCAGCGTTCCTGGCCATGAGCTTCGGCTGGGCCGCGATGAGCGGGGTGATGGTCAACGCCCTGATCGCGCCGTGGTTTGACCGCCGGATGGGGTTCGCCATCAGCCTGGCGCTGAACGGCGCCAGCTGCGGCGGCGTGATCGTGGCCCCGCTGATGATCCTGGCGATCGAACACTACGGATTCACCACCGGGGTGGGGTTGGTGGTGGCCGTGATGGTTCTGACCCTCTGGCCGGCGTCGATCGCCTTCCTGGGAACCTCCCCGGCAAAACTCGGCATGGCCCCCGACGGTGCCGCAGCCGGCGGCGCGGCGGCGTCCGCTCCGGCCGAAGCCCCTTCCCCGGTTTCGGCACGCAGCCTGTTGCGGATCCCCGCGTTGTGGACGGTCATGGTCGCGTTCGCGCTGGGGTTGTTCGCCCAGGTCGGATTCCTCACCCACCTCGTCGCGTTCCTGACACCAAGCCTGGACCCCGAGACATTGTCCCTGGCCGTCGGCCTGACCACCGGGTCGGCCATCGTCGGCCGGGTGGCCACCGGGTTCGTGATCGACCGGATCAACCCCCGCCACGCCACAGCGGCGACCCTGGCCCTGCAGGTCGCGGCACTGTCCGCCCTGGCAAGCGGAGTTGGAACCTCGACGATGGTGGTCGCCTGCACCGCCTTCGGCCTGGGGGTCGGCAACCTGATCACCCTGCCTAGCCTGATCGTGCGCCGCGAGCTGCCGATGGCGGTGTTCACCCGCGCGGTCGGGCTGGTGGTCGCGGGAACCCAAGTCACCTACGCGTTCGCTCCACTGGTCATCGGCGTGCTGCGCGATGCCCAGGGTGACTATCAGGCGGCTTGGTGGCTGTGCGCGGGGATCGATCTTACCGCCGCCGCGATCATCCTGATCCGCCGATAGCCGCTCTATTGGTCGACGGCATCCAGCGCCCGCTGGACAGCCAGGGCCTGCATGGTCTCGCCGACGTCGTGGACCCGCAGGATCTGCGCACCCCGCGCCGCCGCGGCCAGCCCGAGAGCCAGCGATCCCGGCAGCCGCTCGCCCACTGGTTCCCCACGTGACATCTGGCCGATCGAGCTCTTGCGCGACGCCCCGAACAGCACCGGACACCCCAGGCCGTGGAACAGCGCCAGCCATGAGGTTACTTCCAGGTTGTGCGTCGTGCTCTTGGCGAACCCGAACCCCGGGTCGATGACGATCCGGTCGCGCGCGATGCCCGCCGCCACAGCCGCCGCCACCCGTTCCTCCAGTTCGTCGTACACATCGAGCGGCGCGCACTGGTAGCTCGGCTCCAGTTGCATGGTCTTGGGATCGGCACGCATGTGCATCAGCACCACCGGGCACCCTCGCTCGGCCACCAACGCCGACGCCGCGGAATCGTGTGTCAGTCCCGAGACGTCGTTCACCCAGGCGGCGCCGGCATCCAACGCGGCGGCCATGACCGGAGCGTTGCGGCTGTCGATCGAGACGCTGTGACCCGCCCCTGCCAGGGCACGGACCACCGGTTCGGTGCGGCGGATCTCCTCACCGATCGACACCGGGTCCGCACCGGGGCGGGTCGACTCGCCGCCGATGTCCAGGATCGTTGCCCCTTCCTGCGACAGGCGCAGGCCGTGGGCGATCGCACTTTCGGCATCGGCGTGCTGGCCGCCGTCGGAGAAACTGTCGGGCGTGGCGTTGACAATGCCCATGAGCATCGGAAGGCCGGCATCGTCGATCAAGGCTCGCTTGGCGCCGAGGCGCTCCAGCCGGGTCTCGATGTCGGGGAGGTCGAGGCTGTCCAGCGCGGCCAGCGATGTACGCACGACCTGGATCCCGTCATCGGTTCGCACGATCAGATCGAGCGCATGGTACGCCGAAGCACCGCCGGCCAACGGCCGTGCCGTGCCGAACGCAATGCCCGCACGCGCCGCCTCGCCGGTCACGATGTCCCGCGGCAGCAGGTAGATCCGGTTGCCGGAACGCAGAAGCCCGCGCGTGAGCGCGGGCTTGCGTTGAATAAGCGTCACAGGATCAGTCGCCGGGCTGCGGGTCCGGTTCCAGGCCGCCGGCGCCGGGCGTCTCCGCCCCACCGGTCGGCACCGAGGCCCGTCGTCCGGCTGCCTGCTTGTGGCCGTCGTCGCGGCCGCCCGTGCGGTCGACCGGCCGGCCGGCCAGCAGATCATTGATGTCGTCGCCGGACAGCGTCTCGTACTCGAGCAGGCCCGTGGCCAGGGTGTGCAGGTCGTCCATGTGCTCCGACAGGATACGCCGGGCATCCTCGTAGGCGTCGTCGGTGACCCGGCGGATCTCCTCGTCGATCACCTTGGCGGTGGCGTCGGAGACATTCTTCTGCTGGGTGACGGAGTGCCCGAGGAACACCTCCTGCTGGTCCGCCGAATAGGCCAGGAACCCGAGCCGCTCGCTCATGCCCCACTCGGTGATCATGCGCCGCGACATGTCGGAGACCATGCGGATGTCGGACGATGCGCCGGTGGTGATCCGGTCGGCGCCGAAGATCAGCTCCTCGGCGAGACGGCCACCGCACGCCACCCGCAGGTCGTCCAGCAACTTGGCCCGGGACAGCGAGATCCGGTCGCCCTCCGGCAGGCGCATGACCATGCCGAGCGCGCGGCCGCGTGGAATGATCGTCGCCTTGTGGATCGGATCGCTGTCGCGGCAATGCAGGGCCACGATCGCGTGCCCGGCCTCGTGATAGGCGGTCAGCTTCTTCTCGTCCTCGGTCATGACCATGGAGCGTCGCTCCGCGCCCATCATGACCTTGTCCTTGGCTTCCTCGAACTCGCTCATGCCGACCACGCGCTTGCCCTTGCGGGCGGCAAGCAGCGCGGCCTCGTTCACGAGGTTCGCCAGATCGGCGCCGGAGAATCCGGGGGTGCCGCGCGCGATGGTCCGCGCCTCGACGTCCGGGCCCAGCGGCACCTTGCGCATGTGCACCTTCAGAATCTTCTCGCGACCCAGGATGTCCGGGTTCGGCACGACGATCTGACGGTCAAAGCGGCCCGGGCGCAGCAGCGCCGGGTCCAGGACGTCCGGACGGTTGGTGGCGGCGATCAGGATCACGCCTTCGTTTGCCTCGAAGCCGTCCATCTCGACGAGCAGCTGGTTCAGCGTCTGTTCGCGCTCATCATTGCCACCGCCCAGTCCGGCTCCACGATGCCGTCCGACCGCGTCGATTTCGTCGATGAAGATGATGCAGGGCGCATTCTTCTTGCCCTGCTCGAACATGTCGCGGACGCGGCTGGCGCCGACGCCGACGAACATCTCGACGAAGTCGGAACCCGAGATCGTGAAGAACGGAACATTGGCCTCGCCCGCGATGGCGCGCGCCAGCAGCGTCTTACCGGTGCCCGGGGGGCCGACCAGCAGACAGCCCTTGGGGATCTTGCCGCCAAGCCGCTGGAAGCGCTGCGGGTCCTTCAGGAACTCGACGATCTCCTCGAGTTCGGTCTTGGCCTCGTCGATGCCGGCGACGTCGTCGAACGTAACGCGCCCGGTTTTCTCGGTCAGCAGGCGAGCCCGGCTCTTGCCGAAGCCCATGGCCTTGCCGCCACCGCCCTGCATCTGGCGCATGAAGAAGATCCACACACCGATGAACAGCAGCATCGGGAACCAGCTGATCAGGATGCCGAGCACCCCGGACATGCCCTCTTCCGGCGGCGCCGCCGAAATCCGGACACCGGACTTGCTCAGGCGATTGACCAGATCGGAGTCCTGGGGCGCGTAGGTCGAGAACCCGCGACCGTCCGAGAAATGTCCGTTGATCGTGTTGCCTTGGATCGTGACCTGATTGACTCGCCCGGACTCGACCTCGGACAGGAAGTCCGAATACGGCAGGCTGTACTGGCTGGTCCGCGGAGTCGAGCCCTGGAACAGATTGAACAACGCCACCAGCAGCACGCCGATGATGATCCAAAGGGCCAGATTCTTACCGAAATTGTTCACGTAGCCTGCCTTCCGTTGCACGGCTGTGAGGGCCGGGGGTCCACACCGTCGCCGGGACGCCGATCGTTCGTGAGAAAGGGTACCATCGGCCGGAGCCGGATGCGTACGTCTTCTCCGACCCAACCGGACGGCGCAGGCGCGCTGCATACAAGGTGGGGGAGGCCGATACCTCCGTCAAGGTCGACAACGGCCGGCAAAGCGAGTCGCGCGGCGTGCGCAACCGTCTGCGCACCAGCCAGCGCGCTGCTTTGCGCCGTTCGGCGCCATCGCCGCCAACCCTCGCCACCGCAAACTCCAACACGAACGGGTGCCGACGTCGGGTTTTCGATCTCGAAACGACTGTCCCAGGAGCCGCGGCCATGCGCCGCAACCACCACCGGCCGCGCAGCCTGTCGCCAGTCGCGCAAGATCGTCAATCCGTCACCGGCCACCTCGACACGGCATCCGGCGAGTGTCCGGACCCGCTGCTCCGGGCGATCCGCCTCGATCCAGGCCAGCAAGCGCTCCAGCCCATCGCTGCGCAGCGGATAACGGTTGCCGCCGATCGCCCGCAGGGCGCGGTCGATCAGGCGACGGCGCAATACCGATGGCGCCGCGACCAGGGCGGCACGGTCCATTCGAACCACCCCCACCGGCAAGACGGCGGCGTGCTGCGTCATCCACTCGGCGGCGAACCTGTCCAACGCCGCCCGCGCCGAGGCCATCGCCAATGCCAGGCGGCCAAGGCGGCTCGGCGTAACGCCGGCATCACACAGAGCCGGGGCCAGATCCCGCAGTTCGGTGCGGGCGAATCGCGGGTCGCGGTTCGAAGGGTCGTCGACCCACTCGACGCCGGCCGACCGGCAGGTCGCCAGGAGCCGAGCCTTCGGAACATCGAGCAGCGGCCGCAGCAGCCGGACGCCATCGAACTCCCGCACACGCGCCATGCCGGCCAGCCCGTCGGGGCCGGTTCCGCGGTCGATGCGGTGCAGCAGGGTCTCGGCTTGATCGTCCAGATGATGGGCCAGCAGCAGGTCGACTACGCCGTCGTCCCGGCAGGCCTGCGCCATCAGGTCGTAGCGCGCACGCCGGGCGGCGGCCTGAATCCCGCTGCTGGGCTTTGCCCCCGCCCAGCGCAGGATCCGGTGCGGCCGACCGGCCATCGCGCATGCCTGTCCGACCCGCGTCGCCTCGGCAACCGCTTCCGGCCGAAGGCCGTGATCGACCGTGTAGATCTGGAGTGCGCGGCCGCGCTGCCGGGCCCAGGCGTCAGCCAGATGAAGCAGCGCCACGCTGTCCGGTCCGCCGGAAACCGCGACACCCAGCACCCCGGTCTGAGTGCACAGCAACGGGTCGAGGCTCGCAGCAAACTCCTCGGCGGTCAGGCTGGAGAATTCGGTACCGGGCCTCAGGAGGCGCACTGCAGCTTCTGGGTTTCCTGGAACAAGCGCCGCTTGATGTTGGTCGGCGCGTCCGGAAACTCCTTCTGAAGCCTGGCGAACGCCGAGCAGGCTTCCGCCGGCTGGCCGACCTGGCCCAGCGCCATGCCGAGTTTCAGCAGATTGTCCGCCGACTTCGGGCTCTTCGGATACTTCTGGTAGCCCTCCAGGAACGCCACCGCCGCTTCCTGATAGCGTTGCCGGACATAGAACGTCTCGCCCATCCAGTACTGGGCGTTACCGGCCAGGGGATCGTCGGGGTGGGCCTTGGTGAACGCGCGGAACGCCTGCTCGGCGCTCTCGTAGTCATGCTTGACCAAGTAATCGAACGCCGCCTGATACTGCACCTCGACCGAGCCGGACGGCAGGGCCGCCTGCTGGGTGGACGGGCTCGATTTCGGTGTAACGGCCTGCTGGGCTTCCGTCTGGGACAGCTGCCCGAAAGTCCGCGGGCCGCCCGACGCGGCACCGGCTGCACCGGCATTCGCCGACGGGGCAGGCTTCTGCGGCGCGGCACTCGACTGGCCCGGCACGGCTTCGGGCGGGGCGCCACCCTCCAGGGCCTGTAGACGCAGGTCGGTATCGACCTGCACCTTGTCGACGTGGTCGTTCATGCGCTGAAGCTGATAGCCGAGCTCCTCGACCCGGCCCGTCAGGACGCGGATCTGGCTCTCAAGCTGCTGTACTTTGGTCAGAAGGTTCGGAAGCGCCGCTTGGCCGCCGGCATCGACCGGTCCGCTCAACCCACCCGCAGGTGGCGGCGAGCCGGAATACACCGAGCGCTGCAGTTCGGTGATGCTCCGCTCCAGTCGACCGACCCGATCAACCAGTACCGAGACGTCCTGCTGCGCGGCCGCCGGCACGGCATCCACGAGGGAAACCACCGCAGCCAGCATCAATGGAAACACAAGGCCGAAACGTGTCATGGCCTGAATCATATCCGAACCCCGCGGCGAAAATGAGGCGCCGACGGCCGCGGGGTTGCCGCAGCCGTCGGTTCACGCACTCAGCTTCGCAGCCGTCAGTTGATGACGGTGACTGCGCGGCGGTTCTTGGCCCAGGCTTCCTCGTTCGAGCCGAGGACGTCCGGACGCTCCTTGCCGTAGGAGATCGTGGCAATACGGCTCGGGTCGACACCGAGGCTGACCAGATAGTCACGGGCAGCCGCTGCACGACGCTCGCCCAGCGCCAGGTTGTATTCGCGGGTGCCGCGCTCGTCGGCGTGACCTTCGACGGTCACGGTCGCCTGCGGGTACTTGCGCAGCCAGAAGGCCTGCTTCTCCAACGTCGTACGGCCGTCCGCCATCACCTCGGAGCTGTCGAGGGCGAAGAACACACGGTCACCGACGTTGACGACGAAATCTTCACGAGAACCCGGAGCCGGGCCCTTCGGTGCTGGGGCGGTTGCAGTGCTGGTGGAACCGCCGGCACCAGTATTCGCAGTGCTATCCGGTGCGGTCTCGCACGCCGCAAGCATTGCGACGGCTGCGAAAACGCTCAAAAACTTCATGCGCATCATTGGTCATACCTCTGGAGATGTGTGAACCCTGGCGCCCCGCCCCCTCATTGCGGTCCAGTTGGACCCCGTTCCTCCGGGCCCTGCCTGTGGGTCGGTCGCACGTATCTCCGCCCGGCCCCCGACCTCAAGCGAGGCCCCTTATACTTGTGGAACGCTTGACGAAGCAAGTGGCTCCGTAGACACACAACTTTAGCGCAACAACGGACTCCAGGCCGGGTCCGAAGCATCCAGAGGCGTAACCACCTCGCGTTCATTGTATCCGGTGAGATCGATCGTGAACAACTTGGTCTCACCGCCCCGTCCGGCGGAATCGGTGCGCTGCTGCTTGAAGTAAACCAGCACCCGCCCGTTCGGAGCCCAGCTCGGGGCTTCCATCAGGTATCCACCGGCGATCAGGCGCTCGCCCGACCCGTCGACCCGCATCACGCCAATGTGGAACTGCCCACCGGCGATTTTCGTGAACGCGATCAGATCGCCGCGCGGCGACCACACCGGCGTGGCGTACCGGCCCTGTCCGAAGCTGATCCGCTTTACGCCGCCACCGTTCGAATCCATCACATAGAGCTGCTGGGCGCCGCCGCGGTCGGAGTTGAAGACCACCTGGGTTCCGTCGGGCGAGAAGCTTGGCGACGTGTCGATCGACGATGAGTTGGTCAGCCGCGTGACGCGGCGGGTCCGCAGGTCCATCTTGTAAACGTCGGTCACACCGTCGCGCGCCAGGCTCATGATCACCTGGTTGCCGTCGGGCGAGAACCGAGGGGCGAAAGTCATCCCCGGGAAATCGCCGAGCACCTCCTGCTGGCCGGTGTCTAGGTTGAAGATGTAGACCCGCGGCTTGTTGTTGTAATAGGCGAGGTACGTGATCTCCTGGTGGGTCGGCGAAAACCGCGGGGTCAACACAAGGGTGCCGCCGTCGGTCAGGAACTTATGGTTCGCCCCGTCCTGATCCATGATGGCGAGTTGCTTCTTGCGCCGGTTCTGGGCGCCGCTCTCGGCGATGTAGACGATCCGGCTGTCGAAGTACCCGTCCTCGCCGGTGAGTCGCTTGTAGATCAGGTCGGCGATGATGTGCGCTGCCCGGCGCAGCGACTCCGGGATCACCGTCAGGGTGGTGCCGGTCATGTACTGCTCGGCGAACACGTCCCAGAGCCTGAACTCGACCCGTACCTGGCCCTGACCGATCTCGGTCACCCGGCCGTGCACCAGCGCCTGCGCGTTGATCAGGCGCCAGTCCCCGAACCGCGGCACCACGTCGAACTGCAGGTCGGTCTGGATGAACGCGTTCTGGTCGATCGGCTTGAACAGGCCGGAACGCTCCAGGTCGGCGCGGATGATGCCGGCGATCTCCCGGCCGATCCGGGTCGGCTCGATGCCCTCGCCCCTGAAGTCGGCGATCGCCACCGGCAAGGGTTCGACCCGGCCCTGGGTGATGTCGATCCTCAACTCTGCCGCAGCCGGCTTGGCGAAGCCGCCCACGGTGCCGGCCGCCAGCCCGCCGGCCAGCGCGCTGCCGAGGACGAGCCGGCCCATGTCGCGGCGCGATACCGTCGCCACCGGGCGGGCGGGCGTGTTGGCGGTCAAGACAACATGTCCTTCGGGTCGAAGGTGATCGTGAAGCTTTTCCATGTCTCGTACTTCTCCGGCGGGAGGTTGAGAGGTGTGCAGGATGGATTGCGCAGGGCACGCAGTGCGGATTCCGCTGCGGCCCGGAAGAACGGGTCGGTGCGCAGTCGGTTCGAATCGAGAATCTCGGCGTCGCGCACCGTCCGATCGGCGTTCATGCGGACGCGGATCTCGACCAGCAGCGATTCGCCCTGCTTCGCGCCGGCCGGCACCAGCCAGCAACGCGCGATCTGCTGACGGATCGCGTCCATCTCCGATACCGACAACGGCCGATCGGAGTCGAAGTTCGAGGTTCGCGCGGTCGAATCCTGGGTCTTCGGTGCGTTCTGGGTCGTCTGCGTCGGATTCGACGTGCTTTCCTTCATCTTCTGGACGGTTTTCAGCACGCTCAGGAAATCGTCGGTCTTGTCCTGCTGCTTCTCTTTCTCGGGCGACGGAGGCGTCGGCTTGGCCGCCTGCTGCTGCTCCGGACGCTTCGGCGGTGTCGGGCGCGATACCGGCAGGGGTGGCGCCGGGGTCGCATCCGCTGCGGTCACCGCCTCGGGCTGGGGCTTCGCTGGCTCAGTTTTCGGCGGTGCCGGCTTCGCAACTTCCTGCGGCTTCGGCGCTTCCGGTTCCGGCTTCTTGACCTCCTCAGGCTTCGGCGCTTCCGGCTCCGGCTTCTTGGCTTCCGGCGGCTTCGGCTTGGGCAGCGGAATGGCGTCGGGCTGAGGTTCCGGCTGCTTGGGCTCCTTCGGCTTCGGCAACGGCACGGGCTCGGCCTTCGCAACCGCTTCCGGCTTCGGCGCGGGAACCCGTTCGGCGGGCGACGGCGTCTGGGTCGGCGCCGGCTCGACCTTCGGTGGCTCGGCCGGTGGGGCGGTATTGCGCGCGGTCTGCGGCTTGGGCGGTTCGGCCTTCGGAACCTCGACCTTGGGCGCCTCGACGCGCGGCGGCTCGATCTTCGGCGCCGGCGGCGGGGTCGCCGAGTTGGCGGGCGGCGGCGGCGGTGTCTTTGGCGAGTCCGGCTTGGCCTTCGTGCTTGGCGTCGGGGCGTCGGGCTTCGGGGCATCGGCCACCGGCGGCGGCGCGTTGGTCACCGAGCCAATGGTGACGACATCGACCACGACCAGGCGGTCCTCGATCGGCCGCGGGCGCACGAGTTCCGGCAGCCCGATGATCGCAAGCAGGACCAGCGCCACATGGAAGACAACCGACAGCGTCACACCGCGGGTCATGACCGCCTCGTCAGCTCAAGGCTTGGGGTTGGCAGGGGTTGCCGGCTCGGGCAGTTCGGCCAGCAGCGCCACCCGGGTGAAGCCGGCGGCACTCACCATCCCCATCACTTCCATGACCGCCCCATAGGCGATGCGCCGGTCGCCACGAACGAAGATCCGGGTGTCGGGCTTGGCACCGGTGACCGCCACCAGCCTCGGCACCAGTTGCTCGGCCGCGACCGCACTTTCCTGAAGGTAGATGCTGCCGTCGGCCCGTACCGTCACCACCAGCGGCTCGACCTCGTCGGTCAGCTGCGCTGCTTCGGTTTTCGGCAGATCGACCGGCACGCCGACCGTCAGCAGGGGGGCGGTGACCATGAACACGATGAGCAGCACCAGCATCACGTCGACGAACGGCGTGACGTTGATCTCGCTCAACGGCCTGTATCGACGCCGCCCGTTCCCACTGCCTCGTGCGTTCAGCATTGGCGCTGCCACGGCTCAGTTCCCCTCGTCGAGCTGGCGCGACAGGATCGATCCGAACTCCAGCGCGAACCCCTCGAGCCGCGCGGCGTAGCGCCCGAGGTCGCTGGAGATCTTGTTGTAGAAGATGACCGCCGGAATTGCCGCGACCAGGCCGAGCGCCGTCGCGAACAGCGCCTCGGCGATGCCCGGGGCGACCACCGCGAGACTGGTGTTCTTCGAAGCGGCGATCGACTGGAAGCTGTTCATGATGCCCCAGACCGTGCCGAACAGGCCGATGAACGGCGCCGTCGACCCGACCGACGCCAGGAACGTCATGCGCTTTTCCAGCGCTTCCATCTCACGCGAGATCGTCAGCGACATCACCTGGTCGATGCGGTGCCGCAGGCTGGCGCGCAGTTCGGTACCCTTCGACGTCAGCCCACGGGCGGCCGAGCGCCGCCATTCGCGCATGGCCGACGAGAACACCGCCGCCATCGGGTCTTCGGGGTGGTTCCCCATGCGGTCATACAGGTCCTCGAGCGAACCGCCCGACCAGAACGCCTCCTCGAACTCGACGGCGCGCCGCCGCAGCGACCGCACCTTGAACCATTTGTCGAAGATGATCGCCCAGCAGAACACCGAGGCGAACAGCAGCATGCCCATGACCCCCTTCACGATCGGGTCCGCCGCCAGGAACAAGTCCCAGATGTTCAAGTTGGAAGCTCCGGCCGCGGCGGCCCCAAGCGCGATCTGTGCCGTCTGATCCATCAATCCCTCGTTGCTGATTACGCGGCACCCGCGGCCCGGTCGAAGGCGTCGCGCACCGGATTCGGCACCCGAACCGGTCGACCCTTGCCGTTCACGCAGGCGATGGTGAGTTCCAGGGCAACCAATGTCCCTTCCTCACCCTGCCGGTGGACCGTCTGCTCGGCCTCGATCGCGGCCCCCCGCCAACCGGTCATCCGGGTCCGGATCTCCAGCGCGTCGTCAAGGCGCGCCGGGGACCGGAAGTCGATCGTGCAGCGGCGCACGATGAACATCACGTCGTTCTCTTCGCGCAGGCGCGACTGGTCGATGCCCAGGCGCCGCAGCGTTTCGGTCCGCGCCCGCTCCGCGAACCGCAGATAGTTGGCGTGATAGACGATGCCGCCGGCGTCGGTGTCCTCGTAGTAGACCCGCACCGGCAGGCGGAACTCCCCGCCGGCCAGCGGCCCGGTCGCCGCCGCAGGATCAAGCATCGTCGCCCTCCCCCTCGTCCGGCAGCAGTTCAAGCTGCGCGGCCGCGACCGCGGTCGGGGTGAGGCCCAGGTACCGCCATCCGGCCGCCGACAGGATGCGGCCGCGCGGCGTGCGCTGGAGCAGTCCCTGCTGCATCAGGTAGGGTTCGATCACTTCCTCGATCACGTCGCGCTGTTCGCCAAGAGCCGCGCCCAGCGTCTCCGCACCGACCGGGCCGCCACCGTAGTTCTCAGCGATGCACCCGAGATAGCGCCGATCCATGGCATCGAGGCCCCGTTGGTCGATGTCGAGCCGTGTCAACGATGCGTCGGCAATTTCGGCATCGACACGGCCGGAACCAGCCACCGACGCGAAGTCACGCACCCGTCGCAGCAAACGTCCCGCCACCCGGGGGGTTCCTCGGGCACGCCGGGCGATCTCTCCGGCGCCGTCGTCGGTCAGTTCGAAATCCAGCAGCCGCGCGCCGCGTCGCACGATGCTGGTCAGTTCCTCGGTGTCGTAGAATTCAAGCCGCAAGGGAATACCGAAACGCTCACGAAGTGGTGTCGTGATCAGCCCCGACCGGGTGGTCGCCGCAACCAGGGTAAAGGGCGGCAGGTCGATGCGGATCGACCGCGCCGACGGCCCCTCGCCGATGATCAGGTCGAGCTGATAGTCCTCCATGGCGGGATACAGCACTTCCTCTACGGCAGGATTAAGGCGATGAATTTCATCAATGAAAAGAACATCGCGCGGCCCGAGGTTGGTCAGCAGGGCCGCCAGATCGCCGGCCTTGGCAATCACCGGTCCGGAGGTCGCACGGAAGTTGACGCCCAGCTCACGGGCCACGATCTGGGCGAGCGTGGTCTTGCCGAGGCCGGGCGGGCCGAACAGCAGGACATGGTCCAGCGCCTCGCCACGTCCGCGCGCCGCATCAACGAAGATCCGCAGGTTCTGGCGGACCCGCTTCTGGCCCACGAAGTCGTCCAGCGTCTGCGGACGCAACGTAGTCTCGCCGAGGTCCTCGGGCGCGCGGTCACCGGCAATCAGCCGGTCTGCCGCCGCATCCGGATCGTCGTCGACCATCACGCCGCCAGCTCCTTCAGCGCCAGCGTGATCAGCTTGTCGAGGGCGACGCCTTCACCCAGTGCCTGCCGGGCGGTGGAGACGGCACCGTACGCCTCGGCCCGGCCATACCCCAGGTTCGACAGGGCGGAGACCGCATCGGCCACGGCATCGTCCCCCGGCTGGCCGGCAACCGCCGCCGCCCGCGCCGGGCCGGTCGCATCGGCGCCAAGCCCGAGGGCGACGTTGACGGTCTTGTCCTTCAGCTCGTTGACGATCCGCTGCCCCAGCTTCGGTCCCACACCGTCGGCGCGGGTCAGCATCACCCGGTCCTGGGCGGCAATCGCGGTGAACACATCTTCCGGCGACAGCACCGACAGGATCGACAGCGCGTGCTTGGCGCCGACGCCCTGCACGGTCTGCAGCATCCGGAAGCACGTGCGCTCGGCGGCCGACGCAAAGCCGTACAGGTGGATGTGATCCTCTCGGACATGGGTATCGACCAGCACCGACACGGCGGAACCGGGCTCGCCGAGCGCCGTCAGCGTGCGGGCCGACGCAAACACCAGATAGCCGACACCGCCGACGTCGATCACCGCCATGCCGTCGGCGGTCGAGTCGAGCAGCCCCTTGAGTTTGGCGATCACGATCCGGCCCCTCCGGCTTCCCGGGCGAGCGCCGCCGCGATGGCGCGCTGCAGACCGGGCTGGATGTTGGAACCCGCCGCCGACTTTCGGGTCGCCAGACCGGCTTCCACACCGTAGGCGCCGCGCGCCTGGATGAAGTGGGCGTGGCAGACCGCGACGGCCAACGCGTCGGCCGCATCGGCGCCGGCGATACGGGCCCCCGGCAGAAGCGTCGTGATCATCGCCTGAACCTGTTCCTTGCTGGCGCTGCCGGTGCCGACCACCGATTTCTTCACCCGCTTGGGCGCGTACTCGGAAACCGGCAGCCCGGCCTTGGCAGGCGCCAGCAGCACCACGCCCCGGGCGAGGCCCAGCTTCAGGGTCGACTCCGGATTGCGGTTGACGAAGGTCTCCTCCACCGCCGCCTCCGACGGGTTCCAGCGTTCGATCAGGTCGAGCACGCCGTCGTAGAGCTGGACCAGACGTGTGGCGATCGGCGCGTCGCCGTCGGAGTGCACGGTACCGTCGGCGACGTGCCGCAGCGCGTGACCGTCCATCTCGATCACACCCCAACCGGTGTTGCGCAGGCCGGGGTCGAGCCCGATCAGCCGCATCCAGGCCCTCCTTGGTCGGCGCCGATATCGCCGGAACGCTCCACCAGGGAACGTCCGGGCCGTTCAGGCCGTCAGTTTCACCATGATGTCGTCGGCGATCTCGAAATTGGCCGAGACCTGCTGGACGTCGTCATTGTCTTCGAGCGTGTTGAACAGCTTGAGCAGGGTGCCCGCCTGGTCTTCGTCGACCGCGATCGTATTCAGCGGCTTCCAGGTGAACTGCGCCGACTGCGCGCTGCCGAGGCTTTCCTCAAGCGCGTCGCGCACGGCGATGAAGTCCTCCACCGCGCAGGTGATCTCGTGCTCGGTCTCGCTTGACTCAGCGTTCTCGGCTCCTGCCTCGATCGCCGCCTCCAAGATCGCGTCGGGCGTACCCGCTTCGGCCGGGTAGATGATCTGGCCGACCCGGTTGAACATAAACGACACCGAGTTGGTCTCACCAAGGTTGCCGCCGTACTTCGAGAACGCCGAGCGCACTTCCGATGCCGTGCGATTGCGGTTGTCGGTCAGGGTGTCGACGATCAGCGCGACGCCCCCTGGTCCGTAGCCCTCGTAGCGAACGTCCTCGTAGTTGCTGTCGTCACCGCCGCCCGAGCCCTTCTTGATGGCACGCTCGATGTTGTCCTTCGGCATGTTCTCCTTGCGCGCGGCAAGGATCGCCGAGCGCAGCGCCGGGTTCGCCGCGGGGTCGTCGCCGGCCTTGGCGGCGATCTGCAACTCGCGGGTCAGGCGCGTGAAGATCTTGGCGCGCTTCTTATCCTGCGCGCCCTTGCGATACATGATGTTCTTGAACTGGGAATGACCAGCCATCTCATACACTCCCGGCCGCGACGCATCGTGCCGCGGGCGCTGCTTTGATACCATATGTAGGGGTCTGGCGCATCATCGCGCAAGGCGATGCGCGCCGCGACCGAACGCCGAATCGGCGCCGACGCGCTTCTACCACGCGGACTCGGCTCCGTCGCGCGGTAATGGTGTTTCGATCGGACGGACCGCGAGGGCATGGCGGAAGCCGACACCGGCATGCCATCATCCTCGCCACATGGCGGCGCTTCGTCCGTCCGTTTCCCCGCCTCGATCTGCGAATGCAACGACATTGCGGCTCGCGACACCAATGAAGGACGACCGATTCAATGCGACATCAGGTGCTGCTGATTGACCCGCTCTATCACATCGGCGGTGAGCGGGCGCTGCGCGAGCAGGTCGACGTCACCCTGCTGGAGAAGCCGACCCGCATGGCGGTTCTGGATGCGGCCAAGGCCGCGCACGGCATCTGCGGACGCTATCCGAATCGGGTCGACGCCGACGTGATCGAGGCCGCCGAGGATCTGCTGGTGATCTGTTCGTCCGGGCGCGGCACCGACGCGATCGACATCGAGGCGGCCACCCGGCGCGGCGTGACCGTGGTGAACAATCCGGGTTTCGGAAAGGTGCCGGTGTCCGAGCACGCGCTGTTCATGATGATGAGCCTGTCGCGCCACGGCGCGGAGCATGATGCGATGACCCGCACCGGACGTGGCTGGCAGGACCGCCTGGGCGCCGCCAACACCATTCATGACCTGGAAGGGGCGACCCTCGGGCTGGTCGGGTTCGGCCAGATCGGCACCGAGATGGCGCGCAAATGCGCCGGCGCATTCAGCATGCGTGTGATCGCCTACGACCCCTACGTAGCACCGGAGACCGCGGAAACCCTGGGCGTGACCCTGCTGCCGACGCTCGAAGAGGTGCTGGCCCAGGCCGACTATGTGTCGGTGCACGCCGAGTTGAACGACGAGACCCACCACATGTTCAATGACGCCGCGTTCGGCGCCATGCAGCCGCACGCCTGCCTGATCAACACCGCGCGCGGCAAGATCGTCGAGCAGGCAGCCCTGCACCGCGCCCTGACCAGCGGAACGATCCGGGCGGCCGCGCTGGACGTGTTCGAGGTCGAGCCGGTCGGACCGGACAACCCGCTGTGTGCGTTGGAGAATATCATCCTGTCGCCGCATGTCGGCGGGCTGACCGCTGGCTTCGCCGAAGCCAGCGCGATGTCGGTGGCCCAACAGATGCTGTCGGTGTTCCGCGGGGAGTACCCGGAGAACATCCGCAACCCCGACGCGTGGGAGCGCACCAAGCAGCGCGCCATGCGGCTGCTGGCGGGACAATAGGACCGGATTAGGTCGGCATCGCCTGGCTGAGCACGCCGCCGAGGCGGACCGGCTCGACCCGCTCGGCCAGGCCGGTGGCGTCGTTGGTCACCACGAACACGCCGCACAACGTCGCATCGCCATCGGCCGCTTCCAGCCGCGGCGTCGGCAGCTTGCGGGTGAAGCGGTCGATCGGAACGTCCTTCTTCATGCCGATGACGCTGTCGTAGTCGCCGCACATGCCGGCGTCGGTCTGGTAGGCGGTGCCGTTCGCCAGCACCATGGTATCGGCGGTCGGTACGTGGGTGTGGGTTCCGACCACCAGCGACACTCGGCCATCGAAGGCGTGGCCGAACGCCATCTTCTCGCTCGACGCCTCGCCGTGCAGGTCGACCATGATGGCGTCGGCGTCCTGGCCCAGGGCCCAGCCGTCGATCGCCTTTTCGACCGCGGCGAACGGGTCGTCCAGCGGATCCATGAACAGCCGGCACATGGCGTTGATCACCAGCACCCGGTGGCCGCGCCGGCTTTCGAACACGCCCGCCCCGCGGCCCGGTGCGCCCTCCGGATAGTTGATCGGCCGGATCAGTGCCGGATCGTCGGCGATGTAGTCGAGGATCTCGCGCTGGTCCCACACGTGATTGCCGGTGGTGATCACATCGACCCCGGCGTCATACAACTCGGCGCAGATCTTGGCGGTGATCCCGAAGCCGCCGGCCGCATTCTCGCCGTTGCAAACCACGAAATCCGTCGCAAGGTCGCGGATCAGGCCCGGCAGCCGCTCGGTCACGACCGTGCGGCCGGACCGGCCAACGACATCGCCCAGAAACAGGAGACGCACTACCCTTACTCCGAGAAATCGAGGTAGCCGCGCTCGGTCACCACGCCGTCCAGGCGGGCATCCTCCGGTCCGGCCGGCACCGCGGTGACCTCCTGGTCCGCATAGGCGACACCAATTGCCTGGACCGCGAACCGGCCGCGCAGAGCCGCCAGCGTGCGATCATAGAAGCCGCCTCCATAACCCAGGCGTCGGCCAGCGCGATCGAAAGCCACCATCGGTACCAGCAGGAGCTGCGGTTCGACCACGTCCATGTCCTCGGACGGATGGAGCGTACCGTACGGACCGTCGTCGAGAGGTTCATCGCTCTCCCAGGCGCGGAACACCAGGGGTTGCCCCGGGGCGGTGACCACCGGCAACGCGATTCGACAGCCGCGGGCCGACAGGGCTTCCAGGGTCGAGCGGGGGTCCAACTCGTCGCGCATCGGCCAGTATCCGGCCACCACCGTTCCCGAGCTCGGCGCAAACGACGCTGCGATCAGCGACGCAACCCGGGATCCGGCATCGGGCACCGCCGCCGCAATCTCGGCCCGCCGCTTCAGCAGCGGCGTGCGCAGAGCGGTCTTGGCGGCCCGCAACTCGTCCAGGTCGATATAGGCCTCAGCCTCGTCGCAATGAGTCATGATCTCCGGAAAGTCGGTGCGCGGCGTGGATGTGACGGAGCCGCCTCGGCCGTCGGCCAGTGATTACCCTTCTGTGGCCTGCCAAGACAGGTGGGTGCCGCAATGCCGAGACCACGGTCCCGACAGAGGCAGCTCCCTAGAAGGATGGTATCGCCCCAGGGGTAAATGCGACCTTAACGAACCGCGCAGCCCCGTCAGGTCCCAATCTAGGGACCCTCGAGCCGAACGGCAATACGCTCAATGCGTTCGGCGAGCCCGTCCATGGTCAGAGCCAGGTCGTCGAGTTCGCTGGGGCTGAACTCCTCCTCGCCCTCGTCGACCTCGTTGGCGGCGTCGCGCAGGTCGACCAGTTCGTCGGCAACCAGCAGGCTGGCCATCACCATCAGCCGGGTATCGCCGACCTGGCCGACCTGGGACACCAGATCCTTCACATGGGCGTCGACCATGTGCGCCAGCTCGCGCAGACGCGGTTCCTGCCCGTCCTCGCAGGCGATCCGGTAAGCCTTGCCGTTGATCTGGATATCGACCTGGGCCATCGCCTCAGTTCTCCAGCACGATTTCGAGCCGACCGATGGTGCTCTGCAAGCGGCTGTCGACCTCCGCCGCGGTCTTCGACAGCGCCGCGTAGTCGCGCTTGACCGCAAGGAGTTCGGCCTTCAGCGCGGCATCGCCGGCAGAGCCGTTGGCGCCGAGTCCATCGAGTGCCCGCTCCAGACGGGCCACCGCTTTGTCCAGCCTGTCCCGCGCCGTCGCCAATCGCGACATATGGAATGCCCCTTTGTAATCGAGATCGCAACGAACCGAGGCCCCGCATTTCAAGGCATAAGCCCGCGACCTTGAAGCGCCGCATGATACCGGCGGCAGGTCCCGCCCGTCAACGCAACGTGCAGACGCGACGGCCGCCTTGACGCGCAGCGCCTGCGTCGGCATGTTCCGCGCCATCAAGGCGCCGGCCGAGTCCGGCCCGCCCTCCGACCCCGCGACAAGCGCCATGACAACTAAGCCCTCGGCCCGCGGAGCCGCTCTCGCCTCCGGCACCCACAAATCTCTTGCGAACGCGATCCGCGCGCTCGCGATGGACGCCGTGGAGGCTGCCAGCTCCGGCCATCCGGGCATGCCCATGGGCATGGCCGATGCGGCCGTGGTGCTGTTTGCCGAGCAACTCCGTTTCGACCCCCGTCGCCCTGACTGGCCCGATCGCGACCGTTTCGTGCTGTCCGCCGGCCACGGTTCGATGCTGCTGTACGCCTTGCTGCATCTGACCGGCTATCCGGGGATGACGATCGACGAGTTGAAGCGGTTCCGCCAGATCGGGTCCAAGACCGCCGGTCACCCCGAATACGGCGCCGCCCCCGGCATCGAAACCACGACCGGTCCGCTCGGGCAGGGTTTCGGCAACGGCGTCGGCATGGCGATCGCGGAGCGGCACCTGAACGCCCGCTTCGGCGACGATCTGGTCAACCACCGCACCTGGGTGATCGCAGGCGATGGCTGCCTCATGGAAGGCATCAGCCACGAAGCCGCCTCGCTGGCCGGGCATCTCGGCCTCGGCCGTCTGAACGTTCTGTGGGACGACAACAGGATCTCGATCGACGGCCCGACCGACCTGACGCTATCGGACGACGTGCCGGCTCGCTTCGTGTCCTATGACTGGCATGTCGTGTCGGCGGACGGTCACGATCCGCAATCGATCTCGGCGGCACTTGCCGAGGCGGCCGCCGATCCTCGTCCATCGCTGATCGCCTGCCGGACGACCATCGGCTTCGGCGCACCGACCAAGGGCGGCACCGCCGGGAGCCACGGCGCACCGCTTGGCGCGGCCGAGATTGCGGCCACCCGCGAGGCCATCGGCTGGCCGCACGCGCCGTTCGAGATCCCGAGCGACGTCCAGGCTGCAGGTCTTGCGCTGGGCGACCGCGGCGGCGTCGAGAACGACGAGTGGCAGGGCCGGCTCGAGGCAGCCGATCCGGCGGTCCGCGCCGAGTTCGAGCGGGTGATGGCCGGTGAACTGCCGGCCGCGTTCTCCGACGCGGTCCATTCGCTGAAGGCGACCCTCGCCTCCGATCCGCCGAAGCTGGCCAGCCGGGTTGCCTCGCAGCGCGCAATCGAGGCGATCGCGCCAACCCTGCCGGAACTCCTCGGCGGGTCCGCCGACCTGTCCGGGTCGAACAACACCAAGGTCAAGTCGCAGGCGATCATGACCCGCGACAACGCCAGCGGCAGCTACCTGCACTACGGCGTGCGCGAGCATGCCATGGCCGCCGCCATGAACGGCATGGCGTTGCACGGCGGGGTGATTCCGTACGGCGGCACTTTCCTGGTGTTCACCGACTACTGCCGGCCGTCGATCCGCCTGGCCGCCCTGATGGGGATCCGGGTGGTGTACGTGATGACCCACGACTCCATCGGCCTCGGCGAAGACGGCCCGACTCACCAGCCGGTCGAGCATTTGGCAGCCCTGCGCTGCATCCCCAACCTGCATGTGCACCGGCCGGCCGACGCGGTCGAGACCGCGGAGTGCTGGCAGGTCGCGCTGGAGCGGGTCGATGGCCCGTCGGTTCTGACGCTGACCCGCCAAGGTCTCCCGCCGGTCCGCACCACCCACTCCGGCGAAAACCGGGTACAGCGCGGCGGCTATGTGCTGATCGAGGCCGACGGCGCGCGTCAGGTCACGCTGATCGCCACCGGGTCCGAAGTCGACATCGCCCGGAAAGCGCGGGACCTGCTGGCAGCCGACGGAATCGGCGCGGCTGTCGTCTCGATGCCGTGCAAGGAGTTGTTCGCGGTCCAGGACACCGCCTACCGGGATCAAGTCCTGGGGAATAGAACGGTTCGCGTCGCGGTCGAGGCCGGCGTGCGCATGCCGTGGGAAGCCGACATCGGACCGGACGGCGGCTTCGTCGGCATGTCCGATTTCGGTGCGTCCGGTCCCTATGAGGAACTGTACAAGCACTTCGGGATTACGCCGGAGGCCGTGGCCGACGAAGCCCGCCGCCGGCTAGCCGCGCGGAAGACCTGACCACACGGCCGGCGGGCGCAACCGGTTCCGCCGTCGGGGGTTGCTTTTTGGTTTCGAGGAGAAGATGGCCATGGCGACGAAGATCGCGATTAACGGTTTCGGACGGATCGGGCGGCTGGTGTTGCGCGCGCTGCACGAGAGCAAGCGCGACGATCTCCAGGTGGTGTCGATCAACGACCTGGGCCCGGTCGAGACCAACGCCCACCTGCTGCGCTACGACAGCGTCCACGGCCGGTTCTCGGGCGAGGTGACCACCGGCGAAGACTGGATGGACATCGGCCGCGGCAAGATCAAGGTGACCGCCGAGCGCGACCCGGCGAAGCTGCCGCATGCCGAGCTCGGCGTCGATATTGCGCTGGAGTGCACCGGGCTGTTCACCGCCCGCGAGAAGGCCGCCCTGCACCTGGAGGCCGGCGCAAAGCGGGTGCTGATCTCGGCCCCGGCCACCGGCGCCGACCTGACCGTGGTGTACGGCGTGAACCACGACAAGATCGAGAAGGGCCACACGGTCATCTCGAACGCGTCCTGCACCACCAACTGCCTCGCACCTGTCGCCTTCGTCCTGAACAACGCGATCGGCATCGAACGCGGCTACATGACCACCATCCATTCCTACACCGGCGACCAGCCGACGCTGGACACGATGCACAAGGATCTGCTTCGCGGTCGGGCTGCGGCCATCTCGATGATCCCGACGTCGACCGGCGCCGCCAAGGCCGTCGGCCTGGTGCTGCCGGAACTGGCCGGAAAGCTGGACGGCACCTCGATCCGGGTCCCGACCCCGAACGTCAGCGTGGTCGACTTCAAGTTCGTGCCGAAGCGCTCGACCACCGTCGAGGAAGTCAACGCCGCGATCGTCGCCGCCGCCAACAGCAACGCGCTGAAGGGCATCCTCGGCACCAACGAGGCGCCGCTGGTCTCCAGCGACTTCAACCATGACAGCCACAGCTCGACCCTGGACCTGAAGCAGACCCAGGTCGTCGAAGGCCAGCTGGTGCGCGTGCTGTCCTGGTACGACAACGAGTGGGGTTTCTCGAACCGGATGCTCGACACCGCCGCGACCATCGCGCGGACCCTGTAAGCGTCCATCACACATCCACGTGCAGGCGCCTGCCGGATCCCAAGGAGACGACGAATGAAGATCACCCAGCGGGTCAAGAAGATCCTGGACTGCTACGAGAGCGACAACCCCGGGACCAAGGGCAACCTAGCCCGCATCCTGATGCAGGGCAAGCTGGGGGGAACCGGCAAGGTCGTGATCCTGCCGGTCGACCAGGGCTTCGAGCACGGCCCGGCCCGCAGCTTCGCGCCGAATCCGGCCGCGTACGACCCGCACTATCACTTCAAGCTGGCGATCGACGCCGGGCTGTCGGCCTATGCCGCACCGCTCGGCATGCTGGAGGCCGGTGCCGACAGCTTTGCCGGTGCCATCCCGACCATCCTGAAGGTCAACTCCTCGAACAGCCTGTCGCGTGAGAAGGAAGGCCCGTACCAGGCGCTGACGGGCTCGGTCGGTGATGCTCTGCGGCTCGGCTGCTCAGCGATCGGCTTCACGATCTACCCGGGCTCGGACTCGGCGTTCGAGATGATGGGGCAGATCCGCGAGATGGCCGAGGAGGCCAAGTCGGTCGGCCTCGCCGTCGTGATCTGGTCGTATCCGCGCGGCGGCAACCTGTCGAAGGTCGGGGAAACCGCGGTCGACATCTGCGCCTACGCCGCCCACATGGCCGCCCTGATGGGCGCGCACATCATCAAGGTCAAGCCGCCGCAGCCCAACCTTGAGCTGGACGCCGCCAAGAAGGTCTACGAGGCCCAGAAGATCAAGACCGACACCCTGGCCGACCGCGTCCGCCACGTCATGCAGTCGTCGTTCGCCGGCCGCCGCATCGTGGTGTTCTCGGGCGGCGAGGCCAAGGACCTGAACGGCATCCTGGGCGAGATCCGCGAACTCGCCGAGGGCGGCGCCAACGGCTCGATCATCGGCCGCAACACCTTCCAGCGGCCGCGTGACGAGGCCCTGGCGATGCTCGGCCAGATCATCGACATCTACCGCGGCAAGGCGTGAGCGACCGCAACAACATGGGGCTGGGGACGCCCGATGAACGCGTCCCCACCCAGCTCTACCTGATCACCCCGCCACGGATCGACGACCTCGACGGCTTCGCCGACCGGTTGGCCGAAGCGCTTGATGCCGGCCCGGTCGCGTGCCTGCAGATCCGCCTGAAGGACGTCGACGACGACACGGTCCGGCGGGCCACCGAGCGGCTGCTGCCGGTCGCCCACGAGCGCGGCGTGCCGGTGCTGATGAACGATAGCGCCAAGCTGGCGCTGGAGACCGGCTGCGACGGCGTCCACGTCGGCCAGGAGGACACCCCCTACGCCGAGGCGCGCCGTCTGCTCGGTGGCCGGGCGATGATCGGCGTCACGTGCAAGGCCAGCCGGCATCTGGCGATGGCTGCCGCCGAGGCCGGCGCCGACTACGTCGCGTTCGGCGCGTTTTTCGAGACCGCCACCAAGCAGTCGGAGACCCGGGCCCCGCTGGAGATCCTGGAGTGGTGGCAGGACATCGCCCTGGTGCCCTGCGTCGCGATCGGCGGCATCACTCCGGACAACTGCGGCCCGCTGGTCGAGGCCGGCGCCGATTTCCTGGCGGTGGTCGGGGCGGTCTGGAACCGCCCGGATGGGCCGGGAGCCGCGGTCAAGGCCTTCGAGGCGGCGATAGCCCGCAGCATGGACTCCGCGCGTTCCGCCTGATACAAGCCCGCGCGTCCAAGAACACGTCAAATCAGTCACGGAATTCGGGCCATGAAGATCAACGGCAACGCGGTGCGCGTCGGCAACGTCGTCGAGCACCAGAACCGACTCTGGGTCGTCACCAAGACCCAGGCGGTGAAGCCCGGCAAGGGCGGCGCCTTCAATCAGGTCGAGATGAAGGACATCCGCAGCGGCACCAAGCTGAACGAGCGGTTCCGCGCCGACGCCCAGGTCGAACGGGTCCGACTGGAACAACGCCAGGCGACCTTCCTGTTCCGCGAAGGCGACATGCTGACCTTCATGGACAGCGAGACCTTTGAGCAGACGGTCGTGAACGCCGAACTGGTCGGCGATCCGGCAGCGTTCCTGCAGGACGGCATGGTCGTGCAGGTCGAGACCTACGAGGAAGAGCCGCTGTCCGTGGTGTTGCCTGATACCGTGGTGATGGAAGTCGTGGAAGCCGACGCGGTGGTCAAGGGCCAGACCGCGTCCAGTTCCTACAAGCCGGCCGTGCTTGAGAACGGCGTGCGCGTCATGGTGCCGCCGTTCATCGAGACCGGCACCCGGATCGTCGTGAAGCCGGAAGACGCCAGCTACGTCGAGCGCGCCAAGGACTGACGCGTCCCACCGGACGCACGCTGCCGGAGCCGCGCCAACCGGGCGCGCCCGACCTTACCCGCGGGAGATCGCCCATGGCCGTCCGCTCGGCCCTGTACAACGTCGTCTTCAAGGCCTGCCAGAAGGCGTCGCGCAGTCTCAAGCGCGACTTCGGCGAGGACGAGAACCTGCAGGTCTCCAAGAAAGGTCCGGTCGACTTCGTGTCGACCGCCGACCATCAGGCCGAGCGCATCCTGAAGGAGGAGCTCAGCCGGGCGCGCCCGGATTTCGGGCTGCTGATGGAGGAGTCGGGTACGGTCAAGGCCGCCGATGACCTGGGCCGCCGATGGATCGTCGATCCGCTGGACGGCACACTGAACTTCCTGCACGGCATTCCGCACTTCGCGATCTCGGTGGCAGCCGAGGAGCGCGGCGAGATCGTGGCTGGCGCCGTCTACCAGCCGCTCACCGACGAATTCTTCTGGGCCGAGAAGGGCGCGGGTGCATTCCTGAACGACCGCCGCCTACGGGTCTCCGGTCGGCGCAGCCTGCAGGAAGCTGTGTTCGCCACCGGCATCCCGGTGACCGGGCTCGGCGGCGACCATGACCAGTTCATCGCCTACCAGCGTGCCGTCATGGAGAACACCGCCGGCGTCCGCCGGTTCGGCGCCGCGGCGCTCGACCTCGCCTGGGTCGCGGCCGGGCGGTTCGACGGCTTCTGGGAGATGAAGCTGAAGCCCTGGGACATAGCGGCCGGCCTGCTGCTGGTCCGTGAGGCCGGAGGCTATGTCACCGACTATGCCGGCCGCTCCAACGTCCTCGAATCGGGCGATGTGGTGGCAGCAAACGATCAGCTGCACGGCCCGATGCTGAAACTGCTGAAGAACGCGAAACCGAAGGCCGGCGCGGCCTGAGGGCCTGTCCTCCCGGGTACCCCGGCGCTCGGTGTTGTCGAGGCGGGCGCCTCTGGTATAACCATCCGTCGAACGACGACCGGGAGGGATGATGAGGGGACCATGCGCGCTCGCCGGCATAGCGTTCGGTGCGGCAGTGGCTCTGGCGACTGGCTTCGCGTCGGCCCAGGTGCCCTATCAAATCGGCGACAACCGGGGCAGCGTCTCGGTTGATCTTGGTGTCATGGAGAGCCTCGGTCCGACTCCGACGGTTCCGCAGATGCTTCGTCCCGGCACACCGGTCGGCCAGTTCGGTTACGATTCACGTGCGGGCACCCTGGCATCCGTCGACCCGTCTACCGGCATGCGCGCGCATAGCGGCCGTCTCGGCAGCGCGCCGCCCCCGCTGGGTGTCGACGCGGCACCGGCTCCCGACTGGTTGCGCCGACCCGACGCCCCGCAGTACGCACCCTTGCCCGACACCCTGCAGAATCGTTCGACCGCCCCGAGTACCCGCGGTCCGGCCCCGACCCTGAAACCGCCCAGCGCCGCCCGCTCGGCGACGCCCGCTCCGAGCGTGCCGGAGCCGAAGGCCGCACCGCCGCGCACTGCGGCGCCGAGCGTTCCACCGGCGGCCGCGGTGCCCACGCCGACCCCGCCGAAGCCGCCGGCGCCGGCCGCGTCATCGACCCCCGCTAGCCAGACGCCGCCGCCCGCAAAGGCTCCGGAGGCACCCAAGGCTCCGCCCGTACCGAAGATTCCGTCGACGGCATCGGCACCGGTGGCCGCACCATCGCCCGCAAAGACCGAACCACCGAGCCAAGTCGCCGCGGCGACGCCCGGACCGGCTTCTACGCCGCCGGCACCGTCCGCTCAGGGCACACCCGGCGATGTGGTCCGAGTTCCGTTCAATTCGGGTCAGTCAACGTTGCCGGATGACGCAAAGGATGGGCTCGATTCACTGGCCGGCCGCCTGCGGAAGGACGAGACGCTGCGGATCCAACTGCTTGCCTACGCTGATGGCGACGAAGACAACGCCAACAAGGCGCGCCGTCTGTCGCTGTCGCGGGCGTTGGCGGTCCGGGCCTATCTGATCGACAAGCAGGTCCAGAGCACCAGGATGGACGTGCGGGCGCTTGGCAATCGTGCGAAGGATTCCCCCAAGGACCGCGTAGACGTTGTGCTGGTAAGCCGCTGAACGACAATCCGCACGTCGGCGTGGCGACCGCCCAATCCATGGAGCGAGGCTGGTGACCGACCCGCGCCGATATCTGATCCGGATGGTTGCCTTCCTGATCGCCGTCGCTGTGGTATGCGGGGTGCTTGGCGGTCCGCTGGCCGGCGCCTTCATGGCCAACCCGGCGCTCAACGGCGTGATCCTCGGCGTGTTGCTGATCGGGGTGATCTTCATCGCCCAGCAGGTCTTCCGGCTGATGCCGGAAGTTCGGTGGATCGAAGCCCATCGCGCCCACGTAGCCGGCACCTCCATCCAGGATCCGCCGAGCCTGCTGGTGCCGGTCGCCACCCTGCTCGGCGACCGTCAGCAGAACAGCCGTCAGAGCCTGTCGGCGCTGTCGCTGCGCGCGTTGCTCGACAGCATTTCGGTGCGCCTCGAAGAGTCCCGCGATATCGCGCGCTACATCGCCGGCCTGCTGATCTTCCTCGGGCTGCTCGGCACCTTCTGGGGCCTGCTGCAGACCATCGGCGCCGTCGGCAACGTGATCGGCAGCCTGTCCATCGACGGCGGGGATCTCGGCGAGGTGTTCGCGAACCTGAAGATCGGCCTGCAGTCACCTTTGAGCGGAATGGGCACTGCTTTCAGTTCGTCGCTGTTCGGGCTGGCGGGCTCCCTTGTGCTCGGCTTCCTCGACCTGCAGCTCGGCCAGGCCCAGAACCGGTTCTACAACGAGCTGGAAGAGTGGCTGGCCAGCCTGACGCGGTTCACCACCGGCGGTCTCGGGATGGAGGGCGAGCATTCCGCCACCGCGTTCCAGCAGGCCCTGATGGAGCAGACGGCGGAGTCCCTGGACAAGCTGCAGCGCATCATGGCGCGCGGCGAAGACGACCGGCGCAGCGCCAACCACACGCTGCTGTCGCTGGTGGAGCGGCTTGGGGCGTTGTCCGACCGTCTCGACGGCGACCGGGATCTGCTGGAGCGCCTGGTGACGACCCAGGGCGAGCTTCGCCCGATCCTGTCCAGGCTGGCCGACGTGACCGGCGGAAGCCGGGACGAGATCGCTCGCAGCCACCTGCGCAACATCGAGGCCTACATGGCCCGGCTGCTGGAGGACGGCGCGTCCGGCCGGGTCCAGATGACCGAGGAGCTGCGCGGAGAGATCCGGCTGGTCGCCCGCACCATCGCAGCGCTCGGCGAAGAGGATCGCTGAGGCGCGCATGTCGACCTTGGCCCGCCGTCGCCAGCGCGACACCAACATCTGGCCTGGCTTCGTCGACGCCCTGGCCACCCTGCTGATGGTGATCATCTTCGTCCTGATGATCTTCGTCGTCGCCCAGTTCTATCTGACCCGCATCCTGTCCGGAAAGGACGAGTCCCTGGCGCGCCTGACCCGTCAGGTCGCCGAGTTGAGCGAGTTGCTATCGCTGGAACGGGAGACCAGCGCCGAACTGCGGGTCACGGTTGCGCAGCTGTCCTCCGAGCTGCAGATCTCGATCACTGCCCGCGAAGAGCTCACCAACCAGGTCACTCAACTGACGGCAGCGCGCGACTCCCTGGAAGGCCGGCTGGCCGAGCTGATGGCGAGCCGGGCGGTCCTGCAGCAGCGCCTGGACGAGAGCGATGCGGCACGGCGCGGCATCGATGCCAGGCTGTTGCAGGTCCTGCAGGAGCGCGACGCCCTGCTGGGCAAGCTGCAGGCGATTGAGGAGGACGCCGGCGTCGCCGGTGCGGAGCGTGCCCAATCGGCTGCCGAACTGGAGCAGGCTATCCGGGTAATCGAGGCCAATCGCCAGACCATCCAACTGCAGTTGAGGGATCTCGAACGGTTGCGCCGCGACCTGACGGCCCTGCGCGAGGCTCGCCAGACCCTGGAGGACGAGATCGCCGCCCTGGTTCGGGCGCGCGACGCGCTGCAGGCCAAGGCGGAGGCCAGCGAAGAGGCGCGCCAGGAAGCCGAGCGCAAGGTTGTGTTGCTGGTCGGCGAGATCGGCGAGGCCGAAACCCGTATCCAGACATTGACCGAGACCAACGAAGCGACCCGGGCCCGGCTCGCCGAGATAACCGAAGCCCTGACGAAAGCCGACAGCCGGGTCACCCGGCTTGAGACCGACCTCAGCGAGCAACGCGACGTCACAAAGAAGCTCGAGGCCCGGCTGGCCGAACAGACCGAACGCACCCGGCTCGCGCAGAGTGAACTGGAGCAGCGCGACATCAGGCTGGAGGAACTGTTCAGCGAGCAGGAGCGCACCCAGCAGAAATTGACCGAGGAGCAGAAGATCTCCGCTGAATCGAGCCGGCAGGTCGAGCTTCTCAACGCCCAGATCGCCGCCCTGCGCCAGCAGCTTGCCCGCATCGAGGCCGCGTTGGAGGCAACCGAAACGCAGAACCGGGATCAGAAGGTCCAGATCCTCGATCTCGGGCGCCGGCTGAACGCCGCCCTGGCCACCAAGGTTCAGGAGCTGGCCCGGTTCCGCAGCGAGTTCTTCGGTCGGCTGCGCGAGGTTCTGTCGGACCGCGATGACGTCCGTATCGTCGGCGACCGCTTCGTGTTCCAGTCCGAGGTCCTGTTCGCATCCGGATCCGCGCAGATCGGCGAACCGGGAAAGCTCAAACTCGGGCAGTTCGCCGCAACGCTCCGGGAGATTGCGCCACGCATTCCGAAGAACATCGGGTGGATACTGCAGGTCGAAGGACACACCGATACGGTGCCGATTCACAACGAACAGTTCCGCAGCAACTGGGAGCTATCCGCCGCCCGCGCAATCTCGGTGGTTAAGTACTTGGTTGACCAGGGAATACCCGCCGAACGCCTGTCCGCCACCGGATACGGTGAGTACCAGCCGATCGACCCCGCCGACCTGGAGCGCAACCGCCGCATCGAGATGAAGCTGACCCAGCGTTGATCGGGGTTGCGCCCCCGGTCCGGTTCGGGTATCTACCCGCCTTCCGAACGTTCAAGAACCCGTCGGACGCGCAGCACCGCGCGACGGCTGTGGAGAGACGCGATGAAGGCCGATATCCATCCCGACTATCACGAGATCAAGATCATCATGACCGACGGGAGCGAGTACACGACCCGGTCGACCTATGGTGAGCCCGGAGCCGTGATCCGGCTGGAAATCGACCCGAAGTCGCATCCGGCCTGGACCGGCCAGCACCGGATCGTGGACAGCGGCGGGCAGATCTCGCGCTTCAACAAGCGCTTCGGCGGCCTGAAGCTCTGATCGACCTTCCAGTCGACTGATCAACGGCGGCTCTCGGGCCGCCGTTTTCGTTTAGCGTCCTGGACAGTTCAATCGATCACTCGGCCGGTGCCACAGCCGCCGACGCCGACGACGAGACGCGCGCGTCCAGCCGTGCAAGACGGGCGTACAGCTTGCGGCTGGCCGCCAGCAGGGCCCGCAGCCGCTGCGGCAGGTAGGGGTTCGCCTCGCCGCCGAGTTCCAGGCACACCGGCCCGCCATCCAGCCGGTTCCGGGGATCGAGGGCGGCGTCGTGCGACAACTCGCCTTCCTGGATCGCCCGTTGGACCATCACCCAGGCTAGGCAATGCGACAGCCGGGACGTGACCCGGAACGCCTCGCAACTGGCTTCCAGCCGGATCATCATGGAACGATACAGCTTCTCGCCGGACAGGCCCTCGCCGCCCGGAACGCCTGCTCCCCGGCGGGTTGCAGCCAGTTCACGTGCCTCCTCAAGCAGCGCCAGAACCTCGCGATAGGTTCCGTCGAATACCATGACGCTGGGGGCGGGTTCAGTATGGTTAATTTGTTCCGACATCAAAACGAGTATGAAGCCCGATCCGTACACTGCCAACCCCTCTGGCGTTACGAACGTTCCCCCTCTTGACTCGATCCAAGGCCATTCCTACCTCAATCGGCATCGGAGGCGCCGGATGCCGGGCCCCGACAAAACCGTGGTCTGGCCGAACAGGCAGGCCGCATTTTGATGAACCCATATCGCTTCTGAGGAGGATGTGGCATGCGTACCACTCTGGATTTCACCCCTGCTTTCCGTTCCACCGTCGGCTTCGACCGGATGGCTCGCCTCTTGGACCACGCCATGCGGGCGACCGAGGCGTCCAACGCACCGACGTTCCCGCCCTACAACATCGAAAAGCTCGGCGACGACGAGTACCGGGTGACCATGGCGGTCGCCGGCTTCGGTGAGAGCGATCTCGAGATCACCGCCGAGAATGGCCAGCTGGTCGTGTCCGGCAAGATCGAGAAGCCCGAGGACGAGGGTCGCAACTACCTGCACCGTGGCATTGCCACGCGCAGTTTCGAGCGCCGCTTCGATCTCGCCGACCACATTCGCGTGGACGGCGCCACGATCGAGAACGGCCTGTTGCACATCGCCCTGGTTCGCGAGGTGCCCGAGGCCATGAAGCCGCGCAAGATCGCGATTTCCAGCGGTCCGGCGCCGAAGGCGATTGAAGGCAAAAAGGCGGCCTGACGCCGACCGAACGGACTGACCCGGGGCCGGCTCCACTGGAGTCGGCCCTTTTCGTATCGGCTTCAGGTGACCTGGATCGCTTCCATCGCGCGCCGCGCCGGTTCGGGAATCGGCACCGGGCGGTTGGTCGACCGCTCCACATAGACATGAACGAAGCGACCGAAGGCGCACACCGCTTCGTCGCCCCGCTTGAAGACACCGACCTCGTACGTCACCGAAGACGACCCGATGCGCGCCACCCGGACCCCCACCTCGACAACATCCGGAAACGCCAGCGATCGGCGGTACGAGCACCCGGTCTCCACGACCAGGCCGACGACCGTGCCGTCCCGGAAGTCCAGACAGCCCGCCTCGATCAGGTACTGATTCACCGCGGTATCGAAGTACGAATAGTACTGGACGTTGTTCACGTGGCCGTAGACGTCGTTGTCCATCCAGCGCGTGTGGATCATCTGGAAGTGCCGGTAGTCCGCCCGCGACGGGTCCGGTGCCCGCTCGCTCACCGCCCGATCCCCGTCAGGAAGTCGCGCATGGCATCGAGCGTCTCGTCCGGCCGTTCGATCGACATCATGTGGCCGGTTCGCGGCAGTGTGACCGTTCGCCCGTTCCGCAGAGCCTGCACCAGAGGCGCCGCCTGTCGAGCCGGCGTCATGCGGTCGTCGTCGCCGGCGATGACAAGCGTCGGGCACGCCACCCGCGCCGCCGCCGCCAGCGCCCCGGCATAGCCATTGGACGCACGCAGGTCGCTGCCCAGCGGCCCCGCCAGCCCGCGCTCCAGCACCCGGAGCCCGGCACCGGACACCCAGCTTCCCGGTGCCCGGTTGCCACCGATCTGCATCGGCCGCCCGAACCCCCAGCCGATCATGGTCTCGACCGCCCGGTGGTTGCCGGCATCCGCCGCTGACTGCAGGTCCGGATGCACCGCCATGGTCGGGACCACTCCCAGCATCAGCAGGGCCAGGGCGTCGCCACCGCTGCCGGCCGCCGCCTCGAGCGCCGCAAGCGCGCCCATCGAATGGCCGACGAACGCGGCCCGGCCAGCGCCAACCGCCTGCACCGCGCGCCGCACCCAGGCTCCCATGTCCTCGACCGTCGCCAGCGCCGGTCCGGCACTGCCGCCGTGGCCGGGCAGATCCAGCGCCAGCACCGACCAGCCGTGATGGGCGAAGTACCGGGTTTGCATCGCCCAGACCGTGTGATCCATGCCGGCTCCGTGCACGCACACCAGTGCCGGCTTCGCCGGATCGAACGGACGGCCGCCGGTCGCGGCGAAGACGTCCTTGTCATCGACAACGAACCGCATGGCCTTAACCCGCCTTGACGGCGCGAACCGCCGCCCGCAGCGCCTGCTTGAGGTCGTCGATGAGGTCCTTGGAATCCTCCAGGCCGACGGACAGCCGTACCAGATCCTCCGACAAACCCGCAGCCTCCATGGTCGCCGCATCCATCTGCTGGTGGGTGGTGCTGGCCGGATGGATGACCAGCGACTTGGCGTCACCGACATTGGCAAGGTGCGACCACAGCTGCAGCCGCTCGATGAAGGCGCGTCCCGCCTCGCGACCGCCCTTGATCCCGAACGCCACCATCGACCCGGCCCCCTTCGGCAGCAGGGTCGCGGCCAGCGCCTTGTCGGGATGGCTGTCCAGTTCCGGATAGGCGACCCATGACACCTCGTCAGCGGCGGCCAGATACGCCACCACGGCCCGGGCGTTGGCGACGTGTCGATCCATCCGCAGCGGCAGGGTCTCAACACCCTGCAGGATGTGGAAGGCGTTGGCCGGGCTCATGCAGGCGCCGAAGTCGCGCAGACCTTCGGAGCGGGCGCGCATCAGGAACGCCTGCGGGCCGAACTCCTCTGCGAAGTCGAGGCCGTGGTATCCGGCATAGGGTTCGGTCAGGGTCGGGAACTTGCCGGAAGCCTCCCAGTCGAAGGTGCCGCCATCGACCAGCACCCCGCCGATCGCCACGCCGTGCCCGCCAAGCCATTTGGTCGCCGAATGCAGGACGAGATCGGCGCCGTGATCGATCGGCCGGCACAGGTGCGGCGTGGCGAACGTGCTGTCGACCAGCAGCGGCACACCCGCGTCATGCGCGATCTTGGCCAAGGCCGCGATGTCCATGACCTCCAGGCCGGGGTTGCCGATGGTTTCGCCGTACACCAACCGGGTCTCCGGTCGAATCGCCTTGCGGAATCCGTCGTGGTCGCGCGGGTGGACCTTGGTGGTCTCGATTCCGAAACGCGGCAGGGTGTGGCTGAACAGGTTGTGACTGCCGCCATACAACGCCGAGGACGCCACGATGTGGCCGCCCTGGCCCATCAGCGTCGAGATCGCCAGGAACAACGCCGCATGCCCGCTGGCGGTCGCAATCGCACCGACCCCACCCTCAAGGGCCGCCACCCGCTCCTCTAGCACGGCGGTCGTCGGGTTGGAGATCCGCGAGTAGATGTGCCCGGCCCGCTCCAGGTTGAACAGCGAGGCCGCGTGATCGACATCGCGGAACACATAGGAGGTGGTCTGGTAGATCGGCACCGCCCGCGCGCCGGTCGCCGGATCCGGCTGCTGTCCGGCGTGCAGACTCAGCGTGTCGAAGCCGAAGACGTTGCCGTCCGTGCTCATGGTCGCTGCTCCTTGGTGGCTGTTGATGTCCGCCGGGCGGATGGCCGGCAGTCTATCGAAGCGGCCGGTGTTTCGTCTCCGCGAAACCGCCATTCCCCGACACGGTTACGGGGCCGCGTGTTCCGCGGCCCCGTCCGGGCTTTCGCCGTGAGCTCCCTGCTCAACTTGCTTGCGCCGACGCTAGCGAGGACCCCCGCGGCGGTCAAGCCGCTGCATCGCCCGCGACGCGACGAGGGGCAATACTGTCAAAGCGGGAAGAATGTCCAGGGCAAACACCACCGTACATTCCCGCAGTTGTCATCGCTTGAACAATGAGTCCGCCACCGAGGCGACGCCCTTCTTCTGGGCGATCGCGGTACGCGCCCGGACGATCTCTGCCTCCATCGCGGCAATGTAGGCCTCCAGGTCCTCGAAGCTCCAGTTCGACAGGTCCTTGAGCTTCTTCGACTGGTTGCGCGGTTCCAGATCCTCGAGATCCATGACGCTTCTCCCACTTCTTCGTCTGCCTCGCCGCTGCGGGCCTGACCGAAGCGGCGCAGCTATGGTAGATCGACTTGCCACCTTCAATCATCACCAGTGAGCACAGATCATGACACGTCCCGACACCATGCGTGCCGTCACCGCGACCGACGACGCCGTCACCATGGTCAGCCGGCCGGTTCCCAAGCCGGGCCGGGACGAAGTCCTGATCCGTGTGGTCGCCGCCGGGGTCAACCGCGCCGACCTGGCGCAGCGCCAGGGCCGGCACGCGCCGCCACCGGGCGCTTCCGACGTTCTGGGCCTGGAAGTCTCGGGAATCGTCGAGGCGGTCGGCCCCGGGGATCCGCTCGACCTCGATCCGGAGTCCCGGATTCCCGCACCACAGCCAGGCGACCGGGTCTGCGCCCTGCTTGCCGGCGGCGGCTACGCGGACTATGCGATCGCTCCCCGGCAATGCGTTCTGCCGGTGCCCGGGGATATGGACATGGTGGAAGCGGCGGCCTTGCCGGAGGCCGCATTCACCGTCTGGGACAACATGGTCACCCGAGGCGGGCTGGACGTCCCCAAGGCAATCCTGGTGCATGCCGGCGCCAGCGGAATCGGCACCCTGGCCCTGCAGCTGGCCCGCACCCTCGACTGCCGGATCTTTGCGACGGCGGGAACCGAGGCAAAGCGCGCCGCCTGCGTGTCGCTTGGAGCCGAACGGGCGTTCGACTACCGCACCGAGGATTGGGCCGGCGAGATCAACGCCCAGTGCGGTGGCGCCGACATCGTCCTGGATCTGGTGGGCGCCTCGCACCTGGCGAAGAACATCGAAGTCCTTGCTCCGGAAGGCCGGCTGGTCACCATCGGCTTCGTCGGCGGAGCGTCCGCGGAGCTGGACATGCGAGCCGTCGCCCGCAAGCGCCTGACCTTGACCGGATCGCTGCTTCGGGGACGCAACGCCGTGCAGAAGGCGGCCATTGCCGAGCCGGTCTACGCCGAGCTGTGGCCGAAGATCGCGCGCCGGGATATCGAGCCGATCATCCACACCACCTTCGCCCTGGAAGACGTCGATCAGGCCCACGCCCTGCTGGCCGGAGACACCGTCATCGGCAAGCTGGTTCTGGAAGTGGACCACGCCCTGTGCGCCGCCGACGCCTGAGCGCCCAAGCCACATAAACCTTTGCCGGGCGGCATGGAAATCCCTATATAGGGACGCGAATCCCGACACCTACACTTGGACTGCAACCGGGCGTCGACGTTGGTGACGCCGCGGTCGAGGAGAGAACACGATGGCGCAACCGCACATGCCGAAGGCCACTGCCGTGTGGTTGATCGACAATACCGCGCTGACTTTCGAGCAGGTCGCCGCGTTCTGCGGTCTCCACCCCCTGGAGGTCCAGGCGATCGCCGACGGTGAAGTGTCTGCCGGCATCCAGGGTTTTGATCCGGTACTGGCCAACCAGCTGACGCGCGCCGAGATCGCGCGGTGCGAGGCTGACCCGAAAGCCCGCCTGCATATGGCGACCAGCGACCTGCCGAAGCCGATCGATAAGACCAAGGGTCCGAAATACATCCCTATCGCCAAGCGCGGCGACAAGCCGGACGCGATCGCCTGGCTGGTGAAGCACCATCAGGAACTGAAGGACGCGCAGATCGCGCGCCTGATCGGCACCACCAAGGACACCATCAACAAGATCCGTGAGCGCACCCACTGGAACAGCCCGAACATCCAGCCGCGCCACCCGGTGTTCCTCGGCCTGTGCAGCCAGCGCGACCTGGATGCCGCCATCGAGAAGGCCGGCGGCACCAAGGTACCGCCGGAGGAACAGCTCGAGTCGATCAGCGAACTGCCGTAAGCGTCCGGTTCAGCCCGGCGCATCCCCGGTTGCCAGCGTCATTGCGATGGCAAACAGCAGCATGCCGATTCCGACCGCGGCGATCGGCAGCACGGCCTGGATCATCGCCTGCTTGCCGCTGATCCGGCTCCGGTCGGCGTGAAACTCCTCAGCTTCCCAGTCCTTGAAGGATTGCCCGGTAACCGCCGGCGGCTCGCTGCCGCGCCATGGTCGCGTGTCTTGCAACCGGATTCGGCGCAGGACGTACGGTAGAGCCAGCGTTGCGAGGACGAACCCGCTGACGATGGCCAGCAGGTAGGCCGTCAGGCCACCATCGCCGAGAAAGCCCCAACTCGCGGTAATCATCAAAATCGCAAAGGCCGCCATCGTCCGGTAGACGGCCGGGTGGAAGTGATCCTGGCCATGACGGCCGGAATACGGTGCCGTCGTTGCCATGTATCCTCCTCAGGCGCCACGCGCCTTGGCCATGGCCGTTCCCCGATTCCTGCAATTTACGTCGTGGCGATCGCAGCAACCGCCATGCGGCTGAACGCCGCACGGCGGAACACCGCCGGAGGCGTCACCCCGATGCGGCGGCGGCCGTCAGCTCCGACAGGCTCTGCTTCTGCCGTCCCTGCCCGTCGAAATTCGACGGGTCGAGCCAGCGCGTGAACGCCGTCTTCAACGCCGGCCACTCGGTATCGAGGATCGAGAACCACGCGGTGTCGCGGTTGCGGTTCTTGTACAGGGTCGCCTGCCGGAACAGCCCCTCGTACTGGAAGCCGAGCCGCTTGGCCGCGGCGCGCGACGGCGCGTTCAGGCTGTCGCACTTCCATTCGTAGCGGCGGTAGCCGAGTTCGTCGAACACCCGGGCCATCATCAGGTACATGGTCTCGGTCGCCATCACCGTGCGTTGCAGGGCCGGCGACATGGTGATGTGCCCGACCTCGATCACCCCGACGGCCGGTTCGATCCGCAGGTAACTGGCGTATCCAAGCGCGCGGCCGGTCGCCTGCTCGACCACCGCGTAGAACAGCGGGTCCTCGCTAGCCTCGCACTTGGCCAGCCAGGCGTCGAAGCCGGCCCGGTCGCCGTCGAACGGACCGATCGCGAGATAGGTCCACATGCTGCCGTCATCGGCCGACACCGCCTCGAACATCGTCTCGGCATGGTCGGCGACCCGTAACGGCTCCAGCCGAACGCTGCGCCCGACCATCGCGGAGCGGGCCGGCCGGGCGCACGGCTTCCAGTCCGGTACGGCAAAACCGATCGGCTGGCCGTGATCGTTGGTGCGGGCAGTCATGGGAGGCTCCGTCGACGGGTATTTGGACTCTCCGGATGCCACAACAGAGGCCATCCGATTAGAGCCAACCGCGGAACGGCCAATGGACCAAGCTCAGCTTCGGATCCGCTCGCGTACCTGCCGCAGGACGTCGACCCGGTCCAGGATCGCGTACAGGGCCTTGTAGCCAACATACAGCTGGAAGAACAAGCCAACGACCGGAAGCAGCGTCAGGAGCGCCCACAGCCACGGGCGACCGCCCAGCCGGCGGGCAAGAAAGTAGTTTCCGACGGCAAACGCCACCGACCAGACCACCCACCAGGCAAACGGCAGATAGGGGCCGACGGTCAGCATGAACGGCACCAGATCGGGAAAGTACTGCTGCCACCAAGCCGTTGGCATTCCGGTTCGCATGGTCACAGCCTCCGCGCATGTGCATGGCGCGCAGTGTTCACCCGACCGCCGGCACTTGTCACGCCGGATTGTCCATCCTCTTCATGCCATGCGTGTGTACCGTCGGTGCAGCTGCGGCACGAGATTTGGACGCATGGATCGCACGCCGACCGGCCGTATACGCCGGCCAATCGCCAGCCCTAGGTTGGTCACCGTCAGCAGCACACATCGGGAAACGCATCGATGACCAGCAAACCGATCATCCGGGATGTCCGGAAGGCCGATTTCGAGCAGTGGCAGGCCCTGTGGGCCGGGTACAACGCCTTCTACAAGCGCACCGGCCCCACAGCGGTCTCCGATGAGGTCACGCGAACCACCTGGGCGCGTTTCTTCGACGCGTACGAGCCGATGCACGCCATGGTCGCCGAGCATGACGGCCGCCTGCTTGGCCTCGTGCACTACATCTACCACCGCAACACCACGATGCTCGGCCCGGCCTGCTACCTGCAGGACCTGTTCACGGCACCGGACGCCCGCGGCCACGGGGTCGGCCGCGCCCTGATCGAAGCGGTGTACGACCGCGCCGCCGCGGCCGGCTCGCCCCGGGTCTACTGGAACACCCAGGAGAACAACGACACCGCCCGAAAGCTCTACGACCAGGTGGCCGACCTGACGGACTTCCTGCTGTACCGGAAGACAATTTAAGAGCGGGACCCAGATGAATCCGGTCTTGGTCCAGCGTTCAACAAACGCCGATTAACCGCAACGGTCCTTTTGGGGTTGTCATTTGCTGATGTAGCGTCGACACGGCACGACATGCTCGGACAGTTTGGGATTGGCCAGACAGAAACTGACTATGTGATAATCACAGTTCAGACAGTTATTTCTGCTCCCCCGAAACGCAGGTCGACTTTATCGGCCCGCTCCGAAGCGTGCATTAGAACGGGATCTCGTCGTCAAGAGACGCCGGCTCTTGTGGCGAGGGCAATGGTTCGTGAGTACGAGGCGGCATCAGTTGCCGGACTTCATGGTTTTCGATCATTCGACTCGCCGCGTCTCGATCTTGCTCTTCTTTAGCTTGGCCAACTGTCTCTTCAATCTTGTTAACCAGCTCACGAACTGCACTTGCGGCTCCACCGACATCTGCAATGGCACCTGCGACTGCAAGTGTGACCACGCCCACCGCAATGAATGTTAAATTGCGGGAATCAAGATCACTCTCGAATTTGTCAACTTGCCTGATGAGTTTATCGATTCGAGCTGGCGGCAAATTGAGTTTACGAACTTCTTCACGAAGATGAATTGTGAGCGTCCGAAGTCGATCGCGTGTCGCTCCTTCTAAAAATATCGCTGTTCGGAGTTTGCGATCTGCTCCTTCCAACATAAGTTGCATCGTATAAAAGCTGAGGTCAGACACAAAATCATCAAAAGCGTGATCGTTCCAATTGCTTCGACGAGGCATTTCGATGTTGGAAATAGGTACAATATTCAAATATTTTGCCGCAGAAACCACTGAAGTCATATAACGCAGTCGAGCATCTTGAACAACACCCCACTCTTCTTCATTACTGATTTGCTCATAGTACCGTTTTCGACAAATTTGCTCTATCTGGACAAATCGCTCCCGTGGATTCTCCGGTAGATCTTCTATTTCTTCCTGTGTGATAAGCAAATCCATAGAAATGCCTCCGCCAAGCGATCCGCTGAAATTACCACACAGTAGGTCTTTGAAAACCTTTTACCACCAAAACGGAGTGCCGGTGGTGGTATGCTGCCCCTACTCCTTCGGCATCACCTGGCTGAGCGCCAGCCTGCCGCCGTCGGGGTAGATGGTCTGGCCGGTGAAGTAGGCGCTGTCGTCGGTGGCGAGGAACAGCGCCGCGCCGGCGATCTCCGACGGTTCGGCCGGGCGGCCGAGCGGGGTGCGGCTGCGGACCCGGTCCATCGCCTCCGGGTCGGTCAGCATCGCCGAACGGAACAGGTCGGTCGCCACGCTGCCGGGACCGATGGCGTTGACCCGAATGCCGTGGCGCGCCAGTTCCACCGCCATGGTCTTGGTCAACTGGTTCACCCCGCCCTTCGACGCGTTATAGGCGGCCAGGCCCAGCGGCACGATCACCGCGTTGACCGAGGCGGTGTTCACGATGATGCCGCGGATCCCGCGGTCGACCATCCGCCGGGCCGCCTCCTGGCCGGTGTAGAACACCCCCTTCAGGTTGACCGCGATCACCCGGTCGAAGGTGGCGTCGTCCAATTCCAGGAACGGCGTGTTGTGGATGATGCCGGCGTTCGCCACCACCACGTCGAGCGAACCATAGGCCTCGATCGCTCGATCCATCAGGGACGCCACCTGCTGGCGGCTGGTGACATCGCAGGCGACGAACCGCGCCTCGTTGCCGGCCGCGCGGATCCGGCCGACGGTCTCGTCGCCGGCCAGCGGGTCCATGTCGGCGGCCACCACCTTGGCCCCCTCGGCGGCGAACCGCTCGGCAATGGCGGCACCGATTCCCCGTGCGGCCCCGGTAACGACGGCGACCTTGCCCTGCAGGCGCATGCTCTTCATCCCTTCTGCGGATAGCCGACGGTCTGCAGCGACTGGGCGATCTCGCCCAGGATCGCCGGGTCGTCGATGGTTGCCGGGGCGGCCACGTCCTGGCCGTCGGCGATCTTCTGCATGGTGCGGCGCAGGATCTTGCCCGAGCGGGTCTTCGGCAGGCGCTGGACCACCGTCGCCACCTTGAACGCGGCGACCGGACCGATACGCTCGCGCACCATCGTCACCACCTCGGCCACGATCTGCTCGTGCGGCTTGTTGACCCCGTCCTTCAGCACCAGGAAGCCGAGCGGCACCTGGCCCTTGAGCGCGTCGGCCACCCCGATCACCGCGCATTCCGCGACGTCCGGGTGGTTGGCCAGCACCTCCTCCATCCCGCCGGTCGACAGCCGGTGTCCGGCGACGTTGATGATGTCGTCGGTGCGGGTCATGACGTGCAGGTAGCCGTCGTCGTCGATCACCCCGGCATCGCCGGTCTGGTAGAAACCGGGATACTCGGTCATGTAGCTGGTCACGAACCGGTCGTCGTTGTTCCACAAGGTCGACAGGGCGCCCGGCGGCAGCGGCAGCTTGATCGAGATGGCGCCGATCTCGTTGGGCTTCACCGCCGAACCGTCGGGTGCCAGCACCTGGACGTCCCAGCCCGGCACCGGATGGGTCGGCGAGCCCGGCTTGTACGGCAGTTCCTCGATGCCCAGGCAGTTGGAGACGATCGGCCAGCCGGTCTCGGTCTGCCACCAGTGGTCGACGGTCGGAACCTTCAACTTGTCCTGGCACCACTTCAGGGTGTCGGGATCGCAGCGCTCGCCGGCCAGGAACTGGGCCTTGAAGTTCGACATGTCGTACTTGGCCAGCAGCTTGCCGTCCGGATCCTCCTTCTTGATGGCGCGGATCGCGGTCGGCGCGGTGAACATCACCTTGACCTTGTGGTCGGCGATCACCCGCCAGAACGCACCTGCATCCGGCGTACCGACCGGCTTGCCCTCGTACAGCACGGTGGTGCAGCCATGGAACAGCGGCGCGTAGACGATGTAGGAATGACCGACCACCCAGCCGACGTCGGACGCCGCCCAGTACACGTCGCCGGGGTCGACGTCGTAGATGTTCTTCATCGACCACTTCAGCGCGACCAGGTGGCCGCCGGTCGGTCGCACCACGCCCTTCGGCTGACCGGTGGTGCCGGAGGTGTACAGGATGTAGGCCGGATCGGTCGCCTTGACCGGCACGCAGCCGGCAGGCGGGGCAGCAGCTTCCGCGTCCTCCCACAGCACATCGCGGCCCGGCGCAAGCTCGGCTTCGACCTGCGGGCGCTGCTTGATCACGCAATGCTGCGGCTTGTGGGCCGCCAGTTCGATCGCCCGGTCGAGCAGCGGCTTGTAGGCCAGCACCCGCTGGCCCTCGACTCCGCAGGACGCCGACACGATGACCTTCGGCGTGGCATCGTCGATCCGGGTCGCCAGTTCCTTGGCGGCAAACCCGCCGAACACCACGGAATGCACGGCACCGATCCGCACGGTCGCCAGCATCGCCACCAGCGCCTCGGGAATCATCGGCATGTACAGGATCACCCGGTCGCCGTAACCGACGCCGAGCCCGCGCAGGGCGCCGGCGAACCGGGCGATCCGCTCCTGCATCTCGCGGTAGGTGTAGGTGGCGACCGTGCCGGTGACCGGGCTGTCGTGGATCAGCGCCGGCTGCTCGCCACGCCCCGCCTCCACATGGCGGTCGATCGCGTTGTAGCAGGTGTTGGTCTCGCCGCCGACGAACCAGCGCGAGAACGGCGGACGGGAGTCGTCGACGACCTGGTCCCAACGTCTGGTCCAGGCCACGTCCTCCGCGGCCTCGGCCCAGAACGCCGTCGGATCCGCCATAGAGCGGCGGTAGACCTCGTGGAAACGGCCCATGTTTCCTCCCCTGTTCTCGTCGCGGCCTTAACACGACCACGATCCTCATTGGTCCGATCCTGATGGAGTCCGGGCCAGATGTCAGCAGGGTGGCGAGCCGGCAAGAGTGCCGATCACATCCGGATCGGCTTGCCGAGGTCGATGCGGTTCCTGTTCATGAAGGGTCAGATCCGCCTTCCGGTCGTCGGTCGGAGCGCTTGTCACGTTGGGGGTGGCGCAGCGGCTATATACATGGAGCGTGCCCGCGGCGCCCTCAAGGGAGCCGAAGGCAAACGTCTGACCTATCGACGGACTGGTCTCGGGGCATAACAGCAGCGGGCGAATCACAGATCAAAAGTTAAAAAAAACTGGTCGAGTCGCTCTTACGCTGGGACCACCATCGCGAGCAGCGACGCAAGCGATAGTGGCTCTGCGCCTTCGTGTGAGGAAGATTTAGATTAAATGCTTGACGACAGTACGGCAAATCCGCCGAATCGTAAGATTGACCAAAGCGGACACCGGGGCCTGCCAGCCCCGGGCCGCCGGTTCCTAAACGGTCGGCCGTCCGGGAACATGCTCTTGAGAAGCGACAGTGACTTTCTATTGAGTCGCAAGCAAAGTCAATTGGACGGCCCAGTTTCAAGCCCATGAAAGGGTTAGTCACATGGCAGTCTATTTAATCACCTACGACCTGAATAACGAGACCGTGCGCCCGAAGATCGTCAAGGACATTAAGGCGTATGACAACTGGGCGTGCCTGTCCGAATCGTCATATGCCGTTGTCTCCGACGGGACGCCCGAAGCCGTCTACAACTACCTGTCCAAGCATCTCGACGGTGACGACACTCTCTATGTGATCAGCCTTCGGCGACCGTATTCCGGGCAAGGCTCGAAGGCTGTGAACGACTGGCTCGACACCAACCTTCAGTGGTGAACCGCACCGAAGCCTGCGCCGTCAATCGGCGCCTCACCTCGGCAACCTGACCCGACGTGTCGGGCTGGAGCACAAGGCGATCATCCTCAAGCGCAACGCGCATTGTGGCGGTCCCGGATGAGATCGCTAAGCCTCGGTCAGCGCAAGCTGGCCGAGGTCTACTTTTCGCGACGCTCCTGGACCTTCGGAGGATGCTTTGGTTCTTCGTCCTTATGCGGCTTCAGCGTGGTCCGCAACAGGTTTCTGCCCACCTTCTTGAACCGAGGATCGTCCTCGGCCCGCTTGTCGTCCTTGGAGTCAGTCATGAACGGGCGAATCCCCGGTGACGTTGTTGAAGCTCTATGCGGCGCTGTCGGCCATGTGGTCGTAAACTGGGCGTTTGTTGAGGTCGCAGTGGATACATGCATTGCGACGATCTACCAAAACGCCGGGGGCAAACACATAGAACGAGAGATCCCAAGCGCTATCGGTCGCAAGGTCAAATTTCTTCGTCGGTGCATCAAGCAGATCGGCGCGCTGTCACTATATCGCACGGAAGGCGACCAACTGCTCAATAGAGTGAACGCTGTGAAGGACACGCGGCACATGCTCGTGCACGGATGCGTCACCGGCTACGAGCGAGAAAATCACGCATTCACGTTTGCCAAGATGGACACCATCAACAACCGGACCCGGCACAAACTCAATCCATCAAAGTTTACCGCACAGCAGATTCTCGATGACGGAACCGAGTGTCAGACCTTGGCCCGCGACCTGACTCGCTTCAGCCAACGCCTGTTCGAGGCTTTCCCTAGTGAGGATGAATTGAACAACGGCCCTAGCACCATCGGAGGCTAGTGCGTCGCTCAATTTCCATTGTTCAGGGTCGACGCAACGTCCCGTTCAAGTGTTGCTAGTACACGGATTTGTCGGTCTAACCGAATCTTGAAAACTCTCTTTGTTCATTACAGAGATTCCGATGGCGCGAAATCAAGCGCCCTCTGGCGCTGCTTCACGCCAACGCCCTAGTCATGGCGACAAAAGAACCCCTTAACGGAATCGCGACGGTACATCAGCGTCGGGATCGAGATCTCGTCAGTCTCTTCTTTTGCATCAGGTTCAAAATTGCTTTGACTGATTTGCGCCGCGCTCGCCGGGACCGGGCCGCCGGTCAGCAGGAAGGGTGCGAAAGCCAGGAACGAGAGAGGTTTCTTCAGCATGGGAGCGCTCCTCGATTTGAACCGTCGCAGCATGCGCTGCGCGCACGTGTCACTCTTCAGATGGCGCTCTTTTTATCGGTAATTTCGAAACATTTTCTTTCCAATCAATATTAAAAATTTGTAAAATTGGCTTATTGCAAGTTTAGAGTGTCGCTCTTCAAATCGACCGCGTAGTCGAGACACAGAATTGATGGCCGATTTCGGTCGCGTCGGTTGATGGTGCGAAAGCCGGATCGACACGCTTCGCCAGATGCCCGGTCGACCACCGGCACGGCCGCCGGTCAGATGATCGTGCGCAACGCGACGCCGCCGCTCTGATATGCGGAAAGCCACTTCAAGGCAGTCCTGGTCTGGCCCTCGTATCGGCCCCGGGTGATGGTGCGCGGGTGGTTTCTCCGCCCTTAACGGTGAAGCGACAGCCTCACACCAGCGCGAATACCCGGGCCGGTCCGCCGGAGCCGCCGCGATGTTTCGGCGCCCCGACGACCAGGGTCGCACCCTTGGCCGGCACCTTGTCCAGGTTGGCGATGCACTCGACACCCCAGCGGTTGCTCGGCAGCCAAGCGTAGTGCGTCGCAAAGTCCCCGGACTGCCCGAAGTCGAGCGACAGCGTGTCGACCGCCATGCCGACCGCCGAGCTTTCCTCCATCAGCATCTTGGTGGCCTCGGGGTGGAAGCCCGGGAAGTGCATCTTCTTGTCGGCGCCGACGTTGCGGAACTTGTCGGTGGCAGCATGCTTGTCCCAGCCAGAGTTCATGGCGACGCAGCACTTGTCCGGCAGCGGGCCGTTCGAGGCGATCCAGGCCTTGATGTCCTCCGGCGTCACCTGGGCGTCGGGGTCGGCGGATGCCTTGGCCCGGATGTCGACCACCGCGAGCGGCACCACGAGGTTCGCCACCGGGATCTCGGCGACGCTCTGGCCGTCCTTCGAGAAGTGCAGCGGCGCGTCGACATGGGTTCCGGTGTGCTCGTTCACCGTGATGACGCTGAGGTTGAAGCCGTTCTTGTCGAAGCTGAACTTCTCTTCGGTCGCGAACTGCGATTCACCGAAATAGGTCGGAAACGCCGGATGCAGCTCATGGGTCATGTCCTCGACCTGGCCCGTCCCGGCAGCCAGGGCGGGCGACGCCCCCGCGGCGGTCCCGACGGCCGCGGCGGCAGCTCCGGCCGCAGTGACCTTGAAGATGTCGCGCCGGCTGAGCATGCGGCGCTTGACGGATTCGACGACACAGTGATGGCACATGACTCGACCCCCCCGCTCGATCGGCCGGTCCCGGATCGGCCGGCTCGCCTGCCCCTAGGGTGCAGCCACGCGGACGGAAACTCCAGTGTTACGGGATACGATCGCCGGATTGCCCTTGCCCGACCTCGACGCTACGGTCTGCGACATCCGCTGCAACGCCCGGGCGACGATGAACCAGTACGACACCGACCTCGACAAATCGCCGGCCAACTACGTGCCGCTGACGCCGCTGTCGTTTCTCGACCGCACGGCCGCGGTGTTCCCGAGCCGGCTGGCGGTCGTGCACGGCAAGCGTCGCTACACCTGGGCGGAAGCCGCGGCGCGCTGCCGCCGGCTCGGCTCGGCGCTGACCAGGCGGGGGATCGGCAAGGGCGACACTGTCGCCGCCATGCTGCCCAATACCCCGGAGGCGTTCGAGGCGGCGCACGGCGTGCCGATGACCGGCGCCGTGCTGAACATGCTGAACACCCGGCTCGACGCCGAGGCGCTCGCCTTCATGCTCGACCACGGCGAAGCCAGCATCCTGCTCACCGACACCGAGTTCGCGCCGACGATCGAAGCGGCGCTCGCCCGGACCACGCGCAAGCTCACCGTCATCGACGTCGATGACTCCGAGGGTCCCGGCGGCAAGAGGCTCGGCGAGACCGACTACGAGAGCTTCCTTGCCAGCGGCGACCCGGAATATCGCGGTATACGCCCGGCCGACGAATGGGACGCAATCGCCCTGAACTACACCAGCGGCACCACGGGCGATCCCAAGGGCGTGGTCTACCACCATCGCGGGGCCTACCTGAACGCGTTGGGCAACGTCCTGACCTGGGGCATGAAGATGCACCCGGTCTACCTGTGGACCCTGCCGATGTTCCACTGCAATGGCTGGTGCTTCCCCTGGACCATCACCGCCCAGGCCGGAACCCATGTCTGCCTGCGCAAGGTCGAGGCCAAGGCGATCTACGACACCTTCGCCGACGAGGGGGTGACCCATCTGTGCGGCGCGCCGATCGTCATGTCGATGCTGCTGAACGCAGCCGATGAGATCCGGCGGGAGTTCCCGCAGAAGGTCCAGATGATGACCGCGGCGTCGGCCCCGCCGGCCGCCGTCCTGGAAGGCATGGAACGGCTCGGCATCGAGGTCACCCATGTCTACGGCCTGACCGAAGTCTACGGTCCCGCGGTGGTCTGTGCCTGGCACGAGGAGTGGAGCGGCCGGCCGATCGAGGAACAGGCCGATCTGAAATCCCGCCAGGGCGTACGCTACCCGGTGCTGGAAGGCCTGATGGTGGCAAACCCGGACACCATGGAGCCGGTGCCGGCCGACGCCACGACCATGGGCGAGGTATTCCTGCGCGGCAACATCGTCATGAAGGGCTACCTGAAGAACCCCACCGCGACTGACAAGGCATTCAAGGACGGCTGGTTCCACTCCGGAGACCTCGGCGTCATGCACCCGGACGGCTATGTCGAGCTGAAGGACCGGTCCAAGGACATCATCATCTCCGGCGGCGAGAACATCTCCACCATCGAGGTCGAAGGCGTGCTGTACCGCCATCCGGCGATCCTGGACGCCGCGGTGGTGGCCAAGCCGGACGAGAAATGGGGCGAGACGCCCTGTGCGTTCGTCACGCTGCGCCCCGGCAAGACGGCAACCGCCGAGGAGGTGATCGCCTTCTGCCGAAAGCACCTCGCCGGATTCAAATGCCCCAAGACCGTGGTGTTCGGGGAATTGCCGAAGACTTCGACCGGCAAGGTTCAGAAATTCGTGCTGCGCGAACTGGCGAAGGACGCATAGCAAAGCCCGCCTTCCGAGCCGAAAGGCGGGCTTCGGTGCCGACCCGGATCAGGGCCGGCGGTAATAAATGGGTGGAAGTTTCTCGACTAGACGCGCTCCAGACGCATGATCTCGTCCTTGATGGCAAGCTTCTGACGTTTCAGGTCGTGCACGGTGACATCGTCGGGATGGGGGCGGCCCTCTTCGCGTTCGAGCTTGGCCTCCAGGGTTGCATGACGGCTACGCAGGCTATCAATCCGATCGGTGGTGGTCATACGCACCTCCTTTCATCTATGCCGGGCCAGGATAGGCTCCGACTCCATACGCTACGCCTGTAGACCTGAGGGTGCAAAGCCCACCCGGCAAGGCCTTGAACGGTCGACAGAATGTCGCAGGCCCGCGCGAGGGGTGATTCATCGGAAAACGGCTTCGACCGCCGCCGACACCGACAGCAGGGCATCGTCGCCCATGGTCTCGCCCATGAGCATGAGGCCGACCGGCGCCGAGCCCGGTTCGTGCACCGGCACCGTCGTAGCGCACCGGTCGAGGAAGTTGCCGACCGAACAGTTGCGCAGCATCAGGATGTTGTTCTTGGCGAACGCCTCGTCGCTGGCCTCCAACTCGGCGATCGGCGGAGCGATTCGCGCCGTGGTGGGCATAAGAACCGCATCGAACGGCGCGGTAACGGCATTGCAGGCCGCTTGAATTTCGGCCCGGCGCCGCACCAGCGTGATGTAGTCGACGGCCGACTGCTCCCCAGCGCGTCGGATCCGGACGACGACGCGCGGGTCGAACAGATCGGGCGCGCGGATCACGTGCCGGCTGTGCATCTCGTAGCACTCTACCGCCGCGAAACCGCCCTTGGCATTGGCTTCGGAGATTTCCAGCAACTCCTTGAAGGGGATCTCGGTAACCACGGCTCCCGCCTCTGACAGCTTCGACAGCGCTGCCTCGAAGCACTGGGCCGTCGTGCCGTCGAGGTCCTCCAATACAAGGCTCTGCGGAACCGCGAAGCGCAATCCGGCGACCGAACGGCGGCCGATCGTTCGCACCGGTTCCCCGGCCATCACGTGGTGGACCCGCGCGGCGCAGGCGATCGTCGGCGCCAGCGGGCCGATCGAGTCGAGCGTGGTCGACAGCGCGCACGCACCGGCCGTCGGCACCCGGCGCTGGGTCGGCTTGAAGCCGGCAAGCCCGCACAAACCGCTCGGGATCCGCACCGAGCCGCCGGTGTCGGAACCGATTCCGACTGTCGCCATGCCATCGGCCACGCTGACCGCCGCTCCGGATGACGATCCGCCGGGAATCCGCCGTGTATCGCGGTCCCAGGGGTTGGCCGGCGTGCCGTTGTGCGGGTTGATGCCGATCCCCGAGAACGCGAACTCCGTCATGTTGGTCCGGCCGACCAGCACGGCCCCGGCTGCCCGCAACCGGGCGACGACCGGGGCGTCGGCCTCGGCCGGCGGTTCGTCGGCCATGACCTTGGACCCTGCGGTCGTCACATGGCCGCGAACGTCGAACAGGTCCTTGATCGAGATCGGCAGGCCTTCCAGGGGTCGCGGCGCCACCCCGGCCCGGCGCAACCGATCGCTCGCCTCGGCCTCGGCCCGCGCGGTATCGGTCATCTGGTGGACGAACACCCTGGCCCCCTCGCCGGCCGGGTCGGCAGCGCGTTCCAGCGCGGTTTCCAGCAGGGCAGTCGCGCTGGTGCGGCCGACCTCCAGGTCGGTCAGCAGGGTCGCGATCGGGGTCAGTGGCGCAAAGCTCATCACAGGACTACCGGCAAGGTTTCGATGGAATAGGTGTGTTCAACCGCCGCCCCGGTATCCGGGTCCGCCAGCCGCATGGAGAAGCGGTCGGCATGGCGCAAGCCGCCGACCACCGGGACGGTGCCGCACAGCATTACCGTCCCCGGTTTCAGGCCGCCGTAACCGTCGATCAATTCGGCCAGCGGCCGGATCATCGCGAGAGTCCCAGACTGGTAGACGACTTCCTGTCCGTCGATCAGGGCACGGCTCTCAATGGTCAGGCGGTCCATCCAAGATCCGAGCTTTACCGGCCAGGCCGTCGTCGCCAGGACCTTTGGGCACATCTGCTTGGAGACCGGAATCGAGTAGCTCTCGACCTTGCGATCGGTGTGGTCTGAGCCGACCGTCAGCAGCAAGCCGTTCTCGGTCGCGATCAGGACCGGTTCCACCTCGCCCGAACTGTCGCCGCCGAGCACCTGAACCGAGGTGCGCTGCAGCACCTGCTCGACCGCGACCCGGTAGTACAGCGGGACGGTGCTTGGTCCTGGAACCCCGATCGCCGCCAGTTCCTCGATGTGATGGTCGAGCGCCGCCTTGTCGCGCCCGGTCCATCCCGCCACGACGCAGTTCTCGACGGCAACCGTTGCCGGCCCGTCGGGCGTGGTGAAGTTCAACAGCCGCATGGTCATATCGGTTCTCCCCGGTGCTCCGGACGATAGCGCCGCCTCCTCGCCCAAGGGAAGCCCGCGCGGCATCGCACGACCAGAGATTATTCAACGCCGACGAACGCTTGCCAGTCGCTGCAGCGCAGCATTACTCTGCACCATGCCGCTCGGCACCCCGCCGCCAACCCCACCGGCCACCACCGGAACTCGCGATACAATCACCGCCTTCCTGTTCATGGGAGTGGCGATCACAGTGCTGCCGTTCATGAACGTGGCCGCCAAATTCCTGTCGACCGACTATCCGACCACGCAGATCCTGTGGGCGCGCTACACCGGGCACCTGGTGTTCATGCTGCTGATGTTCATGCCGCGCCACGGACTGAGCCTGCTGCGCGCCACCCGGCCGGGCGTGCACATCGTGCGGTCCCTGCTGATGTTCGTCTCCACGGTATGCTTTTTCACCGCGCTGCGCTGGATCCCGGTGCCGACCGCCAGCGCGATCAACTTCACCTCGCCGCTGATCGTGACGGCGCTGGCCGCACCGTTCCTGGGCGAGGCGGTAGGAGCTCGTCGCTGGGCGGCGGTAGCGGTCGGGTTCGCCGGGGCGATGATCATCATCCGGCCCGGTGATGGCGAGACGCACTGGGCCATGCTGCTGATCCTGGGAACCGCGTTCTCCTATGCCGTCTACCAGATCGTCACCCGCAAGACGTCGGCGGCCGACACACCCGAGACCTCGATCACCTACATTGCGATCGTCGGTGCCGTGCTGTCGTCAATTGCCGTGCCGTTCGAATGGGTGACGCCGCATTCGCTGATGGATGCCGGGCTGTTCTGCCTGCTGGGCATGATCGGCGGAGTCGGGCACTACTTCGTCATCCGCGCGTTCCAGCTCGGCGAAGCCTCGTTCCTGGCTCCGCTCAACTACGGCCAGTTGCTGATGGTGACGGTGCTGAGCTGGCTGGTGTTCGGCACGTTCCCGGATTTCTGGACCCTGGTGGGGTCGACCGTGATCGTCGGCAGCGGGCTGTACATCACCTACCGCGAAAGCCGGCGCCGGGTTGCCGTGACCCGCGATCAGCCGGCACCCGGCGACTGAGCGGCCCAACCGGCGAGATCGGTGGCGACCCGCTGCAGCATCGGCTCCCACGGCTCCGGCTGGTTCTTGCGGTACGGCCGGACGGTCGGGAACCCGGGCAGGCGGTCGGTACCGAACTCCAGGAACATCGGCGTGTTGTACAGCAGCCAGACCGGCGTACCGACCGCGGCACCGACCCAGCCAAGGGTGCTCGACGGACAGACCACGGCGTCGAGTGCGGCGACTAGTGCGGTCACGCCATCCAGGTCCGCCGTCGTATCCAGGCCCGGAATTACGTTCACCGGCGCGTCGGTGGCGCGAAGCTCCGGCTCCCAGTCGCTGCCGTACTGCAGGCACACGAACTGGACCCCGGGCACCCGCAGCAACGGCTCAAACGGCGCCAGCCCCGGATAGTGGGCGTTGCGGGTTTCGGTCAACCGCATGCTGCGCCACGAAAGACCGATCTTCAGTCCCGACCCGAGTTGGTCGAGGGCTTCGCGCATCCGGGCAACCCGTACCGGATCGGGGGTCAGCCACGGCGTTCCCGCCGCGTCGAGCGACGCCACCGTGGGCCGGAACCAGCGCATCATCGCGCCAGCCTCGATCATCCGGTTCGGCATCAGTTCGCGGGGAATCCAGTCATAGCGCTGAATCGGCCTGATCCGGGTTCCGCCACGCTCGTACGCATGAACGAACACTTCGGGAAACGACCGCCGGAACAGATCGACCAGCCGGGGATCGCACTCCAGGACCACGCGACCGGCCGCCCGGATCGCGTCCGGGATGCAGGATGCGAACAGCAACTCGTCGCCGACACCCTGGTCGGCCGTGACGAGCAGGGTCTTGCCCTCCAGCGAACCGCCGTCCCAGCGCGGCGGCGCTCCAATTCTTTTGACAGCGTCAGGCTTGCGCCACATCGCGTCGTGGTCGACCCAGCCGCGCTCCAGGTCGCCGGTGGCGAGCCGGTGCATGCCGAGCCGCAGTCGGAGATGCGGGTTTGCCGGGTCGAGTTCCACCGCCCGCTGCGACGCTTGGACCGCCGCCAACGCATCCCCGGCCACATACGCGGTCTCGGCCCGTCCGGCCCAGGCAGGTCCGTGCCTTGGCCGAATCTCCAGAGCGTGGCGAAAGCACCGCTCGGCCTGAACCACCTGCATCCGGCCCATCAGCAGGAAGCCCAGATCGCTCCATGCCTCCGGCAGGGCAGGATCGAGGAGCGTCGCCTGGACCAGATAACCCTTGGCCTCGCCATAGCGGTCACTCTCGACCAGGCATGATCCGACGTTCAGCCTGCGCGCCGCCATGAGCGGCTGAACCGTCAATGCCCGACGGTGTGCCGCCATGGCCCGGTCAAGGTGGCCTGTCGCTCGCTCCATCGCGCCAAGACTTGCCAATCCCTCATCGTGGGATGGCACCAGCAGGCACGCCCGCCGAAGCGACCGCCGTGCTTCCTGCTCTCGCGAAGACCACGGCAGCGAACCGCCCAGATTGGCGAGCGCGTCGGCATTCACCGGGTCCAACTGCAGCGCGGCACGGAAGCTCGCAACGGCTTTGGCATCCATGCCGAGCGCCCTGAAGACCATGCCGTGATTGTTGCGGTACGCGGGCGCGCTCGGATTCAGCCGGATCGCCTGCGACATGAACGCATCGGCCTTGAGATGATCGCCAAGCTGGTGCAGGACGAGGCCCAGCAGGTGCAGCCCATCGGGATGCTTCGGATTGGCCTGCAGCACCTGACCGTAGATCGCCGCCGCCTCGCGCAGCTTGCCGGCACGGTGCAGCGCCAGTCCGGACTCCAGCGACAGCCCGCCGAACCGCATCCGGCTAGCCATCGAGGCCCGGCACACCGCCGTCGATCATGTCGGCCGCCAGCGGCTCCCCACGCTTCAGGTCGCGCACGGCCCGGCGCCCCAGCACGCTCTCGAGCCACTTGGGCGCCAAGCCCATGGCCGGCCGGATCGACCGCACCGCAGCCTCGGTCAGCACCTCGCCTGCCTTGACGTCGGCCACGACGTACAGCGAGCGACGAAACCTCAGCACGGTCATCTCCGACTCCTGCGGGCCATAGGCCGGCTGACCGATCGCCGCCTTGGCGATTCGGGCATCGAGCACCAGCCGCGCCAGTTCCATCGGCTCCAGCGAAAACGCGCTGTCCACGCCCCCGTCGGCGCGCGCCAGCGTGACATGCTTTTCGATCAGCGCCGCGCCCATGCCGACCGCCAGGGTGGCAATCGTGGTGTCCATGGTATGGTCCGACAAGCCGACGACGGTGCCCAGCCGTCGCTCCAGGTCCCGGATGGTCGACAGGTTCGTCTCGTCCGCCGGAGCCGGATAGGCGCTGACGCAGTGCAGGACCGCAATCTCGACGGCACCGGCATCGCGCGCGGCCGCGACCGCCTCCTCGGTCTCCTCGAACGTCGCCATGCCTGTTGAGATGATCATCGGCTTGCCGGTCCGGGCAACCCGGCGGATCAACGGCAGGTCGACGATCTCCGGCGACGCGATCTTGTAGGCAGGGGCATCCAACGATTCGAGCAGCTCGACCGCTGTCGAGTCGAACGGCGCCGAGAACACCGTGATCCCGATCTCGCGAGCCCGCTCGAAGATCGGCGCGTGCCAGTCCCAGGGGGTGTGCGCCTCGTCATAGAGCTCGAACAGGCGCCGGCCGTCCCACAACCCGCCGCGTACCAGGAACTCGGGCCCATCATGGTCGATCGTGATGGTGTCGGCCCGATACGTCTGCAGCTTGACGGCGTCGGCACCGGCCTCCTTGGCGACCTCGAGGATGCGAAACGCGCGCTCGATGTCACCGTTGTGATTGCCCGACATCTCCGCCACCACATAGGGCGGATGCTCGGCGCCGATTTTCCGTCCGGCGATGGTTATAGTGGGTGCCATGATCGTTCCCGGCATGGGTCGCGCGATGGATGAAGGTAACACCGGCTCCGGAACCGGCGAAGCGCCAAGGCTGCCTCCGCTGAACGGTGCACGCCTGACGGTCCGGGCCGACGCCAGCCCGGCCATCGGTACCGGACACGTGATGCGCGGCCTTGCCCTGGCGCTGGGATGGCTGCGCGCCGGTGGCACTGCCCGACTGGTCAGCCACCGGTTGCCGGACGGGCTGCGGCGGCGGGCCGAAGCCGGAGGGATCGCGGTGCTTCCTCTGCCGGATCCAAGGGAGACAGGTTGCCTCGACGGCAGCGATCTCATAGCGGTCGACGGCTGGACTTTTGACGAAGAGCTTCTGGCGACCATGGCTGCGAACCGTGCGCCGTTGCTGGTGGTCGACGACACAGCCAGCCGGCCGCGAATTCCTGGCGCGTTCGTCGTGAACCACAACGTCTACGCCGAGACCGCGGACTACGCGGGACGGACCGACGCCACCGTACTGGCCGGGCCACGCTATGCCCTGCTGCGGCCAGAGTTCAGCCGCCCGGTGCCGGCGCGCACGCACCCGCCGGTCGTACGCCGCCTGCTGCTGCTGCTGGGCGGCGCCGATCCCGCTGGTGTCTCGATGACGGTTCTGGCCGCCGCCCGACAGGCCCAGGCAGCGGAATCGGGACTGGCCAAAGTCCGGCTGGTGGTCGGCGCCGCGAACCCGGCGCTTGCTCGCCTGCAGTCCGAGGTCGGCAAAGCACCGGGAATCGAGGTACTGCACGACGTCCAGGACATGGTCAGCCTGATGGATGACACCGACATGGTGGTATCCGCCAGCGGATCGACGGTACTGGAACTCGCCAGCCGCGGCGTGCCAATGCTGCTGGGAGCGCTGGTGCCGGAAGAGATCGCCCCGGCTCGCCGGATGGACGCGCAGGGCGCCGCGCAGATGCTCGGACCGTTCGCCGACCTCGACGTTGACCCTCTGGTTGCATCCATCCTCGGCTTGGCGCGCGATCCGGCACGCCGCGCAGCGATGTCCCAGATCGCTGGATCACTGGTCGATGGGCACGGCGTGGCCCGCGTCATTGCCGCGGTAGCGCCATCGGTTCTGGCGCTTCGGCCCTAGCCTGCTGCGTCGGTCAGACGCGGCTCGACACCCGGTCCGACCACGCCCCGAGCTCCCGCGCGACCTGCGCTGTCATCGGCTGCCAGGGATCCGTCTGACGCTTGCTGAACGGCCGGATGGTCGGAAAGCCCGGCAGCCGCTTCAGCCCGAACTCCAGGAACACCGGCTCGTTCGACAGCAGCCAGACGGGAGCCCCGACCCCGGCGCCGATCCAGCCGATGGTGCTGGACGGACAGATCACGCCATCAAGGCTTGCGGCAAGTGCCGCCACGCCCTCGATGTCCGCCGTGGTGTCGAGCCCGGGCACGACCGAGATCGGCGCCTCACTGGCACGCAGCTCGTCCTGCCAGCCGGTGCCGTATTGCAGACAGACAAATGTGACGCCCGGCACCGCCAGGACCGGCGCAAGCGCCGCCAGCCCCGGATAGTGCACGTTGCGGGCTTCGGTCTGCCGCATGCTCCGCCAGGAAATGCCGATCTTCAGTCCCGGCCCAAGATCCGAGACGGCGGCGCGCATTGCCGCTGCCCGCACCGGGTCAGGCACCAGCCACGGGCCGCCGGCGGCGTCGCAGGCCTCGACCGAACCCCGGAACCAGCGCATCAACCCGCCTTCCTCGATCATGAGGTCCGGCGACAGGTCGGGCGGAATCCAGTCGTAGCTCTGGGTCGGCCGGGACCGGGTTCCACCCCGCACGTAGCGATGGACGAACACCCCGGGAAAGGACCGCCTGAACAAGGATTCAAGCCGCGGATCGCACTCCAGCACCATGCGGTCAGCCGCCCGCACGGCGTCCGGGATGCAGCTTGAGAACAGCAGTTCGTCGCCGATACCCTGATCGGCCGCCACCAGCAATATCTTGCCGTCCAGTGCGTCGCCGGTCCACCGCGGCGGCGCCCCGATGCGCTGGACCGCGTTGGGCTTGCGCCACATCGCGTCATGGTCGGCCCATCCGCCCGCGAGATCGCCTGCGGCCAGCCGGTGAATGCCGCGCCTGAACTGCAGCTGCGGATTGCCGGGCTCCACCTCGACTGCTTGGTTCGCATGGCCGACCGCCGCATCGACATCCCCCTCGATTGCCGCAACCTCGGCTCGTCCAGCCCAGGCCGCCCCATAGGACGGACGAATCGCTGTCGCACACCGGAAGTTCCGATCCGCAGATGCGGTCTGCACCTGCGTCAGAAGCAGGTAGCCAAGGTCGTTCCAAGCGCCCGCCAGCCCAGGGTCGAGCATCGCCGCGCGGATTAGATGCCTTCGCGCCGCGTCAAGTCGCTCGGCTTCCAACAGCGCCGACCCGGCTTGCAACCGCCACGCCGCGTTCAGAGGCTGCGCGGCCAGTGCCCTGCCCTGAGCGGCGATCGACCGTTCGAGTTGGCCGGCCATCCGCTCCAGCGCGCCGAGACTGGCCCAGCCTTCACCATGCGCCGGTTCCAGCAGGCAGGCCCAGCGCAGGTGGTGCCGGGCGTCGCGTTCGTGGCTCGACCACGGCAGGGCACTGCCGAGATTGGCCCGTGCATCGGCATAGAGCGGGTTCCACCGCAACGCCTCGCGGAAGTTCGCCAACGCGCGCTCATGCTGGCCGAGCGCCCGCAGGATCGTGCCGAAATTGTTGCGATACCCGGGAACCTTCGGATCAAGTCGGACCGCGGCGAACATCAGCGGTTCCGCGGCGGCATGGTCGCCCAACTGGTGCAGCGCAAGCGCCAGCCAATGCAGTGCAGCCGGCTGATGCTTATCGGCACGGAGCACCTGCGCGTAGACCGCCATCGCCTCGTGCAGCCGTCCGGCACGATGCAGCGCCAGTCCGGCCTCAACCGATGCGACACTCGATTCCGGTTCAGTCATCGTCGATCAGCCGATAGACCAGCAGGCCGCGATCCTCGCCGGCGAGATGGAAACCGCAACGCTCGAACAGGCGGCGGCTCGCCATGTTCTCCACGCGTACCGCCGCCCGGACCACAGCATCCGGCCAGACGGCCCTGATCTCCAGGATGGCCGCACGGATCATGCCGCCGCTCTCTCCCCGACCGCGCATCGTCGGCGCCACAGTGATCGACAACTCCACCTCGGCCAACGCGGTGCGAACGGCCGAGACCGTACCGATCTTCTGGCCGCCGCGTTCGACGATCCAAAGCAGTCGATTCGCATCGTTCAACACCCCGTTGAGCCAGGATTCGTGAGAGGCCCGAGGGACCTCCGCGGTGTTGCGGGAGTTCGCCCGGGTATCGGGATCGTTGCGCCAAGCCAACAGGTCGGCCGAGTCGTCCCGGCACGCCCGGCGCAGCGTGATCGTTGGCCTGTCCATCATGGCCGCAGCTTAGCGGCTTGCAGCCGGCGCCGCGACGATCCCATGCTACAAGCGAGTATCCCGCTTGGCAGGAGTGGTGGAACCGCCCGTGACCGTTGCCGCCGTGATCCAGGCCCGCATGACCTCGACCCGCCTGCCCGGCAAGGTGCTGCTGCCCGCCGCAGGACGAGAGATGCTGGCGCACCAGATCGACCGGGTCCGCCGCGCGCACTCGATCGACACGATCTGCATCGCGACTACGACCAATGCCACTGATGACGCGGTCTCCGAATTGGCCACTCGCGATGGAGTGGCAGTGTTTCGCGGCTCCGAACACGACGTGCTCGGCCGCTTCGTCGCGGCCGCTGAGCATGTCGGCGCCGACACCGTGGTTAGGCTGACCGGCGACTGTCCGCTGACCGATCCGGCGTTGATCGACGCCGTGATGGCGGTATTCCGCTCCGCCGACCCGGCGGTCGACTACGCCACCAACAGCGTGCCGCGCACCTGGCCGATCGGGCTCGACGTCGAGGTCGCCTCGATGGTGGCGCTCCGCCTTGCCGATCGCGAGACGGACGACCCCTACGACCGCGAGCACGTCACCCCGTTCCTGTACCGCCAGCCCAAGCGGTTCCGGATCGGCCGTCATCTGGCACCGAGGGATCTGTCGGGCTACCGCTGGACGCTGGACGAACGAGCGGACTACGACCTGCTGGTCCGGATCCTGGAGGCGCTGCTGCCGACCAAACCGGCGTTCGGCTGGCGTGACGTGATCGCGCTGCTGGACGAGCATCCTGACTGGCGGGAACTCAATGCCGGCGTCGGACAGAAGCAGCGACGCTATGAACAGCCGATTGCGGGAGACGCTGATGACTGAAGCCTGGAAGACCGAACAGGAGGCGTTCTGGAGCGGAACGTTCGGCAACGACTACGCCGACCGCAATCGCGGCGAGATGCTGGTTGCCGGGCGCAGCCACATGCTGTCGAACGCCCTGCGCCGGGCCGGGCCGGTCGCTTCCGCGATCGAGTTCGGGCCGAACATCGGCCTGAACCTGCTGGCGCTGCGCCGGCTGCTGCCGGCAATCGAGCTTGCCGCCATCGAGATCAACGCCAAGGCGGTCGAGTCCCTGAAGCAGATCGATGGCTTAGCGGTCCATCACGGCTCGATCCTGGAGCGGCACGCCACCCGGGCCTACGACCTCGCCTTCTGCTCCGGCGTCCTGATCCACATCAACCCCGACGCCCTGCCGGCCGTCTACGACAACCTGTACGCGGCCTCCGGGCGGCTGATCCTGATGGCCGAGTACTACAACCCGGCGCCGGTCGCGATCCCCTACCGCGGCCACAGCGACCGGCTGTTCAAGCGCGACTTCGCCGGTGAAATTCTCGACCGTTTTCCGGATCTTCGCCTGGTCGACTACGGCTTCCAGTACCACCGCGATCCGAACTTCCCAGCCGACGACCTGACCTGGTTCCTGCTGGAAAAGCACGGCTGATGGCTTTCTCGCCCACGGCCGGACCCGATCCGGATTTCGACCCCGCCAATCACGCCATGACCCCGCAACGCTGGTTCGAGGACTTCACCGTCGGCGAGCGCTATGTTCTGCCGAGCCGCACCATCACCGAAGCGAACTTCGCGGCGTTCCAGGCGGTGTCCGGCGACAACCACCCGATCCACTACGACGCCGAGTTCTGCCGGGTGCGCGGCCTGCCGGGCCTGCTGGCGCATGGCCTGCAGGTGCTGTGCTTCACCGCGGCCGGCGCCGGACGGTTCCCGCACGAGGTCTCCGACTCGCTGATCGGCTTCCTGGAGCAGTCGTCGAAATTCCTTCGCCCGGTGATCGCCGGCGACACCCTGTATCCAGCCCTTCAGATCGCCGAACTGATCGCGCAGCGTACGACCGGCGTGCTGGTCATGGGCACCACCATCCACAACCAGAAGCGCGAACTGGTGCTGAGCGGCGAGCACCGCTACCTGATCCGCAAGCGCCCCACCGCGTAACGGCGCGAGCGCTGTCCGGTCAGATGATCTCGAAGTAGCGCTGCATCTCCCAGTCGGTGACCGCCCGCCGGAACTCACGCTCCTCCCACTCGCGGGTGGCGGCGAAATGCTCGACGAACGCATCGCCGAACAGCGCCCGGCCGGCCTTCGACTTCTTCATCCGCTGGGCTGCGTCCCACAAGGTGCGCGGCAGCGCCAGCTTGGCCGGGAACGTCTTGTCGTAGGCGTTGCCGACCACGCCGGGGCCGGGCTCGATCTTGTTCTCGATGCCCCACAGGCCGGAGCCAAGGGCGGCGGCCATCGCCAGGTACGGATTGGAATCGGCGCTGCCGACCCGGTACTCGACCCGCTGGGCCGACGGCGACCCGGTGATCGCCCGCAGCGCGGTGGTGCGGTTGTCGGCCCCCCAGGTCGCATCGGTCGGCGCCCAGAAGCCGGGAATCAGCCGGGTGTAGGCGTTCACAGTCGATGCGGTCATCGCCAGCAGTTCCGGCATCAGCGCCTGCTGCCCCCCGATGAACCAGCGCATGGTGTCGGACAGGGTGTCCGGAGCCTTGGCGTCGTGGAACACCGGCTTGCCCTTCTTATCGGTCAGCGACAGGTGGATGTGGCCGGACTGACCGGGAACGTTCATCGACCACTTGGCCATGAACGTCGCCATCAGTTCGTGGCGCTGGAAGAACACCTTGGCGAAGGTCTTGAACAGGGCGGCCCGGTCGGCAGCTTCCAGCGCATCCGATACCTGGATGGCAGCCTCCAGCACGCCGGGTCCGGTCTCGGTGTGCAGGCCCTCGATCGGGATGCCCATCTGCTCCATGGTCTCGATGAACATCAGGTGCAGATCGGCGTGCACCGACGAACGCAGGGCCGAATAGCCGAAGAACCCGGGAGTCAACGGCTTCAAGTTCTTGTAGTTCTTGGCGCGGATCGACTCCGGAGTCTCGTCGAACAGGAAGAACTCGTACTCGCAGGCCGCCTTGACGCCGAAGCCCATGCCGGCGGCCTTGTCGATCATCCGTCGCAGGGCCGCGCGCGGGCAGACATGCTCCCACTTGCCAGCGAACTCGGACAGAACGAACAGCATGTCCGGTTCGAACGGGACGTCGCGGCAGGTGTCGGGCAGCAGCCGCAACTCGGCATCGGGATAGCCAGTGTGCCAGCCGGTGACCTGGACGTTGTCGTAGAGTTGGTCGTTGGAGTCCCAGCCCAGCACCACGTCGCAGAAGCCGTAACCCTTCTTCAGCGCGCCTTCGAACTTGTCACGGCCCATCCATTTGCCGCGCAGGATGCCGTCGATGTCGAACACCCCGACCTTGACGTGCGACAGCCGCCGCTCATCCACCAGCGCCATCGCCTGCTCGACGGTTTTGACCTCGCTCGGCTCCATGCGTCACAGTCTCCCGGTTGCTCACCGGCGCCCCCGCGCCGACCCAGAACTCTTACGACAATCGGGATGCCTTCGAAAGCGTCCACGCACGCCGGCCCTCACAGGAAGTCGGCCAGGGAGAGAACGATGACCGACCTTACCGAGCGCCTCGCAGCCTGCTACGCCAGCGCCGTACACGACGTGCTGCGCGCCAAGGGATACGGCAACCAGGTGCTGCCAACCTCGATCCGCGCGCTCGACCCGAGCCGACGGCTCGCCGGCGAGATCCACACGATCTCCGGCCACGTCGACCAGACCCTGTCGCGCCACGAGACGCTGCTGCGCTGGAGCCAGGTGCTGTCACGGGTGCCACGCGGGAAGGTCCTGGTGTGCCAGCCGAATACCAAGGCGATCGCGCTGATGGGCGAGTTGTCGGCGCAGGCGCTGCGGGTCAAGGAGACCCGCGGGTACGTCGTCGACGGTCATTGCCGCGACACGGATTTCATCCTGGATATGGGGTTCCCGGTATTCTGCGAGGCCAACACCCCGGCCGACATCGTGGAGCGCTGGACCTACGACCAGCTGGGCGAACCGATCACCATTGGCACCGTCACCATCCGCTCAGGCGACTGGCTGCTCGGCGATCGCGATGGGGTCATCATCATCCCGAAGGAAATCGCCGAGGAAGCGGTCACCGAGACCGAAGCGGTGATGAGCACCGAGGGCGAGATGCGCCGGGCCATCATGGATGGCATGGACGCCGAGCAGGCATACCTGAAGTTCGGGAAGTTCTGACCAGCGTCAACGCAGGAGTCGTCTGAAGGACCCTACAACCAAGGCTCCACCGGCGGATCGACCCGTGGCCTCGGCTCGATCAGGGTGTCCACATGGCCGCCGGGGACGCCGGCCCCGATGTCGATGAACTGGCGTTCGTGCAGGACGTACCGGACCAGCCGGCCCAGGCTGGCAGGGTGATGCATCGCGTCGCCGACGATCACGTCCGCGAACATCACCATCGGGCCTCCCGTCTCGCTGAACCTGAACGGCAGCCCCACCGCCTCGATCAGCGTTGAAAGCCCGGATTCGAAAGTGTTGCTCATGACCACCCGCATCCCGCACGGGTGCTGATAGGGGGTCAGGAGTCCCCGATAGGCTTCGTCACGGCGTTCGGGGGTCACGAAGCCCAGGTAGTCCTCACCGGTCGGATCCTTGCCGTAACGCTGGGCCACCTTGGTGCCGACCAGCCGAAGCCGGGAAATCCCAGACTCGCGCAGGTCATGCATCTCCAGATACGGGAGCAGGCTCGGCACGGCGGCCGGATCGAACGACGCACGGATCGGAATCAAGTCCACGTGCGGCAGCGTCCACCAGTGCTCGAGCCACCGTCTGCTGACCAGCGACATCATGCCGAGTTCTGGGAGAGCCGGACGTCCGTTCAACACGCTCACCGGTGGCCGATTGCAGGCGCGCCCCACAATTCGCCTGATCCGTGTCACCCTAGTTCGCGGCCAGATCAACGTCCACTGCGTTCGAGGCGTGGAGCGATCCAGACATCGGCCGCGGCGGCGATCGCAACAGCCCGCCCAAAACGACGACGCCCGCCTTGCGGCGGGCGTCAAACTCTCATCGTTCCGGAGCCGGATCAGGCAGCGGCAGAGCGCGCCTGAACCTTCTCGATCCGCTTCTTCAGCCGACGGGCTTCCTGTGACAGGTCCGCGGCTTTCGCCTTGGCCAGGAACGCATCCAGGCCACCGTTGTGCTCAACCGTGCGGATCGCGCTGGTCGACAGCTTCAGACGTACCATCTGGCCGAGAACGTCGGACAGCAGCGCCGTCTCCTGGATGTTCGGCAGGAAACGCCGGCGGGTCTTGTTGTTGGCGTGGCTGACGTTGTTGCCGGTCAGCACGCCCTTGCCGGTAAGTTCGCAACGTCGCGCCATGGATCGCTCCTTCGTCTCGGCCCGGGGCCGAGCGCCTCCGGAAACCACAAAAACAGGGGCGCCGCCTGACAAAGGGCGGCGCGGAGCCGGCGATATACGCGAGGCCGCGGTGGGCGTCAAGCGCGTGACGGCGCTCGCAACACCGTAAAACGGCAATTGCCCCGGCGGCCAGCACCCCTCTATCGTCCCGAGCCAACCCATCCGATTGGAGCCAGGCCCGTGGCCCTGAAACCAAGCGCCCAGCGCGTCCAGGATCTGCTCACCAAACGCGGCCTTGCGCTGATGGTGGTGGAGATGCCCGACTCAACACGCACCTCTGAGGAAGCCGCAGCGGCGTGCGGCTGTACGGTCGCCCAGATCGGCAAGTCGATGGTGTTCCAGGCCAAGGACAGCGGGCAGCCGGTGCTGGTGGTGGCAAGCGGTCCGAACCGGGTCGACGAGAAGAAGGTCGCAGCCGCCCTCGGCGAGAAGATCCGCCGGGCCGATGCCGACTTCGTGCGCGAAGCCACCGGCTTCGCCATCGGCGGCGTCGCGCCGGTCGGCCATACGATCGATCCGGTCGTCTACCTTGACGCCGATCTCATGGCGCTGGAGCGGATCTGGTGCGCCGCCGGGACGCCGAACGCCGTATTCGAGCTGACGCCCGACATCCTGCGCTCCCTGACCGGCGGCACCGTATTGGATGTCCGCAAGGACTGATCAACCCGTGTTCTCGTAGGCCATCGGCGGCAGTTGGGGTCCGACCCGCACGCTCGGCCCGGCCATCACCATCTTCGACTTCACCGGCGAAGACAGGACGATCGACGTGGTCGTCTCGCCATAGGTGCGCAACTGAGCGATGACATGCTCAAGATGCACCATCGAGGACACGATCACCTTGATCATGAAGCTGTCCTGGCCGGTCACGTGATGGCACTCCTGAACCTCGGCCAGGGTATGCGCCACGGTTGCGATCCGGCCGTGATGTTCGCCGGTGACCTTCAGGTGGATGAACGCGGTCGTCGGGTAGCCAAGCTTCGAGGGTTCGACCAGGCAGCGATAGCCGGTGATGACCCCGGCGTCCTCCATCCGGCGCACCCGTTCGGCCACGGCCGGCGACGACAGGCCAACCCGCCGGCCCAACTCGCTGAACGAGAGGCGCGCATCCTCCTGCAGGACACGAAGGAGCTGCCAGCCGACTTTGTCGAGCTGACCATCCAGTTCACCCGCCATGCTTAAAAACCTTTTGTTTCAAAAGCCTAGATATTGTATTGGATTTTCGGGCACGGCACAAGCAAGCGACCAGAGGCGGTCCTTCGGCTACCACGCCAGTCGCGCCGAGACCCACCGCGGCTGTGGCCCCGGGGTCGCCAGAAAGGTCGCAACGCCAGCCTCCGAAAGCTGACCACCGTCCAACAGTTCCTCGTGATGGACGCCGTCGGCCAGCAGCAGCGAGTCGATGCCGGCTGCCACCGCACCCGCCACGTCGGTTGCCCGATTGTCGCCGACCACCAGGACCCGATCCGCCGCCACGCCAAGCGTCGCGATTGACCGTTCGAACACCGGAGCGTGCGGTTTGCCGTGGTAGTGGACCCGCCCGCCCAGCGCCTCGTACCGGTCGGCGAGGGCGCCGGCGTGGATCTTCAGGACCCCTCGATCCACCACGACCCGGTCCGGGTTGGCGCACACCATGACCAGTCGGCGCGCGGCACCCCGGCGCAGGGCGTTTTCGTAGAGACTGACCGTGTCGGTCTCGCCCTCGGGCCCGGCGTTCAGGATCCAGTCCGCCGCATCCAGGTCGTCGGTCGGCTGAAATCCGGTGCCGGGCAGGATGTCCGGTACCCGGCTCGGTGCAAAGCCGAAGGCCAGAGGCCCGAGTCCGGCGTGGAACGCATCTGGACGGTCTCTCAGATAACGGTGGCTCTCTCCACCCGACGTGATGATCTCGCGGTACAGGTCGTCGTTGATGCCGATTCGCCGCAGGCGATCGGCCACCACCGATGGTCGCCGAGGCGAGTTCGACAGCACCACGACCGCCTTGCCGGCCTGTGCCAGCAGGCGCAGAACATCCAGCGCAGCGGGGAAAACATCGCCGCCATCATACAGCGTGCCCCAGACGTCGAACACATAGCCGTCATACCGGTCGGCGATGGCCGCCAGACCGTCGATCCTCTCGTACATCCCCGTCCTCACGGTTGATCAGCCGGTACCGGCCAGCGGCCGAGGCTCCCCGAACAGATAGCCCTGGCCGAAATCCACCCGCAACTCCAGAAGGTCGAGCAGCATGTCCTCGCTCTCGATCTTCTCCACGATCAGGTCCATGGCGTTGCGGTCCAGCGCGCCCTTGAGCGCCCGCATGTCCAGGATCGGATCGTCGCCGCGCGCCAGTTCGTGCAGCATGTGCGCCCCGACCTTGATGTAGCGGAAGCCCTGGGACGCCAGGTCCGGGAGGTCGAGGTCCATGTCGGTCACCTGGTCCAGCGAGAACCGGTAGCCGAAGCCGCGCAGCCGCTGCAGGTTGACCCGGGTCAGGTAGTCGCCGGCATCGATGCTGGCCTGGTCGAACTCGAAGATCAGTGTTTCGGCGAGTTGCTTGTTCTCCGCCATGAAACCGATGAAGTCCTGGAAGAAATCGGCGTCCGTCAGGGAAGCGCTGGAGATGTTGCAGAAGAACCCGACATCCGGCTGGTCGCGCCGCGCCCGGCGGACGATCTGCACGCACCGCACCAGTAGCAGGTTGTCGATCGCCGCCATAAGGCCGGCACGCTCCGCCACCGGAATGTACTGCTCTGGCAGGATCACGCCGCCACCGTCGGTGACGATGCGGGAGTAGCATTCATAGAACCGGCGCCGGCGCTGCGGCAGGGTCACCACCGGCTGGATATAGAGTTCGACCTTCTCCTCGCGCAGCCCCCGCTCGATCGCCTCCAGCAGTTGCGCTTCCCCCAGGACGATGGTTGGAGCCGTCGACCGCTTGATCTCGGCGGATCCGGACCCCGCTCCGGCCTTGCCATCCGGTGCCGCCAGCGCCTTCCCGGTGACCGCGGCTTCCTTCTTCTCCGACAACTGCTTGAGCAGGCCACCCAGGACCTTGAGCTCCGACGACAGCTTGTCGGCGTCGGGCATGTCGTCGAAGCGCAGGTGCAGCGTTTCCAGGTCGGCGCGCGTGGCCTCTGCCTCGATCCGCAGTTCCTCGATGTCATGGGTCAGTTCGCGAACCCGCCGTTCCAGTACCCGGGTCCGGCGTTTCAGCCAAACCACCAGATGGACCACGCCGCCGACCACCGCGATGGCCATCCCGACCGGCAGGGCCGGCGCCAGCGCCAGATACTCGGCTCCAGCACCACCCGCGGCGGCGAGGGCCAAGTACAGAGCGGCAATCAGGACGTGGCCCAGTATGGCGATGCTCCTATCCGTCGGCGAGCCGGTCGGCGTCGAGTCCGACCGCGTCCTCGATCCGCGCCAAGCCGTCCGCCGCAAGCAATGCCGCTAGATCGTCGCGGATGCGCCGGAACAGCCCCGGACCGTTATACACCAGTGCTGTGTAGAGCTGCACCAGCCGGGCACCGGCGCGGATCTTGGCATACGCCGTCGCTCCATCCTCTATGCCGCCGACACCGACCAGCGGCAGCCGGCCAGCGGCCGCACGGTAGGCATGGGCAAGGACCCGGGTGGAGGGTGAGAACAGGGGCCGGCCGCTCAACCCGCCGGCCTCGCGCTGCGCCCGGCTTCGCAGCGAATCGGGCCGGGCGATCGTGGTGTTCGAGACGATCAGGCCATCGACCCGGCATTCGATCGCGGTCTCGACGATTGCCTGGAGCTGCCCTTCAGCGAGGTCCGGAGCGATCTTCAACAACACCGGCGGCAGCGCCTCGCTGCACACTTCGGCCCGTACCTGCAACGCCGCCGTCAGCAGGCGACCAAGCGGCCCCTCGCCCTGCAGGTCGCGCAGTCCCGGGGTATTCGGCGAGGAGACGTTGATCGTCACATAGTCGGCGAGCGGCGCCAGCCGACGCATCCCCAGGACATAGTCGTCGACCGGATCGGGGGTGTCCTTGTTGGCGCCGATGTTGATGCCGACAATGCCGCTCCGCCGGTCACGATCAACCAGCCGCGCTCTCGCCACTTCCAGACCGGCGTTGTTGAAGCCGTTGCGGTTGATCACCGCCCGGTCGTCAGGCAGGCGAAACAGCCTCGGCCTGGGGTTTCCGGCCTGCGGCCGCGGCGTGACGGTCCCGACCTCGACCGCTCCGACGCCGAGCCGCTGCAGGCCGCGCCAGCACTCCGCGGATTTGTCGAAGCCAGCGGCCATGCAGACGGGGTGCGCGAAATCCAGTTTCCAGATCCGCTGGCGCAGCGCCGACGGCGCCTGCGAACGGTCGACGGGTCCAAGCCCGGCACCGAGCGTGCGGACGGTGATGCGATGCGCGGTTTCCGGATCGAGGCACCGCATCGCCGGCATGGCGAGGTCAAACAGGCTCATGGCGCCGGACGGTAATCGCGGGTGCCGCAGGCGGCAAGCGCTGGAGTACATCCGCGATCACTTCACGAGCGATCTTCATTGAACGCAACAATGCATTCATTGATAAATCCATTAGAACAAGCTATGGAAACGCACCGCGCGGACAACGCCGCGCCCAGGTTCGAACGAAAGGCAGGGTGTGGCATGCGAAAGACATTCAAGATCGCGGTGTTCGGCGGTGACGGGATCGGTCCGGAGATCATGGCACCCACCGTCAGGCTGCTGCAGGGCATTGCCCGCGAGTCCGAGACTCTGGCCTTTCAGTTCCACGAGGTTGCCGCCGGTGCCGCGCACTACCGCGCCACCGGCGAGTCGCTGCCGGAAGCGTCGCTGGATACCGCGCGCAAGTCCGATGCGATCCTGCTGTCCGCCATGGGGCTGCCGGAGGTGCGCTATCCCGACGGCACCGAGATCTCACCGCAGATCGAACTGCGGATGAAGCTCGGCCTGTACGCCGGGGTACGCCCGGTGTTCGTGCAGCCCGGCCAGGACGTGCCGCTCAAGTCGCGCCGGGTAACCGACATCGACTTCGTGATCATCCGCGAATCGACGGAAGGGTTGTTCGCCTCGCACGGCAAGGGCGTGGTCGAAGACGACCGAGAGGCCCGAGAGACCCTGGTCATCACCCGGGCGATCTCGGAGAAACTGTTCGACTTCGCATTCAAACTGGCCCGCCAACGCCAGCAGTCCGGGCGCGGCCAGGGCCTGGTGCACTGCGTCGACAAGGCGAACGTGTTCCAGGCCTTCGCGTTCTTCCGCAAGATCTTCTTCGAGCGTGCCCAGGCGTATCCCGAGATCAAGGCGGAGACCGCCTATGTCGACGCCACGGCGCTGTGGATGGTCCAGAAGCCCTGGATGTTCGATGTCCTGGTGACCGAGAACATGTTCGGCGACATCCTGTCCGACCTGGGCGCCGGTTTGATGGGAAGCCTGGGACTGGCCCCGTCGGCGGATATCGGCGACCATCACGCGGTGTTCCAGCCCTGCCACGGCAGCGCACCGGACATCGCCGGCAAGGGCATCGCCAACCCGATGGCAATGATCCTGTCAGCGGCGATGATGCTGGAGTGGCTCGGCCATGAACACGGCAACACGGAGGCGATCGCCATGGGCGATGCGTTGCGCACCGCCGTATCGGATGTCCTGGTCGAGGGCCGCACACTGACGGCCGACCTCGGCGGATCGGCGCGTACCGACATGGTCGCCGGCGCGGTTGCCGCCGCCTACAAGATGCGGGTACCCGCATGACCGACACGGACGCCCCGTTGAAGGCCGTCACCGTCGGCGCGGGCTACTTCGCCGGCTTTCACGTCGACGGTTGGCTGCGAAACCCTGACGTCACGTTCGCCGGGCTGGCCGACGTCGACCGGGACAAGGCTTCGGACATGCTGGAGGCCCGGGCCGGTCCCGACCACGGGGTCACCGTGGATTCCGACGCTACCCGGCTGTTCGACGAGATCGGGCCCGACATCATCGACATCGCCACCCCGCCGCCGGCGCATTTTGCGCTGATCAAGAAGGCGCTGGAAACCGGGGCGCGGGCGATCATCTGCCAGAAGCCGTTCTGCACCTCGCTGGAGGAAGCACGTCAAGCGGTGCGCCTGATCGAACGGCACGGCGGACTGGTCGTGGTGCACGAGAACTTCCGATTCCAGCCGTGGTACCGGGCCATCCGACAGGAGTTGTCCAATGGCCGGGTCGGCGAACTGTATCAGGTCTCCTTCCGGATGCGGCCCGGCGACGGGCGTGGCCCCGACGCCTATCTGTCGCGCCAGCCCTACTTCCAGAAGATGGAGCGGTTCCTGATCCACGAGACCGCGGTGCACTGGATCGACACCTTCCGGTATCTGATGGGCGAACCGGACTCGGTGTTCGCCGACCTGCGCCGGCTCAATCCGGTGATCGCCGGCGAGGATGCCGGGTTCCTGCTGTTCCGCTACCGGGACGGGCGGCGGGCGGTGTTCGACGGCAACCGCCTGACCGACCATGTCGCCGACAACACGCGGTTCACCATGGGAGAGTGTCTGATCGAAGGGTCGGACGGACAGATCGCGCTCGACGGCTTCGGCGACCTGACTTTTCGCAGCACCGGCAGTCATGAGTGGCAGCCGATCGGCGGCGGCTTTTCCCAGGCCGGGTTCGGCGGCGACAGTGTGTTCGCGTTGCAGAAGCACGTCAGCGACCACCTGCTGACCGGCAGCCCGATCGAGAACGACGCGGCGAGCTACCTGCGCAATATCGAGATCGAGTATGCGCTGTATGACTCCGCCGCGGCCGGACGCGTCGTCGATCTTGGAGCGAAGAATCCATGACCGCGGCGATGCAGGACCCTTCCGCTCCGGAGGCGAGGCCGCTGTCTCAGACCCAGCGCGCCATCGCACTGCTGCGCGAGATGATCATTTCCAACAAGCTGCCGCCCGGCTCGAACCATCTGGAGAGCGAACTGGCGGTCATGCTCGGGATGTCGCGCACGCCGATCCGTGAAGCGGCAATCATGCTGGAAGCCCAGGGGCTGGTGGAGGTCAAGCCGCGCCACGGCATCCGGGTCCTACCGATCGCGCCGGCCGACATGGAGGAAATCTACTCGATCCTCACCGAGTTGGAATCGCTCGCCGCATACAACCTGGCAAACTCCCAGCCGGGCGACGCGGCGTTGGCGGAACTGCGGCAGCACATCGACGAGATGGACGCGGCGTTGGCGGCCGACGACCGTCACCGCTGGGCACGGGCTGACGACGCGTTCCACCGGTCGCTGATCAGGCTTGCCGGCAACCGACGGCTTGAGACGGTGGTCACCACTTACTCGGACCAAGTGCACCGGGCCCGCCTGCTCACCCTGTTCATGCGCCCGGCGCCGAGCGCTTCGAACAACGACCACCGCCGGCTGGTCGATGCGATCGCCGCCGGGGAAGCCGAGGCTGCGCAGGCGATCCACCGCGCCCATCGGATCGACGCCAAGAATATGATGCTGAAGCTAATCGCCGCACACGGCTTCAGCGCGGTCTAGTCGCGGAACTCCGGCCCGGCCCGCACCGTGCCCCAGAAACCATCCGGCGTGTCGAGCATCGAGCGGAAACCTGTACGCTCCAGCATCAGTTCGGTCTCGCGTTGCGCCTCGTCCAGCACCGCGCCCTCATCGACGCGGGTGGGCTTGCGATCCTCGAGCACGACCTCGCCATCGACGATCACGGTGTGCACGTCGTTGCCGTTGGCGAAGTAGACCAGCCGGAACACCGGCATGTTGAACGGATAGAGGTGGGGGCGCCGCAGGTCGACCAGCACCACGTCGGCCTTCTTGCCAACCTCCAGCGATCCGATCTCCGCGTCCAGCCCGAGCGCCCGCGCCGCGTCGATCGTGACCATCTCCAGGGTCTTGCCGGGCGGCAGCCAGCTCGGATCCCGATGAAAGGTCCGGTGGTAGTGCATGCACTGCTGCATGTGGCGGAACAGGTCCCCGGAACGGTCGGGTGCCGTGGCGTCGGAGCCGATGCAAACCGTGACGCCGGCCTCCATCAGTTCGGTCACCGGACAGCGCGCCAGGATCGCCGCCACCGCGCTCGGGTTGTGGACGATCCGGGTGTCGGTCTCGGCGCAGATCGCAACCTCCTCCCCGGTCAGCCCGGTGGCGTGCGACAGCAGCGCATCGGGTCCGAGTAGTCCGAGGGCGTGGGCGAATTTCACGCTGCCGGTCGTGTGGCCATCCTGGGTGAACACCAGCCCCCGGTCGCGCGACAGGGTGCGCATCGCCACCGCCTGCGCCTTGGCCTCTCCGAGCATCTCGGCTCCCAACTCGGCGACGTGCTCGTCGCGCAGGGTCGGGGTGATCAGCGCGATGCGGATCCGTCCGCCGTGGGTGTCGTGCCAGTCGTCGATCAGGGTGCGGCATGTCGCCAGCTGGTCAGCAAACGTCACCATGCGATCCTGACTGGACCCACCCTGCCAGCGGGCATAGCGGCGCGGGTGCGGCGGGCGGGTGGAGCCGACGGCAACCACCGAGCGGGTGCCGACCTCGACCACCCCGGCGCAGTGCGCGGCCCCATAGGCCGGCTCGTCGGTGCGCATAATCGTGTCGCCGCCGCCGAGCAGGGACACACCGGTCGTCACTCCGAACTTCAGGCGCTCCAGGGCGGCCAGCTTGGCCTCCGCGTGCCAGAACGCCTCGGTCGAGGCCACGGTGTAGACCGTCTCGCAGGCCTGGTACCACAGCGCGCCGTTGCCGCCGCCCATGGTCTTGATCAGGCCGTGCCCGGCGTGGGCATGCCCGTCCACCAGTCCGGGCATCACCGCCTTGCCGCGCGCATCGATCACCTTCGGAGCGGAATGCCGGGTGGTAACCTCTGCGGTCGACCCGACGGCGACGATCCGATCCTTCTCGATCGCCACAGCGCCGTCCTCGATCACCCGTCGTTGCCCGTCGATCGTGACGACGATGCCGTTGACGATGAGCGTGTCGGCCATGGTGGATCTCCGGAACAGGAAGGGGCGGGCGTGTCGGCAGCAGCCTCCTACCGGCAGCGGCCGAACTCAACCCGCAAGATTCGCAAGCGATTGGCTATCCGGCTGAACCACGAAACCAGGCACCGCCACTGATCGCCACCGCCATCGTGGCTCCATAGACGACAAGGCCAAGGGCAACCGCCGCGAACAGCCAATCGATCGAACCGGTCAGGCGCAACGCCAACCAGCCGCCGCCCATCGCGACGAGCAAGCGCAGGAACCCGCTGCACAGCGGCCACAGCAGGCGTCCCGCCCCTTGCGAGGCGAAGTACAACGCTAGGCCGAGACCGAAGAAGCCGTAGGACGGCCCGACGATCCGCAGATAGGCGCTCCCGGCCTCGATCATTGCCGGTTCCGCACTGAACAGCGCCAGCCAGGCCTGCGGCCAGATCGCGGCAGCCAGACCGATCGTTTCGGTCAGCGCGAACGCCAAGCCCCCGCCGATCACCGCGATGCGCAGCGCCCGCTCCTGGTTTCCGGCACCGATGTTCGTGCCGACCAGCGCCACCAGCGGGGCGCCGAGACCGAAGACCAGGGGTACCAGCAGGTACTCCAGCCGGACGGCCGTGCCGAACCCGGCGATGGCATCGGTGCCGGCGGCACTGGCGACCAACCCGGTCACCACCGCGACCGTCACGTTGGTCTGCAGCGAGGTAATCGACCCCACCGCTCCGATTCGCAGGATGTCGCGGAGCGGCAGCCAGCGCAGCCGAACCCATCGGAACCGTGCAAGATTGCGGCCGGCCAGGATATACCAGCCGAGCACCGCCGTGCCGGCGGCGTAGTACAGCACCAGCGCCGCGCCGCCGCCCGCGATGCCCATCGCCGGAATCGGCCCCAGTCCGAAGATCAGCACCGGCGACAGCGGCACCAGCAGCACGACCCCGCCGCAGATCACCAGGGCCGGCACCAGCATGTTGCCGGTGCCGCGGATCACGCTTGCCAACCCGTTCATCACCCACAGCAAGGCGTTGCCACCGAACACCACGGCGGAATAGATCACCGCCGCCTCAAGCGCTGCGCCTTCGCCGCCGAGCAGGCCGTACAAGGATCGGCCGTACAGCAGCATCAACCCCGAGACTGCGAGGCCGAGCACCACGTTGATCGCGATTGCGTGCAGGACCAGCGCGTCGGCCTCATCGCGCCGGTCGCCACCCAGGGCGCGGGCGATCGCCGAGGAGATGCCGCCGCCCATCGCACCGGCCGAGATCATCTGGGTGAGCATCAGCACCGGGAACACCAGCGCCATGCCGGCCAGCGCGTCGGTGCCGAGATGCGACACCCACCAGGTCTCGATCAGCCCGGTCGACGCCTGAGCCACCATGATCAGGACGTTCGGCCACGCCATGCGCAGCAGCATCGGCACGATCGGATCGTTCAGCATCCGCTGGGTGCGCGCGTTCATCCGCGATGCCGGCACCGTCACTGGCGGCATCTTTGCGTCGACGTTCATGAGGGCGCCTTCACGGAGTCGGCCGCCTTCGGATCGCGCCCGTCGTAGCGGCGGCGGACCCGATGATCGGCCGCCGGACCGGGGGCCGAGCGGAACACCGGATCGCTGAGCGGCAGCCCGCTGACCCGATCCACCAGCACCGGATCGGCAGTCTCGCCGGTTTCGCGGTTGACGATCAGCACACTGGCACCTTCCGGGGCGAAGTGGCGGTTGCCCCAGGCCAGCATCGCCTGCAGCACCGGCCGGAACTCCCGTCCGCACTCGGTCGGCACATACTCGTCGCGCGGTGGCCGCTCGCTGTAGCGCCGCCGCTCCAGGAGGCCGGTTTCCACAAGGGAATTCAGCCGCCGGGTCAGCATGTTCGGCGCGATCCCCAGGCTCTTCTGGAACTCGTCGAACCGGGTCAATCCGTGGAGCGCGTCCCGCATGATCAGGATGCTCCACCACTCGCCCACCCGCTCAAGGCTGCGGGCGATCGGACACGGCAAGTTGCCAAAGCTTTTCCGCTGCATGAGCGGACCGTGCATCAGTTACTATCATGATGCAAGTTAGAATTCTTTGCCGGTTCGACGGACTAAATACGCCATGGGGCCATCGGCCGTGGAGCGTCCGCCTGCCGGCCTGGAAACAGCACTGCCCACGCGACGACGCCGCCCGCCATCGCACGACAAGATGGAGCAAAATTCTCTGCGGTTCGGATCGAAGGATGGATTCCCAGGACGACCTATAGGCCGTCGAATGCAGGCACGACCTAACTCGGCTCTTTACTCAGCCGCCTCGCGCCGCAGCAGCAGCCTTTGCTCGACCTTGGCCAGATGCCGGCGCATCGCGCGGGTCGCCTCCTCGACGTCGCGCTCCTCAATAGCAGCGACGATCGCTTCGTGGTCCCCGAAGCTATGGTGGTCGGCTGGCGGTTGAGCAGGCTGGTCCCGCAGGCGACCCCAGACAACGGTGCGTCGGATCGCGTTGAGCGAGTCGAACAGAGACAGCAGAACGACGTTCCGCGCAGCCTCGGCCACCGCACGGTGCAGGCGGTTGTCCCAGTTCTCGTACTGTCGCCAGGACTCCGCCCGGCGCGCGCCGGACAGGCAGCGGTGCATCTCGTCGATATCCTCGGTGGTGGCCTGCAGCGCCGCCTCGCCCGTCAACAGCGGCTCGATCAGCAGGCGGGCACGCATCACCTCTGACGGATTGGTTTGACCCGCGACGGCGGCAATGGTCGAAAGCTCCTCGACCGGGCGGGTACCGATGAACGTACCCTTGCCGACGTGGCGCCAGAGATCGCCGGCCGATTCCAGTGTCGCCAGCGCCTTGCGCAACTCGCCGCGCGGAACCCCCAGCAGATCGCAGAGCTCCCGCTCTGGAGGCAGCCTGGAGTTATCCGGCAGATGGCGTTGCGCCAAATAGGCCTTGAGCTGCGTCAGGGCGCTCTGTCCGCCATCCATTCCGATCACCCAGCCCCGAAATCAGAGTCCACGCCTTGATGCCACCCATTACTCTGGCCACTCCTCGACCGTCAAGAATCCTGATTGGTCAAATTCATTTGCTTAACCAATTTGAAAATGGTTACGCTCGAACCAAGGCTGCGGAATCGGCAGATACACGCCTAACGAGCAACCACGCGGCCGTGGGAGGAAGCAGCGATGAACATGATGGTCAGCAGAACAATGCGTGGTCTGGCACTCGCTGCGGGCGTCACCGCGATGCTGGCTACGGCCGGTCCTGCCGCCGCCGCAGGCAAAGTGCGTGTCGCCCTCGGCGACGTACTCTCGGTGGAGACGCTGGCCGTCGCGATTGCGCTGGAACGAGCCAAGGACCGCGGCGTCGACTACGAGATGACCGCCTTCGCCAAGGAGGAACTGGCGATTCAGTCGATCGTCAACGGCCAGATGGACATCGGGATCGGCACGCCATACTCGGTCATCCAGAAGTCCAAGGTGCCGCTGAAGATTGTCTTTCAGATGTCGCGACTGGTGTTCTTTCCGGTCGTCAGCAACAAGTACCCGGACTGGAAGTCACTGAACGGACAGCCTTTTACCTTCCACGCCCGCGGCACCGGAACCGAGGCCATCGGCAACATCATCGCGAAGCGGGAAGGCATCCAGTTTGGCGATCGCAGCTACGTCCCGGGGTCGGAGAACCGGATCATCGCCATGATGAACGGCCAGATCGACGCAACCATCGTCGACCTCGCCAACAAGAACCTGCTGATGTCCAAGGCGTCCGACCGGTTCCACGTGCTGCCCGGCCTCGACGATCCGGCCAGCGACGAGCTGATCTTCGCGAGTGCCGGCTGGCTGAAGGACAACCAGCAGGCCGCCGACATCATCGTAGAGGAACTGCTGCGACTGTGGCGGGACATGAAGTCCAATCCCGCCATTGTCGAAGAGGAACGCGCCAAGCGCGGCCTGCTCAGCGACCAGCCGAAGGAGATCCTTGCCGAGGTTGTCCCGTTCTACACTGAAGGAGCCAAGGAAGGCCTGTTCGATCCGAAAGGCGGCGGCGCCAAGGCGGCCAAGGCCGACTTCGACTTCTACACCGAGGCTGGCCAGATGCAGGGACCGGCATCGAGCCTGAAGGTCGGGGACTACTGGGACCTGGGTCCTCTGGAAAGAGCGGCGAAGAAGCTTGGCGGGTGACCGGACCGCACACCTCCGGCCCGGCGACTTCACCCACCGCCGGGCCTCCTTTGCTTCTCCGACAACGGGCCCCGATCATCGTGAACGCGATCCTTACCCACGCCATTAGCCTCCGGCTGCTCTCGGTGATCGTCGTCTGTGGCGCCTGGGAGTACGGCGGGCGGGTGCCGATCAGCCCGGCGTTTCCGACCTTCGGGGAAACCATGGCCGCCCTGGGCGGTCTGCTGGCCGACGGATCGTTGCAGCAGGCGTTCCTGATCACCCTGCAACCGCTCGCCCTCGGCCTGTTGATCTCCGTGGTCGTCGGGATCGCGCTGGGTGTCACCATGGGGTTGAGCCAGCCCGCCGAGTGGCTCGGCTCGCCGCTGTTCATCATCGCCCAGTCGGCCCCCCTGGCGGCGCTGATCCCGATCCTGACCTTCGCCTACGGCATCGGCCTGACCTCGAAGGTTCTGACGGTGTGCATCATGGCAATGCCGGTGATCGTACTGAACTCGCTGAACGCGGTACGCCACACCCCAGCCAACCTGCTGGAGATGTGCCACGCCTTCCTCGGCAACCGAGCCCAGGTGATCTGGAAGATCATTCTGCCGGCTGCTGCACCGGTGATCTTTGCCGGGCTGCGCCTCGGCTGCGCCGCCGGCTTTATCGGCGTCATCCTGGCCGAGCTGCTGATCACCCCGACCGGGATCGGCGACATCATCACCTACAACCAATCGATCGCGGACTACCCGAAGATGTACGCCGCGATCTTCTCGATCATCGTGTTCTCGGTGCTGTTCATCGAACTGGTCGAACGGATGGAGATCACCTTGTTCCGACCGGAGAAACGCGCCGTATGACCGCCGTCGCCAAACCAACCTTCGCCGCCCAGCCGGCGCCTCCCACCGCCGTCCGGATTCGAGAGGTCACCAAGATCTATCCCGGCGGGGTCGAGGCACTCTCCGGAATCGATCTGGACATCCCGGAGGGGCGCCTGACGACCCTGCTCGGGCCATCGGGTTGCGGCAAGACCACGCTGCTGAAGATCATCGCCGGCCTGCTGCCGGCCACCAGCGGAACCGTGGAGGTGGACGGTGCGCTGGTCACCGGACCCGGCCCGGAGCGGGCCTTCGTATTCCAGGATTTCGCGCTGATGCCGTGGGCCACGGTGATGCGCAACGTCGCCTTCGGTCTCGAACTGCGCGGCGTTGCCAAGTCCGAGCGCGAGGCGGTGGCGGAGAAGTACATCGCCGCGGTCGGCCTGAAGGGCTTCGAGACCGCCTACCCGCACGCCCTGTCCGGCGGCATGCGCCAGAGGGTCGGGCTGGCCAGGGCGCTGGCCGTGGACGCCAAGGTCCTCCTCATGGACGAACCGTTCTCGGCTGTCGACGAGCAAACCCGTCGCAAGTTCCAGGAGGACATGCTGGATCTGGTGGCTCGCGAGCGGAAGACCTTCGTGTTCGTCACCCACTCGATCGAGGAGGCGGTCTACCTCTCGGACCGTATCGTTCTGCTGGCGCGTCGGCCGAGCCGGGTAACCACGATCGTGGAACCGGACATTCCTCGCGGCGCCGACGCGGACAGCATCCGCCGCGACCCGGTCTATCTCGACACGGTCGAGGAGATCTGGCGAGGCCTGAAGCAGTACCTGGATTGAGGAAGAGATGATCATCGCCGGCTACCGCATCCCGCTGTTCGCCTCGCTGCTGGTCTGGGGGTTGATCTGGGAGCTGTTCGGCCAGTTGGGTGCGACCCTGGTGGTTCCGCCGCTGTCCGCCGTTCTGGATCGCATGGTCGAGATCGTCCCGACCAAGGTGTTTGCCAGCGCGTTGTGGATCACCGGCAAGGCGTTCTTTGCAGGCGTGCTGATCGCCGTGCTGGTGGGAGTGCCGCTCGGCGTGTGCATGGGACGCTCGGTGATCATGGACCGGCTGCTGCTGCCCTGGGTGAACCTGTTCCTTTCGGCACCGCTGACCGCGCTGGTCCCGGTGATCATGGTGCTGTTCGGGTTCGGGCAGACCACCATCATTCTCACGGTGGTGCTGTTCGCCATCTGGATCATCGTGCTCGATGCCCGCGCCGGAGTACGGGCGATCTCGCCGTCGCTGGTGGAAATGGCACACAGCTTTGGTGCGACGCGATGGCAGGCGTTCCGGCACATCTACATGTGGGCGGCACTGCCGGAGATCCTGTCGGGGGTTCGCCTCGGCATGATCCGCGCGGTCAAGGGAGTGGTGATCGGCCAGCTTCTGGTGTCGATCGTCGGATTTGGGCGGCTGTTCGAATTGTACTCGTCGCGGTTCCTGATGGAGCATTTCTGGGCGCTGCTGTTCGTCCTCTTCGCCTTTGCCTTTGCGATCAACGAAGGCCTCGCGTGGCTTGAGCGCAAGGTCGAGTACTACGCCGCGTCGCGCGGCTGATCCCCCACCTGGAGACAACCGTCCATGACCACCGTTTTTCCCGCCGCCGCGCCCGCGACCCTTGCCGTTCGAGGCAGTGGCGTCGTCTTTCCGGTGCACCGCATCTACTGCGTCGGCCGCAACTACGCAGCCCACACCATCGAGATGGGCGGCGACCCGGATCGCGAGGATCCCTTCTTCTTCCAGAAGAACCCCGACAACCTGGTGCTTGGTGGTGCCGACTTCCCCTATCCGCCGAAGTCGAGCGACGTGCACCACGAAATCGAAATGGTGGTGGCGCTGCACAAGGGCGGCAGCGACATTCCGCTGAAGGCGGCCATGGACTGCGTCTACGGCTACGCCGTCGGTTTGGACATGACACGGCGCGATCTGCAGGGTGCCTGCAAGCAGGCCGGCCGGCCGTGGGAGATCGGCAAGGCGTTCGAACACTCCGCTCCGTGCAGCGACCTGGCCCCCGCCTCCGAGATCGGCCATCCGGCAAACGGCGCGATCTGGTTGAAGGTCAACGGCGAAACCCGACAGACCGGTGACCTGAACCAGATGATCTGGAAGGTGCCGGAAATGATCTCCTATCTGTCGGGCCTGTTCGAACTGCGGCCTGGCGACCTCATCATGTCCGGCACCCCGTCCGGGGTCGGACCGGTGCAGCGCGGCGATGTTCTGCACGGGCATGTCGACGGTGTCGGTGACCTGCATACAAAAGTAGTCTGACCCGGCTGACGTCAGTTCACCGTTGTTTTTGACACCGTCGGGGACCGGCAGAGCCCACCGGTTAAGGATGCGTTAAGCTCAATCGGTCAGGTTGGCGCGAACACCGTGCGTTCGACGCGGCGAACCAATTCATGTGCGCGCCGCAGCGAGGGTGCTTGGAATGGCTGTCTGGTCCTGGACCGCTGAGTATCTGTCGATGGACGGGTTGACCAACCCGGACTTCCGGGCGTTAGCCGACCACTGGAAGGCGACGAGCCGGGCGATCGACGGCGAAGTTCCGGAAGCGGACTCGATCGACATTCACGCATTCGAGACGATCTTCCCGCATCTGGCACTGGTCGACGCCGCCGACATCAAGCACCCCAAATACATCGCCGTCGGATCGGCATTGGTGAAGCTGCTGGGCTCAGACCCGACCAACAAGCCGTTGGAACGAGTCTACCGGGCCGACGTGTTCCAGGAGATCCAGAAATGCTTCGAACGGTCGATCACCGAGAAGCGCCCGCTGATGTTCCGCCGCGAATTCCAGCTGATGGGCCGCAGCCTCGGATATGATCGCCTGGTCCTGCCCCTGACCCTGCACGGGGCGGTGAATCGCTTGCTGGTGGCGATCTATCCGCTCGACGGATCGCTGAAGCGGGCCTCGCAGTGGCTGAGCTATCTGCGCGCCACCGAAGACCGGTCGGACCGCGAGTCCGCGTTTGCCGGACTGTGGGCCACCGACGTGGGTGCCACCGCCACGCCGATGCACGACAGCCGGCTGTCGATCTTCGACGATACCTACGAGCGTACCGACCGCGACCAGGACCGGTAGCGACTACGCCCCGGACGGCCGCCTACCGACCCCTCGATCGCCGAACTTCATCATAGGCTTCGGTCAGCCGCGCGAGCACGGACGACGCGTGCTGCCCGTTGGCGCCACCGACCGGGTCCTCGACGTGGATGACGCGAAGCTCGTCCATGAAGGCATTCCACATCGGCTCCCCGCCCTGCTCCAGCAGTTGCGCCCTGATGCTGAGTTCCTCGGTGACCGGCAGGTGCCGGCGTCCCCACGCGCCGATGGCCGCAAGAACCGGTACCAGTTGGATCGCCGGTTCGGTCAGGCTGTAGATGGCCTTCTGGCTGTGGCTGGGGTCATCGCGCTTGCTGATCAAGCCAAGTGATACCAGGCGCTTGAGCCGGGCGGCCAGGATATTGGAGGCGATCCCCTCGTGCGAACGCGTCAGAAGTTCGCGGAAGTGGCGCCGGTTCCCGAACATCATGTCGCGGATCACCACCAGGCTCCACCGGTCGCCCAACACCTCCATCGTCAGATTGATCGGGCATCCCGACCGCCGCTCGATCTTCACGCATCAGCTCCCCTCAAAAACCGATTGCAAAATAGGATCGGTTATGCGATTCCACAACCAGTTGCAATATGCAATCACATTTGGAGAAGATGGCTGTGACCAAGGTTCGTGTTTCCTGTTTCACCCTGTCGATTGACGGCTTCGGCGCCGGCCCTCGGCAGAGCCTCGACAATCCGCTCGGGGCGGGGGGCGAAGCCCTCCACGAATGGATGTTTCCAACCCGGTTCTTTCAGCACACCCTGCTGGGAAGCGATCAGGGTACGACCGGTATCGACAACGAATTTGCCGACCGCGGGATGGCGAACCTCGGCGCCTGGATCATGGGCCGGAACATGTTCGGACCGGTGAGGGGCGAATGGCCCGACGGCACGTGGAAAGGCTGGTGGGGCGACAACCCGCCCTACCACACCGATGTCTTCGTCCTCACCAACCATGAACGTCCGCCGCTGGCCATGGAGGGCGGCACCGTGTTTCATTTCGTGACCGACGGAATCCACGCTGCGCTTGAACGGGCGAAAGCCTCGGCAGGTGACCGGGACATCCGGATCGGCGGCGGCGTCAGCACGATCAGACAGTACCTGGAAGCCGGCCTTGTCGACGAGATGCACCTGGCGATCAGCCCCGTACTTCTGGGCACCGGCGAGCACCTGCTCGGGGCGATCGACCTTCCGGCACTCGGCTTCGACCGCGTCGACTACACGCCGACGCCGGCGGCGGCCCACTACGTCCTCAGAAAGCAATAAAGACGGGGCAGTAGGCACGAAACAGCAGGGATGAGGCGATGCGGCGGACAACATCCTGTCCGCCGCCTGCGCATCCCGGCAGCACCGCGAGCAGCGCGTGCCGAGCGCCTGATATGCGCCGCTCAACCGGATCCAACTCATGGTACCGGCCTCGTTGCGATCCTTTGGGGATATGGTCGAGCCTGTTGAGCGCCGGCCGCTAAACCTTGTCTCGATCAGGGTCCGTGACCCCGTCGTCATGCCAGATCCACCATCCGTACGGTGGGCTCTGGGGATAGCCCTCGGGTGAGTCCTCCCACGACTCTTGGCGACCGAGTGCCGTGATGTCGAGATAGTTCCAGGTGTTCCCCATTTGCTCGTCGCCACGGCCGTTGATGAAGCCGGTGCGGAACACGCGGTTGCCGTCGCGAATGAACGCGTTCGTGCCGTGCCATTCGTCCACACCGAAGTCGGCATCGAAATCGTCCGTCAGCGTGTACCAGGGGATGTGTTCCCAGCCCATCTTCGCCTTCAGGCGCCGAAGGTCGTCCTGCGACCCGCGCGAGACAAAGGCGAGGCTGGTGTCGCGGGCGCCCAGATGCGCCGGGTGCGCGACCTGATCGGCGACCATGGAACAACCGATACAGCCGCGCTCCGGCCAGCGCCCGACACCGGGCTCCATGAAAGCGCGGTAAACGATCAGCTGCCGACGGCCACCGAACAGGTCGAGCAGGCTCAGATGGCCTTTCGGCCCTTCAAAGGCATAGTCTTTCTCGACCGCCAGCCAGGGCATCCGCCGGCGTTCGGCGGCCAGGGCGTCGCGAGACCGCGAATGGGCCTTCTCCTTCACATGCAATTCATCCCATGCGGCCTTCCACTCCTCCGCCGACACAACCGGCGGCGTCCGCATTCCGAGCAGTTCGCCTCCTCGGCCATTCTCAGATGACGTGGTCATGGTTCTTGATCCTCCAGATGGTGGGTTGGATCCGAGATGTCGCGTGAGCTGTTCGCTACAGCGCTATGCTCGCTGCTTTCCTGCCTGTGGGTACTCGTCGTGCAGTCGGACCCAACTCATGGTGCCGGCCTCGTTGCGGCCCTTGGGGGCAAGGTCGAGCCAGTTGAACGCCCCCATCGTCAGCTCAGTGCCGCGGTGAAAGGTCGAGTAGCTGTGGAACACGGCATCGCGGTCGCCCTTCACGAAAACGCTGATGCCGAACATGTCCTCGCTGCTGCGGATCGGCGTGCCGTAGTTGTAGGTGGCGCGGCCGGCAGCGATGTCTTCAGGCGTGAACGACACGCCGAAGTCGAAGTTGAAGTCGCTTCCGTGGGACGACACCCACGGAAAGGTCCAGCCCATCCGTTCCCTGACCGCCTCGATCTGCCGTAGCGGCGCGCGCGAGACCGCGGCGAACGCCAGATCGGCCTGTTCGAAGTGCTGCCGCGCCGCGTCGACATGGTCGACGGTGTATGAGCAGCCCGCGCAGATGTGATCCGAGCCGGGCGTCAGCATGAAGTGATAGATGGCGAGTTGGCTGCGGCCGGCGAACAGGTCGCCGAGCGTGCGCTCACCCTGCGGTCCCTCGAACACATAGGGCTTGTCGATCCGGACCCACGGCAGTTGCCGCCGTTCGGCGCGCAGGGCGTCGAGTTGGTGGGTCATGACGCGTTCCCTGGCGAGAAGCGCCTTGCGGGCCGCCAGCCACTCCTCGCGTGAAACTACGGGATGTTCCATGGTCAGTCTCCTTCGGCTCTGTCTGCGGGTTTGATCGGCTCTCGCGAACGGCCGGAAACCAGCGTCAACCAAGGCGACAGATGGAAGATGCCCATCAGCAGGGACATCCAGACCATGCCGTCGATCGGCAGGATCGCCGATGCTGTGGAGCACATGGCCATGCCGGCCGCATCGCTTGCCGATGCCCACGCCATAAGCGCGAAGGTCGGCGAGGCGGCAAGGCCTAGATACTTGGCCACAACGCGTGCCCATCCGGTCGATGTGCTGTCAGGGTTGGCTGCGGTGAGCAATGTCATTGTCTGACCTCGGTCGATCTGGGCTGTTTCCAGCCGTTGCAGAACCGAACGAGGACTTAGGACGGCAGAAGCGCCGGGTGAGAGTGACAAATCTGGCGGGATTTCAATGGACGCTGCCGATCTTGAGCGCTGTGCGAACGCCTGCAACCGGCATCGAAGCATTTGCAACTGCTGATCGCGGGGTCGGCTTTGATAGGCGACAGCTTTGGTTCTCTTCGGGCGACGAGACGGCCTCGGCGGAATGGTTGAGAACCAGCCCGCTGGCCCCGGCGATCTCGCAGACTGGCCGAACGTTCCGCCGCGTTACCGGCTACGCGGCCCGTACGTTCAACAGGAACCCTTCGATCGCCTTTCGAAGCTCCGCAGCCTGGACGGTTACAATGTCTGCGGCACCCTTCACGTTCTCGGCCGCGGAACCAGCTTGCCCCGCTGCTTCGGTGACGCCGGATATGTTGGATGACACCTCTTGAGTGCCCGATGCCGCGTCTTGCACGTTGCGGGAGATCTCCCGGGTAGCGGCTTCCTGTTCCTCAACGGCGCTGGCGATTGTCGTGGCGATAACATTGATCTCGCCGACCGTGCCGGCAATGCCCTTGATTGCCGCGACGGCCTCTCCGGTTGCCATCTGGATGTCGCTCACCTGCTGGCCGATGTCTTCGGTCGCTTTCGCTGTCTGATTTGCCAGCGATTTCACCTCCGAAGCCACCACAGCAAATCCCTTGCCGGCATCACCCGCCCGCGCTGCTTCAATGGTCGCGTTCAATGCAAGCAGGTTGGTTTGCTCGGCAATGTCCTGGATCAGGTTCACAATTTCGCCGATCTTCTGTGCCGCCTCGGCCAGCCCTTCGACATGAACATTGGTTCGATTTGCATCGTCACTGGCCTTGGAAGCAACGGTAGCCGATTGGCTGACCTGACGGCTGATCTCACCGATCGAACTGGATAGTTCTTCTGCTGCTGCAGCAACGGTCTGCACATTTGCCGATGCCTGCTCCGAGGCTGATGCAACTGCAAGGGATTGGCGGTTCGTCTCTTCGGCAATCGAGGCCATGGAAGTGGCAGTCGTCTGCATCTGCGTTGTGGCTTCAGCGACTTCGCCCAGCACGGCGGTCACCAACCGATCGAAATCGGCGGTCAGCTTCTCAATCTCCTGGGTTCGACGATCGCGCGCCTCGCGCTCACTGGCCTGCTCGACCGCCAGTTCATCCGCTCGGATCATATTGGCCCGAAAGACCTCCAGCGCGTCGGCCATGGCCCCGACTTCGTCTGCGCGCCCCAGATTGGGAACACGCACCGATTTGTCGCCTCCCGCGAGCACGCCCATCGTGACCGTCATCTCCTCGATCGGCTTCACGACCCTGCGCACGACGTAGACGTAAAGTGCCCCCAGAACCATCGCGGCAGCAATTGCGAGCGTCCCTACCATGATCCCCATAAAGAGGCGTGTCTTGGACGCTGCTGTTTGGACCTCCAGGGCGGCACGGTCGTTCATCGCCATCTGGAACGCATTCAACGGATCAACGATGACCTGCTTGTTGCGATCATAGTTCTCATCAAACATCAGTGTGCGTGCTGCATCGAAGCGCCCCTCTGAAACCGCGAGCATTGCGGCTTCCTCGGTCTTGATGAGAGCGTCGGAGTTTTTCTTCGCCTGCTCGATGAGGTCGATTTCCGCCTGCGGCGCGCCCAGCTCCTTGAGGCGACTGACAACGCGGTCACGCGTCTTGGTTTTCTTGACCTCGTGCCAATAATTGTCCAGATGGCGCTTATCGCCGAACTGAACGTAGCGCCGGGCTTCATCGGTCAGATAGTCCGACGCCCTCGCCAAATCGTTGCCGAGTTGCTTGAACTCAGCCTGACGAGCGAGCGCGTGTCGCTCCACATCGACCGCCCGATCAAAAAGGACCACACTACCGCCTGCAAGGAGGATCGCTCCGACGATGGCGCCATTCAGCAATTTTATCGATGTCGAGATGTTCATTCGCTGGACTCTTTCGCGCAATCCGGGGTTTAACAACGACAGTCGTCAACAGGCGAAACAGATTCCGAAACATATTCGAACCAGAATCACTCTGGATACTTCCGAGCCTCTGGCCTCGAATACGAACGTATTCTCAACAAGTTAATGCCTGATTAACAGATCACTTAAAGTAGAATGGTTGGGCAGGGCGACCAAGCGGGCCACAAGGTGACCACGGAACGGCCAGCGGTCATCGATGCCCGAACCAACAATCTGAAGCACCGGCCTGCACAAATGCGGGGACGGCAACGCCGGGGGCCACATGCCCGCCTCGCTTCACATCAGGCAATGTACTTGGGAGAATGGCGCACCCGACAAGATTCGAACTTGTGACCTCTGCCTTCGGAGGGCAGCGCTCTATCCAGCTGAGCTACGGGTGCGTCGAAGGCCGGAACCTAATGCGCATCGCCCGCTGAATCAAGCAGTGCGTGGCGGTCGCCCCAGCCACGCCGGTCGATTGCTACCGACCGCACGGGTGTGCTCGAATGCCGGCTCCCGCCGCCCGTTGAAAGCCCTCCGAGATGCCACAGCCCGACACCGCCACTACCCATGCCTGCGACGTCCTGGTCATCGGCTCCGGCGCCGGCGGCCTGTCGGCGGCCGTGACCGCCGCCAAGCTCGGCCTGAAGGTGCTGGTGGTCGAGAAGGAGGAGGTCTACGGCGGCACCACGGCGCGCTCCGGCGGCTGGCTGTGGATCCCGTGCAACGGGCCGTCGGCACGCGAGGGCGTGGTCGACTCGGTCGAGGCGGCGCGCACCTACCTGCAGCACGAGACCGGCAACCATTTCGACGCCGAGCGGGTCGACGCCTTCCTCGACGCCGGCCCGAAGATGGTCGAGTTCTTCGAGCGCGAGACCGAGGTCGAGTTCGTCACCGGGCCGACCTTCTCGGACTATCACCCCGATGCGCCCGGAGGCGTGCCCGGCGGCCGCTCGATCTGCGCCGCTCCCTACGACGGCCGTCGGCTCGGCTCGCGGCTGAAGACGCTGCGCCCGCCGCTGAGGGAGATCACCTTCGTCGGTATGATGATCGGCTCCGGCAAGGAGCTGCTGCACTTCTTCAACGTCACCCGTTCGGTCAAGTCGGCGGCGTTCGTCGCCGGCAAGCTGGCAGCCCACATGCGCGACCTCGCCCTGCACGGCCGCGCGGTGCGGCTGACCAACGGCAACGCCTTAGCCGGTCGACTGGCCAAGTCGGCGTTCGATGCCGGGGTCGAGCTCTGGGTCTCCAGCCCGGCGGGCGAACTCACGGTCGAGGACGGCAAGGTGGTCGGCGCGGTCGTGTCGCGCGACGGCACGCCGGTGAAGGTATCGGCCGCCAAGGGTGTGGTTCTGGCAGCCGGTGGGTTTCCGCAGGACCTCGACCGGCGCAAGCAGCTGTTCGCGCACGCAGAGCACTTCTCGCCGGCTCCTCCGGGCAACACCGGCGACGGGCTGCGGCTGGGCGAAGGTGCCGGTGCGGCGGTCGAACTGGGCTACCCCAACGCCGCCGCCTGGGTCCCGATCAGCCAGGTGCCGTGGCCGGACGGCACCATGGGCACCTTCCCGCACTTCATCGACCGGGCGAAACCCGGGGTGATCGCGACCACCGCACGGGGCGTGCGGTTCGTGAACGAGGGCAACTCCTACCACGACTTCATCCAGGCCATGGTCAAGGCCTGCGACGGCCTGGACGAGAACGCCGCTTGGCTGATCTGCGACCACCCGACGATCCGGCGCTACGGCCTGGGGTTCGTGAAGCCGTTCCCGCTGCCGCTGACCCCGCACATCAATTCCGGCTACCTGAAGCGCGGCCGCACCCTGGCGGAACTGGCAGCGGCGACCGGCATCGACGCGGCGGCGCTGGAGCGCACGGTCGCGGAGTTCAACGGCCCGGCCCGGCGCGGCGAGGACCCCGCATTCCACAAGGGCTCGACCGCCTACAACCGCTCGCTCGGCGATCCGACCGTGACGCCGAACCCGTGCGTCGCCCCGGTCGAGCGCGGGCCGTTCTATGCGGTGAAACTGGTGATCGGCGATCTCGGCACCTTCGCCGGCGTGAAGACCGATGCCAACGCCCAGGTGCTGGACAAGGCCGGCAAGCCGATCCCGGGCCTGTACGCGGCCGGCAACGACAACGCCAGCATCATGGGCGGCAACTACCCCGGCGGCGGCATCACCCTGGGTCCCGCGATGACGTTCGGCTGGGTCGCCGCCCGGCACATGGCGGGCGTGGCTGACTGAGGCTTGAGCCTCACACCGGCTTGTCGCCCGCCAGGGTGACGCGGTGCATCAGCCGGCGGAAGCCGTGGTAGTCGTTGATCGGGTTGTGCTGGGTGCAGCGGTTGTCCCAGAACGCGACCGCGCCCTTGGTCCACTGGAACCGGCAGGTCAGTTCCGACTTGATCTGGTGGCGGAACAGGAACTCCAGGATCGGCGCGCTCTCTTCCTCGGTCATGCCCTCAAAATGCGTGGTGTGGGCGACGTTGACGTACAGCACCTTGCGGCCGGTCTCCGGATGGGTGCGCACCGCCGGGTGCCGGGAGACCAGTTCGTCACCCTTCAGACCGACCGATGAGTGCTTCATCATGTCGGTGCGGGTCTTCTGGGCGGTTCCCTTGCCGGAGATGTGCACCGCCGTCAGCCCGCCCAGGAAGTTCTGCAGCGGCTCCGACAGCGTCTCGTAGGCGATGTACTGGTTGGCGAACTCGGTGTCGCCGCCATAGGGCGGAACTTCCAGCGCATACAGGATGGTGCCCATCGGCGGCACCTGCTGGTAGACCGTGTCGGAATGCCAGAGCCCGCCGAAATTGCTGCGGTCCTCCTCGCGCTTCAGGATCGGGGTGATCTCCGGAAACCCGTCGAGACCCTTCACGAACGGATAGGCGACCGGCTGGCCGAACCGCAGCGAGAACGCCATTAACTGTTCCGGCGTCAGTTCCTGGTCGCGGAAGAAGATCACCAGATGATCCAGCAGCGCCTTGCGGATCGCGCCGACCACGGCGTCGGAGAGGTTCTGTGACAGGTCGACCCCGCCGACTTCGGCGCCGATCGCTCCGGCGACCGGCTTCACGGTAAGGGCTGCTTCAGCCATGGCAGGCGTCTCCGTCAGGTCGTCCCGTTCAGGCGATGCTAGCGCAGGCAATTCGCCCGGCCTACCGTGACCGGCGGCACGAGACCGGTGAACGAGGGCACGGCGATGGACCAGCAGACATTCGACCTGGGCGCGACGAGACTGCAGCGCGGAATGACCGTTCCGAACGCCCGGATCGTCTACAGGACATACGGGACGCTCGCCCCCGACAAGTCGAACGTCGTGCTGTACCCGACGTCCTACGGCGCCCAGCACACCGACACCGAGTGGCTGATCGCGCCGGACAAGGTGCTGGATCCCGGACGCTGGTTCATCGTCATCCCGAACATGTTCACCAACGGGCTGTCGACCTCGCCAAGCAACCTGGGCGAACCGTTCGGACATGGCCGGTTCCCCGAGTTCACCCACTGGGACAATGTGCACGCCCAGAGGCGCCTGCTGGAAGAAGTGTTCGGGATTGAGCGGGTCGCTCTGGCCTATGGCTGGTCGATGGGCGCGCAGCAGGCCCTGCACTGGGGCGCGATCTTCCCGGACCGGGTGGACCGTATCGTCGCGGTCTGCGGGTCGGCCCGGACCTCAGTCCACAACAAAGTGTTCATCGACGGGGTGCGCGCCACCCTGACGGCCGACGCGGCATGGCGTGGCTCGTACTTCGCCGAGCGGCCGGTGACCGGCCTGCGCGCCATGGGCCGGGTCTATGCCGGCTGGGCGATGAGCCAGGCGTTCTACCGCGAGAACCTGCACCTGACCGTCGGGTTCAGCAGCCTGGAGGACTGGCTGGTCCGCAGTTGGGAAGCAAACTTCCTGCGCCGTTCCGGCGACGATCTGGTGGCGTCGCTGAAGACCTGGGAGTTGTCGGACATCAGCGACAACCTGGTCTACGGCGGCGACCTGGATGCGGCGCTCGGCGCGATCACCGCCAAGGCGATCGTCATGCCGTCGCGTACCGATCTGTACTTCACACCCGAAGACAGCGCGGCCGAGACGGCGAAGATGCCGAACGCCGAGTTCCGGCCGATCGAATCGATCTGGGGCCACCGCGCCGGCAACCCGGCGCTGAACCAGGTCGACATGCGGTTCCTGCGCCAGGCGGTTGACGACATCACCGACGTCTGAGGTCGGATACAGGCTTGCACATCCTCATGCTTTCGGTCCGAATGGCTGCGGGCGCAGACCGCGTCCGTCAGCAGAGTTTGCGTCATGGCACGTCCCCAGGCGGCGACAACCGTCGATCGCCCGTCGCCGCCCCCGGGAATCGCCCCCGACCAGCCGTTGCTGGCAATCGGTTTCCTGCTTGGCGCCAATTTCGTATTCACCGCGATGGACGGCTTCGCCAAGGGACTGGCCGGCTCCGGAATGGCGGCCGAGCAGATCATCCTGCTGCGCTATGCCCTGGTCTCGGTGCTGCTGCTGCCAGCGGTGCTGCGGCATTGGCACGGGCGGCCGTGGCGGACGACCCGTCCTATAGCGCACATCGCGCGTGGCGTGCTGCTGATCGGCTCGGCCACGCTGTTCGTGCACGCCATGGTCCACCTACCGCTGGAAACCGCGACCGCCATCGGCTTCGTGTCGCCGCTATACGTCACTGCCCTGTCGATCCCGTTCCTGGGTGAGAAGGTCGGGATTCGTCGGTGGGCCGCAGTCGGCGCTGGTTTCGTCGGAGTGCTGCTGATCCTGCGGCCCGGCAGCGACGTCTTTCAACTGGCGATGCTGCTTCCGCTGGTATCCTCGTTGTGCTGGGCGGCCGGCCTGATCCTGACCCGCCAGATGCGCGGAACGGAAGGGCCGCTGACCATCCTCATCTGGTCGACCGTGTCCGGGCTGGTCGCGATCATCCCGCTCGGCATCATCGACTGGCGAACTCCGACCACCGCCGAATGGAGTTTCCTGGTCGCCATCGCGATCTGCCATGTCGCCGGCCAGTACCTGACCATCCGGGCATTCATGCTGGCATCGGCGTCGCTGATCGCGCCGTTCTCGTACAGCACCCTGGTGTGGGCGATCCTGATCGGCGTCTTTGCCTTCGGCTCATATCCGGACCTGCCTACCCTGATGGGCGGCGCACTGCTGGTCGCGGCCGGCATCTACGTCTGGCATCGCGAACGCCTGGTCACCGGCATGCCGACCAACCCCGGCGGTTCGATTGCCGAGGTTGCGGAAGCATCGAAGGACGACCGGAACCCGACCTAATCGGCCTCCTCGCGTGCCACGATGCCGGTTTCGTACAGCTTGCCGATCGCTCCCGACGGCAAGCCGAGAAGGTCCCCAAGAATGGCGTCGTTGTCGGCACCCAGGATCGGGGCGGGACGGGGCGGGGCGCGATCGCCGTCGGTCGTCGCGAAGGGCGAACCGGCGGCCAGCACCGGCCCCACGCCCGGCTGATCGACCATCGCAAACATCGGATTGGCGACCGACGCCCGCGGGTCGCGCTCCAGCGCCTGCCGGACCGTCTGGTATGGGCCCCAGGACACCCCGGCGGCATCGAATGCCGAGGCTACATCGGGCAGATTCCGCGCGGCAATCCACGGGGCGACCAGCCCGGCAATCGCGTCACGATGGATGTAGCGGGCACCTTCGTCGCGCAGGCTGACACCAAGCTGAGCCTCCAGGTCCTGCACCGCCTGGGCGATGCCGCAGACCTCGACCAGCGCCTTCCATTGCTTCGACGTCAGCGCGACGATCATCACCCGCTCGCCGTCTGCAGTCGGAAAATCCCGACCGAACGCGCCGTAAAGATCGTTGCCGGACGGTCCCCGGTCGACGCCGTTGACCGACGCCTCGGCCAGGATGCCGAGATGACCGACAGTCGCGAACGCCACGTCCGAGAGCGCCAGCCGGATCGACTTGCCCTGGCCGGTGCGCATCCGTTCGATCGTGGCCGACACCAGGCCGAACGCCGCGCTAAGCCCGCAGGCGACGTCCCAGGCCGGCAGCACGTGGTTGGTCGGCGCCTCACGCCCACCGCTGCCGGTCATCGCCGGCAGGCCGACGGCCGGATTGATGGTGTAGTCGACGGCGTTCGAGCCGTCGTGATTGCCGGTTATCTCCACCTTGATCACGTCCACACGACGGGCCTGAAGTACATCGTCGGCGAGCCACGGCAGTCCCGCGAAGTTGGTCAGCAGCAGCCCCCCGCCGTCACCCGGCGCGGCAATGAGGGTCTGGACGATCTCTCGTCCCTCCGGGCGGCGGATGTCGACGCAGAGCGAACGCTTGCCCTTGTTCAATCCGGTCCAGAACAGGCTGCGCCCGGACGCGGCGGCCAACGGCCAGCGCCGGTAGTCCAGCCCGCCTCCCGGAGGATCGAAGCGGATCACGTCGGCTCCGGCCTGGGCCAGCGTCAGGCCGGCAAGCGGGGCGGCAACGAAGGCCGAGCCTTCGACAACGCGCAGGTGGCCGAGTGGGCCGAACATGATGCGATCTCCCGATGAAGCGGAGGCGCAATCTTGTCCTTCGCGCCAAAAAGATCAAATATATGATGATTTCGCCGCCTTTGACCGTCGGGATGGACCGAATGAAGATTGTCGCGCCGAACTTCTCCCTGGGAGCCATCGTCAGGCACCGCCTGCACGATTTCCGCGGGGTGGTGTTCGACATCGATGCGGAGTTCGCCAACACCGAGGAGTGGTACGAGTCCATCCCGGAGCACATGCGGCCGCGCCGGGATCAGCCGTTCTACCACCTGCTCGCCGAGAACCCGGAGAGCTACTACGTAGCCTACGTCTCCGAGCAGAACCTGGTCGAGGACGGCACCAACGGCCCGGTCGACCACCCCAAGGTCCCGGAGTTTTTCGATCGCCTGGAAGACGGCCGCTACATCTTCAAGCAACCGACCGCGTAGCCTCCGAGCCTGCTTGCGGCCAGCCGGTACGTTGGCGCAGGATATCCGAGTCTAACTGAAACCGGATCACAGGCGGCGATGATGAGCGAAGACCAGGGCGCGGCTCTCGGTGAGGAACTGGCGCGTCGACTTTCGGACGCGGTCGACGCTGGCTTCGACGAGCAGATCGGGTTCCTCCAGGAATTGGTGCGTCGCCCGTCGGTGCGCGGCCAGGAGCATCTGGCGCAGGACCTGATGTTCCAGGCGATGCGCGCCCGCGGGTACGAGATGGACCGCTGGCGGGTCGACCCCAAGGACATCGAGCACCATCCCGGATTCTCGCCGGTCGAGGTCGACTATGCCCACGCCTGGAACGTCGTCGGCACCCACCGCCCGCGCAACGAGACCGGCCGGTCGCTGATCCTGAACGGCCACATCGACGTGGTTCCGACCGGGCCGGTGGAGATGTGGGCCGACCCGCCGTTCGCCGCGACCATCAAGGGCGACTGGATGTACGGGCGCGGGGCCGGCGACATGAAGGCCGGCGTGGTCGCCAACATGTTCGCCCTCGACGCCTTGCGGCGCTGCGGCCTGCAGCCGGCGGCAACCGTTCATATGGAGACCGTCTGCGAGGAAGAGAGCACCGGCAACGGCGCTCTCGCTACCCTGGTGCGCGGGTACAAGGCCGATGCGGCCCTGATCAGCGAGCCGTCCGGCGGCAAGATGACCCGCGCGACGATGGGCGTGCAGTGGTTCCAGATCAAGGTGCGCGGCCATCCGGTGCACGTCGCCCACGCCGGCACCGGTTCGAACGCCATCCAGGCGGCGATGGATCTAGTCGCCCCCTTGCGCGCGGTGGAAGACAAGTGGAACGCCCGCCGGCACGAGACCAAGCACTACGCCGACCGCGAGCATCCGGTGAACATGAACGTCGGCAAGATCGCGGGTGGCGACTGGGCGTCGTCGGTGCCGTCGTGGTGCACGATGGACTGCCGGATCTCGATCTACCCCGGCTTCAAGCCGCAGGAGATGCAGCGCGACATCGAGGACGCGGTCCGTAAAGCGGCATCGGGCCATCCGTTCCTGTCGAACAACCCGCCGGAAGTGGTCTGGAACGGCTTCTTCACCGAAGGCTACGACCTGGAGCCGGGCAGCGATGCCGAAATCGTGCTGAGCCGGTGCCATGAGCGAGTGTCCGGCAAGAAGCCGGTGGACTACGTCGCGACCGCCTACATCGACAGCCGGGTATTCGTGCTGTACGCGGACATGCCCTGCATGGTGTACGGGCCGATCTGCGAGGACGCCCATGGCTTCGACGAGCGGGTGAACATTCCGTCGATCCGCGAAGCGACTAAGGCCATCGCGCTGTTCATCGCCGATTGGTGCGGGGTAGAGCCGATCGACGGGTAGAGATCACAAGGATTGGGAACCGGAACGATGCGGCGGCAGGCAGAAGAACGCCTCGTGCCACCGCAAGCCCGAAGACGGCGTCTGCCGCTGCCCTAGCACCCATCCGTTACCGATTCTCGCCTTTCTGCACCCGTGACGACGGACGCGGCAGGAAGGCAGACCACAAACGTTGATCCGCGTTCCGCCGTGCTCTCTGCTTCGATCGATCCATTCATGGCTTCGATCAGGCGTTTCGATATGGACAGGCTGACCCCGGCACCCGCAATGGCGCTGCTTTCATGACCCAGGCGATTAAATGGTTCGAACAATTGCCCAATCTTGGCATCGGAGATTCCGATACCGGTGTCGGCGACAGAAATGGTGACCATTCCGTTGTCGGCTTGCTCGACAGCGACCTTTAGCCTGCCGCCGGGTCTGTTGTAGATGATGGCGTTGGATATCAGGCTCTTCATGACATAGCGCAGTTTCACCGAATTCGCGACCAACAGTACGCCTGCGATTGAGGAGAGTTCGATTCGGACGTTCAGCTCATCGGCTTGAGGACGCAGGGCCTCCACAACCTCGCGCAACAATGGGTCAAGATAAATATCGTCCGTCACAACCTTGAACGTTGCCTGGTCAATCCGCGCCAGATCGATCAGTTCATCCACCAGCTGCAGCAGTCGCGCGCCGGCCTTGTAGATATAGCCGACATACTCTTTCTGGGACGGCGTCAGGGGATTCTTGCTGTCCCTTTGAAGAACCTCGCTGAAGCCAAGCACAGCGTTCAAGGGGGTGCGAACCTCGTGGCTCATGCTCTGGACAAACCGGCTCTTGGCCTGGTTGGCCAACGTCGCGTCGTTGCGGGCACGTGTGGCGACTTCAAGGGCCGTTGCGATCTCGCGAGTCTGCCGCCAGACCGCCGAGATCATCATTGTCAGCGTGCCAACAAGTCCGCCAATGGCAACCAGGACCAGATCATCCAATTCCCATGACTCGTGCTCACGGGAAAAATCATAAAGCCATTCGAAGGCATCGAACCAGACAAGAAAAACGGCCGTGATTCCGAAAAACACCCCTCCGAGTACTAGATCTTGGACACGCACGCCTTTTTTGATAGTTTTAAACAAAGTCAAACTATCTCCCCCACCAATACATATCCCCTTTTGACTACCTCATGATGTTATAAGGCCCGGCGAAAGTCGAGCAGGGCAACCAGCATCGACCGGACAAGGCCCGACAGGTTATCTAACGGCTCCCCCAAGCTAAGGATCCGCCATGGCATCGTCCAAACTCGAAACCGTCTCGCAGGCCAAGGCCTTCGGTGGCGTCCAGTCGGTGTTCCGGCACCAGTCGGCGGAGACCGGGACGCCGATGCGGTTCGCAGCGTTCCTGCCGCCACAGGCCGAAGCCGGTCCGGTGCCGGTGGTCTGGTTCCTGTCCGGCCTGACCTGCACCGAGGACAATTTCACCGCCAAGGCCGGCGCCCAGAGGGTTGCGTCCGAACTTGGTCTGGCGCTGATCGCACCGGACACCAGCCCGCGGGGTGAAGGCGTCCCCGACGATCCGGACGGCGCATACGACTTTGGCTGGGGCGCCGGCTTCTACGTCGATGCGACCGAGAAGCCTTGGGCAACGCATTACCGGATGCGCAGTTACCTGGAGCGCGAACTGCCGGAGTTGGTGACCGACGTTTTGCCGCTGGACATGACCCGACAGGCCATCAGCGGCCACTCGATGGGTGGGCACGGGGCGCTGACCATGGCGCTGCGCACGCCGGGACGGTTCCGCTCGGTGTCGGCCTTCGCGCCGATCGTCTCACCCCTGAACTGTCCCTGGGGGCACAAGGCACTGGCGGGATATCTCGGACCCGACCGCACGGCGTGGCGCCAGTATGACGCCTGTGCCCTGATCGAAGACGGCGCCCGCGTCCCGGCGATCCTGGTCGACCAGGGCTTGGCCGACGGGTTCCTGGCCGACCAGTTGAAGCCGGAGTTGCTGGAAGCGGCCTGCGCCGGGACCGGTATCGACCTGACCCTGCGCCGCCAGCCGGGCTACGACCATTCGTACTTCTTCATCGCCAGCTTCATCGAGGACCATCTGCGCTGGCACGCCCAGGCGCTCGCGCCCTAGCCGAAACGACCGGGCTGTGTAGAGCCGCGACGGTGCACGGTGTATGCTGCCGACTGCTGATCCATGCTTGAGCATCCGATGAGACGTCATTGACGGCCGACCCACACAGACGGGGAGACTGGCTTCCCTACTCGCCCTCCGGCGCGTCGAAGCCGGTGGCGCGCCTGTACGACTACTGGGCGTCGAAGAAGGCCGGTCCCGACGACCTGCCGACCCGCGAGGACATCCGTCCCGAAGAGATCAAGTCCTTGCTGCCGTACATATGGCTGCTCGATTTTGACCGACCGTCCCGGTCTTTCCGCTACCGATTGATCGGCACGGCGGTCGTCGACGGCGTCGGGCAGGATCATACCGGCCACACGCTCGCCGACTGTTATCCATCGGCCGGCGCACTGGAGGTCGCCACACGGTCCCTGCTGAACCTGATGGAGACGGGACGCCCGATCTGGCGCCGCGGCATGCCGATGTTTCACCACCACACCGAGGTGCAGGTGCTCGAAAATCTGGCTCTGCCGCTCGCCGAAGATCGCCGGCTGCCGGACCGCATCCTCGGCCTCACGCTGTTCTACGACAGCCAGGACAAAGTCTACCTGCCGGGCGTCCTGCGGGCGCGGTAGAGGGGCAGCCGGACCTAGCCGTTCTCCCAACCACCCGCGGCGATGGCGGCGCGCAGCCGTTCGCCCGGCCAATCGGCTTCGATCGTCGCGGCGGTGGATGCCGCCGTGGCGTCCATGTCGTCGTCGGATACCTCAACCGGTTCGGAGCGGCGCCACTCGGCGAGGTAAGCATCGGTTCCATCGGCGCCGCCCTTCATTGCGGCGGCGTCAATGGCGGCGGCAAACCGCGGCGCCAGCTCGACCTTGGCGCTCTCTCGCCGCCGGCCGCGACCCTTCTCGACCGAGACATGGGCCGGGATATCGCGCCAGTAGGTGACGATCAGGCTTGCCACAGATGTCTCTCCGCTTACGCAGTCACCACGGCAGCCGATGCACCGGCAGCGTTCGCCACGAACGTCCCCAACTCGCCATAACCCACCAGGCGATGCTCGAACGCGAGGCCGAGCCGAGCCGCCGCTTTGGCCGCCCGAGCTGTCAGCGCCGGATCGTCGAGCTGTGCCAGATAGACGACCTTGGTGTAATGGCCGAAATAGTCCGGCAGCAGTTCCGGGTGGCGGTCCAGCCACAGCCCCTTGATAATCAGCCGATCGAAATGCCGGACCAGATAGTCGGTGAGGAAGAAGCAGCCCGGCTCGCCGTCGGTCAATGCCTCGAAATCCGCGGTTCCCATGAAGAACTGGTAGCAGTGCGGGCCGGGGATCCGTTCCACACCCTCGTCTTCCAGCATCCGGTCCAATTCGCCGCCGGTACCGCAGTCGCCGTAGATCACGAAGATCTGCTCGTAGGTGCCGCGCGCCGAACGGATCTTGCGCCGGACACCGGGGGTGATGTCCTGCGGCGTGTTGTGCCAATGCGCCGGCAGGCAGGTGATGGTCAGTTCGGTCCACCCGGTGGCCCGCTTCAACGCGACCAGTTCCTTGGCCAGCGCACCGCATGCGATGAACAGAGTGGACGGCCGCACCGAATGGTCGCCCGCAGCGGGTAGCGCATGCCTCCACCCTGCCAGCATCCGGTCGTCATCCATCGCGACCTCGTCCATCGCTGCGCGCTCTCTTAACCGCTCGATCAGGTGGCCTTCACCCCTCGGCGGCCTCCGAGTTGGACCTCCGGCGCTCAGCGATCAGCGCCTTGGCGGTCTCGACCGCCACCGCGGCATCGCGGCAATAGGCATCGGCCCCGACGCTGTCGGCAAACGCCTCGTTCAAGGGGGCGCCGCCGACGAGCACGATGTAGTCGTCTCGGATGCCCTTTTCCTTCATCGTGTCGATCACGACCTTCATATACGGCATCGTCGTCGTCAGCAGCGCCGACATGCCGAGGATGTCCGGCTGGTGCTCCTCGATCGCCGCCAGGTAGTTCTCGACCGGATTGTTGATCCCGAGATCGATCACCTCGAAGCCGGCACCCTCCAGCATCATCGATACCAGGTTCTTGCCGATGTCGTGTATGTCGCCCTTCACAGTGCCGATGACCACCTTGCCGACCCGCGGCGCGCCGGTCTCGATCAGCAGGGGCCGCAGGATCGCCATGCCGGCCTTCATGGCGTTGGCCGCCATCAGCACTTCCGGCACGAACAGGATTCCGTCGCGGAAGTCGATCCCGACAATCCGCATGCCTTCGACCAGGGCCTTGGTCAGGACGTCGTACGGCGTCCAGTTGCGCTCGAGCAGGATGTTGACCGACTCGATGATCTCGTCCTTCAGACCATCGTACAGATCGTCATGCATTTGCAGGACGAGTTCGTCGTCGTCCAGTTCGGAAAGAACGATATCGTCGTCCGATGCCATGCCCACTCCTCCTGACGGCGCCCGACCAGTCAATTCCCAACCGGGAACTTAGTGGAACAGACACGGGAATCGGCGGTGTCGCTGCCGTCGCCGCGACCGATCATGTCTGCGGCACGACATGGAGGAGCCGGCCTGAACGAAGCCGCCTACCCTTGTGCCGCCGCGGATTCGCCGTAGGAACGTGCGCCCCTTGCCGGCAACGCTCCTCCCGCCCCCCGCAGAGCATCCAGGATCCGCCGACCCATCGGACCGCCGTCGTCAATAATCTCATCAAGCAGCGCTTCGTTCAGCGCATCGAGATGCAGGCGCAGCAGGTCGAGTACGGCTGGAGTCGGCGAGAGCGAGCGTCCAGAATGCTCGATCAGGCTCCGGGCAATCGCACCCACCAGCAGCAGCCCCCGGGTCTCGGTCAGGGCACCAGCCTCCTGCGCTAAGGCATGCAGCTTGACCATCCCCTCGGGCTCAGGATTTCTGACCATGTCGGCGTGGGTTCTCTGCAACCGGCCCAGCGTATGGCCGAGCATAGCCAGCGCCTGCTCCTGCTTCAGACGGATATGACCACGCGCCGCCTCCACGGTCCCGCGTGCCAGCCCGTTGCGCAACGCCAGTGCGGGGTCTCCGTCGCCGGATGGCATGCGGCGAAACCGGAACACCGTGGTCGATGGCTTGATGGCAAAGCCGAGGCTGGTCGACGCCACGGTCTGCTCGGCCGGGCCGGAGATCGTTCGACGCTCAACCATTCGCTGGCGGGCCGCTCGCCGGCGGTCCGGGCCGGTGTAGGACCCGGAAACGATGAAATCAGTCCGATCGAGTGGCCAATTCAGAACATTGCCCGCCGCGCTGTCCGATTGAACAGGGCGGTCCAGGAAATGCAGGCAGCCCAGAAACGTCGCGCGTCGAACGTCTGCATCGCTTATCGAATCGCCGGTCAACCCAAGCGCCAGGCCGGGATACGGGCATTGCGGACTGCGTCGAACAAACTGAAAGATATCGAAAGGACTGCCGTCATTCAGTTGCGTATCGGCGACAACCAGCGCGAAGTCGTGGGTTGTGCGCTCGAGAATGGCCAATGCCTCGCTCGCACCGGCTACCCAGTCGGATGGGCGGCCAGACTGCGCGTTCAAGTCACGCGCAATTCCTTGCATCGCCACTTTGTCTTTGCCGACAAATAGTATTTTCCCAACCATCTCGTGCATACCATGCATCACCCCGAACTCCCCGCATTCGGACCCTGCTGTTCTCCAGCAATGGTTAACGAGATGTTAATTCTTTAACTTCAGATACCAAAGAAGTTTTTCTCATTTGAAATGTAAAGATGAGCAGCAAACGCCGCTCACACATTGGAAATCGCCATCATTGGGAGAGTAACGGGTCATCACTACAACGGGTTGTCGATCGGGACCGCGATATCGACCGGACGCCGTTGCCGGCCCCAGGTCCCTGGCCGGCCATCGAACACTCCTGCCAGCCGGGTTCCGCAGCCGCCGCAGCAGCCCTGATCCGTCACGTTCCAGTCGCTCAGTTCGTACCAGTCCCGACCGATTACCCTGGTGCCGCAAACGTGGCAGTGGGTGGACTGCCGGCCAAGGTCATGGACGTTGCCAGCGTAAGCGTGGCGCACGCCGTTGCGGCGCGCAACCCGGCGCGCCATGGCCAATGTCTCGAACGGTGTTCGCTGCTTGTCGAGCATGCGGTAGTCGGGATGGAAGGCTGAGAAATGCATCGGCACGTCGGGACCGAGGTTCTCGACCACCCAAGCGGTCATGGCGTCGATCTCCGCCTCGCTGTCGTTTTCGCCGGGAATCACCAGATTGGTGATCTCGACCCAGACATCGGTCTCCTTCACCAGATAGACCAGCGTGTCGAGCACCGGCTGGAGCTGGCTCTTGGTGACGTCCCGATAGAACCGCTCGGTGAATGCCTTCAGGTCGACGTTCGCCGCATCGATGCCACGGAAGAAATCGGGCCGCGCCCGGTCGGTGAGGTAACCGGCTGTCACGGCAACCGTCCTGACCCCGACCTCCCGGCAGGCGGCCGCGATGTCCTGGCTGTACTCGTGAAAAATCACCGGATCATTGTAGGTAAAGGCAACCGACCGGCACCCGAGGCGCAGCGCTGCCTGGGCAATCGTCTCGGGCTGGGCTTCAGCCTGCATCCGGTCCATCTCCCGGCTCTTGGAGATGTCGTGGTTCTGACAGAAGTTGCAGGCGAGATTGCACCCCGCCGTCCCGAACGACAGGACCGGAGTCCCCGGCAGGAAATGGTTCAGGGGCTTCTTCTCGATCGGGTCGATGCAGAACCCGCCCGAACGGCCGTAGGTCGTCAGCACAATCGCATCGTCCTGGCGCGCCCGCACGAAGCAGAGGCCACGGGCCCCCTCCTTCAGCCGGCAATAGCGCGGGCACATCTCGCACTGTACGCGCCCGTCATCCAGCATCCGCCAATGCTTGGTCGGCACGATCGGCCCCTTGCCCCGCACCGCGGGCGGCGCGGTCGCAGCCAGGCTAGGCATCTCCGCGACATTCTCGCTCGACATCGACGGCTCCTGCGTTGGCCCTGTCGGGACGGTATGTTAATCAAATGGTCGCCATGACCACAGCCACCAACACCACGGTCCGAGCCCCGCAGGTTGCAGGCCGATTTTACCCGCACGGGGACAACGCCTGCATCGACCTGTTGGAGCGCTATCTGAGCGGCGCCCGCCCATCCGGTGGCGTCGACGCGAAGGTGATGGTAGCCCCGCACGCCGGTTGGGTGTTCTCCGGGCCCGTGGCGGGAACGGCATACGCGGCGTTCCTGCCAAAGGCTGGGCAGATCACCCGTGTTGTCCTGTTGGGGCCGGCGCACCGCGTTCCGTTCAGGGGCATCGCCACCACCAGCGCCGATGGCTGGGCCACTCCGCTCGGGACCCTGCCGGTCGACTGGGACGCTTTGCGAATTGCGCTGTCGGTGCCCGGCGTGGCGGTGACGGACGAGGCGTTCGTCGAGGAGCACAGCCTGGAGGTCCACGCCCCGTTCATTCAACGTGTATTTCCGAACGCCGCAATCGTGCCGCTACTGGTGGGCGATGCCCCCGCGCCGTTGGTATCCGCGGTGGTCGAGCGCCTCTGGGGCGGTCCAGAGACTCTGATTGTCGTCTCCTCCGACCTGTCACACTTCCACGATCAGGCGACCGCGCAGGCGATCGATGCCGAGACCGCCGGCTCGATCGAAGCCTTGCGTTCCGAGAAGATCAACGGACACGGCGCCTGCGGGCATCGGGCGCTGGCCGGTGTGCTGGATCAGGCTCGTCGGCGCGACCTGCGCGCGACCGCCCTCGATCTGCGCACCTCCGCCGATACGCGCGGCAACCCGGAACGTGTCGTGGGGTACGGAGCGTTTGCCCTCGAATACGCCTACTCCGCCCGGCTTCCCGACGCCGACCGCCAACGACTGGTCGAGGCGGCGCGCTTTGGTGTCCGGTTCGGGATCGAGCACGGGCGCCCTCCGAGAATCCAGCTCGGCGCCGGATTGTCGCCGACCCTCACGGCCCGGCGCGCCAGCTTCGTGACACTGACGCTGGACGGTCGACTGCGCGGCTGCATCGGCAGCATGGCGGCCCACCGGCCGCTGCTCATCGATGTCGCCGACAACGCCTGGAAGGCGGCCTTCGGTGATCGCCGGTTCCCGGCCCTGACCGTTGAAGAACTGGATCGCCTGGACGTTTCGGTGTCCATCCTGTCGGTCCCGCACCCGGTCGCGTTCGAGAACGAAGCCGATCTCGTGCGTCAGGTACGCCCGGACGTCGACGGTCTGGTCCTCCAGGACGGCGACCGGCGCGGCATCTTTCTGCCGAGCGTCTGGTCGGGCATACCGAAGGCAGCCGCCTTCGTAACCCAGTTGAAGCGCAAGGCCGGCCTTCCCGCGGACCATTGGTCCGATACGCTGCGGGTGTTCCGCTACACGACCGAGAGCTTTGGAGCCACGTTCCAGGAGACCCCGTGAGCATGGCTAAAAAGCCACGTCAAATCGACGCCCCGCCACCGCCATCGGGGTACGCTCCGGCGCCGAAGCCGCGCCGTCCGTCCGCCATCCCCGTCGATTTCGCCATCGAGAACACCCGTCAGCTGCGAGACCTGTGGAGCGCCAAACGCCCAGGCCGCGGCAGCCTGCCTGCCTTCCGGTTCTTCGATGAGCTGGAGTTGCGGCCGTGGACCGACAACCTCGTGCTCTACGGGGTCGAGCGATCCGACGACCAGTTGGTCTACCGGTTCAAGAAGGTGGGCAAGAACGTCGCGGAGATCGACGGCGGCGACTTCAGTGGCCAGCTGATGCACCACGCGCTGCCGCCCACCCAGCTGTGGGCCGTCATCGGCCACTACGACGCCGCCGTGCGCACCCGCGGCCCGGTGGAGTTCCACGACACCATCGCCTCGCCGGCCAGCGGTGCGGTGAAGTGGGACAAGCTGCTGCTGCCACTCAGCGACGATGGCGCTGAGGTCGACCACCTGCTGATGCTGCTCTACGCCGAGTGGGTGGGCTGACGCCCGGAGCCTGTCTACGCTGCCACGGCCGCCGGCAGGGGACCGAACGGATGCGCAGCTCCCGACGGGCCGGACGGTCCAAACGCCACCGCGTTGGGAATCGCCCACTGAGCCGGGAACGACACGGCCTGGCCCGGGCGCACGGCTGTCACCGCCGCCAGCGCCTTCAGCGAGGCGGCATCGAGCCGGTCGTCGGCAATGATGGTGTCGATCAGGCTGACGTCGATCCGTGGCTGATCGAGAGCCGCGGACAGATCCATTCCGAATTCGCCAATGAACGAAGCGAGCTGGAAGATCGCCGGCATGATCTTGCGGCCACCGGACGCGCCAAGCCCGAACGCCGCGACTCCACTCTTGGTCGCCAGCACCGGGCACATGTTCGAAAGCGGCTTTTCGCCGGCAGCGAGCGAGTTCGGGCGGCCGGGGCGTGGGTCGAACCAGTTGATGCCGTTGTTCATCAGAACGCCGGTCGACGGCAGCACCACCCGGGATCCGAAGCGCGAGAGCAAGGTCGTGGTGATCACCACCATGTTTCCGGCAGCGTCGACCGCTGAAAGATGGGTGGTGCAGCTGCGGTCTCCGACGTCGCCGGCATGGCCCATGGTCGCCAGCCGGACCTTGTAGGCCTCGATCAGCGCGTGCGCGTAGGCGGCGTAGGTGTCGGCGTCGGGCCTGGCACCGCCGAACCGCTTGGGGAGCCGTTCAAGGGCGCCCGCGAAGGTCGGACCGGCCGAGTATCCCGGCACCAGGTTCAAGGTATGGCCCGCGCGTTCCCGCACGATGGGGTCAACGATCCGGGCCCGATACGATGCCAGGTCCTCGGCCGAGATCGTCGAACCGCCGGCGTTCAGGTCCTTGACCAGCCGACCGGCGATATCCCCGGTATAGAAGTCCGACGGGCCGACCTTCTGCAGGCGTTCGAATGTGTCGGCCAAGGCGCCGGTCGAGAGATAGGTCGACGGGCCGTCCGGCGCTGACGGAACCAGGCCGTTCGGCAACCAAACCGCACTCGACCCCGGGTAGCGGCCGAGCCACCCGGCCTCTGCGGCCACCTGAAGCGTGGTCCACCACGTCAGACGGTGCCCGCGTCGCGCCATGGCCACGGCTGGGCCGATCGCATCGGCCCAAGACCAGGACCCGAAGTTTTCCAGCAGCGTCGAGTAGCCTGCGCACGAACCCGGCACCGCGATCGAGTGATGGCCCTGCAGGTTGCGGTCCTCCAGCACCGCCGGCCAGGCAAACAGATCAGCCGGAGCGGTGCGCCCGCTGTCGATCGGATAGGTCGCCGGATCGAGGCCGCGCGGCGCGATCATCCCGAAGTCGACGACCTTGGTGGCGCCGGTCTTGGCCTCATGCACCACCGCGAAGCCACCGCCGCCGAGACCGCTCATCCAGGGCTCGGCAACGCACAACGCCAGCGCCGTGGCGATTGCCGCGTCGACGGCGTTGCCGCCGGCCTCCAGGACCGACGCGCCGACCATGCTGGCTTCGACGTTCTGTGAGGCCACCACGCCATGCTTGCCCGTGACCGCCGGCTTGCTGACCGACCAGGCCTCGACCGGGGCAGACTCAGGAATGCTGATGGCGGGCATGGGACGCTCCTGGCGGGTGCGAATGGGGTGACCGGCATGCTAGAGTCGCTTACCGGCGGAGGGGCTAGGTGGAGTTTACGGTATGGCGTCTCGTTTCCGGTTGTCCAGCCTCGCAGTGTGTGCGGTCTCGTTGTTCCTGTCGGCGCCAGTGATGGCGCAGGAACCGTTTCCTCCTCCCGCCGACCTACCCACCCCGTCCCCAGCCAGCAAAGCGCCCGAGCCGCGACAGGAGGACTGCAAGCGGTTGCCCGGCGGCAAGGCGCCGATCAACCGGCTGGCTCGCCTGGAAGGCGGGATATCGGTCCGCAACCTGGAACTGACCTATTTCGGCAAACCCTTGTTCGAGTTCACCGACGAGGACTACGCGTTCCTCAAGGCTCTCTGGCCGATCTGCAAGACGTTCGACGAAGAGACGGCGCCGCTCGTCGTACGCCGCCTCAAAGGCCTGATCGACGACGCCAAAGCGGTGCGCCAGGACTCGCTGGATTGGATCAAGCAGACCGAAAAGAATGCGAAGGCACTCAAGCCGGGCCAGGATTCCATCGAGACGATCCACGACCTCTGGCAGCAGATGCTGAACCGTGAATTCCAGATGACGTCAAGCGACATGGCCTACATCTCGGACGTACTCGGCAAGCGGCGTGACGAGTTGTACACCCAGGCCGAAGGGCGTCAGCGGACCCTGGTGTCGCCGTTCGATCCGGGCCCGCCGGAAGTCCGAAGCCTGCGCGGCACTGGCGGCTAGGCCCATGCACCCCCTTCCGGCACCGTTCCGAGAACGCTACCGTCCGCCCATCACCAAGCGCGTGGCGGCGAACGATCATCGGCTGTCCTGGGCCGGGCGAGGTCACATCGGAGCGTTCGTCGTGCAACTCCTGGCGCTGGTCCTGGTGAATCTCGCGCTTTGGGGATTCTTCCTGTGGGCCGCCATCCGCTATGCCGAGCGCCATGTCGCAGCGCCGCCGCTCGGTGGGCTGTTCTAGTCACACCATCCGGCGATCGACCCAGTCGCGCAGCTTGTACCAGGCCCCAACGGCCGGCAGGAACCACGGGTGGCCGTAGTAGAGCGGCCGGGTCTCGAACGGCAGGCCATCGAAAGCGCTGGCCCGGTTGGTCTTGCCAAGGATCTTCAGGGCAGTTCGGTGGCCGAGATGGCTCATCATCACCACGCCGCTGCCGTTGCAGCCGAGCGCATAGTGCACGCCGTCCTTGTCCCCCATGTGCGGGACGCGATCGAACGTAAAGGCGACATTGCCGGTCCAGCCGTGGGTGATCTTGACCCCGCGCAATTCCGGAAACACGCCGAGCATGTAGTCGTAGAGCACCGGCGCGGTCTCCAGTGCCGACTTGGTACGGAAGCTGGCCCGACCGCCGAACACCACCCGCGTGCCATCCGGCGACGGTCGGAAGTAGAACAGCACCCGCTTGGTGTCGGCGATCACACGCATGGTGGGGAACAATTCGCGCACACGTTCCTCGCCAAGCGGTTCCGTCGCGATGATGTAGCTGCCGACCGGAACCACTCGCCGCTGGTGCCAGGGCGTCGCCTTGCCGGTGTATCCGTTGGTGCCGAGCACGACTTCGCGGGCACGCACCACGCCGCGGGATGTCCGCACCGTCAGGTCGCCGGCGGTTCCCTCCACGCCCTCCACCCTGGTGTGGGCCGACAGCTTCACGCCGGCGGCTCGGCAGGCCCGCCGCAGGCCCAGGTGGTAGAGCGAAGGGTGCACCCCACCGGCGCGCTCCACGATCATGCCACCGTGGTAGAAGTCGGACCCCAACTGCTCGCGCTGACGCGCCTTTGGAACCAGGGAGGCGCCGGCGTCGGCCTGGGCGTTCAGCGTCTCGACGCGGGCCGCCATTCCGGCGTAGGCGGTCGGCGTGTGGGCGCCGACGAACCGTCCGCAGCGGCGGTACTGGCAGTCGATGTTCTCGCGCTCGATGATCTGTTCGAAATGACTGTAGGATTCCGCGGCCTCCTCGATCATCGCGCCGACGCGGTCTGCGCCGTACAGCTTCTCGACGTCGCCACCCTTCCCGACGTTGACGCCGCCGGAGACCATCCCGCCGCTGCGGGTACTGGCACCCTCGCCGAATCGGAACGCCTCCAGTACCACCACATCGACGCCGCCGCGGGCCAGTTCCAACGCTGCCGACAGCCCGGTGTAGCCGCTGCCGACCACGACCACGTCGGCTCGATCCGGCGGCGGCGCGTCGCCTTCGTCGTCCGGCGGCGCCGCATCCCACCAATACGGGTCGGTCTTGAAGTCCTCGGCGAAGATGGAAGGGTCGGCCATGCGTGCCTCGCTCGGACTCGGTACGGGAACCGGAACGCTACGACGGGTCCCGCGGACCGACAACGGGTCGATCAATCTGCCGGTACAATCGGACGAATCCGTGTGCCTGAAAAATCAGTTCCAATCCCGATTGACAGAATGAGATCCATTTGCAACAACACGCGCTGATGAAATTCATTCTCATTTGAGGGCAGCATCATGATCCGCACGCTGACTGGCGTCATGTTTGGAGCCGCGGTTGCCGCCGCCACCCTGGCCACCGGGACCGGCGTCGCTTCGGCCGCAGAAGAGGTCAACATCTACTCGCTGCGCCAGCCGTTCCTGATCGAGCCTCTGCTGAAGGCCTTCACCGAGAAGACCGGCATCAAGACCAATGTGGTATTCGCCAAGGAAGGCGTGGTCGAGCGCATGAAGGCCGAGGGCGCCAACAGCCCGGCCGACGTGATCCTGACAGTCGACATCGGCCGGCTGAACGACGCGGTCGAGGCCGGCGTGATCCAACCGGTGAAGAGCAAGACGCTGGAGGCCAACATCCCTGCGAGCTTCCGGGACCCCGAGGGCCGGTGGTTCGCGCTGACCCAGCGCGCCCGCTTGATTTACACCTCGAAGGAACGCGTGAAACCCGGCGAGATCACCTCCTACGAGGATCTGGCCGATCCGAAGTGGAAGGACCGAATCTGCACCCGCAGCGGCAAGCACGACTACAACGTCGCCCTACTGGCCGCCATGATCGCCCACCACGGAGAGGCGAAGGCTGAGGAGTGGCTGAAGGGTCTTAAGTCCAATCTCGCCACCAAGCCGAAGGGCGGTGACCGCGATCAGGTCAAGGCGGTGAAGCAGGGTGAGTGCGACGTCGCAATTGGCAACAGCTACTACTACGGTGCCATGCTTAGCAATCCGGAGCAGAAGCCCTGGGCCGATGCCGTCGACCTCGTGTTCCCGACCATCGGCGGGACCAAGGGCACGCACGTCAACGTCTCTGGTGTTGCGCTGACCAGATCCGCGCCGAACCGCGACAACGGGGTGAAGCTCATCGAGTTCCTCTCCAGCGACCAGGCCCAGGAGATCTACGCGGAAGCCAACAACGAGTACCCCGTGAACCCGACGGTGAAGTGGTCGCCGATGCTCGAGTCCTGGGGCCGCTTTACGCCGGACGACACCCAGCTCACGGCCATCGCAGAGCTGCGCAGTGCAGCAGTCAAGATGGTCGATCGGGTCGGCTACGACGGATGACCGTCGAGGCCGACGCCTTTCGGGGCACCGGACCGACCCTGGATGATGTTGCGGCGGTGCCTGGAAACGGGCGCCGCCGTTGGCATGTTGCGGCGATCGTCGTTGCCGGTCTGGTCGCCTTGCCGGTGCTGGCGATCACCTGGACGGCGATGTTCCCGACCGAGAACATCTGGCCGCATCTCGCGTCGACCGTTCTGCCCGGCTATGTTCTGACCACACTGATCCTGATGACCGGAGTCGGGCTCGGCACCTTCGTGATCGGGACCGGTACCGCCTGGCTCGTCGCGATGTGCCGGTTTCCCGGCAAGCGGCTGTTCGAGTGGGCGTTGCTTCTGCCGCTCGCCATGCCGGGCTATCTGATCGCCTATGTCTACACCGACTTGCTGGAGTTCGCCGGACCGGTTCAGGGCATCCTGCGCGACGTCTTCGGCTGGAGTACCAAGCGAGACTACTGGTTTCCCGAGATCCGCTCGCTCGGTGGGGCGATCGCGATGCTGACACTGGTGCTGTATCCCTATGTGTACGCGCTGGCCCGGGCGACCTTTCTCGAACAGTCGATCTGCGTGCTGGAGGTCAGCCGTACCCTGGGCCGCGGCACATGGCGCGCCTTGCGGGACGTGGCGCTGCCGTTGGCCCGCCCGGCGATCGCGGTCGGCGTGACCCTGGCACTGATGGAATGCCTGAACGACTTCGGCACGGTCGACTTCTTCGCCGTGCGCACCCTGACCGCCGGTGTGTTCGACGTCTGGCTGCGCATGGGCAATGCCGGCGGAGCAGCACAGATCGCTTTGGTCATGCTGGGCTTCGTCGTGCTGCTGATCTGGGCGGAACGGCGATCGCGCGCCCGCCAGCGCTTTCACCATACCTCGTCGAAGCTGCGGCCGATCGACGGCATCGCCCTGCGCGGCAGCCGGGCCTGGGTTGCGACCGTCGCCTGCACGCTGCCGATCGTGCTCGGTTTCGTCATACCGGTCACGATCCTGGCAGACTATGCGTTCACCAGCCCTTCGGCCGAGTGGTCAGCCGCGTTCTTCCGTCATGCGCGGAACAGCCTGGGGCTGTCCGCCTCAGCCGCACTCCTGGCGGTCGCGCTGGCGACGCTGCTGGCGTACGCCGCCCGGCAGGGCGCAAACCGGCTGGTCAAGGCGACGATCCGCCTGGCGTCGGTCGGATACGCAATCCCCGGCGCGGTGCTGGCGATCGGCGTGCTGCTTCCATTCGCAGCCTTCGACAATGCGGTCGACGCCTTCCTGCGCCAGACCGTCGGCGTGTCAAGCGGCCTGATCCTAAGCGGCACCATTGCCGCCCTGCTCTTCGCCTACACCGTCCGTTTCATGGCGGTCTCCCTCGGTTCGGTCGAAGCCGGGCTCGGGCGGGTGACGCCGAGCATGGAGATGGCGGCCCGCACCCTCGGTCACTCGCCGTCCGCCACATTGCGACGCCTGCATCTGCCGATGATCCGCGGCAGCGTGCTGACCGGGGGGCTGCTGGTGTTCGTCGACACGATGAAAGAGTTGCCGGCGACCCTGGTGTTGCGACCGTTCAACTTCGACACACTGGCAACCTTCGTCTACCAGTACGCCTCGGACGAGCGCTTGGCCGCCAGCGCCCCGGCCGCCTTGGCCATCGTCCTGTCAGGGATCATCCCTGTGCTGCTGCTGGCGCGCAGCGTCGGCACGTCGCGTCCAGGCACCCGGCGCACCGTGTCCTGACAGCCGTCAGCTCAAGCCGATCGACGCGCACAGCGTGATCCACAGTCCGGAAAGCTTGTTGGCGGCGACGCTGAACGGAAACAGCGCCACGCCGCCCGCCAGCATGAGAACGAACAACAACGCGACGATCACCTCGAACCGCCGGTCGCGCCTGTCCGTCTTGTGCCCGTCCACCGCCTGTCGCGCAGCCATGGCCGCGTCCTCCGCTCAATCGGCACCGGTATGGCGCAGTTCCTGCAGCCGGTCCCGTGTACCATACCATAGATAGGCTCCCGCCAGCGCCAGACGACGCATCGCCGCCATCGGGAACCGCGCCGGCAAACCGCGCAGCACGGCGGGGACCGGGGCCGCAGCCGAACCAAGCGCGATCGCGTCCGCCACCGTCTTGCCGGCCATCGGCGCCGCCGCCACGCCGGCAGCGTGATATCCGAACGCATAGTGGACGCTTGGGTCATCGTTCACCGCGCCGATCGACGGTGCGCGCTTGCGGGTCATCGCCACCAGCCCGCGCCAGCGGTAGTCGACCTCGATGCCGGCCCAACTGGGGAACAGTTCGCCAAGCCGGCGGTGCATCCACGCCTGCATCCGGTCCGCGGCCGCCGTGGTTCCCGCCGTGTCGCCGCGCGCGCCGAACAGCAGTCGCCGGTCAGGCAGCAGACGGTAGTAGAACAGCAGGGTGCGGGCGTTCACGATCGCCGTCTCGGTGTTCCAGGATTCGGCCGCCAGTTCCGCATCGCCAAGCGGACGGGTGACCAGGATGTTGGAGATCGCCGGCAGGACCCGCGCATCCAGGCCCCGATGCAGCCCGTCCGGCGTCCAGCCGTTGGCGGCGACCACGACGCGACGCGCCCGCACCGATGCTCCGTTCGCGGCAACGAGACGATGATCGCTGCCGTCCCGGTCCCAGCGCACGACCGGGCTGTGCGCGTAAACACGCACACCACGTCGGCGCGCCGCGCCCAGGAGACCCAAGGCGTAGGCCATAGGGTGCAGAGCAAAGCCGACGCCGACATGCACCCCGCCGAACTGCTCGGTCCCGCCGTGCCCGACTTCCGCGAACGCCGCGCGGTCGAGGATCCGTGTCGGCACACCGGTCAGCGCTGTCAGATGGCCCGCCTCCTCCACCAGGCCGGCCAGACGGCTCGGATGATCGGCCACCTCCAGATTGCCATCTCCCTGGGCGCAAACGTCGAACCCTTCGTCAGCCGGCAGTGTGCGAGCGAGGTCGCACCCGGCAATCGCCCAGCGATAGAACGCCGCCGTCTCGTCCCGGCCCCAGCGTCGGACCATCTCCGGGATCGACGCCTTGGCCGGCGGGATACAGACCAGCCCGCCGTTGCGACCGGACGCCCCCCAGGCCGGCACGCCCGCATCCAGAACCACCGCCTCGATGCCGTGATCGCGCGCCAAGTGCAGGGCGGTCGACAACCCGGTGTAGCCGCCACCGATGACCGCCACATCGGCAGCCTCGTCCTGAACCAGCGAGGGCACCGTCGGCCGCTCCGCCGTCGCCTCCCAATAGGACGGCTCGACCCGGTCGTAGCGGTACAGCGAGGCATCGAACACCCGTTCCGTCATTTCGCTGTCACTTCCCTGATGCGCACCGCCGCCGACTCGGCCAGTGTGCGAGCGCTCGGCCCGGTCGGCCAGCGAAAGAGGACGGCACGGTCATGACTGTATTCCCGGCGGGCCTGGACCCCAGCGCGATCCGTTTGGCGTTGTTCTACACGGCCTACTTCGCGGTGACCGGATTCCTGCTGCCATATTGGCCGGCCTGGCTGGAGTCCCGGGGCCTGGACCCGGTGACCATTGGCGCTGTGTTGTCCGTTGGCTTCTGGATCAAGCTGGTGGCGCACCCTGGCATGGCGGCGGTCGCCGATGCGACCGGCGCGCTGCGCGGGCTGACCATCGCGCTGGCGGCAGCATCGTTCGTGGTTTTCGCCGGCTTCGGGCTGGCCGATACGCCCTGGCACTACCTTGCGCTGGCCGCCCTGGTCGGCATCACCTTCCAGTCGATCATGCCACTCGGCGAGGCGCTGGCGCTCGCCGAGATCAAGGCGCGCAAGCTCGACTACGGCCGCATCCGGATCTGGGGGTCGGTCTCGTTCATGGCGATGGCGGCACTCGGCGGCTGGGCGATCGACCATTTCCAGGCCCCGGTGATCCTTCCCCTGGTGCTGGTGACGCTGGTCGGCCTGATCGTCGCCGGCATCGCCTTGCCGAAGCGGCGCGTCGAAACCCGGCGCCCCTGGTCCTGGTCCGCCGCCGCCCGGCTCGCTCTTGATCGGCGTTTCCTGATTTTCGTCATTGCGGCCGGCGCCGCCCAGGCCAGTCACAGCGTATTCTACGGGTTCGGCACCATCGCGTGGCGGCGGATCGGGTTCGACGACACCGTCATCGGCCTGCTGTGGACCCTCGGGGTGGTCGCCGAGATCGTGCTGTTCTGGCTGGCCGCCCGGCTCGGCCGTTTCGGCAGCGCCACGTTCCTGCTGGCGGCGGCCGGCGTCGGTGCGGTGGTGCGGTGGCCGCTGACGGCGATCGCCGACACGGTGGCGATGGCAGCGGTACTGCAGTTGCTGCACGCCCTTACCTTTGGCGCCGCCCATCTGGGTGCCATGCGCTACCTGCAGGACAACGCGCCGCCCGGCCTGGAGGCCACTGCCCAGGCGCTGTACTACGCGCTGGTAACCGGCGTGCTGATGGGCCTGTCAATGCCGTTCGCCGGCGTTCTCTACCAGCGGATCGGCATGGACGCCTACCACGCGATGGGAGTTCTCGGCCTGATCGGCCTAGCGGCGACCGCGGTGCTCGCCCGCATCGCCCCGCTCCCAACCGACCGGACCACCTGACCTCCGCCGTCTGTGCCGCTCAGCTGCCGCCGCGCACCCGGCGCATCAACGGTGCGGCGCCCAGCGACGCAACAATCGCGATACCGGTCAGACCGAACGCCTTGAAGGTCACCCAGCCATCGGTCGAAAGGGAGCGCCACGCGATCTCGTTGGCGACGGCCATCACGACGAAGATGCCCATCCAGTACAGCGTCAGGTTACGCCAGCCGCGGTCATCCAGGTCCAGCATCGAACCGAGCGCCATTTTCAGCAGGCTCCGGCCGAACAACAGACCGATACCGAGGGCTGCCGCCGACAGCAGGCTCGCCACCGTCGGCTTGATCTTCAGGAAGAACGTATCGTCGAAGAACAAGGTCAGGCCGCCAAAGATCGAGACCAGGACCGCACCAAACACCGGCAGCCAAGGAACCCGCCGCTCGCGCAGCATCGCCCAGGCCACCGCCAGAACCGTGGCGACGACCAGCACCACGGTTGCCGGCATGATCCCGAAGGCCATGTTGCTGACGAAGAACAGAACCAGCGGCCCGTATTCGGTCAGTGCACGCGTACCCGACACAGTTGTTTCCTCTCAGGCCGCAGCGCGGCGTTCCGGGGCCACTCGCTTGGCCGCCTCGATCAGGATGTCCGGCCCAGCGTCCGGATTCGGCATGGTCTCCGACAGGTACCGGCGCCAGGCGCGCGCACCTGGCAATCCCTGAAACAGGCCAAGCATGTGGCGGGCGACCGACTTTACCGGCGTCCCAAGATCGCGACGGGCACGCCCGGCATACTCCGCCATCGCCTCAACCACCGCGTGACGGTCGATATCCGTCGGCGGCGCAGCGAAGATCTGCCAGTCGACGTCGGCCAGCACCCATGGCGTCTGGTAGGCAGCCCGACCGACCATTCCGCCGTCCAGGCCGCGCGCCAACGCCGCCTGCACCGCGTTGAGGCAGAGCAAGCCGCCGTTGAGCACGATCGTCATACCCGGGTTCGCTGCCTTCAGGGCGTCCACTCGGTCATAGTCGAGCGGTGGGACGTCTCGGTTTTCCTTCGGCGACAGCCCCTGCAGCCACGCCTTGCGGGCGTGAACGATCAGGGTGCGGCATCCCGCCGTCGCGACCGCCGCGGTCAAAGCGTCAAGCGCTGGACCCGGATCCTGGTCGTCCACGCCGATCCGGCATTTCACGGTGACCGGAATCGATACCGCAGCCCGCATCGCTTCGACCATACGCCCGACCAGCGCCGGCTCGCGCATCAGGCACGCACCGAAACGGCCCGACTGCACGCGGTCGGATGGGCAGCCAACGTTGATGTTGACCTCGTCGTAGCCGAAGTCTTCGGCAATCCGCGCGGCCTCGGCCATCGCCGACGGTTCGGAACCGCCAAGTTGCAGCGCCACCGGGTGCTCGTCGGTTGAGAACCCGATCACGCGACCACGATCCCCGAAACGCACGGCGTCGGCCGTCACCATCTCGGTGTACAGCAGGGCATGCCGCGTCAGATGGCGGTGGAACGCCCGGCAATGCCGGTCGGTCCAATCCATCATCGGTGCGACGGACAAGGTATGTGGCGGGCGGATCATGCCGATCATGTACGACGTACCAACCGATTCGAAAAGGCCGGAGCCGGGCAAATAAAGCGGCAGAGCCGGAAGTCATCCAGCCAACCAGACTTGGCAGCCCGTCGCTCCTGCGGGAGGATGAGGCATCCAGATATGGTCTGCCGCACGTTGGCGGGCAGACTCCATTCCTCCGTCGACCGAGCAATCAAATGCCAGCCGTTTCCTGCAACGCCGGACTTACCTTTGAGATCATTCCGCAAACGACAGCGTTGCTGGCGATCGACCTGCAGCGTGACTTTCTCGATGCCGATGGCTTCATCGGTTCCCAGGGCGATGACATCACCATCATGCGTGCGATCATTCCGAACGCCGTCGCCCTGATCAACGCGGCGCGCTCCGCGGGCATCCCTGTGATTCACACTCGGGAAGGATACGCCCCGGACCTCAGCGACATGCACGCGATGAAGCGGGAGCGTGGTGTCGCCGGACGATCCGGACCGCTTGGCCGGTTCCTGATTCGCAGTGAAGCCGGACATGCGCACATCGCCGAATGCCGTCCCGCGGCCGGCGAACTCATCGTCGACAAGCCCGGCTTCGGCAGCTTCTACAGGACCGATCTGGAGCAGACCCTGAACGACCGCGGAATTGACCGATTGATCCTGTTTGGCGTGACGACGCAATGCTGCGTCTCGTCCACCCTGCGCGAGGCGGTGGACCGCGGGCTGAGATGCCTGACCGTCGAGGACGCCTGTGCTGCCACGACGCCTGAACTGCACAACGCGGCCATCCAGATGATCTACGGTGAGAACAATCTGTTCGGATGGGTCAGTGACACTGCGCGTGTCCTGGCGGCCATCCCCCTTCGACCAAGCGGAGCCAGTCCGACAAGGGGCGCCGCGCCTGAGCCGCGGGCGCCCCTCTAGGACTGCAAAATCGATCGTGGTCTCAGGCAGACTTCTTGCGACGACCGGCCGGCTTGGCCGAGACCCGGCCAAGGCCGATCTTCTTGGCGAACTCCGAGCGCTGCTTGGCATAGTTCGGCGCAACCATCGGATAGTTGGCCGGCAGACCCCACTTCGCGCGGTACTCCTCGGGTGTCAGATCATAGGTGGTCCGCAGGTGCCGCTTCAGCATCTTCAACTGCTTGCCGTCTTCCAGGCAGACAATGTAGTCCGGCGTGATCGACTTCTTGATCGGCACCGCCGGCTTCAACGGCTCGGCCTCAGGCTCACCGCCACCGGACGACAAGTTGCGAAGCGCGTCGTGCACAGTACCGATCACTTCGGAAATCTGCGCCGCCGACACGCTGTTATTCCCCAGGTACGCGGCAACCACCTCGGTTGTCATGCGCAAAAGGTCGGAAGACCCCATATTCTCTCGTGACGTTTCGTCGGTCATTTCCATGTCCTAAGTTTACGGTGTCATTCGACCCCCATGGGTCAAAATTGGCCGTCGACCTTCAACTGTCAAGAAACTTTCAATACTCCACAGTACAAATCTGCATGTATGACGCATAGACAGCGAAAGAATTGATGACCACTGGCATCATGTGTTCATCCGTTCCGCGAGATATCGCGACTCAATCAACCGCACCGAGACTGCTGGATCAAAGGAGCGACGAAACACCGCAGGCAAATTCTTCGTGGAATAACGGGCGCATACCTGAGTCAGCCGCCCTGCGGGGCCGGAACTATCGAAGTCCATCACGCAATACCCCACCATTTGGCCCGTGGGACACAGGCGGATAGAATGCCAACCAGCACTGCATTGTCAGTGGAACGACTACGACCTTGAGGACAAACGAAAATGGTCGCGAGAACCGTCGCCGAACTTGCACGGGCGATCGACCAGGGGCGCGGAGTCGCCGCCGCCGAACTGGTCCTCAAGGGCGGTCGGGTCTTCGATCTGGTAACCGGTGACTTGTTTGTCACCGACGTCGCGATCTGCGGTGACCGGATCGTCGGAACCGGCGGCGACTATCGCGGCATCCGAGAGATCGACGCACGTGGCAAGACGATCGTACCGGGGTTTATCGATACGCATCTGCATATCGAATCGTCGCTGCTGACCCCACACGCGTTCGACCGCTGCGTGCTCGGTCATGGCGTCACTACAGTGATCTGCGACCCGCACGAGATCTCCAACGTGCTGGGTATCGACGGGGTCCGCTATTTCCTGGAGTCGGCACAGGAAACGGTAATGGACGTCCGGGTGCAGTTGTCCAGCTGTGTGCCCGCGACCCACCTGGAGACCTCCGGCGCACGGCTGGAGGCGAGTGATCTGACACCGTACATGGACCACGCCAAGGTCATCGGCCTTGCAGAGTTCATGAACTTCCCCGGCGTCCTGGCTAAGGACCCCCTCTGTCTCGCCAAGCTCGAGGCCTTCTCGGAACGGCACATCGATGGACACGCACCGCTGCTGCGCGGCCTCGACCTGAACGGCTATCTGGCCGCCGGAATTCGTACCGACCATGAGATCACCACCGCCGACGAAGCGCTGGAAAAGCTGCGCAAGGGCATGCACGTTCTGATCCGCGAAGGCTCGGTCTCCAAGGACCTGCACGCGCTGATCTCGATCATCACCGAGCGCCATTCACCGTTCATCGCGCTGTGCACCGACGACCGCAACCCGCTGGACATCGCCGAGGAGGGCCATCTCGACTACATGATCCGCACCGCTGTTGCCGCCGGCGTCGCGCCGCTGGCCGTCTACCGCGCGGCAAGCATCTCCGGAGCCCGCGCTTTCGGTCTGTCCGACCGCGGCCTGGTGGCTCCGGGCTGGCGGGCCGATCTGGCGATCCTGGATGATCTGGACGACTGCCGGGTCTCAAGCGTGATCTCCGCCGGCCGGCTGGTCGACGACACGCTGTTCGCCACCCGCAAGGCGGTAAAAGTGGTCGGTCGGCACAGCGTCAAGGCGCGCCCGGTCGCAGCGATGGACTTCGCCGCCCGCGGCTCGGGCCCGTCGACACCGGTGATCGGTGTCGTCCCGGGCAAGATCATTACCGAATACCGGACCTTCGCCCTGCCCTACCGCGACGGCACCCGGCGTGTCGACACCGGGCAGGACGTGATCAAGGTCGCGGTGGTCGAACGTCACGGCGTCAACGGCAATATCGGAATCGGGTTCGTGAACGGCTTCGGGCTGAAGCGAGGCGCCATCGCCTCGACGGTCGGACACGACAGCCACAACATCTGTGTTGTCGGTGCCGACGACTCCGACATGGCGGTGGCGGTCAACCGACTGGGCGAGATCGAAGGCGGTTTCGTAGTCGCCGTCAACGGCAAGGTGATGGCCGAAATCGCCCTGCCGGTTGCCGGGTTGATGAGCCTGATGGGCCACGAGGACGTGCGCGACGCCCTGATCCCGCTGCGCCAGGCGGCAAGGGCGCTCGGCACCACGCTGGCCGAGCCGTTCCTGCAGGTCGCCTTCCTGCCGCTGCCGGTGATCCCGCACCTGAAGATCACCGACAAGGGACTGGTTGACGTCGATCGGTTCCAACTGATCGACGCCTGACCGATCGGTCGTCGTCGAAACGCTTGCGTTGAGCGCCAAGGCGTATCATTGACGGCGCTTCGATGATGCCGGGGAGACCCGACCGTCGACCGATGTCCCGCAATCACACGAAGCCACGGCGCTGCAGGAGCGCCGGCCGCGCAGGAGATCTTCCATGACCGCTTCGTCCGCGACCGAATGGCCCGTGCACGGAACCATCGACGGCCCGATCGTGATGATCGGCTTCGGCTCGATCGGCAAGGGTACCCTGCCGCTGATCGAACGGCATTTCAGCTTCGACCGCGAGCGGTTCGTGGTCATCGACCCGAATGACGCCGATCGGGGCATCCTGGACAGCAGCGGCATCCGTTTCGTGCATCAGGCGGTCACTCGCGACAATTACCGCGAACTGCTGACCCCGTTGCTGACCGCCGGTGCCGGCCAGGGCTTCTGCGTGAACCTGTCGGTCGATACCTCTTCGCTCGACCTCATCAAGCTGTGTCGCGAGCTGGGTGTCCTGTACATCGACACGGTGGTCGAGCCGTGGCTCGGCTTCTACTTCGACGAGAACGCCGGTCCGGCGGACCGTTCGAACTATGCACTGCGCGAGACCGTGCGCACCGAGAAGCTGTCGAATCCCGGCGGCACCACCGCGGTCTCGTGCTGCGGCGCCAACCCCGGCATGGTGTCGTGGTTCGTGAAGCAGGCACTGCTCGATATCGCCCGCGACACCGGCGCCGATACCGCAGTACCGACCGACCGCGACGGCTGGGGCCGACTGATGCAGTCCCTGGGTGTGAAGGGGGTCCACATTGCCGAGCGCGACACCCAGCGCGCCAAGCTGCCGAAGCCGATGGACGTGTTCTGGAACACCTGGTCGGTCGAGGGCTTCCTGTCTGAGGGCTTCCAACCGTCCGAGCTCGGCTTCGGGACCCACGAGCGCTGGATGCCGGAGAACGCCCGTCGGCACGAGACCGGCTGCCAGTCGGCGATCTACCTGCTGCAGCCTGGCGCCAACACCCGGGTCCGGACCTGGTGTCCGACCCCGGGAGCGCAGTACGGCTTCCTCGTCACGCATAACGAATCAATCTCGATCGCCGACTATTTCACCCTTGGTGCCGCTGACGCGCCGGAGTACCGGCCGACTTGCCATTACGCCTATCACCCCTGCAACGACGCGGTCCTGTCGCTGCACGAGCTGTTCGGCAAGGCCGGCAAGCACCAGCCGACGCTCCATGTGCTGGAGGAGGACGAGATCGTCGACGGTATCGATGAACTGGGCGTTCTGCTCTACGGCCACTCAAAGAACGCCTACTGGTACGGCTCGCAGCTCTCCATCGAGGAGGCCCGCGAGTTGGCCCCGCAGCAGAATGCCACCGGGCTTCAGGTCACCTCCGCCGTTCTCGCCGGCATGGTGTGGGCCCTGGAGAACCGCGAGGCCGGTATCGTCGAAGCCGACGAGATGGACTTCACGCGATGCCTGGAGGTGCAGCGTCCCTATCTTGGTCCGGTAAAGGGCTACTACACCGACTGGACCCCGCTGACCGACCGGCCGGGCCTGTTCCCGGAGGACATGGACAGCTCCGATCCCTGGCAGTTCCGCAACGTCCTGGTTCGCTGAGGCTGCGACGTTCGGCTAGGGTTGCCGATCACACCCCGCAACCCGAGGCCCGCCATGCCGACCACGCCGAACAGCCCGTCGACCCACGACGCCGAGGCTGACCCGCGCAACGACGACCTGCAGCTCTATGTGAACGGCAGGATCGTGCACCGCAGCTTGGCGACGGTGTCGGTCTATGACGCCGGATTCATGCTCGGCGACGGCGTCTGGGAGGGGTTGCGCCTGTACAACGGCAAGTGGGCGTTCGTCGACGACCACCTGGACCGGCTGTTCGAGGCGGCCAAGGCAATCGACCTGGACATCGCGATGACCCGAGCCGAGGTGCTGGCGGCGCTGGACGCCACCGCCGCCGCCAACGGAATGCGCGACAACGCCCATGCCCGGCTGATGGTAACCCGCGGGGTGAAGGCGAAGCCGTTCCAGGACCCGCGGTTGTCCAGGTGCGGACCGACGGTCGTGATCATCCTGGAACATTCGGCACCCAGCGCCGGCACGGCCGAACGAGGCCTGCGTCTGCATACGGTGCCGATCGTCCGCGGTCTACCGATCACGCAGGACCCGAAGCTGAACTCGCACTCCAAGCTGAACTGCATCCTGGCCGGCATCCATGCGCTGAAGGCCGGTGCCGACGAAGCGCTGATGCTCGACCCGCACGGCTTCGTCAACACCACCAACTCCTGCAACTTCTTCATCGTACGCAAGGGCGCGGTGTGGACCTCGACCGGCGACTACTGCATGAACGGCATCACCCGCCAGAAGGTGATCGACGTCTGCCGGGACGAGGAGATCGCTGTGTTTGAGCGAAACTTCTCACTGGTCGACACCTACGGCGCCGACGAGTCGTTCGTCACCGGGACCTTCGGCGGCCAGACCCCGGTGGTCGAGATCGACGGCCGGACCATCGGCGACGGCAGGCCAGGACCGACGACGAAGCGGATCCAGGGCCTGTACAAGGCCCTGGTGGCGAAGGACACCGCGTAGATTGGACGCCTGGTCGCTGAGGGTCAGCGGCGCCCAACCCGGTTGACCGGACCGCCGCGGTTCGCCGGCGTGCCGACACCTGGAGCCACCCCGACACCTGGAGCCACCCCGACACCAGGTGCACCAACGCCCGGGACGACCGCAGCGGCTGGAACGCCAACGTGGGGCGCCGCCACAACCGGGGCGGCAACGTGTGGCGCAGGCCGCAGCACGACCCCATGGCGCACCGTGCAGCCGGCCGGCACGCCGACATGGGTGCAGTAGACGATCGCCTGGGCAGGCACCGCCACTGCCATTGAGGAAGCCAGTCCCAAGGCACCGAGAATCAGCTTTGCCGGAGTCATCGCACGTTCCTGTCGTGGTGGATTGATGTCGATATGAAAGCCCCTGTGCTGGGCTTCGCAAGCGAGTTTCGATCGAACATCATGAAGATTGGCTTAAGGACGCCCGCATCATCCTCCGGGCCGCACGTCACCCTCGCCCGACCCGCACTCGCCCCGGCAGCCGATCCGCGCTAGGAGTTAGCGCCGTTGTCTTGTCCACTCGCCCAGGGTTCCGCCATGACGTCCCTCGCCGCCCATTCCTCGCTTGCTCCGTTCGCCGACCGCACTGCCGATCCGGCGGCGCTCGGCTTCGCGCCGGACCGGCTGGCGCGGATCGCGACCTGGATGCGGCGCTACGTCGACGACGGCAAGGTGCCGTACCTCACCGCCCTGGTCGCCCGCTATGGCGAAATCGCCTACCTCGACGCCTGCGGCAGCGGCGACCCGGACAATGGCGCACCCACCCCTGCGGTCGACCACATCGCGCGCTACTACTCCATGACCAAGCCGATTACCACGGTGGCGGCGATGATGCTTCTGGAGCGGGCGCTGATCCAGTTGGACGACCCAGTGGCCAAGTACATTCCGGAGTTCGCCGACACCCCGGTCTACGTTTCGGGCCCGTACGGCGACATGGTGACCGAGAAGCAGAACAGCCCGGTCACAGTGCGGCAGTTGATGACCCACACCTCGGGGCTGACCTACGGCCGGTTCGACTCCGGGCCGATCGGCGAGGCTTACCGCAAGGCCGGTGTCGATTTCGGCCGCAGTCGGGACAACCTGGCCGACATGGCACGCAAGGCGGCGTCGGTGCCGCTGTGCTTCCAGCCCGGAACCAAGTGGACCTACTCGGTCGCGACCGACGTGCTCGGCAGGGTGGTCGAGGTGGCCGCCGGCAAGCCGCTGGCCGAGGTGTTCCAGGACTGGATCCTCGGCCCGCTCGGCATGGTCGACACCGCCTTCGGAATTCCCCATGACAAGGCCGCGCGCGCGACCGCCTGCTACGAGAAGACCGAGGCCGGCGGGATGAAGCGGATCTCCGATGCTGCCGACGCCCGGTTCTTCGACATGCCGGTCATGCATTCCGGCGGCGGCGGGCTGGTCTCGACCATCCCCGACTACCTGCGGTTCCTGGAAATGCTGCGCCGGGGCGGCGAGTTTGACGGCGCCCGGCTGCTCGGTCGAAAGACCGTCGACCTGATGATGATGAACCACCTGCCGGGCGACATCGCGTCGATGGGCGCCGCTACATTCTCGGAGATGCCGATGGTCGGCATCGGGTTCGGCCTGGGCGGGTCGATCCTGCTGGACCCGGCGCGCGCGCAGGTGTTGGGCAGTGTCGGCGAGTTCGCTTGGGGCGGGGTTGCCAGCACCGGCTTCTGGATCGACCGCACCGAGGAGATCTCGGTGGTCATGGTCACCCAGCTGGTACCGTCGTCGTCCTGGCCGATGCGCCGCGAGTTGCGCAACCTGGTCTATCAGGCCCTGGTCGACTGACGGTCCGGCGCAGGGTTACTCGACCGCCAGGGCGCTGAGGCCGAGCAGGCCCGGTTGCGGATGGCTGACGATGGCGGTCGGGATGCGGCGCAGGTAGACGCTGGACCGGCCTTTCGCCTCGAAGCGGGCACGGAACCGGTCCTGATCGAACAGGTCGCCGAGGTAGTGCGGCATGCCGCCGGCCAGGTAGACCCCGCCAGTGGCTCCGAAGGTCAGCGCGAGGTCTCCCGCTACCGTTGCCAGCAGGTCGATGAACATGCCGACCGCCCGGCGCGCCCGCGCCTCACCGGCATGGGCCGCCGCCAGCACTGCCTCCGGCTCGCGGTCGGCTCTCGGCGGTTCGCCCTCGACGATCGCGACCGCCGCATCCAGCGCCGGCAGCCCGATTCCGGACAGGACCCGTTCGGCCGACACGTGATCCACCCGTCGGCGCAGCACCGCCAGCACCGCGCCCTCGGCATCGCTCATCGCCGGCAGGGTGACGTGCCCGCCCTCGCCCGGTACCGCCAGCCAGCCGTCGGTGCCGTGCGGTACGAGCCCGGCCACGCCGAGCCCGGTGCCGGGACCGATCGCCACCATCGCGCCGCGTGGATCGGGCGCCCACCCCCCGACAGCCGTAAGGGCATCGTCGTCGAGCAGCGGCAGGCAGCGCGCGACTGCTGCGAAATCATTGACCAGCCGCACCTTTTCCAGTGCGAAGGCCCCGGCAACGGCCGCCCCGTCGATGTCCCAGTCGGCGTTGGTCAACCGGGACCGGTTCGCGATCACCGGACCAGCCACCGCCAGCACCGCGCCACGCGGCGGGCGGGACGGGTCGGCGTGCTTCAGGTAGTCGGCGATTGCCTGCTCGACGCCGTCGAAATCGCCGGTGCGCACGATCTCGATCGACTGGAGCTGACCGACACCGGCCGAGAGTGCAAAGCGGGTGTGGGTGCCGCCGATGTCGGCCAGCAAGGACGGTCCCGAATCGTCCATCGCGTCTCTCCTCAACGGCTGCGGAGTGCCCGCAGAAAGTTCCGCCGCCAGGCTCCCAGATCGTTGGTGCGCAGGACCGACATCATCGAAGCCCAGCGCGACCGCCGCTCCTCGATCGTCATGGACAACGCGCGCTGCAACCCCTCCGCCACGTACTCGGTGTCGTATGGGTTGACCGTCACCGCACCGTCCAACTCGGCGGCCGCTCCGGCAAACTGCGACAGTACCAGCACACCCGGATCCTCGGGATCCTGGCACGCAACATATTCCTTGGCGACCAGGTTCATGCCGTCGCGCAACGGTGTGACAAAGCCGACCCGGGCGGTGCGGAAGAACCCGGTCAACTGCTCGCGCTGGAACGATTTGTTGAGATACCGCAGCGGCACCCAGTCGAACTCGGCAAACCGGCCGTTGATGTGCCCGGCCTTGCCTTCCAGGACCTCACGGATCTCGCGGTAGCTCTGCACGTCGGAGCGCGACGGTGGGGCGATCTGCATGAAGGTCACGTGACCGCGCAGGCTGGGCGCGGTCTCCAGCAGGGTCTCGTAGGCATCGAACCGACGGTCCAACCCCTTGGAATAGTCCAGCCGGTCGACACCGACGATCAGGTCCTTGCCGGTCAGCGAGCGCAGCAGCCGCTTGGTCTGCCGGGCATCGGCCGACGCCGCCGCCTGCTCCGCCAGCCGGTCGGGATAGATGCCGATCGGGAACGCACAAGCCCGCGACTTCTCGCCATACGCCTCGAATCGCCCGCCGCGCCCCACGGTCCCGCCCGCGACCTTGCGGATGTAGGACAGGAAGTTCTCCACGTCGTTCTCGGTCTGGAAGCCGATCAGATCGTAGGCGCACATCGACTGCACCAGGAACGCGTGATCGGAGCAGGTGGTCAGCAAATCCGGCGGCGGAAATGGGATATGCAGGAAGAAACCGATGCGGTTCCTGTGGCCCATCATCCGCAGGTCACGGCCCAACGGGATCAGATGGTAGTCATGGACCCAGACCAGATCGTCGGGCTGCAGCATCGGCGCCAACCGTCCGGCGAACTCCTCGTTCACCCGGCGGTACCCGACGACGTAGCGGCGGTGGTAGTCGACCAGTTCCATGCGGTAGTGGAACAACGGCCAGAGCGTCGCGTTGGCGTAACCCTTGTAGAACGCATCGTAGTCGCGCCGCGCCAGCGGCATCGTGGCGTACGTGATCTTGCCCTTGGTCTCGGTCTTCACCTTGCTGGATCCGCTGGCATAGGTCTCGCCCGACCAGCCGAACCACACCCCGCCGATCTCCGACAGGGCATCGTGCACCGCCACCGCCAGACCACCGGACGATTGCTTGCCTTCCTGAATCGGGGCGACCCGGTTCGACACCACCACCAGACGGCTCAAACCACGTCCTCCCACGGCCGCGACAGACGCATGGCGCACTTGATCAACCCGACCATCGAGTAGGTCTGAGGGAAGTTGCCCCACAGCTCACCGGTCACCGGGTCGACGTCCTCGGACAGCAGGCCCAGGCTGTTCCGGCATGCCAGTACCTCGGCAAACATCTGTCGCGCCTCGTCCTTGCGCCCGACCGCGGCCAGCGCCTCGATGAACCAGAATGTGCAGACCGTAAAGGCGACCTCCGGCGTTCCGAAATCGTCAGGCGCGTCGTAGCGGAACACATGATTGCCACGCTTCAGCCCTTTCTCGATCGCCTCGACGGTCCCGACGTAGCGCGGGTCGTCGCCCGCCAGGAACCCAAGCTCGTGGATCAGCAGCAAACTGGCGTCCAGATCCCGCCCGCCGAAGGTCGCGGAGAATCCGCCCAGTTCGTCGCTCCACGCCTCGTTGCAGATCCGCGCATGCATCGTCTCGGCGTGCGCGAGCCAGTCCGCCGCCTCGTCGTCCAGGCCAAGCGCTGTCGCGATCCGTGCCAACCGATCGGCCGCAGCCCAGCACATCAACGCCGAGAACGTGTGAACCGACGCTCGGGTGCGCAACTCCCAGATGCCGGCGTCCGGCACGTCGAACCGTTCCACCGCGACCCGGCCGAGGCGCGTTAGCTGGCGATACAACGCTTCGTCGCCCATGCGCGTCAGGCGGGTGTCGAAAAAACTCTGGGTGACGGCCAGGATCACCGATCCGAAGACATCATGCTGGACCTGCTGGTAGGCCTGATTGCCGACCCGCACCGGCCCCATGCCGCGGTATCCCGGCAGGGTATCGACGATACGTTCCTCGATCCTATCGTCCAGCGTGATCGAGTACAGCGGCTGCAGCACCGCGCCCTCGGCGGTCTTGGCCACGATGTTCTGTATGTAGCGCAGGTAGTGTTCCAGCGTTCGGGTCGCCGACAGCCGGTTCAAGGTGTGCACGACGAAGTAGGCGTCGCGCAGCCAGCAATAGCGATAGTCCCAGTTGCGCTGGCTGTGCGGCGCCTCGGGGATCGATGTGGTCATCGCGGCAATCACCGCGCCGGTCTCCTCGAAGGTGCACAGCTTGAGGGTGATGGCGGAGCGGATGACCTCGGCCTGCCATTCGAACGGAATGTTCAGCGATCGGGTCCAGTCGCGCCAGTACCGCACCGTGTCGTCGAAGAACACGCGCGCGGTTTCGGGAATCGAGTCGGTCAGGCTCTCGTCGGCCCCCAGCAGCATCGACACCGGGGCGTCCAGCAGGAACCAGGTCTGGTCCAGGATGTAGGACGGCACCGCGTCGGTCGTGAGCCGCACGGTCTGCGACGGCCCGACCCAGCGGATATGGTTGGAACCGCGGGTTACCTGCGGATCGACGGCGCCCCAACCGAAGGACGGTGAAACCCGGATCCGGATACGCGGCAGGCCTGCGACCGGGCGGACGTGCCGGACGATGGTGGTCGGCCGGAACATCCGGTCGTGGCGCTTAAAGCGCGGCGCGAAATCGGTGATCTCGATCGCGGCTCCATCGTCGGCGGTGATCCGTGTGACCAGGACCGGCGTGTTCGGAACGTAGCGCTGCTCGGCCTTGACAGCGCCGCCCAGCTCAATGGCGAACGACCCGCCGGCCGCAGCCTCCCCATCTGCATCGCCGCGCAGCAACGCATCGAAGACCGGTTCGCCGTCGAAACGGGGCAGGCAGCACCAAACGATACGTGCGTACGGGTCGACGAGAGCGCCGAAACAGCAATTGCCGATCAGTCCGAGGTCGAGGGTGCTCACAAGCCTGATTGCTCCGTTCGGAAGGACATCGTGCAACGGTAGGGGTGCTGGTCTGGCCGGTCAAACGCCTGCCCCGAGGAACCGCCAGACGGAGCGTCCGGTTCCGGCGTTCACCGCGGCGTTGCGTCGCGCCGTTGGCTGGTATAGGTCCCCGAAATGCGCGTCCTACACCTCGTCAAGCACGCTCCGGTTACGGTCGATTTCGGGGTGCCATCCCAAGAGTGGCGGCTGGCACCGGACGCTCCAGCGCGGATCAACAGTTTCGCCGAACGCTTTCGAAACTGTGGATTGCACCGGGTAGTCGCCAGTACGGAGACCAAGGCGACCGCTACGGGCCGGATCATGGCTGAGCGCCTCGATCTGCCACTGGAGATCCGGGACGGCCTGGAAGAACACCACCGCCTGGTGGCGCAGCAGACCCGCGGTGCGGAGGCGTTCGCCGCCAACGTCCGCCGGTTCTTCGCACAACCGGATGAAGTGGTCTTCGGGGCCGAGAGCGCCAGCGCCGCGCGGGTCCGCTTCCGCTCGGCCGTCGAGACAATCATGGGAGAGACCGCCGACGACGAGCTGATCGTCTCGCACGGCACGGTCATGACGCTGCTGATCGCCGAAGGCGGCAACGGCGAGCCGATGGATATCTGGTCGTCGCTGCGACTGCCGGATCACGTGGCGCTGGACTGGCCGAGCCTGAAGCGCATCGACCGCTGACACGATCAGCCTCCGGCCCGGGCCAGGGCCTCCATGGCGCCGGAATGGCCCGGCTCGATGTACAGGCACTGCTGCCAGCAGACGACCGCCTGGTCGGGTTCTCCCAGTTCCTGGAACGCGGCTCCAAGGCCGTACCAACTCTCCGCATCGTGCGGGTCGACGTAGATTGCCCGGCGCAGCGCGTCGGTCGCCTCGTGCCACCAGCCGCCGCGAGCGCATACCTTGGCCATGTGGAACAGGTAGGTCCGCTCCGCCGGCTCCAGCACGATCGCGCGGCCGATCAGTTCCGCCGCTTCGGTCGCCCGACCGTTCTCCAGCGCCAGCACGGATCTGACGTTGAGCGTGCGGGCGTCGTGCGGCCGGTCGGCCGTGACCTTCTTGTACAGGCCCTCCAGACCACCGATCCCGCCGCGTCCCCGTCCGCGCACCGCGTCCGCCCCTATCCGCCGAGAACCCGGCCGGCGATCGCGTCGAGGCGCGCCACCACCTCGGGATCGCGAGCCTCGGCATGGGTGATCATGGCATGGTCCAGCGCCCGGTCGCCGCCCTGCTCGTCGATCATCGGACGGCGACGCAGCTTCGGTGCCGCCGCCTTGATCAACGCACGCGCCTTGTCGGCGTTCGACAGCAGGACACGGACCACCACCTCCACCGTCACGTGATCGTGGTCCGGGTGCCAGCAATCGTAGTCGGTGACCATGGCCACGGTCGCATAGGGGATCTCCGCCTCGCGGGCCAGCTTCGCCTCGGGCATGTTGGTCATGCCGATCACGTCGCAGCCCCACGAACGGTACAGGTTCGACTCCGCCAGGGTCGAGAACTGCGGGCCTTCCATCGTCATGTAGGTGCCGCCCCGGCTGTGCGGTAGGTCGAGTTCCGTGCAGGCTTCGTCGAGTGCGTCGACCAGACGCGTGCTGACCGGGTGCGCCATCGAGACATGGGCGACGCACCCCTTGCTGAAGAAGCTCTTCTCGCGCGCAAACGTCCGGTCGATGAACTGGTCGACCAGGACGAAATGCCCGGGTGCGTATTCGTGCTTGAGGGAGCCGACGGCGGAGACCGAGATGATGTCGGTCACGCCGGCGCGCTTCATCGCGTCGATGTTGGCTCGGTAGTTGATGTCGGTCGGACTGAAGCGGTGGCCGCGGCCGTGGCGCGGCAGAAACACCAGCGGCTGGCCATCGAGTTCGCCGAACAGCAACTGGTCCGAGGGCTCGCCGAACGACGACGGCACGGTCTCCCAGCGGGTGTTTTCCAGCCCGTCGATCTGGTACACGCCGCTGCCGCCGATCACGCCGAGCAGAGCTTCCCGCGTTTCATTCGCCATCGTCCCGGTCTCTCCACTGTCCGCCCGATACCCGCAGCATCACCTATAGCGCGGGGCGACACGGCAGCGAAAGGGCGAGAGACCGATCCGGAGGCAAACGCCGAGGTTCGCCGTCAGGTCAGAGTGCCGGCGTCAGATCGATGTGGCGAATGCGGATGGCCTGGACCACCCGGTTCCGCAGCGTGCGGTTGATCATGACCGTCAGGGCCTCTTCGGCACGGGTCCGGTCCGGTCGGTGGGCAGCACGCGGCCCCAGCATGGCCAGCGCTTCAGCCGCGGCGTGCGCTATCTCGTCGGCTCGGTCGTGGACCACCGGGGCGAGGGCTCGCCGGGCCAGGACGGAGATCTGCGCCTCGACCCGCCAACGATCGACACTGAGGCGCTTGCCGTGAAACCCGACGATCGGCCGATCGAAGTCGATCTGAACGACGGTCCGCTCATCGGATTCGAGGTGCCGGAGGAACGCATAGACGAGCAGTCCGCCGACAATGACGACACACGCGGCACCGACAATCGAGCGGCCGTACTCGGGCGAGTGCGAACCGGATCCAAGCTTGATGATCGATACCGCCTCGACAGCGGCCCAGCCAATCCCGAACGCCAGGATCAGGCTGCCAAGCGCCAGCAGGGAAGCGCTGGCGAACCACGCGGTACGGGTGGTCACGGGAGTTACGACATGGGGCATCGGGAGCACCGCCTTCAAGCGTTAACCAAATTGGCAACGCCGGTCGGGGAGCCCGGTTCCCGGAGGCCGGAATCGAAAGGGGCCGGAGGAATTCCCCCGGCCCCGTTTGAACGTCCAGCCCGCGCCCGCGTCAGTGCACGTTGGCCCAGATCTTCCGCTTGGTCGCGTAGAGCAGGCCGGTAAAGACCAGCAGGAACAGGATCACCATCACCCCGGTCCGCTTGCTCTGCTCGAGGTTGGGTTCCGACGCCCAGGCCAGGAAGGTGGTAACGTCCCGGGCCTGCTGGGCGATCGTCGCCGGCGTGTTGTCGCCATAGGTCACGCCGTCCGGAAACAACGGCTGCGGCATGGCGATCTGCTGTCCGGCGAAGCCCGTATTGTAGTACATGCCGTCGGGGATCTTCATGTCCGCCGGCGCGTCCTTGTAGCCCGTCAACAGCGCGTACATGTAGTCGGCGCCGCCGACCCGTGCATCGACCATCAACGACAGGTCCGGCGGCAGCGCACCACCGTTGGACGCACGTGCCGCCTCGTCGTTTGCGAACGGGCTGACGAACCGATCCGACGGCTTGGCCGGACGGTTGAACATCTCGCCTGAGTCGTTCGGGCCGTCGCTGACTTCCTTCTCAGCCGCGATCGCCTTGATCTCGTCTTCGTTGTAGCCGAGATCAGCGAGGTTCCGGTAGGCGACAAACTTCAGCCCGTGACAACTCGCGCAGACGTTCTGGTAGACCTGGAAGCCACGCTGCAGCGAAGCACGGTCGAAGGTTCCGAACACACCGCCGAACGTCCAGTCCTGCTTCGGTATCTCGACTTCCCCAGCAGCCAGCGCCGGACCAGCCAGGGCGGAAGCGACCAGTGCGGTCGCCGCCAGCGTCTTGATACGCGCGATCATCGGACGTTCTCCCGTGGCGCCGTGGCAGCACCGGCCAAGCCGGCCCCCCCGCCGAGCACCGGCTCACTGATCGATTTTGGCAACTGCCGCGGAGTCTCGAAGATCGAGAGCAGCGGCAGGACGAGCAGGAAGTGAATGAAATAGTACGCTGTGGCGAACCGCGAACCGATGACGTACCAGCCCTCGGCCGGCTTGCCGCCGAAGTAGGTCAGCGCCACCACGTCGACCACCAGGATCCAGAAGAAGATCTTGAACATCGGCCGGAACTGGCCGCTGCGCACCGGAGACCGGTCCAGCCACGGCAGGATGAACAGAACGGCGATCGAGCCGAACATGAACAGCACGCCGCCCAGCTTGTCGGGGATCGAACGCAGGATCGCGTAGAACGGCAGGAAGTACCATTCCGGCACGATATGCTCCGGCGTGACCAGCGGGTTGGCCGGGATGTAGTTGTCCGGGTGGCCGAGGAAGTTCGGCGCGAAAAAGACCGCCGCGCTGAACACGATCAGAAACACACCCAGGCCGAACGCGTCCTTCACCGTGTAGTACGGGTGGAACGGGATCTGGTCCTTGGCGCTCTTGATGTCGACGCCCAGCGGGTTGTTCGAGCCGAAGCGGTGCAGCGCCACCAGATGAAGAACAACCACGCCGATGATCACGAACGGCAGCAGGTAGTGCAGCGAGAAGAACCGGTTCAGCGTCGGGTTGTCTACAGCGAAGCCGCCCCACAGCCAGGTCACGATGCTTTCGCCGACCACCGGGATCGCCGAGAACAGGTTGGTGATGACGGTGGCGCCCCAGAAGCTCATCTGGCCCCACGGCAGCACGTAGCCCATGAAGGCGGTCGGCATCATGAGCAACATGATGACCACACCCAGCATCCACAGCAGCTCACGCGGCGCCTTGTAG
>NZ_JAVJSX010000025.1:0-294387 GCF_040219215.1 Thalassobaculum sp.
GCCGTCGACCGCATCATGACCGACACCACCTTCGACATCCGTCGCCTGGCCTCGCGCTGGGCCGGCCTGCGCAGCTTCGTCGCCGACAAGACGCCGGTGGTCGGCTTCGATCCGGCGTCGGAGGGCTTCTTCTGGCTGGCCGGCCAGGGCGGCTACGGCATCCAGACCTCGGCCGGCATGGGCCGCCTGTCGGCAGCCCTGGCTCTCGGGCAACCGGTGCCGGCCGACATGACGGCCCTTGGCCTGACTGCCGCACATGTAGCGCCCGATCGGATCGGGCTCGACCGCCAGTTGCCTGGCTGACGCAACACCCCATAGCGCGAACTCCAGGTCGCCTCATCGCCTGTCGCCGCGGCACTCCTGTTTCCGCTGTGATCATTTCGTCACAGCGGGAACGCCACCCTGAAAAATTCGTTGCACCAACCAATGTCCAAACCGCCACACGGTTCGGGCATGAAGCAGTCACGTTCAGGGCAATAACAGAGTTGAGGCAGGCAATGGCCGGCGACACGGTTGAAATCACGGCGCATCCGCGCTTTGACAGCAGGTCCGGGCGCGCTTATCTACCGGCGCACCGCAACCACTCGGGCATGGACGCCGCGATGAACCATCTCGACGCCTTGGAGGCGCAGAGCGTCTACATCCTGCGCGAAGCGTTCAACAAGTTCGAACGCCTCGGCATGCTGTGGTCATTGGGCAAGGATTCCAACGTCATGCTCTGGCTGGCCCGCAAGGCCTTCCTGGGGCATGTGCCGTTTACGGCCCTGTTCTGCGCCACCGGCAAGAAGTTCCCGGAGATGTATGCGTTCCAGGACCGCTACTCGGTCGAATGGAAGCTGAACTTCATTCGGCGCGACTGCCCGCCGATCGAGGAGATCGACCCGACGCTGCCGCCGGCAGCCCGGTCGGCCGCGCGCAAGACCGAGGCGCTGAAGCGGCTGATCGCCGAACTCGACCTGCAGGCGGTCATTGCCGGCATCCGTCGGGACGAGGAGGCGACCCGCGCCAAGGAGCGGGTGTTCAGTCCGCGCGGCGAGAATGCCGAATGGGACTTCCGCGACCAGCCGCCGGAGTTCTGGGACCAGTTCAAGACCGATTTCGCACCCGGCACGCATCTGCGGATCCACCCGCTGCTGCATTGGACCGAGCTCGACATCTGGCTGTACATCCAGCGCGAGGGCATCCCGCTGGTGCCGCTGTACTTCGCCAAGAACGGCAAGCGTTACCGCTCGCTCGGCGACATGGACATCACCAACCCGATCGATAGCGACGCCGACACCGTCGAGAAGATCATCGCCGAGCTGCGCACCACCCGGGTGGCCGAGCGCAGCGGCCGCGCGATGGATCACGAGAGCGAGGACGCCTTCGAGCGTCTGCGTTCCGCCGGCTACATGTGAGGGAGGACGCATCATGAGCATCGCAGTCTCTCCCTCCACCACCCCGCGTCGTGACGACGAACTGTCGCCGATGAAGCTGGTCATCGTCGGCTATGTCGACCACGGCAAGTCGACCCTGATCGGCCGGCTTCTGCACGACACCGGCTCGCTGCCCGACGGCAAGATGGAAGCGGTCCGCGCCATGTCGGAGCGCCGCGGCATGCCGATGGAGTGGGCCTTCGTGCTGGACGCCCTGCAGGCCGAGCGCGACCAGGGCATCACCATCGACACCACCCAGATCTTCTTCAAGACCCCTCGCCGGCCCTACGTCATCATCGACGCGCCCGGACACAAGGAATTCCTGAAGAACATGGTCTCGGGGGCCGCGTCCGCCGACGCCGCCATTCTGGTGGTCGACGGCAAGGACGGCGTTCAGGATCAGACCCGCCGGCACGGCTAGCTCCTGCACCTGCTCGGCCTCGACCGTGTCGTCGTCGCCGTGAACAAGATGGATCTGGTCGACCACGCGGAGAGCAGGTTCCGCGAGGTCGCCGACGAGGTGCGCAAGTACCTCGGCAGCATGGGAATCACCCCGGCGCACATCCTGCCGGTGTCGGCGCGCCATGGCGACGGATTGGCCAACAAGTCCGACAACATGCCGTGGTTCGAGGGCCCGACCCTGATCGCCGCCCTTGACGAGTTGCAGGCCAAGCCGCTGCCGGTGGAGCTGCCGCTGCGGTTCCCGGTGCAGGACGTCTACAAGTTCGACGAGCGCCGGATCATCGCCGGGCGGATCGAGAGCGGCCGGCTCAGCGTCGGCGACGAGTTGCTGTTCAGCCCGACGAACGCGACCGCCCGGGTCAAGTCAATCGAGGCCTGGTCCGTTGATGGGCCGGTCATGTCGGCCTCGGCCGGCCAGTCGATCGGCATCACTCTGGACGACCAGCTGTTCCTGGAGCGCGGCCACGTGGCCTCGCACCGCAGCGAGCCGCCGGTCGAGACCAACGTATTCCGCGCCCGCATCTTCTGGCTCGGCCGCTCGCCCCTGGAGGTCGGCCGGCGCTACAAGATGAAACTCGCGACCATGGAACACACCGTCGAGGTCCAGGCGATCGAGCAGGTCATCGACGTCGCCGACCTGTCGCAGCGTCCGGCCGACCGCATCGAGCGCAACGAGGTCGGTGAGATCATCCTGCGGGCCCGCGCCAAACTGGCGCTGGACTCGTTCGTCGACAATCCGCGGCTGGGCCGGTTCGTGCTGATCGACGGCTACGACATGGCCGGCGGCGGTCTGGTCTCGATGGAGGGCTTCCCCGACCAACGCGCCCGCAACGAGCCGACCTCGCAGAACATCACCGCGGTGGAGCACCGCGTCACCTCGGACGCCCGCTGGCAGGCCAATGGCCACAAGAGCGGCGTGCTGTGGCTGACCGGTCTGTCCGGTGCCGGCAAGTCGACCCTGGCGGTCGAGCTTGAACAGGCGCTGTTCCGCAAGGGCTGGCAGGCCTATGTGCTCGACGGCGACAATATCCGCTTCGGCCTGTCCGCCGATCTCGGGTTTGCACCGGAGGACCGGGCAGAAAACATCCGACGAGTCGGCGAAGTGGCTGCGCTGTTCGCCCGTGCCGGTATTCTGGTGATCACCGCGTTCATCTCGCCCTACCGCGAGGACCGGGACCGTGCCCGTTCGGTCGCGCCGGAGCTGTTCCACGAGGTGCACGTCAAGGCCGACCTCTCGGTGTGTGAAGGGCGTGATCCCAAGGGCCTGTACAAGAAGGCCCGCAAGGGTGAGATCTCGGACTTCACTGGAATCTCGGCACCATACGAGGCACCATCCGCCCCGGAGTTGGAGGTGGATACCGGCGCCCTGTCGCTCAACGAGTCGATCGAGCAGTTGCTGGGCTATGTGGAAGCCAACTTTGGACTGAACGGTCGCGACTGATGGTGCGTGAATGACCGAGGCCATCCTGGTCTCCACCGTTGCTGACGATGCCGATCCAGCGTTTGCCGACACCAAGTCGCAAGTGCTGGATTGGCTCGATCAGCACGCGGTGGCGGCCAGTGTCGTGTTCGACTCCAAGCCGTTCGCGCTGACGGCGACCCGAGCCGGCAACACCCTGGGCGGCTTGATCGGATCGACCAATCTAGGCTGGCTGCACGTACAGTTGCTGGCAGTCGCACCGGAAGCCCGCAGCCAGGGCGTCGGACGCGCGCTGCTGGGAGCAGCCGAATCCTTGGCTCGCGATCGCGGTTGCCATGCCGCATGGCTCGACACCTACGACCACCAGGGCCCCGACTACTACCCGCGTCTGGGTTGGGCCAAGTTCGGCGAGCTTGATGACTTCCCGAAGGGCGGAGTCCGGCGTTTCTACCGCAAGGCGCTGTAGACCGGCCGACCCCGCGTCAGATGCGTCCCATCAAGAGCAGCACGATCACGACGATCAGCAGCACTCCGACGATCCCGCCGGGACCGTAGCCCCAGCCGCGGCTGTACGGCCAGGCCGGGATGGCGCCCAGCAGCACCAGGATCAGCACGATCAGAAGAACGGTACCAACGGTCATGACGCGCCCTTTCGATGCAAGATCGCCGGGCCCTTGGACAGTTGATTGGCGGGTCCCGCGAACGTCAGTGGAAGAGCAACTTCGTTCCGCTGGTGCAAGTTCCCGCCATCATGCGGTTTTCTCAGCCGGCTGAACCGTCACACGGTCAGGACGATCTTGCCCTTGACCTTGCGATCCGACAGGACCGCCAGCGCATCGCGCGCCTGGGCCAACGGAAAGGTCTGGCTGATCACCGGCCTGATGCGGCCCTCGGCGTGCAGTTCGAACAGGCGCCGGAAATTCTCCGCCTCGCGTTCCGGTTCGTTGCGGCGGAACTGGCCCCAGAATACCCCGACCACGGCGCAGCCCTTCAAGAGGGTCAGGTTGGCCGGGATCCTGGGGATCTCGCCGCTGGCGAAGCCGACCACCAGGTAGCGGCCGTTCCACGCCATGGACCGCAGCGACGGGTCCATCAGGTCGCCGCCGACCGGATCGTAGACCACGTCGACTCCGCGCCCTCCGGTCAACTCCTTGAGGCGGTCGCGGTAGCCGTCCTCGGCGTAGTTCACAAGCTCGTCGGCGCCCTGCTCGCGCGCGAAGTCCAGCTTGTCGGCACTGCCGGCCGCCGCAATCACCCGCGCACCCAAGGCCTTGGCGATCTGGATGGCCGCCACGCCGACACCGCCGGCGGCACCCAGCACCAGCAGGGTCTCGCCCGGCTGGATGGCGGCCCGCTGGACCAGCGCGTGGTACGAGGTGCCATAGGTCAGGGCGAACCCGCCCGCCGTGATCTCGTCCATGGTCGGCGGACGGCGCAGCAGACGATCCGGGGTGGTCACCACCTCTTCGGCGAAGCCACCCCACAGGGTGGTGGCCATCACCGCATCGCCGACCTTGAATCCGGTAACGTCGGCGCCGACCTCGACGATCGTGCCCGAAACCTCGCCGCCCGGCGCGAATGGCCGGTCGGGCTTGAACTGGTACTTGCCCTCCACGATCAACACGTCGGGGAAGTTGACGCCGCAGGCCGCGACCTTGATGCGCACCTCGCCGGCTGCCAGCTTGGCGCTCGCCACATCCTCCAGCGCAAGATCGTCGATTGGCCCGAAGGCCTTGCACAGCATCGCCCGCATGGAAATCCCCTTGGTCGTCAGGTGCGTGTCGGGGTCACACGATAGGCGCAACGCCGGGCACCGGCCAGAACGTGATCGGTCCGCTCGACCTCGGCCGCCTCGCCCAGCACGTCGCGGAAAATCGCCAGCTCGGAGCGGCACAGGTTCTGGCACTTGGCCGCCGCCGCGCAAATCGGGCAGTGGTTCTCGATCAGCACCAGGGTGCCGTCGTCGTCGCGCCGCCACTCGGCCATGTAGCCTTCGCGGTCGCGCATCTCGGCCAGTGCCTTGACCTTGCCCTCCAGCGTGCGGGCGCGGGCAGCGGCGGCCCGGTACACCTCGCGCTGCTCGGACTCCCGCCGGGCGATCAGCCGGTCCAGCCCTTCGGTGCCGAACTCGGCCCGCACGGCATCCAGCAAGCCGACCGTCAGGTCGGCGTGCCGATCGGGAAACCGGGCGTGCCCGGTCTCGGTCAGGCGCCACAGCCGCTTCGGTCGGCCTCGCCCCTCGCGCCGGTCCTCATAGCTGACCAGGTTGTCGGCTTCGGACTTCACCAGTAACTGGCGAACCGCCTCGGAGGTGATGCCGAACGCAGCCCCCAGATCGGCGATGGTCTGCGGTCCACGGGTCTTGAGACGAAACAGAATCCGGTCGCTGGTCGTGTCGGCCATTGTCCCTCCCTGACAGACCTCAGTTATACCAAGAATTCCCTTGTTCAACTACCCCATCACAATCACCATGCGACAAAATGGGACGATCGATCCTCCGGGAGGGGCGCTGGAATGAACGACGCGGACAGCCGGGTGTTGAGCTGGAGCGAACTGTTCGGACCCGAGTACCTGCTGGCGATGACCACCCTGTGCCTCGGCATCACCCTGCACGCCGTGAACTTCTTCATCTTCGCCACGCTGGCGCCATCGGTGGTCGCCGATCTCGGCGAACTCGAGTGGCTGCACTGGGCGACAACCCTGTACGTGGTGGCCTCGATCGTCAGTTCTGCCGCCGGCGGCATGATCCGGGCACGGCTGGGTCCCCGGCGCGCGCTCGGGTTCGCCATTCTCGGCTTCGCAATCGGGTCGGCCGGGGTCGGCCTCGCCCCGGACATGGCCACCATCCTGGTGATGCGGGCGATCCAGGGCCTTGGCGCCGGCCTGCTGCTGGCTGCCTCACACGGCCTGGTGCGCGACCTGTTTCCGGCGTCCAGTTGGGCTCGGGTGTTTGCCGCGATCTCCGGCGTGTGGGGCATCGCCGCCCTCACCGGCCCGCTGATCGGCGGGATCTTCGCCGAGCTCGACGAATGGCGTCTCGGATTCATCGTGATGCTGCCGCTGTGTCTTCTCCTGTACATCGCCGTCCTGAGGTCGGTGCCCACGGGCGGGCAGAAACCGCCGTCAGGCGGATTGACACCGATCCTGCGCCTCGCGCTGATCGGCGGCGCCGCCCTGGCGATCGGCGGAACCGGTGGCGCCGGTCCCGACCGGACCGTCGCCCTGGTCGCTCTGGCCGGCGCACTGCTGCTGGCCGCCATCGTCTGGGAGCGCCGGTCGGCTGAGCCGCTGTTCCCGCACGCCATGTTCCGGCCCGGTACCGTGCTCGGCGGGAGCGTGATGTTCGTGTTCTTCATCTCGTTCGGATCGGCCTCGACCGCGATCTACGCCCCCTACTTCCTGCACGCGCTGCACGCCGTGCCGCCGCTCGCGACCGGCTACGTCGTCACTGCACAGTCGATGTGCTGGACCATCGCGTCGCTTGCGGTGGCCGGAGCCGTGGGCGCCCGGGCCAGCCTGTCGATCGCCGTCGGCCCGGCGATCACCGGCGTCGGCTGCCTCGGTGCCGCGCTGTATGTACCGGCTGGACCGCTGTGGGCGGCCATCGCTGCCTTCATGCTGCTCGGTACCGGCATCGGGCTGGCCTGGAGCCACGTCGCCAAGCGGATCTTCGATGCCGCCGGCGAAGCCGACCGGGACCGGGTAACCAGCGTCATCCCGACCACCCAGGCGCTCGGCGTCGCCTTCGGCTCGGCGGCGGCCGGCATCGTCGCGGACCGCGCCGGCCTGGTCGGCACCCCGCCGCCGCCGGTGATCGCCGAGGCCGCCCATCTGGTGTTCCTGTCCCTGCTGCCGGCAATCGCCCTGGCCCTGGCCGGGGCGCTGCGCAGCGCGTACGGGCGGGCGTAAGCCGACGCCCTTCACGGCTCGTCACTCGATCAGCTTTTCCAGTGATTCCAGTCGGTCGGCGTCGGCGGCCGGCTTGTCCCAGCGGATGCGGGCGATCCGCGGGAAGCGCATGGCGACACCCGACTTGTGCCGGGGCGACCGGTTGACGCTGTCGAACGCCACCTCAAACACCAGCGCGTGCTCGACCTCGCGGACCGGGCCGAACCGGTTGATCGTGTGGTCGCGCACCCACTTGTCGAGCAGCTTCAGTTCGTCGTCGGTGAAGCCGAAGTATGCCTTGCCGACTGGAACCAGTTCGGCCGACCCGGTCTCCGGATTCTCGCGCCACGCGCCGAAGGTGTAGTCGGAGTAGAACGAGCTGCGCTTGCCGTGGCCGCGCTGGGCGTACATCAGCACCGCATCGACCGTCAGCGGACCGCGCTTCCATTTGTACCAGAGCCCTTTCGGCCGGCCGGCGACGTAGGGCGCATCCCGGCGCTTCAGCATCAGGCCTTCGGTCGAGGTGCCGCGGGCGCCGGCCCGCATCCGTTCCAACTCGTCGGAGCTTGAAAAGGCCACGACCTCCGACAGGTCCATGCGCTGCGGCGCGTGGCGCTCGACGAACGCCTCCAGCCGGGCCCGGCGTTGCGTGGTCGGCAACGCCCGCAAATCCTCGCGCCCATCGAACAGGATATCGTACAGCCGCACGAACGCCGGGTGCTTGCGCAGCATCGCCCCGGTCACGGTCTTGCGGTTCAGGCGCTGCTGCAGCTCGTTGAACGGCCGCACATTGCCGTCGGCCCCGACCAGCAGCTCGCCGTCCAGCACGCCCTCGAAGGAGATCGCGTCGAGCACGTCGGGAAACCCGGCACCGATGTCGTCGCCGGTGCGCGAATACAGTCGCTTCTGCCCGGCACGCGCGACCAACTGGACCCGTATGCCGTCCCACTTCCACTCGGCCAAGTAGGCGTCGAAATCCAGGCCCGCCACCTCGTCGTCTTCCAACGGGTGCGCGAGCATCGGCGGCCGGAACACCGGCTTGTCCTCCAGATCCGGCCGCGGCGCCGCGCCGTCGAGCCAGGCGAACAGTTCGGCGTATGGCGGTGTCAGGCCGTGCCACACCTCCTCGATCTCGGTTGCGTCCACCTTGCCGTACTCGGCGAGCGCCACCTTGGCGAGCCGGGCCGAGACCCCGACCCGCAGCCCACCGGTGATCAGCTTCAGCAGCGCCCAGCGCCCGGTGGCGTCCAGCGGGTCCAGCCATTGCTCGATCACGTCGGGCGCGTCGGCCCGAGCGGTGCCCTGCAGCCCGTGAACCACCTCGCCCAAGGTCGGCCAGGCCCGATTGGTGCGCCGCTCCGGCCAGATCAGCGCGGTGGTCTCGGCAAGGTCGCCGACATAGTCGTAGGACCACTGGAACAGCACCGGATCGACCCGGCGCATCGCCAGATCCCGGATCGCGCCAGCCTTCGCGCCGGGGAACGACAGCCCGCCGGTCAGCGCGGCCAGCGCCCAGCCGCGGTCCGGATCCGGTGCATGGCGGAAGTAGTCGACGATCAACGCCAGCTTGGTGTTGCGCGCCGGAGTGTAGATCAGCCGGTCCAGAAGGTTGGCGAACGGCGTCACGAGCCGCCCTCGTCCTCGTAGCCGACCAGAGCCAGCGCGCGTGCGCGATAGCCCCGCGCCGACGCGGCATGCATCAGAGCCTCCTCGCGGCCGTGGATGATCCAGATCTCCGGTGCGCCGACATCGTCGAAGGTCTTCAGCAGCTCGTCCCAGTCGGCGTGGTCGGAGATGATCAGCGGCAGTTCGACCCCGCCCTGCCTCGCGCGCTGGCGCACCCGCATCCAGCCCGATGCCATGCAGACCACCGGGTCGGGCAGCCGACGTGCCCAGCGGTCGATGATCGCCGACGGCGGCGCCAGTACGATCTCGCCCATGAACTCGTCCTTCGGCACGCCTTTGGCGCCGGCGGTGGCGGGACGCAGATCGCCGAGCGGCACGCCATGCGCCTCGTACAGTGCGCACATCGGCTGCAGGGCGCCGTGCACGAAGATCGGCCGGTGCCAGCCGGCTTCGCGCAGCAGGCCGATCACCCGCTGTGCCTTGCCGAGGGAATAGACCCCGACCACGTGGCACCGCTCGGGGAACAGCCGCACGCTGTCCAGCAGCTTGGCGATCTCGGCCCGGTCGTCGGGGTGGCGGAACACCGGCAGGCCGAAAGTCGCCTCGGTGACGAACACGTCGCACTTCACCGGCACGAACGCCGCGCAGGTCGGGTCGGCCCGACGCTTGTAGTCGCCCGACACCACGATGCGCGCACCACGGTACTCGACCAGCACCTGGGCACTGCCGAGCACATGGCCGGCCGGATGCAGAGAGACCTCGGTCTCACCGACCCGGATCACCTCGCCATAGGCCAGGGCGCGCCTGTCCTGCTCCGGCTGGACGCCGAGCCGGTGCGCCATGATCGCCAGCGTCTCCACGGTTGCCATAACCGCACGATGGCCGGCGCGGGCGTGGTCGGAATGACCGTGGGAGATCACCGCCCGATCGACCGCGCGCAGCGGGTCGATGTAGAAGTCGCCCGGTGCGACGTACAGGCCCTGCGGCCGGACTTCGACCCAGGTTTCGGGATGGGGGGATGCCATGCTCGGAAGGTTAGGCGGCAGCGTCGGGACGTCAACTCGACGGGCGCGACGCGCACCGCAGGGTCACGCAGGGTAGCGCTCAGACGTTGTCCAGCCGGGCCTTGCGTCCGAGGTAACCGCCGTGATGACGCACGCCGTACTGGTCGCGGGTAACCCCCTTGCGCACCATCAGCGTCAGGGTCAGGGCGTCGGCGATCGCGCTCATGGCGGCAATGCTGGCCGAGGGCGTCAGCCCGAGCGGGCACGGCTCCTCGATCACCCCCATGTCCAGCACCACGTCGGCGAGGTCGCGCAAGCCCGAGTCGGGGTGCGAGGTGATGCCGATCACCGTACCGTGCTGGTTGAGGTGCCGGGACAGCTCGATACACTCCAGCACTTCGCGGGTCTTCCCGGAGGTCGAGAACGCAATCATGCAGTCGCCGTCCTCAATGTGGCCGAGATCGCCGTGTGCCGCCTCGCTGGGGTGAATGTAGAACGCCGGGGTGGCGGTCGACGCCAGGGTGGCTGCGAACCGGCGGGCGACGAACCCGGCCTTGCCCATTCCCAGAGTGATGATCTTGCCGGGACAATTCGCCATGGCGTCGAGCGCACGCTCGAAAGTGGCATCGACCTTGATCGAGCGGATCGCCTCGGCTTCGGCATCCAGAATGGCCCGGATACGGGCGGCGGTGTCCATGATACAGGCTCCGGCGGGTTGCCGGTTGGCTTTAGGCGGATCGCACCGGCGAGGCAAGGGGCGAGACCTGTTCCAGCGCTCCTCTCCGCCGTCACACGAAGGTAACGGACGCCTCGCCCAGACCCGCGAACCGGATTCCGACTTTGGCCGGCGCCTCGACCCACACGGTCTTCACCACGCTGCCCAGCATCACGAACTCGCCCGCCCGCAGCGGCATGCCGAGTGCCGCCCGGTGGTCGGCCAGCCAGGCGAGCGCCACCAGCGGATGCCCAAGGATATCGGCGCCACGACCGCGGCCGACCTCCTTGCCATTGATCGTCATCACCCCCTCGACCGCCGGCAGGTCGAGCGACCGCCAATCCGGAACCGCCGTCCCGAGCACGACCCCGGCGTTGAAAAAATCGTCGGCGATCAGCACCGGCGGCGGCAAGGCGCCGTAGTCGACATACCGGTCGTCGACAAGCTCGATCCCGGCCATCAGGCTGTCGACCGCCTCAGCCACGCTGTCCTGCGAGTGACCGCCCGGCCGGGCCGGCAGATCCCGCCCAATCCGGGCGGCGATCTCGCACTCGACACCGATCCGGTGGTACCGCGACAGCGGCAACTCGACCGCCCGCTCGAACACCGTGGTCTCGAACACCTCTCCGGCGCAGGGATGATCGATGCCGAGATAGGCCTGCATCACCGACGTGGTGCAGCCGATCTTGTGGCCGACCCGTGGGCCGAACCCGGCCGCCTCCAGCACCGCGTGCAGCGCGTTCTGAACCGCATAGCCCTCTGCGATGGTGCCCGGCGGTCGCACATTGTCGGGCAGGCTCGGCGTCGGTGGCCCGGTCAGCCGGGCCCGAGCCAGGAAGGTCGCCGCCTCGCCGATCTGTTGCGGGGTCACGCGTTCCTCCGCTCCTGCAGGATCGAGGCGGCAGCGTCGGCCAGCACCCGGCAGCCAAGCACGATGTCCTTCTCGTGGCTGTTCTCGGCGAAGTCATGGCTGATGCCACCGATCGATGGGATGAACAGCATCGCGCAAGGCAGTTTCTCGCTGATGACCATCGGGTCGTGGCCGGCTGCACTCGGCATGCTCTGCCACTTGCCCGGCACCGTCGCCTCGGCGGCTCCGGCGATGTGCTTCTGGAAACCCTCGTCCATCCAGGACGGCCTGACCGGGGTGCGGGTGCGCTCGACCTCGATGCGGACCTTCTTGCCGCCGGCCTCAACCTCCTTGGCGATCTTCGAGGCGATCTCCTCGAAGCGGTCCAGGATGCCCTCGTCCAGGTCGCGGAACTGCAGGTCGAGTTCGGCGTAACCCGGCACGATCGACGGCGCCCCCGGCTGGACCGACACCCGTCCCATGGTCCACACGGTGCGGTCGCCCGCGACCTTGGGAAATTCCTGGTTCACGCGGTGCGCTACTTCGAACAGCGCGGTCGCGGCGTCCTTGCGGCGGCGCATCGTGGTGGTGCCGGCGTGGTTCTGCTCGCCGTGGAACCGGAACCGCATGGCGCGGATCGCGACAATCCCGGTGACGACCCCGATGTGCAGTTCGCCCTCTTCCAGATACGCCCCCTGCTCGATGTGGGCCTCCAGATAGCCGAGGTAGCGATCCTTCTCGATGGTGGCGCGCGGTACGTCGGTCAGCCCGGCCTCGGCGATCGCCTCGGTCAGCGACATCCCGGCCGACCCGTTGCGCGCCGCCTTCTCGACCTCAGGATCAAGGGTTCCGCACCACGACCGGCTGCCAAGGCAGGACATGTAGGTGCCCTCCTCGTCCTGCCAGGACACCACGTCGACCGCGAGGTCCGCGGTTGCCGGATCCTCGGCCATGGCACGCGCGATCTCCAGCCCGTAGATCACGCCCAGTGCACCGTCGAGCCAGCCGCCGCGCGGCTGGGTGTCGGAGTGCGAGCCGATCAGCAGCGCCGGGCCAGGCTTCGACGACCGGCCGAGCACGTTGCCGACTCCATCGATCGTGGTGGCGAGGCCGGCATCCTCGAACTTCCGCTTCAGCCAGCGCCGCGCCTCCATGTCCTTCTCGCTGAGCGCGGGGCGGACCACGCTGGTCTCGACTGCGCCGATCGAGCGCAGCTCCTTGAGATCAGCCATCATACGGTCGGCGTTGATGTTCGGCATGTCGGTTCTCCAGTGTCGGATTTCACGCGAGCCTAGTGCGCCGAACCGCCGCCGTCACCCTCCCTCGGACCACACTCATCGCGTTTGAAATCTCGCGAAACCGTGGGCATGCTACCGCCCGGCCGGGCTGACACGGACCAACGGCCCACGATAAAAGGGGAGCTTCATGAAGCGCATCATCACGACGGCGGCAGCCGGCGTCCTGGCTCTCGGCTGGGCGACCGCGTCGATGGCCGAGCAATGGGACATGCCGCTGGCCTATCCCGCCACCAACTTCCACTCCGAGACCGCGGCGGCGTTCGCCGCGGCCGTCAAGGCCGGTACCAACGGCAAGCTCGAGATCATCACCCATCCCGGCGGTTCGCTGTTCAAGGGCGGGGAGATCTTCCGTGCCATCCGCACCGGACAGGCGCCGATTGGCGAGCGCCTGATTTCGGCGCTGGGCAACGAAGATCCCCTGTTCGAGCTCGACGGCCTGCCGTTCCTGGCGACCTCCTACGCCGAAGCCTTCAAGCTGTACGAAGCCAGCAAGCCCGAGCTCAATGCGCTGCTCGAGTCCAAGGGCGTGAAGCTGCTGTATGCCGTGTCGTGGCCGCCGCAGGGCCTCTACACCAAGAAGCCGGTCAACTCGGCCGCCGACATGAAGGGCGTGAAGTTCCGCGCCTACAATCAGGCGACGGCACGACTGGCCGAACTGATGGGCGCCATCCCGACAAAGATCGAGGCGGCGGAGATCAGCCAGGCGTTCTCCACCGGCGTTGCCGAGTCGATGATCTCGTCCGGGTCCACCGGCTACGACAGCAAGCTGTGGGAGTTCACCAAGTACTGGTACGACACCAACGCCTGGCTGCCGAAGAACATGATCATCGTGAACAAGGCGGCCTGGGATGGTCTCGACAAAGCGACCCAGGACGTCGTGATGAAGGCGGCGGCCGATGCCGAGAAGGCCGGCTGGGCGAAGTCCGAGGAACTGGCCAACTGGTACAAGGAGCAGCTCAAGGCCAACGGCATGACCGTCGAGCCGCCGAGCGCGCCGCTGGCCGCCGATTTCAAGCGGATCGGCGAGACCATGACCGAGGAGTGGCTCGCCAAGGCCGGCGATGCGGGCAAAGCCGTGGTGGCCCGCTACAAGAAGATGTGACGTTTCCGACATCTGGACTGCGCTTTTACGGGCCGGCCTCCGGGCCGGCCCGGCGCTTTCGCCCCGCCCTTGTTTCCACGACCCGGCTCCCCCCATGTCCGCCCGACCCGACATTCTGCTGATCACGCTCGACCAGTTCCGCGGCGACAGCCTGTCGTCCATCGGCCATCCCTGCGTGCGCACGCCGCACCTGGACGCGCTGGCCGGCGACGGTGTGCTGTTCCGCAACCACTACGCCACCTGCGCGCCTTGCTCGCCGGCGCGGGCCAGCCTGCTGACCGGGTTGTACCAGATGAACCACCGGGTGTGCCGCAACGGCACGCCGCTCGACGCCCGCCACGCCACCGTGGCAACGGTCGCGCGCGCCGCGGGATACGACCCGCTGCTGTTCGGCTACACCGACCAGTCGGTCGATCCGCGCGGCCTGGCCCCGAACGACCCGCGTCTGCGCACCTACGAAGGCATCGCGCCCGGTTTCGCGGTCCACACCGACATGGCGGAGCCCAGCCCGCTGTGGCGGCAATGGCTGAAGCAGCGCGGCGTCGATCTCGGGACCAGGGAGCGCGATGTGTTCCGGCCGCGCGGTTCCGGCGAACCGCCTGCCGGTCCGCACCGCGAGCCGCCGGCCTTCGGTGCCAACGACACCGAGACAGCGTTCCTGACCGGTCGGATGATCGAGCACCTGTCGTCGCTCAGTCCGGTGGCGGAACCCAGCTTCCTGCACGTCAGCCAGCTTCGCCCGCACCCGCCGTTCGTGGTGCCGGAGCCGTACAACACTATGGTCGACCCAAGGGACACCCCGCTTCCGGTTCGCGCCACCGACCGGGCCACCGAGGCGGCACAGCACCCCTATCTGGCGTACGAGCTGAACCGCATCCCGCTGGCCAGCTTCGTCTACGAAGCCCCCGGACTGGCCGCCGAGATGACGGACGACGCGATCGCCACCATGCGCGCGACCTACTACGGCATGATCGCCGAGGTGGACGCTCAGGTCGGGCGGACCATCGCATTCCTGAAGGAGACCGGCCGCTACGACCGGACGCTGATCATCGTGACCAGCGATCATGGCGAGATGCTGGGCGATCATCGGCTGCTGGGCAAGCTCGGCTATTTCGACGCCGCCTACCACATTCCGCTGATCATCAAGCCGGCGGGCGGCACACCGGCGGCAGGCCGCGTCGTCGAGGCGTTCACAGAGGCGGTGGACGTCACGCCAACCATTCTGGAGTTGGTTGGCGCCGAAGCGCCGCCGGCGATGGACGGCCGCTCGCTGGCGCCATTCCTTGAGGGCGGCTCACCAAAGCAATGGCGCGATGCCGTGCACTGGGAGTACGACTTCCGCGAGATCGGCAAGCCGGAGGTCCAGGACAAGCTCGGTCTGCCGGTGGACACCGCCCAATTGGCCGTCCTGCGCGACAAGGCGTTCAAGTACGTGCACTTCACGGGCCTGCCGCCGCTGCTGTTCGACCTGAGTCGCGATCCCGCGGAGCTGGAGGATCGATCCGAGGACCCCGACTACGCGTCGGTCCGCGCAGACTACGCCGGCCGGATGCTGTCGTGGCGCATGGCGCACGCCGATCGGACTCTGTCCGGCTGGAACCTGATAGCCCCCGGCGGCCCGACGCATGTCGCTCCAGATCGTGGACGGTGGTAACCTCACCGCTCGGGTCACAGCCATGGCAGGCACTTAACGATTTTTTACGATCGGATCGTGTATCGTTCAGGCGTGCAACAACCGGGCCCTCCAATGGCGATCTCACGTGCAGCCTGCATCTCTCCCGCACCGGGGTTCCTCATCCGGCATGTCTCGTTCCTGGAACTGGATCTGCCGCTGAAGAACGCCACCCTGGAATGGCTGGAGCAGTCGAAGGCCGGGTCGGTGCAGATCCTGAGCAACCCGGTCGTCTGCGATTCCAAGTCGTTCATCTTCTCCGAGGCAACCGGCGACCTGATCAACGAGTCAGCACTGGTGAGCGCGTTCGGCAATACCCACTACCATATTGAGATCGCAAAGAAAATTTATGGAACGCTGGGTGAGATCGAAAGCCCGATGGCGTTGAACTTCTCGACAACGGACGGCAATGACGCTGGGCTTCAGTTCATCGTCCTGCCGGTCGACACCCGCAGTGACCGGCTGCACCTGCTGCGCGTTGCAGGCTGGTAGAGCCATGTGGGGGATCTCCAAGATCCGCAGCACGGATGCCGAAGGGCATGTCCTGGCTCGGTTCGGATCGGCGCAGGACTTCATCGTCGGCGTCGACAACTCCTTCGTCCACCTGTCGCGCGAACTGCAATTGACCGCCCGGCGGAAGGCACCGACGGTCACCGATGTCGATGCCAACGCGCTGATCAACCTCGGGCTGCTCGGCACCACCCACCTGATCGACTGCTCGTCGGAAGATCCGTCGCAGTACCGCTTTCTGCAGTACGGCAACCGGATCGCCATTCACGACGGCAAGGAATATTCCGGGCGGACGCTGCGCGACGCCGAGTGGCCGATGATGCGGGTCCTGGCCGAGCGTGACTACGCCTATGCCAAGAAGAATGGCGCAGCCACGCTGTCCCAGGTCGAGGTGCTACGGCACGACCGTCAGATTGTGTACCGCCGGTTCATCATTCCGCTTGCGGGCAATCGGGGCGAAATCACGCATCTTCTTGTCGCCACCCGCCCGAATCTTCTCAAGATCGTCCCAAGTTCGTTTGATTAGGAAGTCGGCCGGCGTGAAGGTCTGGAACATGCGTTCCTGGCGCCCGGTGGGCCAGAACCAGCCGTCCACGCACAGGCGCACATCCGGCACCCCGTAGTTGGCTGTTGGCACGCCCTTGGCCAGCAGTCGGTCGAACACCACCCCGACGATCCCGTCGACGCCCCAGCGGTGCGCGGCGACCGCGTGGTTCAGGCGCGGGATCAGCCACGACAGGCCGATGCCGCGATGCGCCGGGTCGACCCACAGGCCGCCGCAATGGCTGAGTACACCAGCCGGTCCCGGGCCACTCAGCACCGTTTCAACCGGTCGCGGAGCTTCGGGCGGAGACCACAGGAGGCCGCGCCGGACATAGTCGTGATAGTCGTCGGTCTCAATGTAGCGCCCGGCCATAACCGCGGCGGTTCGTCCGCTGCGCTCGACGATATGCAGCCAGTAGGCGTCCGGCGGCTCGCCGCTCTTGTCCGGATCGAAGGTCGGATTGATCCCGTCCGTACCGGATGCCTGCTCCATGACGGCGCGCCAGGACCTGAGCTGACCCTCGATCCGCAACTCGAAACCGTCGCGATCGAGCAGCTCCGCGACTGAGGTGATGTACGCGCGTAGTATCCCTTGTACCAGTCTTCCATAGTCCGGGAGGTTGTTCCCGCGGTCGGAAGCCTGAAGTTGAGTGAGATTTGCCATTGCTTGGGCCCCTGCTGATGGAGAGGCCCGGAATCATAGCGAAGCGAATGGCAGACCACTCGTCATGCGCGCATGTCGTTGAATTCTCGTGAGATCTTCATCGGCAACCGTGCCGAGTGCGAACGAAAGCGCTGCGCCTGAAGGCTTGCTACAAGGCTTGTCGAGCGGCCGTGAAACGACGGACCATGCCGGACGCCGTGCACCGATGTCCAAAGGATCCCCGATGACTACCGACAGCGAGACCTGGGTCGACCCTGACATGCAGCTGGCCTTCGCGCGTATGGCCGAAATTGCGCGCGAGCACGATCTGCCGGCCGACCGATCGCAACTGACTCCCGAACAGGCGCGCCGCCGCATGGAACTGGACCGCGCCTGGTGGAACCAGGAGCGGCCGGAACTCGCCCGGATCGTGGACATCACCGTCCCCGGCTTGACCCGGCCGATCCCGGTGCGGCTGCTCTACCCGTCGACCGACGCGCCGCTGCCGGTGATCGTCTATCTGCACGGCGGCGGATGGGTGGTGGGATCGCTGGAAACCCATGCCCGAGGCATGCACGCCTTGGCGATTGCCGCGAACTGCGTTGTGGCGGCGGTCGACTACTCGCTGGCGCCCGAACGCAAGTTCCCCAGCGCCATTACGGAGGTCGTCGAGGTGGTCGAGCACATCGCAGCAAGCCCGAACGACCTCGGGATCGATCCGCGCCGTGTGGCGCTTGCGGGAGACAGCGCGGGGGCGAACATTGCTCTGGGCACCGAGTTGCACCTGCAGGATCGCGGCGCCTCGCCTGTCGGCGCGCTTGGCCTGATCTACCCCGTCACCGGATGCGACTTCGAGACCGAGTCCTACCGGCGCTTCGGCGGCGGTGAGTGGGGACTGTCGAGGGCCGAGATGCAGGCGTTCTTCGAGCACTACCTCCGAGGTCCCGAGGACTATGACGATCCCCGCGCGGTGCCGATCAAAGGCGACCTGTCCCGCCTGCCACCGACCTTCGTGGCGGCCGCCGGCCTCGACGTTCTGCGCGACGACTCTATCCAGTTGGATGCCAAGCTCCGTGCCGCCGGCGTACCCTCCACGCTCACCGTCTACGAGGGCGTCACCCACGGCTTCATGACCCTGACCCGAATGGTTCCGAAGGCCCAGACCATGATCGACGATCTCGCCGGCAAACTGTCAACCACGCTGCGGGGGCTGTGAGGATGAGCCAGGCATACGGGAACGGAACGGTCCTCTGCGCGATCGACGCACGGGGCGTTGCCACGGTCACGTTGAATCGGCCGGAGCGCAACAACGCCTACAACAGCGATGTCATCGGCGGCCTGCTGGACGCGTTCGGCCGGCTCGGCGCCGATGACGCCGTCCGGGTCGTGGTGATCCGCGGTAACGGCAAGCATTTCCAGGCGGGCGCCGACCTCGGGTGGCTGAAGGAGATCGGTGCACTCTCGCCCGAGGAGAACATCGTGGTCTCGCGGCGCACTGCGTCGGCCATTCGCGGGCTAACCGAGTTTCCGAAGCCGACCGTGGCCCTGATCCACGGTGGCTGCTTCGGCGGCGGCACCGGGATCGCCGCCGCCGCTGACGTGGTGATCGCCAGCCAGGATGCCATCTTCTCGATCACCGAGGCCCGCTGGGGGGTGATGGCCGGGATCATCGTCCCGCACCTGAACGCCGCCATCGGCGTGCGCAACGTCCGGCGGTTCGCGCTGACCTGCGAACGGTTCGGTGCAGCCGAAGCGAAGGAGATGGGCCTGGTTCATACGGTTTGCCCGGAGGGCGGACTGGACGCTGCCGCCGCCCCGGTCATCGACGCGCTGTTGATGTCCGCTCCGGAAGCGACCGCTGAGACGAAGCGCCGAACGCTCATCGAAGCCGGTTTGATGATGACCGACGCGCACTTTGAAGAACTCGTCGTCGAGCATTCGGCCAAGCGTCAGACCGCCGAAGCGGTCGAGGGCCTGGCCAGTTTCTTGGAGAAGCGGCCGCCGAGTTGGTATCCGGGTCCGGCCTGACCCTATCGGGTCGCCGCTTTCAAGGGAGCGCTCTGCGACTGCCCGGCCTCGAGACACTTTTGATAGGCCTTCACCGACGCTGCGATGCCCATCCAAAGCGCATCGCCGATCAGGTGGTGGCCAATCGACACCTCGTCGATCCACGGGATTGCGCGCGACAGTGTCGGCAGGTTGTCCAGGGTCAGGTCGTGCCCGGCATTTAGGCCGAGACCAAGGTCGCGCGCCCGCTGCGCCGCGACCACAAACACCGCCAGCACCTCGTCCTGCTGCGGGCCACCGAACGCATCGTGATAAGTCCCGGTGTAGAGTTCGACCCGGTCGGCGCCGACCGCTTTCGCACCCTCGATCACCGAGACGTCCGGATCGGCGAACAGCGACACCCGGCAACCAAGCTTCTGCACACGCGCGACGATCGGGGTCAGGACCGCCGCGTCAGCCGGCAGGTCCCAGCCATGGTCCGACGTCGACTGCTCGGGCGCATCGGGAACCAGCGTCACCTGGTCGGGCCGGACCCGCTCGATGAGCTCCAGGAACCGGTCGTCGGGATACCCCTCGACGTTGAACTCCCGGCCCGCCCATTCGGGGGCCCTCAACAATTCCGCCAGGTCGAACACATCGCGTTCCCGGATATGCCGGGCGTCCGGCCGCGGGTGCACCGTCACCCCTGCGGCGCCGGCTTCCAGCACAATCCGAGCGGCCTTCATCACACTCGGCGCATCGTGGTGCCGGGTGTTCCGCAGGGTAGCCACCTTGTTGAGATTGACGCTGAGTGCGGTCATGCCCTTGTGTCCCGTCGTGAAGGCCTAGTCATCGAATACGATCATCGATCATGGCCCCGTATTCAAACCCGAATTCACCCGCATCGTGGAGCCAATGGATCGCACGCTATTCGGGCCAACGAACCTGAGAGCGCTCTCACAGCGATTTGTTCGTAATTCCGCACAACATACGTTATTACGAACAAATCGCTTGGCATCGATGCACCGAGTTCGTATTTAGAGGCTGGAGGCGACGTTGAAACGCCTCTTGAACGTCATACGTATACGAACAATTATAGTGTTCGACTGGCCGCGAACGATCACTGCGGAATGGGATGCCTGCACGATGAGCAATCTGAACACCGAAACCGTTCTCAGCGTCCATCACTGGACCGACACCCTGTTCAGCTTCACCACCACGCGGGATCCCGGATTCCGGTTCGCCAACGGCCAGTTCACGATGATCGGCCTGGAGGTCGAGGGCAAGCCGCTGCTGCGCGCCTATTCAATGGCGAGCGCCAATCACGAGGATCGGCTGGAGTTTCTGAGCATCAAGGTGCAGGACGGCCCGCTGACATCCCGCCTGCAGCACCTCAAGCAAGGTGACCGTATCCTGGTCGGCCGCAAGCCGAACGGAACGCTGGTGCAGGACAACCTGCTGCCCGGCCGGAATCTGTACCTGATCGGGACCGGCACCGGTCTCGCGCCGTTCCTCAGTCTGATCAAGGATCCGGAGAGCTACGAGCGTTACGAAAACGTCGTGCTGGTCCACGGATGCCGGAAGGTCGCCGAACTGGCCTATGGCGAGTGGATCTCCAGCGAGTTCCCCAAGGATGAACTGCTCGGCGACTACGTTCGCGAGAAGCTGCGCTACTACCCGACGGTCACCCGGGAGCCGTTCCGCCACCGCGGCCGGATTACCGACCTGATGCTGTCGAACAAGCTGACCGACGACCTGGGTCTACCGATGCTGGACCCGGAACACGACCGCGCGATGCTGTGCGGCAGCCCCGCGATGCTGAAGGACCTGAAGGTGATCCTGGAGGATCTCGGCTTCGTCGAAGGCAGCAACAACCATCCCGGCTCATACGTCATCGAACGGGCGTTCGTCGAACGCTGACCGCCCTCACATCCGGCCTCGGACCAACCCGCACCTCTGCTTGATCTGTGGCAGTATTGCCGTCGATCGGATCGACACCGGAGGGCAGGATGGAGCAGTTGACCGGCGCGGGCGGTAGATCGTGAGCGGAGCGGACGAGGCGATCACCGGCGCCGAGGCAATCGTGCTGGTCGCGCTGCTGGTCCTTGGGATCACCATCCTCGCCTACACCATCCGCACCGGCGTGCCGCCGATGCCGACCAGTCCCGGCACCCGTGCCGTCATGCTGCGCCTGCTGCCGCCGCAGATCGATGGGGTGATCTACGACCTGGGTTCCGGCTGGGGAGGTCTGTCGCTGGCCATCGCCAAGCGCTACCCGCGCAACCCGGTGGTCGGCATCGAGTTGTCACCGATTCCCTGGTTGTTCGCGCGCGCGCGTCTCGCCATATGGCGGCAGCCGAACCTGACCTACCGGCGCGCCGATCTGTTGAACGAACGGCTGTACGACGCCGGAGCGATCCTCTGCTACCTGATGCCCAGGGTCATGCAGAAGCTGGCCCCAAAGCTGGACGACGAACTGCGCCCAGGCACGGTCGTCGTCGCCTATAGTTTTGCGGTCAACCACTGGCGGCCCGACACCGTGGCCGTCGAAGCGGAGTCCGGCCCGGCGCCGGTCTACCGCTACATCGTCGGCGACCCTGGTCGCTAACCAGGCCCCTGTCGCATGGTTTCCGGCAGGAACAGCACGAGCTCCGGGAACGCTACGATCAGCCCGACCGCCACCACCATCACCAGGAACATCGGGATCGCCGCGCGGGCGATGTAGCCCATGTCGTGGTCGGTCATGCCCTGCAGCACGAACAGGTTGAACCCGACCGGCGGGGTGATCTGCGCCATCTCCACCACGATCACCAGGAAGATTCCGAACCATACGATGTCGATGCCGGCCTGCCGGATCATCGGCTCGACCACCGCCATGGTCAGGACCACCGACGAGATGCCATCGAGGAAGCAGCCCAGGACAATGTAGAACACGGTCAACGCGACAATCAGCATCAGCGGCGATAACTGCAGCGAACCGATGAACTCCGCCAGATGCCGCGGCAGCCCGGTGAAGCCCATCGCGAGGGTGAGAAAGTGCGCCCCCGCCAGGATCAGCGCGATCATACAGGACGTGCGTGTCGCGCCCAGAAGGCTCTCGACGAAGTTATCCCAGTTGAGCGATCCCTGCACGAGCGACAGCAGCAGCGCGCCGATCACTCCAAGCACGGCGGCTTCGGTCGCCGTCGCGATTCCGAAATAGATCGATCCCAGCACCGCCAGGATCAGGCCGACGACCGGCAGCAGGTAAACAGAGCGCTTGATCTTGCCGATGAAGTTCATCGGGTCGCCCTTGTCGGGCATCAAGTCGGGCTGCAGCAAAGCGCGGATTCCGATGTAGCCCATGAACAGCCCAGCCAGCATGATGCCCGGCAGTATTCCCGCCATGAACAGCTGCGCGATGCTCTCGTTCACAGTCACGCCGTAGACGATCATGATGATCGATGGCGGGATCAGCAGGCCGAGCGTGCCGGCCCCGGCCAGCGTGCCGATAATCATCGTCTCCGGGTACTTGCGGCGGCGCAGCTCAGGGATCGACATCTTGCCGACCGTGGCCAGGGTCGCAGCCGATGATCCTGAGACAGCGGCGAACACCGCGCAGCCTACGATGTTGGTGTGCAGCAGCCGGCCCGGCAGCGCCGTCATCCAGGGTGCCAGTCCCCGGAACAGGTCCTCCGACAGCCGCGTGCGGAACAAGATGTCGCCCATCCAGATGAACAGTGGCAGTGCCGTCAGCGTCCAGGAGGAGGTCGCCGACCAGATCGTCGTCGCCATAGCGTCGCCGACCGGACGAGAGGTGAACAACTCCATTCCGATCAGCGCAACGCCGACCAGCGACAGCCCGACCCACAGGCCAGAGCCGAGCAGGAAGAACAGGGTGACCAGGAATATGCCGGTAAGCAGTGCGTCTTCCATGGCTCGCCCTCCCTATTCGACTGCGGCGGGTTCGCCGCCGATCTTCTCGATCGGCGCACCGCGCGCCACGGCGACCAGCCGGTCGAGCAGCGCGATGGTGAAGATGGTCGAACCGATCGCCATGCCGAGTTGCGGGATCCACAGCGGCGTGGCGTCGACGCCTTCGCTGACGTCGCCGAGCATGTGCGAGACCTGCACCATCTTGATCGAGAAGCGGGCCACATAGCCGGCCAGGAAGGCACCCACCCCGAGGCACCACAGCTCTGCCAGCCAGCGTGTGCGGCCTTCCAGCCGCGACAGCACCAGGGCCACCCGGATGTGCCCTCCAGCCCTGAACGTATAGGCGAGCGCCAGGAACGACGATGCCGCCATCGCATAGCCGGCATACTGGTTCAGGCCCGGCACGTAGGAACCGAACAGCCGCGCGATCACGGAGGTGACGATCAGCACGCCGATCGACACCATGAACAATGCGGCCAGCATCCCGGCCCCGAGATAGAGCCCGTCCAGACAACGTCGAATCATTGTTCCCCCGCAGCGCGTTGCGCCGACTCTCCGGCGACGCCAGCATGACGGGGTTTTCGCAGGCACGAAAGAGGCGGGGTCAATGGCCGCACATGCAGTGCCGACCCGGGAATCCCGTCCCCGGCAACGATATGACGCCGCCGGGGACGGTCTGTATGCGCGCTACTTGCTGACGGCCACCTTCAACGTCGCCCCAACCGGCGCGTCCTCGATTTCCCGGCAGTTCGCGCCCGCGCAGTTCGCCAATTCGGCAGCCCGCTGGGCGAGTTCCTTGAGGAACGCCGGGTCCGCCGTGGCCGCCATATTGGCGAGTTGGTGGGGATCCGCCGTCAGATCGTACAACTCGCACTCGCCGGTCGCGTATTCAACGTAGGTCCACTCCTCGGTGCGCACGGCATGGAAGGTCGCCGCACCGACCAGCCCATCGGTCTCGGTCTGCCGCCGCTCGATCCCGAAGCTCCGACGCCAGGGCTGTGTCGGATCCTGCAGCAGGGGAAGGAACGAGCGCCCGTCCGCAAAGCTCGGCGGCATGACACCGGCCATCGCCGCGACGCTCGGCGCCAGGTCGTTGTTGAGAACCATCTGGGTCACACGTCCGCCCTTGGACACGCCCGGCCCGCGCATGACGAACGGAACCCGGATATCCTCCTCGTAGGCTGTGGTCTTGCCGTACTGCTGGCGGTGTTCTCCCATGTGCCAGCCGTTGTCGCTGGTATAGATGATGTAGGTGTTCTCGAGCTGCCCGACCGCCTCAAGCGTATTCACGATGGATTCGACCATATCGTCCATCGCCTGCAGCGAGCGAAGGCGCCGTCGGTACATGTCCTCGATCCAGGCGATCTGCTCGGCGCTGAGCGGCGGCAGGTCCCGAATATGGGCCGGCTTGTCGCTGACGTCGGCCTCGTCGAACGAGACCGGTCGCGGATAAGGCGTGTCGGCAAACAGGTCGGCGTGGCGCGGCGCGGCGGTCGCCGGGCCGTGCGGGGCATAGGGCGTCACGAAAAAGAAGAACGGCTTGCCGGTACCGGCGGCCCGACGGATCGCCGAGACGGTGTGGCGGGCGATCACGTCCGTCAGGTAATCATCCGGCTTGCTGCCATAGGAGACATGCCGGCCGTTCTCGTTGAGCACGTAGTTGTAGTAGTCGTGGCCGGCCGCGTACCACTCGTCCCAGCCCGGCGGGACATAGGTCTGCTCGTTCGGCTCGTATTGGTTCATGTACTTGCCGATGAGGCCGGTGTAATAGCCGGCATCGTGCAGCCAGGTCGCAATCGTTGACTGGTCATGGCCCAGGGTCCGGAACTTGTGCCCCCCGCCGCTCGGCAGGATGTTCCCCTGGATCCGGTGGTTGTGGGAATACTGGCCACGCAGGGTGGTGGCCCGTGATGGGCAGCACAGCGAGTACGTCACGAAATAATTGTCGAAGCTGACCCCCTGATCCTCGATCAGTGCCTTTGTCTTCGGCATGTATCTGTGGATCGCGACATCCTCGTCGTCGGACAGGATCAGGATCACATTCGGGCGTGGCGCGGCCGGGTCGGCGATCGCCGGCCGTAGCGGTATGGACGCCCATGCGGCACAGACCGCGAGCAGGCCAACCAGGCCTGCTCCAAACCTCAACGCTCTCATCAACGTTCCTTTCAAAATCGCCGGCAGGCAAACCGCGCGGCTGTGAGCGTTCCGGCAAAACGCCGGTATCAAGGCTGATCATCCCGCCACCGGTATCCTGCGCGGATACTGGTTAATTTTCCGTTTCACGGACAGGGTCCGCCTCGGCCGGCGCAGGTTCGGGCGCCGGTCCTGATGGCATTGCCAACAGACCCGTTCCGCCGCAGCCGCTTGCCGCCCTTCGCACCCGGTGATACCGCCAGATGCATGGATGTCCTGACCTCGCTCCGATCGAGCTTCGCCGACGAATACGACGATGCCCGACGCCTGTTCCTCGACGCTGCGACTGCCGCCGGGGCCAGCCTCACCACCTGGGAAAACCCCAACCTCGGCCCGCGTGGCGAGGCGTTGACCACCGATGTTGCCTGGGTCGGACCGCAGAGCGCCCAACGAGTGATGGTGGTGATCAGCGCCACCCACGGCGTCGAAGGTTTCTGCGGGTCCGGCGTCCAGGTTGACTGGCTGACCAGTGGCAGCGCGGCGCGGTTGCCGGCCGATACCGCGGTATTGCTGGTCCACGCCCTGAACTGCCATGGCTTCGCCTGGTGGCGGCGGGTCACCGAGGAGGGCTGCGACCTCAACCGCAACTTCGTCGACTTCAGCCAGCCGCTGCCGGAGAACCCGGGGCACGACGAACTGGTCGACAGCTTCGTGCCGGCATCGCTTGACGATGCGACGTTAGCCGCGACCGAAGCCACGATCGCCGCGTGGCGTGGACAGCATGGCGAGGCCGCGTTCCAGGCCGCCCGCAAGGCTGGTCAGTACAAGCACGCCCACTCCATGTTCTTCGGCGGGTTCGCTCCCACCCGCGCCCGACAGACCCTGGCGGAAGTAGCGGCGGCCTATGGTCTGGCGGATCGCCGCACCGTCTCGGTGATCGATGTCCACACCGGCCTCGGGCCGTTCGGCTATGGCGAGCCGATCTGCGGTCACAAGCGCGGCAGCGTCGCGCTCGACCGGGTCCTGTCGATGTACGAGGACTCCACGGGCCTGCCGGCCGAGGGCGCGTCCTTCTCGATTCCGTTGAATGGGACGCAGGGCAGGTTCTGGCAGCCGCTGATGGGCGACCGCTATACCTACGTCGCCCTGGAATACGGCACCTACAACCAGGAGCGCAGCCGCCGCGCGTTGCGCGCCGATCACTGGCTGCACAACCAGGGCAGTTTCGACTGGAGTTCCGACAACGCCCAGGCAATCAAGCAGGCGATCAAGTGGCACTACTATCCGGCGACCGATGCCTGGAAGGAGATGGTTCTGTTCCGCTCCCGTCAGGTGATCCGCCAGACCCTGGAGGGGCTGGAGCGCTTCGGATGAGTGCCTCGACCGATCACTGGCGGCAGATGGCGCGGTACAACACCCGCGCCAACCGCCTCCTGTACGACGCGGTCGCCGGTCTGTCGGACGCCGAGTACCGACGGCCCAGGGCCGCGTTCTTCGGCTCGATCCACGGCACGCTGAACCACCTGCTGCTCGGCGACAGGATCTGGATGACCCGCTTTGAGGGCGGCACGCATCCGTCGACGAACCTCGACGCGGTGTTGCACGAGGCTTTCGCGGACCTTCGGACAGCCCGTGAGGCAATGGATGCCCGCATCGAGGCGTTCATGGACCAGCGGGTCGACGATGCGTTCCTGGCCTCGTCGATTCGCTACGTGAACAACGCGGGAGTCGCGAGCGACGACCCGGCCGCGATCCTGTTGCCGCATTTCTTCAACCACCAGACCCACCATCGCGGCCAGGTCCACGGCCTGCTGAGCCAGACCGACGTGCCACCACCGTCGCTCGACCTGCACCGGGTGCTGCGGCCGATGTGACGCGGGCACGCACCGCTCTCTTCGTCACGACACCGCCTGGTACGGCTAGATCTGCCGCGCCTCACGCCACCGGGTCGAGCGGCCAGATCGGGCGGCGCAGCCTCTTGAACGGACGCTTGCGGACGTCCGGCGAGCACAGCGCGCCCGTATCACACACCAGGACCTTATCGGCGAGCGGTTGGTAGGCCGCGCGGAAGTGCTGCATCGACTTCAGGCCGATGGTTGCCATCGCCGTCGGGTCGATGCCGGCATGCCGGAACTGCTGGACGTCGGTGATCTGCATGCCGTTGGTGACGATCAGGATTCGAACGCCACCGACCCGCAGCACCCCGGTCTTGCCGAACGACTTGGCAATGCCGCGCCACATCGGGCCGTCGCACACGAACTTGCCGTCGGTCAACCGCTCGACCACGCCGGTCAGGGTCAGCGGGTGGCCGCCAAACCGGGGGTCGACCTTGCCGCCGACCGCCAATGTGACCGTCGCGCCCTTGCCCGCCGCGTGCAGCGCCGCCGCCGCCTCCCCATCGACCATCGCCCCGAAACAGGCGTTATCCAGTCTGGCGTCGAGCATCGCCCGCAGCAATTCGGTGGCGTCGCCATAGGCACCGCCGCCGGGATTGTCCGCATAGTCGGCGACCACCAGCGGACGGACCGCACCTGTCTCGTGCGCCTTCGCCTCTGCCGCTGCCTGGTCCGGCGTCAGGTAGATGTTGCCTTCGTACTCGCGGGTCGCCCAGCAGAAGTCCATGAGCTCTTCAGCGATACCGCGTGCCGCCGCTTCCGCACCGTCGACGCCCGCGTCGTAGCTCACCGCCACGCTTGGCCCCATGAAGGCGATGTCGGAGCTGGAGAACCCGGCGCAGACCGACGTCGTCAGAATGCCCGGTTTGGCTTCGGCCGCCTGCGCCCGGGCCAGTGCCTCCAGCATCGGCCCGGCATCGGTGCGGCCCTGGTCGAAGCCCTCTGCCAACGCACGACGGGCAATCACGGTTCGCGGTCTGGTTCGGCCAGCCATCGCGTCGCCGATCAGCGTCGCACAGCGTTCGCCAACCTCGGCCATGTCGATATGCGGGTAGGTTCGGTAAGGGCATATCACATTGGACAGCGCCGCCATCCGGTCCGAGACATTGGCGTGCAGGTCGAGGGTCATGCCGATGGGCACGTCCGGACCGACCGCGGCCCGGACGGCCTCCAGCAACGCCCCCTCGGCATCGTCATCGAGTTCGGTGACCATGGCGCCGTGCAGGGCCAGCAGCACCCCGTCGAACGGTCCCTTCTCCGCGGCAGTCCGGGCGATCGCGAGGCCCAACCGGTCCCACGCATCCCTTGTCACCGGCCCTGCAGGTGTGGCGATCGCGGCGAGCGACGGAACGACTTCCCATCCCTGCGCGTCGGCAACAGCCAGGAACCCGGCGGTTTCGCTGTTGGTCCCTCGCAGCGCCGTAACCATGGCCGGACCTTCGTGCAGCAACACCCGCTCAAACGCGTCGTAGCCGGTGGGCTGGCTGCTGAAGGTGTTGGTTTCATGCATGAACTGGCCGATCAGGACGCGCGGAGCCATGACACACTCTCACTTGTGGGATGCCCCACATTCAGACGGCCGAACCCGACGCTCGTCAACGGTTCTGAGGGGTCGATCGACCTGACAGCTCGCCCCAGCCCCGGTTGCCGGGTGCCGCGCGGGACGATAGAACCAGCGCGGTCCACCCCGCAGGAGTGATATCGTATGGCTCGCCTCGAAGTGCCTAGCGTACTGCGCCGGACCGACCCCAAGGGACCGCCCTCGCCGCTGGTATTCGACAGTCCGCACACCGGCCTGCTGTTCCCGGCAGACTTCCGGCCGGCGATACCGCTCGAGCACTGCGAAAGGGTGGCCGACTGGTTCGTGGAGGAACTGTTTGGTGCCGCCCCGGACCACGGCGCCATCCTGATCGAAGCATTGTTCCGGCGCGCCTATATCGATCCCAATCGCAGCGAGCGTGACCTGGACCTGTCGATGATCGAGTCCGGCTGGCCTGATCCGGTCGACCTGACGGAAAAGACCGCGCGTGGCGCGTCGCTGGTCTGGAAGGTGATCGACGGGCAGACCCCGATCTACGACCGCACGCTGTCCATCGCCGAGGTGCGCAACCGCATCGAGACGTACTGGCGGCCGTACCACTCGGCCCTCAAGTCTGCGCTCGACGAAACCCATGCGCGGTTTGGCAAGGTGTTCCACGTCGATTGCCATTCCATGCCTGAGTTCGGCGACCCGCGCTGGGGCGACCAGGGCGAGCGGCGCGCCGACTTCATCGTCGGCACCCGCGACGGCACGACCGCCTCGCCAGCGTTCACGGAGGTCGTGGTCGAGACGCTGCGGGCCTCCGGCTACTCGGTCTCGCTCAACGACAAGTTCAAGGGCGTCGAACTGATCCGACGCTACGCCCATCCGGCCGCGGGCCGCGAAGCCCTGCAGATCGAAGTGAACCGCGGCGTCTACATGGACGAGACCACCCTGACCCGCTCAGAGCGGTTCGGCGCCACCCAGGCTGCGGTCACCCGGATGATCGCCGCCCTGGAGAGCTTCGCGCGCGACGCTGCAGGATGAACTGATCGATGGAGGATCGACATGACGGGTTCGGTCGGCGAGTTCGAACGCCACCGGCCTCGGCTGCGCGGCCTTGCCTATAGAATGCTTGGATCGGTCGCGGACGCCGACGAAGTCCTGCAGGATGCCTATCTGCGGTGGCACGGGACCGACGAAACGGTCATCCGTGAGCCATTGGCATGGCTGACGACGGTCGTCTCACGCCTCTGCATTGACCGGCTCCGCGCCGTCAAGGCGGAACGTGACGCGTATGTCGGTCCCTGGCTGCCGGAACCTTGGCTGGACGACCCTCCGCCATCCGTGACCCGCCCGGACGCCCGGCAGGACCAAGCCGACGACCTCTCGGTCGCCTTCCTGCTGCTCCTTGAGCGGCTGTCACCGGACGAGCGCGCCGCGTTCCTGCTGCGCGACGTGTTCGAGATCGGCTATCCGGAGATCGCGGTCACCCTGAACCTGTCGGAAGCCGCCTGTCGGCAGATGGTCCACCGCGCCCGGGAACGCGTCCGGGCTGGCAAACCGCGCGTCGCATCATCCGACGCTGAACGCCAAGCCCTCCTGGCCCGCTTCATGGAGGCCGTTACAGCCAGGGACGAGCAGAGGGTTCTCGATTTGCTTTCCCCGGATGCGACGTTGATCTCGGATGGCGGCGGCAAGGACTGGGCAGCACTGAAACCGATCCGCGGAGCATCCAAGATCGCCCGGCTGTTCGTGAGCGTTGCAGGCAAATTCGTCGACACACCGTCCCAACGGATACTCACGATCAACGGGGCGTCCGCGCTGGTTACATGGGTCGGCGCGGAGACGTACGCCACCACGTCAATCGACGTAGTCGACGGCCGGATCGTTGCGCTCTACCAGATGATGAACCCCGACAAGCTTGTCGGCATCTCCGCCACGAACTCGTCCGAGTCAAAAAATCTCTGATCGGCTGTCACAGGTCGAAGCGTCGCCACGTCATGGGATCGAGCCGCGCAAATGCGCTGCCTCTGTATTCCCACCTGACGGCAGGACGACACCATGCATCCCCGCTTGAACCTGCACGAAGTCGACCAGGACGCCTACAAGGCCGTCGTCAACCTCGGCGCCTATGTCAGCCGATGCGGAATCGAACACTCGCTGATCGAACTCGTGAAGACCCGCGCGTCACAGATCAACGGCTGCGCCTATTGCATCGACATGCACGTCAAGGACGCCCGAAAGGCCGGCGAGAGCGATCAGCGCCTGCATCTGCTGGTCGCTTGGCGAGAATCACCGCTGTTCACCGACCGTGAGCGTGCCGCGCTGGCCTGGACGGAGGCTCTGACCCGCATCGCCGAGACCCGCGCCCCGGACGAGGACTACGACCTGCTTCGCGCCCAGTTCTCGCCGGACGAGATGGTCAAGCTGTCGGTCGCAATCGGTCTGATCAACGTCTGGAACCGGCTGTGCGTCGGTTTCCGGTCCGTGCATCCGGTCGACTGACGTTCAATAGCGCTCCGCCCGGTACGGCGCCATGTCGATGTCCGGCGTGCGGCCGGCGACGAGGTCGGTGATCAACTCGCCGGTCCGTGCCGCCAGGGTCAGCCCGATGTGACCGTGTCCGAAGCCGAAATAGACGTTGGAGTGGTCCGGCGAACGGCCGATGACCGGCACGCTGTCCGGGGTCGACGGCCGGAAGCCGAGCCATTCCCGCGTCACGTCGGCTTTCAGGCCCGGCAGCGCCTCCTTGGCCAGTTCCAGCATCCGGTAGATCCGCCGGAAGTCCGGCGGGGCGTCGACCCCCGCGAACTCGGCGCCGCTGGTCAGCCGCAGGCCGTCCTGCATCGGTGCCAGCACGAAACCATGGTCGCCGATCACCGTCGGGCGCCGCAGCTCCGGCCCTTCCTGCACATCCAGGTTCAGATGGTAGCCGCGCTCGGTGTCCAGCGGGAACCGGCGGCCCAGCATGGCGACGATCTCGTGGCTGCGCGCGCCGGCGCAGATCGCGACCGCGTCGCAGGCGTGCATGCCGAGGTCGGTGACGACCTTCTCCACGCCGTTCGGCCCGACCGCGAAACGCCGGACCTTCTCCGCCACCCAGCGTCCGCCCAGTTCCTGGAACTTTGCGAAGTATGCCTCGGTCAGCTTCACCGGCTGGCTGACGAACCCGTTCTCCGGCTGGTGATAGCCGTGGGTGAACTTCGGCGACAACCCTGGCTCAAGCTGGCGCAGTTCGTCGGCGTTCAGCACGTCAAACGTCACGCCACGCCGCGCCATGACCTCGCGCTCGTGCTTGGTCCTATCGAGGCTCTGCTGGCTCGAATAGACCTTGAGCCAGCCGACCGGCCGCACGATGTCATGCGCCTTGGCAACCTCGATCAGGCGTCGGTGCGAGTTCATCGCATCCTTCGACAGCGCCCACAGGTGCTTGGAGATCTCCTCCACCCGGCTGGTCCGGCTGGCCTCCAGGAACCGCAGGAACCAGGGCGCCGCCTTCGGCAGGTAGGACAACTTGATCTTCAGCGGCGACATCGGGTCGGTCAGCATCTTCGGGACCTGCTTCCAGTTCCCGGGAGAGCCGGTCGGGTACACGCTGCCGACGGCAATCGAACCGGCGTTGCCGAACGACGTGCCGCGGCCGGGCGGGGTCGGGTCAATCAGCGTGACCGAGTGGCCCTCGCGCTGGAGGTGCAGGCCGGTTGCCACGCCGACGATTCCGGCACCGACGACGACGATCTTCTTGGGTTGAACGGGGGAGTCCATCAGGCGCCTTTCGTCTCGCGAAGCATCTTCAGAAGCAGGATCAGTCGGGTATCACGCTCGTTCTCCAGGTCCTCGATCGTGCGGTTTCCCATCTCCTCCTCGATTCCGGCGATCAGCTTGGACTTCAGGTTGTCATCGAAGCTGGGCGTTGCCTGCATCGTCGTCCACCAGGACTCCATCGCCGGCCCGAACTGCTCCAGCGAGGCGCGGATGCCACCCTTGCCGCCGGTCAGGTTGAAGATCATGTGCGGTCCCATCAGTGCGTAGCGCAGACCGGGTCCCTGGGAGATCGCGGCGTTGATGTCCTCGACACTGGCCAGGTCGTCGATGACGGCGTTGAACGCCTCGCGCCACAGCGCCGCCTGCAGTCGGTTGGCCAGATGCCCCGGAACCTCCTTCTTCACCACGATCGGATGCTTGCCGATATGGGCGTAGAAGCCGTAGGCCCACTCCGCCGCCGCCGGGTCGGTGACCTTGCTGGAAACGATCTCGACCAACGGGATCAGGTGCGGCGGGTTGAACGGATGTCCGACCACGAAGCGCGGCGCCGAGGCAACTCCCTCGACCAGATCGGACAGGATCAATCCCGACGTGGATGTCGCCAGGATGGCATCGCCACCGAGGGCACCGTCGATCCGACGGTACAGATCGGCTTTGATGCCTGCCCGCTCGGTCGCGTTCTCCTGCACGAAGTCCGCGCCGGAGACCGCCGCCTCCGGTGTATCGAGCGTCTCCAGTTTCCCCTCACGGCCGGTCGCGGTGCCGACCGCCTGGAGTTGTGGCCGCGCGTTGTCGATGAACGCCCTCAACCGATCCTGCCAGCCCGCCGCAGGGTCCCAGGCGGCCACGTCGTAGCCGCGTGCCAGAAAATAGGCAGCCCAGCCCGCACCGATGGTCCCGCACCCCAGGACCGCGATGCGCTTCACCGCGTCATAGGTCTTGTAGGCCGTCATGCGTCTTCCCCCGCGTCTATCCGTTGCCGGCCATATCAGCACCGCCGGCGCGTCAAGGGAATGCCGTTCGGGCAAACGCATTGCTGGAAGTGAGCAACGTTGGTGAAGGCTTAGATCCATGCGCACACAGTGCGTCATTTCATCTTGATATGCGCACACGGTGCGCCTAGATTTCATTCATGGTCTGGAGAATGTGCACCCATGGGCAACCCCGCCACGAACACCGCCACCCCTCCCCTGCTGCTGGTGATAGACAACGTCGCCGCGCGCCGCAGCTTGGTGCCGATTCTGGAACTCGAGCGCCGGCTCCACGCCGTTGAGCGCGCGCTGTGCCGGCCTGAGCGACGCGGGGCCAGCGCCGCCGCCTTGCTGGAGATGCAAGCGCTGCTTCGCTGCGAGTTGGAGGCCAGACCGTTCAATCCACGGCTTGCCCGGAGGTGCGAGCAGCGACTGCGGTGGATCGAGCGCCGGATTCCGGGTATCTGGTCGCCCTCGGGGCTGCTGGATCGGGCCCGTCGGGTATGGTCCGCTGTTTGGCCGGAGCGGATGGCTCAGACCTGACGCACGATCGGGACCCCCAACCGACGCCATCGGGACGTGATCAAGCGCCTTGGAACCAACTGTCATCACCCCCCTCACCGCCATTGCCGACGCCGTGCGTGGAACGCTCGACGCGGACGCCTTCGAGCCGGCGAACCGGCGGCTGCGCCTGCTTGACACGATCGACCGGCGCCTCGCCGCCCGTGGCTGGCGGCTGGAAGTCGAGCCGATCGCCGATGCGCCGGCCGATACTTGGCGGCTCGTCAACGGGACTGGAAAGGTGCGGGCACAGGCCCAGATCCCCCACCCGCCGCCGCGCCTCGCCGATGAACTACCCGAGGGGCCGTTGCGCCGCACGCTGGAACCGGTGATCTGGATCCGCAGCCTGATACCGGGCCCATGGATCACCGTGACGGAAGACGGGGCCGCGCTGCGGGACCGTGACGGCAAGGTCCGGTGCCGATTGGTTGCCCAAACGGCTGTCACCGAAGGCGCTGGCGAGCAGCGCAGCGGCGTCCGGGTCGAGCCGCTGAAAGGCTATCGCCGCGACAGTGAGAAGATCGCCAAGCGGATCGCAACGCGCTTCGGATGGTCGCCGTCGGGCCCCGACGCGCTGACCGCGCTGGCCGAAGCCCTGCACGCACAGTCCGACGAAAGCGACGAGCCGTCGGTGACCGATGCCCGCGAAGCGGCGGGTCCGGCCCTGCGTGTCGTCTTGCTCGCCTTGCTCGACGTTATCGAGCGTCGCCGCGTCGGCGTGATCGCCGACATCGACTGCGAGGAACTGCACGAGTTGCGGGTGGCCATCCGGCGCACCCGGTCGATCCTGTCGCTGCTGCGCACGCCGGAACCCGACGCTCGCCTCGACCATGCCCGCGAGACCTTCGCCTGGCTGGGGCGCGTCACCGGTCCGACCCGCGACCTCGACGTGCACATCCTGGCCTGGCGCGCCCACCGACGGCAGGCTTCGGCCGGCGACGCTGCAGCGCTTGAACCGTTCGGCCGATTCCTGATGGATGAACGCGCGAAGGCCCATGCTGCCCTGACCCGGACCCTGGCCACGCGCCGGTTGGCCTCGGCCCTGGCCCGGTGGCGCCGCGCCCTGTCCGGCAGCGAGGCCACCTGGACGCGTTTCGAGATCCTGCGACGGCCGGTCGGCGTCCTGGCTGGTCGGCGGATCCTGAAGCTTTACCGTCGCGCACTGCAGGAAGGCACCGGCATCACCCCCGAGACGCCGGCCGAAGCACTGCATGCGCTGCGCAAGACCATGAAGAAGCTGCGCTACGTCATCGAGATCGTGCGCGATGTCTATCCGGCCCGGCGTGTCCGCGCGCTGTTGCGGACGCTGCGGCAACTCCAGCAGGTGCTCGGCGATGTCCAGGACATGGAGGTTCAGGCCGCTGCGTTGCGCAGGTTCGGTCAGGTCATGGGCGATTCCGGGACCGCCGGCCCGGCGACGTTGATGGCGATCGGTGCGCAGGCCGAGGACCTCGAAATCCATCGGGCCGAGGCACGGGCCCGTTTCGCCGAGGTGTTCGCTCCGGTCGCAAAGCCGCGCTTCGGCAAACGGCTGACCGCCCTCACCCGATCCGGCATCGGAGCCCCCGAATGAAGGTACTGGCGAGCTACAACATAAAGGGTGGTGTCGGAAAGACCGCATCGGCCGTCAATCTCGCTTTCGCCGCGGCCCGGACCGGCGCTCGGGTGCTGGTCATCGACCTCGACCCGCAAGGGGCCGCGACCTTCTATTTCCGGATCAAGCCGAAGGTGAAAGGCGGCGGCAAGGGCCTGGTATCGGGCAAGCGCGATCTTGACGACCTGATCAAGGGCACCGACCACGACGGCATCGATCTCGTGCCGGCCGACTTTTCCTTCCGGAACCTCGACCTGCTGCTGGACGCCGAGAAGAAGTCCAAAAAACGGCTCGCCAAGCTCCTGAAACCGCTTGCGGGCGAGTACGATTTCATCCTGCTCGACTGTCCGCCCAGCGTGTCGCTGGTCTCCGAAGCGGTGTTCCACGCCGCCGACGCGCTGATCGTGCCGCTGATTCCGACCACGCTGTCACTGCGCACCTATGAGCAGCTCCAGATGTTCCGGGCCGAGGAGAAGCTGGCCAACCTGATGCTCCTGCCGTTCTTCTCGATGGTCGACCGGCGCAAGACCATGCACCGCGATATCGTCGATCGGTTCCCCGACGATCACGTCGAGGCGCTGACCACGCACATCCCCTATGCCAGCGTTGTTGAACGCATGGGTACCGAGCGCGCGCCGCTCGGTGTGTTCGCGCCACGGACCGCCGTCGCGGCAGCGTACGAGGCCCTATGGGCGGAGATTGTCAGCCGCCTCGGCTGACCGTCATCCGCGCGGCTCGGCCGGACCGTGCTCGCACAGGACGCGGTCGCTGGCCCCATCGAACTCGACCAGCGACACGGGATAGCCCCACAGATCAGCCACATGCTGCAGGACGGCGCCCGCGTCGTTCTTCTCCAGCAGGTTCCCGTCGACCACCTCGTGCCGCAGCGTCAGCGTCCGATCGCCCTCCAGATCGGCCTCGACCACCTGGATGTTCGGGTCCTGCAGCGCGACATCGTAGCGACGGGCTACCGTCTTGCGGATCTTGTGATAGCCGCGCTCGTTGTGGATCGCGTCGACCAGATAGTCCGGATCATCCTGCCCGCCTGACAACTTGAACAACCTCATCTGGCGTATGACGTTCGGACTGAGGAATTGCAGCACGAAGCTCTCGTCGCGGTAGTTTGCCCATGCAGCCCTGAGTGTTCCCATCGCGTCGTCGTTTCCCGCGATCTCTGGAAACCACTCGCAATCCTCCTCGGTCGGTCGTTCGCAGATCCGCTGGATATCGGTCATCATCGCGAAACCCAGGGCATACGGGTTGATGCCGGAATAGCGCTTGTCGTCGAAATCGGGCTGGAAGATCACCGACGTGTGCGAGTGCAGGAACTCCATCAGCCCGCCGTCGGACAGAAGGCCCTTCTCATGCAGCCGGTGCATGATCCGGTAGTGAACGTAGGTAGCACACCCTTCGTTCATCACCTTGGTCTGCTTCTGCGGGTAGAAGTACTGCGCCATCTGGCGCACGATCCGCAGCACCTCGCGTTGCCACGGCGCCAGCTTCGGTGCCATTTTCTCCAGAAAATACAGGATGTTCTCTTCCGGCAGCGGCAGCGCGTCATGCAACGGCGGATTCTCCGGATCGACCTCGGCGTCCGGCGCCTGGCGGGGGTCGCCCGGCATGGTGCGCTGCCAGACGTCGTCGTAGGTCTCCTCCTCGTGACGCAGCCGGTCGCTGGCCCGCTTCTTGGCCGATTTCGGACTGACCCGGCGCTTACGCTGATAGCGATTCACTCCGTGATCCATCAGCGCGTGAGCGGCATCCAGCAATCGCTCGACCGCACGCGTCCCATGGCGTTCCTCGCACTTGGCGATGTACGACTTGGCGAACTGCATGTAGTCGAGGATGGCGTCGGCGTCGGTCCACTGCCGGAACAGATTGTTGTTCTTGAAAAAGTGATTGTGCCCGAAGGCGGCGTGCGCGATGACCAGCGTCTGCATCGCCATGGAGTTGTCCTCCATGATGTAGCTGATGCAGGGATTTGAGTTGATGACGATCTCGTAGGCGAGGCCGCGCGCGCCCTTGCGGTACAGCAGTTCGTTGTAGGCGAACTGCTTTCCGAAGGACCAGTGATTGTACATCAGCGGCATGCCGATCGACGCGTAGGCGTCCAGCATCTGCTCGGCCGTGATCACCTCGATCTGGTTCGGGTAGACATCCAGCCCGAGTTCGCCCAGGGCGATCTCCTCGATCGCGTCGTAGGCCCGGCGCACCGCGTCATAGGACCAGTCGGCCTCCATGAACAGCGGGGTGCCCGCTATCGGCTTTGCGACCTTAGGCACTCTGTTTCTCCGGGGTGAACAGGTCTCGGAACACGGGATAGATGTCGCTGCGGTCGCCGACCCGGCGCGATGCGAAATTCCGGTGCGATTCCGTGAACGGGATGTAGGTCCGCCACAGATTGGAGTCGGTCCGAAGCAGTTCGCCGACCCCGCCGGAAACCTCGACATAGGCGAAATACTGGGTGATCGGCAGGATGTCGCGCGCCAGTACCGCGGCAACCTCTGCCCCGTCGGCCGTCAGGTTGTCGCCATCGGACGCCTGGGCCGCATAGATGTTCCACTCCGCCACCGGATAGCGCTCGGCGATCACCCGCCGCATCTCGATCAAGGCGGTCGACACCACCGTGCCGCCGGTCTCCCGGCTGTGGAAGAACGTGTCCTCGTCCACTTCCTCGGCGCGGTGGGTGTGCCGGATGAACACGATCTCGACATGCCGGTATCGACGTTGGACGAACAGGTACAGCAGCATGAAGAACCGCTTCGCCAGATCCTTCATCGCCTCCGACATCGAACCCGACACGTCCATCAGGCAGAACATGACCGCCTGGGTGATCGGCTTGGGAACCGCCTCATAGCGGTTGAAGCGGATGTCCATGGGGTCGAGGTAGGGTATTTCCCGGGTCCGCCTCTCCAACCGCACCAGCCGAGCCCGCAGTTCGTCGAGATCCTCGCTGTCAGGACGAGACACCTCAAGCTCGGCGAGTTCCTGGCGGAGCGCTGCAACTTCATCGTTGCTGGGCCGGCGCAGGGCGATGCGGCGCGACAGGCTGTTGCGCATGGTGCGCACCAGGTTGATGTTGGTCGGCGCGCCGGTCACCGCGAATCCGGCCCGCTCCGAGGTCGTCTGCTCGGAGCGACCGACGCTCTTCTTCATCAGGTCCGGAAGCTCCAGATCCTCCAGGAAGATGTCGAGAAACTCCTCGCGCGACAGCACGAAGCCGAAGGCGTCCGTGCCTTCACCGTCGGGACTGCCTTCCCGACCCGCGCCCTGACCGCCGCCTTTCGACGGCCGCGGGATGCGGTCACCCTCCTGGAACTGCTTGTTCCCCGGCACCACGCCATCCTGGCGGCCGCTGTCGGGGTCATGCCGGAACCGCGGTTCGTTCAGTCCATCGGTCGGAATGACGATCTGCTCGCCGTCCGCGACGTCGCGGATCCGCCGTTCGGCCGATGCCTGTCGCACTGCCTCCGTTACCTGGCGTTTTGCCCGTCTCAGGAAGCGCTGCCGGTTCGCCAGGCTTTTGCCTTGGGAGTTCCGGCGCCGGTCGATGATCTGCATCGCTCGGACTGCCCCTCCCCGGCCTAGCCGGCCTGCTTGACGCGCATGTACCACTCCACCAGCCGCCGAACCTGACGCTCGGTGTAGCCGCGCGCGATCATCCGCTCGACAAACTCGGCGTGCTTGCGCTCAGTCTCCGACTCCTTCTTGGTGCCGAAGCTGATGACCGGCAGCAGATCCTCGACCTGGCTGAACATCCGCCGCTCAATCACCTCGCGGATCTTCTCGTAGGAGGTCCAGGACGGGTTCTTTCCGGCGTTCTGGGCGCGAGCCCGCAACGCGAACTTGACGACCTCGTTGCGGAAGTCCTTGGGGTTGGCGATGCCGGCCGGCTTCTCGATCTTGCTGAGTTCCTGGTTCAGCAACTCGCGGTCCATCAGTTGGCCGGTGTCGGGGTCCTTGAAGTCGTGGTCCTCGACCCAGGCATCGGCGTAGTCGAGGTATCGGTCGAACAGGTTCTGGCCGTAGTCGTTGTACGATTCCAGATAGGCCTTCTGGATCTCGTTACCGATATACTCGGCGTAGCGCTGACCAAGTTCGCTCTTGATCATCTCGATGTAGCGACGCTCGGCTTCCTCCGGAAACTGTTCGTGCCGGACCGCCTGTTCCAGCATGTACATCAGGTGCACCGGATCGGCGCCGACCTCCTTCGGGTCGTAGTTGAAGGTCTTCGACAGCACCTTGAAGGCGAACCGCGTGGACAAACCCTCCATGCCCTCGTCGACACCGGCGGCGTCGCGGTACTCCAGGATCGATTTCGCCTTGGGGTCGGTCTCCTTCAGGCTTTCCCCGTCGTAGACCCGCATCTTGGCGTACAGGTCGGAGTTCTCGTGTTCCCGCAGCCGCGTCATCACGCTGAAACGCGCCAGCATCTCCAAGGTGCCCGGCGCGCAGGCGGCGTTCGCAAGCTCGCTGGTGTTGATCAGCTTCTCGTAGATCTTCTCTTCTTCCTGAACCCGCAGGCAATACGGGACCTTGATTACCGATACCCGATCGAGGAACGCCTCGTTGTTGCGGTTGTTGCGGAAGCTCTGCCACTCGGACTCGTTCGAATGGGCCAGGATGATGCCCTGGAACGGCATCGCACCGATGTTCTCGGTGCCGACGTAGTTGCTTTCCTGGGTCGCCGTCAGCAGCGGATGCAGCACCTTGATCGGCGCCTTGAACATCTCGACGAACTCAAGCATGCCCTGGGTCGTCCGGTTCAGGCCGCCCGAATAGCTGTAGGCGTCCGGGTCGTTCTGGCTGAAGTACTCCAGCTTGCGGATGTCGACCTTGCCGACCAGGGTCGAAATGTCCTGATTGTTGTCGTCCCCCGGCTCGGTCTTGGCCACGCCGATCTGCCGCAGCTTCGACGGGTAGACCTTCGCCACCGTGAACTTGGTCAGGTCGCCGTCGAACTCGTCGAGCCGCTTGACCGCCCACGGCGATATCAGCCCGCTCAGCTTGCGAAGCGGAATACCGAACCGGTCTTGCAGTTTCTGGCCCATGCGCTGTGGGTCGAACAGACCGAGAGGGCTCTCAAAAACCGGGCTGATCTGATCGCCGGCCTTCAAGACATAGATCGGATGCTGCTCCATGAGGGTCTTGAGGCGTTCGGCCAACGACGACTTGCCGCCACCGACCGGCCCGAGCAGGTAGAGGACCTGTTTGCGCTCCTCCAGGCCCTGTGCGGCATACCGGAAGTAGCCGACCAATCGCTCGATGGTGTCTTCCATCCCGAAGAAGTCATGGAAGGCCGGGTAAACCTTGATCGTCCGGTTCATGAAGATCCGCCCGAGCCGCGCGTCCCTCGACGTGTCGATGACTTCCGGGTCCCCGATCGCCGCGACCATCCGTTCCGCCGCGGATGCAAACGCCATCGGGTCACTGCCGCAGAGGTCCAGATACTCCATCAGACTCATCTCGGACTCTTTGCGGGTCTGATAGGTCTCGGTGTACTCGGAAAACACGTCCTTCATGACGCTCATGCCTCACTCCACGGTGGCAGATACGCGGCCGTTGGCCGCGACATGGCAAGGAAGCTGAACTGAACCGTACCGGCGCCGCGCAACCGCTCTGGCGTCCGATCGGCGAGACGCCGGCATTTGCTTTATGGTCATCGATGCGACGCCGGCTGGCGCAGTGCCTTGGCCGTTCACGCTGTCGCTGTCAGTCTCTGGTCCAGGCATTCGGAACCCGCCCTTTACGTCGGTGTTCCCCCCGTTGCGCGTGAAGCGAACCTCATCACTTCACGACCAGTACACTTGTCGTGCTTTTATCTACTACAATAACAACTCAGGCGCTGTTTAGTTTCTTAGATTTTGGAACTTAGTTCTTAAAAATTACTTAAGCACTGCTAGCACTGGAACAAGGTATTTCCGTGACCCGAGTATGACAGATTCGCCATCGTGTCGCGAGAGGCGAGCCGTCCGAGACCGGGACAATTCCTGTTACAGATAGTGCCGATCCACCGTCTTGTCAGTAGCCGCTCACGGAATTGCGTTCTGGCGTCCCTCCATAAAATCAGCGGGTTGGCGGTCACATTGCTGGTCCGACTCCCGACAGGCCGCAAACCTGAAACGACCTGTCACGCCCGGTGGTTCCAAGCCCCACATCGGCGTACCCTGCCCGTCGGCTCGAGGCGACGGAACGCCGACTCGGGCCGTACCATTCGAACGAGCGTCGCCCTCTCTCGGCACCGGCGATCGCCGCCAGGGAACCAGCACACCATGCCCTTCACGACAGTCTCCCACCCCCGCTCCGGCCTGCGTATTTCCAGATTGGGCTTCGGCAGCGCACCATTGGGTGATCTTTACCAACGGCTCGACGATGAGACGGCCGTGGCGACCGTCATGGCGGCGGTCGGCGCCGGCATCAGTCTGATCGACACGGCGCCTCACTATGGAAATGGGCTGGCCGAGGCCCGCATCGCCACCGCCCTGCGCCGTCTCGACCGCGACAAGGTCGTGCTGTCCACCAAGGTCGGGCGACTGATGTCCCCGGCCCGCGGTCCCGTGGTCAGCAAGCGCTTCGTCGGCGGTTTGCCGTTCCGGTCGGAGTACGACTATTCGTACGATGGGGTGCTGCGCTCGCTCGAACACTCAATGCTGAGGCTCGGCACCGACCGGATCGAGATCGCGCTCATCCACGACGTCGACGGATGGACCCACGGCGCCGAAGCCGTCGATGAACGCTTTGCCGAAGCGATGAACGGCGCCTACCGGGCACTCGACCGGCTGCGCGCCGACGGCGTGCTGCGGGCGATCGGCATCGGCGTCAACGAGGCGGCGATGTGCGCACGGTTCGCCCGCGCCGGCGAGTTCGACGCCATGCTGCTGGCCGGACGCTACACGCTCCTGGAACAAGGCGCGCTTGACGATTTCCTGCCGCTCGCCGCTGACAAGGGCATCGCGGTGCTGATGGGCGGCGTCTTCAACACCGGGATCCTGGCAACCGGCCCGGTTGACGGCGCGATGTACAACTACGTTCCGGCGTTGCCGGAGGTGCGTGAGCGAGCGCGACGCATCGAGGCGGTGTGCAGGGCCCATGGCATCCCACTGGCGGTCGCTTCCGCCCGGTTTCCACTAGGCCACGCAGCCGTCGCATCCGTGGTGCTGGGCGGTGTCACCCCCGACGAGGTGGCCCGCAACGTCGCTGCCTTCGACGTCCCGATCCCGGCCGCACTGTGGAGCGACCTCAAGGCCGAGGGCCTGCTGCGACTGGACGCACCGGCACCGGCCTGAGGGGGCAACGGGCTGAGGGGTCAACGGGCTGTCGAGGCGATCTCCGCCAGCATCGCCTCGAGATTGACCGTCCGGCAGTATCCGCCGAACGCCCGCAAGGCCGCGTCGTGGCGATCGCGGGTGTGGGTGCTGCAGCAATCGGCGACGCATACCGTGTAGTAGCCGCGATCGGCAGCGTCACGGATCGCCATGTCGACACACTGGTCAGTCAGCAACCCGACGACGATCAGGTGCCGGACGCCCATGTTCCGCAACAGGTAGTCGATGTTGGTCGAGTTGAAGACGCCGGACGAGGTCTTCGGCAGGACGATGTCGTCGGCGGCCGGTGCTACCGCGTCGATCACCTGGCCCTCCCACGCCCCTTTCGCCACGAAAATGCCCGACAGCTTGTGGTCCAGGCTGCGGTCGCGGCCGTCGCAGGTAAGGCTCTCGATCACCGTGTAGACCACTTCTATGCCCGCGCCGCGACACGCGGCGACCAGGCGCGCGATGTTCGGCACCACCCGCGCCTCCAGATCGGCCACAAATGCCGGGTGCGCGCGCCGTTCCGGCTCGGCGATCTCCAGGTTCTGCACATCGACCAGCAGCAAAGCGGTCGCCTGGGGTTCGATCGGAACATTCCGGTGCAATGCGGCGTTGGCCGACCGCTCACCTGGGTTAGACACAACGAACCTCCAGACCGCAGCGGATCGTCGACCGGTATCCGGGTTTCGAGGGAAGAGCAAGCGGTCGGGGGCGAGTTCCATGAAGTGGCCAACTGACCCATTGGGGATGACGATCGAGCTTGCCAGCCCTCGCCGGCTGTCGTCCTGTTGCAGCCGGTATGATCGACTTCCAAGGCTCGACCTCATGCAGCAGGACTACGACTACGTCATCATCGGCGGCGGTTCCGCGGGCGCGGTTCTGGCGGCGCGACTGAGCGAGGACCCGGCTACGCGAGTCCTGCTTCTGGAGGCTGGACGCGACTTCCGTACGGCCGACACGCCCGAGCACATCCGCATCCCGAACCCGCTGCGTGCGATCGGCGACGACGACTACCGATGGCCGAAACTGCTGGCCCGGCGCACCGAGCGGCAGGAGCCCAAACTACTGTGGCGCGGCCGAGCGATCGGCGGCAGTTCGACCATCAACGGTCAGATCGCGATCCGCGGCATCCCGGACGACTTCGAACGCTGGGTCGGTCTCGGCTGCATCGGGTGGGGCTGGGATGACGTGCTGCCCTATTTCCGCAAACTGGAGGACGACGTCGACTTTGGCCAGGCGCCCTATCACGGACAGGGCGGTCCGATCCCGGTATACCGCGCGCCGGTCGGGGACTGGGGGTACGTCGATCGCGCGCTCAAGGCATCGGCCGAAAGCCTCGGCTATCCATGGTCCGAGGACCACAACGCTCCGGACAGCACCGGTGCCTCGCCCTATGCGATCAACAGCCGCGACGGCTACCGGGTCTCGACCAACGACGGCTACCTGGAGCCGGCACGGGGCCGCGGCAACCTTACGATCGTCGGCAACGCCCTGGTCGACACCCTCGCGCTTGAGGGCAACCGTCCGCACATCAGTGGGGTCTCGGTCTGGATCGACGGCGAGCGCCGGTCGGTGCGGGCGACCCGCGAAGTCATCCTGTCGGCAGGGGCGATCCATTCACCGGCGATCCTGCATCGCTCCGGCATCGGCCCGGCATCCCATCTGCGCAGTCTCGGCATTCCGGTGGTGGTCGACCGACCGGTCGGCGCCAATCTTCTGGACCACCCGATCCTCGGTGTCTTGTTGCACCTGAAGCCGGAAGCGCAGGTCGGCACGCGCATGCACCGCCACACCAACTGCTGCCTGCGCTACTCCTCAGGCCTCGCCGATGCCGGTGAGAACGACATGATCATGATCGCCGGCAACCTGCGCTCCGAAGCCGACGGCGACCTAGCACGCGGCCGCATTGCCGTCTCGGTCTACCAGGCGTTCAGCCAGGGAACCGTGCGCATCGCATCGTCGGATCCACATTTGGATCCGGTCGTCGAGGAACGGATGCTGTCGGACGAGCGCGACCTGGTGCGGATGCGCGACGGCGTGCGGCGGCTGTGTGCCGTCGGTCGGCAGCATGGGGTCCACAGCATCGCCACCCGCGTCGAATACGGGATCAGCGGACGCTCGATCGAGGATGAACTGACCGGCGTCGATCTCGACGACTGGATGATGTCGGAATGCTCCGATGCCCAGCACGCCAGCGGTACCTGCCGGATGGGTCCGGAGGACGACCCGCGCTCGGTCGTCGATCCGGCCTGCCGGGTCATCGGCTGCACCGGCCTTCGGGTGATCGACGCCTCGGTGATGCCGGAGGTGGTCCGCGCCAACACCCACCTGACGACCGTGATGATTGCCGAGAAGATGGCCGATGCGCTGAAACGACGGGAGTGATCCGCCCAGCAACCGGGCCCGTATCCATGGAGGCAGTGAGCGGCGCAGCCAGAACGGCCAGGGCATTCCGGGATAGAGGCAGAAGCACGATGCAGCAGATCGATCGACGCCGGTTCTTTGAAGGCATCACCAGCGCCGGCCTATTTGCATTGAGCGGCTTGCCGGTGGCAATCGACCCGCACCGTGCTACCGCTGCCCGAGCCGGACTCGCCCGCGCCTATCCCGAGATCCTGAAGTTCGCCGTGACCCGCGAAGGCTCGCCGCTCGGCGTGGTGATGGAGCGGTTCGGCAGCGACGGCACCGATGACATCACCCAGGTGTACATCGACTTCAAGGTCGATATCGCGTTCATCACCGTGTACCGCTACGAGCACCGCTCGCGCGAGCGGTGGCGGGATGGCCGCCTGTTCGCACTCGACACCGTCACCAACGACGACGGCGAAGCGCAGCAGGTAACCGCCCGCGCAAGCTCGAACGGACTTCTGGTGGACGGCACGCAAGGTCGGATCGTCGCACCGGCGGACATCCTGCCGTCCAGCTATTGGCATCCGCGGTTCGTCGAGCAGAGCCGGATGCTGGACAGTCAGCTTGGTCGGATCCTCGATTTCACCATCACCAAGGCGGGCTCCGAGACCATCGAAGCGCTGGGGCGGCCGACGCCGTGCACCCGCTATGCCATGCGCGGCGATATCGACCTGGACTTCTGGTACGACGCCGACCGGGTCTGGCAGAAGATGACCTTCACCATCGGCGGCGGCTTCATCGAATACACCCGTGTGGCCCCTGATCCGGCCGACGCCGCCCTGTTCGCCACACCACTGCGGGACGGCCGTGCCCCGCTCAAGATCGGATAACAGTCCATGTCCCAGCGGATCGTCTGGATCACCGGCGCCAGCAGTGGGATCGGCCAGGCATTGGCCCGACGGATGGCGGCCGATGGCTGGACCGTGGCCGCCAGTGCCCGAAGCGTCGACGCCTTGAACGCGCTTGCGGCCGAGCCGACAGCCGGATCGATCCGCCCCTACCCGCTGGATGTCACCGACCACGCCGCCTGCCGGACAACGGCAAAGGCCATCGAACACGACCTGGGCGCCATCGACACCGTCGTACTGGCGGCCGGCCTGCACATTCCGACCGTCGCCAAGGCGTTTGACGTCTCCGGTATCCGCTCCCTCGTCGACATCAACCTGATGGGCGTCGTGCACTGTGTCGACGCGGTTCTGCCGGCGCTGATCGATCGCGGCGGCGGACGCCTCGCGATCGTGGCCAGCGTTGCCGGCTACCGCGGCCTGCCGAGTGCGGCCGGGTATGGCGCCACCAAGGCGGCGCTGATCAACTTTGCCGAAGCGCTGAAGTTCGACCTGGATCACCATGGAATCACCACGCAGGTGGTGTGCCCCGGGTTCGTGCGCACGCCGCTGACCGACCGCAACCCGTTCCCGATGCCGTTCCTGATGGAGGTCGAGGACGCGGCGGAGCGTCTGTACCGCGGTCTCCAAGGAGCCAGTTTCGAGATCACCTTTCCGCGGCGCTTCGCGTTGATCCTGAAGTTCCTGGGCATCCTGCCGGACCGGCTGTACTTCTGGCTGATGCACAAGGGGACCGGGATGTGAGCGACCCGCGCGGCACCATGTTCGAGGCATACTGCCGGCTGTTCGAAACCCTGACACCGGACCGTCTCGAGGAATTCAGAGCGCTGTGCACGGACGACGTACGGTTCGTCGATCCGTTCAACGACATTGCGGGGATCGAACGCTTCATCGCGCTGTACCAGCATATGTACGCGGCCGTGTCGGAGCCGCGCTTTGCCGTGATCGACCGGGTGTTGTCACCCCGGGCCGGCTACGTCCGTTGGCGGTTCACGGCCGTCGCGCGCGGTCGTTCCGTTCTCATCGATGGGATGAGCGAGATCCGGTTCGACGCCGCCACCGGCCGGATTCGCGAGCACGTCGACCATTGGGATGCAGCCGGCCAGCTCTATGCGCGCCTGCCGATCGCCGGTGTGTTGATCGGTTGGCTACGCCGCCTGTTTGCCGCGCGCGTCTGAAGTCGGCTTTCGGAAGAACAGGGTAAGGGTACCCAGTTCGATGCCGAACTTGGTCACCGACGCGCGGTTGATCAGCACCTCGTCGTCCTGCAGGAACAACCAGTCGGTGAACCGGACCTTGCGCTCGGTTCCGCCGATGTCCAGCATCACTTCGTAGGTCCAGGTGAGCGCCTTGCCTTCTACGGTTCCTTCGGCGACGCCTATGACGTCATCGGCCCGACCACGATAGCGGTGATCGTCCACCTTCTCGACCCGCCAAATACGCTGGTCGGTTTCGCCATCGGAGTAGACGAAGTCCTCCACCATGGTCAGGGTCTTACCGTCCCAGGTGCCGGCGATGTCGACCTTGAACTCGCGTCGCAGGTTGCCGAAACGGTCTTCGAAGATGCCCCACCCCACGGTGCGGCCGGCGAAGTAGTCCTCCAGGATCAGGCGTGGCGTGGTCTCCTTGAAATCCTCGATCTTCATGGACTGGCACGCCCCCAGCAGCGGCAACAATACCAGGACATACGCAAGACAGTGGGGCATGGATCAGCTCTCGGTTACCGTTTCCCCCTCAATACGCTGGATGCGCCGCTTCAGATCGCTCTGCGCCGCCTCATCGAGCGGGAATCGCCACATCAGGGCGATCGCGAACACCTTGAAGACCACCGGCACGGCGCTGTAGAGCAGCGCCAGCGTCAGCAAGGCCGAGGGCTCGTTCAGGCCGTCGGCCGTGAACCCGGCCAGTTCCAGAAGCGGGAACGCGACCCCGACCGCCAGCGCAAGCGCCAGCTTGGTCGCCATCCCCCAGAACGCGAAATACACCCCTGTGCGCCGCCCGCCGCCGGCTGCGGTGTCGACATCGATCACGTCGGCCTGGATGGCGCTCGGCAGCACCAGATCCGCCCCCAGGCACAACCCGGACAGAACGCAGATCACCAGGAACGGCCATACGTCGCCGGCGCCCAGCAACGGCGCCCAGACGAACACGGCGCAGTTGACTGCCATGGCAAAGCACCAGGTCCGGTGCTTGCCGATCCGACGGGCCAGGGCGAGCCAGCCCGGCACCCCGACAATGCCGCAGAAGAAGTACGCGAACAGCAGCGGGCCCTGCATCTCCGGCTCCGCCAGCACGTGGGCGACGAACATCAGGAACAGGGTGGCCGGCAGGCCGTTTGCCGTGCCGTTGACTAGATAGGCCACGATCAGCCGACGGAACGGCCGGTTGGCCGCCAGCAACGCACCGGCCCGTCGCCACGGCACCGGCTGCACCCGCAGCACTGGACGGTCCGGTACGACAGTGATCGCGATCAGAACTGCCACCGGCAGGCCGACGACAAGCATCGGCGCCAGGACGGCCAGGACCGCGCCTGGCCTGCTGTCGCCGTCGATCTGCAGCGCCGCCGGCAGCCCGGCAGCGACCAGGGTTCCCATCACGACCGCGATCTCGCGCGCGGCGGTGATCCGGGAGCGTTCGTGGTAGTTGTCCGACAGTTCGGCCCCCCACGCCCCATGCGGCAGCGACAGCATGGTCCAGCCGAGATAGAGCGCGAGGCTCCACAGTGTCAGGTAGCCGACGCCGGCACCCTCGATCGGCCGGAACAGCATCCATACCGACACCATCAGCAGCGGCAGGGATGCAATCAACCAGGGCCGGCGACGACCGAACCGGCTGTGGGTGCGGTCCGACAGCGCCCCGACCAGCGGGTCCGTCACTACGTCCCAAAGACGCGCGACCAGCAGTGCCGTGCCGACCGCCGCCAGAGGCAGGCCGAGTCCGGCGGTGTAGAATGTCGGCAGGAAGATGTAGAGCGGCACACCGAGCGCTGCCGCCGGCAGACCAGGCATCCCGTACGCCATCAGAACCGCGAGCGGGGTCCTCCGGCTCGACATCGAGGCATCCTCCAGAAGCTGGACCGCGGTCAAACGCTACGGACGTACGTAGGCGATCTGGCAGACGTCGATGTGGCCGCCGCGGAACCCGCCCTCGCAATAGGCGAGGTAGTAGTCCCACATCCGGCGGAACCGCGCGTCGAAACCCAGCGGCTCGATCTCCGGCCATTTTTCCAGGAACCGGACCCGCCATTCCGCCAAGGTCCGGGCATAGTCGAGTCCGAACGCCTCCTCCGCATCGACGCGCATGCCCCGCGCCTGACCAAGCTCTCGGAGGTGGCGGCGGGTCGGCAACATGCCGCCGGGAAAGATGTAGCGCTGGATAAAGTCTGGGCTGGCCCGGTATTCATCGAACCCAGCCTCGCTGATGGTGATCACCTGCAACGCCGCGCGACCGCCATCGACCAATCGGTCGTGCAACTGGGCAAAGAACCGCGTCCAGAACGATTGACCCACGGCTTCGAACATCTCGATCGACGCGATGGCGTCGAAGCGGCCTTCAAGATCCCGGTAGTCGCGAATCTCGAAGCTGACCCGATCGTCCACGCCGGCCTCGCGTGCCCGCTCGACGGCGTAGGCATGCTGCTCGCTCGACAGGGTGATTCCGTGCACCTGTACGCCAAACTCCTGCGCGGCATAGACCGCAAAGCCACCCCAGCCGCAACCGATCTCCAGCACCCGCTGCCCGGACCGCAACTGCAGCTTCTCGGCCATCCGGCGGTATTTCGCGATCTGGGCCGCCTCCAGACTGTGCTGGCTGCCCTCGAACCGCGCGGCCGAGTAGGTCATCGAGGGATCCAGCCATCGCGCGTAGAAGGCGTTCCCGAGATCGTAGTGGTAGGCAATGTTGCGGCGACTGCCGCGGCGGGTGTTCCCGTTCAGCCAGTGCACGATCCGACGCGCCATCACCCGGATCAGACCCTGGGGGTTGCCTTGGTTCAGCGCGTTCTTGTTGTGCACGAACAGCTCAACCACCGCCACCGGATCCGGGCTCTCGACCGCACCGTCCATGTACGCCTCAGCAAACGCCAGATCGCCACCCAGGATAAACCGCTTGATCGCCCCCAGATCCCGCAGGCGAACGGTGGCGTCCGGACCGGGAGTACCGCTGTCGAAGGCCGCCGACCGGCCGTCGGGCAACACCACCGTCAGGCGGCCGACCGCAATCCCGGCCAGCATGCGAAACGCTGCGCGGGTCCACCGGTTCAGCCCGGGCATGGCATGCGGGACAGCCAACCGGATATCGGATTCCGTATGACGTTCCCGCGCGTAGTCCTCGTTGGTTGTCACGGTCATCGGCTTTACAGCGCTCCGGGGTTTGTCGGCTCCGGGCGCACGCTGCGTCCGAGCGAAACGGCATCTGCCGGCGGTTCCGGCCGCCTGTGGAACAGCGCGCCCTTCCACCAGAGGCGAACCGCCTCCCAGTGAATCGCCGCCATCACTTTGACCGTGATCCAGGAATGGGTGAACAGGCTGGCCAGCAGACGCAAATCGGTCAACGGCCGACGCTCACCTGATTGGGTGGCGATCAGCCGGTCGTTACCGTCCGGGCCAATCAACCGGATCAGGACCCGCAGACGTTCGCCGGGTTCATCGAGCCGGAAGCGATAGCTCCCTTCGATCGGCAGGAACGGCGAGACGTGGAACCGCTTGTCTACCGTCTGGATCAACGGCGTGCCTGGACGGTGCCCGTCGTCCACAGGCACGAGATAGCAGTGCTGGTCCCCGAAGGTGTTCTTGACCTCATAGAGCACACCGGCCAACGCGCCATCCGCCCGATAGCCCCAGTAGATGGTAATCGGGTTGAATACGTAACCGAGCACCCGCGGGAAGCAGAGAAGAAGAACCCGCCCACCATCGATCGACCGTCCGGCGCGGGCAAATTCACCCTCGATCCAGGAGCGGAGATCCGAGCTGTCGCGCGGGCCGTGGTCCCGGAAGCGGAAGCTGAACAGATTGGCGCGCTCGACCGAGAACAGCCACAGGTCCCGATTGATCGCCGTCAGTTCGTCGAGGTCCAGGAGAACGGATGCCACACGGTATCGGAACCGGTGGCGAACGACTCCCACCCGAGTGTGCATGACGCTGCCCGGGTACAGCGCTGACCGGCGCTCCGGGGCCGAGGCGGGCGACGCCACGGCTTCAGTCCGCTGCATCGGCGAGCACGCCGGCCGGTCCAGCCACGCAGTACCGTCGATCCGCAGATGGCACTCCGCACGGCCAGGGCGGCTCCGCGCCCAACGACCGTCCGACGGCAATAGCCGCTTTCAGACCATCTTCGTGAAAACCCCAGCCGCAGTAGCTGCCGCAGAACCACAGACCACGCCTGCCCTGGATCGACGGCAGGCCATCCTGGGCCGACACCGCCGCCGCATCGAATACCGGGTGCTCATAGGAGAATCGCGCAAACACCAGCCCCGGGTCTGGTTCCCGCAGGGGGTTCATGCTCACGAACACAGGGCGGGCCGGATCCAGGTTCTGCAGCCGGTTCATCCAGTACGTCAATGCCACCCGGCGATCACTGCGCTCGGACCGGTCGGCCTGATAGTTCCACGCAGCCCAGGCTGCCCGTCGGCGCGGCATCAACGACGGATCGCGATGCAATACGGCGGTGTTCGCCTGATAGCGAAACGCGCCCAGGATTCGGCTTTCACCGTCCGTCGGATCGGCAATCAGCCGCAGCGCCTGATCGCCATGCGTGCCGAACACAACCTGATCGAAAACCTCGGCGCTTCCGTCGGCGGTCTCGACCGTCACCCCGGACGGCCCCGGCGTTACCCGACGCACCGGCGCCGTCAGTCGAATCCGACCGGACAGTGCCGAGGCCAATCGTTCCACGTACCGCCGGGAACCACCGCTGACGGTGCGCCACTGCGGACGGTCGACCAGATTGAGAAGCTGGTGGTTGTCAAAGAATCGGATGAACGACTTCGCCGGAAACGCCAGCATGGTCTGCACCGGGCACGACCAGATCGCCGCTCCCATCGGCAGCAGATGGTCATGAATAAAGCCGTCGCCATACCGTTCCCGGGTCAACCACTCCCCAAGCGTTGGTCCCTCGCCCGGCTGCTTCAACAAGCGCGCCGCACCCGAGAAGAACCGCATGATGTCCGCCATCATGCGCCAGTATCGTCGGTCCATCAGATTGCCGGGCTGGGCCAGCATGCCGCGAAGCGAACCTTCGTACTCAAGGCGACCGTCATCGGCCGAGACGCTGAAGGTCATCTGGCTCGCTTCGGTAGCGACACCGAGATGCTCAAACAGATGCACGAGGTTGGGATAGTTCCGCTCGTTGTAGACGATGAAGCCGGTGTCGACTGAAACCGGGACACCGTCATAGTCGAGCGCGACCGTATTGGCGTGGCCGCCCAGTCGAGCGTCCTGCTCGAAGACCGTTACATCGTGGACCGTGCGCATCAGCCATGCAGCACTGAGGCCAGCCACGCCGGATCCGATGACGGCAATGCGCATAAGGTCGTCGCTCCCTGGGTTGCAGCGATCTCTACGCATCCCGACACCGATTGGATCAGATTACACGCGGAGGATCACTGCGGTTCAGGCAAGCGTACCCGATCGTCGATGACAACTGGGGTGTTCCGGCGTATTGCCGAGGCGGTGAGGCGAACCCCGCCGGGTCAGTCGACGATAATGGCGTTGCATTCGATCTCGACACCCGCGCCAAGCGGCAAGGCGGGAACGATCACCGTCGATCGCGCTGGCGGATTCTTCGGAAAGAATTCCCGATACGCCTCGTTCATCTTCGGAAAATCCTCGATATTGGCGAGCAGAACCATACACTTGACCGTGTTCTCAAATGAGCCGCCCGCAAGCTCCACATACTCCTTGATGTATGCGAGCGATTGACGGGCCTCCGCGCCCACGCCGCCAGGCACCAGCTCTGCCTTGCCGGGAACATGGCCGAGGACACCGGAGACATAGATCGTGTTGCCCGCGCGCACCACGGCTGAGTAAGGCAGGCCGGGCAGGTTGTGATCCGGATGGGCCTTTATCGCGTCTGCGTGCCCGACATTCGGCATCCCCGCGGCCGATACGAGGAGGGCCAGCACGGATAGCGTCAGCCCTCTGTACACGTTCGGTACTTTCATTGTTCGGCTTCCTTCGTGGGGTTGCGTTCGATCAGGCGACCGAGCGGTCTTCGTCCACGCTCGACGCCGCAGCATTGGCGTTCGGATTGCGCACGACGCGACGGCTCCAGAATGTGTTCTTCCTGAAACGGACCTCTCGGCCATAGATTCCGATCTGATCCGCCAGGAACCGCTCGACACCCGCCGCCACGCGCGCGGAATAGGCGTCGAGCGCCGCGGTCTCTCCATCTCGCACTCGCCTTATCGCTTTGGCAGCCTCGATCCCGGTCCAAAGGGCCGTGGTCATGCCGTGTGCGGACAGCGGGTCGAACGCTGCCGCCGCATCGCCGACGGCAATCCAGCCCGGACCGGCGGCCCGCTCCAGCCAGGTCGATCCGGCACTGGCCAGCTGCGGCGCTTGCGCTACGCCGAAGCCGCCGGTTGCGATCCACCTCGAGATGTAGCGGCTCTCAGCGATCAGCCGTTTCCAAGCCTCGACATCCCGGGTCAGGCCGCGCGCCAGAAGATCGGGGTCCGTGTAGTAGTTGACCGCCAGGGAACCATTGGCCAGGAGGCTTGCGTACCACCAGCCATCCTGGACCGCCTCGATCACCGTGGCCGGGGTGGGGTCCACGTCCGTCTCGACCTGTTGCAGGAATGCGACTGCGGCCACCAGTTGGTCCCGCCGATGCATCGTGGTCATTCGGCGGCCGACGAACGCGGAACGCCCGGTCGCGTCAACCAGGAACCCGGCATCGAGTTCCTGCCCGTCGCCGGTTCGCAGTACCCACCCGCTCTCCGATCTGGCGAAATCGGCAAGCTCGGCACAGACAATCCTGCAGCCTGCCTCAGCCGCCAGATCTCTGAGATCCGCTTCGAACGCGCTTCGATCGATTGCAGTGCCCAGGCCGCCGCGCGACGCGATTGCACTGCGCTCCAGCAGAGCATCGGAGCCCCAGCACGAGAAACTGGTTTCCATCCGGCGATGGGCCGGCTTGTCGAGAATGCCTGCCGCCCCGAAGCTCTCGAGCAGCGGACCCGCCGCAGCCGCCAGACTCTCGCCTGGCTTCCACGGCGTTGCCGGCTCCGGTGCCAGCCATACGACGCTCAGGCCCTGGCGAGCCAGGGTGACGCACGCCGCCGCACCAGAGATTCCCGCGCCAGCCACGACGACCGGCTTCGCCGAAAGCCGGCTCGGGTTGGCTGCAGTCACGGCAACTGCCCCATTCGCGGCTGCCATTTCGTCCGGATCTCCACGTTGCCCCGGTCGACCTCGACGTACACCTCACGGGGAATGCCTTGAGGTCGTGCACCGTCCGGTGGCCCCGGCCGCTTCACCACGAAGCCCATTTCCTGCCAGATGGTGATCATGTTGGTGATGCCGTCCCAGTAGCTCGCGTTGGCGTGATACCCGATGCCGGGCACGCCCCGAGCCCACCACACCCGGTTCTCGAAGAACTTCACGCGGGCCTCGTCAGAGAGATCGTCCCGCATCAGCTGCCTGTAGAACTCCTCGGGCAGCACATCGACCGGCAGAAGGGCGGGCCACCAGACCGGAATCGGGAATGCGTCCTGCATCGCCACATGCTGGCAGCTGAAGGCATCCGGTTGCCATGGCAGCCCCATCCATCGCGTCAGGTCACCCGGCATCTGCGGACCGATCGGAACGGTGTTGTCGCCCGACGGCTGGGTCGCGGCCGTGTAGTCCAGGATGCGACCGACATCCTGGAGCAGCGACGTACGATCGCCACGGGCAATCCGGAAAGGCTCTGCCGTCGGATCGGCGGACCGGCGGTAGAGCGGCGGTAGCCGCAGGTAGTAGGAAAGCTCGACACCCGGGTGGAATGCACCTCCCGAACACGGCTCAAGCGCCGCCTCGGTCAGCGCTGCCGGCTGCATTGCCACCGGCAACTGTTCGAGCGCCTCGACACCGTCCAACGCGGCGTCGGCGAGATCGTTCACGAAGTCGCCCGCCGCCCAGCGCTTCAGGAACTCGTACTGCAGCTTGGGGAACTGGAACCATTGCAGCGCGCTGCCGTCGTGATTGATCCCGTCTCCGGTCATGAGCGGGATTTTCAGATGCTCTTCCTTGTAGGCCTCGTCACCGAGGTTGTCGGGGTTCCGGAACTTGGCGAACACCGCCTGCCGAAGGGCGGCATTCTCCACGCTCGGATCGGCGAGCCGGGCAATGTAGTCCTCGCTCGCGAAGCTCCCGGTATCGAGCCAGGCCTCCTGCAGGTGGGCGGCCGCCGATACCCACTCCATGAGCGCCGTTCGCCTGAATGTCGGATAGACATGCTTCCGGAAGGAGATCGGGCCGTCGGGTATCGACTGCCATCCCTGCTCCCAATGCATGCTCGCGATGACGTCGTACAGCGTGCTTATCGGGGGAATTTCCGGTGCGAAGTTGGGACCCACGCAGGCAACCCAGGCGCCGTCCGCCTTCAACACCCGCCCATCCGCCAAGGTGACGGTCGCATCGACCGGACCGTCGCACCAGTCGTCATACCAGCCGTCATTGTCCGCGAAGCTGGTGATGGGAGCGTTCTGCGGCGAACCCGATTTGCCGTCTGATGGCACGACGATGAGACGACCGCTATCGTCAGTGCGCAACTGGCCCAGCCCGACGTCCGTGCTGTCCCAGAACCGGCCGACCATGGCGTAGTTGCCTTGATCGCCGTCCCAATTGACCTTGCTGCCGCTGATCTCGACCGGACCTGGATCGATCACCAGCATCCGCTCCCGGTCGGCGGGGTTCGTGAAGTACCTGTTGCGCTGCTGTCCCGGCAGGCCTGGCGCCACGGCTCCATTGTCCAGAGGATTGTTGAAGCCATACCAAGCCGCCTTCGTATTGGCGACATGCACGCGCCAGGACACCGTCGCCTCTTTCGAGGTCACCTCTCCCACAACGCGATCCTGATCGTCGTACGCATAGATCCGGAAGCGTTGCGCTTGCTTCTTGATCCGGTCGGTTCCGTCCTTGAACCCGCCGTCCGGCTTGGGCGGCACCCCCGGCAGTTCAGGAGCGAGGAACCACTTCGGACTCCCGCCGACCCGGCAGATTCCGACCGCTGGATAGATGGCCACCCGCGCGATCTTGGCGCCCGGCGGAGCCGGCATCGCCGACGAGAAGGAAGCGATCGCCGCTTTTGCAGGCAGAGGGAACCCCAATCCCGCCAATCCGGCACCCAGGCCCAGACCTGCGAGAAAGTCGCGGCGGCGGATGTCTCTCTTGTCGTCCATGCTGGTCCTCCTAGCTTCCGTTCACTGCTGCAGGCTGGCCGAACGGAACCTGATGCGCCGCACTGAAGCCACACCGGCCGCGAGTGCGTGTCCGACCCCTCCTCCACCAGCGGCGTGCGTGGCCGCGCTGTCCAAATTTGGCGATGACGAGATTCCGTCGAGAGCCCGCTGACAAGAACCAACACAGCAGGTCAACCTCTCCCCGGGGGCAACCGCCGATACCCCGGCGCCACGCTTCCGGTCGCCCGAGACAGTCGCCGACCACCGCCGACGCCACCGCTCGATGCACCCGTGAACGCGGGCATCAAGGGTCCATCCCATCTCCCCCTCCCCGTGTCCGCAACCGGACGCACCGGCCTCCGAGTGTTCATTATGAAAGAACAAGTCGAACCCTGCCTGCCGAACGTCTGGAAAACCAGTACCGTTCGTCCAGAAACTCAGACGCTGTCCTTGTGTTGAAAGGTTTCAGGTCGGAGACCTGGAGCGTCTTTGGCTCCAATGCGCCGAATGGTTCTATGAGATTGCAAACATTAGGGAAGTCGATACCAGCAGATGAAAATCCTGGTACCATTGAGGTTCACCAGAAGTGAGACTTGGCGACCACCGCCGAGACCTGCTGCCGTAGCGGCTATGAACGGGTGATCAAGCGTCGTTCAGAAGATCGGCGGGACAGTAGGGAGCGATGACGAAACACCACGGTGCTGCAGTCCCAACGCCAGACGACGATCCGGTTCCCCATGCCGTTTTCCGGGTAGACGGCGTGCCGACGCACGAACGCTTCGACCTGTGGCGCGAGAGCATCGCGTGTGTTTTCGAGGTCGAAGCGAACAAGACCGTACGAAGCAATGGTTTCCAAGCGGAAATCGACGCGAACATGTTCGGTTCGGTCATGCTGGCGCGTACGCAAACGCTGGAACAGCGCTGGGAGCGGTCTCCGCGGCTGATGGCCAAGGACGGGATGGATCACTACATGATCCAGCTCTACGAAAAAGGCGACATGTTGTGGGAGACCGACAGTGGGCCAATGAGTTTTCCCAAGGATGGCTTGGTCGTCTTTGACCTTGCGCAGCCGATGGTGTCGAAGACCAACAATTTTGCAAACATCTCGCTGTTCATTCCGCGTCTCATGCTCGAGGATCAGCTGAAATCGGCTGGCGACCAGCATCTGCGCGTCCTCACGGGGCACGAGCCGATGGTGCAATTGCTGCGCGACCACATGATTTCGCTCAAGAAGCTATCGAGCCGGATAACGGCGCGCCAAGCGGTTGAGATCGCCCCGGCGACCGTGGGCTTGGCGGCAGCCTGCCTGAACGCCGCGATCTCGCCGGACAGTCCGCATCAGGCGTCCGGGATCGTGTTCGCGCAGATCACCAAGGCACGTCGGTTTGTCGAGGCGAACATCATCAATCCCAACCTGTCGGTCGAGGCGATCTGCATCGAGGTTGGCGTGTCCCGCTCGAAGCTCTACGAACTGTTCGAGTCGTTCGGAGGAATCGCAAAGTACGTGCGCGAACGGCGACTGCGGCGGGCGCTCCTCGCATTAACCGACGCGACCACGTGTCACCATTCGATTTACGACATTGCTTTGGCGTCAGGCTACACCAACGACGCTGCGTTCGTTCGTGCCTTTCGGAGGCGCTACGGGCTCACCCCGAAGGATGTCCGTCGCATGGGTGCAACCGGCGCCGCCGCCCGCGTTGAGCACACAGGCGTGGATCGTCGGCACGAGGACTGGGTGCGGCACCTGGCCATCTAGTTGTCTAGAACCAGTCGGCGGCGCGCCTCCATGATGTTTCGTACTGCCGGCATGATCCGCACTTACCACACGTATTCGCGAGCACCGTCGGCACGCTATGCTACGAAAGAGCAGTAACCTTTCGCAGCGCGGCGAGACATGAACGAATGATCGACAACGGCGGCCGGCTTGTGCCCGACCCGAGCGTACGACGCAAGGACGCGGGGCGCTGGCTCGTGATCGCCGCGTTCGGGTGTTTGCTGCTCGTCCTCCTGATCGAAAGCATGTCCGGTCTGGCAGCACGGCAAAGCGCACGAAATGCCGCAGCAGACCAGTTGAATACCCTCCGGGTTCAGCTCCAGCAGATCCTGAACGTCGATGTGCAACTGATCCGGGGTATGGCCGGCTACATTCGCAGTAGTCCCGGTATCACCCAGCATGAGTTCGAACTGATCGCCGAGGACATGCTGCAGGATGCGTCGGATCACGTCCGCAATCTCGCGTTGGCCCGCGATCTCGTGATCACCCACATGTACCCTCTGGAGGGAAATCAGGCGGCACTCGGTCTCGATTACCGGAAGACACCCGATCAGTGGGTCGCGGTTGAGAAGGTAATCGAGAACAACAGGACGGTTGTCGCCGGCCCGCTTGAACTCAAGCAAGGCGGGCTTGGGTTGATTGCGCGGTTCCCGATCCGCCGGCGGCCGGGACCCTCCGGCGAGCGGGCGCTTTGGGGCATCGCCTCCACGGTTGTCGACTTCGAGAAGTTGCTGATCCGCGCCGGCTACCCCGCGTTCGAAGCGAACTATCGGATGGCCCTCACCGGCCGCAACGGCGATCCGGCCGACACACAGGTTTTCTGGGGCGACCCCGACATTCGCCAGCACGCTCCAATCGAACTCACCGTCGAAATCGTCAACGGCGAGTGGAAGCTGCTGGCTGCGCCAAGAAGCGGATGGCCGACGCTGTCACCGTTCCTGCCGTTGACGGTGTTCCTCGCGATCATGCTGTTCGTCGGGATCAGCGTTCTGATCTGGATGCGCTACCGGATCGCGCTGGATCGTGACGACTTCTATCGCCGACTCGTCCTGGCCGCTCAGCAGGCCGAGGCCGCGAACACCGCCAAGTCCAGCTTCATGGCGGTCATGAGCCACGAGTTGCGCACACCGTTGAACGCGATCATCGGCTTCAGCCAGCTGCTGGTCGAAAGCGAGGAGGGAAGCCCGCTCTGGAAGCGCGCCCGAGGCTACATCGCGGATATCGAGCGAAGCGGCCAGTTCCTGCTCTCGATCATCAACGACATCCTGGATCTGTCGCGCATCGAAAACGGGCACTACGAGCTGAAGCCAGCACCGCTCGACGTTGTCGACGAGGTTCATCGCATCGTGCGGCATCTGGCGGTGAACTTCGAGGAACGTCGCGTCGAATTACGTTTGCCCCCGCTCTCCCAGAAAGCCTCCGCCTTCGCAGATTCCAGGGCCCTCCAGCAGGTTCTGATCAATGTCCTGTCGAACGCCCAGAAGCACAATCCGCCGAACACCACGGTCGCGGTGTCGGTTCATGCGACTGACGATGAGACTGTTCAGATCGAGGTAGCCGATACCGGTATCGGCATCCCGCCCGATCAGTTGCCGCGGATCTGGGAACCGTTCGTTCAGATCGAGTCGAGCTATTCGAGGAAGAGCGGAGGAACCGGCCTGGGTCTTTCGATCTGCCACGGTCTGGTGACGGCGATGCAGGGGAAGATCGAGGTTGCGAGCGAACTCGGCTCGGGAACCACCGTCCGCATCACGCTGCCGGCTGCCCCGCCGAAGTCGGCCTGACGCCGCCGAGACGACCCGCGTCCGGTACAACCAAAGTCAATGCATCTTCTCGCGATGCCGGGTCGCGACCTGCTCGGCAACCGCCGTGTAGCGATGCCTCGTCTCCGCAACGGCGTCCCGGAGTGCGCCGATCAGATCGGTATCGACCTGTCCATCCCGGGCCGCAGCTTCAATCAAGCCGGCACCGAAGGCAACGCGGGTCAGGCCGACATTTGCCGATACGCCACGAACCGCATGGCCAATGGCTCGCAAGCGTTGGGGGTCATCGATCACGCTGGCCATCTGGTCGGCTTGATCCGTGACCGTCGCCAGAACGTCACGCGTCAGTTCGACGGTGCGGACGTGACCAAGCCGCGCCATGAGGTCGTCCTGCTGCTTCACGCTGAACAGTTCTATCGCCGCAAGTTCCTGAACTTCGGGAGAGGCTGCCGGCACGGTCTCCGGCTGGACATCCACCGTGGCGACGTCTGCACCGTTTGCGACGGACGCGAGGGTCGACAGCAGTTGCTCCCATTCGATTGGCTTGGGCAGGCAGTCGGTCATTCCGGCCATCCGGTAGGCGTCACGCTGCTCGGTGAACGCGTCCGCTGTCAGACCGATGATCGGGATGGCGCTCCATGCCGTCGCTTCGGCGCGAATCCATCGTGTCGCCTCGACACCGTCCAGCACCGGCATGTTCACGTCCATCAGGACCACGTCGTAGCCAGTGCCCGATCGCAACCGCTCCAGGCACGCCACACCATCGCCGACCGTGTCGACGGTGTGGCCTTCTTCCTGCAGATACTGGCCGATTATGTCGCGGTTCAGCGCCACGTCATCGGCCAGCAGGATCGCCAACGGCCGGGTTGGACGACGACCAATCTTCGACTCGACCGGCTCCAGACGTTCACCTTCGTCCAGTTCCAGGTCGATGTGGAACGTGGATCCGGTACCGGGTCCGTCCGATGAGACCCCGATCTCCCCGCCCATCCGGCTCATCAGCCCCGCTGAGATCGCCAGTCCGAGTCCGGTGCCGTTCGCGCTCGACGCGTCCACGCGATCGATCTGCGAGAACTCCTGAAACAGCAGTGCCTGTCCTTCGGATGAGATTCCCGGCCCGGTATCGATCACCTCGACCCGCAGCCGATGGCGGCGGTCGCCGGACGGCTCGGCGCCATACCGAACCGTCACACCGCCCTGCGAGGTAAACTTCACGGCGTTGCCAATCAGGTTGATCAGGACCTGGGCAAGGCGCTCGGAGTCACCGACAAGTGCTGCGGGGAGAGTGCCGTTGCGTGTCGTCTCAATGGCAATCCCTTTGGCACGCGCCGTCGCTTCAAACAGGCCGGCCGCGTTCCGGATCAGTGCTTCCGGATCAAACGGCTTGGCCGTCAGCTCGATCTTGTTCGCCTCGATCTTCGAGAAATCCAGCACCTGGTTGATCAGGGACAGGAGATGCCGCCCAGCGGTCCGCGCCTCCTCGATGTCATGACGCACCTCGGTCAATGACCGGCGTCGTTCCGCCAGGTCGAGCATTCCCAGGACCCCGGTCAACGGGGTGCGCAGTTCATGGCTGACTGCCGCCAGGAACCGCGACTTGGTCCGGTTCGCCGTTTCCGCATCCAGCCGGGCGGCAATAAGCTCGCGCTCGGCGCGGTTGCGTGCTTCGACCATCAGCGCAAACCCCTGCGTGACGGTCTGGAACTCCCGGTACACGCTCGGCGCCAGCCGTGCCGTGGTGTCTCCGTCGGTAAGCGAATGAAAAACCGTCACGGCGTTGGAGATGCGCCGGAACAGCGGCGCAAATACCAGGAACGCCGCAACCAGCGAACCGCCGACAACGACAAGCGCGACAAGCGCAGTGGACGTTGCGACCCCGCTCAGCGTCTGGTCGAACTCCGCGACGTCAATCTGCGTCACCAGACACGCCGCCGGTGTCTCGATCCACCGGTAGCTGACAATCACCGCGGCTCCCCGATAGTCGCTTCCTTCCTCCACCCCGGTTTGCCCGGCGATGCAGCGATTGACGAACGTCTCGTGCACGCCACCGATCAGGGGCCCGGTGTCAGTTGCGAGCCGAGGCGGTGACACCAGCAGATTGCCGCGGCTGATCAGGTAGCTGTCCTCGCTCTGGAACGCCGTGGACTTGGTCTGCAGGACCTTGGCAAACCCGACGGGGCTGAGAACGGCTCCCAGGACAAGAAGCTGGCCGTTGCGGCGCGCTGGCATCGCGATGGTCAGTACCGATTTGCGGCGATACAGGTCGAACACCGGCGGGCTGATGTACAGGCCCTGCCGACCGGCCGCGAAGTATGTCTCCTCGCTGCGGATCTTGTTGAGCTGCGCGCGGTCTGTCGACTCCAGCACTTCACCGGTTCTGCCGTCCAGCACGAACACCTCGTCCAGGCGACCGCCGGTTCTTTTCTGTATCGAACCGAGATGTCCTTCGATGTCCTGCTCGATAATGCCGAGGAACGACACCGCTTCGTTGACTGAAGCGGATACCTGGAACGCCTTTTCCGCGTTGATGGCCGCAACCGTCCGCTCCGCCGCCGCCCGGGCTCGCGACACCAGTTGAGCGTGATGCACCCAGCCGGCAGCAAGAGGACCTATCACACCGATCGCAATGATCAGGGCAATGATCGAACCCCGAAGCGACAGGCGGTCAGCGAGGCCACCCACCATAGGCCTCCTGCAACAGGCTGAGGTCGAACAGCGCATCGACATCGAGGCCGGCGAGTGCCGGATTCATCGGCTCGAGAACCGTCGCCGCCGTCTGCCAGTCGTCCCTGGTCATCCAGCCGATCTGATCCTGACCGGTATGGACCAGCGGGACGATCACAGCGAACATCCGGCGGATCTCGTCGTCCGAGAACGCTTGTGTCCGCCGTTGCACGAAGGGGGCGAGGTTCGCATGGTTGGCAATGGCGTTCAGCCATCCGCGCATGCTTGCCCGCAGGAACCCCACCAGATCTGCACGACGGGTCCGAACGGTTTCCTCGGTTGCGAAGATGACCCGCGCATAGGCCCGGAAGCCGTAGTCCTGCGGATAGATGTGGTTGAGGGTCAGGCCGCGCGCCTCGATCTGGGCCGGCAGACCGGTGACGTACGCGCCCCAAACGTCGGCAGCGCCCTGCAGGACGAGTTCCGGGTCAGACGGCAGGGGGAGAACCTGATAGGCCGACGGCTCAATGCCAAAGTGCCCCATCAGAAAGCTCAGAGCCGGGATCAGATCCGGCGTCGCACGGACACGCTGACCGATGAAGTCACGCGGGTGCCGGATATTCGCTTCAGGCAGCGAGAAGAAGGTGACCGGCGACCGACGGTAGATGGCGGCCAGTGCGACGATCGGGGCTCCGGCCGCGCGATGCTGCAGGACCGCATCGCTCCACGCCATGCCGATATCGGATCCGCCGGATATGACCGGTCCCGCGGCATCAACGCCCGGACCGCCAGGCACAAACGTTACGTTCAACCCTTCGGCAGCGTAGTACCCCTCGTCCTCGGCGATGTAGAAGCCGGCAAACGACGGGTGATGGACCCACCCCAGTTGGACCGTCAGTTCAGACGCGGAGGCTCTTGCTCCCCACGCGACTGCGCACGCAACGATGACAAGACCCAAGATGTGCCGCATATGCGCTTCCCCGGACTGCTCGCGGCATGATTCACCAAGTTTTGTTAATTTTCCGCAAAGAATGATCCCTTGGACATGCTGCCTGCTGCTGCCGGGCCGTACGACCTACGAAGCGGCCGTTGTCGTCCGGCTAACCGCCCTTCTTCTTCGACCCGCCCGGAGGCGTCGTCGTTCCCTTCATCGTGAACGATGACGTTGTCGCGGATTCCGCCGGCTTCTTGGTCTTCGGCTTGCGCACTTCCTTGTTTCCACGCATCTGTCCCTTGGCCATAGCCATCTCCCGTTTACCGACCGTTTCGGCCGATTGGTGAAAACAAAAAACCCGCAACCTGCGTGAGGTGCGGGGACATAAGGCGCAGCGAGCGCGTTCCGAAGGATGTCCTGCCGCAACATCACGAACCATGGTCCGACCCGGTATGGGTCGGCTGTAGCGAGGCGAGGCAGGAAACTGGCGGGCTCCGGGAACTCCGGAGCCCGCCAATATCTTAATTAGTCCAGAACTTTGAGGTTGTCGGCCGACATCTTGCCGCTCTTCCGGTCGGAAACGAGCTCATAGTCAACCTTCTGTCCCTCGCGCAGATCGCTCAGGCCAGAACGCTCAACAGCGCTGATATGGACGAAAGCATCGCTGCCGCCGCTATCCGGCTCAATGAAGCCAAAGCCCTTTTGAGCGTTGAACCACTTAACGGTTCCCGTAGCCATGGAAACCCCTTTCACAAACTGTAGTTGCTTGCTCGCGAAACCGCGAACCGTCGAAATCGCAATTTTTTCAGGCGAGCGCATTCTCAGCTTGACGCAGAATCTCTTCGGCTCAAGACCAAGTCGTCCGACCGTCCATCGACCCGGAAGATGTGATATTAATCAAAGGAAATTGCAAGCCTGCATTTCATTTTTCTGCCGCCGAGCGGCCTTTTCTCCCGTCGATCAACGGCAGAACAGGATACTTCTGATCAGAAACTTGGCTCGCTGGCACCAACTGCGGTCCGAATTCCCCGATGTTGGACCAGTCGAAGGTCCCTACGACGACGCCACTTTCTGGACCTTCGATCGCAGTTCCAACGCCGACTGGTTGACCACCTCCAGGCGCTTCCGAACCGGATGGTCGTTCGGCAAATCAGCGAGGCAGAGATGCAGATTGGCCAGCATCCCGCCGACAAGATTGTTCATATCGTGCGCAACGCGACTTCGCACCTGCCGTTCGGCCTCAGCCGCCTGCCGCGCGCCTGGAACGGCAACCGTCAGCACGATCGATCCGTCGGCCGCCGACATCGCCGCGAGCTCCAACATCCGGCCATCATCAAGGCTGACCGCTTTATGGCCCTCGCCGTCCGACGGCATCGCGTCGATCAGGTCGAGCCACGCATCGGACAGGATACGGCCGTTTGAGTCCGGCGAACCGCTTGCAGATGACGAGAGAATGTCGCCGAGTGTCCGGCCGGTCTCGATCTTCGACGAACCCGTGGAGCCCGCGCCGACCCCCTGCATCGCCCAGAACCGTTCGTCAGCCGTCACGACATGCCCGGAACGGTTCAGCACCGCCACCCCGATCCCCGCAATGCGCAACGCCGCGATCAAAGTCGCGGCGTCGTCTCCGTGTTCTCCCGGCCACAACGAATTGGCGGCCTCCGACATTGCGGCGGTTACCGCTGGGCAGCGATCGCGTCGAAAAACCGCTGCTGCATCTGGGAATCCACAGCGAGTTCTCCGGCGAACGCCTGCGTGCGAAGGCGTGGGGCGCGCTTGTTGACACCGCGCAAGGTCATGCAGCCGTGCTCGGCATCGACAACCACTCCTACCGCGCGCGGTGCCAGTCCTTCCTCGATGCACTGTGCGATCTGGGCCGTCATCCGCTCCTGTATCTGCAACCGGCGGGCATAGGCGTCGACGACACGCGCCAGCTTGCTGATGCCGACCACGGCATTCGACGGCAGGTACGCGATATGGGCTTTTCCGACGATCGGCGCCAGGTGATGCTCGCAATGCGACACGAAGTCGATGTCCGTCAGAATGACCAGGCCCTGGTAGCCGGACACCTCGCTGAACTTCCGTTGCAGCAACGCTACCGGATCCAACGCATAGCCCGAGCAGTACTCGGCAAACGCCCGAACCACCCGGCCGGGCGTATCGCGAAGGCCATCACGGTCGGGATCCTCCCCGACGGCGCGCAGCAATGCCCGAACGCCCTCTTCAGGTGCGTCGTAACTCACGTCAGGACGAACCTCGTCCGGCGTGCCCTCTTCGTCCAACGGATGCGACGACAGGCGCCCGTTCCGAAAGACTGATACCGCGGACTCGTTCATTCATCCCCTCGCCTGACAACTTCACCCCACCTTAGTAAGCGCAGACGAAGTTTAACAATTGGTTATTACCGATGGCCGACCCTGGGTCATCCATTGGTCTTGGAGGACGAGGGCGACGCGGTTGTTCCCGCGGCAAGGCTATCAATCATCTCAAGCAGATCGTTCGGTGCGAACGGCTTCTGCAGAATTGCATCAGCCCCAAGGAGAGGTGCCTGGTTGAGGAACTGCGACAGCTCCCCACTGGCGCCGGACATCATGATGAACTTCATATCGGGCGTATTGCGCCTGACCGACCGAAGTACCTCGAACCCCTCCGAGTCGGGCATCAACATGTCACAGACCACAAGGTCTGCGGGCCACTCGCGCAACAGCTGCGCCGCCTTGATGCCATTCGAAGCTGCCCGCACCTCGTGCCCGGCCCTTCGAAGTACTTCCAGGAGTGCGTCGCGTAGGTTGTCGTCGTCGTCGACGAGAGAGATCTTCATACCCTACTCCTGCAATCCGGAGATGCGTCGCTCAGGTCCCAATCCCTTGGCATATTGAGTTCCGACATCCTTGAACCGGGGACGCCGCCGCGGATCATAGGTCATCCAGATGCCAGTCTGACACTCATCCAAAACCGGTTCCCTGTCCTCACCCAACTTCAATCATCCAAGTTCGCGGTAGACGAAGCGTAAACAGTCGCACCCCGCGGCTCAAGGGTGCCAGGTTCGCTGCATCGCAGCGCGGACCAGCAGCGCCCTGTTGTGGAACAAACACCACCTAGGCGGTCAAGTCGGGCACAGGCTCGGCCGTCGTTCGGGTGTCACTCGATGCACGGCCGAGCACGGTTCGGACCGAGGCGGCAAGTTCATCCGGCAGAACCGGCTTGCCAATCACGGAATCGATCCCGGCTGCCGTCAACCGCTCGATGTCCTCTATCGAGACGAAACCGCTCAACATCAACACTGGAACGTCGTCTCGGATCTTCTTCATGGCGATGACCAGCTCTTCGCCCGTCATCTTCGGCATCGAGCGGTCGGTGATGACCAAGTCCCATGCATTCGGATCCGAGTTGAATGATTCCAAGGCCTGCTCGGGCTCGACGTGAGCCTCGACCATGTAGCCCAGGCGTTCAAGGATCTCACGGGTCACGGAGAGCAACACCCGGTCGTCGTCGACCAGCAACACCCGCTCGCTCCCCTCCTCCGCCGGTTCCTTGGGCGCTTCTCCGGCACTGGCCGTCAGTGGGACAAGAATCTGCGGAAAATAGAAATCGAACCGGGTGCCGACCTCGGCGAGGCTCTCGATAACGACCACCCCGTCGTGGTTGCGCACAATTCCATGGACAGCCGCAAGTCCCAGCCCGGTTCCCTGACCCACCTCCTTGGTCGTGTAGAACGGTTCGAAGATCCGCGGCATGACCTCCTCGGGAATTCCGCAACCGGTATCGGTAACGGTCAGCCTGACGTACTGACCGTCGACCAAGGTCCCGGCGCGCCCGTGCACCGACCGGCCTTCCCAGGACCTGTCCCGGCGGCCTTCCGACGGCTTCGCCCCGACCACGTCGATGCTCTGCACCGAGACCGTGACCCGGCCGCGCCGGTCACCAATCGACTGGGCCGCGTTGACGCAGACGTTCAGCATGACCTGGTGGATCTGCGTGGCGTCGCCCTCGATGAAGCAGTTCTCAACATTGTGGGCACGCAACGTCACGTTGCCCGGCATCAGGGACCTCAGGGTGGAGAGGCTGTCCGTCACAGTCGCACCGAGATCAAGCGGCTTGCGCTCGGACTCGGCGTTTCGGCTGTAGGTCAGGATCTGGCGAACCAGATCGCGGGCCCGAGTGCCTGAATCCAGGATCTGCTGAAGCCGACCGTGCGCCGGGTCATGCTTCGGCACGTCTTCGATCATCAGCGAGCAGTTCCCGATGATACCGCCGATGATGTTGTTGAAGTCATGGGCGATCCCCCCGGCGAGGGTGCCGAGCGCCTGGGTCTTCTGGGCCGCGTGATACATTTCGGTCAACCGGACGCGTTCAGCTTCCGACGTGATCCGCTCGGTTACATCTTCATAGGTCTTGACGAAACCGCCCGTCGGCAAGGCCGTGACGACGGTTTCCACCACCCGGCCGTCCTGCAACCGCCGCTGTTGACGGAGATTTCCCGAACGGGTGCGAAGCAGTTCCTCGATCGCAGCAACCTGGGAGTTGACGATCGCCTCCGGCTCGCCTGGACCGAAGTCACCCCTGCGTGCTGCGAATGTCGCGAACTCCCGGTAGGCAATCGAATTATCCACAAGCTCCTGCGGATAATGATTGACCATCAAGTACTGATTGTTGAACAGGACCAGGTTCGCCGCCGCATCGAATACGGCGATACCTTGCTTCATATTATCAAGTGTCGTCTGAAGCAGCTCCGACTTCTGCGCGACAAGGCTCTCGCGCTTCTTCAGCTCGGTGATATCGGTATGCACGCCGACCAGGCGGCCGTCGCTGGTTCGCCGCTCGCTGATCCGCAGCCAATGACCGTCGGACAGGCGGCTCTCAAAGGTCGTCTCGGCCGTAGCCCGCCGCTGTTCAAGGATGGAAGCCACCCATTCGTCGACCCCGCCTTCACGGACGGTGACACCGCCGTTGCGCACAGCCGCCCGCAGCAGCTCTTCGAAGCTTATGCCGACACACAGCAGATCGGCCTGTTGCGGATGGAGATCGACATAGCGCTTGTTGAAGAGTGCTACACGATCATCCTGATCGTAGATGATGAATCCTTCCGAAATGCTGTTGATTGCCAGCTCGAGCTCGTTGCGGGCCGTAATCGCCTGAGTGGCGGCGCGTTCCTTGTCGCCGATCGCGCGGTGCGTCTTGACGATCTGGCGGAACAGCATGAAGAAGATGACCAATCCCATGACAAGGGTCAGGCCGAACAGTCCCAGCAATTGCTGATAAAGTTCGTTGTGGCGAGACCGACCGCGGCTGACCTCATTGGACTCATACAGCAGCGCCCGGCGGACAAGATCGTGAACCGGCCCCCCCAGGGTATTGAGTTGTCGCTTGACCTTCGTCAAAGCATCCAACGGCACCGATTGGAGATCCTCCATCTCGGATTCGACGGTCTTCAGGACCTGGATGATCTCTTTGGCGGTCGGAACGACGCCTTCGATCGCCCGGAGCTCGGCTGTCTGCGTCCCTTCCAGCAGCGGAGGCAACCGGCTCCAGAAGATCTCGAACCGCTGACGGGCGACTTCCGCAGTTTCAGGGTTCGGCGCTAGTTCGTAGTCCTTGAGCGAATCCTGGAACCGAAGGAACTCGATCTCGGTCTGCGCCAAGAACCAGATATTGATGCGGCTTTCTTTCTCGATGAGCTCGCGCTGCTGGATCAAGCCCTGAAAGATGAAGAAGACACCGACAAGGAATGCACAAAACCCTACGACCAGGACGCCGTATCGCAGCATCAACCACGCCAGCTCACGCAAACTTATCATGGTCGAAAGGCTCCTGAGCAGAATCGGCATTGTTGTATCAAACCGCGGCCGGGACGTTACTTGAACTGAACTTCCTTGACCTGCCAAACCCATTTGGCCTGGGTTTGCTTGTTCTTCAGCTCCGGATGATCATCCTGCGGATAGATGATCCACAGCGGTCCCTTGTCCCGAATTCGGAGGAGTTCGCCATCCATGCGGTAAGCAAGGATGACCGGATACTTTGCGAAATCCGCGGTCGGGATCTCAACCTTGTAGTCGTTCAGCGCAATCGCGACCATCGTCGCCCCAGAGGCGCCGAGCCGCTCCATCAGCTTGCTGAGCAGAACGCCCTCGAACTCCGGACGGCCTTCGGTCCAGGCGGTCGACGTCACGAGCTTGGTGCGGCCAAGACCTTCGAGCATGGCCAGGTCGAAAACCGCGCCTTCACCGGCATTCTTGGACTTGATCTGACCCGATACCTGCAGCAGCGGCTTGCCCTGGGGCTGCGGCAGCGACTCAGCCCATGCGGCGGTCGTGGTGACCAGGGCGAGTACCGCGACAATGCTGGTCGCGATTCCCAACAACGTGCGCTTCATGGACATATCGATCTCCCTCTCATGATAGTACGTCGGTCAACGACCCGTTCAATCGGGCCTACGGTCACCACGCACTGGCTCAGGGGCGCGAAGGTAGAACACCGTCGCGGCCAGCGTTGCCAGACCGAGAATTGCAAAGAACGCGGCATACCCGGCAACCGGCGTCCCGAACCAGGTCTGAGCCGCTTCGACGATCAGCCCGCTGACGATCTGAAGGATTGCCGTGCCCCCCATCAGCACGCCGTTCAGCGTCGTGGTGCCTCGCCCGACCAGCGTCGACGGAATAAGCGCCACCCCGTGGCCCATCAGCACGACGCTGTAGGCACCCACGGTGCAGATAACGACCAACAAGGGCACAGTAATGACGAGCGAGGTGCCAGCGAACAGGGCAAGGACGATCAGCAGTCCACCCGTTGCCGCGCTGCCGGCGACGACCACCCGGCGAAAGCCGGAAACCCTTCGCTGGATCGGTCCGTAGGCTAACGTCCCGATCACGAATGCGATCGCCAGGACCGAGAGAAGATGGCCCCCCTCGAGGCTCTCCAGATTATGAACCTCGTGCAGGTAGGGCGCGCCCCAAAGACCGATGATGGTGATGACCGATGCGTACCCCAGCGCGATCAGCGGCACCACTCGAAGGAGGCCCGGAACCCGGAAGACATCTCGCAGGCCGCGGATCGAATCTCCCAGCGTCTGTGGGCGGGCGGCGCTGTCCTCAGCCCCCGGCCGGGTGTCCCGGACGGTCACGAAGAAGATGACGGCCATGATCGCGGTGAACGCCGACAGGACCAAGAACGTCGAACGCCAGCCGATCCAGTCCGTTGCGGCTGCCAGCGGCGAAGTTGCCAGCAGGCTGCCCAGGTTTGCTGCCGCAAAAAGAATGGTCATTGCCCTGATGAAGTCGGACGGGCTGTGCCAGCGTGACAGGATGACCAACGAACCGACCATTCCGCCGGCAAACCCCAGTCCGATCAGGAAGCGCCCGGCAACGAGCATTCCGATCGACTGCGCCACCGCGAACAGACACGACCCGATGACCGCAAAGATCAGCATCGAGGAGACCACGTGGCGGGCGCCGTAGCGGTCGAACAGCACGCCTATCGGAATCTGGAGCACTGCAAAGATGACGAAGAACGCCCCGGAGGACAGTCCGATCGCACTGGCATCCACATGCATCTCGGCCATCATCTCCGGCGCGATCACGCCGTTGGATGATCTGAAAAACTGGCTGAGAACCGCCAGGGCAATCATCACGACCAGCATGATGTTGACCCGCGAGAGCCACATTGGTTGCGATCGCTCGTTCTCGTTGTCGGCTATGTCAGACATTTCGCACTCGCGTGACAATCCTGTTTCCTCGACGAGCCTTCGGTGGCCAGCCGTTCCCAATCGCCGCACCCATGATTGGCCGAACGACGAACAATAGACAAATTTGAGTTAACAAATTCTGAACCTTGAGGCCGAAAGGTACCGCGTTCGCGCCACCTTCGCGACTGATCCTTAACGGTCGTGCCAGCGGCTCGGGTGGCGGCGACCGGCATTGGTCTCGGATCCGGCCTTCGTCGCACACGCGGATTGCCGGCTGCATCGCCGAGATTTCACCCTCATTCCGGAAGGGGGCTTACGCTATATTATGCGGATGCAGTGGTATCGATTGTGGACCCTCGGTCTTGCGCCTGTTGCCTATGCTGCATCCCTCTTCAGCACAGGCATCGCCGCCGCGTGCACCCTCGAGATCGGCGAGACCGGGTTGGGGGAGCTGACGACGACCACCCGGTTTGAGTCCGACGCCATTGCGCAGGCCCTGCCAGGCTGCCGCGTCACCCCGATGACCGGATGGAGCGAGGGCGATCCCGTTGACGTTCTCTTGGTGACCGATGGTCAGGCCCAGTTGGCCCTGGTGTTTCCCGACTGGACCGGCCGAATCTACTCGGTAGTCATAGACAGTCCCTCGGTCCGAAACCGGCTGGGACCGGCCATCGGAACCCGGTTCGAGCAGGCGTATGGAGGCAGCACTCCTCCAGTTTGCGTGCCCGGCACGGAGGAGGCCACCGGTCGGGTCCTCTGCCAGGCGACTCCTGAAGGTCGTTTGGTGTATGTGTTCGAAGGCCAATGGACCGGACCCGACGACACCCTCCCACCTGCACAGGAACTGGCGCGCTGGCGCATCGCGACGATCGTTTGGCGTTCGGTGCCGCTTGAGGACCCTCGCTGGGTCGACGTCGGTGGCTTCGACCCTGGCGAAGGTCCTGGACTGGCAGAACAGGTTCGGCGATCCGTCGATGACCCAGCCAGCCTATCGCAGCTCGTGATATATCCGATCGTCCTCCATCACCTCGTCGCCGAGCGTCAGGAGCAAGTCGCCATCCCCGACGCTGCCACCTTTCTAGTCGAGTACCCGCGTCGCCTGACCACAGGCTTTGTCAGCGCGGTGCGGGCGGAATCCATTCAAGCAATCCTCATCAACGACAACGGCGCCGCCCTGGCGGGTGGACGGATCTGGATCGCTCCCGTCTGCATCACCGACAGCTGCGCCGAGCACCGCGCGGGCATCATATCCATCAACATGTTCTAGACGGAAAGCGGTTTACGCGGCCAACTGAACGCGATTTCGACCCGAAGCCTTGGCGCGGTAAAGAGCGTCGTCTGCGCGTTTCAGAACCGTGTCAATTGCCGCATCCACATCCGGGCGAAAGGCCTCCACACCGAAACTGGCGGTGAAACGGACGGCACCTTGCTCGGTCTCCACCACGGCCCGCTCGAACGCCACCCGGATCCGCTCGGCAAGCTGCTGGGCCCCTGAGACCGGCGTGTCGGGCAGCAGGAGCACGAACTCCTCGCCGCCGAACCGAGCCGCAACATCGGCGGAGTTTCGAAGCCCGCCCTGGACGGTCGCTGCCACGCTCTGCAGAACCAGATCGCCGATGTCGTGCCCGTAGCGATCGTTGACCGCCTTGAAATGATCGACATCGATCATCACCACTGACATCGGACGACCGTGCCGAACGGCACGTTCAATCTCCTGCCGGGCTCGCATCAGAAACGCTCTGCGGTTGCTCAGGCCGGTCAGCGGGTCGGTCGTCGCCAGTTTCTCGAGTTCCTGACGAAGCCTGTGCGACTCCGTGACATCGACCATTACCCCGGTGACACCGATCAGCCGGTTGGATGCGTCCCACATCTTCGCCTTGTGCAGGATCATGCGACGGTCGCCGACACCGGCAAAGCTCATGTCATCTTCGTAGGCCTGTCGTGGCTCTTCCCCGGCGTACAGCGCCTGATCCCAACTCTCGATCGACGCCAGGATGGCGGGCGGCAGAAACTCGTCAGGCGCCCGCCCGACGACATCGTCGCGGCTGCAGCCATGCAACTCCGCATAACGCTGATTGACCATCTGGTACCGACCGTTCTCGCGGCTGCGGAAGAACACCGGGATCGGGATTGCTTCAAGGAGGTCGGCAACGAACCGCTCGGCGTTGCGCGCCTCTGTGCGCGCCGCGTCGGTGTCCTCGGCGATCCGCGCAAGATCAGTCGCCTGCGCGTCCAGGACCTCATACTGATACAGCAGTTCCACGCGCTGCTGTTCCAGTGCTTCACTGGCTTCGATCAGTTCGGTCACGTCGGCAAAGGTGACGATCACCATGTCGTCCGCCTTCACTGCCGAGACCCGGAACACGGTCGCCAGGTCGCTGGCACGACGGTCCACCTCGAACCGTGCTGCCTCCCCGGTCTCCCATACCCCCCGGTATCGCGAGAACGCGGCCTCGTCGCCGTCAAAGAAATCCCGCAACGCCCACTGTCCGACCAGATCCCGCTGTCCCCGGCGGTCGAGAACCTCCTGAGCCCGGTCGTTCACGACAGTGAAGACCAGATCCACCAGAGCACCGTCGTCCGCCAGTTCGGGCTCCAGGATCACAATCCCGTCGAGACTGGCCACAAGCAGCGCGTCGAGAAGCGTCGATTTCAGGTTGGACTGCATGCCTCATCTGACTGTCAGAAGGCTGGGATCACCGCAATTTCCGGCTGCGCAACGCGGTTCATTGCCCACAGTGTAGAGGCCAAGTCTTTGAATCCGGTTAACACATATCCGTCAGTCTTCCTCGACCCCGGCACGCCCGATCCGTACGTCGCGATGGACCGACACGCCGATCACCATCCCAAAGCCAAGCATGATGGTGAGCATCGCAGTGCCGCCGTAGCTGATCATAGGCAATGGCACGCCGACCACCGGGATCAGTCCCATCACCATGGCTACGTTGATGAACAGGTAGAGGAAGAGGGTCGTGGTCACCCCATGCGCCACCAGTCGACCGAACTGGCTGCGCGCGCGGATGGCAATCGCGATGCCGTAGCCGACGACCAGCACGTACAGGCCAATCAGTCCGAGCCCGCCGACCAGACCAAACTCTTCGGCCAACATGGTGAAGATGAAGTCGGTCTGCTTCTCCGGAAGGAAGTTGAGATGGCTCTGGCTGCCTTCCAGAAAACCCTTGCCGAACAGCCCGCCCGACCCCAGCGCGATCTTCGACTGAAGGATGTGGTATCCGGAACCGAGCGGATCGCTCTCCGGATTCAGGAAGGTCAATATCCGCTGTTGCTGATAGCCACGCATGAGCTGCCAGGCGACCGGGACCGTCGCTATCGCCACGCCGATCAGGGTCAGAAACTTCCAGATCCGAACTCCGGCCAGGAAGAACATGGCACCGGCGCCCATGATGATCATCAATGCGGTCCCGAGGTCGGGCTGTCGCAGCACCAGAACGACCGGCGTCGCGATCATCAGCAACGGCGGGATGAGGTTGACCGGGTTGCCGACCTCATCCCAGGTCAAGCCGTGAAAGTACCGGGCCAGCGCCAACACCAGCGCGATCTTCATGAGCTCTGAGGGCTGCAGTTGAAACACACCCAGATCGATCCAGCGCTGCGCGCCCATGCCGATCTCGCCCATCACTTCGACGCCCACCAGCAGGGCCAGGACGCCGGCATAGATCAGGTAGGCGCTGCGCATCCAGAACCGTACGTCGACCATCGCCACCGACAGCATGACGATCAGCCCGACGCCGAAGCGTATTGCCTGACGAATGGCCCATGGACTGAAACTGCCGTTGGCAGCGGAGTACAGCATCGCGAAGCCGATCGAAGCGATCGTGCCCATCAGAAGCACGAGCAGCCAGTTCACGGCCGCCAGCTTCTGCCCCAGGGTCATCTCTGGCGGGTTCAGTCCCTCGAAGTGATAGCCTCCAGCCATGTCGTCAGCCCTGCCGTTTCGAACCGTCAGCCGCCTCGCTCAGCGGCCCGCTCGGTCCCGGTTCCACCCGCAGCGCCTCAAGCAGAATGTCGGCCGCGATCGGCGCCGCTTTCGAAGACCCGCCCCCGCCGTGCTCGACCACCACCGCCACGGCAAAGCGCGGGGACTCAACCGGCCCGAACCCGACGAACAACGCGTGATCGCGGTCGCGCCAGGGCAAATCCTCGTTCTTGGTGATGCCCGCCGCCCGCTGCGCCATCGTGATCCGCTTGACCTGCGAGGTGCCGGTCTTTCCCCCGATTGCCGGGTCGTCCTTGCCCGAGCGGACCCGGCGAGCCGTCCCACGGTCGCCGTTCACGACAGCGTTCATCGCGTCGCGCATTGCATCAAGATCACGCGCGCTCAAGCCCAGCGACGGAAAACTCTTTCGCTGTCCGCTGGAGTCCTGCACCAACCTCGGGACCACCGCCCTGCCCCCGTTCACGATGCGCGCGGTCATGGTGACCAGTTGGAGCGGGGTGGCGAGCACGAATCCCTGTCCGATCGCGGCGATCAACGTCTCCCCCCGCTGCCACTGCTCGCCGCGGGTCGCCAGTTTCCATTCCCGGGTGGGGATCAACCCGCGCCGTTCACCGGGAAGATCCACATCCAGCATCTGACCGAGACCAAGGCGCTGGGCCATCGTTGCGATCCGATCGATACCGATCCGCTTGGCGAGTTCGTAGAAGTACACGTCGCAGCTCTGTTCGATGGCGCCGGTCATGTCCACCGAGCCGTGGCCGTGCTTCTTCCAGCAGTGAAAGCGGGTATCGCCGAGCTCGAGGTGGCCCGGGCAGAAGAACCGGGTATCGACGCTCGCCAAGTCACTCTCAAGCGCGGCCAGACCGACCAGCATCTTGAATGTCGACCCCGGCGGGTACTGCCCGGCAACCGCCTTGTTGGTCAGCGGCGAGCGCGGGTTGGACAGCAGGTTCTCCCAGTCCTTCGGGGAAAGCCCGTGGTTGAACGGGCTGGGGTCGTATCCGGGAACCGACACGAGCGCCCGCAAATCCCCCGAGTGGACGTCCATCACCACCACCGCGCCGCTCTCCGGCTCCACCCGGCGCCCATCCTTGTCGACCAGGATCGTGTCGCTGGAGTCGTCACCCCGCACTGGTGTCCCCGCGGGCGCTTGAGCCAGAGCGGCCAGTGCGCGAGGGTCGTCCAGAGGAATGCGCTCGGCGTTTCCACGGGACAGGCGCTCCGTCACGTAGCGCTGCAAATTGATATCGATGCTCAACTTGACGTCACGGCCCGGTTCACCCTCATCGCCCGGCAGCTTGCGAATGATCCGTCCAAGCGCGTTGACTTCGACCTGGCGTTGCCCCGCCGTCCCGCGCATTTCCAGGTCGTGAACCTTCTCGATACCGCTCTTACCGATACGGAAGTCGGGCAGTTCCAAAACCGGATCGCCGGTTAGTTCGTTCTCCGAGACCGCAGCCACATAGCCCGTGCAATGAACCGCGATATCGCCGAACGGATAGCGCCGCGACCGTCCGACTTCGATACGAACCCCCGGCAGATAGGGGGCATTGACCGCCACCCGGGCGATCTCATCACGACTGAGATTCTCTAGAACGGTTACCGGAACAAAGGCGCGCTTGCGCTTGACGTCCTTGAGAACCCGCCGGACATCCCATTCCGGCACTTCGATGATCGATCCCAGCGCGGCCAGGGTCGCCGCCACATCGCCGGTCTGTTCGCGGACGATCTCGATGCGGAAGTTGTCCTGATTGTCGGCCAGTGCGACTCCGTTCACGTCCAGGATCCGACCACGGATCGGCGGCAGGAGTTCCAGATTGAACTGGTTGTCCCGCGACAGCAGCGCGTAGCGGTCGGCCTCGACGATCTGGAGATAGTAAAGGCGGGCGCCGAGGGCGCCGATCAGGCCGAGCTTTCCCGTCGCCAGCATCAGCGCGCGACGGGTGAAGATCCTCTGGCTGTCCTGCTCACTCGCCTTCAGCATCGCCGGTCACCGCACAACGTAGCGGTGCATGCGAACGAAGATCCAAGCCACAAGCGGGAACAGTGTGACCGTGACCAAGTACTGGAAGACCGCCGGTTCGGGGCCGATCGGCTGAAGGACCAGCATCGATGCCAGCAACCAGATCAGGAATGCCGACAGCCCATGGATGACCAGAAAACCAAGCCAAGCCAGCGCAAACGGTTTGCCCAGGAACGCCCGTCGCTGCGAAAGCGCCAGGCCATGGACAACCATGAGGCTCAACGCGGTCATGCCAAGCGGGGTTGCCGCCAGGATGTCCTGCAGCACACCCACCAGAAACAACGCGAACGGGGGCTGCAGGTCCGGTCGGAACACCGCCCAATAAAAGGCCGCCATCGCCGTGTAGGCCGGAACGACAGTGGCATAGCCAGGCACCCCGATCGGCACGACCGAGAGGACGGCCAGCAGCACGGTCAAGGCGATGGGCGTAGCATGCCGCAGCCAGAGGTCGACCCGCTGGGTGGCCGTCATCCTCATTGCGGATCAGGCCTCAGCGCCGAGCCCCGGCCTGCGCGATCCTGTCCCATAAGCGAGAACGGGGGCGTCCCGGAAGCCGGCTTGACCACACCAACCAGCCCGTAATCCACCAGCCGGACGTACTCCAGCCGGTTCCAATCGACGTAGGGCGTGATCTTGATCGTGCTTTCGACGATGGAGGTCACCACTCCGATCGGCAAGCCTGGCGGAAACACGCCGCCATGCCCGGAGGTGACGATCCGATCACCGGCCAGTACCTGGGCGTTCTGCGGCAGATAGACCAGCCGCGGCAGTCGCGTGTTGTCACCGGCCAGTACGGCTGGATCGCGTGTCCGCTCAACGATCACCGGTATCTGCGAGTTCAGGTCGGTGATCAGCAACACACGGGCGTGCCGCTGGCCGACGTCGACCACTCCACCGACCAGCCCTTCGCCGGTCACCGCGGCGAGCCCGCGGCGCACGCCATGGTCGGCACCGGCGCTGATCATGGCGCTGCGCACGAACGCCCCGCCGGCGTCGGCGATCACCCGGGCCGTAACGAACGAGGTTCCCGGCTCGGCGACGAAGTTGTTCAGCGCCCGGAGAGCCTTGTTCTCGGCTTCAAGGCGCCGGGCGACATGCTGCCATCGCTCCAGCCGCCCGTTGTCGACGCGCAGGCGTTCGTTTTCCACCCGAAGGTCGCGAAGACGGCGCATCGCGGCGACCGTGTCCGCGACGCTCGCCGCAGGGCGAGACAGGACCTCCAGCACCGGCGCGACAAGGTCTGCCACCCCGGTGCGGAACCGCTCGACCAGCAGCACGTCGGCTTTGCCGAGCAGCATGAGGGTGAACGAACCGGCGAGCAGCAACGCAAACGCAAAACGGCTCCAAAACGACCGCACGGGCTGCGCGACGCTGATGAAGGAGCCGGGACGCCGTGCCATTCTCGCTGCTCAACCTCTCCGTTGGCGTTTCTCGGCCGTCCTGTGGATCAATAGGCCCCGATCAGCACGTTGCGCAGGACCTTCATCTCTTCCAGGCACCGTCCGGTACCCAGCGCAACGCACGACAACGGATCGTCGGCAATCATCACCGGCAGGCCGGTTGCGTGGCGAAGCACGTAGTCGAGGTTGCCGAGAAGGGCGCCGCCGCCGGTCAACACGATGCCCTTGTCGACGATATCGGCGGCGAGTTCCGGGGGGGTCTGCTCCAGCGCCACCTTGACCGCCTCGACGATCTGACTGACCGGCTCGGCCAGGCTGTCGGCAATCTGCGACTGGTCGATGATGATTTCCTTGGGCACACCGTTCATCAGGTCGCGGCCCTTGATCTGCATGGTCCGGCCGACGCCGTCCTCCGGCGGGTAGGCCGAGCCGATCTCCTTCTTGATCCGCTCGGAACTGCCCTCGCCGACCAGGAGGTTATGGTTGCGACGGATGTAGGCGATGATCGCCTCGTCCATCTTGTCGCCGCCAACCCGGACCGAGCGCGAGTAGACGATGCCGCCGAGCGACAGCACGGCCACCTCGGTGGTGCCGCCGCCGATGTCCACCACCATCGATCCGGTGGGCTCGGTTACCGGCAGGTTGGCGCCGATCGCCGCCGCCATCGGCTCCTCGATCAGGAACACCCGGCGCGCGCCCGCGCTTTCCGCACTCTCCTGGATCGCACGCCGCTCGACAGCGGTCGAACCGGAAGGCACGCACACGATGACCTGCGGACTGGCGAACGAACGCCGGTTGTGCACCTTCCGGATGAAGTGCTTGATCATCTCCTCGGCGACTTCGAAGTCCGCGATGACCCCGTCACGCAGCGGCCGGATGGCCTGTATATTCCCGGGCGTGCGACCGAGCATCTGCTTGGCTTCGTCGCCGACCGCGAGCACCTGCTTCTTGCCCCGTACCGTCGCTATGGCCACCACCGACGGTTCGTTCAGGACGATGCCGCGTCCCTTGACGTAGACCAGCGTATTCGCGGTCCCGAGGTCGATGGCCATATCGGCCGACAGCATTCCGAGCAGATTGGCAAAAAACATCGAATTCGATCCCGCAAGAGCTTCAGAGCCGGGTGCGCGCCCGCGTGCGTCCGTATGCCAGGAACCGTCAGACGCCGCGCATATCGTCGCGCCGCGAACACGAAGATACCAGGATTCGCGGGCATCTACAAAAGGCGGTTCACCCTCTATCGCACTTTTTAAGGCCCGTGGGCGTTCGCCAACGGACGGTGCGTGCGGTGCGGATAGTCTCAGCGGCGGGTCCGGTCAACCGATTTGCCGGGGATGCGACAACTGGCGCAGTCCGATCCGCGCATGCCGGTCTCTCCCGAAATGCAAACGGCGCCGTCTTTCGACGGCGCCGCAGCAGCAGTGACCGCAAAGCGGCCGGTCTTAGTTCTTCGCCTTGTCGACCAGCTTGTTGGCGGCAATCCACGGCATCATCGCCCGCAGCTTCTCACCGACCTGCTCGATCGAGTGCTCCGACGCGCGGCGGCGCATCGACTTGAACGAAGCCTGGTTGACCCGGTTCTCCAGCATCCAGTTGCGGGCGAACGTGCCCGACTGGATGTCCGCCAGCACCCGCTTCATCTCCGCCTTCACTTCCGGCGTAACGATCCGCGGACCAGAAACATACTCGCCATACTCGGCGGTGTTGGAGATCGAGTAGTTCATGTTGGCGATGCCACCCTCATAGATGAGGTCGACGATCAGCTTCACCTCATGGAGGCACTCGAAGTACGCCATCTCCGGCGCGTAGCCTGCCTCGACCAGGGTCTCGTAGCCGGCCTTGATCAGTTCGCACAGGCCGCCGCACAGGACGACCTGCTCACCGAACAGGTCCGTTTCGCACTCTTCCTTGAAGGTCGTCTCAATGGTGCCGGCCCGACCGCCACCGATCGCCGAGGAATAGCTGAGCGCAATCTCCAGCGCATTGCTGGACGGATTCTGCTCGACCGCGACCAGACATGGCACGCCGCCGCCGCGCAGATACTCGGAGCGCACGGTGTGGCCCGGACCCTTTGGCGCGATCATGAAGACGTCGATGTCGTCGCGGGCTTCGATGAAGTTGAAGTGGATGTTGAAGCCGTGGGCGAACGCGATCGCTGCACCGGGCCGGATGTTCGGCGCGATGTCCTGGGCGTAGATGTCGCCCTGCAACTCGTCCGGGGTCAGGATCATGATCACGTCGCCCCACGCCGCTGCTTCGGCCGGGGTCATGACCTTGAGACCGGCGGCCTCCGCCTTCGGTGCCGAGCGCGAGCCCTTCTTCAGGGCGACCGCGATCTCCTTGACGCCGCTGTCCTTCAGGTTGTTGGCGTGGGCGTGGCCCTGGCTGCCGTAGCCGACGATCACGACCTTCTTGGTCTTGATCAGGTTCACGTCCGCGTCGCGGTCATAATACACGCGCATGTTTCTCTCCTCTCGGTCTGGTATTCTAGGATCTCTGTAACGGCCGGTTGGCCGCCGGTTTAGCGGGTCAACGCCCGCGGGTCGATAAGTCGGATGTGCAAAGGCGTTTGCGTCAGTCGCCGGTCGCCGGCTGCCGGCGCTTGCGTTTGGTGACGTTGCGGCGCACCAGCGGCATGTCCAGGCCGGTGCCGCGGGCGATCGCCACCACACCGGTACGCGACACTTCGACGTCGCCGAGCGCCACCATCAAATCGATGAACGCGTTGATCTTGCCGGTGTCGCCGGTCAACTCGAAGACGAAGCTCTGAAGGGTCGAGTCGATCGCCCGGGCCCGGAAGGTGTCGGCAATCCGCAACGCCTCGATCCGGTCTTCGCCGGTGTTGTGGATCTTGACCAGCGCCAGCTCACGGCTGACATGCGCGCCCTCCATGGTCAGGTCATGCACGTCGTAGACCGGCACCGGACGGGACAGCTGGGCCTTGATCTGCTCGATCACCATCGGCGTGCCGGACGTGACGATGGTGATCCGCGAGCGCGCGTTCGCCTCGTCGACCTCCGATACGGTCAGGCTCTCGATATTGTAGCCGCGTCCGGAGAACAGCCCGATCACCCGGGCCAGGACGCCAGGCTCGTTGGCCACAAGCACGGCGATGGTATGCCGTTCGACCGGCATGTTGGTTGGATTCACCTTGTCTCTCCCGGAGCGCAGCACCAGAACGGGCGCGCCCTCAACAATACTGACAACGAGGATGGTGGACGGCGGTCGGCCACGCGGGCCGACCCTATCCAGATCACACGAGTACCATGCCCTCTTCGGAGGTTCGCCGTTCCGCCTGGTCTTCCGGACCGAGGATCATCTCGTGATGCGCCGCCCCGGACGGAATCATCGGGAAGCAATTCTCATCCTGCTTTACCGCGACATCGACCATTACCGGCTGCTTGATCTTAATCATCTCGTCGATGACATCGTCCAGTTCCGACGGCTTGGTCGCCCGCAGCCCCACGCCGCCGAACGCCTCGGCTACCTTGACGAAGTCCGGCAGCGCAGCCGAGTAGCTCTCCGAATACCGGCCGCCGTGGATCAGTTCCTGCCACTGGCGAACCATTCCCATCCACTGATTGTTGATGATGAACGCCTTAACCGGCAGGTTGTACTGCCGCAGGGTCGACAGCTCCTGGATGTTCATCAGGATGCTGGCCTCGCCGGCGATGTCGACAACCAGCGCGTCCGGGTGCGCGATCTGCACGCCCATGGCCGCAGGCAACCCGTAGCCCATGGTGCCAAGGCCACCTGAGGTCATCCACCGGTTCGGCTGATCGAACCCGAAGTACTGGGCTGCCCACATCTGGTGCTGACCGACCTCGGTCGTGATGTAGCAATCCATGCCCTGGGTCTTCTCGAACAGGCGCCGGATGGCGTGCTGCGGCAGGATGACATCGTCGTTCGGCCGATAGGCCAGGCACTTGCGGGAACGCCAGCCGTCGATCTGCTTCCACCACTTCGCCCGGGCTCCCTCGTCGGGCTTGCAGCCCTTGGCGGCCCACACCGCCAGCATCTGCTCCAGCACGGTCGCGGCATCACCAATGATCGGGATGTCGACGGCAACGTTCTTGTTGATCGACGAGGCATCGATATCGATGTGGATCTTCTTGGCGTTCGGCGCGAAGCCGGAGATGCGGCCGGTCACCCGGTCATCGAACCGCGCGCCGACGCACACCATCACGTCGCAATCGTGCATCGCCCAGTTGGCTTCGTAGGTGCCGTGCATGCCGAGCATGCCCAGGAAATGCCGATCAGAGGCCGGGATTGCGCCCAGTCCCATCAGCGTCAACGTCGCCGGATAGCCGGTCTTGTGGACGAACTCGGTGAACAGCTTCGACGCCTTCGGTCCCGAATTGATCAACCCGCCACCGCCGTAGAAGATCGGCCGCTTCGCCTTGGCGATCAGATCGACCGCCCGCTCCACCGCACTGGTGTCGCCCTTGACTTGGGGGCGATAGCTCTTGAGTTCGACTTCGTCGGCTTCGACGTAGGGACAGTCGGCGAACAGGATGTCCTTCGGAAGGTCCACCACCACCGGACCCGGGCGGCCGTGCGCGGCGACATAGAACGCCTCGTGCATGACCCGTGCGAGCTGCCCCGGCTCCTTAACCAGATAGTTGTGCTTGGTGCAGGGACGGGTGATGCCGGTGGTATCGGCTTCCTGGAACGCGTCGTTGCCGATCAGATGGGTCGGCACCTGGCCGGTCAGACAGACGATCGGGATCGAGTCCATCAGCGCGTCGGTCAGGCCGGTGACCGCATTGGTGGCGCCCGGACCGGATGTCACCAGCACCACGCCGACCTTCCCGGTCGACCGGGCATAGCCCTCGGCTGCATGAACCGCCGCCTGCTCGTGCCGAACCAGAATGTGGCGTACAGCGTTGGTCTTGAAGAGTTCGTCGTAGATCGGCAATACCGCCCCGCCGGGATAGCCGAATACGACCTCTACACCCTGATCCTGCAACGCCTTGAGAATGATCGCTGCGCCCGACATTGTCGTAGGCGCCGCGGGGCGACGGGGGGATGAACTACGGGGATGAGCCACCGTTCCGCTCCTTCTGCTGCGATCGGGCGTGCCGTCATTGGCGGGCCGGATCAGGTTAAGACAGACGCGGCGCGGGGGTTGGCCCGCGCCGGCCGGCGGAAACTAGTCAGTCAACATTCGAGCGTCAACACAAGTTCGCGAATTTTCGGAAAGATTTTTTCGAATGCACTTTCCGAAAATTTCGCATCGATCCGATAATCAGAACGGAACTGATGGCGAAACCACGTGCGCTGGCGCTTGGCATACTGCCGGGTCGCGGTTACCGATGTGCGAACCGCTTCATCCAATGAAGCGCGGCCGTCAAGGAACGCCGCGATCTGCGGTACACCCAACGCCTTCATGACCGGCAACGCCGGATCGAGCGCACGCGCCAGCAGGTTCTCCACCTCCTCGATCGCACCGGTTTCAACCATGGTCCGGAACCGCTGTTCGACAGCGTCGGCGGAGACCGGGCGTGGCGGGAACAGCAGCACCGTCCGGAATGTAATCTCCCCGGGCGGGCGAGCGGCATCGGCCTGCCAGGACGACAGCGCGCGGCCGGTGCCGGTGGCCACCGCCCACGCCCGCTGCAGCCGCCGAGCATCGCCGGGGAACAGGCGATCGGCCGCCAGCGGGTCGAGCGCGTGAAGCTCCGACCGGAACGCATCGCCCCCGATCGCGGCAAAGCGGGCGGCTGCCGCTTGAACAACCGCATCAGGCACCGGCGGTATGTCTGCAAGTCCGTCCAGAAGCGCCCGCAGATACAGTCCGGTCCCTCCACACACGATCGCCAGTCGGCCGCCCTCCGTTGCGGCCTTAATCTCGGCCAACGCCGCGTCGCGCCACCACGCAGCCGATCCGCGGTCGGCGCCATCGAGCACGCCGAACAATCGATGGGGCACCCGCCCCTCCTCGACCGGGCCCGGTCGGTCGGTCAGGATGCGCAGGTCCCGGTAGACCTGCATGGAGTCAGCGTTGATCACCACGCCGTCCATCGCCTCGGCCATGTGCATCGCCAGCGCCGACTTGCCCGACGCGGTCGGACCGGCGATGACGAGAACCGTCTTTGGGTCGGGTCTGCTGGACATGAGGCCAGCGGCTACGCCATAAGGCGGCACCATGCAATATGTCCTGACCCTGACGACCGGCCCCGCCGCGCGCTGCCTGACCGCGGAACACGCCGCAACCGCCGCGCAAACGTTGATCCGAGGTGGCGCGACCGTCGGCGATGCGGACTGGCTGGCGCCCGATGTCGCGATCGACCTCCCGTTCGACGGCGCCAATGTTGCGGTCGCGGTTGAGCTTGTTCGCGAAGCCCTTGGGGGCTCGCCGATCGACGTCAACGCCCAGCCGAGCGCCGGGCGCCGCAAGCGCCTGCTGATCGCCGACATGGACTCCACGATCATTACGTCGGAATCGCTGGATGAGTTGGCGGCCTACGCCGGCCTCAAGGATGTCATCTCCGAGATCACGGCGCGGGCCATGCGGGGCGAGCTCGATTTCGAGGCGGCGCTGACCGAACGGGTCGCCATGCTGGCTGGCTTGGCGGAATCGACGATTGGCGATGTGCTTGATGGGATCGAAGTGACCGCAGGTGCCGGAGCCCTCGTCGCCACCATGAAAGCCCATGGAGCGTACTGCGCCCTGGTATCGGGCGGCTTCAAGCCGATGACCGCCGCGATCCGAATGCGGCTGGGTTTCGACGAGGACCGCGCCAACCACCTTGAGGTTCTGAACGGCACACTGACCGGCCGTGTGATCCCACCGATCCTGGGCCGCGAGGCGAAGCTTGCCGCGCTTCACGAATTGACAGCCATGGCCGGCATCGTGCCGGCTGGCGCGGTCACGATCGGCGACGGCGCCAATGACCTTGCCATGCTACAGGCCGCCGGCCTGGGTGTGGCGTTCCGGGCCAAGCCCACGGTTCGTGAAGCGGCCGGCTTCCGGATCGATCACGGCGATCTGACCGGACTGCTCTACCTGCAGGGCTATCGTCTGTCAGACATCAGGCAGGGTGCCTGAAGGGCCTCAACGCATTCAAACGATCAGCCTAACCCCGAGCCGCAACGAGGAACGGCGCCGGTCCGAAGACCGGCGCCGCCTCACACTCCGCAAAAGGGCCTACGGGGGGCGGGGGGATCAGCCCTTATCGATGCGGAGCGCAAAGAAGCGCAAATCGCCCTGCCGGTCGATCAGCAGTAGAACCGACTTGCGACCGCTTTCCGCCGCGGCTTTCACGCCGCGGACGACGTCTTCCGGCGCGCTGACTTCATTCTGTGCAACTTCAACGATGACGTCTCCCGGTCGCAGACCCTTCTCGCTTGCGATACCGGCTTCATCGACCTGAGTGACCACGACGCCCTTGATCTGCTCGCCAATCGTATACTGGGCACGCAATTGCGGCGTCAGCGTGGCGAGACCGAGACCAAGCGAATCGACACGTCCTTCGGCGCCTTTCGGCTTGGCAGACTCCTCCGGCTTGCCTTTCTGCAAGCTGGCCTGTTCGGCCTGCTCCAACTCACCGAGTTTGGCCGAGAACTCGACCGGCTTGCCGTTGCGCCAAACCTTGACGCTGACCGTCTTGCCGACCTCGGTCTCCGCAACGATCCGCGGCAGTTCACGCATCTCGGAGACTTCCTGCCCGGCAAAGCTGAGGATCACGTCGCCCGATTGAATGCCGGCCGCCTTGGCCGGGCCGTCGGCCGTTACATCGGCGACCAGCGCGCCGCGCGCCTTGTCCAGGCCCAGCGATTCGGCAATTTCGTCGGTGACCTGCTGGATACGGACACCCAGCCAACCACGGCGGGTTCGACCGAACTCGCGCAGCTGCGTCACCACGTTGGTCGCCAGTTTCGAGGAGATCGCGAATCCAATGCCGATCGACCCGCCGGACTGCGAGAAAATCGCCGTGTTGATTCCGATCACATCGCCCTGGAGATTGAACAACGGCCCACCGGAGTTACCCCGGTTGATCGAGGCGTCGGTCTGAATGAAGTCGTCATACGGTCCCTGGCCGATATCACGGCCCCGCGCCGAGACGATCCCTGCGGTCACCGTGCCGCCGAGGCCAAACGGATTGCCGATGGCAACCACCCAATCGCCGACTCGCATTCCATCGGAGTCGCCGAACTTCACGAACGGCAGAGCACGACCGCCGGTATCGATCTTAAGAACGGCCACATCGGTCTTCGGATCGGTCCCCAGCAGCTTCGCCGGAAACTCGGCATCATCGTGCAGCCGAACAGTAATTTCATCAGCATCGGCGATGACGTGATTGTTCGTCACCACGATACCGTCGGGGGAGACGATGAAGCCCGATCCGAGCGATTGGGCACGACGCGGCTGCTGCGGCCGATTGTTGCCGCCGTTCCGTTCGAAGAAATCCTTGAAGAGATCCTCCAGCGGCGAGCCGGGCGGGAACTGCGGCATGTCCATCGCCGGGCCGCGATCGGTCACCGTCTGGGTGGTCGCTACGTTGACCACCGCCGGGAGCAATCGTTCGGCAAGGTCGGCGAAACTCTCCGGTGGAGCCTTGGCAACCGCCGGCGCAGCGACCGGAACGACCAATGCCGTGGCCAACACCGCCGCCATCCCCAGCCGTACCACAGATCGCAGGATCGATCCGTGGCCCTCCCCCTCAGCCGCATGTCGCACCAGAACGGTCATCTGCGTCATCCTCTCTTCGACTCGCTACAGCCGCGCCTGCGCGCGCCATGTCTCGGATCAAACATCAGGTGGGCATCCGCAAACGTCAGTCAACGTCGATGCGTCGGATACCCCTTTTGATCACAGCCTAGTCATTGCCCTCAGATTGCGGCGGCGATTTGGCAGACCGCTATCCACGAATCAGCCAGACCGCCACGACACCGATTGCCGCCGCCACCAACCCGGCCCCGCGCAGGGTCGAATCCGGCAGTTCCATCGCCGTTTCCAGCGCCCGTCGCATCGCGGCCGGGATCGCCGAGTACAGAACCCCTTCGATCACCAGAACCAGGGCAAGCGCCGTCAACAGATCCTGCATCGGCGGCGCCCTCCCGGTCAGTTCGCCGGAGCCTTCTCCTGTGCCGATATACCGGACATCGAATTGAAGTACCGGAAGAAGTCACTGTTCGGTGACAGCACCATGGTGGTGGTGTCGCTGTCGGTGATCGCCGTCCGATAGGCCTGCATCGAGCGGTAGAACGAGAAGAACTCCGGATCCTTGCCGAAAGCGTCAGCGTAGATCTTGATCGCCTCGCCGTCGCCCTTACCGCGCAAGGTCTCTGCCTGCTTCTGCGACTCGGCGACGATCACGACACGTTGCTTGTCGGCATCGGCCCGGATCTTCTGGGCCTGCTCGAAACCCTGGGCGCGGAACTCCTTGGCTTCCCGTTCCCGCTCCGACTTCATCCGGTTGTAGATGTTCTCGCGGGTGGCGTCAGGGTAGTCCGCCCGCCGGATCCGAACCTCGATGATCTCGATGCCCAGCCGTTCCGCGGATCCGTTAACCTCCGCCTTCATGTCGGCCATGATCCCGACCCGCTTGTCGGACAACACGTTGAACAGGGTCTGGTTGCCGAGCACTCGGCGCAGTGACGAATTGATGATTGCCGACAACCGGGCACGGGCTTCGCGCTCGGTACGGACCGCCCGGAAGAACTGCAGCGGGTCGATGATCCGGTATCGGGCATAGCTGTCCACGTCGAGACGCTTCTGGTCCGACAGGATGACCTGCTGCTTCGGCGGGTCGACGTCCAGGGCGCGGCGTTCGTAGTAGACCGCATCCTCGATGAACGGGATCTTGACGTTCAGGCCCGGGTCCTGGATCTGCCGGCGCGGTTCACCGAATCGCACGACCAGCACCTGCTGGGTCTGGGAGACCACGAACAGCCCGTTGACGGCGACGAAGCCGAGCACGATGACAATGACACCGAGAATGGCGAGCGTACGGTTCATTGGGTGCCCCCCTGCTGCGGACGCCCGTTACCGGCGCCAGGCCTGTTCAATCGCTTCTGGATCTCGGGGAGCGGCAGGTATGGCACCACGCCGCTGCCGCCGGCGTTGTCGTCGATGATCACCTTGTTCACGTTCTTCAGCACTTCTTCCAGAGTCTCCAGATAGATGCGCTGCGTGGTGATGTCCTTCGACTGCGTATAGGCTTGGTACACCGAGTCGAAGCGGTTGCTGTCACCCTGCGCCCGGTTCACGACCTCCTGCCGGTAGGCGTCGGCCTGCTCGACGATCTGGGCGCCTTCGCCACGAGCCCGCGGCACCACGTCGTTGCGGTAGGCCTCGGCCTCGTTCTTCATCCGCTCAAGATCCTGCTTGGCGCGGCTGACTTCGTTGAAGGCGTCGATCACCTGTCCCGGAGGGTCGACCTCCAGCAGTTGGACCTGCCGAATCTCGATGCCGGCGCCATATTCATCCACCAGCCGCTGCAGCTGGATCTGGGCGTCGCTTTCGATCGGGCCACGGCGATCGGTCAGTGCATCCTGAATTCGCGTCCCGCCGATGATGTCGCGCATCACCGCTTCCGCGGCGACCTTCACTGTCTGATCGGGTTCGCGCAGCGTGAAGAGATACTTCGCCGCATCGGAGATCCGCCAGAACACCACGAAATCGATGTCCACCAGATTTTCGTCGCCGGTGATCATCTGGCTTTCTTCCGGCACGTCGCGGCTGGACGACAGGGTTCGGGCGGCACCGTCGCCGGTCGAGCGGAACCCGATCTCGATACGATTTTCCAGCGTCACGTTCGGCAGGTAGACGTCGCCGAGCGGCGACGGCCAGTTCCAATGCAAGCCCGGTTCCGTCGGAATGCCGCTGAACTTGCCGAACACCAACGGAACACCCTGCTGGTTCGGCTGGACACGGTACAAGCCGCTGAACAGCCAAACACCAAGCAGTACAGCAATTCCGAGAATGACGAGCTTCGGGCCGCCGAATCCGCCTGGGAACATGCCCCGGAAACGCTGCTGGCTGCGCCGCAGCATCTCCTCGATATCCTTCGGATTCGGTCCACCGCCGGGACGTCCCCAAGGCGAGTTGCCTCGGCCGCCACCGGACCCTCCGCCTCCCCAGGGTCCCTGACCGCCACCGCCTTGATCGCTCCACGGCATTGCGAATTCCTTTCTTCCTCACCCAACCCACCGGGCGGCTTAGCATGCGCGCCGTGCGTTGCAAAGCCGAGCCCGAGGCTCTATGTCCCCGCTGTTCGGGGTTCATGCCCCGTCGTGGACGGGGATATCGTCGGAATCGTGGGGATTTCAAGAATGGCAAGCGTTTCAGAGGAAGCTGTCCGTCAGGCACTGGCCGAAGTTGCCGACCCTGGTGGTGCCGGTCGGCTTCCCGCATTGGCTGCCGTCTCCGGCGTGGTCATCAAGGATGGAAATATCGGCTTTGCGCTGGAAGTCGATCCGGCGCGCGGCCCGCAACTCGAAGGGTTGCGTAAGGCCGCCGAGGCCGCCGTTCTGGCCCTCGACGGGGTGACGTCCGCGACCGCCGTCTTGACCGCGCACCGCCAGGGTGCCGGGCAGACCCGTGCGCCCGCGCCGGCCCCTCAAGGCCATCGCCATGCCCACGGCGGCCAGGGAGCCGGACCGTCCAAGGTCAATGTCGAAGGCATCCGTTCGATCGTCGCGGTCGCGTCCGGCAAGGGCGGGGTCGGCAAGTCGACGGTGGCGACCAACCTTGCGCTGGCGTTGTCGGCACAGGGACTCCGGGTCGGACTGCTCGACGCCGACGTCTACGGCCCTTCCCTGCCCCGCATGATGGCCATCACCGGCAAGCCCCAGTCCAAGGATGGCAAGACACTGATTCCGCTGGTGAACCACGGGATCAAATGCATGTCGATCGGCTTCATGGTCGCTGAGGATACCCCGACGATCTGGCGCGGACCGATGGTGATGAGCGCGCTGGAACAGATGCTTCGCGACGTTGAATGGGGCGAACTCGACATCCTGGTGGTCGACATGCCTCCCGGCACCGGCGACGCCCAGCTGACCATGGCGCAGCGAGTGCCGCTCACCGGGTCGGTAATCGTGTCGACGCCGCAGGACATTGCCCTTCTGGACGCCCGCAAAGGCCTCAACATGTTCCGACGGGTCGACGTACCTGTGCTCGGGATCGTCGAGAACATGAGCTATTTCCTGTGCCCGCATTGCGGTGAGCGCAGCGAGATCTTCGGGCACGGCGGCGCCCGCCAGGAAGCTGAGCGCCTGGGCGTGCCGTTCCTAGGCGAGATCCCGTTGCACCTGTCGATCCGGGTCGCCGGCGATTCCGGAACGCCGATCGTCGCTGCCGAGCCGGAAAGCCCGCACAGCCTAGCGTTTGCCGCAGTCGCGGACGCGGTCTGGCGGGACGTGGCCAAGCGACTCGGCGACACCCGGCGGCAGCCGCCCAAGATCTCGTTCGAGTGACCGCTCAACCGCTCGCGCGGATACGATCGTAGTCGACAAAATCGAACGCCGGCCGTCCATCATCCACCGGATGGTGTTCGCGCGCGGTCTCCGACCACTGAGCTGCATCGAAAGCCGGGAACCAAGCATCGCCAGCCGGCTCGCAAGCAACCCAGGTCAACCGCAGCCGGTCGGCCAGTGGTAACGCCTGCGCGTAGATCTCGCCGCCGCCGCCGATCACGATCTCGTCAGGTTCATCATTTCTGGCCATTTCAATCGCCGCCGCCAGCGAAGGCGCGGATTCGGTACCGTCGGCCGCCCATCCCCGATCGCGGGTCACCACGATGATCCGACGCCCCGGCAACGGCCGGCCGATCGAGTCGAAGGTCTTCCGGCCCATGATCATCGGCTTGCCGAGTGTAATGGCCTTGAAGCGCCGCATATCGGCAGGAAGGTGCCACGGCATTGCTCCGGCGCTGCCGATTACGCGATTGCGGGCCAGGGCGGCGACCAGAACGATCGGCGGGAGGGGCGTCGTGTTCGTGCTCATGCCGACACACTGGCACCGGCTCGGCGGGTGCGGCAAGGTCTGGGGATGAGCGCTGAACACCGACCGGAGATCGACCGGGCTCGCCGTCTGGCGGCCGAGGGGCAGGCCGAAGCCGCGATCGAACAACTCGACGCCTTGTCGCGCTCGTCGCCCGACGATATCTCGGTGCTCTACGCCCTTGGCGCAGTCGCCCGATCCGCCGGCCTGCTCGACGAAGCCGAACGCGCCTACCGCGCCGTGCTCGACCGCCAACCAAACGAGGTAGAGGCCGCCGTTGGCATTGCCAACGTGCTGGTCGCCAAGGGTAACCCAGGCTCGGCCACTCGAATCCTGGCCCGCATACACAACCTGTCGCCGCAGCTTCTACCGGCATCGATGGCGCTCGGTGCCGCCCTGTTGGCCGATGACAACCCAATCGATGCTTTGGCGCTGTTCGACCACATCATCGTCGAGCATCCCGACCTCCCGCAGGCCCACGCCAACCGCGCGGAAGTGCTCGCCCGGCTTGGCCGCTATCGAGAATCGCTGGCCGCCGCCGAGCACGCGCACCAACTGGCGCCCGCGGACGCCCGGATCGGGTTGAACAGGGCGTTCGCGTTGCTCACGGAACGCCGGATCAATGAGGGTCTGGCCGCCTACGAGGCCCGATTGGTTCCGGACCACCCCACCGCCGCGATCCGCGAGGGGCTGGGACTGCCGCGATGGGACGGCGGCCTGCTCCCCTCCGGCCGGCTCCTGGTGGTGGCCGAGCAGGGTCTTGGCGACGAAATCCGCTTTGCCGCCTCTGCATGGGCGCTCGCGCGCGATGGAGTTCCGATCGTACTGGAAGCCGAAGCTCGATTGGTTCCGTTGCTCAAGCGCGGCCTTCCGACCGCAACCGTGGTCCCGTACGACCGCCGCCGCAGCGGTGTCAGGCCGATTTTCCGGTACCGGTGGCTGGATGGCCTAGACGAACAGCCCGTCGCCTGGATCGAAGCAGGCAGCCTGCCTCTGCGCCTCGGGCTCCCCAAGAAAACATCGATCGCCCCCTCCGGGTATCTCAAGCCCGACGAGGAGCGGACAACCGGGTTTCGGCACTGGCTCCGGTCGTCCGGCGATGCAAGGCCAACCGTTGGCATCGTCTGGGGCAGCGGCGATCAAGGTGCGACGCGCCGCCGCTTCTATCCGCCGCTGGAAGCCTGGGGCCCCGTTCTGGGCATCCCGGAGATCCGGTTTGTCGACCTTCAGTATGTGGATTCGGGTGACGATCGGGCGGTATTCAAAGAAATATTTGGGATCGACATCCAGCCCGTCGACGCGCTCGACAAGCGCAACGACCTCGACGGCACCGCGGCTTTGGATGCCGCATTGGATATGGTTGTCGGTGTTTCAAGTTCGGTCGCAGCACTCGCAGGCGCGGTCGGAACGCCGACGCTTGAGATTCTGGGCCAACGAAACTGGGTTCCAAAGGTGGCCGGGCGCGACGGGTGGCTTGGCTCGATTCGCCAGATCGAACCGGACGCCCCGGACGACTGGTCCGACGTAATGGCACAGGCGGGCGCCGTGCTGAGGGAACTGATCGGCAAGGCCTGACCGGATCATCCGCCGTCGACCGCCTTGCGCATCCGGCCGAGCGCTCTTGTCCAGTCGCCTTTCAAGTCCTGCCAGTAAAGACGCGCGCTGGGATACCAGGAAATCCGGTCGCGTCCCGCCCCCCATCGAGCATCGGCCCCGGCATCCAGAAGGACACGAGTGTCGATACCGGCGCCTGCTGACAGATGCCCGACCAGCGAGTCGATCGTCACGACCACGTCGCAGGCCGCCACCCTTGCCGCGATCTCGTCGACATCGTTCGGATCCGGATCCGGCTCAATCCGGATCCGGTCGGTCGCGATGGCGCGTTCCTCGTCATTCATGCCGCGTTGAAGCGCCACCACCACCCGGCCGGGCGCCGACAACGCATCCAGGAGCGGAGAGAACGGCACTGACCGTCGATCAGCGTCTGAGTCGGGGTGCCGCCAATTGACCCCGATAACCCGGGTTGCGTCACTCTCGGCCCACCGCGCCCGCCAGCGCTCCCGCTTGGAGGCGTCAACCTTGAGGTACCCTCTTGGAATGGACGCGTAGTCGCCCCGATAGGACTTGAGACGATGCGGCAATCCACCGACCGGGCTTTGCCAGTTCAGAAAGCGCCCAACGAGTTCGGGGTCCGGTGGGGTGGCCCGCGCGACGATCTGGGCTTCAGGAAACGAGCGACCGAACAGTTCGACCAGCCGTGGGTCGCACTCCAGCAACAGCGGGGTCGGCCCCTGGGCGGTCACCAATGGGACCATAGCCGCGAAATAGACCTCATCGGCGGGTGTTCCCTCACCCCAGACCAGAACCGACGAGTCCGCGAGTGCGCTGCCGTCCCACATCGGGCCCTCGAAGCTTCGAGGCTTCACCCCGACCCGGTGATCCAGCGCGTAGGCATCGAAGCGCGCCTCGTATGCCGCCCAAGCTTCCTCGTGCCGACCGACGGCCAGCAGTGCGTGAGCCAACACCGTTCTCGCCACCGGATTGCCGTTCGATGCCTCGACGGCCCGTTCGCTAACCTCGACCGCCTCTTCCGGGCGGCCCAGGCGCAGGCAGACTTCGGCCAACCCAGCCAGACCACGAACGGACGACGGCATCCGCTCAACCGTTTCCCGGTAAGCATCCTCCGCTTCCTCGGGTCGCTCCAAGGCCATAAGAATCTGCCCCATGGCAAACCACAACGCCGGTGAATCGGTGCGACGGTTCAGAGCCCGACGCACATCGGTGTAGGCCTCGTCGGCCCGCCGGCCGGCCAGCATCGCCTCGGCTCGCTCGGCCTGGGCTTCGGGCCACAGCGGGGAACTCTCCGGGATCCGGTCCAGGCACGCGAGCGCCTCGCGAACGGCGCGCGCCCGCCAGGCCACCCGTCCCATCAGCAGAAGCGCCTCCGGCGCATCGGGCGCGATGCGCCACGCGGCCTCGGCGCGCTTCAGTGCATCGGCCAGCCGGCCCAGTTCCAGCAGAACGTCGGCGGCACGGGCACGGGCGGTGATGGGCGCGCCATCGACCGCGGCATCGTATGCCTCGACAGCGGCGACCCGGTCGCCTTCACGGGCCAACCGATCACCCTCTGCCAGCGGATCTTGCCGTTGAACCATCAATCGACCGCCGTGTCAGACTGCAACCGGTGCGGCAATATGCGGATGCGCCTCGTAACCATCAATCCGCACATCCTCGAACGTGAACCCGAACAGATCTTTGACATCAGGATTCAACCAAAGCCGGGGCAAGGGCAATGGCTCGCGCTGAAGTTGCTGCCGTGCCTGCTCAAGATGGTTCAGATAAAGGTGTGCGTCCCCGAGCGTATGAACGAAATCCCCCACCCCGAGCCCGGACACATGGGCGATCATATGGGTGAGCAGCGCGTAGGAGGCGATGTTGAAAGGTACGCCGAGGAAAATGTCGGCGCTGCGCTGGTAGAGCTGGCACGACAGCTTGCCGTCCGCGACGTAGAACTGGAACAGGCAATGGCAGGGAGCCAGCGCCATGTCGTCCAGTTCGCCGACATTCCACGCTGAAACGATCAGGCGGCGGGAGTTGGGGTTGTTGCGAAGTTGCTCCAGCAGGACCGATATCTGGTCAATGGTGGAACCGTCGGGAGCCCCCCAGCTTCGCCACTGCTTGCCATAGACCGGGCCGAGATCGCCGTCGGGCCGAGCCCATTCGTTCCAGATGCGGACACCCCGCTCCTGCAGGTACCGCACGTTGGTGTCACCGGCCAGAAACCAAAGCAGTTCATGCACGATCGACTTCAGATGGAGCTTCTTGGTGGTGACCATCGGGAAGCCCTCGGACAGGTCAAAGCGCATCTGGTGTCCGAAAACGCTACGCGTGCCGGTTCCCGTCCGGTCACCCTTCAACGCACCGTCCGACAACACATGAGCCATGAGATCAAGATACTGACGCATGCCGTTCCTCCGTGGCGAGCGGACCATGATAACCGAGTCGCCCCAACAAGCGGTCCCCCCTTTCGTTCCATCAGCGAACCGCCTATATGTATGGGCGTCGGCGACGGTCGACTACGGCGATAAACGGGCGACAGAATAAGCGTTGCGGACCCGGGGGCAGTACCCGGCGCCTCCACCAAATCTCCCTGGCGATGCCAGGGTTCGCGGGGGCGAAATAGGATCGACGCGCGTGGTAAAAGCCGTCTTTTCGCTCGGCATGGCACCACCGTTATCGGGCCATATGATAGTTGCGAATGACAACTATGCTGGGGAGCTCCGCGCCGCTGCTTAAGCGGTAAGGAACCCTGTTCAATCCGTTGCGGTTAGCGTCGTAACGTGGGGCTCGCGGGCCGCCTAGCAACAGAAGGCCCGCACTTCCTCTCCAGACCGTTTCCAAAGTTTTGCCTTGAGGCCCGTCGGTCGGTGGTGTTCATTGGCGGGACGCCCTGACCAATGAGAGCCGATGGCAGAAGATCTCTTTCGGTACGACCTGATGGTCGAGAATGCCCTGCGCGGCGTGGTGCGCGATGCGTTGCGGCGCGCGCTCAATCACGGCCTCCCCGGGAACCACCATTTCTATCTGACCTTCAAGACCCGCGCTCCCGGCGTGGAGATCCCCTCCTATCTTATCGAGCGCTACCCCGACGAAATGACCATTGTCCTTCAGTTCCAATACTGGAACCTGGAGGTCGAGGACCAGCGGTTCTCGGTCATGTTGAGCTTCAACGACATCCGCGAGCGTCTGGTCGTGCCGTATGAAGCGCTGACCGGGTTTGCCGATCCGTCCGTCCAGTTCGGCCTGCAGTTTCAGGACGGCAGCGCCAGCGGCTCGGGCGACAGCGACAGCGACCCGGATCCGACTCCTCCGGATGGCGGCGGCGATGCGCCCGCCGACGGCGGCAGCGGCGAAGTCGTCTCGCTCGACCATTTCCGCAAGAAGAAGTGACGCCGGGCGGCTCCGACGTGCCGCTGGCCAGTACCAAGAGAGGACACGCGATGCCGGCGTTCGATTTCACCGAGATGTTCCCGCTCGGCCCGGACACGACCGAGTACCGCAAGCTCACCAGCGACCACGTGTCGGTCTCGACCCTTGGCGGCCGCGACATCGTGTCGATTGAGCCCGAAGCGTTGACTTTGCTGGCCGAACAGGCGTTCCGCGATATCTCGCACCTGCTTCGCCCGGGACACCTGCAGCAGCTGCGAAACATCCTCGACGATCCCGACGCGTCGGCCAACGACCGCTTCGTCGCCTATGACCTGCTGAAGAACGCGTCGATCGCGGCTGGCGGCGTGCTGCCGATGTGCCAGGACACAGGAACCGCCATCGTCATGGGCAAGAAGGGCCAGAACATGTTCACCGGTTTCGACGATGAGGAGGCGTTGTCGCGCGGCATCTTCAACACCTACGTCAACACAAACCTGCGCTACAGCCAGTTGGCGCCGCTCGATATGTTCGCCGAGAAGAACACCGCCTCCAACCTGCCGGCACAGGTCGAGCTCTATGCCGACAAGGGCGACGCCTACAAGTTCCTGTTCATCCAGAAGGGCGGCGGGTCAGCCAACAAGACGTTCCTGTACCAGCAGACGAAAGCGGTTCTGAACCCGGACTCGCTCGCGAAGTTCCTGGATGAGAAGATCCGTACCCTCGGCACGGCAGCGTGCCCGCCCTACCACCTGTCGATCGTGATCGGCGGCACCTCGGCCGAATTCAACCTGAAGACCGTCAAGCTGGCGTCCACCCGGTATCTCGATGGCCTGCCGACCGCCGGATCAGAAACCGGGCACGCCTACCGTGATCTGGAGTGGGAGCAGAAGATCCTACAGATGACCCGGGAGATGGGCATCGGCGCCCAGTTCGGCGGCAAGTATTTCTGTCATGACGTTCGGGTCATCCGCCTGCCGCGCCACGGCGCCAGTTGCCCCATCGGCATTGGCGTGTCGTGCTCGGCCGACCGTCAGGCGACGGCGAAGATTACCCGCGACGGCGTCTATCTGGAGCGGCTGGAGAGCGATCCGGCCCGGTTCCTGCCGGACATCGACGAGAACGCGCTGACCGCCGACGCGGTGGAAATCGACCTCACCCAGCCGATGGAAGAGATTCGGCGGACCTTGTCGCAGTTTCCGATCAAGACCCGGGTGTCGCTGACCGGCCCGATGATCGTCGCGCGCGACATCGCCCACGCCAAGCTTCAGGAGCTTATCGACGCCGGAAAGCCGCTTCCGGACTACGTCAAGAACCACCCGATCTATTACGCCGGCCCCGCCAAGACCCCGGCGGGCTACGCGTCGGGCTCATTCGGTCCGACCACGGCCGGACGCATGGACAGCTATGTCGGTCCCTTCATGGCCGCCGGTGGCAGTTTCGTGACCCTGGCCAAGGGCAATCGGTCGCCGATGGTTCGCGAAGCCTGCAAGCAGCATGGCGGCTTCTATCTCGGCTCGGTCGGCGGTGCGGCGGCAAAACTGGCGCTGAACTGCATCAAGAAGGTCGAGGTCCAGGAATTCCCGGAACTCGGCATGGAAGCGGTCTGGCGGATCGAGGTCGAGAAGTTCCCGGCGTTCATCGTGGTCGACGACAAGGGCAATGATTTCTTCGCCGGCATCTGACTAGAGGCATGGTCCCTGGGCTGCTGATCGACGGGCCGGCGGATGCACCGATGACGCTGGTGCTGGCCCACGGCGCCGGTGCCCCCATGGATAGTCCCTTCATGGCCGACGTCGCCCGACGGATCGTCATGTTCGGGCACCGGGTCGTGCGTTTCGAGTTCCCCTACATGGCCAACCGCCGGACCGACGGGCGGCGTCGACCGCCCGACCGCCAGCCAGTCCTGCTGGGCGCATGGCGGGAAGTTGTCGCCGGCTTGGGTGCTCCAGAGCGCTTGGTGATCGGCGGCAAGTCGATGGGCGGCCGCATGGCATCACTGCTGGCGGCGGAAGGCGGTGTCCACGGCCTGGTCTGCCTCGGCTATCCGTTTCATCCGCCCGGCAAACCCGAGCGGCCCCGGGTCGAGCATCTGCGTGGATTGACGGTCCCGACCTTGATCGTCCAGGGAACGCGGGACCCGTTCGGGAACCCGTCGGATGTTGCCGGCTATGCGCTGTCGTCCACCGTCGAGATCACCTGGATCGACGATGGCGATCACGACCTCAAGCCCCGCAAGGCATCGGGCCAGACGCATGACGACGCGCTCAATACGGCCACGCATGCCATCGGTCGTTTCATGAAATCACGATGTCGCTGAAGACGCTTAGCGTCGAAGGATCTTGCGCGCCTCGTCCACGCTCAGCCCGGCCGCTTCGATCTCGGCCGACGAAGCCAGGGGAAATCCGATCTTGCTGGTCGTGATCACGGGTCGCGACCTCAGCCAGCCGTCGTCGCCAAGGACCGGACCGTCCTCATTGGTCAACATCCAGCCCAGAGCACCGCCGAGCGCAACCGGACCGGCGAGCAGCATGATGACGGCCACCAGAATAAGCAACCGCCGCATCGCGATCGAAAACGCAGATGCTTCCCAGGCAGAGCCATCGATCGATTGAATGCTCACATCGAGACTCCCCAGCTCGACGGTTGCAAAACGTGACATGTTAATCTTAACGCATCGATTCGCGCTTTTGAAGTCCCTTTGGACAACCACGAATAGACTGGAAAAACGACCGCGTCAGGCAGTGCCGACACACTGGTTAGAGCGACGCCGCATCCGGGCGAGCCGCGACGTACCCTTCCAGTTTCTTTATCAAGTACATCACGTCTTCATCGCTGACGCCCATCTCGTCCGTGTCAAACCGGGTTAACACCCGTTCAATCACGGTTTCGGCGAAACGTTGACGATCGGTCGGACCATCGCCCAGTTCGGTCTCATCGACTGTTTCAACCGCAGCGCGCAGCACGACGCGATCGCGAGGCCCGATTCCGGCCTTGTCGGCCAACGCTTCGAGCCCGCGCCGGCCACTGTCGTGGACCAGCCGTCCGGCATTGTCGACCGGAACCTTTGCCAGAACGGCCAGGGCCGTCTCCACGAACGTCACATCGCCAATGCAGGCGGCGCGAACCACGATCGACGACGTCAACCGGCCGCCGTTGGCCAGCGAACGAACCAGATCCTCGACCCGTTCTGGGGGTGAGCTGTCGTTGACCAAGCCAAGAGTGGCACGCTCGCGGCCATCAAGGATGAGATCAGTGGCCAGATCGAGCGGCAACGAATGCCGCCGGACCAACTCGCCCTGAAGGCGATCGGACACCATCGCCACCAGCCGCTCGGCGACGGCGACCGGCAAGGCGTCACGGGCGACCAAGGGTGCGTGAACCCGCTCGCTGTCGGGGAACCGGTCGAGCGCCAGATCCAATGTCGGCTCCGCGAGCACCGCTCCGGGATTGGACACCACGGCCACGACCACGTTCTCCGTGCCGTGGGCAACCAGCGCATCAGCAACTGCTTCCGACAAGGTCGGTCGCGTCGCGACCGCAAGCTGCTTGTCTTCATCATCGGCCGAGATCAGTTCGACCAGGTCGCTGTCGGTCAGGACGCTGGACTCCTCCAGCACCGGCCGGGCCACGCTTGCGATATCCCGGGCCAAGGCTATTGCCACGTCGTGCGGCAGGTCCGAGGTCCGGCGCACGGCGGCCGCCAGACTCTCGCGGACCTGGCGTTCAACATCGATCGCGAGCCGTCGCACGATATCGGTCGCGAGTTGCATCTCGCCGGCACCCAAGGTCCCGGCTTCGAGGGCCTTGCCAACCGTTGCCGCCACCTCTGCCCGGGCATCAGGAGTGGCACCCTTTGCCAGACGGGCAGCCAGTTCAGCTGTCGGAAGTCCGCCGGACTTCGGATCCGAGGGCTTTGGTCCGCTCATGACTCACACCTCCTGTGGCCCGGGCACACGCCGGGTGCGGACAACGCTAACGACCGGTGATTAAGGAAACGTTGCCAACCGCCACCGTCATCAATCGCGAACCACCATAACCGAACATTGGGCATGCCGCATTACCCGGGCGGCGTTCGGTCCGAGCAGATAGTCTTCAAGCTCGGGGCGATGCGATGACATCACGACCAAATCGCACTTCGTCTCCTTCGCATACCGCAGGATTTCCCGGTAGATCGTTCCGTGTCCAACGATGTGCTGGAGCTTGATGTCATTGGGGATATGCGTGGCGGCGAAGGCATGCAGCGCCTTGTTTGCCTCGTCGATCGCCTTGCGCTCATGTTCCTTGGTAAAGAACCCACCGACCATGCTCATGCCGTAGTCGGGCACCACTGTAATGATATGGACCCGCGCACCGTATGCCTGTGCCAGCGACACCGTGGTGCGAACGGCCTTCATCTGCGTGCCGGCATCGACCAGATCGACCGCGAGCATGATGTCTGCGTACATGACCGTTCCCCCGTCCCAGTTCACCCTCAGAATGCGGGCACGTCCGTCCGTCGCCGCTGCAGCATGATGATCAGTCCCAGCAGCAAGAATGCCGGAATATAGAAGACCTCCTTTGCAACCCGCGAGACCGGGACTTCGATAGCGGTGATGCGAACCGGGTTGTCGCCGTAGAAGTCAAAATCTCTCATCTTGCTGCCCGGAACGCTGGTCGGTTGGAACGGCTCCTCCAACTTGGCGACGCCGTCCTCGATTACGACATGCAGGTCCGCCTGCTTGAGCCGTTCGTCGCCGCTGGCCCCCTTCGCTCCAAGCGGCAACAGGAAGGTCATGGTCTCCACCTTGTCGCCATACTTGATCGACGGCCCTTCGACCACGAGTCGGATACTGGCCTCGTCCGGTTCGATCTGTGCGAACTCGACGACCTTTGCCGGGTCCTCCTTGTGGAAGGGTGCTTCGACCATATCGAGCCAGAACCCGGGTCTGAACAGGGTGAAGGCAATCAGCAGCAGGGCAACCGCCTCCCACCACCGGTTGCGGGCAAAGAAGTAGCCTTGGGTCCCTGCCGCAAAGAGCATCATCGCGACTGTTGCAACGATGAACACGTAGACCGCCTCCAAGACGGTCACGTTGATCAGCAGGAGGTCGGTGTTGAAGATGAACAGGAACGGCAGCGCAACGGTGCGCAGCGAGAAGTAGAATGCGGTCATGCCGGTCTTGATCGGATCAGCTCCGGAAATCGCGGCCGCCGCGAACGATGCCAGGCCGACCGGAGGCGTCACATCCGCCATGATCCCGAAGTAGAACACGAACAGGTGGACCGCGATCAACGGCACGATCAGGCCGTTCTGGGCCCCGATCTCCACCACCACACCGGCCATCAGTGACGACACCACGATGTAGTTCGCCGTGGTCGGCAGACCCATACCCAGAATCAGGCTGAAGATCGCCACCAGCACCAACATCGCCATCAAGTTGCCGCCAGACAGGAACTCGATGAACTCACCCATCACCTGGTGGGCGCCGGTCAGCGAGATGGTGCCGACAATGATGCCGGCCGCGCCGGTCGCCACCGCGATCCCGATCATGTTCCGAGCACCCGCGATCAGCCCGTCGAGCACACTGTGGAACCCTTGACGAAACGCGGCGCCATAGTTGCCCGTTCGCCGAAAGAACGCCTTCAGTGGATCTTGGGTAAGCTGGATGGCGATCATCGCCACCGTCGCCCAATAGGCGGACAGACCCGGCGACAGCCGCTCGATCATCAACGACCATACGAGGACCACGATCGGCAGCAGATAGTACAGGCCGGTCCGGAGGGTCGGTCCCGCCTCGGGCAACTCGACGATCGGCGAGTTCGGATCGTCAACCTTGAGGTCGGGGTTACGGGCGGCAACCCAGACCAATGCCAGGTAGACGGCAACGAAGAGCACCACGACCGCGGAGAAGGTGGTGTTGGGGAAGAGTTCCTTGGTCCAGCCGAGCCCGTAGTAGATCACCGCGGCGGTGATCGCCATGAACAGGAACCCGGTCAGAACCCCGATCAGCTTCTGCAAGGCCGTCCGGATCGGACCCGGCTTCGGCAAGCCCTGCATGCCCGACTTCAGGGCCTCGAGGTGCACGATGTACAGCAGGGCGATGTACGAGATCGATGCCGGCAGCAGAGCGTGGCGCACCACGTCCAGATAAGTGACGCCGACATACTCGACCATCAGGAATGCCGCCGCCCCCATGACCGGCGGCATGATCTGCCCGTTCACCGAGGACGCGACTTCGACGGCACCGGCCTTGTCGGCGGGAAAGCCGACGCGCTTCATCAACGGGATGGTGAAAGTGCCGGTTGTCACCGTGTTGGCGATCGACGAGCCGGAGATCAAGCCGGTCATGGCGGAGGATACCACCGCGGCCTTGGCCGGTCCGCCGCGCAGGTGGCCGAGCAGCGCGAACGCAACCTGGATGAAGTAGTTGCCGGCCCCGGCCTTATCGAGGAGCGAACCGAACAGCACGAACAGGAACACCATCGACGCCGAAACGCCGAGCGCCACGCCGAACACGCCCTCGGTTTGCATCCAGAAATGCCACATGGCCTTCCCGTAGGAAGCACCCTTCCACTGGATGACCTCGGGGATGAATGGCTGGTCGCCGAAGAATACGTAGATCAGGAAAACCGACGCGACGATCACCAACGGTAGACCGAGCGCGCGGTAGGTGGAGATCATCAGGACGGACAGGCCGAAGGTCGATGCGATCAGATCGCCCGTGGTCGGCAGCCCGGCACGGTACGCGATGCTCTCCTTCTCGACGATCATGTACAGGCAGGACGCGATCCCGATCAGCGCAAGCACCCAGTCGTACCAGGGGATACGGTCACGCGGCGAATGCTTGAACAGCGGATAGGACATCGCGGCGAGCGACAGCGCGAACGCCAGATGGACCGAGCGTGCTTCGTCGGAGTTGAAGACCAGATTCACGCCGAGAACGTCGGTCAGGAAAAACGGGATGTCCGACGCGATGTAGAGTTGGAACAGAGACCACACCAGGGCATAGCCCGCCAGGAAGACGCCGACCGGGCCGACCGGATTCCGGCTGCCGGTGTCGCTGGATGCGACGAGATCCTCAAGATCGATCTCGTTCCGCGTCGCGTCGCTCTGTGAACTCATCGTGCCCCCCGGTCACTCGTTCGAGTCAATCAGTCCCATTCAAGTGATGTGTCCGGCCGGAAGCGTCGCTGTGACGCTTCCGGCCGGCGGCAATCACATCAGGCCGAGTTCCTTGTAAGCCTTGGCCGCACCCGGGTGCAGCGGAGCCGACAACGCAGCCTTCACCATCTCTTCCGCCTTCAGATTGGCGAAAGCGGGGTGCAGTTTCTTGAAGTCGTCAATGTTGCTCATCACCGCCTTGGCAACCACGTAAGCCACATCGTCCGGGACATTGGCCGAGCTGACGAACGTCGCGCCGACACCGAAGCTGTTGGTGTCGTACGGGCTGCCCGGATACATGCCGCCCGGGATCGTCGCGTGACGATAGTACGGGTTCTCGGAAACCAGCTTGTCGAACGCCGGGCCCGTCACGTTGACCAGGTTCGCCTCACAGGTCGAGACGGTTTCCTGCACCAGCGCCGCCGGATGGCCGACCAGCCAGAAATAGGCGTCGATCTTGTTGTCGCAGAGTGCCTGGCCGGTTTCCGCCGACTTCAGCTCGGCGGCCAGCTTCAGGTCGCTGCGCTGCCAGCCCATCGCCTTCTCGATGACTTCCCAGGTGCTGCGCGTGCCCGAACCGGCGTTGCCGATGTTCACCCGCTTGCCCTTGAGGTCCTCGAAATTGACAATCTTCGCGTCCTTGCGGGCGATGACCGTCACCGGCTCCGCGTGCACGGAGAACACGCTGCGGAGTTCCTTGAACGGTCCGGCGCTCGCGAAGTCGCCGGTGCCGGTGTAGGCGTAGTACTGAACGTCGGACTGCGCGACGCCGAACTCAAGCTCGCCCGACCGGATGGTGTTCACGTTGTAGGTGGAACCACCGGTAGACTCGACCGAGCACCGCAGACCGTGTTCCTTGCGGTCCTTATTCACCAAACGGCAGATCGCGCCGCCGGTCGGGTAGTAAACGCCCGTCACGCCACCCGTGCCGATCGAGATGAACCGCTGTTCAGCGGCCGACGCACCATCGGAACCACCAACGGCGAGTGCGGCAGCACCCAATGCGACAGCAAACGTCGTTGCAAAAAGTTGCTTCATATGAAGTCCTCCGAAGTCTCCCGTTTCTCACTCTTTCCCGATGCGGCCCGATCCCGTGGGTCCTGTCATCGGATTGCCGACCGGGGCCGTCAGGCCCTCCGGTCATTCTGGGGTCACTGTCCCAGGAATCCCCATACCTACTATGCTCATCCCGCCTTGCTTGCGTCAACTTACGCCCAGTTCCGAAGATCGGATGATTCGCCCAAAGATCGCTCTGGTCTACTAGGTTTTCTATCATACAGGGCCTAGGGTCGACTCTTACAATGGTCTGTCAGGCGGGCAGCACCGCATCGATCGAATCGCCCAGTTTCTCAACGATCTCAGTAATGTGGCCCTGATTGATGATGAACGGTGGCGCGACCAGAACATGGTCGCCACGACGGCCATCAATGGTCCCTCCCATGGGGTAGACCATCAAGCCACGCGCCATGGCTTCCCGCTTGATCGCCGCGTTGACCTTGCGGGCGGGATCAAGAGGTTCCTTCGAGCCACGATCCGCCACCAGTTCCAGTCCCAGGAACAGCCCGCGCCCGCGGATGTCCCCGACATAGGGATTGTTCCCGAACCGGGTTTCGAGCGCGTGGCGCAGCGCGGCGCCCTGCGTTCGGACGTTCTCCAGCAAGTTGTCTTCCTGGATCACCTTCTGCACGGCCAGGCCGGCGGCGCACGCAGCCGGATGGCCCATGTAGGTGTGACCGTGCTGGAAGAATCCTGAACCGTCCCGGATCGCCGCGTAGATTCGGCCATCCAGCAGCACGGCTCCGATAGGCTGGTAGCCGGCTCCCAATCCCTTGGCTATCACCAACAGGTCCGGGGTGACGCCGTCCTCCTGACACGCGAACAGATGGCCGGTCCGGCCCATGCCGCACATGACTTCGTCGAAGATCAGCAACACACCGTGGCGGTCGCAGATCTCTCGCACACGCTTCAGGTAACCCGGCACCGCCGGAACCGCACCGGCGGTGGCGCCGACCACGGGCTCGCAGACAAACGCCGCCACCGTCTCCGGGCCGGCGGCCCGGATCGCCGCATCCAGCTCATCCGCGACCCGAATCCCGTATTCCTCGACGGTTTCGTCATCACGGCGGTCCCGGTACTCGTAACAGGGCGCGACATGGGTGGCGTCGATCAGCATCGGGTGGAACTGTTCGCGCCGCCACTCATTACCGCCAATCGCCAGCGCGCCGAGGGTGTTGCCGTGGTAGCTCTGGCGGCGCGCAATGATCCGATGCCGCTGCGGCTGACCGATCTCCAGGTAGTACTGGCGCGCCATCTTCAGGGCCGCCTCGACACCTTCCGATCCGCCGGACACAAAGTACACCATGTCCAGGTTGCCCGGGGCGGCTTCGGCCAGGAAGTCAGCCAGTTGCTCCATCGGCTGGTTGGTGAAGAAGCCGGTATGGGCGTAGGGAATTGCGTCGAGTTGCGCCTTGACCGCATTGATCACCCGCACGTCGCTGTGGCCGAGGCACGACACGGCGGCACCGCCCGACGCGTCGAGATAGCGCTTGCCGGCGGCATCGACCACGTAGACACCGTCGCCCCGCTTGGCGGTCGGCGGAACGGCTTTGGTCTGACGATGAAATACGTGGGTCATGCGACTCTCCCGCCGGCCATCCGGTTGTCCGTACGCTGCAGTCAACGCCCGCCACCCGATACGGTCAAGGGCCTGCGGGCGCCGTCTAGCCCTCGGTTTCCGGGCGGGTGACGGTCCACACCACGATGTCGCGAAGCACCTTGCCCAAGGCCTGGTCGAACGTATCGACGATGGAGTGGATCTTGTTGTCCCGCGCCGCAATCACCCGCTCCACGGTGGTCGACGCGATGATCCGGCGTTGCGGCATGCGGACCAGCTTGGCGTTGATCCGAACGTTGATCTTGGGTGTCTCGACTCCAGCCTCGTACTCCGCCTGAAACTCCCGCAACTCGACCCGAAGCACGAAGTCCGAACGCAGCGACACGGACTCGCGCCCCACGCCGACGATGGCTTTCGAGTTCTCAAAGGTCTCGATCAATAGGCGCTGCACCATGTTCGGCGCATCGTCGATCCACTGGGCCCCGGCGTAGTAGTCGATTGCATGCGCCCCGCGCATCACGGCGATCCGCGTCGTTGCCAATCCCGCCGGCGATGACGGGCGGTCGACGGCAAGCTGCCAGTCGACCGTTGGCAGATTGTCTGGAAACGTGCTCTTCGGCGTGAGGGTGTAGAGCTGTTGCGGCGGCCCACCCAGCGACAGGTTGGAGCATCCGGCAACCACCACCATCAGCGATGCAGCAAGCGCACGCACAAGAACGTCGCGGACCAACCGAACCTTCGCCATCACTGCGCCTCCACCTGGCCTTCGCGTTTGCCGAACAGGAACTGCGACGGATCGCGATTGAGCTGACGCACCACGCGATCCAGATTGCCGACGAGTTCGCGGGCCTCGAACAGGAACTGGGTCAGTTCGTACAGACCGGAGTTCGAGAAGTCCCGCATCCCGGGCCGGGCTTCGCCGACCAGCGCCTCGAGCTGCGCCGCGGTTCCGCCGATCCTCTCGGTGGTGAACGCCAGCCGCTCGCTCAGCTTTCCGATCTCGGCGTCCACGCCGGCAACGGTGCCGCGCGCCGCGGACAACGTGATCGCGACTTCCTCGGTGATCGTCTTGAAGTTGCCGCGCAGTTCCTTGATCAAAGGGGCCATGTCAGCCATTGCCGCGCGCACTTCCGTGGCGGCAGCGGCCCCATCGACGACCGCCGTTTCAATCTCGCCGGTGCGTTCGGCAAGGACCGCCGACACCGTCGCCAGATTGTGCAGGATGTCGCGGACCGATTTCTGATTGTCGTCACTGAGAAAGCCCTGCAAGCGGGCAATCAGGGTCACCAACTGGCCAGCAATCTCGGGTGCCGACTGGAACACCTTCTCCAGCCGCGACGCCCGCGACGGAATCAGCGGAAGCTTTCCGGATTCAGGTGCCTGGAGGTTCGGTGCGTCGCGCGTCCCGCCCTGGATCTGGATGAATCCGAGGCCGGTAAGTCCTTGGGATTCCAGCGTCGCATACATGTTGGCCTTGATCGGGATGGCGGCATCGAGTTCCACCGTCACGGCCACTTTCTCGACGTTGTCCGGATCGATCCGGATATCAGCTACCGAGCCGACTGGGACGCCGTGATAGCGCACCCGACTGCCCACGGACAGGCCGCCCACCGAACCGTCGAACTCGATGAGGTAGTCGCGCACATCCTGATCGAGACGGACGTTGCCGAACCAGACCGCCAGGCCCAGGCCGCCCAGGAACAACGCCAGAACGAAGGCGCCGACCACCGCGTATCCCGCTCGCGTCTCCATCGTCAGCCTCCCTCAGCTCCAATCCGGCCGGCCGCTGCCGGCGCCTTGAACGCCGCCCGCGCCCGCGGTCCATGGAAGTACTCCTGAATCCAGGGATCCGGATTGCCAACCAGTTCCGCCATCGTACCGACCACGACGCGGCCGTTCACCAGTACGGCAATGCGGTCACAGATACGGGCCAGGCTGTCCAGGTCATGGGTAACCATCACCACCGTCAAACCAAGGGCCCGGCGGAGATCCAGGATCAGTTCGTCGAAGGCCGATGCGCCGATCGGATCGAGCCCAGCAGTCGGTTCGTCCAGGAACACCACCTCCGGGTCGAGCGCCAGGGCCCGCGCCAACCCGGCCCGCTTCTTCATGCCGCCGGACAGTTGCGATGGAAACTTGCCGCATGCATCGGCTGGAAGGCCGACCAGACCCACCTTCAGGCGAGCCAGTTCGTCCATCAGCACGCTCGGCATGTCGCCGCGTTCGCGCATCGGAACCTCGATGTTCTGACCGACGGTCAGGGCGCTGAACAGCGCTCCCTCCTGGAACAGCATTCCGAAGCGTCCGGCCAGGCGCGCAGTACTCGATCCGTCCCAGGAAACCGGTTCGCCCAGCAGCGTGACCTCGCCCTCGTTCGGTCGCTGCAAGCCAATGATGGTCCGCAGCAACACCGTCTTGCCGGTCCCGGATCCCCCCACGACACCCAGGATCTCCCCGCGTTCCACGGTCAGGTCCAGTCCGTCATGCACAACCTGCGACCCGAAGCGGGTGATCAACCCACGGACCGTGATCGCCGGTTCGCTCGGAGGATCACCGGGGGACTGCACGCTCATATCCCAATCTTGGCGAAGGCGACCGCAAAGATCGCATTCAGGATGATCACCAGGAAGATCGACTCCACCACCGCTCGTGTGGTCTGGCGCCCCACGCTTTCGGCGCTGCCGGACACGCCCAGGCCGCTGTGGCACCCAACCAGCGCAATCGCCAGGGCGAACACCGGGGCCTTGATCAGTCCGGTCACGAAACTCCAGATGGTCACGCCAGCCGACAATTGGGCGAGGAACTGACCGACCGACATGTCCAACTGGAACAGGCATACCATCGCGCCGCCGGCGATGCCGGCAACGTCCGCGAACACCGTCAGCGCCGGCAGCACGATGATCAAGGCGATCACCCGGGGAAGCACCAGAACGTCGATCACCGACATGCCCATGGTCTCCAGGGCGTCGATCTCCTGATTCACTTTCATGGTGCCGATCTGAGCGGCAAACGCGCTTCCCGATCGACCGGCCACGATGATCGCGGTCAGCAGGATGCCGATCTCCCGCAGGACCGAAATTCCGACCAGGTTGACCGTAAGGTTCGCCGCACCGAAACGGGTGAGTTGCAGGGCTCCCATGTAGGCCAGCACCACACCGACCAGAAAACACAGCAGGCCGACGATAGGCAGGGCCGTCACACCGGTCGCCTCGATCTGCGCCACGACCGCCGTGCCGCGCAGCCTTGTCGGGCGCCCCACGATACGGCCAGCGGCGACCACCACAACACCCAGCAATCCCAGCAAGTTGCGGCCGGTGTGCAAGCCTTCGAGCGTGTGCCGGCCGAGCCGCTCCAGGAAGTCGAGCCACGACGAAGTCGGCGCCGGTGCAACCTCGGCCGATGGGTCATACTCGGCCGCCTTGTCGAGGATCGCTTGCAGCCCTTCGTCCAGACCGACCATCGCGACTGGAACACCACGTCGGCGAAACTGTGCCACCGTGCGCTGGATCACCCAGGCGCCGGCGCTGTCGAGGCGGCTGACGGAGGTTGCATCCACGGTCACCGCCTCAGCGGGGCGATCGGCCAGCGCGCGGGCCGGCCCGTCTACCGCGAGAACGGTCTGCAAGGTCCAGGGTCCTCGCAGGCTCACCACCAATGTGCCGCCTCGAGTTTCGATCGTCAGAGCGTCGACGACCGTGGGGTCCTTCACGCTTGCTCCAAGGTGCCCGAACGTCGCCGAACCCACCGACTTCTCCCTGCGATCCGGCGGGTACGATACCGGTCGCGGCCCTGCTCTACCAGAACGGCAATCCAAGCGAGACGGTGGAACCCGAGGACGGATTGTTCTACATGGAACGGCTGAGCGGACGCCTGGGAGAGTTTGATGAACCTGAAGGACCACATCCGGTCGGTGCCGGATTTCCCGAAACCGGGGATCCTGTTCTACGACGTCTCCACCCTGCTGGCGCATCCCGCCGCGTGGAAGGAGACCGTCCGGCGTCTGGCCGACGCTATCCGGCCGTTCAAACCCGACATGCTGGCCGGCATTGAGAGCCGTGGGTTCCTGACCGCGGCACCGCTCGCCCTGGAACTCGGCCTCGGCTTCATCATGATCCGCAAGAAGGGCAAGCTGCCCGGTCCGACGGTGCCCTACACCTACGATCTGGAATACGGCACCGACACCGTGGAGATTCAGGAGTCAGCCGTCCCGGCTGGTGCCCGGGTCGTGATCCTGGACGATCTGCTGGCAACCGGCGGCACGTTGAACGCCTCGGTCCAGTTGCTGCGCAAGGTCGGGGCCAACGTCACCGGGGGCGCGTGCATCATGGAACTGAGGTTCCTGAAAGGCCGCGACAAGTTGGACATCCCGTTCGAATCCATCATCCAGTACGACGACTGACAGGATCGAGCCGGGGCCTGTCAGCCGCCTCCGACCTTCACGACCGCCCGACCCTGAACCGTACCCTTGAGGATCGCCCGACCGAGGTCCGGCAGGTCCTCGAAAGCATGTGTGTGGCTGATGGCGTCCAGCTTTGCCATCGGCAGGGTGTTGGCAATCGCCTTCCAGACGCGCTCGCGGCGCTCGCTGGGACACATCACCGAGTCGATGCCCAGCAGGCTGACCCCGCGCAGCAGGAACGGCAGCACGGTCGTCGTGACCTCGTTGCCGCCGGTCAGCCCGACGGCTGCGACGACGCCGTTGTACGCCACCTGGGTCAGCAGGTTGGCGAGCGTGGACCCACCGACATTATCGATCGCCGCCTGAAAGCGTTCCCCGGCCAGCGGCCGCTTCGGTTGCTCGGAAAGCTCTGCCCGGTCGATGATCGAGGCGGCACCAAGCTCCTTCAGATACACGTGGGTTTCCGAACGGCCGGTTGACGCCACCACCGTGTAGCCCTTGGCCGCCAGCAGGGCTACCGCCACGCTGCCCACGCCGCCGGACGCACCGGTGACCAGCACCTCCCCGCGCTCGGGACTCATCCCGGCTGCCTCAAGCGTGTCGACCGCCAGTCCGGCCGTGAAGCCCGCGGTACCGAGCGCCATTGAGCGCGCCAGTGTGAGGCCCTTTGGCAACTTGACCAGCCATTCGCCCGGCACCCGCGCCAGCGCCCCGCAACCACCCCATCGAACCTCGCCGACCCGCCAGCCCGTCAGCACCACCTCATCACCGGGCGCGAATGCCGTATTGGACGACGCCTCGACCACGCCGGAGAAATCCACGCCTGGCACATGGGGGTAGTTCCGCACCAACCGGCCGATGCCGTTCATCACCATTCCGTCCTTGTAGTTGACGGTGGTGTAGGCGACCCGGACCGTGACATCGCCGTCCGGCAGGTCTGCCACCGGAACATCCTCGAAGGCGCCTGTCACCTTGCGGTTGGCATCTTCGCGAAGGAGATAGGCCCTGAAGGTATCGGTCATCGTGCGTCCCCTCGACTGCATCGCGTCCAGCATGGCAACGCCTGTCCTTGGGAGCAACGCCGAACCCGAGCAAAGCCGCCGGAGCACATGACCAGAACAGGATCAGGTCGGGCTCACCATCTCGATCTCTCGGCGTTTCGATGCCGATCGCCCAACGCGTGCCGGCAACCGAACGACTGCGGTCGTTCCGCGCCCGATATCGCTGTCCAGGCGAAACTCACCGCCATGCAGCGTCGTCAGCCGACGGGCAATCGTCAAACTCACACCGATCCCGTTGAATTCCTGGGTTAAGGGGTTGTCCAGGCGGACGAACGGAATGAACGCTTCCTTGATCTTCTCTTCGGACATGCCGATCCCGGTGTCGCTGACCCGAAGGGCCCACCATCCCTTGTCATCCGCGGAGACATTGACGGTCACGGATCCTGTCTTGGGCGTGAAACGAATAGCGTTCGAAATCAGGCCATCGAGTATCTGGCGAAGCCGCTTCGGGTCGCCCCTGACAAATACCGGCGCGTCGGGAAGCGTGCATCGCAGTGCCACCTTCCGACTGGCCGCATTGCTCGATTGTTCGGCAACGCATTCGGCGACCAACGCGCAGAGATCCTCGTCCGAAAACGACAAAGTCATCGTGCCGGTTTCAATCTCCGCCACGTCAAGTATCGCGTTGATCGCCCGCAACGCTTCGACGCCGCTGAACTGAATGCCCTCAGCGTAGTCGCGGTACTTCGGATGCCCGAGTTTCCCCAGGCTTTCGCTGGCCATCAGGTCCGAGAAGCCGATCACGGCATTCATCGGGGTGCGCAGGTGATGGCTGAGATAGGCCAGCGTCTGCCATTTATGGCGAGCCGCAAGCCTTAGATCGGCACGGGCGCTGCTGAGTTCTTCACGCTCGTCCTCCAGCGTGCTCTGCAGCTGCAGCGTCTCCTGCAACTGCTGGCCAAAGGAAACCGACGTCGCGGTTAGGACCGCCGCGTAGAACAGAACCAGCCCTCCCATCGCGACGAACAGAACCGACCCCTGCAGCAGGTAGACGGCCGCCAACGGGATCGTGGCGCCAAGGAGGTATCCGAGATACGCCGGTCGATACCAGCTGAGCGACGACAGTCCGCCGGCGGTCGTGCCTGCAATCACGAACCCGGCGAAGGCGAACTCCACGAAGCCACCGCTGCCCCACAGCAGCGCCGGCAAAGCGCCCCAAGCCAGTCCGCTAGCCGTGGCCCCCACCGCGTGAGCCTGCAACTGCAGTTTGCTCGAAACTCCACGCCGCACCAGGACGGTGATCGAAATCCACCGCATCATGACGATTGCGACGACAGCCAGGACCCACGACGCACCCGTCGAGAACGTCAGCGCTGACACCACCGCGACGTAGGAAACGATCGCGATCACAATATTGGTGAGGCTCGTGACTCGTCTGCGGCACAGTTCGGCTGCCTGTCTGTCTTCGATCAACACGCGGCTCACCGGCCGATTAATCATCTCAGAACCCCGTAGAGCCGTGCGAACCCGCTCAAAGTCGAACCTGTTAGCGGTTGCCCAATCGACTACGGTTCCATTCTTATGTTGGACGTCTAAAAATATAATTAATTTCCAATAATTTCCATGTGATTTGTACGTAATTCCATCATTGCTGTATTATGGATGTCTCGCGGAACATGCTGCTTTGGTGATCTGGTTACGCCGGTTGCACCGCAGTCCAATCCATTGATTTGAGAGTCTTTCCATGACCAGAACCGCACCCGACCCGGTCGGCCTTCGGTCGCCCGTCAATCCTGAAGGTTGGCAGCCCGATACCCGCGGGATCAATGCGTACCGAGACGACGAGGCACTCCAACAACTGCTGGCCCTGTACGTTCCGGCGCCCGACCTGGCGACCCTGCGGCCAACCTTTGAGTGTCTTGGAGACCTGATAGGCGGGCGGCTGGACAAGCTGGCTCACAGTGCCGACCGGAACCCACCGGTTCTGCACCCACGCGACCGCCAGGGCCGCGACCGGCAATGGATCGAGAAGCATCCGGCCTACACGGAGATGGAGCGTATCGGCTACGCCGACCTCGCCATGGCGGCGATGTCGCACCGCCCGGCGCTCGGCCTCAACCATCCGGTACCGCACGCCGCGAAGTACGCCATCCAGTACCTGTTCGCCCAGGCCGAGTTCGGTCTGCTGTGCCCGATCAGCATGACCGATGCGTTGACCCGCACAATCCGCCGCTTCGCCGATCCGTCACTGGTCGAGCGTTACCTGCCCGGCCTGACCGCCGACGACCTGGAGCATCAAATCCAGGGGGCGATGTTCATGACGGAGCGGGCCGCCGGCTCCGACGTCGGCGCCACCATCACCCGGGCAGTGCAGGACGGTGACGCTTGGCGGCTGCACGGCGACAAGTGGTTCTGCTCCAACACCGACGCAGGATTGGCACTGGTGTTGGCCCGTCCTGAGGGTGCCCCAGCGGGCATCAAGGGGGTGTCGCTGTTCCTGCTGCCGCGCGACTTGCCGGACGGCGGCCACAACGCTTACCGGATCGTGCGACTGAAGGACAAGCTGGGCACCCGATCCATGCCCTCGGGCGAGATCACCCTGGAGGGAGCGCTGGCCTGGATGGTCGGCGAGCCCGGCCAGGGCTTCGTGCAGATGGCCGAGATGATCAACCAGTCGCGGCTGTCGAACGCCGTGCGGTCGGCCGGGATGATGCGTCGGGCGTGGCGCGAAGCAATCACCGTCGCGCGCGGACGCAGTGCCTTCGGTCACCGGCTGATCGACATGCCGTTGCAGCAGCGCCAGTTGCTGAAGATCCTGCTGCCGGGCGAACAGGCGCTGTCGATGGTGCTGTACACCGCCGACGCCCTGGCCCGTGCCGATTCCGGCGACGCCGAGGGCAAGGCGCTGCGTCGCATCCTGACGCCGCTGGTCAAGTTCCGGGTGTGCCGCGATGCCCGCAAGGTCACCGGGGACGCCATGGAGGCGCGCGGTGGTGTCGGTTACATCGAGGAGTGGATCGAGCCGCGGCTGCTGCGCGATTCCCATCTCGGCTCGATCTGGGAAGGCACCAGCAACATCGTCGCTCTCGACGTGCTGCGGGCCGCGCGCAAGGACGCGGCACACACCGCGCTCGGGGGAGCGCTCCGTCAGCGAATGGCCACCTCAGGCGTGCCGGCGAGCCTCCAGGAGAGCCTGACCGGACTGCTCGGCAGGGCGGTTCGCGCCGTCGACACGGCTGCCGCCGCAGGGGCGGCCGGCGATCCGCACGCCCGAACGGCGGCATCCGGCCTGTACCACGCCGCCTCGGCCTGCCTGCTGGCAGCAGAAGGCGCGACGCTGGCGGGCGACGGCGGGGCAAGACGACTGCTGTTAGCTCAACAGGTGATCGACCACAAGCTCACGCCACGCGACCCGCTGGCGTTGCGCGAAGAGGCCGGCACCGATGCTTCGGCACTTTTGATGCGGTGACGTCCCGGCGGTCCTTCACCGCACGGCAGGATCCACGAAGGTGCCGTCGCCCAGCACCCACTCCATCGCAACCCGGGTGTCCGCCGGAAATCCGACCTCGACCTGTTCTTCGATCTGCTGACGCAGGAACACCTCGGACGCCAGATCCGGAACCTCCCGAAACCCCAGCCACTCGTAATACGGTGCATTCCAGGGCAGGTCCCGGAAAGTGGTCAGCGCCAGCCGCGTGATGCCGCGTGGTCCGTGGAACACCGCCGCCCGCCGCAGCATCCGTGCGCCCAGACCATATCCGGCGTGATCGGGGTGCACGGAGAGCTGGCCGACATAGAGCGTGCTGAGGCCGACCAGCCGGCAGTGTGCGAAGCCGACCGGCCGATCGCGCGCATCGACCGCCACCCACAAGCCCCAGCGGGCCTGGGTCTCGACGAACTCCTTCATTGTGGTTGGCGGATAGGTCGCCACCAGCTTGGCATAGCGGGTGCCCTCGAACCGGACGTCGGCGGCCAGTTCGATAGCCGGAAGGGCGCCCAGCTCGTCGGGACGGGCGAGCCGGACGCCATAGCTCATCGTTTCAGCGCAGCGGTTCGAGGATCGAGACGTAATTGGCAACCGCCGCCCCGCCCATGTTGAAGATGCCGGCCAGCTTGGCGCCAGCGACCTGCATGTCGCCGGCCTCGCCACGGACCTGCAGCGAGGCCATGACGTGCATCGACACGCCGGTGGCGCCGATCGGATGGCCCTTGGCCTTCAGCCCGCCGGACGGGTTGACCGGCAGCTTGCCGTCCTTCTCGGTCCAGCCCTCCAGGATGGCGCGCGCGCCCTGGCCTTCCGGCACCAGGCCCATGGCCTCGTACTCGATCAGCTCGGCGACCGTGAAGCAGTCGTGGGTCTCGACCAGGTCGAGGTCGTTGAGGCTGAGGCCGGACTGCGCGAACGCCTTCTGCCAGGCCGCGGTGCAACCCTCAAACTTCAGGATGTCGCGCTTCGACATCGGCAGGAAGTCACTGGCGTGAGCCGCCGCACGGAACGCGACGGCCTTCTTCATGCCGAGCGCGGTATCCACGTCGGTCATCACGATCGCCGCCGCACCATCGGACACCAGCGAACAGTCGGTGCGCTTCAGGGGCCCGGCGACGAATGGGTTCTTCTCGCTTTGGGTCCGGCAGAACTCGTAGCCGAGGTCCTTGCGCATCTGCGCATAGGGATTGGCCACGCCGTTCTTGTGTTCTTGGCGGCGATCCGGGCCAGCGCGTCCGACTGGTCGCCGTGACGCTGGAAATACGCCTGGGCGATCTGCCCGAACACCCCGGCGAAGCCGCCGTCGATGCCGGCCTCTTCCTTCAGGTAGCTGGCCTTCAGCAGGGTCTCGCCGATCTCCTTGCCGGGCAGCGCCGTCATCTTCTCCACGCCGACGACCAGGACCCGCCGGGCCTTCTTGGCCTCGATCAGGGTCAGGCCCTGGTGGACCGCGGCACTGCCGGTCGCGCAGGCGTTCTCCACCCGGGTCGCCGGCTTGAAGCGGAAGTCATCGGATGCCTGGAACACCAGCGAGGCGGTAAAATCCTGCTTCTCGAAGCCGCCGTTGAAATGGCCGAGGAACACCGCGTCGATGTCCTTCGGCTCCAGCCCGGCGTCGGCCACGGCGTCGGCTGCGACCTTCACGATCATGCTCTCGGCATCCTCGCCCTCGCGCTTACCGAAGGGCAGATGCGACCAACCGACGATGCAGGCGGTCATGACGGTGTCTCCTCGTTTCTCGTCAATATGTGCATATACATAGTACGGCCATGCACGCGTGTCACAGCATGGTCATTCAGCGGCGGAGTGCAAGATGCCGCAGGGTTAAGTTCCAATCCGCCGGGGTATCCGGCGTTGATCCGTCGCACCAATGCTTGCGATGCTCAGTCCCCACACCTCGGGGCGGAACAATGGACAGCGACAGTTTCGACTACGTCATCGTTGGCGCCGGATCGGCGGGATGCGTTCTGGCCGACCGCCTGAGCGAAAGCGGCGTGCGCGTGGCGCTGCTGGAGGCCGGGCCACCCGACCGCCATCCGCTGATCCACATCCCGGCCGGCGTGCGCGACCTGCTGTACAACGCCAAGGTGAACTGGAACTACGCCACCGAGCCGGAAGCGGTGTCTGGCAACCGTGCCATCCATTGGCCGCGCGGCCGGGTTCTAGGCGGCAGCAGTTCGATCAACGGCATGCTGTATGTCCGCGGCAACGCCGCCGACTACGACGGCTGGGCCCAACTGGGTTGCCGCGGCTGGAGCTACGACGACGTCCTGCCGTTCTTTCGCAAGTCGGAACGCTACGCCGGCGGCGATGACGAGTACCGCGGGCGCAACGGCCCGCTGGCGGTCGAGGACTATCGCACCATCCTGCCGGTCACCCACCGCTTCGTCGAAGCCGCCCAGCAGGCGGGGTTCCCTCTCAACCCCGACCAGAACGGCGCCTCGCAGGAAGGCGTCGGCTATTCGCAGATGACCCGGCTTGGCCGGTTCCGTGGGTCTACCGCCCGGACCTACCTCGCCCGCGCGCGCCGCCGGCCGGGGCTGCGGGTCGAAACCGACGCTGTCGCCACCCGCCTGCTGATGGACGGCAAGCGCTGCACCGGCGTGACATTCCGGCAGGGCGGGGTCGAGCGTACGATCACCGCCCGGCGCGAAGTGATCGTGTCCGGCGGAGCGGTGAACTCGCCGCACCTGCTGCAGGTCTCCGGCATCGGCCCGGGCCGGCACCTGCAGTCGATCGGTGTTCAGACAATTCACGACCTGCCGGGCGTCGGCGGCAACCTGTCCGATCACTATGTGGCGCGCGTTGTTCACCGTGTGAAAGGCGCGGTGACAATCAATGAACTGGCACGCTTTCCGCGACTCGCCACCGAACTGATGCGCTTCGTGTTCCGCGGCGATGGTGCCCTCACCTTCGGGGTGACCAGTGCCATGGTGTTCAGCCGCAGCCGCGAGGGACTGGCCAGTCCGGACCTGCAGCTGCTGATCACCCCGGCCAGCTACGATGTGGCCCGCGTGCTGAAGCTCGAAGACCAGCCCGGCATCTCGCTGGTGATCTGCCCGACTCGACCGTCGAGCCGCGGGACCGTGATGGCCGGGTCGGCCAACCCTCTGGCGCGGCCGATCATCCGGCCGAACTATCTGTCCGACGCCGACGACGTTCGGATCATGCTTGCCGGATTCGAGCAGGCCCGGCGGATCTTCGCCGCCTCTGCGCTGGCCGAGCACAGCGTCGCCGAAACCCGCCCCGGGCTGGACGTGCGCACTCCGTCCGATCTGGAGGATTTCGCCCGGCGCGAGGGCACCACCCTGTACCACCCGGTCGGCACCTGCCGGATGGGCGAGGACCCAGGTGCGGTCGTCGACTCCCGCCTGCGGGTTCACGGTTTGCAGGGCCTGCGTGTGGCCGACGCCTCGGTGATGCCGAACCTGACCACCGGCAACACCAACGCGCCGACCATCATGATCGGCGAGAAGGCGGCGGCCATGATCCTGGAGGACGGCCGGAGCCAATGACCAGCACCCGGCAATCCGCTACCCTGCCTCCCGCACATCCATTCCGCTCCAGGAGCCAGCCGTCATGACCGCCCTACGCCCCCGGCGCCCGCTGTTCGCTGCATTCGCCCTGGCTGCCACCCTGGCGCTCGCCGGCTGCCTGCATGAGGATTCCAAGGCCGAGATCGTCAAGAAGGCCGAGCAGGCGACCACCAAGGCCGAGTTGCGGGCTGCGCTGGGCGAGCCGAAGACGCTGAACAAGGTCGGCCCGCTCGAGGAGTGGGTCTACGAGGCTTCCGACGGCGTCGTCCGGTTCCCGATCCTGGGCGACCGGGTCGGCCCGGTCGTCACCGGCGAGAAGACCAAGAACTAAGCTTTACCAAGCTCCCTGCCCGCCCTTCCTCGTCCTGCCTGAGGTCACCTGCCATGAGTTTCGACTACACCCCCTTCTTCCGCAGTGACCTCGCCGCCCCTGCCGGCCGCTGGGGCGGTTTTCCGGCATACAACTTCGTCGGTGGTCACAACGACGCCGAGAGCGTGCCGGTCGATGACCTGATGGCCTCGGCCGCCGCGGTTCTGGCGCGCGAGGGTCATACGCTGGCGACCTACGGCTTGAGCAGCGGCCCGCAGGGCTACCGGCCGCTGCGCGAGGGGGTGGCGGCGCAGTTGAACGCCCGTGCCGGCCTTGCGTGTACCGCCGACGACATCCTGATCACCTCGGGTTCGCTGCAGGCGCTCGACCTGATCAACGCCGCGCTGGTGGAGCCGGGCGACACGGTGATCCTGGAAGAAGCCTGCTACAGCGGCGCCATGAGCCGGCTGACGAAGTGCGGCGCTTCCTATATCGGCGCCCCGCTGGACGGCGACGGCATCCGCATCGACGCGTTGACCGCGATCCTGGAGGACCTCAAGGCCAAGGGAGTGCGGCCGAAGTTCATCTACACCATACCGACCGTGCAGAACCCGACCGGCTCGGTGATGCCCAAGGCGCGCCGGGAAGAACTCCTGAAGGTCGCGGCGGCGTACGGCGTTCCGATCGTCGAAGACGACTGCTACGCCGACCTGATCTGGGACGGCGACCGGCCGCCGGCGATCAGGGCCCTGCCGGGTGGCGACCGGGTGATCTATTGTGGGTCGTTCTCCAAGTCGATCGCCCCGGCGTTGCGCGTCGGCTACATCGTTGCCGACTGGCCGGTGCTGAGCCGGCTGCTGCCGCTGAAGACCGACGGCGGCACCGGCGCGCTGGAACAGATGGTGCTGTCGGAATACCTCGCGAACGGCTTCGACGGCCACGTGACCGCCCTTACCCGAACCCTGCAGGGCAAGTGCGCGGCGATGATGGAGGCGGTCAACCAGCACTTCGGGTCGGCGGCCGAGTTCACGGCACCGAAGGGCGGCATCTTCCTGTGGGTGACTCTGCCCGATGCGGTCGACACCGGAAGTCTGTTCAAGGCCGCCGGGGCGGAGGGCGTGGCGATCAACCCAGGATCGGAGTGGTCGGCCGACGCGGCCAGCGGCCGCCACCGCCTGCGGCTGTGCTTCGCCCACCCATCGGTCGACAGCATCCGCGAGGGTGTCGCTAGACTGGCGGAAATCTGCCATCGCGAGTTCGGTGTTCCGGTGCGCAGCGCCAATGTTCAGCGCGGCGGTTCGTAGTGGTATAAGACCCGCCCGCGCCATCTGGGCAGCGGCCATGATTGCCACCATGTAACCGGATCGGCGGCGTGATCGACACGCCGCCGCGCGAGACAAGCCGATGCCGATCAAGATCCCTGACGACCTGCCCGCCCGCGCCACCCTGACCGCCGAGGGCGTCATGGTCATGGGCGAGGCCGACGCAATGCGTCAGGACATCCGGGCGATGCGGATCGGCCTGCTCAACCTGATGCCCAACAAGGTCAAGACCGAGACCCAGATTGCCCGCCTACTCGGCTCGACGCCGCTTCAGGTCGAACTGACCTTGGTCAAGATGACCAACCATGTGGCCCGCAACACGCCGAGCGAGCACATCATCTCGTTCTATCGCGCGTGGGAAGACATCCGCGACGAACGGTTCGACGGCTTCATCGTCACCGGCGCACCGATCGAGACACTGCCGTTCGAGGAAGTAACTTACTGGGACGAACTGCGCCGGATCTTCGACTGGACCCAGACCAACGTGCACAGCTGCTTCACCATCTGCTGGGGCGCCCAGGCGGCGGTCCATCACTTCCACGGGATGCCGAAGTATCCCCTGCCGGCGAAGGCGTTCGGGGTGTATCGCCATCGAAACCTGGCCCCAGCCTCGCCGTATCTGCGCGGGTTCTCCGACGACTTCTCGATCCCGGTGTCGCGCTGGACCGAAGTGCGGCGCGAGGACATCCCGGCCGACAGCGGGATGACCGTGCTGATGGACTCCGACGAGGCCGGTCTATGCCTGCTGGACGACCCGGTCCACCGGTCGCTGCACATGTTCAATCACGTCGAATACGACTCGAACTCGCTCAGCGACGAGTATTTCCGCGATGTCGCCGCGAACCAGGCGATCGCCCCACCGCGCAACTACTTCCCGAAAGACGACCCGACCCGCCAGCCCGAGAACCGCTGGCGCAGCCATGCCCACCTGCTGTTCGGCAATTGGATCAATGAGCTGTACCAGACCACGCCGTTCGACATCGCCGAGATCGGCAAGCGGTAGGCCGGCGAAGCGTTACCAGCGGCCATTCAGCCGGTTCCACCGGTACAGGATCGCGGCAAATCCGTTGTAGGACCACCGCAGCAGCGTTCGCACGACCGGCAGCCCGCTGATCCGCGCCAGTCCCCGCTGCCCGGGCGTCAGTGCCCACAGAGCCTCGAACGCCTCCACGCCGACGCGGGTCCGGCCATCGGCGTCGACCACGTGCAGTCTTTCCCGAACGAACTCCAGCTCACTGGCGATCTCGGCAGCGGCCGCGTTGTCGGCGTGAACGTCGATCCATTCGATGTCGACCGGGCAGGCATCGAGCTTGCCGCGCTGTCCGGCGATGCCGGCCGCGCATACCGGGCAGGCGCTGTTGTAGTAGACCTTGGTCTTCGCCATCGGGCTACCTCGCGCAGTGCCGGATCAGGTCGTCGATCTGGCCCTCGATGAAACAGTCAGGCCCAGGGAAACGATGACTGCCTGTTCGAGCTACAGGACATCTTCATCGTTCAACCGCCCGATCCTCCGACCGATCATCGACTTCGCGACGATCGCCACCGTGTCGACCATCAGGCTGTTCGGCTCGCGCAGCCCATTGCGCTCGCTTGGCCCGACGGGCAGTCGGAACAACGGCGCCTCTGTCGGATCGCTGGCGAACGCACAAACCTCCGCACGCCCCTACAGCGTCGACCAGAACCGCACCGGCTCGCCGACCGGAAGGCCCAGCACTTCATCGTCCTTCATTACCAGATGGCCACGCACCACCGTGGCGATCGGCCAGCCGGTGACGCGGGTGCCAGCAAACGGCGTCCAGCCGCACTTGCTGGCGATCCAGTCGTCGGTGATCTCGCGCTCGGCCTTCAGGTCGACCAGCGCCAGGTCGGCGTCCCAGCCCATGGCGATCCGGCCCTTGCCGGCGATGCCATAGATCCGGTGCGGTCCGTCGGAGGTCAGGTCGACCAATCGGGCCAGCGACAGCCGCCCCTTGCTCATGTGGTCGAGCAGCAGCGGCAGCACGGTCTGCACCCCGGGCATGCCGGACGGGCTGGACGGATAGGGGCGCTGCTTTTCTTCCAGGGTGTGCGGGGCGTGGTCGGAGCCAATGACGTCGATGGTGCCGTCGGCGATCGCCCGCCACAGCGCGTCGCGGTGCCGCTCCTCGCGTACCGGCGGGTTCATCTGCGCCTTGCTGCCGAGCCGCTCGTAGCACTCGGGGGCTGCCATCGTCAGGTGGTTCAGCGTGGTCTCGACGGTGGCCACGTCCTTGTGCTGTTCCAGGAATTCCAGTTCCTCGGCCGAGGTGATGTGCAGGACGTGCACGGGCCGGCCGGCCGTGGTGGCGAGGTTGACGATCCGCTTGGTGGCGCGCAGCGCCGCCTCCTCGTCGCGCCACACCGGGTGCGCGCGCGGATGCCCCGCTTCCTTTGCGATGTGCTGCCGCTCCTTCAACCGGTCCTCGTCCTCGGCGTGGACCGCGACGCGCCGGCGGCCGTTCGCCAGGATGCGGGCGAGCAGTTCGTCCTTGTCCGCCAGAAGCGAGCCGGTCGACGAGCCCATGAACACTTTCACCCCGGCGCAGCCCGGCAGGCGCTCCAGTTCGGCAAGGTCGGCGACATTGTCCTCCGAGCCGCCAACGAAATACGCATGATCGCACCATGCCCGCCCCGCCGAGCGGGCAAGCTTGTCTTCCAGATCCGCCTTGCCGAGGGTCAGCGGCGAGGTGTTCGGCATCTCGAAGAACGCGGTGACACCGCCCATCACCGCCGCCTTGCTGCCGTGGGCGATGTCTTCCTTGTGCTCCATCCCCGGTTCGCGGAAATGCACCTGGGTGTCGATCACCCCCGGCAGCACATGCAAGCCGGTCGCATCCAACGTCGCTGCCGCCGCGGCTCCGCCAAGATTGCCGAGCGCAGCGATCTTTCCGCTCCGGATGCCGATGTCGACGGCCGCCGGCCCGGACGGCGTGACCACCGTTCCATCGCGTACCACGAGATCGAATCGCTCGGCCATCATTCCACTCCACTCGCGTTCAGGACGCCGGCAGCATAGCCGCACCGTCACCGGGAGCAACGGTCGGAAATCGCCGTCGCGATACGGTTGTAGGGAACGCCACAACGGATACTCTGCCGGACGAAGGCATCTTGGGGCATGGGGCGGAATGACGGAACAGGCAGCGAACGCAGACGGCGTGCCGCAACCGAAGGGCATCCGCCCATGGTCGGCCAGTCATGTTCTGAAGCCACCACCGCGGGTGGACTATGAACCGGCGGGTTACGTCCGATTGCTCAAGCTGCACGTGGTCAACACGCTGCTGACCGTCGTCACGTTGTCGATCTGGCGGTTTTGGGCGATCACCCGGATGCGACGACTGCTGTGGGCGCATATCCGGTTCGACGGCCAGCCGTTGGAGTACACCGGGACCGGCGTCGAGATCTTCGTCGGCTTCCTGAAGGTCGTGCTGCTGATCCTGCTTCCGGCCGCGCTGGTCGTCACCGGCGTGCAGGTCTTCCTGCTGGGATCGGCGCCACACGCCGCGCGCATCCTCGACCCGCTCTATGTCCTCGGCCTGCTTTGGCTGGTCGCGCTGGGCAAGTATCTAGGGCTGCGCTACCGGACCTCGCGGACCCGGTGGCGTGGCATTCGCGGCCGTCTGGCCGGAACGGTGGCGCCCTATCTGTGGCTCACGCTATGGACCGCGGCACTGACCGTTCTGACACTCGGGCTGTTCAAGCCTTGGATGGATGCCAAGCGAATCCGCTATGCGCTGCACGGCGCTCGCGCCGGCAGCCTGCCGGTTACATGCCAGGTCAGCGGCGGCAACCTGTTCTGGTCGTGGCTGGTGGCCATGCTGCTCTGGCCGTTCTCATTCGGGCTGTCGTACTTCTGGTACAAGGCACGGGTCTACCGGTTGGTCGCCGACCGGACCGTCGCCGGGCCAATCCGGTTCGGTTTCACCGCGTCGGGCTGGTCGCATGCCTGGCTCACGCTCAGCAACATGGCACTGCTGTTTGGCCCGGGAATGTTGATCGCGTTGTCGCTGACCCCCGCGATACTCGGTACGCTCGCGAACATCGGTCACATCGGTGCTCAGGCGGACTCGACGAGTCTCTACTGGGCATTGACCGTCGCCGCCCTTCCAACCTACGTCGCCATCGCGGCCTGCTATCTCCTTTTCATGCCGATCGTCTGGGAGCGCCGGATCCGCTTCGTCTGCCGACACTTGGTGGTGCTCGGCGCGATCGATCTGGCAGCGCTGCGCCAGGCGGCCGACGACCGCACGACAGCCGGCGAGGGTCTGGTGGGCGATTTCGATGCCTTCTAGCGGGGAGGCCGCGTCAGCCGGTGCGCGTCCGGCAACGCTGTTCGACGGCGTCAATGCGCTGGACCATGCTGTGCTGGTCACGCTGTCGGGCGGCCGCATCGTCATCACCCCCGTCGACACCGCGAGCCCGCCATACTGCCCCCTCATCTGGCCGTTGAAGGACAGCTATGTGGTGACCGACAGCCGCCGCGACGGTTTGACCGTTAGCACCCGGTCGGTTCCGGACGCGCGACTGGTGATCGACGATCGCTCCCTGAGCGCCAGCCTGCTGCCCCGGCTCAATCGGACCGCCGGCCGATCAGATGCGCGCCGGTCGGCGGTACGCTGGGCGGTTGCCTTGGGGGCAGCGGTGGTGCTCATCGTCGCGACAGCGGGCCTGGCATCCCGCCATGCGGCACAGCTGTTTCCGGCAGGGTGGGGCGGCGGCCTGTCCGACGGCATGGTGTCCCAGCTGTCCGTCGTTCATCCGGTGTGCACCGGTTCCGCCGGGGTGGCCGCATTGGACAAGCTCGCCACCGGCATGACCGATACGCTCGGCCAGCCGGCGCCGAAGATCTCGACGGTGCGGTGGGACCTGGTGAACGCCTTCGCGCTGCCCGGCGGCCGGGTCGTGCTGACGTCGGGGCTGATCGCGGCGAGCGACCGGCCCGAAGCGCTTGCCGCCGTGATGGCCCACGAGATCGGTCACGCGGTGCGTCGTGACCCGCTTGCCCGGATGCTGCGTGGCCGGCTGGTCGACGTCGCTCTGGCTGCCGTCTTCGGAGTGTCACTCGACGCCCGCACTGCCGAGGCCGCCGTCGGCTTCCTGCTGGACAGCAGCTACACCCGGGACCAGGAAGCGGGCGCCGACGCCGTCGCGCTGCGCCTGCTGAACGACCGCGACATCAATCCCGAGCCGGGCGCGAAGTTCTTCGACACATTGGCGGCGCAGGAAACCGGACTCGCCGCCGTCGCTCTGTTCAGTACCCATCCGCAGTCGAAAGAGCGTGCCGAGACGTTGCGCCGCCACGGTACCGGAACCGGTCCGGGCCTGGCATCCGGCGACTGGCTGGCCGTCCAATCGATGTGCAAGTAGCGCCGACCGCGATCACAATGGCCGGCCGCGCACCTGTTCACGCAGCGCCTTGATGTTCTCGGGGTCGACGATGAACGGATGGATCACCAGCGCCGCTTCGAACGCCTGCAGGGCGTCCGCCGGCCGGTCCAGCGCCAGACGTACCAGCCCCAGGCCCGACAGCGCGCCGAAATGGCGGGGCTCCAACGCCAAGGTCCGTTGGATATCGGCGATCGAACCCTCGTAGTCACCCAGGATGTAGCGGATCGTCGCGCGCTTGTTCCATCCCTCGGCGAACTCCGGGGCTTTGACCACTATGGCATCGAATGCCCGCAGAGCGTCGGTGAGTTGGCTGAGCGCCATGGCCGACAATCCGCGGCGGAGAGTGTCGGTGACATCGGGAGCCGCCGGGGGCTCCAGCCAGATGCCCCAGATCTGGCTTTCAAGGCGAGCGGCGACCGGCTTGGTGTCCGCTTCGGCGAGCCTGGAGAACAGTGCTGGGAGCCGGCCATCTTTCTGATCGGCCCGCAAATCAGAACAAATTAAAGCAACAGTGAATACAATTGTAAATATTGACAGTGAAAGCCGCGCCGCCATCGCCCCTCTCCCAACGATTGATGCCGAGACAGACAAGCCATCATTCGGCAACGGAACTTTAACCTTTTGCCCGTCAATCTCGCACCGTGCATCAGGCACTGGGAGGAAGATAACATGACGGTTACAACTCTGCTTCACCGCACCGCGTTCGCCGCGACCATGTGCCTGGTCGCCGGCGCCGCCGCAGCCCAGACACCTGGCGTCTCCGGCGACAAGATCGTCTTTGGCCAGACGGCAGCCTTCGAAGGACCGGCCGCGGCCCTCGGCAACAACATGAAACTCGGCATCGACGCTGCGTTCGGCGAAGCCAACGCCGCCGGCGGAGTGAACGGACGCATGCTCTCGGTGGTTCGCTACGACGACAGCTACGAGCCCGACAAATCGGTCGCCAACACCCGCAAGCTGATCGACGAGGACAAGGTCTTCTCGCTGATCGGCCCGGTCGGAACGCCGACAACCCTGGTGACCCAGCCTGTTGCGACGGCCGCTGGCGTCCCGTTCATCGGTCCGTTCACCGGCGCCGGGTTCCTGCGCAAGCCGGAGAACTCGAACGTCATCAACGTTCGCGCCACCTACGACCAGGAGACCGAAACCTGGATCGAGTTCCTGACCACCCAGAAGAAGGCTCAGAAGATCGCCATCCTTTACCAGGATGACGGCTTCGGGCGCGTCGGACTTGCCGGGGTTCAGAAGGCCCTGGACAAGCGTGGCATGAAGCTGGTGGCCGAGGGCACCTACGCCCGCAACACCACGGCGGTCAAAGCCGCCCTTCTCGACATCCGCAAGGCCGATCCGGACGCGGTGGTCATGGTCGGTGCCTACAAGCCGATCGCCGAGTTCGTGAAACTGGCCCGCAAGCTGAAGATGGACCCGACGTTCATCACGATCTCGTTCGTCGGATCCGAGGCGCTCGCGGCTGAACTTGGCCCCGACGGCGCTGGCGTGATCATCAGCCAGGTCGTGCCGTTCCCCTTCGACGCCTCGGTTCCGGTGGTCGCCAGCTATCAGAAGGCGCTCGCCGCCACTGACGCCAACGCCAAGCCGGGCTTCGGATCGCTCGAGGGCTACATGGTCGGTCGTCTGACCGTCGAAGCTCTGAAGATCGCCGGTGCCGACGTCACCCGCGAAAGCCTCTTGAAGGCGATCTACGGTACGGGCACCTTCGATCTGGGCGGCGCAGTGCTGAAATACGGCCCCGGCGACAACCAAGGCATGGAAGAGGTCTACCTGACCGAGATCCAGGCCGATGGTAGCTTCAAGCCGGTCGGCAACTAAGCGACACACGACCGTGACGGCTCCGGGCTCGCACAAGCCGGAGCCGTCACCAACAAAGCAAGCATCAGGCGGGAGGAATGGATATGAGCGTCATCGAACCGAGCGCCGGCGTCGAGGAGTCCGGACGCCGGACCGGATTCGGGATCGGCGCCCGCCTCTATGCCGCGTTCGGCGCCACAACGGCCCTGACAGTCATCGCCGTCGGTGTCGCCTGGGTCGCGTTCGAGAACGTCCGCGGAACCATGGATGACGTCGCCAACCGAGCTCTTCCGGTCCTGACCGCAAGCCTGCAGCTGGCGGCGCAGTCCGCAACAGCGGCTGCAGTCGCTCCGAACATCATCTCGGCCCCGACTGAATCCGCCCGCGACGCCGCGCGCGCAGCGATGAAATCCAACCTCGCGTCCGTGGATGAGGGAACCGAGACGCTGGCACGCTTCGACGCCGCCACCGGCGAGGCCATTCGACCGCTTGCACAGGGCCTTCGCGATCAGTTGGCCGCCCTCGACGACGCGGTGAAGCGCCGGCAGATCGCCCGCAGCGGACTGGCAACGGCCGTGCAACAGGTCCTCGACGTCCACAAGTCGTTTCTCGGTGACATCCGGCCGTTGGTCGACGACGCGACCTTCAACCTGGTGATCGCCAGCGAGGACACCACCAGCGAAGTGAGCGACAAGATCGACAGCCTTGTGCAGAAGGAAGTCGCCGCCCTGCAGGCCGCGCTGACCCTGTCAGGGGAAGGTCAGCGCCTGCTGGGAATCATGGCGCGCTCGGCGCGCATCGAAACCGTCGAGACCCTGGCGGATGAAGAAGCGCTGTTCGGTCGGGCGGCGATCGACATGCAGAAGACCATCGCCTCCTTGCCGCAGAGTCCGGAGGGTGAAACCCTTGCGACCCTTGCCAAGAAGCTCATGAGCTATGGGTTTGGCGAGTGGTCGGTCTTTGCGATCCGTACCGGCGAGTTGACGTGGGTCGACCTGACGCCCGAGCAGTATGACGCGGTTCAGGCGCATCGCAAAACCTTCGACGGCGAGATCGTGGAGATCGCACGGGCGTTCGATGATGCGGTCAAGCCGGTGGTCGATGCCGCCCGGATCGCGCTGATCGGCGGCAGCAGCGATCTGTCCGCCAACCTGGAAGAGCGGATCTCGACGCTGATCGACAAGGACGTCACCAACCTGCGGCAGATGCTGGAGACGTTGGCTGAAGCGAACATGGTGATCGGCCTGATGAGCACGGCGGCCAGCGCACCCGACATCGATCGGCTGTCCGTGCTGGAGAACACGTTCGTGGCTTCCGGCCAGACGCTTGATACCCTGGCAACGGCAATGGAGGCCGGCGACGGCATGGCCGACATCGCGGCCAAGGTGCGGGCACTGATTGCCGCAGGCCAGGGCGATGACAGCGTCTTTCAGCGCCGCCGCGGCGTGCTTGCTGAGGAGCAGGCTGCCAGTGACGCGCTGACCGAGGTGCAAACCTTGACCCGTCAGTTCGACACGGTCGTCAACCAGCAGGTAGCCCAGGCTCTCGAAGCTGCACAGCGCGACTCCGGAGCGGCCTTCGTCGCCATCGACCGCAGCGAGTACATGCTGTTCGCGATCGCCGGTGCCGGTGTCGCAATCGGCATCCTGATCGGCTGGATCGTGGTCAACCGGCAGGTTGTCCGTCGACTGATGTCCCTCGCCGAGACGATGCGGGTGATTGCCGGCGGCAACCACAACACCGAGGTCGACGCCCAGGGCAACGACGAAATCACCGAGATGGCGCGAGCCGTCGAGGTGTTCCGCAACAACGCCATCGAGATGGAGAAGCTGCGCGAAGACCAGGTGGCGGCGGAACGTAAGGCGTCCGAGGAACGGCACAACCAGCGCATCCAGCTCGCCGATTCCTTCGAAAGCCGGGTGAAGGGCATCGTCGACCGCCTCGGCACCGCGGCCCGCGAGATGACCACCAACGCCCAGGCGATGACCGGCGGTGCCGCCGACGTTCGCGACCAGTCGATCAACGGTGCATCGGTCGCTCAGGAGACCTCCGCCAACGTCCAGACCGTGGCTTCGGCCGCCGAGGAGCTGTCAGCGTCGATCCGGGAGATCTCAAGCAAGATCAGCCAGTCGTCGTCCCGGGCCCGCGAAGCGGCGGATCAGGCGGAAACCACCAACCAGCGCGTCGAAAGCCTGGAGCAGGCCGCCCGCCGGATCGACACGGTGGTCACGCTTATTCAGGACATCGCGGAACAGACCAACCTGCTGGCGCTGAACGCCACCATCGAAGCGGCTCGCGCCGGTGAAGCCGGCAAGGGCTTCGCGGTCGTGGCCGGCGAGGTGAAGTCGCTGGCCGGGCAGACCGCCAGGGCAACCGACGAAATCACCCAGCAGATCAAGGAGGTGCAGGACGGCGTCGCCTCGGCTGTGGTGGCGATCCGCGAGGTCGCCGGTGCCATCCGCGAGATCGACGGCTACGTCACGGCCATCGCCGGCGCGGTCGAAGAACAGGATGCCTCGACCCAGGAGATCGCCCGATCGAGCCAAGACGCGGCGGAAGGCACCAACGAAGTGACACGGACCATCGAGGGCGTGTCGGCGGTCGCCAACGATACCGGTGTCCAGGCGGAGGCCGTGCTGGCCGCCGCCGAAGCCCTGGCCGGTGACGCGGATCTACTCGACAAGGAGGTCACCGGCTTCCTCGACCAGGTGCGAGGCCGGTCGTCCAGCTAGACTTCCGTCAGCAGCACGCGTTTCGGTTCCCCCCTCGGAACGGCAATCGACAGGGACGTCTGCACCAGTTCACGCTGTCTGTACGCATTGTACGTGCCGGTTCCGGCTGGCCGGACCGGAACATGACCTCATTGACCCTTGATCTGACGAAGTTCGACTGAATAAGCTTTGCTCTATGGCGAATAGGTATCGGAAAATCACTCTCCGACATCGACAGCGCAGCTACGCCAGTGCACGAGGGCATCGTGAAAGTGTTCAATTCCGGCCGAAGCGGGTTTCCGGTACGGCCGGTATTGAGCGTGATGGTATTTCTCGGCGTTCTGCCGCCACTGTTGTTTGCGATCATCGCTCTTCTGAACTATGCGAACAGCGCACGCGACGAGGCCGCTCACAGGCTGATGAGCAACGCCAAGGGGGTGGCGCGGGCAATCGACAAGGAGTTCGAGGTCGCGATTGCCGCCCTTACCGCGCTGAAGAGTTCATCACTGCTCGAACAGGGAGATCTCGTCGCGTTCGAGCACAGGCTGCGCAACACCAGGCTGACAAAGGGGCGCGGCTTTGTTCTGCTGGACGAACCGGGCAACCCGGTCATCAACGCCAGCGAACTGTCTGCCACCGACATCCAGCACGTCCGGTCGCAACGAACTGGAACAGACCAGGACGTCTCCATTTCGAACGTCATCAACACGGATGGCGGCTATGCGCCCTTCGTGTTCATTGCGATTCCGGTTTCGCGTCCTGATGGCACCGGTCGCTGGATGCTCGGCACTTTTCTCGACAGCGGTGACTTCGCCGATGTGGTCAGCGAACCGGGAGTACCGGACGATTGGATCGTTTCGATCGTCGATCGCGACGGCACGCACATCCGGCGCTCGCACCTGAACACCGAATACACCGGTCGACCGCTTGTGCCTGAGTTGGTTCGGCACATCGAGAACCGCGGAACCGGTACCCTGCTGACCGTTTCGCATGAAGGCATCGATCTCATATCGACCGTCGCCTACGCAAGGACCAGCGGCTGGGCGGCGGCCGTCGGCCTGCCGCTGGCGAAGCTTGAAGCACCTCTGTGGCAGTCACTTCGAACCCTGGCCTTCATCGGTGCGGCGCTGGTCGTCACCGCCCTGGTTCTGGCGTTCTGGGTCGCCGGCACCCTTGCCCGGGCGTTCAGCGCCCTGAAGCGATCGGCCGAGACGCTCGGTCGCGACGAGATCGTCGAGCCGAGCGTGTCGTTGATCCAGGAAGCGAATGCCGTCATCGCGACGATGGCCGATGTGTCTCATCAACTGGCGCAGCGCCGCGAGCAGCTGACCGCCTTGAAAGACTCGCTGGAGGTCCAGGTCAGCGAGCGCACGGCCGAACTGGTTCAGCAGATGGCGATCCGCGAGGAGAAGGAGACGCAACTCCGTCAACTGTACAAAATGGACGCGATCGGCAAACTCACCGGCGGCATCGCGCACGACTTCAACAACATGCTCGCGGTCGTGATGAGCGGCCTGAACCTCGCCAAGCGCCGGCTTGACCGGGGCGACACCGATGTCCAGAAGTTCCTCGACGGCTCGTTGAAAGGTGCCGAGAACGCGGCGTCGCTGACGCAGCGCTTGCTGGCGTTCTCCCGGCAACAGGCGTTGAGTCCCGAATCGGTGGACTGCAGCAAGCTGATCACGAACACCGCCAGCATGCTGCGGCGGACCCTGCCGGAAAACATCGAGATCGAGACCGTGCTGGGCGGCGGGCTCTGGCGCAGCTACGCCGATGTGCCGGGGTTGGAAAACGCCATCCTGAACCTCGCCCTCAACGCGCGCGACGCCATGCCGAGCGGCGGCAAGTTGACGATCGAGACCAGCAACACCCACCTGGACGATGCCTACGCGTCAGACCATGCCGACGTTACGGCCGGCCAGTATGTGATGATCGCAGTGACCGACACCGGGATCGGCATCCCGCCCGACATCCTGTCGGAGGTCTACGAGCCGTTCTTCACGACCAAGGCGCCCGGCGAAGGCACCGGGCTGGGCCTCAGCCAGGTGCACGGCTTCATCAAGCAGTCGAACGGGCACATCAAGATCTACAGCGAGGTCGGTCGCGGCACGACCGTGAAGCTCTACCTTCCGCGCGAAATGACGCAAGCGACGCCAGCCTATGCACCCACGCGCGCAGGCGCCCGCGTGCCCAAGTCGCAGAGCAACGAAGCCGTCCTCGTTGTCGAGGACGATCCCGATGTCCGGGCGGCCGCCGTCGCGATGCTGCGTGAGCTGGACTACTCCGTGCTTGAGGCCAGCAGCGGCGACGCGGCCCTGGAGATTCTCGACGCCCACCCGGAAATTGCGTTGCTGATGACCGATGTCGTCATGCCGGGCATGGACGGCCGGCAACTGGCGACGGCGGCGACCGAGCGCCGGCCCGACCTGCGTGTGCTGTTCACCACCGGCTACACCCGCAACGCCATCGTGCACCACGGCGTCCTCGATCCGGACGTCAGCATGATCGGGAAGCCGTATACCCTGGAAGCCCTGTCGCAGAAGGTATCCGAAGTCCTGTCGTCCTGACCGGCCGGACGGCCGAACGGCATGATCAGTGCGCTTGCAGGGCTTCGGGTCGCGGCCCGCCCGTCGCCCAGTCCAGCAATTGGACCGTATGCACCACCGGGATCGCGGTGCCGCCGCCGATCTGGGTCATGCAGCCGATGTTGCCGGTGGCGATGACGTCGGGCTTCGTGCCCTCGATGTTGCGCACCTTGCGGTCGCGCAGCCGTCGGGCGATCGAGGGTTGCAGCAGGTTGTAGGTCCCCGCCGACCCGCAGCACAGATGGCCTTCCGGCACGCCCTTCACCGTGAACCCGGCTGCCGTCAGCAGCGCCTGCGGCACGGTCTTGATCTTCTGGCCGTGCTGCATCGAGCAGGCCGAATGGTAGGCAACGGTAAGCCCCGACGCCACGCTGGGCGCCGGCATCCCCAAGCCATCGAGGAACTCGGTCACGTCCTTGGTAAGTTCCGCGATCCGCGCCGCCTTGCCGGCGTATTGCGGGTCCTCGCGCAGCATGAAGCCGTAGTCCTTCACGGTGGTGCCGCAGCCCGACGCGTTGATCACGATGGCGTCGATCCCCTCGCCCCCCATCTCGGCCAACTCCGCGGTCCAGGCGTCGACGTTGTTCTTCACCGAGGCAAGCGCGTCGCGCTCGCGGCCCATGTGGTGGGTCAGCGACCCGCAGCAGCCGGCGGCCGGCGGCACGACCACCTCGACGCCGAGACGGGTCAGCAGGCGAATCGTGGAATCGTTGATCGCCGGGTCCAGCACCCGCTGGGCGCAGCCCGCCAGCAGGGCGACACGGGCGCGCCGCGCGCCCTCTGCCGGGAACACCCCCGGCCGATCCAGGGTGGACCGCGCAGGCACGGTCTTCGGCGCCAGTTCCAGCATTGCCCGCAGCCGGCCACCGAACAACTCGCCGGCCAACGGCGCCAGCGGCCGCACCAGCCTTGCCCCGGACAGCGCCCAACGGAACAGTCCCGGCCGCGGCAGCAGATTGGCCAGCAGCGCCCGCAACGCCCGGTCCAGGAACGGCCGGGTGTAGGTCCGCTCGATATGGGCGCGGGCGTGGTCGACCAGGTGCATGTAGTGCACGCCGGACGGACAGGTGGTCATGCACGACAGGCAGGACAGGCAGCGGTCGATGTGCTTGACCTCCTGCTCGCCGGCGTCACGGTCGTTCTCCAGCATGTCCTTGATCAGGTAGATCCGGCCGCGCGGGCTGTCGAGCTCGTCGCCGAGCAGCGCGTAGGTCGGGCAGGTCGCGGTGCAGAACCCGCAATGCACGCAGCTGCGCAGGATCTGGTTGGCGACCGCGATGTCCGGGTCGGCAAGCTGGGCCAGGGTGAAGTTGGTCTGCATCGTCCCCTATCCCCCCGCCGTCATCCGGCCGGGATTCAGCACCCCCAGCGGATCGAAGCTGTTCTTGATGCGCGCGTTCAGCGCGGCGAGGCCGGTGGCCTGCGGCTGGAAGACCGGCACCGCCGCCCGGACGGCCTCGTCGGCACGGACCAGGGTGGCGTGGCCCGAAGCGGTCCCGGCGACCGCGCCGCGCACGATCGACGCGTGGGCGTCCGGCTCCGCCGGCACCGCCAGCCAGATCAACCCGCCGGCCCAGTCGTAGTAGTACTCCACGCCCTCGACCGCCGAGCGGATCGCCAGCACCACCGACGGACCAGCCATCGGCGGTACCGACAGCCGCCACACCGGCCGGTCCAGCGGTGCCGTCAACGGTTCGACGTCGCGGACCGCGCGCCACAGATCGCGGCTGAGGTAGCCGTCGACCGCGCCCATGGTGCCGCCGAAGCCCGCCAGTTCACCCTCCAGCGCCTCGGCGCGGGCGGCGACCGACGGGCCGAAGCCTTCGAGCCGGATGCAGGTGGCCGGCCCGGCGATATCGCCGGCACCGATCCCGATCGGCAGGTGGGCGGCCGACGACACCTCGTGCGGCGAGCCCAAAGCCGCACTCATCAACCGAACAGCTGCATCGTCGTCCAGCCCGTGGATCACCAGGGTGGTCTCGACCTCCGGCGCCGGCAGCACCTTGAAGGTCAGGTCGGTCAGGGCGGCCAACGTGCCCCAGGACCCGCATACGATCTTCGACAGATCGTAGCCGGTGACGTTTTTCACGACCCGACCTCCGGACTTCACGGTCTCGCCGCGCCCGGTGACCGCGGTGAAGCCCAGCAGGTGGTCTCGCGCCGCTCCGGCCTTGATGCGGCGCGGACCGGCGAGGTTCGCCGCAAACACCCCCCCGATCGAGCCCTGTCCCGCCTCGCCGCCGAGCAGCGGGCCCAGGTCCATCGGCTCGAACGCCAGCATCTGCCGGCTCTCGGCCAGCATCGACTCGATCTCGGCGACCGGCGTGCCGGGCCCGGCCTGGCAGATCAGCTCCTCCGGCTCGTACAGCCCGACGCCGGACAGCGCCGACAGGTCGAGGGTGTGCGCCACCTGCACCGGGCGGCCGACGTCACGCTTGCTGCCGCGCGATATCAACTCCAGCGGCGTCTCGGCCGACACCGCCCAGGCGATTGCATCCTGAACCTGGGCCCCGGTGTCCGGCCGGAAGTTGTCGGTGGTCATCGTGTGTGCTGTCCCTTCGCCGTGGTCATCAGAACCGGGGCAGGTCCGGGAACGGCAACTGGCCGCGCTGGATGTGCATGCGGCCGAGTTCGGCACAGCGGTGCAGGGTCGGAAACACTTTGCCGGGGTTCAGCAGGCCGTCGGGGTCCCAGGCGCACTTCAGGCGCTGCTGCTGGGCCAGGTCGATCTCGCTGAACATGGTACCCATCAGATCGCGCTTCTCCACGCCCACCCCATGCTCGCCGGTCAGCACGCCGCCGAGTTCGACGCAGGCCCGCAGGATGTCGGAGCCGAACGCCTCGGCCTTCTCCAGTTCGCCCGGTTCGTTGGCATCGAACAGGATCAGCGGGTGCAGGTTGCCGTCGCCGGCGTGGAACACATTGGCCACCCGCAAGCCGTACTGCTCGCTCATCCGGGCCATGCGCGACAGGATTTCGGGCAACTGCCGGCGCGGGATGGTGCCGTCCATGCAATAATAGTCCGGCGAGATCCGCCCGACTGCCGGGAACGCCGCCTTGCGGCCGGCCCAGAACGCGTTGCGCTCGTCCTCGTTCTGCGAGATCCGCAACGAGGTGGCGCCATGGGCCTCGGCGATTGCCCGCACCCGTTCGATCAGGAAGTCGACCTCCACCTCCGGCCCGTCCAGTTCCACGATCAGCAGCGCCCCGGCGTCGCGCGGGTAGCCGGCGTGCACGAAATCCTCCGCCGCGTTGATCGCCAGCCCGTCCATCATCTCCATGCCGCCCGGGATGATTCCGGCACCGACGACGGCAGCGACACAGGCGCCGGCCTCCTCGCTGCTGCCGAAGCCGACCAGGAGCGCGCGCGCGGTCGCCGGCTTTCGCAGGATCCGCACCGTGACCTCGGTCACCACCGCCAGCAGGCCCTCCGAGCCCGTCAGCAGGCCCAGCAGATCGTAGCCCTCCGAGTCCAGGTGCTTGCCGCCGAGCCGCAGGATCTCGCCGTCGATCGTGACCAGTTCGACCCCAAGCACGTTGTTGGTCGTCAGGCCGTATTTCAGGCAGTGCACGCCGCCGGAGTTCTCGGCCACGTTGCCGCCGATCGAGCACGCGATCTGCGACGACGGGTCGGGCGCGTAGTAGAAGCCGCGATCCTGCACCGCGTGGGTGATGCCCAGGTTGGTAACGCCGGGCTGCGCCGTCACAGTGCGGTTGGCGTAGTCGATGTCGAGGATTCGGTTGAACTTGCCGAGGCCGAGCAGGACGCCGTCGGCCAGCGGCAGCGCGCCACCCGAGAGCGACGTCCCCGATCCGCGCGGCACAACCTTGATGCCGTTGGCCTGGCAGTACTTCAGGATGGCCGCAACCTGCGCCGTGGTCTCGGGCAGCACCACAACCATCGGCAGCTGTCGGTACGCGGTCAGGCCGTCGGATTCGTAGGGCCGCATCTCGCGGTCGTCGGCGATGACGCCCTCGCCTGGCACGATCGCCCGCAGGGCGGCAACGATCTCGCCGCGCCGCGCCAGCACCGCGCCGTCAGGTTCGGGCATCTTCATCGACGATCTCCCAAGCTCGTCCGGTCCAGCGGATCCACGGCACCGATCACGGCGCCGGGCGCCACCTTGCCTGACCAGCCCGGCATTTCAAGCCACAGGGCCGTGTGGGGATTCGTTCCACACTGCGTTGAACACACGAAAGGCGGCGCGACGTTGCCGTCGGCCGCCTGTTCCCGCAAGCCCGCAGAACGAAGTCGGTCGCGCAGGGAGAACCCCGCGCCCGCCGTCAGCCCTGGCGTGCCTTAAAGCGAGGATTGGTCTTGTTGATAACGAAGACGCGCCCCTTGCGGCGGATGATGCGGCAATCCTTGTGCCGCTTCTTCAACGTCTTCAGAGAGTTGGCCACGCGCATCGGAAGTCCCCGGTGTCTCGAAGAGCGCGGAAGCTACTCAGGTCGGGAGGCGGTGTCAACACCGCTCAACCACCGGGCTGCCTACGATGCTTTCGCCTCGGGTTTGAGGACGAAAAACCGATACAACGCCAGCTCACCGCTCTCCAGCAGCGCAGCGCGGCGGGCCCAACGCTCAGCCTCGGCCATCAGTGCCACGCGATGCGCCGGGTCGTCGGCGACCGAGCCCTTGCCATCCAGGCCTGCGACGAAACGGGCGAAGTGATCGCGAATATGCCCGCGATGCTCGTCGGACCGCTCCTCCAGCACCCGGACGTCAAATCCCAGCGCGGTGAACGCCTTCTCATACTCCTGCTTGGACCAAGGCTTGTAGGTCAGGTCTTCCGATTCCAGCCAAGCCTGCACCCGATCGGACACCTTTCCGTCGGCCGGCAGCACGTAGTCGGTAATGACCAACTGCCCCCAGTCCTTCAGGACAGCGTGAATCTCCTTCAACAGCGCCGCGCGGTCGCGAACCCCGAACATCGCTTCGCGGGACACCACGCAGTCGAAGCTCTTGGGGCGAAGGCTGAAGCTGTCGGGAGAGAATCCGCGCACCGTCACCTGATCGCCGCCCTTGAGCGTGGACACGACAGTCGGCGCCAGTTCCGCCAGTTCCGGGTCCATCTCGTAGCCGGTGATCCACACACCGAATCGCTGGACGATCGCGGTCGCGCCGCCGCCAAGCCCGGCGGACAGATCCAGCACCGAATGCACGGGCGTCAGCCCGAACGGCTTGACCATCGCCACCGCGTGTTCGGGACCACCAGGGATCGTAAATCCTGGCCCGAACAACCGCTGCAGAATGTCGGTTCGGGCCTGCGCATGATCCACCATCGACAGCGTCGGCATCGGTGGAATCAGCCCTTCCATCGACATCGACGAGCGCGGAGCCTCCGAATTGGCCCGCCAGGCATAGTATTCGGCCGCGTCGTAGCCACGCCACCACGCCGCGAGGCGGTGTCGCCAAGGAATCGATGGGGAGTCGCTTCCTTCCATGGCCACTACCCTAGCGCGATTTGGTGAACAAGAAGTTGATGATCATCCGATTCTCAACGTCGCAGGAGCAATGCCCCAAGGCGCCCTCAGCGGTCGATGCCGTCCAACAACTGCGCAGAGATCTGCTGGATCAGCATGACGTCGTAGCCCATCAGCAGGAAACGATAGCCGCGGGCGATCTTGGCGTTCGCCTCGGCGGCCGACAGCGACATGCCGCCGAGCACCACCGGGCTTGCCAGGATTGCCTTCTCGGCGCGCTCGATCGCCTTCAGGACATCGGGATGGTCGCGTTGTCCCGGAAGTCCCATGCTGACGGCAAGGTCCATCGGCGCGATGTTTGCGACGTGGATGCCCGGAACGGAAAGAATGCTATCGATGTTCTCGATCGCGTCGATGTGCTCGATCAGGATGATGTTCAGCAGTTCCCGGTTCGCCACCTCGAAATACTCGAGCGGCGTCTTCAGGCCCCACCGGGTCGGCGCGTAGAACGGCCCCCAGCCCCGGGTCCCCTCGGGCGGGTAGTTGATGCACTGGACCGTCGCCTCCGCCTCCTCCCGGGTGCAGATCATCGGGAAGATCAGCCCCATCGCGCCGGCATCCAGGGCCGGCTTGCACAAAGCCAGTTCGGGCTTCGGGATCCGGACCAGCGGCGCGCACTCGGTGCCGGCGGTTGCCGTGATCAGGTTGTAGACCGAGGAAGCGTCGATCGACCCGTGCTCCAGGTCGATGAACAGGTAGTCGAACCCGGCGCCGGCCAGGATCTGGGCCATGTTCACGCTCGGCATGGTGATCAGGACGCCGGCACCCGGCTTACCGGCATCCAGGCGCTTCTTCAGCGGATTGATCCGAACCATCTCCATCCTCCCCGAGCGGTTTCAGTTTTCGGGAAGTGTACGCCATTGCCCGGCTCGCGAAAGCGTCACCCTGCCAGGTCACCGAGGTAGATGCCAAGGCCGCGGGCGGTGCGAACCAGGACGTCGTCACGCTCGACCGGCCGGGAATGCCCGACGACATCTTCGATCGGCAGATCGCTCACCGTGCGCCGGGTCCAAACCGCCACCCGCCCTGTACGACCAGCAGCGACCAGATCCACGGCGTGCACGCCAAGGGCACTGGCAATCACCCGGTCGACCGCCACCGGCTCCGCGCCGCGCTGGACGTGGCCGAGCACCGTTACTCGGGAATCGGCACCGGTTGCGGCTTCGATCCGTTCGGCCAGCCATTGGCCGATGCCACCGTACCGGATGCCCCCGTCGGGCTTGCGGTGCGCCACCGGCTCGCCGGTATCGGTCTTCACGGCTTCGGCGACGACCACCAGAGCAAACGCACGCCCGGTGGCCTTCACAGCCTGTAGCTTTGCGGAGATGCCATCCAGTGAATAGCCGATCTCCGGGATCAGGCAGATGTCGGCCCCGCCGGCCACCGCGGCGTGGACTGCGATGTGCCCGGCATCGCGGCCCATGACCTCAAGCACCATGACACGATGATGGCTCTGGGCGGTCGGCTGCAGTCGGTCGAGGGCTTCCACCGCCACCTCCACCGCGGTGTGGAAGCCGATGGATGCGTCGGTACCCGGTACGTCGTTGTCTATGGTCTTCGGCACGCCGACGAACGGAATGCCGCCTTGCCGGGTCAGCCGGTCGAGGATCCGGAAGCTGCCGTCGCCACCGATGCCGATCAGCGCGTCGATCTTCAGCCCGGACATGCCCTCCAGGATGCGCTGCGACACGTCGGCGACCGAGCCGTCCGGCATTGTGAAGGCGAACGGATCACCGGTGCTGACGGCGCCGAGGATGGTGCCGGCCCGGCGCAACAGGCTGCCGTCGAACTCGTGCACCCGCAGGCGCCGGGCGCGCACCGGCCGGTCGAGAAGGCCGTGGGTCCCGTCCTCGATGCCGATGACTTCCCAACCCAGCGTGTCGGCGCGCAGGACAATCGCCCGGATTGCGGCGTTCAATCCCGCACAGTCCCCACCGCTGGTCATGACCCCGATCCGCTTGATCATGCCGTCACCCCTTTGCCGGTCAGCCGACCGCGTGCCATCCTGAAGCTACCCGCCTCGCCATCCAGATCATGCGCAAGCCATCATGACAGACCTCTCGATCGTCGACTCCCATCATCACCTCTGGGATTTGGAGAGCAATTACTACCCCTGGCTCTCCGACCATCCGGAGCCGCATTTCTTCCTCGGCGACTACTCCCCACTGAAGCGCCAGTACCTGCCCCAGGACTACCGGCGCGACGCCGAGGGTTTCCGGATCGTCAAGACGGTCCATGTCGAGGCTGAGTGGGACCGGGCCGATCAGGTCGGCGAGACCCAGTGGCTGACCCGGATTGCAGCCGAACACGGCATGCCGAACGCCATCGTCGGGCATGTCTGGCTCGACGACCCGGCGGTCGATGAAAAGCTGGCCGGGCATTGCCGGTCGCCCCTGATGCGCGGCGTGCGCTCCAAGCCGGTGACGTCCCTCGCCCCGGATGCTCCCAAGCCCACGGGCCCGCGCAGCCTGTCCGACCCGGCATGGCGGCGCGGGTACGCCCGGCTCGCCGCCCATGACCTGAGCTACGACCTGCGGGTGCCGTGCTGGCATCTGGCCGAAGCGGCTGCGGTGATCGAGAAGCACCCGGAGATCCCGGTGGTACTGAACCACACCGGTTTTCCCTGGGACCGATCCGACGACGGCTTGGCGCTGTGGCGCAATCAGATGCGGACCATCGCCCGGCTGCCCTGGGTCAATCTCAAGCTCTCCGAACTCGGCCGGAAGGATGCCGCCTGGACCGTCGACAGCAATCGGGGCGTGGTACTGGAGGCCCTGGAGATCTTCGGCGTGGAGCGCTGCATGTGGGCGTCGAACTTCCCGCCGGCGAGCTTGAAGATCGGCTACCGCGACCAGATAGAAGGCTTCCTGGAGATCCTTTCCGGCCTGACCCGGCCAGAGCTGGAAGCCGTATTCCATGACAACGCCGCGCGATTCTACCGACTGGAGGGCTGAACGTGAGCGCGTATTTCGAGACCTTCCGATCCAACGTTTTTCCGTGGGAGACCGATGTCGTCGAACACTTCACGGTCGCCTACTACTACGAGAAGTTTGCCGCTGCCGGCGACCGGGCGCTGCTGGCGCTCGGCCAGGACCCGGCCGCCACCCACACCGTCGACTGGCACACCCGCTATCAGCGCGAGTTGCGGGCCGGCGACAGCTACCACGTCATGTCCGCACCGATCTCGGCCGAGGATGGCGACCTGGTGATCGGCCACAAGCTTTACGACAGTGCGGATGGCGCCCTGTGCGCCACCACCGAGCAGACCGTCCTGGGCGCCAGCGCGTCGCCCGATGCGCTGGTGGTGTGGGACGGCCCGGAGCGTGAGGTGCGCCCGGCACCTGCCTGGGGGCCGGCGTGGATCCGCAGCGCCACCGATCTGGTGATCCCGCGCGATCTGGACCGTTCCGGCCGGATGGGGGTCGACGCCATGATCCATCGGTTCTCCGCTGCCATCGCCCAGGTCCTGGTCCAGGCCGGCATGACGCCCGGTTACTTGCGCGAGAAGCGGGTCGGCTACTCGACTTTCGAGTTCCAACTGCGGGTCGCCGAACGGCCGATGCTCGGCGAACCCGTCGACTGCCATTCCTGCTTCGCGCAGATCGGTCGTTCGTCCATGCGGATGGTCCACCGCCTTACACGTCCGACCGACGATGCGGTGGTGGCGGAACTGTCGCAGTTCGGCGTACACCTCGATCTCGATGCCAGACGACCCAGCTCAATCCCTACGGAACTGGTCGAGCGGGCGCGCCAGATGCTCGCGTCCACGGACTGACCGTTTCCCTGATGAAGCACCCTGGAATGGTTCGAGTGGTGATCGTCGCCTGGATGCTGGTGGCGTCGGGGTTGCTTGCCGGGCGTCCGGCTCACGCGGAGCTTCTGCTGTCGCAGTCCTTCGACAGTGCCGCGCTCGGCGAGCCGATGCGGTTCTCCATCTATCTGCCACCGGGATATGGCGCGCCGGACGAAGCAGAGCGCCGCTACCCGGTGGTCTACCTGCTGCACGGCGTCGGCGATGACGAACGCGGCTGGCCGAACTACGGTAAGGTCGACGAAACCCTCGATCGGCTGATCGTGGCTGGCGATCTGCCGCCGTTCATCGTGGTGATGCCGAACGGTCTGAAGAGCTGGTGGGTCGACTCGTCCGACATCGGCGGCCCCGGCAACTTCGGTACGGCGGTTCGCGACGACCTGCCGAAGCATGTCGAAACGCACTGGCGCGCCATGACCAGCCGTGACGGTCGTTTCGTCGCGGGCCTGTCGATGGGCGGCTTCGGCGCACTGCGTTTGGCGTTCGCCAATCCGGAACGCTATCGCGCGGTCGGTGCCATGAGTTCGGCATTGTGGAATCGGGTGGTCCCAGGCTGGCGACCATCCGATCCGGCGCGCATGACCCGGATCTTCAGCGGCTCGTTCGGCGAACCGTTCGACCCGGAGCGGTTCATCGCCAACCACCCGCGCCGCTACCTGCCGAATGTCGAGAACCCACCGGCACCGATCGGCATCTACCTGGAAGCCGGTGACGACGACGGCTTCGGCGCCCAGTTCGCGACCCTGGAGCTGTTCGAGGAACTGCGCGACCGCCATATCCCGGTGGAGCTCCGGATCGACGATGGCGGCCATCAGTGGAACGTCTGGCGCAAGGCGCTGGGCCCGATGATGCAGTGGTTCGCTGGTCTGATGAAGCCGGCGGGAGGCTGACGACGGCCACCGAAACACTGCTCCGGCTGCAGTCGATGCGGCCTCAGATCTCGGCCAGCGTTGCCCGCAGCTGCTGGGACGCAAAGTCGACGAAGGCCCGGACCCGTGCCGCCGCTCGCCGCCCCTCCAGGTGAACAAGGTGGACCGGGATCGGCGACGGTTCGTGCTCGGCCAGCAGGATCCGCAGCCGGCCCTGCCGGACCTCCTGCGCCACCTGATAGGACAGCACCCGCACGATGCCGTGACCGGCGAGCGCTGCCGCCACGGCCACGTCGGCGTTGTTGACCAGCAGTCGCATCCGCGGACGCACCGTCTCGGTCCGGGTACCGGTCTGCGACGGGAATACCCACCCGGCCGGCGCTGCACCCGACTGGAATCCGACGCAATCGAATCCGTCCAGATCGCGCGGAACCAATGGCGTGCCATGCTCGCTCAGGAACTCGGGCGTCGCGCACACCACGCGCCGGACCTCTCCGACGCGCACCGCGCTCAGGGCGCTGTCCGGCAATTCGGCAATCCGGACCGCAATGTCGATGCCTTCGTCCATCAGGTCGACGACCCGGTCGACGAACAAGGTGCGGGCCGACACCATCGGGAACCGGTCCAGGAACTCGAGGACCACCGGTGCAACGTGCATCTTTCCGAACAGCAGCGGCGCCGTAACGGCGAGTTGGCCGCGCGGTTCGGCATGAGCGCCGGCTGCAGTGGCTTCCGCCTCCTCCAGCTCCGAAAGGATGCGCTTCGCGTCGACGAGGAAGCGTGCGCCCGATTCCGTCAACCGGACGGTCCTGGTCGTGCGATGCAGGAGCCGGGCACCGATCCGCTCCTCAAGGGCCGCGATCGCGCGCGTCACGGCCGGTGGTGACTGACGGAGCGACCGGGCTGCCGGCGCGAAACCGCCAGCCTCGGCCACCGCGATGAACACCCGTATTCCGTCCAGATGGTCCATCAGATAATTCCAATATTAGGAATACTTGATTGTCGAAAGCGAGCATTCTTGTCCGCAGCGACTACTCCTAACTTGGGATCGACGCGCTGTCCACGCGTCCGACCCAGGGAGGAACCCATGCCTGCACCATCAGCCGCGATTCGCCTCTACCGCCACGTCCTGTCCGGACATTGTCATCGGGTAGAGCTGATGCTCTCGATCCTCGGGGTACCGTTCGAACCGATCGACATGCAGTTCGGACCAGCCGGCACCCGCACGCCGGAGTTCCTGGCGCTCAACGCGTTTGGCCAATTGCCGGTGATCGAGGACGGCGACCTGACGCTGGCCGACAGCAACGCCATCCTGGTCTACCTGGCCCAGCGGTATGACCGCACCGGTACGTGGCTGCCGTCGGATCCGGTGGTCTGCGGCCACATCCAGCGCTGGCTGTCGGTCGCCGCGCGCCAACTGGCCGAGGGTCCGGCCACGGCTCGGGTTGCCAACCTGTTCAACTCGGCCATCGACCGGGAAAAGGCGCACGGAATCGCCGACCGACTGTTCACGATCACCGACGCGCATCTGGCCGACCAGCCGTACTTCGCCGGAGCCGCTCCGACGATCGCCGACGTCGCCCATTACTCCTACACCGCCCATGCCCCGGAAGGCGGTGTATCGCTGGAGCCCTACCCGAACATCCGCGCCTGGATCGCACGCATCGAAGCGCTGCCCGGCTTCACGCCGATGCCGCGCAGCGCCGTTGGCCTGGCGGCCTGATCGGGCAACATCACGGGCCGGGAAACGGAGCATCGATCATGCCGACCACCACCGCCCCTCTCCTGCCGGCCACGCCGCTGCCGGGCTGGCCCGGCCCGGACGCGCCGACCCACGAGGGCGAAGCCGCACTTCAGGAACGGGCCGGCGTGCGGTCGCGGGCCGATGCGAATACCCGGCGCGCCATCCGCGACTTCATGCCGGACCAGCACCGCGCATTCTTCGCTGGCCTGCCGTTCCTGATCGTCGGCAGTCTGGATGCCGATGACCGGCCTTGGGCGTCGATCCTGGTGGGGCGACCCGGATTCCTGACATCGCCTGATCCGCGCAGCTTGACGATCGCAGCCACGCCGGCTCACGGCGACCCACTGGCCGCGGCGTTGACCGTCGGAGCACCTCTGGGCCTCCTGGGGATCCAACCGGAAACCCGGCGGCGCAACCGGATGAACGGGACCATCGCCGACATCGCCGATGGGCGCGTCAACGTCCGGGTCGGCCAGAGCTTCGGGAACTGCCCGCAGTATATCCAGGCTCGCGCGCCGGAGTTCGTCGCCGAGCCGGCATCCGTGGCCGATCCGCGGGCCCACCATCGCGGCGGCTCCATCCTGTCGGACTGGGCACACCAACGGGTCGAACGGGCGGATACGTTCTTCATCGCGACCGCCGCGCCCGGCGCCCGTTCCGGCGACCCGGTGCGCGGCGTCGACGTCTCGCACCGCGGAGGGCGACCGGGCTTCGTGCGGATCTCCGAGGAAGACGGCGCCACCACGCTGACCGCCCCGGATTTCCTCGGCAATTTCTACTTCAACACCCTCGGCAACATCGCGCTGAATCCGGTAACCGGCCTGCTGTTCGTCGACTTCGACAGCGGCGACGTCCTGATGCTGTCCGGTACCGCCGAAGTAATCTGGGACGGCCCCGAGGTCGCCAGCTTCGCCGGCGCCGAACGCCTGATGAAGTTCACCTTGCGGCAAAGCCTGCGGATCGAAGGTGCCGTGCCGCTGCGCTGGACCGAGCCCGAGCCGGCGTCCCAACTGGCCGCCACCGGAAACTGGACCGAGGCGGAGCAATCACTCTCGGCCACTAGGAGCGGCCCGCGCCACCGTCCGTTCCGGGTCACGCGGATCGAGGACGAAAGCGGCACCGCACGTTCGTTCCATCTGGAGCCGGCGGACGGCGGCGGCATCGCACCGTACGGGCCGGGCCAGCACCTGCCGATCGCGGTCGACGGGGCCAACGCGGGACGGCCCGTACACCGCACCTATACGCTGTCCGACGCCCCCGGCGGGCGGTCGTATCGCATCACCGTCAAGCGCGAAGCCGGCGGGCTCGCGAGCAACTGGCTGCACGACCGGCTGCGCCCCGGCGATACGGTCCGCGCCTCTCAGCCGGCCGGTCGGTTCATCCTCGACACCGACAGCCGGCGACCGGTGCTCCTGTTGTCGGCCGGGATCGGGGTCACCCCGATGATCGCCATGGCAAACCACCTGCTCGGTGGACCGGAAGGACGCAGGCGGGCACCGCATCGACGCGTCTGGTTCATCCATGCGGCCCGGCACGGTGGCGAGCATGCCTTCAGGTCACACATCGCCGGACTGGCGGCCGCCCACCCCGATCACCTGTCCATCCACGTCCGCTACACGGCACCACGGGCGCAGGACCGGATCGGCCTCGATCATCACGGCACCGGCCGCCTCGACCGCGAGGCCCTGCGGTCGGTTCTGCCGCTCGACGACTACGACGTCTATCTCTGCGGCCCGTCAGGGTTCATGGCCGACATGATCGAGGCCTTGAGCAGCCTCGGGGTCCGGGCCGAGCGGATCCGGACCGAAGCGTTCGGTACGAGGACTGATCCGGCTGTTGAGTCCGGATCGATCCAGAAGGCCACGGTCACATTCCGCCGCTCCGGGATCACCGCCAACTGGACGCCAGAAGCCAGAAGCCTGCTTGAGTTGGCGGAGGCACATGGGATCGACGCACCATACGGGTGCCGGGCCGGGTCCTGCGGCGCCTGTGCCACTCAAGTTCCGGCGGGCGCCGTCCGATACCAGCGTACGACCGACGCCTCGCCGGCTCCCGGCCACGCCCTGATCTGTCAGGCGGTCCCGTCCTCGGCGCACGTCGAGCTGGATCTGTAAAGAGGGCTGCGCACCGCTCCACACCTGGCGCTATTGTCCCGGCTGACATCATCGGTGTGGAGCAACAGCCATGCGTGCAATCTTCGCTACCGCAATTTTCGGCCTCGTCGTGGCGGCTGGATCGGCCGCCGCGGATACCAACCCCTACCAGGGCATGACGCACAGAGCGATCAAGGCGCTGTCGGATCAGGAGATGTCTGATCTGGCCGCCGGCAAGGGAATGTCATTGGCGCTCGCAGCCGAACTGAACGGCTATCCGGGACCGCGGCACGTGCTGGATCTGGCCGAGCCGCTGGGGCTCTCGCCCGACCAGACCACCGCGATTCAATCGATGTTCGATGCCATGAAGGCCGATGCCTCAGCCTTGGGCGCAGCGATCATCGCAAGCGAGGCCGATCTGGAACTTGGTTTTCGCACCGCATCGCTGGACGCCGACAGGCTGAACGAAAAGGTCATGGCAATCGCGGTGCTGCGCGGGCAGTTGCGGGCGACCCACCTGCGCTTCCATTTGTCCACTCGCGACCGGCTCGATCGGCAGCAACTGGCCCGCTACGACCAACTGCGCGGCTATGGCACCGGCCAGCAGCACCACGGTCACCATCAATCCAAATAAATCTGACTCAAACAACCTTGACCTTCCTGTCACTGGAAGGACCATCTTGGGCTGATACGGAGATCTTTCGGCGATAAGGCAGGTCAATCATGTCCGAGCACGACAAGCAGCACGCCGGTCACAACCACGCCCACGGCAATGCCGCCCATGGCCATTCAAGCCATGGCCATGCAGGTCACGGGCACGCAGGTCATGGGCACGCGGGTCATGGGCATCACCACGGTAGCGGCGATCATTCAGCGCGGGTGATCTCGGACGATGAGCGCCAACGCGGCGGCTACATCTGCCCGATGTGCGCCGGAGTGTGGAGTGCCCAGCCCGGCAACTGCCCGAAATGCGGCATGGCCCTGGAATCCGCCGATCCGCGCGGCGCAACGAAGACCCGGTACACCTGTCCGATGCATCCGGAGATCATCCGGGACGAGCCCGGTTCCTGCCCGATCTGCGGCATGGCGCTGGAGCCGATGACGGTATCGCTTGATGACGGCCCCAGTGCCGAGTTGGTCGACATGACCCGTCGCATGATCATCGGCGGGATCTTGACCGCCCCGGTCCTGGTTCTCGCCATGGGCGGCATGGTACCGGGGCTGGGGATACTCCTGGAGGGGACCTGGGCCCGCTGGCTGCAGGCCCTGCTCGCCACCCCGGCCGTGCTGTGGGCCGGCTGGCCGTTCTTCGAGCGGGCCTGGACCTCGGTGCGCCTGCGCAGCCCGAACATGTTCACCCTGATCGGCCTCGGCACCGGCGCCGCCTACCTGTACAGCGTCGTCGCCCTGGCAGCCCCGGACCTGTTTCCGGACAGCCTGAAGGGCGAGCACGGCACCGTCGGCCTCTACTTCGAGAGTGCGGCAGTGATCGTCTTCCTGGTGCTGGTTGGACAAGTCCTGGAGCTGCGGGCCCGCGAACAGACCAGCGGCGCGATCAAGGCTCTGTTGGAGCTGGCACCCCGCACCGCGCGACGCGTCAAGGACGACGGTGACGACGAAGAAGTCTCGATCGATGTCCTGCAGAGCGGTGACCGTTTGCGGGTCCGGCCGGGCGAACGCGTGCCCGTCGACGGCGTGGTACTGGAAGGCAGCAGCGCCGTCGATGAATCGATGGTCACCGGCGAGCCGGTACCGGTGGAAAAGCAACCGGACGACCCGGTGGTCGGCGGCACCCTGAACGGCCGCGGATCGTTCGTGATGCGCGCCGACAAGGTCGGACGCGACACCCTGCTGTCACGGATCGTCGATATGGTCGCCCAGGCCCAGCGCTCGCGAGCGCCGATCCAGGGCCTGGCCGACAAGGTGGCAAGCTGGTTCGTGCCGGCCGTGATCGCCATCGCCGTCCTGTCGTTCGCAATCTGGGCGGTCTGGGGACCGGAGCCGGCGTTGGCCCACGCACTGGTAGCGGCGGTGTCGGTGCTGATCATTGCCTGTCCCTGTGCGCTCGGTCTCGCCACCCCGATGTCGATCATGGTCGGCACCGGTCGCGGCGCCCAGATGGGCGTCCTGGTCCGGCACGCCGAGGCGCTGGAGCGGCTGGAGAAGGTCGACACGCTGGTGGTCGACAAGACAGGCACCCTGACCGAGGGGCATCCCAAGCTGAAGTCGGTGTCGGCGCTGGACGGGTTCGAGGAGGCCGACATCCTGCGTCTGGTCGCCGGCCTGGAACGTGGCAGCGAGCACCCCCTGGCAGAGGCGATCCTGTCGGGCGCTCGCGACCGCGGCGTGACCGTGCCGGAGGCCGCGGCGTTCGACATGCATGTCGGGCGTGGTGTCACCGGAACCGTCGACGGGCAGATGGTCGCGTTCGGCAACGAACGGCTGATGAAGGAGCAGGGCGTGGCGATCGAAGCCATGATCGACACGGCGAATGCCGAACGCCGGGAGGGCGCCACCGCCATGTTCGTCGCCATCGGCGGCAAGCCGGCAGGTGTGGTGGCCGTCGCCGACCCGATCAAAGACACGACCAGGGAAGCCGTCGAGGCGCTGCGGCGTGACGGCATCCGCGTCGTGATGCTGACCGGCGACGCCCGATCGACGGCCGAAGCGGTGGCCCGCGAACTCGGGATCGACGATGTCCACGCCGAGGTCCAGCCGCAGGACAAGGCGGACATCGTCGAGCGGTTGCAGAAGGAAGGCGCCGTCGTGGCGATGGCCGGCGATGGCGTCAACGACGCCCCGGCCCTGGCGCGCGCCGATGTCGGCATCGCCATGGGCACTGGAACGGACGTGGCGATCGAGAGCGCGGGACTGACTCTGGTGCGCGGCGATCTGCGCAGCATCGTCCAGGCCCGCCAACTCAGCCGCGCGACCATGAGCAATATTCGGCAGAACCTGTTCCTGGCGTTCGTGTACAACGCACTGGGCGTGCCGATTGCAGCCGGCGTGCTGTACCCGTTCCTGGGCGTACTCCTGAGCCCGATGATCGCCGCCGCCGCCATGAGCCTGAGTTCGGTCTCGGTCATCACCAATGCGCTGCGCCTGCGCAGCACGCGTCTCTAATCTTGGAGAAAGTCGACATGCAGCGCAGTTGGGTCGTGCTGGTCGGTGGCATCGCAGTCGCCGTGGCCGTCATCGCCATGGTGTTGTCCGCGGTTCCGGGCGCAGCACCATTGCAGGGGCTCTTGAAGCCTGACGATCCTGTGGTGGTCGCACAGGGTCGGCAGATCTACGAGGTCAACTGCGCCTCCTGCCACGGCGCCGATCTGGCAGGGCAGCCGGACTGGCAGAAGCGCAGGGCCGACGGCCGTCTTCCGGCACCCCCGCACGACGAGACCGGACACACATGGCATCACCCGGACGCCGTGCTGTTCGACCTGACGAAGGTGGGGCCGGCAAAGATGATCGGCGATCCGACGTACCAGACGGACATGCCTGCCTATGAGGACAAGCTGAGCGACGACGACATCATCGCGGTTCTCTCCTACATCAAGAGCACTTGGCCAAAGCCGATCCGCGACCGCCACGACCGCATGAACGCCGAAGCCCGCCAGAACTGATGCTCCGGCGGGCTTCGCTCGTTCAATCAGGCAACGGGCTTAGTGCCGCGACAGCCAGTCGTTGATCTCGCGCTCGGCCTCTTCCTTGGTCTTGCCGTAGCGCTCCTGGATCAGGCCGGCGAGTTCGGTCTGCCGGCCCTGGATGCGATCCAGTTCGTCGTTGGTGAGCTTGCCCCACTGTTGCTGGGCCTTTCCCTTGAACTGCTTCCAGTTGCCTTCGACCTGCTCCCAATTCATCGCGATCTCCTCGAGTTACGGAACTGAAGGAGAAACCATCCTCCACGTTCCTTGTTCCCGTGTGATCGCTGTGACGTCCCGCTAGCCTTGTTCCCGTGTGATCGCTGTGACGTCCCGCTAGCGCCCCACGAAGGTTGGCTTCTCCTTGGCCAGGAACGCCTTGTAGCCGCGTTGGAAATCCTCGGTGTCGAAGGCGTCATAGCCGAGATCCTTCTCAGCCTCGGTCAACGGCTTCGGATCGGTCAGGCGGTAGATGAACTGCTTGTGCCAGCGAGCGGTCAGTGGCGCGCCCTCGGCGATCTTGGCAGCCCACTCGTAGGCTGCCGTCTCGACCTGATCGTCCGGCACCACCTTGGTGGCGATACCCAGGCGCAACGCGTCGGCAGCGTTTAGCAGGTCGCCGACCAGCAGGATCTGCAGCATGGCGCTGGCGCCGTACTTCTTCACCTGGAATTCCAACTCCTCCATCGACTCCACCAAGCCAAGGCGCTTGACCGGCACGCCGAACCGGCTGCTCTCGCCGCAGATCCGAAGGTCGCACAGCGCCGCGAGCCCGAAGCCGCCACCGACGCACAATCCTTCGATCAGGGCGATTACCGGATGACGGCAGGCAACCACCGCCTCGGACGACGGCGCCGACACTTCGGCGTACTTCTTGGCCGCCGCCTTGTCCTTGCGCACGCTCTCGAACTCCGAGATGTCGGCGCCGGCCGAGAACGCCTTGCCGCCGGCGCCGCGCACCACCACGCAGCGCAGCTCGGTGTCGGCATCCAGCGCCCGGAACACCCGATCGAGGCCAGTGAACACACCGAGGTTCATGGCGTTATGCTTGGCCGCCCGGTTGATGGTGACGGTGGCGATACGGTCCTCAACGTGGACCAGCAGATCCTCCGTCCCCGACAGTTCGGCAGTTCCCTTGACGGCAGTCATTCAGCAGCCTCCCGGCTCGCGGTGTCGCCCAGATGCACGGCATTGCCTGCCGCCAGGGCCTCGATTTCGGTTTCGGTGTAGCCGAGTTCGGCCAACACCTCGGCGGTGTGCTGTCCGAACAGCGGCGACGGCATCGCCACCTTGCCGGGCGTTCCCTGGAACTTGATCGGCAAACCGATGGTCTGGACGCTGCCGGCCACCGGATGATCGACTGTCGGCACCATCTCGCGCGCTATGGTCTGCGGATCCTGGTGCATCTCCAGGATGTCGAAGATCGGTCCGGCCGGAATTCCCTCGGCCTCGAACTTGGCAAGCCAAGCTTCGCGGGTGTCCTTCTCGAAGCGGGCGTTCAGTTCGGCCTCAAGCTCCTTCAGGTTGGCGAGGCGGTCGCCGTTGGTCTTGAAGCGAGGATCGGCGAACAGCTCTGGCGCCCCGATCATGGTGCACATCTTCTCCCAGAACCGGGCCGTGTTGGCCGCGATGTTGATGTAGCCGTCTGAACAGCGCACCGCCTGATATGGGGCGCTCAGTGGATGCGCGGACCCCATCGCGCGCGGGGCCACACCGGTCGCAAACGCGATCGTCGACTGCCAGTAGGTCAGGGTGATCCCGGCTTCCATCAAGGAGGTATCGAGCCGCTGGCCCTCGCCGGTCTTCAGACGATGGCTGTAGGCGGCACAGATGCCGAGCGCCAGGAGCAGACCGGCGGTGATGTCGCAGACCGGCGGGCCGACCTTGACCGGCGGGCCATCGGGCCGTTCGCCGGTGATGCTCATCAATCCGCTCATGCCCTGGGCGACCAGATCGAAGCCACCGCGCTTGGCGTACGGGCCGGTCAGGCCGAATCCGGAGATCGAGGCATAGATCAGGCCGGGATTGACCTTCTTCAGGTCATCGTAGCCAAGCCCCAGCCGCTCCAGCACGCCGGGGCGGAAGTTCTCCGTCAGGACATCGGCCTTGGCGACGAGCTTGCGCAGAGCCGCCGCACCCTCCGGGGTCTTCAGGTCCAGAACAATGCCGCGCTTGTTGCGGTTCATCATCATGAACGATGCGCTCTCGCCGTTGATCGCCGGCGGAACGTTGCGCCGGGTATCGTCGCCGCCCGGCGCCTTCTCCTCCTTGTTGACGTCGGCGCCCATGTCGGCCAGCATCAGCCCGCAGGTCGGGCCGGCCATGTGGTGGCAGAGTTCGATAACGGTCATGCCCTGCAGCGGGCCGAAGGCGCGGGCGCCCATGGTGTCCTCCTCGATGGTGCGACGTCCCGGTCCGGCGGTCGGAGCGGAGATACCGGGCGGCGTCTTGCGCCGTCCAGGACGGGCGGCGTATGGATTCAGCAGATCCCACAACGACCATCCGGCCACGTCAAGCGCCGCTCGCCGCAGGAGACCACGATATGACCGACAAGCCGAGAATCGCCGTGCTGGCGCTGGGCGGCACCATTGCGATGGTGAAGGGCGACCACGGCGGCGTGCGCCCGGGCCTGGGCGCCGACGATCTGGTCGCGGCGGTTCCCGGAATCGACCGGTTCGCGACCATCTCGGCCGAAACCGTCAAGACCGTCGGCAGCTCCGATCTCGCCGTCGACGACGTTCTCGCGGTGGCCCGGCGGATCGCTGAACTGGTGGATGCCGGCGCGATCGACGGGGCGGTGGTGACCCAGGGTACCGATACCATGGAGGAATCCTCGTTCCTGCTGGACCTTGTGCTCGACGGCCGGGTGCCGGTCGTCGTCACCGGGGCGATGCGCAATCCGCTGTCGGTATCGCATGACGGGCCCGGCAATCTGCTGGCGGCGGTGATGACCGTCGCCGATCCGGAGGTCCGTCGCCGATCCGCCGAACTCGGCGTTCTGGTCGTCCTGCTCGACACCATCCATGCCGCCATCGACGTGGCCAAGGCCAGCCCGCACCGGATCGACGCGTTCCACAGCATGGTTGCCGGACCAGTCGGTGTGCTGGTGGAGGATCGGGTGCGCCTGCTCGGCACGCCGAACCGCGCGCATAAGAAGGCGTTCGACACGGCGACCGGCAGCCGCGCGCCCGCCGGCTGGACCGAGACCAGCGCCAGCGTGGCGCTCCTGACGCTTGGCCTCGGGGAATCCGGCGGCCTGCTCGCAGCCCTGGCCGACGATCCGACGCATTTCGGCTACGGCGGCGCGGTGCTCGGGGCGATGGGTGGCGGCCACACGCCGAGTTGGATTGTAGAGCACGTCGAGGCGCTGGCACGTCGTATGCCGGTGGTCATGGCGGCGCGAATCCAGTCCGGCTACCTGCTGCAGGCGACTTACGAACGCGCCGGTTCGGAGATCGACCTGATCAAGCGCGGGGTGATCTCCGCCGGCCGCCTGCCTCCGCTGAAGGCCCGCCTGCTGCTGACGATGCTGCTGCGCGCCGAGGCAACCAGGGAAGCCTCGCAGGCGGTGTGGGACGCGTTGAACTGACGGTGACGCGCGGCGCGTTGGCGGTCAGCCGGATCGATCGATCTCCTCCGGCGGGCGGACACGGCGGAAGTTGATCAGCAGAAGCAGGTCATAGACGACCTTCAGCGCGCCGCCGACCACCAACGGCCAGCCGAAAGTCGACACGGTCAGCAGATAGCCGGCCAGCAACGGACCGATTGCCGAGGCAAAGCTGCGGGGCACGGCGGTCAGGCTGGCCGCCGCAGGCCGCTCCTCCGGGGTCACCACCGCCATGACGTACGAACTGCGCGTCGGCACATCCATCTGGGAAAGCGCGCCACGCACGAGCAGCAGGGCGATCGCCACCTCCAGGTTCGGCGCGAACGGCACCAGCATGATGCAGAAGTTTGCCGGCAGGTGCGTGAACACCATGGTGTTGATCAGGCCGAAGCGTTCGGCGACCGGCACCGCCACCAGTTGCGACACCGCGGTGCAGATGCTGCTCCAGAACAGAATCGCCGCCATCATGCTGACCGACACGCCGAAGTGCTGGTACAGCCACAGCGCCAGGATCGACTGAACGAGAAATCCGCCGCCGAACGAGTCGATGCAGAACAGCGCGGCCAGCTTGTAGACCGTGGACCGCGACTCCCTCAGTGGGGCCGGTGGTGCGCTGGAGGCCCGCTCAATCGCCGGCGACAGTCGGCGGTATACCAGGAAGGATGTCAGCCCGACCGCCCCGTACAAGACGAACATGATCCGCATCGCATCGGGCAGTCCAAGCCCGGTCCAACCGGCGGTCAGGTCCGGGATCGCGGCTGCCAGGGCGCCGACCGCCCCTAGCAGCGACCCTGCAAGGCTGTATCGGGCGAACAACGCCGTGCGCCGCTTGGGATCGATCGACTGCGACAGGACCGTGTGCTCGAGCGGCAGGAACACACTGACGTCCCCGGAACTCGGATTCATGGTGCCGACGAAGGCGATGATCAGGATCGGCCAGAGATCGATCGACAGGGCGAAGCCGACGCCGGTTGCCGCCATCAGCAGCCCGGCCGCCCGCAGCAATCGCCGCCGCGGATAACGGTTGGCGAACACGCCGACGCCGAGCGTGAGGCCGGCGGAACCGATCAGGGTGGCGGTGATGATCGCCCCAACGGCGAACGCACCGAACCCCAGTTCGATCAGATAGACCGGCAGCAGCAGGGCGACGAACCCGTCAGCGAACGCGCGCAGTCCCCGGATCCACAGGATTCGAGCGGCGTCCGGCGTGACACCGTTCGGCAGCAACCGCCACCACTCGTCGCCGATCAGCATACAGGAACTGCCCTACCGAACACCGAGCCGGCAGGGAGCGTTTCGCCGTCGGTGATGCGGACACTGTGGGGTCTCGGCAAGCGGGTGTCGAGCAGGCGGGCGCACGGTCATCGGAACGGCGTCGGTCGAGCGCAGAGACGAATCAATGTTCGCGTCGACAGCACCGAGCACCGTGATAGATAGTTGAATGGAAACCAGCGGCATCACACGGCGGCACCAGCATTGAGACGATGAGATCCAGGTACGACTTTCTCGCCCGGGGTGGCGAAATGGGCGAACTCACACGTGCTCACGATTGGGCATCCACGTCGATTGGCCCGCCTGAGACCTGGCCGCAGAGCCTTCGCACAACGATCCGGCTGGTCCTTAACACGCGGCACCCGATGTTCATTTTCTGGGGCCCGGATCTCATCCAGTTCTACAACGACGCCTACCGCCAGACGATGGGCCCGGAACGTCACCCCAGCGCTCTCGGGCAGCGCGGGCGGGAGTGCTGGGGAGAAATCTGGGACATCATCGGCCCGCAGATCGAACTCGTCATGGCCGGCGAGGGGGCAACATGGCACGAGGACCAGCTTGTGCCGATTACCCGGTACGGCCGGCGGGAGGATGTCTGGTGGACCTACGGCTACAGCCCGATCGACGACGAGACCCAGCCAAGCGGAGTGGGTGGCGTGCTGGTGGTCTGCAATGACGTGACCGACCAGCACTATGCGGTTGATGCGCTGCGGGCGAGCGAGGAGCGCCTGCAGTTGGCCCTGGCGGTCGGCGTTGTCGGGAGCTGGGACTGGCACATCCGAACCGACCGGGTGTTCGCCGACGAGCGGTTCGCACGACTGTACAGCGTCGATCCCGAGATCGCGCGCGCCGGTGCGCCGGTCGAAATGTTTCTCCACAGCGTTCATCCGGACGACTCGCAGCGCCTCAACAAGTCAATTCAGAAGACTCTAATGGAAGGAGGCGATCTCGCCGAGGAATACCGCCTGATCCAGGCCGACGGGACAATTCGCTGGGTTCTTGCGCGCGGTCGCTGCTTCCATGACGACCACAACCAGCCGCTGCGCTTTCCAGGGGCGGTCATCGACATCACGGAACGCAAGGAGGCCGAGGAGCACCGAAAGCTTCTGGTCAACGAGTTGAATCACCGGGTCAAGAACATGCTGGCCTCGGTCCAGGCGATCGCCAACCAGACCCTTCGCAACGGCGTTCCGATTGCCGAAGCCCGCACCGTGTTCAGTGATCGCCTGATCGCCCTGTCACGGGCGCAGGATGTCCTGATCGGCGAACTCGGCGCCGGTGCCGAGATTGCCTCGGTCATCCGGACCGCCATCGAGCCACTGGCTGGTGACGCCGGACGGCTCCGCATCGATGGGCCCGCACTCCAGCTTTCTCCGCGGGCCGCACTGTCACTCTCGATGGCCATGCATGAGCTGTGCACCAACGCCGCCAAGTACGGCGCGCTGTCGAAGCCGGAGGGCCGTGTGGACGTGCGCTGGACCCTCGACCCGGACGCAGACGGGGAACGGCAACTGCGCCTGTGCTGGATCGAAAGCGGCGGCCCGACCGTGTCACTTCCGCGGCGTAAGGGGTTTGGCTCGCGTCTGATCGAGCATGCTTTGGCGACGGAGCTGAGCGGCAGCGTGTCGCTGGACTATGCCCCAACCGGTCTGGTCTGCACGATCGAGGCGCCGTCGAAGGCCATCACCGGCGACCCGCCCGTCAACGGATAACCCGCACGATCTACATCCCGGCTCGTCCGTGCGGTGCCTCGTAGTCCACCTCCGGCCCCGTCGGCACGATACCGGTCGGATTCACGCTGCGGTGGCTCTCGTAGTAGTGACGCTTGATGTGATCGAGGTTCACGGTCCCGGCGACGCCGGGCGTCTGGTACAGATCCCGGGTGTACGCCGACAGGGCCGGATAGTCCGCAATCCGCCGGAGGTTGCACTTGAAGTGCCCGGCGTAGACCGGGTCGAAGCGGACCAGCGTGGTGAACAGCCGGATATCGGCCTCGGTCATCCTGTCCCCGACCAGATAGCGCTGCCTTGAGAGCCTTTCCTCCAGCCAGTCGAGGCTGTCGAACAACGGGCCGACCGCTTCCTCGTACGCCTCCTGGGTGGTCGCGAAGCCGGCCTTGTAGACGCCATTGTTGACGGTGTCATAGACGCGGGCGTTCACTTGGTCGATCTGATCGCGAAGGACGGTCGGGTAGTAGTCCCCGGCAGCCGCGCCGACGTCGTCGAACGCGCTGTTGAACATCCGGATGATCTCGGCCGATTCATTGGAAACGATGGTCCCGGTCCGGCGGTCCCAAAGCACCGGCACGGTCACCCGGCCGGTGTAGCGGCGGTCGGCCGCCAGATAGACTTCGCGCAACAGGCCGGCTGCATGGACCGGATCGGCCACCACCCCGGGACCGGCCTCGAAGGTCCAGCCGTCGTCTCCCATGTACCAGTGGACCACCGAGACCGAGATGGCGCTCTCCAACCCCTTCAGCGCCCGCAGGATCAGGGTGCGATGCGCCCATGGACAGGCCAACGAGACGTAGAGGTGATAGCGGCCGGGTTCCGCCTTGAAGCCGCCGGTACCGCTTGGCCCGGGCGTGCCGTCGGCGGTCACCCAGTTTCGGAACGCCGACTCCTTGCGCTGGAAACGCCCGCCGGACGCCGACGTGTCGGGCCATTGGTCACGCCATTCGCCGTCGATCAGCAATCCCATATCCTTCTCCTGGCACTCTGTGAATCTTGGACGCCGCAGCGCTCACATGGCGACAAGCGCTGAAATTGCGAGGTTGAACGCCGTGAGGCTCCACCGCCGTGGAACCAACTGGCTATCGACGGCGTTCTCCTGGATGGCGGTCGGACCGACTCGCTTACTGATCGGTTGTTCGGCGGTCCGATAGGGAGGTGCTTATGATCTGGAATTCATCGATCGACGATGAGCGCAGGAACGCGTCGGGCCACCCGGGCGAGACGCTGGCCGATGAACTGGCGGCACGCAATGTCTCGGTCGCAAGCCTGTCCCAGGCGACGCGGCTCACGATCGGCCAACTGGTCGACATCATCCACGGCTACAGGCCGATCAACACCGACACGGCCCTTCGGCTCGCAAGCTTCTTCGGATCATCGGCGCGCTTCTGGTTGGACCGGCAGGCGGCGTACGACCGGACGGTCCGCGAGGGCGTGTCGGCAACGCTTTCGGACCGGTCGCCGGTCTGAACTACGAAAGCGCCTTGGTCGCTGCCGTCATTCCCCTGCCCATCGCCACCGGCTAGCATGACGACCCGTCGGAAACCGAAAGGGTTTCGATCATGCGGTTGTCGCGCGGCGCCATTTCGCCGGTCCTGATTGCCACCACGGTGCAACTGGTTGTGGCGCTGACCATGGCGTCGATCCAGGTTGCGGCCCCCACCATCGCTCACAGTCTTGCGCTTGACGTCCACTGGGTCGGGCCGTTCGTCGCGCTGTGCTACGCCGTTGCCATGCCGGTATCGCTGCTGGCCGGCGGCATCGTTCTGCGACAGGGTGCGGTGCGCGGCGGGCAGATCTGCCTGATCGCGGCCGGTGCCGGCGCACTGCTGTTCGCCACGGGGTGGCCGCCGGCCATGCTGTTGTCGGCGGTCGGGTACGGGATCGCTGTCGGCCTGTCGGTGCCGGCCGGCAGCCAGTTGATCGCGCGCCACGCCGAGAGCCGCGAGTTGCCCCTTGCGATGTCCCTGGGTCAGTCGGGGATGACGTTGGGCCGGCTGGTCACCGGCCTCGCCGTTCCCGGGCTGGTTCTGCTGGCCGGCTGGTCCGGAACCCTGATTGCCTGGGCAGTGATCGCGGCGGTGCTCGCGTTGCTGCTGGAGCGTTGGCGCCCCCAACTCGATCCGCGGTCACCCCGTTTCCACAAGGTCGCGCGCCGCAGCCTGATGGAACCGCTGACGATGATCCGCGACAACCCGCAGCTGCGGCGCCTGACCTTCGCCGCCATCGTGTTCGCCAGCGCCCAGCTGTCGCTGGTGGTCTATCTCGTCGCCTACATGCACGACGTCGCCGGGCTGTCGCTGATTGTCGCCGGTTTCGGATTCGCGTTGGCCCAGAGCGCTGGGATTGCCAACCGCTTCCTGCTCGGCGGCCTTGCCACCGCCAGCGGTCGACCGCGCCTCCTGCTGAGCGGGCTGGGCTTCGCCATGGCCGCCGCCCTGACCGGTGCCGCGGCGCTGTCCCCGGGATGGCCGACCGCTCTGGTGCTGCTGGGGGCCGCTGTCCTCGGCAGTGTCGCCATGAGTTGGAACGGCCTGCTGTTCGCCGAGGTCATACGGGCAGCCGGGGTCCGGCACGCCGCCACGGCGACGGGCGCCGTTTCGTTCGTGACCTTCATCGGGCTGGCGACCGGCCCCGCCCTGTTCGGCGGCCTGCTGGCGGTCGGCCTCAGCTATGCCCATGGCTTCCTGGCGTTTGCGGCGGCGGTCGCAATTGCCGGGGCCGTCGTCATGCCGAAGCTCCGGCTGGCGCCCGAAGCGACCTGAACTGGGAGCGTTCCATGACCCTGACCATCATCCCCGATGCGATCACCGCGCAGACCCTGGTGACGGTCACACCCGCGGACAACGTACGCGCCACGGTGCGGCTGATGGCCGAGCGGCACATCGGCGCCGTGCCGGTGATCGGGCCTGACGGGGCCCTGGTCGGCATCTTCACCGAACGGGACGTGATGTGCCGGGTCGTCGACCGCGACCTTGACCCGCTGGCAACCACGATCGGTCAGGTCATGACCGCCTCGCCGAAGACCGCGACCCCGGATTGGCCGATCCTGAAGGCGCTGGAGCACATGGCCGAGGGCGGTTACCGCCACCTGCCGGTGGTCGAGGACGGACGACTGCTGGCAATCGTGTCGATCCGCGACCTCTATGCCGCCGTAACCGGAAAGCTGGAGGACGACATCATGGCCCTGTCGAGCGGCATGGTATGACCTCGACCGGTCGGCATTAAACCAGATTTACCCTGCCTGAGGCGATGTCATACACACCGCCGACCACCTTCACCTTCCCGGCCGCGACGAATTCCGAGACGATCGGCTTGGCAGCCTGAAGCTGAGCGACGTTGTAACGAACGTTTTCGATTGTCGCCGCCGCGAGCAGATCCACCGGCTTCTGGGCGATGGCCGCCTTGACCCCCGGCCGCAGGGCATCGACTAGGCCGGGCAGGTGCCCTGGCAATGTCACACCCTCCTGGACCACCTTGATGGTGGCGGAGACGGCACCACAGCCAGAATGCCCCAGCACCATGATCAGCGGAACGCCCAGGAACTTGACCCCATATTCCAGGCTGGCGAGACCGTCGTCGTTGACGAAGTTGCCGGCGACTGGCGTGACGAACAACTCGCCTGGCGCGTGGTCGAAAATCAGCTCCGGTGCCGCACGCGAGTCGGCACAGCCGACGATCGCCGCGATCGGGAACTGGGCCTCCGCCCGAGCCATCCGCCCGGCGGAAAAGTCTTTGTTGGCCGGGGAGTTGCCAGCGTACCGCGCGTTGCCTTCCATGATACGCGCTAAGGCCACATCCGGGGCGATCGCGTTCGGTGCGGTCTGGGCGAGAGTCGGAAACGACGACAGGGGGCCGGCAACCGCCGCACTGGCTAATGCAAGACCGGCCGCTCCCAGCAATCGACGACGGGACAGGTTGGTCCGGCGCTCATCACAAACCTGACACATAACACCCTCCGGCAATTGACGTTCAGACGGCGAAGATTGAAGATTCTGCACAGATTAATCATCTGACGATACCGCAAGCGAATCCTTCATCAACTCAAAAACAAATTTCCAGATCACTAAATTATCTTAGCATCATGATTTTATGTTGATGAATAAATAGAATAGACACTCCCGCCAAATACTAAAATGCGACAACCAATGAACTTTTGATCATAATATTCATTTTATAATAAATTTAATGTTATTTAAGGCAAAATGAATAACTCACCAAACCAGAGAATCACTTTCGGACGACTGGCAGATATATCGGCGAGCAAAATTGTTGCGCATATGTCTGACCCCCGTGTTGCTGCCCACATGCCACTTCTTACATTCAAATGGGATCAAGACACTGCTGCCAAGTTCATCACTGCAAAAGAGGAATGCTGGCGTCGCGACGGGCTTGGGCATTGGGCGATACTTTGCAACGACAGTTATGTCGGATGGGGTGGCTTTCAGAAAGAAGGCGATGAATGGGACTATGGATTGGTGCTCAAGCCTGAGAATTTTGGGCTTGGCACGCGCATCGGCGATTATATACTTGACGCAGCAGACGCGGATTCCTATCTACAGTGAGTAGGAGGAACGACCGATGTCTGACTTGCAGAACCCCATCTTTCACGACGACGACGAAGCCCGCGCTTTTATGGAAGCGGAGCGCTGGCCGAACGGTGCGGTTTGCCCGCATTGCGGCGAAGCCGAGAACGTCCGGAAGATGGAAGGCAAGTCGCACCGCGCCGGTCTGTACCAGTGCGGTCGTTCGTCATGCCGTAAGCAGTTCACCGTGACGGTCGGGACCGTGTTCGAGCGCTCCAAGATCGGCCTCAGCAAGTGGTTGATGGCCTCCTACCTGCTGTCGTCCAGCAAGAAGGGGATCAGCACCCACCAGCTTCACCGCATGTTGGGCGTGACGTACAAATCGGCGTGGTTCATGACCCACCGCATCCGCGAGGCCATGCGTGACTTCGCCCCCGGCCCGGTTGGCGGCGGCAACAAGGTGGTCGAGGTCGACGAGACCTACGTTGGCGGCAAGGCTAAGAACCGCGCGTTCACGCCGCCGCCGAAGAAAGAGGCCGTCGTGGCGTTGGTCGAGCGTGGCGGCAAAGTCCGTTCACAGCACGTCCCGAAGGTGACGAGCCGCATCGTGGGCAAGATCGTCAGCCAGCAGATTGAACAGGCGTCCTACATCATGACGGACGAAAGCCCGATCTATCCGCGCGTCGCCCGTGAGTTCGGCGGGCACGGCACCGTGAACCACTCCATCAAGGAGTACGTGCGCGGCGGCTTCTGGCACACGAACACGGTCGAAAATTACTTCTCCATCTTCAAGCGCGGCATCAACGGCGTGTATCAGGCCGTGTCCGAGAAGCACTTGAAGCGCTACCTCGGCGAGTTCGACTTCCGCTACAACACCCGCGACGTTTCCGACATGGAACGCGCCCGCGCCGCCCTCAAGGGCGCCGAAGGCAAGCGCCTGACCTACCGGCGGACTGGTCTCGGGGCATAACAGCGGCGGGCGAATCACAGACCAAAAGTTTAAAAAACTGGTCGAGTCGCTCTTACGCTGGGACCACCATCGCGAGCAGCGACGCAAGCGGTAGTGGCTCTACGCCTTCGATTCCCGAACATTTAGCTAAAACTGTTGACCACCCGTCCCGAAGTCCATCGAATCGGGGGTTGATTGGCACGGACCCCGGGGCTGGCAGGCCCCGGGTCCGCCGGTTCCCAAACGGTAGGGCCGTCCGGGAGCCACCTTGGTGCACAGCGACGTTAGATGAGTCGCAGAGAGTTAGTCAATCGGACGGCCCGTCAAACTGATGGAGGCCACCTATGGCTGGACTGCTCCCAGAACGACCACGCGGACTCCTTGCGTCCGCTCTGTACGACGCCGAACTCCTGCGCTCCGCGCAGCGAGACGGCTACCTCCTAACATGGGCGCGACCGCCCGCCATCTGGTTTCAACTCGACGCGCTGCTCTGCTCAAAGATCAGCGCGCTCGGCGTGTACATCATTTGGCGAAACGGACGGTGGATCCGCGTTGGCCAAGGGGACATCGGGGATCGCCTCAGCGACCACCAGAACGACCCCGAGATCACCGCGCATCGACAGTTCGGGACGCTCTACGCCACATGGGCAACGGCCCCGGCCGTCCTTATGGACGGGATCGAGCGATATCTTGCCGAGCAGATCCAACCGGCAGTCGGACAACGGTTCCCGGATGTGCCGCCAGTTCGGGTGAATCTGCCGGCGTGAACGACAAGGCCACGCCGTCGATCAGCGCATCAAGCGCCTCGCGGAGCTTCATGTACTGGTACCAAGCCGACGGCGGTTCTCCGCCGTCGGCAATCTTCTGCGCTGCCCAGTCGCGCACCCGTTCCAGATCGGATCGTGCAACCGTCATTCGTCGTCACTCTTCTTGGGCTTCCGCTTCGGCGGTTCATCCTTGTGCGGCTTCGGTGGCGTCCGCAGCAGGTTGTTCACCACCTTCTTGAACCGAGGGTCGTCCTCGGGACGCTTGTCGTCATTGGAGTCGTTCATGAGGCAGTTCGTCGCCTATCTCGATGAAAGCGGGGATGAAGGCTTCCAGTTTGCCACACCGCCCAAACGCGCCAGCAGCGAGTGGTTCGTTCTGTCTGCCATCGTGCACGATGTCGTCCACGTCCAACAGATCAAGGACCACTACGCCGAGTTCAAGGCCCGGCACCGGAAGCCCGACGCCTGGTTCTTTCATCTCGCCAACACGAACCACGATGCCCGCATGGGGTTCCTGTCCCATATGGTGCAACTGCCCGTGCACGCGATGACGGTCCTGGTTCACAAGCCCAGCCTGACCAAACCCGACAACTTCCAGCGCCCCTATTACCTGTACTTCTACGCCGCCAAACTGCTCCTGGAGCGGCTGTCGTGGTTCGCCGCGTCCGATGGCGGCGTGGCCCGCATGATCCTCTCCAGCCGTCGCGGACTGACACTGTCCGACTTCCGCCAGTACATGGCGATCCTAAAGAGCCGAACCGTTGCGAACCGCCTGCTGAACCAGCACTCCATCAAATGGGCCGCGCTTGACCTCGTTCACTCCGAAGTTCGCGCGAACAAAGACCTGCGGTGCCTTCAACTCGCAGACGGAGTCGCGAGCGGCGTGGCGAAAGCGGTCGAGTGGTCCGAGTACGGCACCACCGAAGACCGGTATGCGCAGATCATCCGGCCGATCATCTACAAGCGCTCCGGAACCTACCGGAGTTATGGCCTGAAGTTCTTTCCGACCGTTCCCGACAGCCTGATGTTAGAACCACGAATGTCGTGGCTTTCGATGTTCAAGTGAGTGGCGGCCCGCACCCGGCCCTCTAGACGAAGCTGGTGCCGACGAACGGGCCGCTCACTCCCCCGCGGAAATCTGCGCTGGCCTGTCCTTATCTCAAGTCGGCGCGCAAACATGCTTTGTCAAGTATATACTCGCCCGCGCATCACAAAGATCGCCATTGAGTTTGCAATGGCTGACAGGAGAATCCCCTTCGTGACGTTCCTGTTGCCGCCATCACGCAGAAGCCTGGGCGCACTCACGAGACTCGGCGCACAGTTTGTCAGTGAGATCGAGCACGATGGCGCTCAATTTCTAAAGTATCGACTGGATACCGAATAACTCTTCGTCCGGCCGCGCGTCAGTGCAATCCAGGCCACCCGATATCGCCGGATTACGGGACGCTCCCGGTGTCTATGAACCTCCCCAACACTGCGCATGCGCCATGTCCTGTGGTTACGGATGCGCGTGGCAGATCATCCGGATTGGATCCCGCCGTTCTTGCGGATGAACCCGGCGATCTCGGGAACGCCCGTGCCGATTTTCAGATTGGTGAAGATGTAGGGCCGGTCGCCGCGCATCCGCTTGGTGTCAGCCTCCATGACACCAAGATCGGCGCCGACCAGCGGTGCCAGGTCGATCTTGTTGATCACCAGCAGGTCGGAACGGGTGATGCCCGGCCCGCCTTTCCGCGGGATCTTCTCACCCGCCGCCACATCGATCACGTAGATGGTCAGGTCGGCCAGTTCCGGGCTGAAGGTGGCGGCCAGGTTGTCGCCGCCGCTCTCGATGAAGCAGATCTCGGCGGTCGGGAACAGGGTCTGCATCTGGGCGACCGCCGCCAGGTTGATCGAGGCGTCCTCGCGGATCGCGGTGTGCGGACAGCCGCCGGTCTCGACCCCCATGATCCGCTCTTCCGGAAGGGCGCCGGCTCGCACCAGGATGCGGCGGTCCTCGTCGGTGTAGATGTCGTTGGTGACCACCACCAGTTCGTTCTCGCCGCGCATATGCTTACACAGCGCCTCGACCAGCGCGGTCTTGCCGGACCCGACGGGCCCGCCGATCCCGACCCGCAATGGCCCGGTTACGGCCATCTCCAACGCTTCGCTCATCTCTCGTCTGCCTCTCAGGACCGGAACAATCGGGTGTGCTGGGTCTCGTGGCGCATCGAGCACCAATCGAGCATCGGGGTGGCCGCTCCCAGGTCATCCGGATCTGCAGCCTCGGCCATGGTTGCAACCTTCAGGATGACCGGCTCCAGGGCCGCGGTCACCCGCTGGCCGTCGGTCTGTCCGATCACCGACAACCGGATCGCCGCCGAGACCTGGTTGGCGGCCACCGCGTGCAGGAACAGCAGCAGGGTCGATCCCAGTCCCACGCCATGCACCGCCGACGCGGCGCCGACCGCCACGGGCAGCGCCGGCTCAACTCCGGCCTCCGCCAGATCCGCTACGGCCGTGTCCAGCCGGACGCTCGGCCACGCGGCCCGTACAGTGCGCAGATAGGCCGTGCCCTGCACCACCGTCTCCTGCGCCAGTTCCGCAGTGCCCTTGAGAGCCGCGGCCAGCTCCGCCGTCTCCACCAGGCCGGGCCGGTCGCCCCGTGTCACCGCGCGCCATGTTCGCGCGACCAGCACCGCATCCTGGCGCGGCGGCCCGTTCTCGATCACCGTACGCAGCCATGCCTCCAACCCGGCGCGGCCGACCACCCGGCCGTCCTCGACGGCCCATTCCAGCCCCGTCGAATAGGCGAAGGCGCCGACCGGGAAGGATGGCGACAGCCACGCGGCCAGCTTCAGCAGGGCCGCCGGGTCAGTGGTGGTGGTCATGCCCGCCGTCGGAGCCGTGGTGATGGTGGTGGATCTTGCCGCCATGCGCCGATTCATGGGCGTGGTGCGGGCCGGCGTGACCGCCATAGGCGCCGCCCTCCGGTTGGAACGCCCGCGTCACCCGGGTCAGGGTCGCACCCAGCCCTTCCAGCATGGCCTCGATCACGTGATCAGGTCGGATGCGCAGCACGCCATCGGCGATCTCGGTCGGCAGGTGCCGGTTGCCCAGATGCCAGCCGAGGCGAACCAGCGCGTACGGGTCGGTCGCCCGGACCTCGACCAGCGGTTCCGGCTTGGCCTTGACCGACAGCCAGCCGCCCTCCTCAAGCCGCAGGCCGTCGCCCTCGGCCATGGCAATTGCCTTGGGAAGATCGAGCAGCACCTCGCGGCCGCTGTCGCAGTGCAGGACCATGCGTCGTCGGAACCGGGCGTCGTAGTCCAGCGTGACCGCATCCGCCGCCTCGGCCGCCGGCCAGCACCCGGCCGGCACGTGTTCAATCGCCCGTCTCATTGCGCCCTCAGAACAGGAAGTAGCGCTGCGCCATCGCCACCACCTTGGCCGGCTCGCAGGTCAGCAGGCGGCCGTCGGCGGTGACGGCGTAGGTTTCGGGATCTACCGTGATGCTCGGCGTCAGGTCGTTCAGCCGCATCGACCGCTTGCCGATGCCGCCGCGGGTGTCGCGCACCGCCACCGTCTCCTTGGCCAGCCCGTACTGGCCGCGCACGTCGCGCTCGACCGCCGCTTGGCTGACGAAGCTGACCGAACCGGTCGACAGCGCCCGGCCGAGCGAGCCGAACATCGGCCGGGAGTGGACCGGCTGCGGGGTCGGGATCGAGGCGTTCGGATCGCCCATCATCGCCGAGGCGATCAGGCCGCCGACCAGCACCAGATCGGGATTCACTCCGAAGAACGCCGGCGACCACAGCACCAGGTCGGCGCGCTTGCCGACCTCGATCGAGCCGACATCGCGCGACACGCCCTGGGCGATCGCCGGGTTGATCGTGTACTTCGCGATGTAACGCCGAGCCCGCAGGTTGTCGTTGTCGCCGGTCTCGCCGTCGAGGCGGCCGAACTGCTTCTTCATCTTGTCGGCGGTCTGCCAGGTGCGGATCACCACCTCGCCGACCCGGCCCATGGCCTGGCTGTCCGACGCCATGATCGAGAACGCGCCGAGGTCGTGCAGGATGTCCTCGGCGGCGATGGTCTCCTTGCGGATCCGGCTCTCGGCGAACGCCACGTCCTCCGGGATGCGAGGGTCCAGGTGATGGCAGACCATCAGCATGTCGAGGTGCTCGTCCACCGTGTTCACGGTGAACGGCCGGGTCGGGTTGGTCGACGACGGCAGGACGTTGGCCTCGCCGCACACCTTGATGATGTCCGGCGCGTGACCGCCGCCGGCCCCCTCGGTGTGGAAGGCATGGATGGTGCGGCCCTTGAACGCCGCCACGGAATGCTCGACGAAGCCGGACTCGTTCAGCGTGTCGGTGTGGATCATCACCTGCACGTCCAGCGCGTCGGCCACCGACAGGCAGCAGTCGATGGCGGCCGGGGTGGTTCCCCAGTCCTCGTGCAGCTTCAACCCGCAGGCCCCGGCGGCAATCTGTTCCTCCAGCCCGCGCGGCAACGCGGCGTTGCCCTTGCCGAAGAATCCGAGGTTGATCGGGATGCCGTCGGCGGCCTGCAGCATCCGCATCAGGTTCCACGGCCCCGGCGTGCAGGTGGTGGCGTTGGTGCCGGTCGCCGGGCCGGTACCGCCGCCCATCATGGTGGTGACGCCGGAGGCCAACGCCTCGTCGACCTGTTGGGGGCAGATGAAATGGATGTGCACGTCGAGACCGCCGGCGGTCAGGATCTTTCCCTCGCCGGCCAGCGCCTCGGTCCCCGGCCCGATGACGATGTCGACACCCGGCTGCACGTCCGGGTTGCCTGCCTTGCCGATGCCGACGATGCGGCCGTCCCGCACCCCGATGTCGGCCTTGAACACACCGGTATGGTCGAGCACCGTGGCGTTGGTGATGACCAGATCGACCGCACCGTCGGCCCGGCTTGCCTGACTCTGGCCCATGCCGTCGCGGATCACCTTGCCGCCGCCGAACTTCACCTCCTCGCCGTAGGTGGTGAAGTCCTTCTCGACCTCGATGAACAACTCAGTATCGGCCAGCCGCACCTTGTCGCCGACTGTCGGGCCGAACATCCCGGCATAGGCGCCGCGCGCCATCATGCGCGGCGGGACGTTGCCCTTGCCGGGAATCGACGCCGGCAGGGTGCCCATGACCTTCTGGTTGAAGCCGTAGACCCTGCGCTCGCCCAGATAAGGGACCAGCGTGACTTCCCGGGTCTGGCCTGGTTCGAAGCGGACCGCGGTGCCCGCCGGAATATCCAGCCGCCGACCGGATGCCACCTCGCGGTCGAACGTCAGACCGGGATTGGTCTCGGCGAAGTGATAGTGGCTACCGACCTGCACCGGCCGGTCGCCGGTGTTGGCGACGGTGATGGTGACGCGGTCGGCACCGGCGTTCAGTTCGATCTCGCCCTCGGCGGGGATCAGCTCACCCGGGATCATCGCGCCCTCCCTCAGCGGATCGGTTCGTGGACGGTGACGAGCTTGGTGCCGTCCGGGAACGTCGCCTCGACCTGCACCTCGTGCAGCATCTCGGCGATGCTCTCCATTACCTGATCGCGCGAGACCACCTGGGCCCCCGCCTCCATCAGGTCGGCGACCGAGCGTCCGTCACGCGCGCCTTCGACCACCGTGTCGGTGATCAGCGCGATCGCCTCCGGGTAGTTCAGCTTCACGCCGCGCTCCAGGCGCCGGCGCGCCACGATCGCCGCCATGGCGATCAGCAGCTTGTCCTTCTCGCGCGGGGTGAGTTGCACCGCCCCCTCCTCATCCTGCTCACGAGGGGTAAGCGTGGCGTCCAACCGCGGCCGCGTCGAGCCTTTCTTGCAGTGCACAAATCGGCGTCAGATTGCCCAAATCGTGGGCATGCGCGCGGGCCTGCCGAGATGCGCCGATCGCAGCGCCGTCCACACCGCCCCGACCAGCCGACGGGCGGGCGCCGGATCGGCCGCCATGATGCGCACCACCAGCAGGTCGGGATCGATCGCCGTGGCACCGGCACGCAGGTCTCGATCGGCTTCCAGCAGGGAACGCAACGACTCTACCGCCTTCCCGGCACCGGGAGCCGCGAACAGCAACGTCGACAGCGATCGGGCGCCGCCGAAACCGGCGCCGGCATCCAGCGAGTCGAGCACCCTGCCACCCAACGCCAGATCGTCGGCCCACCGCAGGCGACCGTCTCGACGAAACCGGATCCGGTCGCGCAGCGCACCACCGGCAAACACCTCGCCATGCGCCAACCGGCCGAACACCAGGGTCTCGCTGAACATCAGGCGTCCGGTTGGGGCGATATCCAGAGTCGTCGTCCGGTCGAGCCGGGAGCCGTCGAACAGGATCGTCCCGGCCGACAGCCACTCCAGGGTGGCGTTCTTGGCGACTGACAGGTCGACGTTCATTGACGCCGTAGCCCCGTCGGAGCGGTAGATTTTCTCGGCGGCCTGGGTGGTGGCCAGCAGGCTCTCGCCCGCACCCACCGACAGGTCTACCGCCAGCCGGTCACCACCAACCACGCCACCCGCGATATTGCCGACCACCACCGTGCGAGGCTCACCCAGTTCGGGGTACGGCCGAAACAGACGCATCGGCGGGGTCTGGCGCAGCCCGTGGATCCGGCCATCGGCCACGCGGAACCGCAACGCTCCATCATAGCGCTCAAGACCCAGGCCGGGATTAACTGCAGCAACGCTCACACGGCGTCCCTTCGAGTGAGTGACGTCAGGCCGAAGCGGACGCGGGTACCAGGATGGCACCGTCGCGCGACGGCGGCGGCGTGGTCAAGCACCCGGATCCCCTCGGTAGTGTCCTAATTTGACGAGGCGCGCCGCTAGAAGGGCGCCTTCGGGGGCCAGCGGCGGTACTCGCCAATCTTACGGAGCGCCCTTTGATGTGCTGCATGCGTTCTTGACGAGCCCACGTAACCCGAACCGGGAAGGCGACTTGCCTTGTTTACCACTAGTGCCTGCAACGGCGGCAGATCTTCATTTCGACAGTGCTCTTGAATGACGCTTAAAAAGTGTGCTGCCGCCCTCCAATGCACGCCGATCTTTTCTGAAATCTCTCCGTATGTGCAAGGCGACATTTTGGGCGCGAGTCTCACAAGGTGCGGCCAAGCCTTGCGGGCTCTGGCTACATGATCAACCGTCATCACATCCTCCCTTCATTGAGCGATGTTCCGCCACGATAGCCGCTCTAACCGCATCCCGCGGGCTCTTGATCCCGCCCATATGTAGCACCGCAAAGAACCGGCGTTTGGTGCTGCCCTCGATCGGGGACGACCAGGCGTAGGCGCGGGCGGCCTTGGGGTTGTCGGCTAGGTCGAAGACGTGGACGACGCCCTCCCATGCGGTCTGGCCCTGGAAAGTCTCTTTGACCGGGGTGGATTGCACGAGAGTAGCCCTGCCGCCATACTGGGTCTCGACGGATTGACGCAATACATCAACGTCATTCATTAAAACCGCCACAGCTTTACGGCCAATGATGCAAGATACGCCTGTCTCGTCATGATGTCGTCACGGCACCATCTATCTCGTTCTCCTATTGATTTTGTCAGCAGCAGATCGCTTTTGGCGTAAGCGATAGATTTCTCGCGCACGTGTTTGCGGCCCAACATGCGATTACGCCCCGCCGTAAGAAGGCACATGTTGCCAATGAGGCCAGCGCATTCTAAAGTAATGTCTTTGTCTATACTAGTTTCTGAATTCCATTCATTGCCAGGATTTTTCGGCAATATGTGTTCAAGCGTCAGCGCCTGTGTCGGACCAAGTTCCTTGGCATCAACGCCACGAGAAAGCTGAATTTCCTGAGATTCGAGTCGGCGAAGTATCGACGAAGCATTCTTATTGGTCAGATTCGACTTTGCGATGAATTCATTGTGAAAATCATCGTCTTTTACATAAACTGATGAGACTGCCTCCCGTGCCGCGGAGGCCGATGTTACCTCTTTCGACCATATCTTGTGAGCTAACCGAGCGGCTTGGATTTCTAAGACCCCGGTGCGGTGGCCGCCGATAAGCTGCCACCGCACCGAAACCACCTCCATGAGCCACAGCAATCGACTCATGTCGTTCTCGTCAAACCGGGCTAGCCCAGACAGGATGACGGGGTAAGCCTGCTTTGATCCAAGCTCTAGAAAATTGACTAAGCGCTCCTTGAGTTTTTTTGTGTATTTTCCCCAAACGGGATCATCTGGCGATTCAATCGCCACGTATTGTTCTGCTGCTTCAAGATAATCTATTGTGAATTTGTTGGCTTCGTGGCCGCTCGTGATATACTTTCTTGCATCATCGAATAAATCAGCCGTTTGTGTTCGGCCGTACCTGGACGTCCAGTATGACTTTAAATAATCCAGTTCTTTGTGGTTAGTAATTACGTGTGTAATCTGGACCCATCTGCTCTCGATCTGAGCCAACAACTGAGGCGAAACATCGTGCGCAAGGCCGAATATATAGTTTTTTAGCAGATCAACCGCTGATAAATCAAGGCCACGATCATTAAGCGTCTCAAATACCCGAAAGGCATTGCTCTCATTTGGTACCGTTAAACGAACTGCAATAACACAATCTCTAATATAAACAATAAGTTTGTGAAAAAATGCCCGAGCTTCGTTTTCATCGTCGAACTTGTCGGCAATTAGCGATACATAATCATGGCATTCTATAACAGCATTTAAAAGTTCAGCGTTCGGAGCAAATTTATTTAGCCTATTCCTTTCTCTCTTAACGGCGCTTAGCGAGCTAGATTGTACGACAAATTGCTGAAAGTTGCTGTTGTTGTTGTGATTTAGCTCCAAGCTAGGCAGTATGTTTGCTTGTCCATATTCTGCTGTCCCAATAAAATCAGACTCGATTTTTGATAGCGTAATCGTATCATTTATCGAGCCAAACCATGATCGAAGAGCCGAAGCAAATATGATTATGGTAGCTAGCCTTTGTTGACCATCCAGCACCCGCAGTCGGCCCTGATCCTGCATGAACACCATCAGCCCAATAAAGTAATAGGTATCCCCCCGTTCCATAGCATCATGAATGTCATCAAGCAGCTGACGAACTCTATCAGTGTCCCACCTATAGTCTCGTTGATGAGATGGGACGAAAAATCGGCTTTTTGATAACAATAGCCCCAGGCCCGTTGTAGGGGCTTCTGAAAGAGTTACTATTTGAGACATATCAGCGCCCTTCTTCTTGTTTTAGCTCGGTTATAAGTTTTCTGTAGTGCCAGACTCGTTCTTCGGCAAGCCGAATGAGTGCGTTCTGCCAATCGGAGGGGGGAGAGCGATGCGCTCTAGCTTCACCCCTTAAGCGCGCCTGCCTCACACTTTGGACGGAAACACCAAGGGCCTTGGCGACATCGTCGTGGCCGACATTGTCGCACAGGCTATCAGTCGCTCTTTTGAAATCCATGTATATGTTCCCATTGATAGGCCGCGCTCTGTATATGGCTATATATACGTAACCGCTCGGGAACAAGACCAATGAACCGCCTCAGCCTCGCCCGCCGCACTCAGATCATCAACTGCCTTGTCGAGGGCAACTCGATCCGGTCGACCGAACGGATGACTGATACGCACTGGGACACGGTGATGCGGCTGCTGGTCTAGGTCGGCGAGGGCTGTCAGGCCCTCATGGGCGAAGAGATGCGCGAGCTTCCCTGCCGTCGCATCCAGGTCGATGAGATCTGGGCCTATGTCGGCAAGAAGCAGGCTCAGGTCACCAAGGAAGACGACCGCAGCCGCGTGGGCGATATGTGGACCTTCGTAGCCCTCGACCCGGAAACCAAGCTGGTGCCGTCCTATCTGGTGGGCAAGCGCACCAGCCGGAATGCCGTCACGTTCATCACCGACCTGTCGGAGCGGTTGGCGAACCGGGTACAGCTTTCGTCGGACGCGCTCAACAGCTACGTGACCGCCGTTGAAGAGGCGTTCGGAACCGATGTCGACTATGGGCAGGCTGTAAAATTCTATGAGGCAGAGCCGGTCAGCCCGGGCCGGTACAGCCCGCCGCGCGTGACGAAGTCAGAGCGCAATACGATGGTTGGGCGGCCGGATCCGCTGCATATCTCGACCAGCTTGGTGGAGCGGCAAAACCTCACCATGCGGATGAGCATGCGTCGGTTCACGCGCCTGACGAACGCGTTCAGTAAGAAGGTTGAGAACCTCCGCGCTGCGGTGTCGCTGCACTTCGCGCACTACAACTATGTGCGGATGCACAAGACGCTGCGGATGACCCCGGCGATGGCCGCTGGCGTGAGCAATCGCCTCTGGTCGCTTGAGGAGTTGGTCGACCGGACGACGTCAAATTAGGACACTACCATCCCCTCACAGGGTATTGTCTTTCCGAGAGCGCAGTCGCCCGGTAGCTGTTGGTGCTCCCCAAGGAGGCTGATCATGCGCGCGTTCGCCACCTGTCTCGTCGCCGTCCTGCTGGTTCTGGCCGGCCCGTCAAGCGCCGAGAACCCGACGCCCCATCCCGGCACCGTGACCCTGGAAACCGGCAAGCCGTTCGAGCCGTTCGTCGACGCGTTTGCCAAGGCGATCACCGGCAACGGCTTCAACGTCGTCGGCATCGCTTGCGCCAACTGCGCGATCAAGGGCGTGTTCGGCGAGACCGTGCCGGGCAATAGGGTGTTCCTGTTCTTCAAGCCGGCTTATGCGCGACGCATGCTGGCGGCGTCGGTCGCCGCCGGGATCGAGGCACCGATCCGGGTGTACGCTACCGAGGGGCCGGACGGCACGGCGCGCGTGACCTACCGACTGCCGAGCGCGGTGTTTGGCGCCTACGAAGTGCCGGACCTGACCGCCATGGGGCGCGAACTCGACGACCACGTCTCCCGCATCGTCGCCGACGCGGCCGCCGGGTCCTGACTGGAGTGGCGACCGACACCACGATCGACGCCGCCGGCCTGCCGGCGATCCAGCACCCGGTGCTCCTCGGCGCGGCCGCTGTCGCGGCCTTCCTCGCCTTCGCGCTGTGGCTCGACTCGCCGATGATGGCCGGCGTTCTGGCCATCGGGCTCGGCCTCGGCGTGGCGCTTTACCACGCCGGATTCGGGTTCACCGCCGCTTATCGACGAGCGTTGCTGGAGAAGGACCTTTCCGGAATCGTCGCTCAGGCCGTGATGCTGATCGTCGCGTCCAGCCTGTTCGCGCCGCTGCTGTCCGCCGGCGAGGTCTTCGGTCACGGCGTCGGCGGCGCGATTGCGCCGGTAGGCGTGGCCATGCTGACCGGCGCTTTCGTGTTCGGCATCGGCATGCAACTCGGTGGCGCCTGCGCGTCCGGCACGTTGTTCACGGTCGGGGGTGGAAACCTGCGGATGGTCGTCACCCTGGTATTCTTCTGCGCAGGCTCCTGGTGGGGCACGCTCGACCTGCCGTGGTGGCGGGCGCTGCCGGCTCTGCCGCCGATCGCCCTCGGCCCGATCATCGGTTGGGGACCGGCAGTGCTGGTGCAGGCGGTGCTTCTCGGGCTGGTCGTGTGGCTTCTGCACCGGCTCGGTGGACGTGCGCAATCATCGCTCTGGTGGAACGGCCGGTTCTCGCGGAACGCGTTGCTGCGCGGTCCCTGGCCGCTGCTGCTCGGCGGACTGGCCCTCGCGATCCTCAACACCGCCATGCTGGCGCTCACCGGTTCACCCTGGGGCGTGACCTGGGGGTTTACGCTGTGGGGAGCGAAGACGGCGGCGGTACTGGGTTGGGACCCGTCCGGCAGCGCCTTCTGGTCGGAGGAATGGACCAGGATCGCCCTCGACCAGTCGATCCTGCAGTCCACCACCTCGGTCTCGGATCTCGGCATCCTGATCGGCGCCGGAATTGCGGCCGCGCTGGCCGGCAAGGTTCGGCCGTCATGGCGAATCGGCCTGCTCCCGCTCGTCGCCGCGGTGCTCGGCGGGTTGATGATGGGATACGGCGCCCGACTGGCCTATGGCTGCAACATTGGCGCGTTTTTCTCTGGCGTAGCCTCGACCAGTCTGCATGGCTGGGCATGGATCGTCATGGCCTTGCTCGGGACCTCGATCGGGGTCCGACTGCGGCCATGGTTCCGGCTCGCGAATCCGTGATCGGCAAACACGGAACCGCGATTGATCTCTGCCGCGCGTACCACAATTGTATACAGTCGCCTTCGCGACCCAGGAGGGAGGCTCTCATGTCACCGACGTCGTCTACCGTGTCACGCCGTTCCGCACTGCTCGGCGCTCTCGGCGCTACTGCCGCCGTTGCTGCTTCCGGACTATCCGTCCGGCCCGCCAACGCCACGGCGCCCATGCTGGGTGCCACCAAACCGTCCGTATACCGCTTCAAGCTCGGTGCCTACGAGGTCACCAACATCCTCGATGGCGCCATCCAGCTTGATGGTCCACACCCGATCTTCGGCGCGGACCAGACGCCCGAAGCCGTTGCCAAGCTCGCCGGCGAGAACTTCCTGCCGCCTTCACGCATGGCGATCAGTTTCGCGCCGGTTGTGATCAACACCGGCACCGAACTGATCCTGTTCGATACCGGCAACGGTGCCGGCCGCCGGCCCAACGCCGGATCGCTTCGGATGATGCTGGGCTCAGCCGGCTACACCCCGGAGCAGATCGATGTCGTCGTGCTGACCCACTTCCATCCCGACCACATCGGCGGCCTGATGGAAGATGGCAAGCCGGCCTTCCCGAACGCCCGCTATGTCACCGGCGCAGCTGAGTATGACTTCTGGTCACCGGCCGACAAGGCTACCGGCAAGACCGAACGGGTCGGCAAGCTGGTGCAGTCCAATGTCGTTCCATTCGCGGACAAAATGTCGTTCCTTGAGGACAATCAATCCGTCGCCTCCGGCATCACGGCGGTCGATGCCGGAGGGCATACTCCCGGCCATCTGGCGTTCCATGTCGAGAGTGATGGCAAGCGCCTGATGATCACCGCCGACACCGCCAATCACTACGTCATGTCGCTGCAAAAACCCGACTGGGAGGTCAGCTTCGACATGAACAAGAAGAAGGCCGCGGAGTCCCGCAAGGAGATCTTCGGCATGATCGCCGCCGACAAGATCCCTTTCACCGGCTATCACATGCCGTTCCCGAACGTCGGCTACGTCGAGCCGATGGGAAGCGGATTCCGCTACGTTCCGGCCGGCTATCAGCTCGATCTCGGCTGAACGCAGAACCTGTCGGGCGGCGGCTCCTGTCGCCGCCCGACGTCTGTCTCTTACGCTCCCTCGACAATCCGCATGTCGCGCTCCGCCCCGCCGTCAAGCGCATCCAGTGCCGCCTTGTACGCGGCGCTGTCGTGCGTCGCGACGGCCTGGGCCACGCTGTCGAACTCGATCAGGACGGTCCGCTCGTTCAAGCCGGCTTCATAGGTCTTCGCCGGAGCGCCGCGCGCCAGAAACCGTCCACCGCCGGCCTGGATGGCCGGGCCTGCCAGCTTGGCATAGGCCGCCAGCTTGTCGGCGTCGTGAATGGCGCGATACATCGAGATCCAATAGGCCTTGGCCATGGCTGTTCCTCCGGCAGGGTAAAGCCGACGGCACGGATGGCCGTCGGGCGACTGTCGGGATCAAACCCGCAATCGCGCCGCCGCACAACCGGGGCCGGCGCAAGGGAGTCCAGATCGTCGATGGACGGGGGCCGCGGAGTGACGCCGACGGCCGGCGCCGTTCAGGCTAGTCCGCCCGTTCGGCGTCCAGCAGGGTGCGCTTCAGCGTGTCGATCCGCTTCTCGACCGTGGCGATCACCTTGGCGATCTGGTCGGTCGCCTCCTTGGTGTTGCCCGACAGCGTCTTGACCTCGCCGGCGACAACAGCAAAGCCGCGTCCTGCATCACCGGCGCGGGCGGCCTCGATCGTAGCGTTCAGGGCCAACAGGTTGGTCTGGCCGGCAATTTGGTCGATGCGCCGGGCCACGTCGCGGATCAGGTTGAGGTCCGCCTCCAGGTCCATGATGACCGACTGGGTGTTGCCGAGGGCTGTGCTGGAAACGCTCATTTGGGTGCCGCCGCTTGTTGGTGACGCAGTGTGCATCGCCATTCGTAAATCGTTCGTAAAGACCGGTCGAGATCCGTTGTGAATCCTCGAAACTTAATCGACGCGTCGTTCGGCGATCATCGCGTCGATCTCGCCCCGGTCCCAGATGCCCCACGGGCGATCGGCGGTTGGAAACGCGTGGCGGAAGGCCAGGAACCGTTCGCCCGCAACCAGATGCAACCGTTCGAGTTCACCGATCGGATCCGGATGGTCGTCGACCCGCAGGTCAAGCCAGCGGTACGGGCGCGCATCCTGGATCACCAGGCAGGCCGATTGCTTGCCGCGCTTGTCGCCGCCAGCCGCCTCGCCGGCTCGCATTGCCGCAATCAGGCGCTCCACCAACGGCAGTTCGGCGCCGGCGCGGAACGTCGTGAAAGTCGCTTCGACCACGTCGGGCCCGGCCAGCATATTGCCGGCGACCGACAGGTCCTGCTCTGAGCATGATCCCGCCCAGTCGACGCATCCTTCGCCGGTGAACGCCGCCGTCCGGCCGTCGAGCCCCATCAGGTGGATCTGCCGGGCCGAGCGGCCGAGGTCGTCCTTTACCAGTTCGGCAATCGCCTCGTCGGGCGACTGGCCCGCGCGCAGCAGGGCGAGCCCGGCCGGACCGTAGGTCGGGTTGACCAACGCCTGGGTCGCAACCACGCCGGCGTCGTTCGCGGTGTGAGGCACCAGGGCGCCGGCAGCAAAGAATCGGGTCGACAGGGCAAGACCGAAAACCCCGGTCTCCGGTTCGTGCGCGATGATCGACCAGGTCATTTCCGCTCCTCAATCGCCGCGTGGGTCGAGGGCATCGCGCAACCCGTCGCCCAGAAGATTGAAGCCGAAGACCACCAGGAAGATTCCGACGCCGGGCCAGATCGACATCCACGGTGCCTGGATCAGGAAGTTCTTGGCGATGCTGAGCATGCTGCCCCAGCTCGGCGATGGCGGCTGCTGGCCCAGGCCGAGGAACGACAGGCTGGCCTCGGCGATGATCGCGGTGGCGATGGTCAGGGTCGCCTGTACCAGCAGCGGCGGGAAGATATTCGGCAGGATGTACCGCCACAGGATCCGCGGATGCGCCAGACCAACCGCCCGCGCGCCATCCACGTATTCCTCGGACTTGACCACCAGCGTCTGTCCCCGGGCCAGACGCACGAAGATCGGTGCCGCCGACAGGCCGATCGCGATCATCGCGTTGGTCAGGCTCGGCCCCAGGAACGCTGCGAAAGCGATCGCCAGGATCAGGAACGGGCAGGACAGCAGCGCCTCGTTGCACCGGGAAATCACGGTATCGGTCCAGCCGCCGAAGTAGCCGGACAGCACACCCAGCGGCACGCCGACCGACAGTGCGAACGCTACCGAGATGACCCCGGCCAGCAACGACGTGCGCGTTCCCCAGACCAGTCGAGAATAAACGTCCCGGCCGATCTCGTCGGTCCCCATCCAATGCGCCAGCGACGGCGCTTTGCGGACGGCCAGCCAGTCGGTCGCGAGCGGATCGTGGGTCGCAAACAGCGGCGCCGCCGCTGCCAGCACCACGAAGAACGCGATCAGAAATCCGCCGACCAGGGCCCCGCGGTGGCGCAGCAGCCGACGGCCGGCGCGCGACCGGACCTGCAGCCCGAGAATTGTTGGGACGGTGGTGGCGACATCAGCCATGCGTCACACCCGGATCCGGGGGTTGAGAGCGAAGTAGGCCATGTCAGCCGCCAGATTCAGGCCGATGAAGGCCACCGAACTGCACAGCACCACGCCCTGCACCACCGCGTAGTCGCGGTTGAACACCGCGTCGACGATCTGCTTGCCGAAGCCCGGGATGGTGAACACCTGTTCGGTCAGGACCGCCCCGGCCAGCAATTCGCCGAGTTGCAAAGTGCCGATGGGGACCACCGGGATCAGCGCGTTTCGGAAGGCGTGCCGCAGGATCACCCCGCGCTCGCGCACGCCCTTGGCGCGGGCGGTGCGGACGTAGTCCGACTTCAACACCTCCAGCATGGCGCTGCGGGTGTGGCGCATCATGGTCGCGGCGATCGAGGTGCCGAGCACGAAGGCCGGCATGATCATGGTCTTGAGATTCTGGCCCAGATCATCGAACGGACTCTCGTAGCCGGACGCCGGCAGCCAGCCCAGATGCACCGACACCAGCAAAATCAGCAGCACGCCGAGCCAGAAGTTCGGTATCGACAACCCGGACAGCGCCGTCACGTTGGCGAACCAGTCGAGAGGCGTGCCGCGTTTCAGCGCCGACAGCACTCCCATGGGAACGCCGATCAGCAGCGCGATCCCGATCGCCATCAGCGCCAGCTGGATGGTCACCGGCAGCTTCTGCATCAACAGTTCGGTTACCGGGATGTTGGTGCGCAGCGAGATTCCGAGATCGCCCTGCAGCACCTTGCCGATCCAGTAGCCATACTGGATCCAGATCGGCTCGTTCAGATGGTACTTCTCGCGGATGTAGGCGATCGACTCGGGATCGCGTTCCTCGCCGGCCAGCGCCAGCGCGGGATCGCCCGGCAGCATCTGCTGCAGGGCGAACACGAACATCGATACCAGAACGACCGTCGGCACCACCGCCATCAGCCGTCGAAGGAAGTATGCGAGCACCGACCGCTCCCAAGGGGTTCGGATCATGGGGAGGCGGAGCGGCCCGAACCGGAGCCGCTCCGCCGGGGATCACGAGGCCTTGCGCATTCCCTCGAGCCGGATCATGGCGTCCGGATATGCGACATAGCCCTTCAGGTTGCTGCGCAGCGCCCAGATCCACTTCGGGTGCCACAGGTAGATGATCGGCCGCGCCTGATCGAGCAGTTCCATCGCCGAAGCGTAGAGGTTCTTGCGCTCTTCGAGGGAGTTGGTCTGGCGCGCGGCGTCCAGCAGCTTGTCGACTTCCGGGTTGCAATGCTTGGAGTCGTTGATGCCGCCCTTGCAGGTCATGAAGGTGTGGATGTTGCCATCGGGATCGACCCGCCCGGACCAGCCGACCTGGGTCGCCTGGTAGTTGCCGGCGGACTGCTCCTTCAGCATGGTCGCGAACTCGGTCGCGCGCAGCTTGATGTCGATGCCGGCTTCGGCCGCCATCGCCTGAATCACCTGCGCCGTTCGGGTGCCGTCCGGGCTGTTCGGGAACTGCATCTCGAACTCGAACTTCTCCAGCCCGGCTTCCTTCAGCAGCGCCTTGGCCTTGGCCACGTCGCGGCCCGGCATCGGCACCGACTTGGCGTAGAACTGGCTCTGCGGCGACACGAACTGGTTGCCCGGCAGGTGCGCGCCGTCGAACACGACCTGGTTCAGGGCGTTGCGGTCGATCGACAGCTCCAGCGCCTTGCGGACGCGCGGGTCCTGGCCAAGCGGCGTCTTCGAGCGTTCACCATTGCCCACGTTGATCGTGATGCCCTGGTACCCCAAGCCCACCACGTCGACGATCGCCAGCTTGCTGTCGCCCTTGACCGTGGCGATGTCCGGCGGCGACAGGCGTTCCAGCATGTCGAGGTCACCGGCTTGCAGGTTGGCCAGACGCACCGTGGAGTCCGGAATGGTGCGGTAGATCACCTGGTCGAAATGAATGTTCTTGGCATTCCAGTGCTCGGCAAACTTCTCCAGCACGATCCGGTCCTGCTGCACCCGCTCGACGAACTTGAACGGGCCGGAACAGACCAGCTTGGCACCCAGTCCGGCGCCCATTGCCTCCGCCGCCTTCGGCGACACCATCATCCCGGCGCGGTCGGACAGGGTTGCCATCAGGGTGGCATCCGGCGCCGCCAGCTTGAAGCGCACGGTCATGGGGTCGACGACCTCAACCGTCTCGATCGACTTGACCTCGCTCTTGCGGCGGGATTCCGGCAGGGTCTTGGAGCGCTCGATGTTGTACTTCACCGCTTCCGCGTCGAACGCGGTGCCATCGTGAAAGGTCGCACCCTTGCGGAGCGTCATGGTCAGGGTCTTGCCGCCATCGGACCAGTCCCACTTGGTCGCCAGCTGCGGGACGAAATTCAGATCCGTGTCGATGTCGACCAGCTTGTCGCACAGCGCGGTGTAGACTATGCGACCGACAAAGGTGCGCGACTGATCGGGATCGAGCACGTCCGGATCGTCGGCGAGGCCGATCTTCAGCGTTTCCGCCGAAGCGGCCGTGCCGAGAAGCAGCATGCCGGCCGCGACGGCCAGCGACAGTTTCCGTGTCATGATCTCTCTTCCACCTCCGTGTTGCGTCCCAGTAGTCGCGCCTTCAAGTCCGGGTGTCGCCATCGACCGGCGGCATCCCCTCGATGACGTTGCTTATGTGATCGGCCAGCGCCGTGGCGGCAGTTTCCGCATCACCGGTATCCAGCGCCTCGAAAATCGACCAATGTCGCCGCGCCGACTGCAGCATCGGTCGCGCCCGCGCCGGGTTGGCCAGCGCGGCACGGTGCACGTGCAGAAAGCAGCGGGTCAGGATTGGCTCCAGGGACGGCAGGTCCGCTGCCTCGAAGATCGCCAGATGGAATGCCCGGTCGAACTCTGTCAGGGCAAACAGGTCCTCGCGCTCGGCGGCGTTCTCCATGTCGCCGATCAGGGCGGTCAACCGGGTCCGCAACGACGGGTCGAACCGGCCTACCGCGCGCCGGACGCCGGTCGTCTCCAGCCGCATCCGCACGGCCACCATCTCGCAGGCCTCCGCCATCGAGGTGGTGGCAACCACCGTGCCGCGGTAGCCGTTGCGAACCACCAGGCCGGATTCCTGAAGCTGCATGAGGGCCTCGCGGACCGGCGCCTGACTGGATCCGAACTCGGCGGCCAGCTGGGTCTCGACCAACGGGGTCCCGGGCGCCAGACGGCCGATGATGATCAGGCGCTGCAACGCCTCCTGGATCGCCTGTCGCTTGTTCGACTGCCGGAACGGGCTGATCTCGCCCGCCTCCAGCGCCTCGGCTACCGACATGAAGCCTCACTTCGATCTGCTGTGCCGAAATACTGATATCGATATTGAGACCCCGTCAAGACGAGCGCCGCGAAGGTCCCAACCTCATTCCGAGATGCGGAACCGTGTTCCGTATAGTTGATCGGTCGGCTAAGCCGTGGGATAGGTTTGGAAAGCCGAGGCGAGACAACGCCCGCACGAGGGAGGAACGATGTTCGATCGTCATTTCGGTGTCTGGCCGAAGGGGCTGCCGCGCAGCATCACCCCGCCGTCGACAACGTTGCCGGAGAATCTGTCGGTGACCGCCCGACGGTTCCCGGACAAGGTGGCGATCAACTATTACGGCACTCCGATCATCTGGAGCGAACTGGATCGGGCGACCGATCGGCTGGCGGGCTGGCTGCACGAGGTCGCGGGCATCAGGCGCGGCGACCGGGTCCTGCTGTTCATGCAGAACAGCCCGCAATTCATCATCGGATACTACGCGATCCTGCGCGCCAACGCGGTAGTTGTGCCGGTGAATACCATGAGCCGGTCCGCCGAGCTGACCCACATCGCGGAGGACACCGGAGCGACCGCTGCGGTCATCGGCCAGGAGATGCTGGCCGTCGTTGAGCCGCTGGCCAACGGCCAGCCGCTGCGCCACCTGGCGGTCGCCGCGTACTCCGACTTCCTGCGGGTACCGACGGACCTGACACTGCCCGACGGCGTGGCGGCGGCGCGGCAGCCGGTGGCCGGCGATGGTCTGGTCACTTGGCAGGCGGTGATGGAGGCGGCCTACGCGCCGCCGCCGCTCGAGGTCGGGCTCGACGACTGGTGCGTGCTGCCGTTCAGTTCCGGCACGACCGGCCGGCCGAAAGGCTGCCTGCACACCCATCGCTCGGTCGGCTTCACCATGTTCGCCAGCGTGCTGTGGAGCCCCAGCAACCACGAATCCATATCGCTCGTCAGCCTGCCGCTGTTCCACGTGACCGGCATGCAGAACTCCATGAACATGCAGGTGTTCCAGGGTTCCGAGATGATCATGATGACCCGCTGGAACCGGCGAACCGCGGCCGAGCTTATCGCCCGGCACAAGGTCACCCACTGGCGCTGCATCACCACCATGGCAATCGACCTGCTGTCCGACCCCGAGGCCGCCACGTTCGATCTGTCGTCCCTGGTGGCGGTCAGCGGCGGCGGTGCGCAGATGCCGAAGGCGGTCGCCGACCGGCTCTGTGCCCTGACCGGGATCGAGTACCTGGAAGGCTACGGCCTGACCGAGACCATCGCCCCCACCCACATCAACCCGTTTCATCGCCCCAAACGCCAGTGCGGCGGCATTCCGATCTTTGACACCGACGCCCGGGTGGTCGACCCGGACACCCTGGACGAACTGGGAGTCGGGGCGGTCGGTGAGATCGTGGCCGCCGGGCCGCAGATCTTCGTCGGCTACTGGAACCGACCGGAGGATACCGCGGCGGTGTTCTTCGAGCGCGACGGCAAGCGGTTCTTCCGCACCGGCGACCTCGGGTACTACGACGAGGAAGGCTACTTCTTTCTGGTCGACCGGCTGAAGCGGATGATCAACGCCTCCGGCTTCAAGGTCTGGCCGGCCGAGGTCGAGGCCATGATGTACGACCACCCGGACATCCAGGAGGTATGCGTCATCGCCAGCCCCGACGTGCGCCGTGGCGAAACCGTCAAGGCGGTGATCGTTCCGCGTGCCGGTGCCGCGCTCGAGGTTGGCGCGCTCCAGGAATGGTGCCGGGAACGCATGGCGACCTACAAGGTGCCTGCCGTCATCGCCTTCGCCGAAGGCTTGCCGAAGTCTCCCACCGGAAAGGTGCTGTGGCGGGTACTGCAAGAGCAGGAGCATTCGGCTCCCGGCGAATCCACCAGACAGGTTTCCTGAATGCCCAGGCGTCCAACCAACCCACGGCTGACCAACATCGAAGACTGGCGTGCCGGCGCCGACGCCGATCCGGGTTTCGTGACCGCGTTGGCACGGGGCCTGGAGATCCTGCGGGCGTTCGGCCGCGACGATCGATACCTCGGCAATGGCGAACTGGCGAAGCGCACGGGGATCCCCAAATCGACCGTGTCTCGGCTGACGCAGACGCTGACGTCGCTGGGCTACCTGCGTTACGTCGACCAGCTCGAACGCTACCAGTTGGGCCCCGGCGTCCTGGCGCTCGGCTACCGCTATCTGGCCGGCAACGGTGTCCGCGATCTCGCCCACCCGCACATGCAGGCGTTGGCCGACTCCACGGACTGCTCGGTCGCGCTGGGCACCGGCGACCGTTCGGAGATGGTCTATACCGATGTCTGCCAGGGCAAGGGCCCGTTGATCCTGCGCCTCGAGGTCGGCGCCCGGATTCCAATGCCGGTGACGTCCATGGGGCGGGCCTACATCGCCGGCCTCCCCGAGGCTGACCGCGAGGCGCTGCTTGCCCGCCTGAAGGTCCACTACGGCGACGCCTGGCCGGCGCTGCGGGACGGCATCGAGCAGTCTCTGCGGTTCTACGCCGACCACGGATACTGCGTGTCGGAGGGCGACTGGAACCGCGACGTCGCATCGGCTGGCGTGCCGCTGGTGCTGGAAGGCGGCGCGCACGTCCTGGCCTTCAACTGCGGCGGGTCTTCCCTGCGCCTCACCCGACGGGTGCTGGAGCGCTCGATCGGCCCGCGCCTGCAGGAACTTGTCAGGCTGGTCGAGCGCGACCTGACCGGCGGAGGCGCGCCGACCCTGGACTACGGTGCCTGAGGTGATAATTCCGCATTACGGAACATAGTTCCAAAATAGTTGAACAGCCTGTCGACGCGGTCTAAGACTTCTGAAATATCGGTTCACGGGAGGAACCATGAGCGACGCCGTCCGATACAGCCGCGAAGGTGCGATCGGCCTGATCCAGGTGGTCAATCCACCCGTCAACGCCTTGAGCCAGGCGGTTCGCGCCGGCCTCAGTGCGGCCTTCCAGCAAGGTGCCGATGATCCCGAGGCCAAGGTCCTGGTGATCTACGGCGACGGACGCACCTTTATAGCCGGCGCCGATATCCGCGAGTTCGGCAAGCCGCCTCAGGCTCCAGCCTTGGGCACGGTCATCGGTGAAATCGAGACGTGCGGCAAGCCGACGGTCGCCGCGATCCACGGCACCGCCCTCGGCGGCGGGTTGGAAGTCGCGCTCGGCTGTTCGTTCCGCGTCGCCATCCCCGGCGCCAAAGTCGGCCTGCCGGAGGTCAAGCTCGGGATCATCCCGGGCGCCGGGGGCACCCAGCGCCTGCCCCGGGTCGCGGGCGTCGCCGCCGCCCTTGAGATGATCACCAGCGGCCGGCATGTTCCGGTCGAGGAAGCCGCCGAACTCGGTATCGTCGACGATATCGTCGACACCAAGGACGTCAGGGCCGCGGGCATCGCCTTCGCGCAGCGAGTGATCGCCGAAGGTCTCACGGCGCTGCCGGTGCGCGACCGTGACGGCAAACTCGCCGACGCCCGCACCGACCGGTCCGTGTTCGCCGATGCCCGCAAGAAGCTCGAGAAGTCGGCACGCGGCCTGTTCTCGCCGTTCCGCTGCGTCGACGCGGTCGAGGCGGCAGTCGACCTGCCGATCGACGATGGGCTGAAGCGCGAACGCGAACTGTTCCAGCAGTGCATGGAATCGCCACAGCGTGCCGCCCAGATCCACGTGTTCTTCGGCGAGCGTGAGGTTGCCAAGGTCCCCGGGATGTCCAGGGATGTGGCGGCCCGTCCGGTGAACAAAGCAGCGGTGATCGGCGCCGGCACCATGGGCGGCGGCATCGCCATGTGCTTCGCCAACGCCGGAATTCCGGTCACCGTGGTCGAGACCGCCCAGGACGCGCTCGACCGTGGTCTCGGCAGGGTGCGCTCCAACTACGACATCAGCGCCAAGCGCGGCCGGATGACGGCCGCCGATGTCGACGCCAGGATGGCGCTGATCACACCGAGCCTCGAACTCGCCGATCTCGCCGACGCCGATTTGATCATCGAGGCGGTGTTCGAGAGCCTGGATGTGAAGAAGGAAGTGTTCGCCAAACTCGACGCGATCGCCAAGCCGGGCGCGGTGCTGGCCACCAACACCTCCTACCTGGACGTCGACGCCATCGCCGCCATGACCTCCCGGCCGGCCGACGTACTGGGCATGCACTTCTTCAGCCCGGCCAACGTGATGCGCCTGCTGGAAGTGGTACGGGGCGCCAGGACCGCCGACGACGCGCTGCGCACCGCGCTCGAAGTCGGCCGGAGGTTCGGCAAGGTCGCCGTGGTGTCCGGGGTGTGCGATGGCTTCATCGGCAACCGCATGCTGCGGACCTACAAGACCCAGATGGACTACCTGCTGGAAGACGGCGCCCTGCCCCAGGAGATCGACGCCGCCATTACCGGTTTCGGTTTTCCGATGGGGCTGTATGCCATGGGCGACCTGGCCGGCCTGGACATCGGCTACATGACCCGCCGGCGTGAGGATGCGACCCGCCCGGCCGACGCCCGGTACGTGGCGATCGCCGACCGGCTCTATGAAAAGGGCAGGCTGGGCCAGAAGACGGGCGCCGGCTGGTACCGCTACGAGGACGGCCGCACCCCGATCCCGGATCCCGAGGTCGATGCGATCATCCTGGAGGAGTCGCAGAAGAAGGGCATCAACCGCCGTCCCTTCACCACAGGCGAGATCCAGACCAGGGCGCTGTGCGCGCTGGTCAACGAGGGGGCCAAGGTGCTCGGCGAGGGCATCGCGCTGCGACCGGTCGACATCGATATGGTCTGGCTGTTCGGCTACGGCTTTCCGTCGTGGGAGGGGGGCCCGATGTTCTGGGCCGATCGCCGTGGCCTGGCCAAGGTGTTGGCCGACATCCGAGGATTCGCCGATCACGACCCGAAGAGTTGGGTACCTGCACCGCTGCTGGTCGAACTCGCCGAGGCCGGCAAGACCTTCAAGGAATGGAGCGACGCGCGCGGATAGTTGCCGGCGCCCGGGGAGGACCGCATGGACCTGAACTACACACCCGAGGAACAGGCCTTCCGAGAGGAGGTCCAGCGGTTCCTGAAGGACGAGTTGCCCTCCGACATCTCCGCCAAGGTGAAGGGCGGCCAGCGGCTGACCCGCGACGACCACATCCGCTGGCAGTCGGCGTTGACCAAGCGCGGCTGGCTGGGCGTCAACTGGCCGACCGAGCATGGCGGCACCGGATGGGCGCCGGTACAGCGCCACATCTTCGAGGAAGAGTGTGCCGCCGCCGGCGCGCCGCGCATCGTCGCGTTCGGCGTCAACATGGTGGCTCCGGTCATCATGAAGTTCGGCTCGCCGGAGCAGAAGGCCCACTACCTGCCGCGCATCCTCGACCTGACCGACTGGTGGTGCCAGGGCTACTCCGAGCCCGGCGCCGGCTCCGACCTTGCCTCGCTGAAGACCCGTGCGGTGCGTGATGGCGACCACTACGTCGTCAACGGCCAGAAGACCTGGACCACCTTGGGGCAGCACGCCAACTGGATCTTCTGCCTGGTCCGCACCGACGCCAAGGCCGCCAAGCCGCAGGAAGGCATCTCGTTCCTGCTGATCGACATGGCGACGCCGGGCATCACCGTGCGCCCGATCATCCTGCTCGACGGCGAGCACGAGGTGAACGAGGTGTTCTTCGATGACGTGCGGGTGCCGGTCGGCAACCGGATCGGGGAGGAGAACCAGGGCTGGACCTACGCGAAGTACCTGCTGACCCACGAGCGCACCAACATCGCCGGCGTCGGGCTTTCCAAGGAAGCACTGCGCCACCTGAAGGCGATCGCCCACGACCAGCGCAAGGGCGGACGGCCTCTGATCGAGGATCCGATCTTCCGGTCACGCATCGCCCAGGTCGAGATCGACCTGATGGCGCTGGAGATGACCAACCTGCGGGTGCTGGCCGACGTGCAGGCCGGCGGCGCGCCGGGTGCGGAAAGCTCGATCCTGAAGATCAAGGGCACCGAGATCCGCCAAGCCATCACTGCGCTGACCCGCAAGGCGCTGGGCCCCTACGCCCTGCCGTTCCAGTCCGAAGCGCTCGACGGCGGCTTCAACGGCGAGCCTATCGGCCCTGATTACGCGGCCCCGGTAACCGCGCAGTACTTCAACATGCGCAAGCTGTCGATCTTCGGCGGATCCAACGAGATTCAGAAGAACATCATCGCCAAGGCCAGCCTGGGGCTTTGAGGGAGAGCACCATGCCGACGTCCGTCGCGCGTTGGATCCCGGCTCTCCACGGCACCGCTGCTCCGGCCGGGTTGACGCCGGAGAAGGTGGTCCAAGCTCACTTACCGTCATCCCCGAAAGCAACCGACGCCACGACACCCTGAAGGAGACCCCTATGGATTTCGCGCTGTCCGACGAGCAGCGGCTCCTGAAAGAGACCGTCGATCGGCTGGTGCTCGACCGCTACGGCTTCGAGGTGCGGCAGGTGGCTGCGGGGTCCGATATCGGGTTCAGCCGGGAGACGTGGGCCACCTTCGCCGAACTCGGCCTCCTGGCCGTCCCGTTCCCGGAAGCGGTGGGTGGCCTCGGCGGCGGCGGGATCGACCTGATGATCGTTGCCGAAGCGTTCGGTCGCGCCCTGGCGGTCGAGCCGTACCTGGCAACCGTGGTGCTCGGCGGCGCGCTGGTCGAACTGGCCGGCTCCGACACACAAAAGGACACTGTCCTCGGCGCTGTGGTCGCCGGTGAAACCCTGCTGGCCTTCGCGCACAGTGAACCAGACGGCCGCTACGACCTCGCGCATGTCGCCACGACGGCAGTGAAGACGTCGGCCGGTTGGACCCTGGCCGGGCGGAAATCGGTGGTGATCAACGGCGACACCGCCGATACCGTGATCGTATCGGCCCGCCTCTCCGGCGCGGTCGACGCGCCTGACGGCATCGGACTGTTCCTGGTGCCGTCGGACGCCAAGGGCGTGACCGTACGCGGCAACCCGACCATCGACGGCGGCCGTTCGGCGGAGATCGTGCTGGACGATGTGGCAGTCGGCGCGGACGCCGCGCTGGGCGAGCCGGGCGCCGCCTATCCCGCCATCGAAGCGGCAGTGGCGCGTGGCATCGTGGCGCTGTCGGCCGAAGCGGTCGGCGCCATGGAGGTCATCTGCGACGCCACTCTCGACTACCTGAAGACCCGCAAGCAGTTCGGCCGCACCATTGGATCGTTCCAGGCGTTGCAGCATCGCATGGTGGACATGCGCACCGCGCTGGAGCAGGCCCGCTCCATGGCGATCCTGGCCGCCGCCAAGCTCGGCGCCGACCGGATCGAGCGAGAACGCACCATGAGTGCCGCCAAGGTCACGATCGGCCAGTCGGCACGGCTGATCGCCGAAGAAGCGATCCAGCTGCACGGCGGCATCGCCATGACCTGGGAATACGCCCCGGCCCACTATGCCAAGCGGCTGGTGATGATCGACCACCTGCTCGGCGACACCGACCATCACACCGAGCGGTTCATCGCACTGACAGACGGAAAAGGTACAGTGCGAGCCTGACTTAGGCCGGGACACATCCCACCGACATCTGCACACACGAAGCGCTCTGTCAGTCAGGTTGGGTGCGGCAACTTGACCGGAACCAAACTGCCCGGTCCCGGTTGAACCACCGTCAACGGAGTGACTGATGACGGTGCGATTCGAGCAGATCCTGACGGACGGTGTGGCAACCTGTTCCTATTTTCTCGGCGACGAGGCTACCGGCACCGCAGCGGTGGTCGACCCGCGTCCGGACGTCGAGGTCTACCTTGAGAGGGCACGTCATTATGGTCTCGCGATCACGCACGTGTTCGAATCCCACATCCACGCTGACTTCCTGAGCGGAGCGCGGGAACTGGTTGAGCGGTTGGGCGGCGCTGCCGAACTCTGCGTCAGTGTCGAGGGGGGTGCGGAGTACGGCTTCAAGCATCGGCCGATCCGAGATGGTGACCGGTTTCGTTTCGGCGGGGTGTGCATGGAGGCCCGTGCCACGCCCGGTCACACCCCTGAGCACATTGCGTTCCTGCTGTTCGAGACGGATCGCGAGGATCCGTGGGGCGTCTTGACCGGCGACAGCTTCTTCGTCGATTCGGTCGGTCGACCCGACCTCCTGGGCGATGAGCAAACCGACCAACTGACCGAAGCCCTCTTTCACACGATCCGCGACTTCTACCTCAAGCTCGGGAACGATGTGATCATCTACCCTTGTCATGGCGCCGGATCGGCGTGCGGACCGGACATCGGCGATCGCCTGTCGAGCACCATCGGCTACGAACGGCGGTACAACCCCTACACCGGGATCGCGGACCTCGAAGCCTTCCGGCAAGCGATGAAGTCCGATGCGCCGCCGGTGCCAACCCACTATCCGCACTTGAAGAAAGTGAACGCTGCGGGTCCGCCGGTACTCGGTAACTTGCCACGCGTGCCGGCCCTGTCGGTCGAGACCTTCGCCGCCTCGATCGGTGACGGCGCCCAGGTGCTCGACACCCGTGACATGCAGGCGTTCGGAGCCGGCCACATCGACGGCGCCCTGAATATCGCTGCACGACCCGAGCTCTCGGTCTGGGCCGGCTGGTTGCTGGATCCTGAAAGGCCAATCTACCTCGTCCTGGAGCGTGACCGCGACCTGTCCGACGTGCTGCGCCTGCTGTGGCGGACCGGCTTCGTCATCTTCGGCGGCTACCTTGCCGGCGGGATGGAGGCGTGGAGAGAAGACGGGCGTGTCCTGAAAACGGTTCGCCAGATGTCGGTGCAGGAACTGGCGTCGCTCGACGATTCGGTCCAGCCGCTCGATGTACGCGGCGATGATGAATGGAACGCCGGCCGCATCCCCGGTGCACGCCACCTGTTCCTCGGCGAGTTGCAGGAACGCATGGGCGATCTCGACCGCAACCGCCGCTACGCCACCTACTGCGCCAGCGGATTCCGGGCGAGCATCGCCGCCAGTCTGCTCGCGGCCAACGGGTTCAACGACGTATCAAACGTGCCGGGCAGTTGGAAGGCCTGGACCAGCGCTGGCTATCAGATCGAAACGCCTAGCAAAGGCTGAGGAGAACGGAAATGGATGACGTCATTCAGATCAACAGCCACTTCACCGTCGCGAAATCGGCGCTGGATGAAGCCGGCATCCGGCAGGCTGCGGAGGATGGCTTTCAGACCATCGTGAACCTTCGGACGGAAAACGAGAAGCAGAGCCTGGACCCGGAGGCGGAAGGGCGGATCGTGAGGGATCAGGGCCTCTCCTACCTCCACCACCCAGTCTCCGGTGACGATTTGTCCGACAAGGTCGTCGATCGGTTCCGGCGGACGGCCCGGACCCTGCCTGGACCGATCCTGGTGCATTGCGCGACCGGCAAGCGCTCCGGCGCAATGGTCATGATCCACCTCGCGGTCGAACAGGGGTTGTCTGGTGATCAGGCGGTGGAGAAGGCGGCCCATCTCGGGTTCGAGTGCGATACCCCCGAACTCGAGGAGTTCGTGAAGGGCTACGTCGATCGCCACACGAAGGCCCGCACCGCCGCCTGAGCCGTCGGGTCGTTCATCGTCAGACGTCAGCGGCTGACCGGTGGTAACTGACGACTGGAGCCCGGGGGTCGATCGCCAAGGCCGCTTCGTGCAGTTGCGCAGTGTCAACCGCGTGCCAGTCGAAATTCGGCGGCAAGTCGATCGCCCACACGGCAATCCAATCGCCGTCGCGCCTCCAGGTCAACCGGGCGTCCGGGCGAACACCGCACAGCCGTTCCACCACGTCGCGATGGGCCTCGACGTGCGGCCGAACCGCCTCGGCCGCGCGTTCGGCATCGGCCTCGGACTTCGGATCGCCCGGTCCCAGCGTGCCGCCACAGGTCGGCTCGGTATAGGAGAGATGCACGATGCGCTCCCTGATAACACCGGTCGGCGTATCGCCGGAGAGGGTTCGCCCCTCACCTATGCGTTCGCCAACCGTTCCACGCAATACCACGCCCCGCGATCGAACAACCCGTCGAGCGCCGACGTGACTGCCGCCGCGAAGGCCGAGTTGTTCGGAAGATCGTCACCGAACACCTCGCGCACCCCGAGCAGCGCCGGTGCCAGGCGGCCGGCGACCGGGCCGGCCTCCTCGGCGGCGGCGCGCAGGCGGTCGGCAAGGGGGTCGCGGACATCGATCGGGCGGCCGGTCTCGTCGACCCCCCGCACGTAGCGCATCCACCCAGCCACCCCAAGCGCCAGCCGGTCGATCGGCAGGCCGGCGTCGAGGCGCTGGCGGATCGTGCCGAGCAGGCGCTGCGGCAGCTTCTGGGTCCCGTCCATGGCGATCTGCCAAGTGCGGTGCTGCAACGCCGGATTGGCGAACCGGGCCAGCAAAGCCGCTTTGTAGCCGGTCAGGTCGGCACCGCCCGGCATCCGCAGCATCGGCGTCACCTCCTCGTCCATCAACGCGGCAATGAAGCGGGCGAACACCGGATCGGCGACGGTTTCGGCGACGGTCTGGTAGCCGGCGAGATAGCCAAGGTAGGCGATGCAGGAATGACTGGCGTTCAGCAAGCGCAGCTTCATCGCCTCGTACGGCCGGACATCCGACACCGGCTCGGCGCCCTCCTCCTCCCAGGCCGGGCGGCCGGTCGGGAACCGGTCTTCGAATACCCACTGGGTGAACGGCTCGGTCACCACCGGCGACGCGTCCTCGACGCCGAGCGTGGCGCTGATCCGCGCGCGGTCCTCGTCGGCGGTCGAGGGCACGATGCGGTCGACCATGCTGCTCGGGCAGGACACGTGGTCCTCGATCCAGTGATCCAGACCAGGCTCCAGCAGCTTGGCGTAGGTCTTCAGGATGCCGGCCGTCACCTCGCCGTTGTTCGGCAGGTTATCGCAGGACAGCACCGTGAAGGGCGGCACACCGGCGGAGCGACGGCGGCGCAGAGCCTCCACCAGGAAGCCCGGCAGGGTCTTCGGCTGAGTCGGTTCTTTCAGGTCGTGACGGATTTCGGGGCGCCGGTCGTCCAACTCGCCGTTCGCGGGGTTGTGGCAGTACCCCTTCTCGGTGACCGTCATGGTCACGATCCGCACCGCCGGGTCCGACAGCCTGTCCAGAACCGCCCGCGGATTCTCGGGGGCCACCAGCGTCTGCATCAGCGCGCCTATCACCCGAAGCCGCTCACCGTTCTCGTCACGCACCGCCATGGTGTACAGGCCATCCTGCGGGGCCAGAGCATCGCGCATGTGCGGATTGCGCAACGATACGCCGCACACCCCCCACGGCCCGAACGATCGGTTCAGCGCATCGTCGGTGTACGCCGCCTGATGGGCGCGATGAAATGCCCCCAGCCCGATGTGGACGATCCCGACGTCCAGCGCACGGCGATCGTAACGCGGAATCGCAATGGTTCCGGGCAGTGCGGCAAGCGTTTGGGAATTCAGGCGACGGGTCATGGCTTCGGGTCTGCTCCGCTAGCCGCCACAAGACACTGATGGCGATGTCGTCTCTCTCATCCTCGTCGATCCACCGCCCGTCGACCAGCCACCGCCTCGCCGCACAGAATGCGCCAGATACGAGCGCCGGCCGGATCGGCTGCCCCTATGCCCGACCGGGCAGCCACCCCATCAACCGCGCGGCAAGCGCGCTTCGACGAGACTGGCCCAGAACGAGGCCCCGATCGGCAGCGCCGCGTCGTTGAAGTCATATTTCGGATGGTGCAGGCCGTAGTCCTTGCCCGGCTCGCCGCCGCCCAGCCACAGGAACGCGCCCGGCCGCTCGGCCAGCATCATCGAGAAATCCTCGCTGCCCATGCCGCGCTCGCCGTTGCGGATGACCTTGTCCGATCCAATCAGGTTCTCCGCGACATCGGCGGCGAAAGCCGACTCCGCCTCGCCGCTGATGGTCGCGGCCACGCCGCGCAGATATTCCAGTTCGACGGTCGCCCCGTACATCCGGCCGACGCCGTCGCACAGCTCGCCGAGGCGTTTCTCCACCAGATCCTGGACGTCGGCGTCATAGGCACGGATCGAGATGATCAGCTCAGCGGTCGCCGCGATCACGTTGTTGGCGGTCCCTGCGTGAAACTGGGTGACACTCATCACCAGCGGCTTCAGCGGGTCGACGTTGCGGCTGACGATGGTCTGAACGCCCTGGTACAGCTGAACGCCGACCGCGATCGGGTCGACGCTGTCGTGCGGACGCGCGGCGTGGGAGCCCTTGCCGCGAATCCGCAGGGTCGCCCGGTCGGCCGACGCAAGCGACGCGCCGGCCCGGAACGCCATGGTGCCGAGCGGCAGGTGCGGAGCGTTGTGGATCGCCCAGACCGTGTCGCACGGGAAGCGGTCGAACAGGCCTTCCGACACCATCTTCCTGGCACCGCCGCGGCCCTCCTCGGCCGGCTGGAAGATGAAGTGCACGGTGCCGTCGAAGTTGCGGGTCTCGGCCAGGTAGCGGGCCGCCCCAAGAAGCATGGTGGTGTGGCCGTCATGGCCGCAGCCGTGCATGCGGTTGTCGATCTGCGAGCGGTAGGGAGCGTCACCCTCTTCCTGCATCGGCAGGGCATCCATGTCGGCACGGATACCGATCGTGCCGGTGCCCGAGCCGTTGCCGCGCAGCACGCCGACCACTCCGGTCTCGGCGATGCCCCGGTGCACCTCGATACCCCATGACTCCAGCTTTTCGGCGACGATCGCCGAGGTCCGCTGCTCCTCGAACCCGATCTCCGGATGGGCGTGGATGTCACGGCGCCATTCGGTCATCTCGTCGTGGAAATCGGCAATCCGGTTGTGGATGGGCATGATCGTCTCCGGCTGGGTCTGCGATCGCGAGGGAACCGGGCTCGGTCCTGGGCGGATGCCACGACGAACGCACCGGATCGGGGATTGGAGCACCGATCCTAGAGCGCCTTGTGGTGTGAAAACCAGAGCCTTCGGCAGCCTATGCCCGCCACGCCCTGGCGTCGGAATGTAGCTGGCGCTCCAACGCGACCAGGAAGGCAGAGGCGATCGGCGACAACGACCGTCGGCGCGGCTGGATCGCCATGAGGTCCAGGGTCAGCGGCGGACCGACCAATGGCCGGACGCACAGGCTGGCGTCATGGATCTCCGGCAGGACCATGATGGCCGGGATCAGCGCCACGTAATCGCTGTTCGCGACGAAATCGAAGGCGCCGAACATTGAATCCAGTTCCAGAACGTCATCGATCTCGGCCCCCTGCAGGGCAAGATGCGCCAGTACCCGGCGGGTCCGCAGATTGTCCTTCGGCGGCATCACCAGCCGCAAGGGCCACACGGCACGAAGGTCGATCGGTACCATGTGATCACGGGTTCGATCAGCGCGGCATACGAACATTTCCGGCACGCTCGGCAACGCACGGCCATCCAAGGGACCGACCGGCTCAATCGTCGGGACGACAGCGGCATCCAGGGCCGAGGCCGACACCCGATCGATCAACTGGTCGCTGACGGCTTCAGCGATCCGGATCGAGGCGTTCGGGTGGTCTTGCATGAAGCCCCGCAAGGTGGGCCCCAGAACGCATCGGGTCAGCGCCGACATCAACCCGATTGCCGCCTCGCCATCCAGTCCGCGGCCAAACCCGCGCATCTCCTCCTCGGCCTCGGAGGCTCCGCGAAGAACGTGTACGCAACGGCGGTACAGCCGGTCGCCCGCCGGTGTCGGCCGTGCGCCGCCCGGCTCGCGCTCGATCAGGCGCACGCCGAAGCGATCCTCCAGCTTCTGAATGTGCTGCGAGACTCCGGACTGGGTGGCGTTCTCGCGCCGGGCGGCGCCCGTGAAGGACCCCTCCTCGACCACGGCCACCAGCATGCGCATGGCGATCAGGCTAAGCGTCATGCCGATATTAATAAGTATAATGTCATTCAGTAAAAACGATAATTTTCCATAACCGTACGTTGGATGCCTCATTCAGCCTCCATCTGACGCACGGAGACCTGGAGCCATGGCAACACTGACAGACGCCGTCGATCTGACCGTCACCAAGCGGCACCCGCAGATCGGTGCGGAGGTTCGCGGCATCGATCTCGGGCGCCCGCTCGACCGGGAAACCCTTGACCAGTTGAACGCCATCTGGATGGAGAATCCGATGCTGGTGTTCCCAGGCCAGAAGATCACCGACGAACAGCAGATCGTCTTCGCCCGCAACTTCGGCGAACTGGAGGTGCATCCCTCGGTTGCCCACCGATCATCCCGGAATCCGGAGGTCTACCGGGTCTCCAACGTCGACGAGCAGGGCAATATCCTGCCGAGCGAGAGCAAGGAATGGCAGTACCTGGAACTGACGTGGCTTTGGCACACCGACAGCTCGTTTCGGGAGATCCCGTCAAAGGGCTCCATCCTGCACGGCATCACGGTCCCCGCGGAGGGTGGCGACACCCTGTTCGCCAACATGTACGAGGCCTACGACGCCCTCTCCGACGGTACGAAGGCTCAGATTGACGGCCTTTCCGTCCGGCACAGCCACGACGCGGTCATCGCCCGCTCGGCCAAGCTCAGCGCCCGCCAGGACAAGGGCACCTTCACCGAGCTGCCGCCGGTCGAGCACCCGCTGGTGCGTCGGCATCCAGTGACCGGCCGCCGTTCGCTGTTTCTCAGCCCGCACACCATGGACGGGATCGTCGGGATGCCCGACGACAAGGCATTCGCGTTGCTCGATGAGTTGACCAGGCACGCGACCCACGAGCGTTTCGTGTACCGGCATCACTGGCACCAGGACGACGTGATCATGTGGGACAACCGCTGCACCATGCACGCGGTGATGCCCTACGATTCAGCGAACCAGCGCCGCATCATGCACCGCACCACCATCGTCGGCGACGAGCGTCCCACGCTCTGAATTCGATCGGTCCGGAGCCTCTGCCTTGCGGAACGGCCGATCACCGCAACGCAAGACAGAGGCTCCGATCCAAGGCATAACGGCCCGGCTGGAAGGAGCATTACATTCCTCGCAGGACGGGACGATGAACATCGACGCCTTGAAGACGAACGCCCACCGGGTTCTCGAGGACGCTACGATCCCCGAGTTGCCGAACCACTACCGCGGCAAGGTGCGCGACAACTACGACCTGCCGGACGGCCGACGCATCATCATCGCCAGCGACCGGCTGAGCGCGTTCGACATCAGCCTGGCCGCCATTCCGTTCAAGGGCGAGGTGCTGACCCGTACCGCCCGGTTCTGGTTCGAGGCGACCCGCGACATCTGCCCGAACCACGTTCTGGAGTACCCCGATCCGAACGTGGTCATCGGCCAGCGCCTGGACATCCTGCCGGTCGAGATGGTGGTGCGCGACTATCTGGCGGGCACCACCGGCACCTCGATCCTGACGATGTACAAGGCCGGCCGGCGCGACATGTACGGCGTGCGCCTGCCGGATGGGCTCGGTGACAACGCCAAGCTGCCGCAGACCATCATCACCCCGACCAGCAAGGCCGCACTCGGCTCCCACGACGAACCGCTGACACCCGACGACATCGTCGGCAAGGGCCTGCTGACCGCCGAGCAGTGGCGCACGGTATCCGGCTACGCCCTGGCGCTGTTCGCCCGCGGCCGGGAGATGGCGCGCGAACGCGGGCTGATCCTGGTGGACACCAAGTACGAGTTCGGCACCGATGCCGACGGCCGCATCGTGCTCGCCGACGAGATCCACACGCCCGACAGCAGCCGGTACTGGTTCCTGGACAGCTACCAGGACCGGGTCGGCCGCGGCGAGAAGCCCGAGAGCTTCGACAAGGACTTCATGCGCAACTGGGTGGTTGCGCGCTGCGATCCCTACAAGGATGCCATCCCGCCGATCCCGGACGAGGTGGTGGCGCAGACCGCCGAGGTCTACATCAAGGCGTTCGAGACCATCACCGGGCAGAGCTTCGACATCCCGGAAATGACCGGCAGCGTGCTCGACCGGATCCGCGGCAATTTGGCTCGGTTCTTCTAAGCGGATCCATTCTGCGTCGTCATCCTGGCGGCGTCTCGCTCCCCACACGCCTGTTCCTGAATCCCGGCTCGCGGTTGCGGTCAGGATGACGGCGGAGATCGGACGAGGCTACCTCGCTATCCCGCCGCTTCAGCCGCCCGACGTGCCCGCCAGGCCGAGACCAACGGCCAGACCGCCGACAGCAGGGTGAGGGCCAGGAACGCCACGACGATCGGACGGTCCAGGAACCGCAGCCACTCGTGGTCGAAGATGATCAGCGACTGCTTCAGGCTGTTCTCGACCAACTCTCCCAGGATCAACCCCATGATGATCGGCGCCGCCGCAAAGCCGTAGCGCTTCAGCACGAAGCCCAGCAGGCCGGCCCCCACCATGATCCAGACGTCGAGCACCGACTGCTCCAGCGCGTAGGCGCCGATGCAGGCCAGCACGAACACCGACGGCCACAGGAAACGGATCGGGATCAGGGTGACCCGCGCGAACAGCTTGGCGCCGAGCAGGCCGAACACGCCGAACACGATGTTGGCCAGCAGCATCGCCATGAAGATGGCGTACAGCAGGGTCGGCGTCTCGGTGAACAGGTGCGGTCCAGGGCGCAGGCCATGAACCAGCAGCGCCCCCAGGATGATCGCCGTCGTCGCGCTGCCGGGAATGCCGAGCGCCAGGGTCGGCACCATGGCGGCACCGGTGGCGGCGTTGTTGGCGGCCTCCGGCCCTGCGATGCCGCGAATGTCGCCCTTTCCGAACAGCGACTTGTCCTTGGCCCAGCGCTTGGCCTCGTTATAGCCGATCATCGCGGCGACCGTGCCGCCCTCGGCCGGCAGCAGGCCGATGAAGGTGCCGATCCCGCATGAGCGGCCGATCGTCGGCAGGCACTTCTTGAAGTCCGCCCAGGCCGGCAGCCGGACCGCGTCGAGCGCGGCTCGGATCTGCGGCTGGTCGAGCTTGCCCGCCTGGATCAGGAACTCGCAGCCGGCGAACAGGCCGATCATGACCGGGATGAAATGGATGCCTTCCGACAGTTCCCAGAACCCGAAGGTGAAGCGGTCGACGCCGGTGGTGAAGTCCATGCCGATGGTGGCTACCAGCACCCCGAAGGCGCCGCCCATCAGGTTCTTGACCGCCGACTCGCCGCTGATCGTCGCCAGCATCGACAGCCCGAACAGCGCCAGCGCGAAGTACTCCGGTGGTCCGAAATCATAGGCCACGCGGGCGAGCAGCGGCGCCGCGATGATCAGCACGATCACGCTCACGATGCCGCCGATCACGCTGGAGACCGCCGCCATTCCCAACGCCAGCCCGGCCCGGCCCTGCTGGGCCAGCGGATAGCCGTCGAACGCGGTCGCCGCCGCCGGTGGCGCACCCGGCGCATTGACCAGGATCGCCGTGATCGACCCGCCATAGGTACCGGCACAGTACAGCGCGCTCAGCAGTGCGATGGCCGGAATCGGCTCCATCGTCAGGGTGAACGGCAGCAGCAACGCCGTCGCCATGGTCGAGCTCAGCCCCGGCATGGCGCCGACCACGACACCGCCGAGGGTGCCGATCAGCACGACGCCGAGCAGGTACGGGTCGAGGAAGGCCGCACCGGCGGCCAGAAACGCATCCATCGTCGCTACCGATCCGAGTTAGTTGATGCCGAGCAGTCCACGGTCGAAATGGACGCCCAGGCCCAGCACGAAAACCACGTAGACCGCCGCCGGGAACAGCAGGGCAAACGGGATCACGATCCGCCAGCGCCGCTCCCCCCACAGCGCGGGCATGGCCAGGCTGTAAAGCACCATCGCCGCGATGAAGCCCAGGGTGTCGAAGGCAATGACGAACGCGATCATCATCGCGCCGGTGACCAGCGCGATCCGCTTGACCGGCCGCTTTCGAGCGGAGTCCCGGCGGAATGACGTTACCGCCAGCACCGACGCAAGGACTGCGATCACCCCGAGCACCAGTCGCGGGAAGGTCGCAGGCTGGACGTTCTGCGCCACCGCCGACGGTGCTTCCGCAAAGCCGAGAGTGACGATGTACGTCACGAGACAGAACAGCAGTATCGCCAGCGCCACGACGAAGTCGCGGGGAATGCGGGCCGCCGTGCTGGCGGCCCGGTCCTCAGTCGGGGAGATCCCCATTGCGGCCATCCCTCAGAGCATGCCGAGTTCGGTCAGCGCGGTGGTGCTCTCTTCGTAGATCTTGCGGATCTGCTTGTTCCAGACCTCGCGCCCGGCGACGCTGGACGTCGGCATGCCGCCGGAGGTCAGGTAGTTCTGGTAAATCGAGTGCTTCATCGCCTTGATCATCCCGGTCTCGAGCCGCGCCAGACGATCCTCCGGCACCCCGGACAGCACCGCAAAGCCACGCACCGTCGACGCCAGGGCATCGACGCCACGGTCGCGAGCGGTCGGAACGCCGTTCAACGCCGCGATCGGCTCCTCCGACAGGCTGACCACGCCACGGATGTCACCGGCCGTGAACTGCGACTCGCCCTCGGCATAGTTCAGCAACGCCACGTCGACATTGCCGCCGACCAGGTTGGTGACAATCTCGCCGCCGCCCTTGAACGGGACGATGGTGTAGGGAATGCCGCCGGCCGCCTTGGCGAAGTTGTGGATGCCGATGTGGTCGGCGCCGCCGGCGAAGGTGGTGCCCCACTTCAAGCCGCCCTTGGCATCCTTGGACGCCGCGATCAGGTCCTCCAGGGTTTTCAGCTTGCTGGACGCCGGAACCGCGATCACCGTCGGGTCGTCGGTCGCCCGGGCGACGCCGACCAGTTGGTCGATGGTGATCGGGACCTTCTTCTGGATGATCTGGAAGATGTGCGACTGGGTGATGGTCATCACGGTGTAGCCATCGCGCGGTTGGCTGTTGGTATACATCAGGGCCGCCGAACCGCTGCCGCCGCGCTTGTTCACCACCACCAGATCCTGGCCGAACTCCTTGCGTGCCCGCAGCATCATCATGCGGGTGGTGATGTCGGTACCGCCGCCCGGCCCGGCATGGGTGACGATGTTGATGGTCTCCGACGGAAACTCACCGGCCGCGAAAGCCGGCCGACCGAGGCCCGGCAGCAGCAGGCCACCGGCACCGACGGCCATTCCCTGGAGCAGTTGTCGACGCGATGGTCGCACGGATGACGTCGTCATAGCTTCCTCCTCGTGTGATGCGAGGGTGTGTCGGAAACGACCACCCTCTTCTTGGTTTCGGGTCCTTGGGGTGGACCCGCTGTATTGGGTGTACTACCCGCCGAACCGGACCGACGGATCAGCCGGTCATGCGGTCCGACGCGGCCGGCTCCGCAGACGTCTCCTGAGCGGATTCGCCGCCTGCCGCACCGAGTGTTCCCAGGAACCGCTTACACCCCTGCTCGACGTGATACCGGCCCGCCTCGCGCGCCGCCGCCGGATCGCCGCGGTCGATCGCCTCGATGATCGTGCGATGTTCCGCCAGCGACGATGCGATGTTCGGCACCTTTGACAGGCCGCGCCGCCGGAAAAGGTGCATTTCCTTGACGATCCCCTCGTAGGTGGACCGCGCCCGGGCGTTGCCGGACAGTTCCAGAATGGTGGCGTGAAACTCGACGTTCATCCGGTAGTAGGTATCGAGCGCGTCGTTGGCGACCGCCTCCTCCATGCCCACCACCTGGTCGAGAAGCTTCGCCAGGATCGCGTCGGTTCGCCGCCGAGCCACGCACTCGCACGCCAGTGCAAAGATCGCCCCGCGCAGCGCGTAGAGACCCGCCACCTCGTCCAACCCGATGCTGCGCACGATGGCGCCTCGGTTAGCGTTGATCTCCACCAGGCCGGCCCGCTCCAACCCGCGCATCGCCTCGCGCACCGGGCCACGGCTGACGCCCAGGCTCTCAGCCAAGGCGGCCTCGCCGATGCGCTCACCCGCCTTGATCTCTGCGGTCAGGATGCGCCGCTCGATCTCCTGCTGAACCCGCGTGGTCAGCGTGGCGAACTCACGGGCGTGGAACGGTTTTCCGACGTCTGAGGGCATGCCGCCTCCGAAAATGTCAAACCGACGGTAGATTCCAGACAGTTTATTGTCAACAATCGTACAAGTCGTTACGGTACTTTCAAATCAGCCGCGCCCAGCCTATCCAGGGTGCGAGAAAACAGCCGTCCCGGAGGAGATTTCCATGGCCATCGAGCGAGCCAGTACCGCGCTGTCCCGGTTCAAGGTACTGGACCTGACCCGTGTCCGGTCGGGTCCGACCTGCGTTCGCCAGCTTGCGGACTGGGGCGCCGATGTCATCAAGATCGAAATGCCGGTGACCGACGACGCCGGTGCCCTGGGCGGCCCCCGGTCGGGGTCGGATTTCCAGAACCTGCATCGCAACAAGCGCAGCCTGACGCTGGATCTGAAGCAACGCGACGGCATCGCGATCTTCAAGAAGCTGGCGCGGGATGCCGACGTGATCGTCGAAAACTTCCGTCCGGACGTGAAGAAGCGCCTCGGCATCGACTACGAGACGCTGAGCGTCGACAATCCAAAGCTGGTCTACGCCAGCATCTCGGGCTTCGGACAGGACGGTCCCTACCGTGACCGTCCGGGCTTCGACCAGATCGCCCAGGGCATGGGCGGGCTGATGTCGATCACCGGCAAGCCCGGCGAGGGACCGATGCGAGTCGGCATCCCGATCGCCGACCTGACCGCCGGCATCTTTGCCAGCCAAGCGATCATGATCGCGCTGCTCGAACGCGAGGTGTCAGGCAAGGGCCAGTGGGTGCAGACCTCCCTGCTCCAGGCCCAGGTGTTCATGCTCGACTTCCAGGCGTCGCGCTGGCTGATGGACCAGGACGTGCCGAAGCAAGCGGGCAACAACCATCCGACCAGCATCCCGACCGGCGTGTTCGCCACCTCCGACGGGTACATGAACCTGGCGGTGGCCGGGCAGGAGATTTGGATACGGTTCTGCAAGGCGATCGAGCGTATGGACATCGCCGAGAACCCCGCCTACGCCGACGGAAAGCTGCGTTCGAAGAACCGCGACGCGCTGAACGCCGAGATCGAAGAAGTCACCAAGACCCGGCCGACGGCCGAGTGGGTCGACCGGTTCAACGCCGCCGGTGTGCCGTGCGGCGAAATCAACGCCATCGACCAGGTGTTCGCCAATCCACAGGTCCAGCACCTCGGTATCGCCCAGCCGGTCAATTCGCATGAACGGGGCGCCAGCCGCCTGGTCGGCCAGCCGATCATCATGAGCCGGACGCCGAGCCGCATCGCCGCCCCGCCGCCGACCGCCGGCGAGCACAATGACGAGGTCCTGCGCGACATCGGATACAGCGACGACGATATCGCCCGGCTGCGTGCCGACGGCGTCATTTGAGGACGAGAGGAATCTGCAGCCATGACCGATAAAGTGCTGGTCAGCACCGACGGGACGATCGGACGGATCGTCTTCAACAATCCGGCAAAACGGAATGCCGTGTCGCTGGACATGTGGGAGGCGGTCGACGCCGGACTGGACCGGTTCGCGGCCGACAATGCCGTGCGGGTGATCATCTTGTCGGGCGCCGGAGGCAAGGCGTTCGTCGCCGGGGCCGACATCTCCAAGTTCGAGAGCGAGCGCGCGACCGCCGAGGCCGTGCGGCATTACAACGAGACCACCGCCCGGGTGTACGCCAAGATCTACGAGTACGCGAAGCCGATCATCGCCCAGATCGACGGGTTCTGCGTCGGCGGCGGCACCGCGCTGGCGGTGTGCTGCGACATCCGGGTGTGCGGCGAAGGCTCCCAGTTCTCGGTACCGGCCGCCAAGCTGGGCCTCGGCTACGGCTATGCCGGCATCGAGCGTCTGGTGGCCCTGGTCGGACCGTCGTTCGCCAAGGAGATCTTCTTCACCGCCGATCGTTTCACCGCGGAGGACGCCCGGACCATGGGGCTGGTCAACCGTGTGGTTCCGGACGGCGAAGTCGAGGCCTACTGCACCGCTTTGGCCGGCCGGATCTCCGAGAACGCGCCGCTGACCGTCGGCTCGGTCAAGTCGATCGTCGGCGAGACCTTGAAGCCGGAGTCCGAGCGAGACCTGGCGGCCTGCGCCGCCCTGGTCAAACAGTGCTTCGACAGCCAGGACTACATCGAGGGCCGGCGCGCCTTCATGGAGAAGCGCAAGCCGAACTTCATCGGAGCCTGACCCGGATGCTGTACGAACTCGAGGGCAAGGCGCCAGTCGTGGACCCGTCCAAGAGCTGGGTCGCGGACTCGGCGTCGCTGATCGGCGACGTGGTGCTGGAGGAAGACGCCAGCGTGTGGTTCGGGGCCGTTCTGCGCGGCGACAACGAACGCATTCACATCGGGCGCGGCAGCAATGTGCAGGACGGATCGATCCTGCACGTCGACCCCGGTTTTCCCCTGACTCTCGGCGCGAACGTGTCGATCGGGCATCTCGTCATGCTGCACGGCTGCACGATCGGCGACGGTACGCTGGTCGGCATCGGCGCGGTGATCCTGAACGGAGCGAAGATCGGCAACGACTGCCTGATCGGCGCCAACGCGCTGATCACCGAAGGCAAGGAGATCCCCCCGCGCTCGGTGGTCATGGGTTCGCCCGGCAAGGTCGTGCGCGAGTTGAGCGATGGCGATCTCGAACGCATCCGCCGTCCGGCCCAAAGCTACATCGAACGCATGCGGGTCTACCGCGACCTGCTGAAACCAGTCGTCAACCGATGAGGCGTGTGCATCAAGAGTTGGTCCATCGTTCGAACTGAGGTGATACTGCTCGCGGGAAACACTCTCGCAAGCCCCCGGCCATCCGGCCCAAAAACCAAAGAAAAGACCAATCGTTCTTTCAGGAGGAAGCCCATGCGTTTCACGATGCTCTGTGCCACAGCCGTGGCGATGACGATGTCGTTGGCCACGGCGGTCAGCGCGCAAACCGTCCTTCGAATCGGTCATGTCGGCGAGGTCGGCTCGCACTTCGACGTCGCCAGCCACGAGTTCGCCAAGCGGGTCGCAGAAAAGAGCGGCGGCAAGATCGAAGTCCAGGTGTTCCCGTCGAGCCAGCTCGGCAACGACAAGGACATGCTTCAGAAGATGAAGCTGGGACAGGTCGACTTCTTCATTCCGTCGTCGATGATGTCGTCGGTCACTCCCGAGTTCGGCGTGTTCGACATGCCGTACATCATCAAGGATCGCGACCACATCACCCGGGTGATGGCGAAGATGGGCGACAGCCTGTTCCGGCCGGCCGCCGAAGCCAAGGGCGTGAAGATCCTGGCCTTCTGGGAGAACGGCTTCCGCCAGGTCACCAACAACGTCCGGCCGATCGTGAAGCCGGATGACCTGAAGGGCGTGAAGCTGCGCACACCGCGCGGCGAGTGGCGCGTGAAGATGTTCCAGTCGTACGGCGCCAACCCCTCGCCGATGGCATTCTCCGAAGTGTTCACCGCCCTGAAGACCGGCGTGATGGACGGCCAGGAGAACCCGCTCATCAACGTCTGGAGCGCGAAGTTCTACGAGGTCCAGAAGTACCTTTCGATGACCGGCCACGTGTACATCCCGGCCTACCTCGTGACCTCGCCGAAGACCTTTGCCAGCTGGCCGGCCGACGTCCAGAAGATCGTCAGCGAGACCGCTGTCGAAATGGAGCCGTTTGCCCGCAAGGTCGGCGAGGATTTCGACAATGACCTTCTCAGCAAGCTCAAGGAGAAGGGAATGGCGGTCAACGAGGCGGACAAGGACGCCTTCGTGAAGGCCTCGACCGGAATCTACGAGGAGTTCGGAAAGCAGGTCGAAGGTGGCACCGCGATCGTCGACCAGATCCAGGCGCTGCGCGGCTAAGCAAGCCTGACCAATCACCCTGTCGGCGGCTGCGCTGCACTGGCGCAGCCGCCGATTTCGTCCTCTACCGATCACCGCCCGGAGCGCTCCGACGCCATGATCTCTCAGTTTCGCCGAACGCTCGACGTGACCCTGCAATGGGTCGTGATCGGGCAGATGATCGCCCTGACCATCATGGTGCTGGTCGCGGTCTTTTACCGGAAGTTTGGAGCCTCGCTCAGTTGGTATGATGAGGTCGCCTCCGTCATGCTGGCGTGGATCACCTACTACGGCGCTGCGCTTGCCGCCTTGCGACGCCAGCATCTGGGCTTCGACGGTGTGCTGCTGCGCCTGCCGATCCCGATCCGAATGACCGCGGTCGCCATCGCCGAAGTCCTGGTTATTGGCTTTTTCCTGATCCTGGCGTGGGCCGGATGGCAGGTCCTCGAGGTTGTCGGCGACGAGAACCTGATCAGCTTGCCGTGGATCTCGGTCAGCTTCACCCAGTCGGTAATCCCGATCGGAGCGGCGTTGTTCGTCATCTGCGAACTGCTGAGCCTTCCGGAAAGCTGGACCGCGGCCCGTGTCGGGCGGTCCCTTGAACATCCCGAACCTCACATGACGAGGAGCTGAGCCGTGCTGCTAGGCGTTATGTTCCTTGCCATGGTGGCGATGATCTTCATCAACGTCCCCATCGGAATCGCCCTGGCGATCGCCGCCCTGCTGGGTCAGGTATCGTTTCACGGTACCAATAGTCTGGTGACCGTAGGCATCGAGATGTACCGCGGGGCGACCGGCTTCGCGCTGATCTCGATCCCAATGTTCGTGCTGGCCGGCGCCATCATGAACGCTGGTGGCATCTCGCGCCGTCTGATCGCCTTCGTCTCGGCGATCATCGGCTTCGTGCGCGGCGGTCTGGCGATGGTGAACATCGGCGTGTCGCTGTTCTTCGCCGAGATTTCCGGGTCGGCCGTCGCTGATGTGGCGGCCCTCGGCTCGGTGATGATCCCGGAGATGAAGAAGCGCGGCTACTCGGCGCCTTTCGCCGCGGCCGTCACGTCATCGTCGGCGTCGCTGGCCATCATCATCCCACCGTCGATCCCGATGATCCTGTACGCGGTGTCGGCCAACGCCTCGGTCGAACAGTTGTTCGTCGCTGGGCTGGTGCCGGGCCTGATGGGCGGCCTCGGGCTCATGTTCGTCGCCTATCTGTTCGCCCGACGCTACAATTTCCCGGTCGAGAAAGCTTTCGACTTCCACGACCTGCGAACCACGTTCGTGGACGCACTGCCGGCACTGATGCTGCCGGTCATCATCCTGGGCGGCATCTTCTCCGGGCTGGTGACGGCAACCGAAGCGGCGGGCCTGGCGGTTCTGGCGTCGGTCGTTGTCGGGCTGTGGTACCGCGACTTCGATCTCAAGCATCTTCGGGAGTCGATGCTCGATGGCGGGCTGCAGACGGCGGTGGTGATGATCCTGGTCGCCGCGTCGGTGCTGATGGGCGACCTGCTGACGGTGTCGCAGGTGCCGCAGAAGCTGGCGGCGGGCCTCGTTGCCCTGACCGACAACAAGTACCTGATCCTGATGATCCTGAATGTGTTCTTCCTGGTCATCGGGTTCTTCCTGCACTCCGCTGCGGCGATCATCCTGGTGGTTCCGATCATCATCCCTCTGATCGAGACCGTCGGCATCAACCCGGTGCATTTCGGGCTGATCGTCACGCTGAATCTGGCGATCGGTCAGCAGACCCCGCCGGTGGCCAGCGTGCTGATCACTTCGTGCTCGATCGCCAAGGCCGACATCTGGGAGACCACCAAGGTCAACATCCACTTCATCGCGGTTCTGCTGACCGTGCTGATGATCTGCACCTACGTTCCGGCGGTTCCGATGTTCCTGGTCGACCTGATCTACGGGACGCCATGATCTGAATAAACTCGGACACCCCCTCGACAGGCAGTGTCATCCCAACGCAGGATGATACGTGGTTAATCCACCAAACTGAGCATGGCCGGTCGTGAGATCGGCCATGTCTCGGTTCTGGATTACGGCAATTCAAACGAGGGGCACGTGTGATGACGGACAAGACGACCAAGACCACCGAAGCAGAAGAAGCGACGACCAGCCGGCGCAATCTCTTTGCCGGAGCGCTCGGTACTGCCGTTGTCGCCGGAGCCGTGCTCGGTACTTCCAAGACGGCCCAGGCCACGGTCGATTCTTCCAAGAGCAAGCTGCAGCAGGTCCTGTCGCGCGGCGTGCTGCGCGTCGGCACCGGCAGCACCAACCCGCCGTGGCACTTCGAAGACGACACCGGCAAGCTCGTCGGCATGGACATCGACATGGCCCGGCTGATCGCCAAGAGCCTGTTCGACGATCCGGAAAAGATCGAGTTCGTGATCCAGGGCTCCGACGCCCGTATCCCCAGCCTGATCACCGACAAGGTCGACGTGATCTGCCAGTGGATGACCATCACCGCCGGACGGGCCCAGCAGGTCGAGTTCACCGTCCCGTACTACCGTGAGGGCGTGGGCCTCCTGGTGATGGCCGATAATCCGAAATACAAGAAGTTCGACGACCTGCTGAAGGCCGGCGACGGCATCACGGTGGGCGCCATGCAGAACGTCTTCATCGAGGACTGGATCCACAAGGGCCTGCCGAAGGCCAAGGTCGACCAGTTCGACAGCCCGGACTCCACCTTGCAGGCGCTGAACGCAGGCCGGGTCGACGCCTATCTCGGCGACCAGTCGGCGATCCGTTGGCTGATGAACCAGTTCCCGGGCCGCTACGCCGATTCCGGCTATGGCTGGCTGCCGAACTCCTACGCCTCTGCCGTGCGGCCGGGCGATCCGGTCTGGTTGAACTGGGTCAACACCGTGTACCGCGAAGCCCTGATGGGCGTCGACTTCGACACCATGAAGGCGTCCTACAAGAAGTGGTTCGGCATCGACGTGGCGACCCCGAAGGTCGGTTTCCCGAGCGAGTTCCAGTAACGCCAAGGTGTCGGCCGGCCTGCCCGAGACCGGGCGGGCCGGCCGGTACTCCGTCAACGATCCTGTCCCCGTTGCTGGTCGAGCATGACGTACAATTTCAACTTCTCGGTAATCTGGCGCCAGTTCGACGTGATGCTCTGGGGCCTCGGCCTGGGGCTGCTGCTGGCGGTCATCTCGCTTGCGATCGGCACGGTCATCGGGCTGGTCTGCGGCTACGCCTTCCGGACCAACAACAAGACTCTGCGTGCGCTGGTCTGGGGCTACGTGGAGTTCATCCGCAACGAGCCGCTGCTGCTGCTGATCTTCTTCGTCTATTTCGGCCTGCCGGCGATCGGCATCCGGTTCTTCGACAAGTACGAGTCCTTCGTGATCACCCTGTCGATCTACGCCGGCGCCTACCTGACCGAGGTGTTCCGCGCCGGACTGACCTCGGTGCCCGAGCGCTATGTCGAGGCGGCGAAGGCGATCGGGCTGAAACCGTGGCAAACCCAGCTGTACGTGGTGCTGCCGCTGACCTTTCGGATCGTCCTGCCGTCGCTGTCCAACAACCTGATCTCGCTGTTCAAGGACACCTCGCTGGCGACGGCGATCGCCATCCCCGAGCTGACCTTCACCGCCCGGCAGATCAACGCCAACACCTACCGGGTGATGGAAGCGTGGCTGACCGCCAGCCTGCTGTACCTCGCCACCTGCTACTTGATCGCCATCGCGCTGCGGCAGATCGAGAAGCGCTATTCGGTCATCAAGTAGGCGCGCCGGGACATGCAAAGGACCTATCTCGGCGAGCTCATGAAGGCCAAGTGGAGCCTGCTCCAGGGCTTCATCACCACAATGGAGATCTCGGCAATCGTCATCGTGATCGGCCTGATCGCCGGCATGATCGGCGGCCTGCTCCTGGTCTATGGACCGAAACCGGTACGGCTGCTGATGCGGCTGTATGTCGACGTGCTGCGCGGCATCCCGGTGCTGGTGCTGATCCTGTTCAGTTATTATGGCCTGGCGCTTCTGGGGGTGAACATTTCGGCCTACACCGCCGGGGTGGTGGCTCTGGCCGGGTTCTGCAGCGCCCATATGTCGGAGACCTTCCGCGGCGCCATCGACTCGATCCCGGTCGGCCAGACCGAGGCCGCCAAGGCGATCGGCCTGACCTTCCAGCAGCGCTTCGTCTACGTCCTGCTGCCGCAGGCCGCCCGGCGGATCGTGCCGCCGGCCATCAATACCGCGGTCGAGATGGTCAAGGGCACGACCTTGCTGTCGATTATCGGTGTACTGGACGTCCTGCTGGCGACCCAGCAGACGATCGCGCGCAACTACATGGTGATCGAGTTCTACGCGACCGCCATGCTGTTCTACTTCGTGCTGAACTTCACGCTCTCGCGCATGGGCGCGTACTTCGAGCGGCGGTTCGGCTTCATTCGTTACTGATCCCGCGGGAGCGTCCGTCATGTCCGCAAATCCAGCTGCCGCCGCGACCTCCGAGGGCGCCGAACCGGCCCGCAACCTGCTGGTCGCCCGCGACGTCCACAAGCGCTTCGGCAAGGTCGAGGTCCTGAAGGGCATCGACCTGACCGTGACCGAGGGCGAGGTGGTGGCCCTGATCGGCGCCAGCGGGTCCGGCAAGACCACTTTCCTGCGCTGCATCAACCTGCTGGAGGAATTCGAACAGGGCAGCATCACGGTCGACGGTGACCCGGTCGGCTACACCGACCGCGGTGGCAGCCGCCGCCGGCTGTCGGAAGGCCGGCTGGCCGCCCAGCGCGCCCGCATCGGGATGGTGTTCCAGAGCTTCAACCTGTTCCCGCACATGACCGCCGCCCAGAACGTCATGCTGGGACTGGTCAAGGTGAAGGGAATGGCCAAGGCAGAAGCCCGTTTGCTGGCCGACCACTGGCTGGCCCGGGTCGGGCTGGCCGACCGGGCCGACCACTACCCCTACCAGCTGTCCGGTGGCCAGCAGCAGCGGGTCGCGATCGCCCGCGCGGTCGCCATGGAGCCTCGGCTGATCCTGTTCGACGAAGTCACCTCGGCCCTCGATCCCGAGCTGGTCGCCGAAGTGCTGGGCGTCATGAAGGACCTGGCGAAGAGCGGTATGACCATGATCGTGGTCAGCCACGAGATGCTGTTCGTGCGCGACGTGGCTACCCACGTGGTGTTCCTGGACAGCGGCCGGATCGTCGAGGAAGGCGAGCCGCACGCGGTGTTCAGGAATCCGAAGTCCGAGCGGCTGCGGGCCTTCCTCGGCCGGTTCACAGACATCATCGGCGACATCACCGCTCGGTGACCCTTGCGGCGGCCCCTTGCGCTGCCTGCACACCGCGCCAAACTCTGACGGCAGATATTGTCGCGAGGAGGCCCCAATGCCAGCCACCGCCACCAAATCCAACTCTGCTCCCGGTTTCGCCCGCAAGCCTGAGCACCTCGTCGCCTTCCGGCCGGCGGGCAAGCGGGTGACCGTCAGGCTTGGCGGCGAGGTGATCGCCGAAAGCGACCGTGCGGTGCTGTGCGAGGAGAGCGGCCATGACCCGGTGTACTACGTGCCAATGACCGACACCCGCGCCAGCCTGTTCCGTCCGACCGACACCCGCAGCTACTGCCCATTCAAGGGCAACGCCAGCTACTGGTCGGTCACGGCCGGCGGGGTCACCGGTCGTGACGTCGCGTGGTCCTACGACCTGCCATATGACGAAGCCCTGCCGATCCGCGGCCACCTCGCGTTCTACCCGAACCGGGTCGACTCCATCGACATCGACTGATGCGCGCAACGGTATGGCGGCGGCAGCGCCGGTCCGTACACTGAACGCATGGACGGCATCCAACAGGTTACCGCTGCCCTGCCGGCCGCCTTCCGCGACTGGTTCACGGCCAGGGGCTGGGCGCCGCACGCTCATCAGCTCGCCATGCTGGCGGCGGCACGAGCCGGACGTTCCGCCCTGCTGATAGCCCCCACCGGCGGCGGCAAGACGCTGGCCGGGTTCCTGGCCAGTCTGGTCGATCTGTCGGAGCAACCACGCGACGGACTGCACACCCTGTACATCTCACCGCTCAAGGCGCTGGCGGTCGACATCCATCGCAACCTGACCGCCCCGATCGATGAGATCGGCCTGTCGGTCACCGCCGAGACCCGAACCGGCGACACCCCGCAATCCAAACGCCAGCGCCAGCGCCGTACGCCGCCAAACCTTCTGCTGACCACGCCGGAGAGCCTGGCGCTGCTGATCTCCTACCCCGATGCGGAGGTCATCTTCGGGAACCTGCGCTGCGTGGTGATCGACGAACTGCACGCCCTCGCCGGCACCAAACGCGGCGAGTTGCTGGCGCTCGCGCTGGCGCGGATCACCCGTCTGGCACCGAACGCCCGGCGGGTAGGCCTGTCGGCCACCGTCGCCCATCCGGCGGCCCTGGAGGCATACCTGTCGCGCACCGGCCGGACGCCGGCACCGGACGTCGACGTGGTACGCGGCGGCGAGGCGGTGCAGGCCGAGGTCAAGATCCTGCTGCCGGACGGGCGGTTGCCCTGGTCCGGGCACATGGGCCTGTATGCCGTCGATCGGATCTACGCTGCCATCAAGGCGCACCGAACCACCATCGTGTTCGTGAACACGCGCGCCCAGTCCGAGCTGATCTTCCAGGCGCTGTGGCACGCCAACGAGGATCACCTCCCGATCGCCCTGCACCACGGCTCGCTCGCTGCCGAGCAGCGCCGAAAGGTCGAGGCGATGATGAGCCGGGGTGCGCTGCGCGCCGTGGTCGCCACGTCATCCCTCGATCTCGGCATCGACTGGGCCGCCGTCGATCTCGTCCTTCAGGTCGGCGCCCCCAAGGGTGCTTCGCGCCTGCTGCAGCGCATCGGTCGGGCCAACCACCGTCTCGACGAGCCGAGCCGGGCCCTGCTGGTGCCGGCCAACCGGTTCGAAGTGCTGGAGTGCAAGGCGGCCATGGACGCGGTTCGAGTCGGCGATCTGGACGGCGACGCGCCGCGTCCGGGCGGCCTCGACGTGCTGGCCCAGCATGTGCTCGGCACCGCCTGCACCGGCGCATTCGACCCCTCGGAGCTTTACGCCGAGGTCATCAAGGCCGCACCCTACGCCGACCTGGAGCGCGAGACCTTCGACGCAGTGGTCGAGTTCGTTCGGTCCGGCGGCTATGCGCTGCGCGCCTATGAACGCTGGCAGAAGCTGCGGCCGACCGACGACGGCCGCCTGCGGGTGTCAAATCCGCGGGTGGTCCAGGCCTACCGCATGAACGTCGGCACCATCGTCGAGGCCGATACCCTGAAGGTCCGGCTCAGCCGCGGTCGGGTGCTTGGGGAGATCGAGGAGTACTTCGTCCAGTGGCTGCGCCCCGGCGACACCTTCATGTTCGCCGGACGACTGCTGACCTTCCAGGGCATCCGCGAACGCTACGTCGAGGCCACACCCGGCGGGCAGGGCCAGCCGGCGGTGCCGGTCTACGGCGGCGGACGGCTGCCATTGACCACCCAGCTTGCCAGCCGGGTGCGCGGCATGCTGGAGGATCCGAACCTCTGGGCCACCCTGCCCGGTCCGGTCGCCGAATGGCTGGAACTGCAACGCTGGCGCTCGGTGCTGCCGCGCGCCGACACCCTGCTGGTCGAGAGTTTCCCGCGCGCCGACCGGGAGTACCTGGTGGCCTACACTTTCGAGGGCCGCAACGCCCACCAGACGCTGGGCATGCTGCTGACCCGGCGCATGGAGCGCATGGGCCTCGGCCCGCTCGGCTTCGTCGCTACCGACTACGTGATCGCCGTGTGGTCGGTGAAACCGTGCGAAGACATGGCCGCGCTGTTCGACCAGGACATGCTGGGCGACGACCTGGAGGAGTGGATGGCGGAATCCAGCCTCCTGAAGCGCACCTTCCGCACCGTCGCGGTGATCGCCGGCCTGATCGAGCGCAAGCTGCCGGGCCACGAGAAGACCGGCCGGCAGGTCACGTTCAACGCCGACCTGATCTACGACGTGCTGCGCCGCCACCAGCCCGACCACATCCTGCTGCAGGCCACCCGCCAGGATGCCGGCCGCGGCCTGACCGACATCTCCCGCCTCGCCGGGCTGCTGACCCGGGTCCAAGGTAAGATCGTGCACCGTCGCCTCGACCGGGTATCACCCCTGGCGGTGCCGGTGCTGCTGGAGATCGGCCGCGAGCAGGTCGCCGGCGGCGCCGTCGACCTGCTGATGGACGAGTTGACCGAGGAACTGGTGGCTGAAGCGACCGGAGGTGCGCTGCAGGGGAGCCTGCCGATCTGAGCAACCGGACCGCTCGTTCACCCTGCCGGATGCCGCGCCGCCCAGTGTCGGGCGATGTCCAGGCGCCGGGTCACCCACACTCCATCCTTGGCCGCCACGTAGTCGAGCAGCTTGGCCAGACCGGCAGCACGCGACGGGTGGCCGATCAGGCGCAAATGCAGGCCGCACGACATCATGCGCGGTGTCTTCGCCCCCTCTTCCCACAGCAGGTCGACGGCGTCCTTCACGTGGTTGAAGTAGTCATCGCCGGTCGGGAAGTGGTTGCGCGAAAACTTGGAATCGTTGGTCGCCAGCGAGTACGGCACGACCAGATGGGACTGCTCGTTGACCCGTGTCCAGTACGGCAGCTCATCGGCGTAGCTGTCGCTGTCGTACAGGAACCCGCCATGCTCGACCACCAGCCGGCGAGTGTGGACGCTGGGACCGTGACGGCAGTACCAGCCGAGCGGACGGGCGCCAGTGGTACGCTCCAGCGAGGCGACGGCGCGGCGGATGTGCTCGCGTTCCTCATCCTCGCTCAGTGTCCAGTGTTCGACCCAGCGCCAGCCGTGGCAGCAGATGTCCCACTCGGTCTCGCGGATCGCGGCCGCCACCTCGTCGTTTCGCTCCAGCGCCAGGGCGCAGGCGTTGACGGTCACCGGCAGGCCGCGTTCGGTGAACATCCGGTGCAGCCGCCAGAACCCGACGCGGGTGCCGTACTCGTACATCGACTCCGCCGCGAGATCGCGCGAGCCGGGACCGTTGGGCGAGTCGGGCGATTCGGTCAGGCTGGCCTCGGAGAACCCGTCGCCGTCGGGGATCGAATACTCCGAGCCCTCCTCGTAGTTGATCACGAAGTTGATCGCGAGTCGGGCGCCGCCGGGCCAGTCGGCGTGCGGCGGCGTGCGGCCGTAGCCGACGAAGTCGCGGTCGAGATGCGGGGCGAGGTTCGGATCGGCCGGCGGGCCGGCGGGCGGGGTACCGTGTGTCATCCCAATATCGGACCACACGGCCCCGACCACCGCCAGCGTCTTCTGGCTCGTCGGCCGGGCGACGGCCGTCAGGCCGGGAAAGGTTCCCGCCACGCCGGCAGTTCGTTCAGACGGTCGTGCCAGCGCGCCACCTCCGGGAACTCGCCCAGAGGAATGTGCGCCTGCTCGGCATAGGGCAGCGTGATGCCGATGGCAAAGTCGGTAATGGTCAGGGTGTCGCCCAGCACGAACTTCCGGCCACGCAGATGGTCGTTCAGGATCGCGCCGTACTTGCGGACGTAGCCGGTCGCTTCCTCGACTTTCTTGGGATCGACCGGCCCTATGTCGAACTTCGGCTTGATGACGTATTCGAAATACAGCGTATCGGCGTAGCGACTGAAGTGCTGCAGGTCCCAGGACAACCAGCGGAGCATCTCGACGAGCTTGTCGTCCGACGGCCAAAGGTCGGACCCGGCGGTCCGGGCGAGGAACCCCATGATGGCGTTCGACTCCCACAGCGTCCCGCCGTCATGCGCCAGCACGGGAACCTTGGCGTTGGGATTCATCACCCGGAATTCGGGCGTCATGTGCTCGCCATCGGACAGCGAAACGGATACGAACTCGACCGGAGAGTTCAGATGGCGCGCGACCGCGCAGGCCTTCCGTGGGTTCAGCGTGTCGGAATAGTACAGCTTCATCTCAAGGTCCCTTCAGGCAGTGGTGCGCATTTGCAGTTTTATGTTGATATCAACTTGTCTTGGATCCGTCAAAACCCGACACACTCAAAACACCCGTTGATTTTCAAAGCTACGCGGTTGACGGTCGAACAATGACCGAGACTGTCATCCTTGCGCTCAACGGTACCGAACTGGCCGCCGACCCGGCTGGTGTGCTGCTGTGGCCGGCACGCCGGACCTTGGTGGTCGCCGATCTGCATCTGGAAAAGGGTTCCGGATTCGCGCGCCGCGGGGTGCTCCTGCCGCCGTTTGACAGCACGGCGACCCTGGTCCGGCTGGCAGCGACACTCGACCGTCATCGCCCGGAGCGGGTGATCTGCCTGGGCGACAGCTTCCACGATTCCGGGGCCGGCGCCCGGCTCGGCGAGGATGATCGCAGCCGGCTGCGCGCGATGACCGACGGCCTCGACTGGATCTGGATCGCCGGCAATCACGACCCCGACCCGCCAGCCGACTGGGGCGGCCGGGTCCTGGCCGAACTGACCGACGGCCCTCTGGTGTTTCGCCACGAGGCACAGACCGACACCCCGCACGGAGAGGTCTCCGGCCACTACCATCCCAAGGCGCGGGTTCGCTTGCGCGGGCGCGGCGTGTCGGGACGCTGCTTCGCCACCGACGGCCGGCGGCTGATCCTGCCGGCATTCGGTGCCTACACCGGCGGCCTCGACGTGCTGCGCCCGGATCTGCGGTGCCTGTTCACCCGGCGCTTTGAAGTCCTGCTTCTGGCCGCTGACCGGATCCTGCGGGTTCCGGCGGAGCGATTGATGGCCCCTCCTCCCGATCTCGCCGACCTGAAGTCCACGGGGTGATCCGTTCTGGGTTCGATGCCGTACCAAGCGCCGAACGAACCCAACGCGGTGAGCCATGCCCGATGCTGCCCCCACCCTGCTCTGGTTCCGGCGCGACCTTCGTCTAGCCGACAATCCGGCGCTGACGGAGGCGATCCGACGCGGACGCCCAGTCGTCGCGGTATACATCCTCGATGACGAGGACGCCGGTGAATGGGCGTCGGGCGGCGCTTCGCGCTGGTGGCTGCACCAGTCCCTGACACGGCTCGAAGCAGCGCTGCGCCAGCGGGGTGGCCGGTTGGTTCTGCGGCGCGGGGCCGCCGCAGAGGCGCTCGATCGCCTCGTCGTCGAGACCGGTGCGGATGCGGTCTATTGGAACCGTCGCTATGAGCCCTGGGCCACCGCACGGGACCAAGCCATCAAGGCAACCTTGACGTTGCGCGGCATCGAGGTGCGCAGCTTCAACGCCAGTCTGCTGCGCGAGCCTTGGGAGATCGCCTCGAAGGCTGGTGGCCCATACCGGGTGTTCACGCCTTTCTGGAAGGCCCTGCGGGCAATGGGCGACCCGGGGGACCTGCTGGCGGCACCCGCCCGGATCGCCGCGCCCGAGATCGCGCCGGTGAGCGATAACCTCGACAGTTGGGCGATGACACCAACCAAGCCAGACTGGGCCTTTGGCCTACGCGCGGCGTGGGAGGCGGGCGAGGATGCCGCGCTGCAGCGCCTGGAAGCCTTTCTGGACGGAGCGGCATCGGAGTATGCCAACCGGCGCAACTTTCCCGGCACGAACGGAACGTCGCGGCTGTCACCCCATCTGCATTTCGGTGAGATCGGGCCGCGCCAGATCTGGCACGCGGCGTCGTTTCATCACAATGAGGCGGCGACCGATCAGTTCCTCGCGGAGATCGCCTGGCGCGAGTTCTCGCACCACCTGTTGTTCCATTTTCCGAACCTGCCCACCGAGCCGCTGCGCTCGGAGTTCACCGAGTTCCAATGGGCCGACGACCCGGAGGCGTTGGCTGTGTGGCGCAACGGCATGACCGGGTACCCGATTGTCGACGCCGGAATGCGGGAACTCTGGGCCACCGGGTGGATGCACAACCGCGTGCGGATGATCGTCGCGTCGTTCCTCGTGAAAGACCTGCTGCTGCCCTGGCAGCTGGGGGCGCGGTGGTTCTGGGATACGTTGGTCGATGCCGACTTGGCCAACAATTCCGCAAGCTGGCAATGGGTGGCAGGATGTGGGGCCGACGCGGCACCATTCTTCCGGGTTTTCAATCCCACGCTGCAGGGAACCAAGTTCGACCCCCAGGGAACCTATGTGCGCCGATGGGTGCCGGAACTGTCACGGCTACCGGACTCCCTGATCCACGCGCCGTCGGATGCCCGTCTGGTCGATCTCGGCGACGCCGGCGTTCGCCTTGGGCACGACTACCCGCTGCCGGTTGTCGATCATCGCGCGGCGCGCGACCGTGCGCTGGCAGCGTTTCGCGAGTTGCGGGCCGCCTGACAGTCGGTTGCTAGACTTCCGGCTGCTCGGCGTGGACGGTACGTACCCGCAGGTCGCGCCCGAGGAACGGTCGATCGTCGGGGCCGCCGTCACCATGGCCGATCGTCCAGTTCGGCAGCGCGGCCAGTGCCTCCGGCCCGTTCGCCGAAGCTCCATCCAGGGACGACCACGGCGCATCGTCGCCTGATCGAACCAGCACCCCACCCGGCCCCATTCCGCCGTGAAGCGCAAACTGCAGGTCGAACGCCTCACCCGGCGCCAGCGACGGCCCGAACCAATAGTGCGGGCTGCGGCCGGGGCTCGGGTTGACGCCGATGCTGACCGTCAGTCGCTGATCGGGGCCACTCAGCCCGATCCACAGCGGCGCCGTCGCCGGACTGTGTGAATACGCGCTCAGCCAGGTCTGGCGGGCCGCCGCGCCAGTCCCGGCCGCGACCCCGGAAACCCGCCACGCCCGGACGGAGGCTGGAACCAAGCCGGCCGCGATCGGTAGCGCGTCCAGCGCCGGCTGTTCCCCGGTTACCAGTTCGCGCCACTGCGTGCTCGGCGGGAGTACGAGTGGCCAGGACAGCGCCTCGCGAATTCGTCCATCGGTATCCAGAACCCGGTACCGCATGCCCTCGGCATCAATCGCGGCGGTCAGGCAGTGCAGGTACTCCACCCCTTCCGGCATGCGGTGGGCGGTACCGGCGCCGGCGGTCGTCACCTGCAGCACGCCGTCATGGACCTGCACGTCGAACGCCAGGATGTGGCTGCACAGATAGGCGAGCACGCCGTGACGGACCAGGATCGCCCAGAACGGCTCGGCGTGTGGCGGGCCGATGTCCCGCTGGTAGGCGCCGCGGTAGCCGTTCACCGAGAACACCGGATGGTGCCCTATCACCAGCTTGACCCGGGCGTCGGCGTTGGCGGCGAGCGTGGCCTCCAGCCACTCGGTTTCGACATGGCCTTCGCCACCCAACCCCGACCACAGGGTGTGGACGAACACCATCAGCAGGTCGCCGCGCCGCACCCAATAGCTCAGCCCCTGCTGACCGGGCGGGCCGTTGCGCGGCAGGTGCGCCATCACGTCGGCGAACACCCGCTCGCTCATCGGATCATAGGTGGTGTGGTTGGCGGTGGTGTGGAACAGCGGGATCCGGGCGCGGTCGAGCCACGCCATCTCGACCTCGAACCAGTGCCGCCACTGGGCGCGGAGAGCCGCCTCGTCGCGGGTCAGGCCGATGATCTCGTCGCCGGGAAACACGATGAACTCGGGCGGCGGGTCGAGGCGCGCCACCACCGCGTTGACGGCAGCGAAGGTATCCTCGTGAAGGGCTCCGGGAACCCCGGAACAGGCGTCGCCGTACAGCACGAAGCGATGGCCGGGCCCGCGCGGCTGCACGCTGGGCAACCGGCTGTCGGTCATCGACGGCCGTCCCCGTCCTCCGGGTCCTGTTCACGCAACTTGCGCTCAACCGTCTGACGCGCCGCGTCGGCGGCGTTCGTCCGACGGGTCCGGCGCCACAACTCGAGTATGTACATGGCGAAACCGAACACCACGCCCGCCAGGATGTTGGCCGCGATCGACTCGTCATCCAGCGGCCGCTCCGGCCGGAAGAATCCGAGCACCTGGATGACGCACAGCATGATCGTGAACACCAGGCCGTTGATCGCCCCTCGGAACACGGGGCGCTGCCAGAGGCCGGGGCTGTCGGACGCGGTGGTTTCGGTCGGGTTCGGGTCGCTCATGCCGACAGTCTAATGGCGCCCGGGCGCCGCCGTAACCCCCTCAGCGCGCATACAACAACAGAACGATGATGCCGGCCGCGACCAGCGACATGCCGATCAGTTCGCGTGCCGTCGAGCGCTCTCGGAAGATCAGGGTGGACACCGCGATCGCGAACACGAACTCGATCTGGCCCATCGCCTTCACGTAGGCGGCGCGCTCGATCGTCATCGCAGTGAACCAGCCGCCGGAGCCGATCGCGCTGGTCAGGCCGACGAACAGGCAGGCCTTCCAGGCCCGGCCGATTGCCGGCAGTTCCTTGGCGCGGGTCGCCAGGATGTAACCACCCAGCAGCACCGTCTGGATCGACACGACCGTGACTAGAGTCATGGACGCGGTGGTCAGGAAATCCGGATCGCCCAGCGACAGGCTGGCGCGCCGCAGGAACAATGAGGCCAGGGCGAAGAACAGGCCCGACAGCACGCCGATCCCGGCCGCCTTGTTCAGGCCGGAGCGGATCAGCGCCATGCCCGACACGCCCTGCTTGGCCAGGCTGATCAGCACCACACCGACCACGCTGATGACGATCGCGATCCACCCCGCCGCGTCGATCGCCTCGCCGAACAGGCTGGCCCCGACGAGCGCGGTCAGGAACGCCTCGGTACGGGCGTAGGAGGTACCGACCGCAAAGTTGCGCAGCGAGAAAAGATGGACCAGCAGCACGGTCGCGATGATCTGCGCCGCCGCCGTGCCCACGCACCACATGAAGAAGGTCGGGTGCAGCACCGGCAGCGCGTCGGCCCGCCCCGACGTCGCCACCAGCAGGTAGCCGATCACAAACGGCAGCCCGAAGACGAACCGCACCCAGGTCGCCGACCACGACGACATCGATCCCGACAGATGCTTCTGCCCAGCGGTCCGCGCGGTCTGCGCCGCCGCGGCCATGATCGACAACCAAACCCACAACGCCATCGCTCGATCCTCCCGCCGCCCCCTGCAGCGCGCGGATCATGGCGGGTGGCGGCAGAGCGTCAAAGCGCGGAAATGTGGGAGCGGCTTTGCGGGGAACGGTGATCGAGCCGACCTCCGAACCCACGATCGCTATGCCACCTGATGCACCGGCAGCCCAAGCAGTGCTCGGCGGCGCAGCCACAGCGACGGGCGATAGCGCGGATCCCGCGTCACGTCGTGGATCGCCGCAACGATCGCGTGGGTGCGGGCCACGCCCATCTCCTCGGCGATCTCCAGGGGCCCGAGCGGATAGTTCAGGCCGAGCTTCATGGCGAGGTCGATGTCCGACGGGGTGGCGAGGCCGATCTGCGCCATCTCGCAGCCGAGGTTGGCGATCATCGCGCGCATCCGCTGCAGGATGAAGCCGGGCGAGTCGTTGATCACCGTCGGCGCGACTCCGGCGCGGGCGAACGCCGCCGCCACCGCGTCGCGGTGCGCCGGATCGGAGCCGGGTGCGGTCATCAGCGTGACGCGCTTGGAGGTGTCGCCGGTGGTGTCGATGGCGACGAGACGCGCGGGGTCAGTGCCGGTACGCGCAGAGAACCCGCTGGCGTCCTCGCCGTACAGCGCCGCTACGATCGGCATCGCGCCGTCGTCGGCGCGCCCTGGGAGCCCGCCACGATCGAGCATCTCGTCGAGCGCCTCGTCGCTCGGTGTCGCGACGTGGACCACGCTGGCTGGCGTTGCATCCGTCGCGTGATCGGCGCTGGGAGGGTCGATCACCACACCCTTGGCATCGTAGCGGTAGTGTCCCTGACCGGTCTTGCGGCCGAACCGCCCGGCGTCGAACAGCGCGCGGTGGTGGGGCGTGGTGCGCAGGCGCGGGTCGTTCAGGAACTGCTCGAACACGATCATCGACACCGGGTAGTTCACGTCGATCCCGGTCAGGTCCATCAGCTGGAACGGCCCCATGCGGAAGTGCCCGCAGTCGCGCATCACCGCGTCGACCTGGGCCGGGGTCGCCACACCCTCGTGCTGCAGGTGCAGCCCCTCGGTGGTGAACGCCCGCCCGCCCATGTTCACCAGGAAGCCCGGCGAATCCTTGACCACCACCGGCGTGCGGCCAAACCGCGTGCCGATCGTTACCAGCGCATCGACGACCGCCGGATCGGTGGCCGGGCCCTTGATGACCTCGACCAGCCGCATCAGGGGCACCGGGTTGAAGAAGTGCAGGCCCGCCACCCGGCCCGGATGCCTGCACCCCCGCGCGATCGAGCCGATCGGCAGCGACGAGGTGTTCGACGCCAGGATCGCATCCTCCGCGACCACCGCCTCCAGCTTGTCGAACAGCTCGCGCTTGACGTCGATGTCCTCGAACACCGCCTCGACCACGACGCCGGCCGGCGCCAACTGCGCGATGTCATCGGTAACCGACAATGCCTCGCGCATCGCCGCCGCCGTATCAGCGGTCAGGGTTTGCTTCTCGACCAGCCGGTCGAGCCGGGCCAGCACCGCGTCGCGACCAGCCGCCGCCCCGCCCGCGCGAGCATCGTAGGCGACAACCCGCAGTCCGCCCTGCAGGGCTACCTGGATGATCCCCTGGCCCATGGCGCCGCAGCCGACGACGCCGACAACGAGATCCCTGGCGTTCGGATCGATCATGGTGTGGTTCTCCCAGTCTTTCGAGGTCCAGCCCTTTAGCGGCCGCGAGGCTGGAACAGCTCGACGGCGTTGCCGGATGGGTCTTCAATCGGGACCTGCGATCCGCCCGGCCCCTTGACGATGTCGTGGCGGAAGGTCGCGCCGGAGGCCTTCAGCCAGGTCCCGAACAATGTGGCGCACGCTTGGCCATGTTCAGCTCACGCCACGCGGTCAGACCCGCTCGATCACCATCGCCATGCCCTGGCCGACGCCGATGCACATGGTGCACAGCGCGTAGCGCCCACCGGTCTCATGCAGGGTTTCCGCCGCCGTCAGCACCAGCCGCGCGCCGCTGGCGCCGAGCGGATGACCAAGCGCGATGGCGCCGCCGTTCGGGTTGACCCGGGGATCGTCGTCGGCCACGCCAAGCTCACGAAGGCTGGCCAGCACCTGGGCGGCGAACGCTTCGTTCAGTTCGATCACGTCCATCTGGTCGATCGACAGGCCGGCGATTGCCAGCGCCTTCTGCGACGCCGGGGCCGGACCAATGCCCATGATCCGCGGCGCCACACCGGCCGCCGCCGCCGCGACGATGCGGGCCCGCGGGGTCAGGCCGTGCTGCTTGGCCGCCGCCTCGCTGGCCACGATCATGGCCGCCGCCCCGTCGTTCACGCCGCTGGCGTTGCCCGCGGTGACCGACCCGCCTTCCTTGCGGAACGGGGTGCCCAGCTTGGCGAGCGCCTCCATCGTCGTCTCCGGGCGCGGGTGCTCGTCGGCGTCGACAACCGTCATCTGTCCTTTGCGACCGGGAATCTCCACCGCCACGATCTCGCGGGCCAGCCGGCCGCGCTCGACCGCCACCTTGCACTTCTGCTGGCTGCGGTAGGCGAAGGCATCCTGGTCCTCGCGCCGGACCTGGAACTGCTCGGCCACATTCTCGCCGGTCTCCGGCATGGAGTCGGTGCCGTAGCGCTTCTCCATCTCCGGGTTCACGAAGCGCCAGCCGATGGTGGTGTCGTAGATCTCGGCGGTGCGGGCGAAGGCGGTGCCGCCCTTCGGCATGACGAACGGGGCCCGGGTCATGTGCTCGACCCCGCCGGCTATCGCGAGGTTGCCTTCCCCGGTCTTGATCATGCGGGCGGCGTCGTTCACCGCCTCCAGGCCGGACGCGCACAGCCGGTTGACCGTGCAGCCGGGGATGTTCGACGGCAGACCCGCCAGCAGCAGCGCCATGCGCGCCACGTTGCGGTTGTCCTCGCCCGCCTGGTTGACGCAGCCGTAGTACACTTCGTCGACCGCTTCCCAATCGACGCCGGTGTTGCGCGCCATCAGCGCCTTCATCGGGTGGGCGCCAAGGTCGTCGGCGCGGACCTGCGCCAGCGCGCCGCCGTATCGCCCGATCGGCGTGCGGACCGCGTCGCACACGAAAGCTTCGGCCATGGCATCCTCCACTCATGGGTCATTGCTCGTCGCACCGTCGGGCGCGCTGCGTTGCGCCGGACGGTGCCACGCAGGCACCCGGCGGTCAATTCCGTGAAGCGCCGCTTCACTGGATGAGTGCTTGAAGGTTCGCCAGTGTCGGCTCGCAATCAGGCGTCGACGTTCTTGGTCACGGTGCAGAGCAGCCGGGCGTCAGATACCCGAAGCCCGCCATCACCCGGCGATGACGATCTTCCCGAAATGGCCGGCCGCCTCCATCGCCTGGTAGGCGGCCTTGGCCTCCGCGAACGGCACTGTGTGGTCGACTACCGGCTTGATGGCATGCACGGACAGCGCCTTGTTCATCTCCAGGAACATCCGGCGCGATCCGACATACACGCCCTGCACGGTCATCGATTTGCGCATGATCGCGGTCGGATCGATGGTCCCGCCGGTCAGCACGCCGATCAGCGCGATCCGACCCGCGACCCGGGTGGCATCCACCGACCGGGCCAGGGTCCCGGGGCCGCCAACCTCCACCGTGACGTCGACGCCGCGACCGCCGGTCAGGTCCAGCACCGCCTTCTGCCACTCCGGCGTCGCCCTGTAGTTGACGGTCTCCGCCGCACCCATCGCCTTGGCGCGGGCCAGTTTCTCATCGCTGGAGGACGTCAGGATCACCCGCGCGCCCATGGCGGTTGCGAACTGCAGGGCGAAGATCGAGACTCCGCCGGTGCCGAGCAGCAGCACGGTATCGCCGGCCTTCAGGCGCCCGACCTCGACCAGCGCATTCCAGGCGGTCAGTGCCGCGCATGGCAAGGTCGCCGCCTCCAGGGTCGACAGGTGCGCCGGTACCGGAACCACGCCGGACGCTTTCAGCACCACCTCCTCCGCCAGCACGCCGTCCAGCGCCCCGCCAAGTGCGCTGGCCATTGCTTCGGGCGAACAGGCGCCGTCGATCCAATCCTGGAAGAAGCAGGACGCCACACGGTCTCCCACCGAAACAGTGGAGACGCCGGCGCCGACTGCGGTCACCGTGCCGGCGCCGTCGGAGTTCGGGATGCGCGGCAGCGGGATGCCACGCGCAGCCGCATGCTTGACCGTCATCAGGTCGCGGTAGTTGATCGCGCTCGCCTCGATCCGCACCCGGACCTCGCCGGCACCCGGAGCCGCGACTTCGCGGTCGGCCAGTTGCAGGGCGTCGATCCCGTCCGAGGTGATCTGCCATGCTTTCATCGTGCGGTCCTCCGAGTGGCGGTGTTCTGCCCGGTCGCCTCCAGGGCTCCGGCGGCGAGGATCAGAGCGCAGCCTGCCGCTTCCCGCAAGCCGAACGGCTCATCGGTCAGCAGGGCAGCGGACACCGCGGCTGCCACCACCTCCAAGAGCATCAGCAACGCCAGACGGCCGGGATCAAGCCGGCCGGCGCCCCACAGCAACGCCCAGGTCACCGGGACCAACCACAACAGCGAGACCACAACGATCCATCCGAACGCGCGGCCCGACGGGATCGCAATCGACTCCGCCCACACCACAGCAACCAAGCCGGCCACGATCGCCGCTGCCAGGAACGCCGATGCGGTCAGCGCCCGACCGTCGACCCGGCCGTAGCGCGCCGCCGTCGCCGAGCCGGCGAACACCAGACCGGCCCCCAGGCCCAGCCAGTCGCCCAGGGCGCGCGGCACCGACGGCCAGGCCTCGGCCAGCAGAACCAGCGCGCCGCCAAGCCCCAGCGCGATCGCCAGCAGCCGCCGACCGCCGACCGGTTCGCCCAGCACGACACGCCCCAGGATGGTTCCCCAGATCGGCGCCAGGTAGAACAGCAGGGTGACCCGGACAACCTGACCGGTCTGCAGCGCACCGTTCCAGGCAACGATGGCAAGACCGAACAGAACAGCCGCCAGGCAAAGCGGCAGCCCGCCGTCGATCAGGCGCCCGCGTCGCGCCCACAGGACGGGCAGCAGCAGGACGGCCGCCACGGCATAGAGCCAGAGGTTGATGACAGCCGGATCGAGGCCGAGGCCGTCGAGCGATCGCAGCGGCAACCACCACAAGCCCCAGAACACAGCGGCCACGGCGACGATCGCCGCGGGTGAAGCCGACCATCGCATCGCTCAGGCACCCGCGCCCGAGCATGCCCGTGGCTTGCGCTGCAATCGGGGAGAAGTCCGTTTCGATGAACGGGGCGTCACGCCGCCTTACCGACCCTGAAGATCGCGCGGGCCTCGTCCGGTGTCGCCACCTTCGAGCCCAGCGATTCCACAATGGTCACCGCGCGCTCAACCAGTGCCGCGTTGGACGGCGCCAGCACGCCGCGGTCCAGGTAAAGGTTGTCCTCCAGCCCGACCCGAACGTGGCCGCCCAGGATCACCGCCTGCGCCGCCATCGGAAACTGCATGCGGCTGATGCCGAAGCCCGACCATACCGCACCCGGCGGCAGCAGGCTGGCCATGTAGGCCATGGTCTGGGCCGTCGCCGGCGCCCCCCACGGAATGCCCAGACACAGCTGGAACATCGGCGTGCCGTCGATCAGCCCGTCTTCGACCATCTTGGTGGCCAACCGGGCGTGGCCGGCTTCGAAGACCTCCAGTTCCGGCTTCACCCCGGCATCGCGGATCCGGGTCGCCATCTCCCGCAGGTGGCCCGGCGTATTCATGAATACGTGCTCGCCGAAATTCATGGTGGCGATGTCGAGGGTACAGACCTCCGGCCGCAGCTCGTCGACATGCTGAACCCGCACCGCCGGGGTGGTCAGGGTCGACCCGGCGCCAGGCGACAGCGGGTCATTGTCTCCCGGAACGTAGCGGCCACCAGCACCGGTGGTCAGGTTCAGGATCAGCGACGAGCCGGCATCGCGGATCCGCTGCACCACCTCGCGGTACAGCGCCGGGTCCATTGATGCCTTGGTGGTCTTCGGGTCGCGAACGTGGATGTGCGCGACCGCCGCGCCCGCGCGTTCGGCCTCCAGCGCCGACGTGGCGATCTGCTCCGGCGTCACCGGGATCGCCGGATTCATGTGGGCGTTGTCAAATCCGCCGGTCAGGGCGCAGGTGATGACGGTCTTGTCGTTGATGACGGACATCTGGTCCTCCCGGACGAAACCTTTTCGAAGTCGGAGTCTGGCACGCATTCCGGTCGAGCGTCGAGCCGACGAAGTTCAATGTATTCCGATATACGGAAAACATATTGTCGATATTGGAATTTTTTGATGACGCCCGGCTTGTCCACCCGACAACCGCCGACCATACTCGCCCCTTCATTAAGCGGGGCCAACCCGTAGATCGACGAGGAGGAACGCCATGAACATGACGATGGGCGCGCGCCTAAGCGGCGCGCTGACAGGGGCGGCCGCACTGCTGATGGTCGCCGGAACCGCGGGTGCTGCAGACGTCAAACTACCCAGCACGATGGCCTGGACCGCCTATGACACCGGATCGGCTGGACATGCCCACGCCGTTGCCATGGGCAAGGCGCTGAAGGAAAAGTACGACGTCAACCTGCGGGTCCTGCCGGGCAAGAACGACGTGTCGCGCCTGCGGCCACTGCAAGGCGGCAAGGTCGAAGCGGTTGCGAACGGTGTCGGCACCTACTTCGCGCAGGAAGGCGTGTTCGGCTTCGACAAGCCGGACTGGGGTCCTCAGGACATCCGCATCGTGCTGTCCTCGACCGGCGGGGCCGGCCTGATGGTGGGTGTTGCCAACGATGTCGGCATCAAGGAATTCAAGGACCTCAAGGGCAAGCGCGTTGCGTGGGTCAAGGCCGCACCGTCGCTGAACCACAACGTCACCGCGTTCCTGGCGTTTGCCGGGCTGACCTGGGACGACGTCGAGAAGGTCGAGTTCGCCGGCTTCGGTGCGTCCTGGGAAGGCATGACCAACAACCAGGTCGATGCCGCCTTCGCGATCACCAACTCCGGCGCGACCAAGGCGGTCGCCGCGACCCCGCGTGGCCTGCTGTGGCCGCCGCTGCCGCACTCTGACACCGAGGGCTGGAAGCGCCTGTCGGCAGTCGCGCCATACATGGCCAAGCACACCATCGTTGCCGGGACCAACGTGTCCAAGGACCAGCCGATCGAGGGAACCGCGTATCCCTACCCGATCCTGACGGTCCGCACCGACACGACCGATGACCTCGTGTACAACATCACCAAGGCCCTGATCGAAAGCTTCGACGCGTACAAGGACGGCGCACCGGGTGCAGCCGGCTGGGCGCTGCAGAATCAGGTGTTCGAATGGGCCGTCCCGTACCACGACGGCGCCATCAAGTACCTGAAGGAGATCGGCAGCTGGACCGATGCCCATCAGAAGCACAATGACGGGCTGGTCGCCCGCCAGAAGGTTCTGCAGGACGCCTGGGCCGCTTTCAACAAGGACGCCCCGTCCGATGAAGAAGCGTTCGTCGAGAAGTGGGGCAAGACCCGTGTCGCGGCACTGAAGGCCGCCGGCATGGTCCCGGTCATCGAATAAACCACAGAAACCGACGACAACCGGGAGGCCGGGCATGAACGCGCCCGTTCAGAATCCCCAGGTCGTGGCAGCGGTGGCGGAAATTCTCCGCCACCGCGTTCTGCCGCGCCCCTGGCGCGCTGTCGTACTGGCAATGGTCGTGATCGCGATCGGGTTGTCGGTCTACCAGTTGTTCAATCTCGGTTCGTCGATCGGCTGGGTGATTCTTGATCTCAGCTACCTCGACCTGCTGGTGGCGTTCCTGCTGCCGGTGGTCTTTCTGGTCTTCCCGATGCGGCCGGCCGACAAGGAACTGCCAAGTCCGCCGATCTACGATATCGTTTTGTTCGGTGTCGCGTTCGTGCTCGGCTGCTACCTCGCCTGGAACGCCGTTCCGGCGGTCGAGGGCGGCTGGGAGTACTTCGCGCCGACTCACGCGCGGCTCTCCAGCTTCGTGCTCTGGGCGCTGATGATCGAGGCGGTGCGGCGCACCGCCGGGCTGGCGCTCACCATCATCGTCCTGATCTTCTCGTTCTACCCGCCGGTCGCCGAGTACATGCCCGGCCCCCTGCAAGGCGCGCAGCAGCCGATGTGGGAAATCGGCCAGTACTATGCGTTCTCCGCCGAGGCGGTGTTCGGCATCCCGATGCGGGCGTTCGGCAAGCTGGTGATCGGCTTCGTGATCTTCGGCATAGCCCTGCAGCACACCGGAGCCGGACGGTTCTTCATCGACCTTGCCTTCGCCATGCTCGGCCATGTCCGAGGCGGCGGCGCCAAGGTCGCAATCTTCTCCAGCGGGCTGCTTGGCTCGATGAGCGGATCGGTGATCACCAACGTGCTGACCACCGGCACGCTAACCATCCCGGCGATGCGTCGCACAGGGTTCAGCAAGGACACCGCCGCCGCGGTCGAAGCCTGCGCGTCGACCGGCGGGGTGCTGATGCCCCCGGTGATGGGCGCCACCGCCTTCGTGATGGCTTCGTTCCTTGAAGTGCCCTACGTGGACATCGCGGTCGCCGCGATCATCCCGTCGGTGATGTACTATCTCGGTCTGTTCATGCAGATCGACGCCTACGCCGCGCACAACGGTCTGAAGGGCCTGCCACGCGAGGAACTGCCGCGCCTCCTCGACGTCCTGAAGGCAGGCTGGCACTACATCTTCTCGCTGGTCCTGCTAGTGTGGATGCTGCTCTACCTGAAGCAGGAAGCGATTGCCCCGTTCTATGCGACGGTCGTGCTGCTTGCGACCAACCAGGTGTTCGGCAAGCGGCTGACGTTCGCCGACATCAAGCATTTCCTCTACGAAACGGCCAAGATCCTGGCTGAACTGGTGGCGATCCTCGGCGCGATCGGCCTGATCGTCGGTGCCTTGTCCGCCACCGGTTTGACCGGCTCGCTGGCAACCGACCTGATCCTGCTGGCCGGCGGCTCAGTCTACGGCTTGCTGCTGATGGGGGCGGCGACCAGCTTCGTGCTGGGCATGGGCATGACGGTGACAGCCGCATACGTATTCCTGGCGATCGTGCTGGCGCCGTCGCTGGTCACCTCGGGGCTCGACCCGATGGCGGTGCACCTGTTCATCCTGTACTGGGGAATGCTGTCCTACATCACCCCGCCGGTGGCGCTCGGCGCCTTTGCGGCGGCGACCATCTCCGGCTCGGACCCCATGCGCACGGGCTTCACCGCGATGCGCCTCGGCTCCATCATCTACTTCATTCCGTTCTTCTTCGTGATGGAGCCTGCGCTCATCCTGCAGGGGACGCCGGGCGATATCCTGGTGGTGCTGTCCAGTGCCGTGGTCGGCGTCGCCCTGATTGCCGGCGCGACCCAAGGGTATCTGGTCGGCATCGGTCGCATGGGGACCGGCATGTTTGGACGGGCGTCCCGCTTGATGGTGTTCGTCGGCGGCCTGTTGTTTGCGTTCCCGGGCAGCGACGACCTCGGCATCGGGCACTGGGAGGGCGTTGCTGCTGGTGCCGTGATTGCGGCACTCGGCCTGCTGTTGGTGCGCTTCGGCCGGCCGGCGGAGGGGGTGGCGCGCTGAGCGCGCCTCCGCCAGCCTCTATTCCTTCGCCTGCACCGCAGCCGCAAAGGTGTGCGTGACGATCTTGCCGTCCCGGATGACCAGGGTATCGGTACCGAGATGGAACTTCATGGTGCTGGATTCGGCCTGCCACATCAGGAACACGGTCTCGCCGCGCTTGTCCTGCCGGATGCTGGTGAACGAGGTTCCTGCAGGCAGCATCATCGTGACCAGACCGTTCAGGAACGTGCGGATCTGCTCGCGGCCTTCGAACACACCGTCCGGTGAGAACAGGATCGACTGATCGGTGTAGTCTTCCAGAAGGCCCTCGACGTTGCTGCTGGCAAGGCAGGACATGTGGTGGCCCAGGACTTCTTCGACCGTTTTGCTCATTCCAGTTCCTTCCGCGTGACGCTCCGATGCGCCGCACCTCATGCCTCAACCGGCCCGCCGGCGTCGAGTGCTAAATGACCGGCGCAGCCGGCTGACGCGTAGCCAATCTGCAACGCCGATGCGCCGCCTTGCGTGAACCTGCGGTCCCGCGGGCATCGGTTCTCGAACCCGGGATACCGGGTAAAAGATACCACCCGTCGTGTGCTGCATCGCTTGGAACGGCAAATATGCTCTTTTCGGCGCGCACCGGCAGACGCACGGCGTTTCCCGCCGGTGTTGCCCGGATACACAACCGGAGCGCAAGACGTTGCAGGTCAGCCACACCCGTCAGTGCGCGTCCGTCCAGGCTTTGACCATGTTGCGGGCGATGACGATCTGCTGGATCTGCGACGTGCCTTCATAGATCCGGAACAGCCGGACGTCGCGGTAGAACCGTTCGACCGCGTAATCAGCCATATATCCGGCACCGCCATGGATCTGCACCGCCCGGTCGGCGACCCGGCCGACCATCTCGGAGGCGTAGTACTTGCAACAGGCGGCCTCCATCGGCGCCTTGCCCTCGGCGGTATAGAGTGCCGCCGCGTCCAGCGTCATCGACCGGGCGGCGTACATCTCGGTCTGGCTGTCGGCCAGCATCGCCTGAACCAGTTGGAAATCGGCGAGGCGCGAGCCGAACTGCTGCCGCTCGGTTGCGTAGCGCAGCGACTCCTCGATCAGGCGCTGCGCGATCCCGACGCACACCGCCGACAGATGGATGCGACCGCGGTCGAGCACCTTCATCGCGGTCTTGAAGCCCCGACCCTCCACACCGCCGATGACCGCGTCCGCCGGCACCCGGACGTCCTCGAAAATGACGTCGGCCACGTGCGTGCCTTGCTGTCCCATCTTACGGTAGGGCTGGCCGTAGGAAATGCCGGGCGTCCTGGCGTCGACCAGGAAAGCTGAAATGCCTGAAGAGCCGGGGGCGTCCGTGTCACTGCGCGCCATCACGGTCAGCACTCCCGCGCGCCGCGAGTTGGTGATGAACCGCTTGGTGCCGTTCAGGATCCAGCCATTGCCGTCCTTGCGGGCTGAAGTTCGGATCGACGCGGCATCCGATCCGGCTTCCGGCTCGGTCAGGCAGAACGAACCGACCAACTCCCCGCTCGCCAGTCGCGGCAGGTAGCTTTTCTTCTGCTCCTCAGTGCCGTCGATGACGATACCCTGGCTGCCAATCCCGACATTGGTGCCGATCAGCGAGCGGAACGCCGGCGAGGTACGGCCGAGTTCCATCATCAGCCGCGCCTCTTCGACCATCGACAGGCCGAGCCCGCCATAGGCTTCAGGGATGGACACGCCGTACAACCCCATCTCGGCCATCTCCGCGGGTACGGCATCGGGTATGGCGTCGTCCCGGGATACCTGTTCTTCGAGCGGAATCAGGCGTTCGTCGACGTACCGGCGCACGCTGTCGAGCAACTGGTTCAGGGTCTCGGGGTCGAGCGCCATAATACGTGCCTCCTGTGAAATGCTCTTTCAACACGGGCGGACTATACCCAGGCCGATCGCCGATCGTCCACGCGCGGGCTGCCGATCCGGAACGGGTGCCGTCGCATCGCCCGCCTTGCCGGGCGTCACCGGGGGAGCTATCACCCATTCGACACCCCTCGGAGGAACCGACTCCATGCGCGATCTGCACCGCCCCGGCCGCTCGCCGGTCTATGCCCCGAACGCCGCCATCGCCACGTCGCACCCATTGGCGACCCAGGCCGGGATCGACGTGCTGAAATCCGGCGGCACCGCTGTCGATGCCGCCGTCGCCGCCTGCGCGGTTCTGTGCGTGGTCGAACCGGCGATGACCGGCATCGGCGGCGACTGCTTCGCGCTGATTGCGCCGAAGGGCTCGGGCGACATTGTGGCGCTGAACGGTTCCGGTCGCGCGCCGGCGGCCGCCGAGCTCGGCTGGTACCTGGAGCGCGGCATCAAGGAAATCGGGATGACCGCCGACCCCCACGCGGTCACCGTCCCGGGCGCCATCGCCGCCTGGACGGTTCTCCTGGAACGCTTCGGCAAGAAGGGTTTTGCCGAGTTGCTGGCGCCGGCGATCCGTTTTGCCGAGGAAGGCTTCCCGGTGGCGTCGCGGGTCGGGGCCGACTGGATCGACGACACCCCCCGGCTGCAGCAGCACGCGGTCAGCCGCGAGTTCATGCTGGTGAACGGCAAGGCGCCGGCGATCGGCACCCGCCACAGCAACCCCAGGCTGGGCGCCACTTTCCGGCGGATCGCCGAGAAGGGCCGTGACGGCTTCTACACCGGCCCGGTGGCCGACGACATCGTCAAGGAACTGCGCTCGCTCGGCGGACTGCACACCCTGGAAGACTTCGCCAAGGCCGAGGCCGAGTGGGTCGATCCGATCAAGACCACCTTCCGTGGCCACGACGTCTATGAGTGCCCGCCGAACGGCCAGGGCATCTGTGCCCTTATGATCATGAACATCCTGTCCGGCTACGACATCGCCGGGCTGTCCGATGTTCAGCGCATCCACCTGCTGGCCGAGGCCACCAAGCTCGCCTATGCCCAGCGCGACCGCTACGTCTCCGATCCGCGGCAAGTCGATGTACCCGTCGACTGGCTGCTGTCGGAGGAGCACGCCAAGGGCCTGCGCGCGATGATCGACCCCCAGCGCGCCGGGGCGTTCCGGCCAAGCGACTTCCCGGTCCACAAGGACACCATCTACTTGTCCTGCGTCGACGCCGACGGCACGGCCATCAGCTTCATCAACTCGCTGTTCTCCGGGTTCGGTAGCGCGATCATGGCTCCGGAGTCCGGCGTCATGCTGCAGAATCGCGGCCGCTCATTCTGCCTGCAGGAAGGCCACGCCAACGCCATCGCCCCCAACAAGCGGCCGATGCACACCATCATCCCCGGCATGGTGGTAAAGGACGGCAAGGCCGTGGCGCCGTTCGGTGTGATGGGCGGCCAGTATCAGTCGACCGGACACACCGGCTTCCTCAGCAACATCCTCGACCTCGGCATGGACGTGCAGGAATCGATGGACGCGCCACGCAGCTTTGCGCTCGGCGGCAAGCTGCAGGTCGAGAACACCTTCGCGCCGGAGATCTACGCGGCGCTTGAGGCCAAGGGCCATATCCTGGAGCACATGGGCAAGCCGCTGGGCGGCAGCCAGGCGGTCTGGATCGACCGGGCCAATGGCTGCCTGGTCGCCGGCTCCGACCCCCGCAAGGACGGCTGCGCGCTCGGCTACTGAGGAAACACCGCACATGACCCACAAGACCGCGATCATCGGCCTCGGCATCATGGGCCGCCGGCTGCTGGAAAACCTGCTGGTGCATCCGGCGTTCGAGCCGGTGGCACTGTGGGATCCGTCGGCCGGCTCGTGCGACAAGGCCCGCGCGGTGGCGCCGGGCGTCCCGGTCGTCGACAGCGCGGAAGCGGCCATAGCCGCCGCTGACGTGCTGTACCTCGCCTGCCCGCCGGTACCTCGCAAGGCATATGCGCTGGCGGCCGCCGGCGCCGGCAAGGCGGTGTTCCTGGAGAAGCCGCTCGGTGTTGACATTCCCGAGAGCCGGGACCTCGTGCAGCGCCTCGCGGCGGCCGGAACGCCGGCGGCGGTGAACTTCACGCAGGCGTCGTCTCGCGGCTTCGAGGTGCTGCGCAGCGCCATCGATGGCGGCGAGGCCGGCGACGTGCTGGGCATCGACATCGTCGTCACCTACCCCGCCTGGCCGCGCGCCTGGCAGGTCGACGCCGACTGGCTGCGCTTCAAGGCGGAAGGCGGCTATACCCGCGAGGTAATCTCGCACTTCCCGTTCCTGTCGGAGCGGTTCCTTGGCCCGCTGACCCTCAGATGGGCCCACCCCAGCTATCCGGCCGATCCGGCGCTATGCGAGACCCAGGTGCTGGCCCGGTTGGAGACCACCGACGGCCGCCCGGTCAGCGTGCTCGGTTCGGTCGGCGGCGCCCAGCCCGACCGCCAGGAGGTCACCGTCAAGGCCAGCAAGACCGGCTTCCGGTTTACCGAGTTCTACCAGCTCTGGAAATCGACCGGCGGCGAGTGGAGCGCGGCCTACGACTTTCCAACCGACCCGCGCAGGGACTCCCTGCAGCGCCAACTCGGCGAGTTGGACAAATGCGTGCGCGGCGAGCCGCACCGACTGGCGACGCCGGAGGAAGCCTTGCGGGTGCAGGTGCTGATCGAAGGCATGCTGGCCGGCCAAAGCTAACCGGGAACACCCATACCGACTTCGGGATTGGAACTGCCCCGAGAGGCCCGTATTCACGCTCGCCTCGGCATCGTCGGATGTCGCCTCGGCGAACCCCGAGGCGGTCGGCTCGGGGATGCGGATCACCTTCGCCGTTGCCACGGCTTTGATCCTGTTCGCCGCCGTGATCTCGATCGGCAGCCGGCGTCTCAAGACACGCCGTACGGCCGTTCAGCGCCCTGGCCCGCATAGCGATCCGGCATCATGAAGCCGTCACTCCTGCATGACACCAAAGCACGTTACCCGTCGATCGGCCGCCACGCGTGCAGCACGGCGCGGGAGTCGGCGTCGAACGCAAAGAAGTTGCCGCCGCCGCTGCCCGGTTGGTCGAACCGCCGGCTGATCGCCTCTCCCAGCAATTGGGCCAGCAGGAGCGCGCCGACCGCTCCGTGCGAGACCACGGCGATACCCCCCTTCCCCGGCGCCTCGGCGATCACCGCGTCGATGGCGCCGACGATGCGCGCCTGTTCGTCGACAGCACGTCCCCAGCCGCGGATTGATCGCTCCGGCTCGGCGAAGAACCGGTCGGCCAGCCCTTCGAACTCGGCGGGCGGCAGGTAGCCGGTGGCCGAGCGATCGTTCTCACCGAGATCGGCCCGCACCCTCACCGGCAGGCCGATGGCGGCGGAGAGGATTTCGGCACCGTCCAACGCCTTGCGCTCGGCACTGCTGTACAGGGCGCTCAGGGCCGGCACCCAGGGACACACGCAGGCCTTTACCATGCGCATCCGGCCAAGCGGCGACAACGGCCATTCAGTAATCGTCACCCCCGGGTCGATGACGACGTTCGGGTGCGTGATGAAATAGACAATACGGGCCGGTGGCGCGCTCACTCGGCCGCGGCGGACTCCGCGTCCGCTGCCATCAGGCCGCCGAGCCGGCCGCTTGCCGCCACCGCCTCGTCGACCAGCCGGTCCATGATCGCCTCGACCGGCTCGATCTTGTCGGCGAACACGCAGGCCTGCCCCATCGACAGAATGCCCTTTTCGGGATCCCCGACGGTGTAGGCCTCCTTCTGCAATGTCCCCATCACATAAGGACGGTACGCGTCGAACGCGGTCACCCCCTGCTTCTCCAGGTCGGCGATCGCGCGGGTCGTGGCGTTGTCGATGCCGCGGAACGTGTTGCGCAGTGACGCCAGGACCAAGGCAGTGTCGGTCTCCTGTGCATCGACCACCCGCTGCTTGATCAGATCGTGCGACCAGATCTCGGTCGCCACCAGGAAGCGGGTGCCGAGCAGCACCGCGTCGGCGCCCATCGCCAGGGCGGCGGCAATCTGCGAGCCGGTGCCGATGCCCCCGCCGACCAGCACCGGAACCTCCAGACGCTGTACGGCAAGCGGGATCTGCACGATGCTGCCGATCAGGTTCAGCCCAGGATGGCCGCCGCATTCCGCGCCAACCACCGCCACCGCGTCGATCGGCAGCTTGGACACCGCCGAGATCGCGTGCTTGACCGTCGCCACCTTGTGGAACACCACGCCGCCGGCGTCCTTGATCCGCTCGACGAACTCGGTCGGCGGCAGGCCGGCGGTCTCGAAGTGCCGCACGCCTTTGTCCAGCGCCACCTCAAGCTGGGCCGGCAGATCCTTGTTCTGTTCCGGACGGTTCGACATGTACAGGTTCACGCCGAACGGCTTGCCGCCGGTCAGCGTCGCCGCCTTGTCGAGTTCGGCCTCGAACCGACCCTCCTCCGGGAAGGTCTTGGCCGTGATGAAGCCCATGCCGCCGGCGTTGACGACCGCCGCCACGTAGTTGGCATCGGCCAGCCACATCAGGCCACCGGCCACGATCGGATGGCGGATGCCGAACAGTTCGGTGATGCGGGTCTTGAAGCGTTGCGGCCTCATGCCACCTCCTCGATCGCCACAGGCACCATGCCCGCCGGCACCACCAGCGCGTCAAGCGCTACCACCCCGTTACCGGCTTCGAGCACCCGCACCGGGTTCAGATCGACGCTGACCAAACGTTCGGCCTCGGCCGCCGCGAACACCGACACCCGCGCCAGCAGATCGGCAAGCGCCTCGACATCGGCCGGCGGGGCTCCACGCACACCGGCGAAGATCCTAGCGCCCTTCAACTCGGCAATCATCCGCCGCGCTTCGGCGACGCCGAAAGGTGCCAACCGGAACGACACGTCCTCGAGCACCTCGACCAGCACACCGCCGAGGCCGACCATCACCACCGGGCCGAAGGTCGGATCGTTCTGCACGCCGACCACCGCCTCGACCCCGGCCGGCGCCATGGCGGCCACGATCACGCCGTCGATCGCCGCGTCCGGCCGCAGCAGCGGCACCCGCTCGGTCAGCGAGGCGTAGGCGGCACGCACCGCTTCGTCGCCCTGCACGCCGACGATGACGCCGCCGACCTCGGTCTTGTGCTGGATATCGGGCGAGGCAATCTTCAGCACCACCTTGCCACCCAGTTCCGCCGCCGCCGCGGCCGCCTGGTCCGGGCTGGTGACCAGCCGGCGGGCGACAAACGGCACGCCCCAGGCTTCCAGCAGGTCGGTGGCATGGTGTTCGGCCAGCGCGTCGGTGCCAACCGACGGCGCGCCGGCCGGTGCCACCGGCGGTGCCGGTTCCGCCGGGCGGGCGAAGAACCGGCCGAAGCCGGTCAGCGCCGCCGCCGCCGCAACCGCGCGGGTCGGGTCCTCGTATACCGGGAAGCCGCCATCCTCGTACTGGCGGACGATGTCGCCCGTCGCCACCAGCGACAGGATGATCGAGCGTTCCCGGAACCGCTCGCGGATCTCGGCCAGGATCTTGATCAGCGGTCCGGCGATGGTCCGGCTGCCGGCAACCACGGTGAAGAAGGCCACCACCACGTCATAGCGGCCCTGATCCAGCATCATCCGCAAATTGGTGCCGACTAGCGACAGGTCGTTGAATGCCTGGGCGGTGACGTCGACCGGGTTCCGTACCGCCGCGTAGGGCAGCAGGTCCTGGAGCGTGCGCTGCGCATCCTTCGGCATCTCGGCGACGTCCATGCCGAGATCCTCGGCGGAGTCAGCCATCTGCACGCCGACTCCGCCCGAGATCGTCATCAGGCCCAGCCGGTTGCCGGCCGGGAACCGGCCGTGGGCCGCGGCGTAGCAGGCGTCCAGCAACTGGTCGGTGGACGACACCCGCAGCACGCCGTACTGGGCGAACAGCCCGTCATAGACCCGGTCGGACCCGGCGAGCGCCGCCGTATGCGACGCCGCGGCCGCGGCACCGATCGCCGAGCGGCCGACCTTCATGAAGATCACCGGCTTGCCCGCCGCCGCCGCTGCCGCCAGAGCGGCGCGCAGGGCATCACCGTCGCGGATTCCCTCAGCGTAGGCGGCGATCACCTTGGTGTGCTCGTCGCGCACCAGGTAGCCGATGGCATCGGCCAGATCGACATCGGCCTCGTTGCCGGTGGTGATCAGGATGCCGGTCTGCACCCCGCGGGTCCGCATCAGCGCGAAGGCATGGCTGCCATAGGCGCCCGACTGGCTGGCGATGGCGACCGGGCCCGGCTTCGGCAACTCCTGCTCGACCGATGACGAGAACGTCGCGATCCAGCCATTGTGGGCGTTGAACACGCCGAGGCAGTTCGGCCCCAGCACCCGGACCCCTCCAGCCCGCGCGATCGCCCGGACCCGGTCCTGGGCAGCCTTGCCCTCCTCGCCCATCTCGGCGAAGCCGGAGGAGAACACCACTGCCGCCTTGGCGCCCTTGGCAGCCAGTGCCTCAAGGGTATCCGGCACGGCCGCCGCCGGCACCGCGACGATGCAGGCGTCGGGGGCGCCCGGCAGCGCATCGACCGAAGCGAAGGCCTGCAGGCCCTGCACGGTTTCACGCTTCGGGTTGACCGGCCAGATCGGCCCCTGGAACCCGGACTTCAGCATGTAGCCGAGCGGCCGGCCGCCGATCCGCGTCGGGTCGTCCGACGCCCCGATGATGGCGATCGATCGCGGGCTGATCAGCGGACGCAGGGTCTCTACGTCGGGGCGGTCCGTCATGCTCTATACCGTCGCGATTCCGTTGGCGGGGGAGCCGACAACACCGGGCAGGTGCAGCGGCGGGGCGGTCAGCAGGAAGCGGAACCGGTTGTGGGCGTGCAGCCACTCGGCCAGTTCCGTCAGGTACCAGAGTTCGCCCAGATGAACGCCGAGCTTGAACAGGCACAGTTCGTGAAGCGGCATCATCGCGCGTTTCGGTCCATTGCGGCGGTCGCGACCGGGGATGTGCTCGACCGCATAGTTGTCAGCGATCAGCACCGACAACCCGCTGCCGCGGATCCATTCCTGCAGGTCCGGGTCGCCACCGTCCAGGGCTGGAAAGCCACCCTGCAGGACCTCGGGGTCGGGGTCGCCGGCCTTCTCCGTCACCATCTTGCCGAACCCGGTGTGGAGGCAGACCATGTCACCTTCCTCCACCGTGATGCCGTCGGCCTTCATGATCCGGTCGAGGATCGCGAAATCGACCACCGTGCGCTCGTCGCCCAAATGGCGATGCAGGTCGATCATCACGCCGCGGCCCTGGACCCCAGCGCGGGCCATGTTCTCGATGCCGAGCGCCTTGGCGTGAACGCCCTCGAACCGCATCAGCGGATCGGCAGCGTCGTTGCGCGGCCCGGCGGCGACCAGATGCTCCAACCCGGTCCAGCCGTTGTAGTAGACGATCTCCGGAATCCCGTCGCCGTTGGCGTCGAACATCGAGCCCACATGGGCGAAGCTGTCCCACTGGGAGGAGTACTGCAGGCACAGCAGCACCGCGTCGTCGGACACCACGTCGGTCAGTTCGGGGTTCTCGTCGCCGAGCGGGAAGTTGTAGTTCGACAGCCCGCCCCGTTCGGTCGCGAACCGGCGCGGCGGAAACCGCCGTGGATTGAGGTTGCGGCCACCCGGCAGGTCGAGCGGCAGCGACAGGCAAAACCGCCGACCCTCACGCACTTCCTTGGCAGCGAGCACCACCCGCTCCGGCGTCAGCAGGTTCAATCGCCCGCGCTGGTCGTCCGGTCCGAAATCACCCCAGTTCGAGCCGTCCGGCCGGTTTGTCCACCGTGCCGCCATGGCCGTCCTCCCGTGCAGGATTGCGCCACCTTGCCCGGCGGTCGCCTTGCGGAATCGCGGGAGCGATTGTTGCGGCCCGTGTCCCCGCGCGCAAGGGGTGCCCGTCAGACTTCGGCGCAGGGAATCTGGATGATGTCGGCCGGGACCAGCGGCGTGCGAGTACGGTTCGCGCCGGAGATCGTGTACAGGCTGATGCCCAGGACATGGTCAATCGTGTCGTCGTCCGACGCCAGCGGCAGCAGCAGGCGCTCGGCCACCTGGGTCTCCATCTCCGACAGACGCTCGGTCGCCGAGCCGTAGTGCAGCAACGGGACGGTCAACAGCTGCGTCCATCGTCCCATCATGACCGGATGATCCGCCGGCCCGACGATCTCGCGCAGTGTCATGCCCTTGATGCTGCGGCCCCAGGCGGTGTTGATCTCTTCACCCGCGAGCTTGCAGACAAAATCACCGAGATCCGGGTCGAATCGGTAGATCCAGACGTGCCTGAGCAGTGCCGGTATCTCCAATGGCTCGAAATCCGTGCGCAACGGAACCAGACTCTTGCGGCGCGCCGATCTCCAAGCATGGAAGAACTCGAAAATCCGCGGATCCGCCCCCACCAGGCGCGAGTCCACGGTGGACTTTGGCGGCGTCGCGTCGGTCATCGTCCCCCCTGCTCGAACCGCAAGCTCATGGCCCGGAAACGCCCGTTTCCCGAACTCTACCGTGATCACGAAACGACAGCCATGGCGAATGCCTCACGATGCCGGAATGACGGCTGGACAGGTTGATCCGCGCCCTCGTCCGCGCATCGTGAAAAACACCATCGCGTTCGGCGTGTCGGCTACTCCCGCCCAGCGCATCGTGGTATGAGCCGGCGCCCGTCTGGAGATCCCGCATGACCGCCGCTGCCACCCTCGCGGGACCGAACCGCGGGATCGTCCTGATCCTGCTGGCCCACATCGCGTTCACCACCATGGACGCCACCAACAAGACCTTGTCGGCGACCTATCCGGTCACTCAGATCATCTGGGCGTTCTACATCGGCTTTGCTGCCGCTGCGCTGACCTGGGCCGCCTTCGGAGGCGGCGTACGCGGCGCGCTGCGCACCCGGCGCCCGGCATTGCAGCTGGCGCGCGCCGCCCTGCTGCCGCTGAACATGGCGGCCGTGGTACTGGCGCTCAGCCTGATGTCGATGGCCGAGGTGATCGCCGTCGGCATCTCCTACCCGCTGATGATCACGGTACTGTCGGCGCTGGTGCTGAAGGAGGACGTCGGACCGCGGCGCTGGGCAGCCGTGGTGGTCGGGTTTCTCGGCGTGCTGCTGATCGTGCGGCCGGGCCTGGCGGTCTTCAATCCCGCCAGCCTGATCATCCTGGGCGCCGCCGCCCTGTTCGCGGTCTACCAGATCATGACCAAGATCCTCGGTCGGACCGACCGGTCGATCACCCTGACCCTGTACACGGCCCTGGTTGGCGCGGTGCTGACCAGCTTCTTCGCGCCGTTGGACTGGCATGCGCCGGACGCCGCTGGCTGGGCGCTGCTGGCCCTGACGGCAGTCGCCGGCACCGTCGGCCATTCGCTGGTCATCCAGGCTCTGGAGTCGACGCCGGCCAGCGTGCTGCAGCCGTTCAACTATGTGCAACTGGTATGGACCACGCTGGTGGGGTTCGTCGTGTTCGGCGACCTGCCCGACGCCATGACCGTGCTGGGCGCCAGCATCGTGGTGGCAAGCGGCCTGTACGTCTGGTGGCGCGAGCGGGTACGGGCGGGTGCCGTTCGATGAGCACCGCTGCTTCCGATACCGCGGCCCCCAGCCGCGGGATCATTCTGATCCTGATCGCCAATCTCGGCTTCGCCGGGATGGACGCGGTGTCGAAGACCCTGGTCGTCGACTATCCAGTCGCGCAGATCCTGTGGGTGCGCTACGCGTTCTTCGCGGCGTTCGCAACTGCGCTGTCGCTGCGCTCGGGCGGTCCGTTGGCCGGGCTTCGCTCGCAGCGCCCGGCGCTCAACGTGCTGCGGGCAGTCATCCTGCTGGCCGAGATCGCCTGCTTCGTGGTCGCCTTCCGCTACCTGCCGCTGGCCGAGACCCACTCGATCGCGGCGGTGTACCCGCTGATCATCACCGCCCTGTCCGCCGTGGTGCTGGGCGAGTTCGTCGGCCCGCGGCGCTGGGCGGCGGTGGCGGTCGGATTTGTCGGAGTGGTGGTGATCCTGCGGCCCGGCCTCGGGGTGTTCAATCCGGCGGCCCTTATCCCGCTGGCCGGCGCGGCGCTGTTCGCGGTCTACCAGATCATGACCAAGGTGGTGGCCCGCCGGGACAGCATGGTGACGATCCTGCTGTACACCGGCTGGATCGGTTTCGCGCTCACCAGCCTGACCGGCCCGTTCTACTGGACGCCGCCGGACCTGAAAGGCTGGATCCTGCTGCCGATTGCCGGGTTCATGGGCGTGGTCGGCCACCTGCTACTGATCAAGGCGCTGGAACTGGCGCCGGCCAGCGTGCTGCAGCCGTTCAACTACACCCTGCTGGTGTGGGCGACCGCGGTCGGGTTCCTGGTGTTCGGCGACCTGCCCGATACCGTGACGGTGCTGGGTGCCGGCATCGTGGTCGCCAGCGGCCTGTACACCTGGTGGCGGGAACGGGTGCGGGCCAAACGTCGTTGACGCGCACCTCTCGACAGGGCTCGCCCGGCTGGGCTTAAATCCGCGGCAACGATCCTCGCGCCGCCAACCGGCGACATCAGAAATCCAAGGGAGTACGACCGATGCGCAGCTATTCGCTGATGGAGCCCGGCAAGCCGTTCCAGGCAATCGACAAGCCGGATCCGGTGCCGACCGGCACCGAGGTGCTGCTGAAGGTCACCCGCGCCGGGGTCTGCCATTCCGACATCCACATCTCCGACGGCTATTTCGACCTCGGCGGCGGCAAGGTGCTGAACATCGTCGATCGCGGCCAGAAGTTCCCGATCACCCTGGGCCATGAAGTGCTCGGCGAGGTTGTCGCCGCCGGTCCGGACGCCAAGGACGCGCCGATCGGCAAGACCATGCTGGTGCACCCCTGGCTCGGTTGCGGCGAGTGCTCGGCCTGCAAGGCGGAGCAGGAGAACCACTGCCCGACCATGCGCTCGATCGGCGTCTTTCGCGACGGCGGCTACGCCACCCATTGCGTGGTACCGCACCCGAAGTACCTCGTGGATATCGGCAACGTCGACCCGAGCATTGCCACGCCCTACTCCTGTTCCGGCGTCACCGTTTACTCGGCCCTCAAGAAGGCGCTGCCGATCCGCGATGACGAATGGCTGGCGATCATGGGAGCCGGCGGGCTCGGCCTGTCGGCGGTCGCCATCGCCAAGGCGATGGGCGTGAAGAACATCATCTCGGTCGACATCGACGACTCCCACCTGACGGCCGCCAAGGACATGGGGGCCACCGCCACCCTGAATCCCAAGTCGACCGCGAACGCGGTCGCCGCGCTGCAGAAGCTCGCAGGCGGGGAACTGCGCGCCGTGGTCGACACGGTGGGCGGCGAGGCCACCGCCAATCTCGGCATTGCGGCCGTCCGCAAGGGCGGGCGCTACGTGATCGTGGGTTTGTATGGCGGGCAGATCAGCATCTCGCTTCCGACCATCCCGATGCGCGCGGTGTCGATCCTCGGCTCGTATGTCGGCTCGCTCGACGAGCTGAAGGAACTGATGGAACTGGTGAAGACCGGGACCGTCAAGCCGATCCCGATCTCGACCCGACCGGTCGAGACCGCCTACGACACCCTGCAGGACCTCAAGGCCGGCAAGATCGTCGGCCGGGTGGTGCTGACCAACGATTGAGGATCAGTTGACCGTCAGGTCTGCCGTGATCCGGCCGGTGGCGTTGGTTGTGACCAACCGGCACCACCGGCCGTCGGACCCTCTCTGGCCAAGCAGGCGCATGGTGTCGTCCCAGAACACCGGGCGCCGGAACCGGCAGCGAACCGCCAGTGGTGCCGCAGGACCAAGGGCGCCGACCATCCAGGTCATGGTCTGCAGGCCCTGGGCAAGCGGCGCCCGGTAGCCGAGGCTCTGCGCGAAACCCGGATCGAAGTGAATAAGGTTGCCGACCTCGCGCGAGAACGTCGTGACCCGATCCGGCGTCAATGTCTGCTCGGCAATCGGCTCCAAACCATCGAGATCGTCGGAATCTCTGGATCCAGCACGACTGTTGTCCGGTGCTGTCATGGCTGCGGGGTCCGGGAGCAAGCCGATATGGGTCATGCTCGCGGCCACCTCGCCATTCGCCTGGACCACCTCGAAGCGCTGGGTGACCATTCGCCCCTTGCGAACCGGCTCAACGCTCTCGGTGAGGCCGCGAAACCGGATCTCCTCGCCAAGCGCCGCGTGCGCCGTAACGGTCATGACCTGCTGGACATGGACGTAGCCGTTCGGCTGCTGGCGAACCAGCTTCATGCCGCGAAAGCCGTCGTTGCCCCACAGCGTCGGTTCGGCGATGCCGGCCCAGATTTCGGGGTCGGCGCCGGCAGCGCTCAGCCACCGCGCCTGATCATCCGCGGCTCGGGTGACGCGCCGCTCCGGAAAGACGAAACCGGCTTCCAGCGACGCATTCTCCCGCATGGCTTCAATCCTCGATGATGGCGGCGTCGTTCGGGCTGCCAAAGGCCGTGTAGCCGCCGTCCACGGTCACCACCGTGCCGGTGACGGTCCGGGCCAGCGGCGACGCCAGGAAGATCATGGCGTTCGCCACTTCTTCCGGCGGAAGCAGTTCGCCCAGCGGCGTGCGGCGGCGGATCACCTTGGGATCCAGCTTGCCTTGGGCGATCAGCCCCTCAATGAACGGCGTCAGGATGTAGCCCGGCGCGACCGCATTGACCCGGATCCCATCCTGCGCCCAGTCGCAGGCCAGCGCCTTGGTCAGGCCGATCACGCCGTGCTTGGCGGCGGTATAGGCGTTGCGGCGTGGTAGGGCGTGGGTGCCGGCGATGGAGGAGATGTTGAGGATCACCCCGTGATGGTGGCGCATCATCTCGACCGCGGCGCGCTTCGCCATCAGGAACGTGCCGGTCAAATGGACGTCGATCAGCCGCTGCCAGTGCGCGCCGGTCTGCTCGATCGTCGGCGTGAAGGTGTCCGGCAGACCGGCGCAGTTGATCAGCACGTCGAGCCGCCCGAACGCCTCGACCGTCGCATGGATCATCCGGTCGACCGCCGCCTCGTCCGAGACGTCGCCGCCGACCCCGCGATGGGTTGGCCCCAGTTCGGAAGCCCGGCTGGTCGCCGCTTCTTCCGTCAGATCGGCGATTGCCACCCGGGCGCCGCGCTGGGCGAAGGCACGGGCCGCCGCCCAGCCGATGCCGCTGGCCCCACCGGTTATCAGGACGGCCTGGCCGTGGAAATCGGTGTCGTCGCGCATGCTCAGGCTTCCAAAAGTCGGATTCAGCGTTCGATGATCTCGGGCGGCCGGTGGGCGGTGACCGCCGGGATGACACCGTCGACCCGCGCCACCTCCACCAGGCACGAATGCGCCGCCGGGCCCTGACCGAGGCGCGACGTGCCCCGATCACGGGTCAGGACGTTCGGGTTGCCGTGCTTCTCCAGTCCTTCGGTCTGGCCGGGGGTCTGCGGGTCGTACCAAGCGCCGGTCGACAGCTGGGCGATCCCCGGCATCACCGCGTCCGAGACGATCACCCCGGCAAGGCACGACCCGCGGTCGTTCCACACCCGCACCACGTCACCCGACTTGATACCGCGGGGCGCCGCGTCGTCGGGATGAATGGTCATCGGCTCGCGGTCTGCAATCTTCGAGCCCATGCTGACCGAGCCCGGATCAAGCTGGCTGTGCAGGCGGGTGCGCGGCTGGTTCGACATAAGGTGCAGCGGGTAGGTCTGCGCCAGCTTGCCGCCCAGCCACTCGTCCGGCTCGCGCCACACCGGGTGGCCGGGGCAGTCGTCGTAGCCGAAGCCGTCGATCGTCTCGGAGAAGATCTCGATCTTGCCGGACGGGGTCGGCAGGGGGTTCGCGTCGGGATCGGTGCGGAAGGCTTCCAGCAGGATGGTCGGCTTGTCGGCCTCCGGCAGCTCGAACGTCTCCTGCTCCCAGAACGTCTCAAAGTCGGGCAGTTCGAACCCGGCTTCGGCGGCGCGCTGGCGCGACTGGTCCCACAGATGGCGCAGCCAGTCCATCTCGTTGCGGCCTTCAGTGTAGCGTTCGGCGAAACCAAGGTTCCGCGCCAGTCCGCTGAAGATCTCGTAGTCCGGCCGGCTGTCGCCGACCCGCGGGATCGCCTGCTTCATCGCAACGCTGAGCGGTTCCCAATGGGTGATCGACAGGTCGTTGCGCTCCAGCGCGGTGGTCGAGGGGAACACGATGTCGGCGTGCCGGGCCATGCCGGTCCACCAGATCTCGTTGACGATGATCGTCTCCGGTCGGCGGAACGCCTCGACCAGCTTGTGCAGGTCCTGGTGGTGATGGAACGGGTTGCCACCGGCCCAGTAGACCATCCGGATGTCCGGGTAGGTCAGGTCCTTGCCGTCGAATTGGAACGGCTGGCCCGGGTTCAGCAGCATGTCCGAGATCCGTGCGACCGGGATCACATCCTTGACGTTGTTGATGCCCTGGGACACCGACGGCCAGTGGAAGAACTTGACGGGATTGCCGACACCGTTCTCCGAGCTGTAGCCGATCCCGAAGCCACCGCCCGGCGTGCCGATCTGGCCCAGCATGGCGGCCAGCACCACCGTCAGCCACACCGGCTGCTCGCCATACTCGGCGCGCTGCATCGACCAGGTGGCGTTGATCATGGTACGGCTGGACGCCATCCGACGCGTCAGGTCACGGATCGTATCGGCGGGAACCATGCTGATCTGCGCCGCCCACTCCGGGGTCTTCGGTTGGCCGTCGCTCTCGCCCATGACATAGGCGCGGAACCGTTCGAAGCCGACGGTGTACCGGTCCAGAAACGCATCGTCCTGAAGCTTCTCGGCGATCAGGGTATGGGCCATCGCCAGCATCACCGCGGCATCGGACCCCGGGCGGATCGGGATCCACTCGGCGCCGAGGTCCGGCGGCATGTCGATGCGGATCGGGCTCAGATAGACCAGCTCGCAGCCGTTGTCGGCGCAGGCCTTCAGGCCGTGATAGCAGGTGTGCTGGCCGACCCCGCCCGACGTCACCTGGGCGTTCTTGACCGGCATTCCGCCGAACGACACCAGCATCTCGCAATGCTCGGCCAGCACCGGCCAGGTGGTGTGGGTGTCCAGCAGCGGTTTGATCGGCCCGACCACATGCGGAAGGATCTGCTGGGCGGCTGCGTAGGAGTACGTCCCCTCATGCCGAACGTAACCGCCGATCTGGTTGAAGAAGCGGTGGATGTGCGAGTTGGCGTGGTGGAACCGTCCGGCACTGGCCCAGCCGTAGGACCCGGCATAGAATGCGGTGTTGCCGTGGGTCTCCTTGATCCGCTTGATCTCGGCCGCCGCCATCTCCAGCGCCTCGTCCCATGGCACCGCCACGAACGGCTCGCGCCCACGCCCGGTTCGGTCGCTGTGTTCGCGCTTGTCCAGCCAGCCCTTGCGGATCATCGGCCGGCCGATCCGGCTCTCGTGCGTGACCGCCTCGACGATGCCCGGCCCGATGATCGCCGGTGCGGGGTCCTTGGCATAGTCGTGCACGGCGATCAGCCGGTCGCCCTCCACCTCCGCGTAATAGGTGCCCCAATGGGTCGACGTCGGGATCAGGCGGCGGTTGATGGCGGTGCTCATGAAGCTCTCCTGCGGCGGGTCGCGACCGGCGCGAGTGCCGCGTCGAGAACCGCCGCGTGCTCGGCCTTGTGCCATGCGCCCCAACCAACCGCCGGCGACGGCGTTGCGGGACGCCCGCAATAGGTGGCACGGCTCTCCGACCCGCGCAAGGAAGCCAGATTCGGCTCCATGAAGCGCCAGGCTCCCATGTTCTCGGGTTCTTCCTGGGCCCATATCAGTTCCGCCCCGGGGTGCCTCGCGAGGACCGCGCGCAGCTCGGCTTCCGGGAATGGATACAGCTCCTCGACCCGGATCAATGCGATGTCGTCCACGCCCCGCTCGCGTCGCGCCGGCACCAGGTCAAAGAACAACTTTCCCGCCACCAGCACCACCCGGCGAGCGCCCGCCGGGCAGTCGGCGTCATCGATCACCGGGCGGAACGCGGTGCCTGGCCCGAACTCGTCGAACGACGAGACGGCTTCGGCGTGCCGCAGGCCGGATTTCGGGGTCAGCGCGACCAGCGGAATCCGGTAGGGCCGCAGCATCTGGCGCCGCAGGGCGTGAAACAGATTGGCCGGGGACGCGCACGCCAGCACCGACAGGTTGCCGCCGGCGGCCAGTTGCAGGAACCGCTCCGGCCGCGCCGAGGAGTGCTCCGGCCCGCCACCCTCCATGCCGTGCGGCAACAGCAGCACCAGACCGGACTGGCGCAGCCACTTGTCGTCGCCGGAAGCAATGAACTGGTCGATTACCGCCTGCGCACCGTTCACGAAATCGCCGAACTGCGCCTCCCAGGCGACCAGCATGTCGGGATCGGTGATGCTGAGACCGTATTCGAAAGCCAGGCAGGCCTCCTCGGTCAGCGGGCTGTCGGAAACGGTGAGCCTGGAGGGTGCCGATGCCAGCATCGCCAGCGGCGTGTGTTCCGCTCCACTCGTCTGGTCGAACACCACGGCGTGTCGCTGAGAGAAGGTGCCGCGCCGGCTGTCCTGCCCGGTCAGCCGAACGCCGTAGCCACCGTCCAGCAGGCTGGCGAACGCCAGTGCTTCGGCGGTGGCGAAGCCGATGCCGTCACCCTTTTCCAGGCTGTCGCTCCGCTCGCCCCATTGCCGGGCGATCTTGGCGTTCAGGTCGAAGCCGTCGGGCACCTGCACCGTCGCGGCACCGAGCCGCCGCAGCCGGTCGAGCGGCATCCCGGTCGGCTCCGCCGCGCCTTCGCCCCGCGGCTTCAGTCCGGACCAGCGATGGGTCAGCCGGTCGGCGGTGTTCGGCCGGTAGCCTTTGGCCGCATCATGCGCCTGGTCCAGTTCCGCCCAGTGCCGGTCCGCGATCGACTGCACGCCGTCCCGACCGATCACTCCCGCAGCCACACAGTCATCGGCGTAGGCGATCGGCGACGACGGCCGGGCAGCGATGTGCGTGTACCGGACCGGTTCGGTGAACATCGGCTCTTCGAGTTCGTTGTGGCCGCGCCGCCGATAGCCGACGACATCGACCACAATGTCGCGTCGGAACCGGGCGCGAAACGCCATGGCAATCCGGCCGGCCCGCACCACCTGGTCGACCGCATCGGCCTGCACGTGCAGGACCGGTGCGCCGATCGCCTTGGCCGCATCGCTGGGATGCCGCGAGGTGCGGCCGTGCTCGGGCTTCACCGTGAAGGCCAGCTGGTTGTTGGAGATCACGTGGACCGAACCTCCGACCGAGTAGGCCGGCAGAGCGGCCAGTTGCAGCATCTCACCCACCACGCCCTGGCCGGAGAACGCACCGTCGGTGTGCAGCAGCATCGGCAGCACCTGGCCTTCGGGATCCGCCTGCCCCTTCGCGCGCAACAGGTCCTGCTTGGCCCGCGCCTTGCCCAGGGCGACCGCCGCGACGATCTCCACATGGCTCGGGTTCGACGGCATGGTGATCCGCAGCGTGCGACCACCGATGCTGCGTTCCGTCGAGATTCCCAGGTGATAGGGCACGTCCGAGGACGCCGAGAGGCCTTTCGGCACCTGCGGCGTGCCCAGCAGTTCCGAGAACGCCGCGGTGAACGACTTGCCAACGATCCGGGTGATCAGGGTGAGCCGGCCGCGGTGCATCGGCGCCATCACCACGTCGCGCACACCCGCCGATGCCGCGTCGGCCAGCATGGCCTCCCACATCGGCGCCATCGCCTCCAGCCCCTCGAGGCCGAACCGCTTGTTGGTCGGGAAGCGCTTGTTCATGAACTGCTCGACCGACTCGGCTGCCAGCATGCCGTCCAGGCGGGTCAGCCTTTCTTCGTCCGACGGGAATGCGAAGCGATCGCCTTCGATCGCCGCCACCAGCCAGTCGCGAGCCTCGACATCCTCCAGATGCACCACTTCGGCGGTGAACGTCCCGCCCCAGGTCTGGCGCAACCGGTCCAGGATGGCGGCCGGGGTCGCCGCGGCAGCACCTAGCGGTGCGGCGACGGCAACCGGGGCACCCATATCGTCGGGGGTCAGCCCATGCGTCGATGGATCGAGCTCCGGATGTCCGACCGGCTGGCGCAGTCCGATCGGGTCCAGCGAGGCCGCGAGATGGCCGTGTGTCCGCCAGGCGGCGATAAGCCGCTCGGTGGCCACGCTGCGGCGGACCAGATCGGCATCCACGGGCCCGGGGTCGGCGCGCGGCCGCCTCACCCGATGCACGGTGGCGCGGCTGTCCGGCCACGCCGCGAACACCGGCCAAAGGCTCGGGTCGACGGACAGCGGGTCATCAAGGAAGCGGGCGTACAGGTCTTCGAGATAGGCGGCGTCGGCGGCCGGAGGGGTCAGCATTTGGGATCGGTCGGGCTGGTGGAAGCGCATGCCTGAACGGCGATACTACGCATATTGTATGCAATGCGTCTTTACAAACGGATACCCGCGAACCTAGCTTCGCCCGACCTTTTTATGCGGCACGGAGATCCCCTGGAATGGACGAGCATTGGAGCGTTGACGGTCACCGCCACTTCAAGGCGGCCGGCATCCGCCAGGTAGCCTACGTGCCGGACGCCGGGCTGACCAAGCTGATCGAGCGGTGCCGCGAGGACAACGAGATTGAGACCGTGATGTGCGCCACCGAGGAGGAAGGCATCGGCCTTGCCGCCGGAGCGTGGCTGGCCGGCCAGAAGGCGGCCGTGCTGATGCAGTCCAGCGGGGTCGGCAACACGATCAATGCCATCGCTTCGCTGATCACGTCGGCGCACTTCCCGCTGTTCACGATCGTCACCATGCGCGGCCAGTGGGGCGAGGGAAATCCCTGGCAGGTGCCGATGGGCCAGGCGGTGGCGCCGGTCCTGGAAGCCGTCGGCGTGAAGACCTTCCAGGCCGATACCGCCGCCGATGTGAGTCCGATGATCGAGGCAGGGTTGCGGATGGCCTACAGCACCGATCAGGCGATCGCCGTCCTGGTGTCGCAGCGGGTGATCGGCTCCAAGGTCTGGGTCGCGGGTTCGTCGGAGGGCAAGCAATGACCGATTTCATCCTGCGCCGCCGCGAGATCCTGAAGGCCGCCCTCGCCGATCGTGGCGATACGCTGTTCGTCACCGGCCTCGGCTCGGCTACTTGGGATCTCGCGTCCCTCGGTGACCGGCCGGAGAACTTCTATCTCTGGGGAGCCATGGGCAACGCCGCGATGATCGGCCTCGGCTTGGCGATTGCCCGGCCGGACCGCCGTGTCGTCGTGATCACCGGTGACGGCGAAATGCTGATGGGCCTGACCTCGCTGTCCACGATAGGCGCCCGCCGGCCGAAGAACCTGGCGATCTGCGTGCTCGACAACGAGCGCTACACCGAAACCGGCCGGCAACCGACCGCTACCGGCCTTGGAACCGACCTTGCCGCCGTAGCGGCGGCGTGCGGATTCCCGCAGACTGCGACCCTTCGTACCGAAGCCGACGCGGCCAGGCTCGGCGACCTGTTGCTGCGCAACGCTGGTCCGGTCATGGCCGTCGCCAAGGTGGTCGACGAGACGCTGCCGATGGCCGTTCCGCCGCGCGACGGAAGCTATCTAAAAACCCGGTTCCGGGCTAACCTGCTCGGCGAGAGATCCGCGACCTTGCCATAGGTCTTTGAGGGAGCCAAAAGGGGTCGGGGTGGACGAGCGAACGGATTGGCAATCGACAGTCCCGGCCAACGTCGATCCGAAGGTCCGCGCGCTATACGAGTACTGGGACGCCAAGCGAGGCGACGCTCCCTACCCCAGCCGGGCGGATCTCGATCCGCTGGAAATCCCGAAGCTGATCGAGCATCTGTCGCTAGTCGAAGTCCGGACAACCGATCCCCGGTTCGTCTACCGGCTTGTCGGCACCTCGGTAGCTCGCGCGCTCCGTCACGACCCGACCGGAAAGCCGGTTGGCGAGAACGCCCGGCCGAAGGAGCGTAACGCCGTCCTGGCACGCTACTCGTTCGTGGCGGACCATGGACGCCTGATCTACCACTCCTCCGTGCTTCAGGAGAAGACCAACGATTTCACCACGGTCCAGCGGCTGATGCTCCCGCTCGGTCCACCCTCCGGGCCACCAAACATGATCCTCAGCCTGGTGATCACGACAGACTGACCCAGGCTTATCCGTCCTTCAGGTCCCGCGCGTCGTGCCAGCGGCTCATGGGCAGCCACAGCGAGAAAGCCAGCGAAGCAAGGCCCGGGACCAGCACGGGATCGGGACGGGTCACCGGCACCGGCAGTCCTTCGTTCGACCCGCCGCTCAACCAGAACGCCAGCGCCCGGCCAAGCGCCGTGGTCATCGTCATACCGCGACCGTTGCACGCTATGGCCGACCAGGCGTTCGGCCCGAGTTCCATGAGCCGGGGCATGAAGTCCCGCGCCGCCGCCAGCCGGCCCTGCCACGCGTAGTCGACCCGCAGCTCCGGAAGCTGCGGCAGCAGCTTCTGCAGGCGACCGATGTGGTGGGTCCGCCCCCGCTCCGCCGAGCCCAGCGGATTGGCCAGCAACCCGCCGGTCACCAGCCGGTTGTCCCAGGTCCAACGGTAGGCGATCAGGTCCTTGCGGGTATCGGCCGAGCATCGGTCGTTCGGCAGTACCGACTTGCGCAATTCCGGGTCCAGCGGCTCGGTCGCGACCTGGAACAGCGTGATGGGAAACTGCGTGCCCTCCGCATCGGCCGCCAGCCCGCCACCGGTAGAATTGGTCGTCAGCAGGACCCGGTCGGCGATCAGCACCCCGTGTTCGGTCTCGATCCGCCAGACATCACCGACCCGTTCCAACCGCCGGGCCCGGCTGTCGCTGAACACCGTCGCGCCGTGGCGAACTGCGGCCGCGGCCAGTCCCCGGACATAGGCCAGCGGGTTGAGGTGCCCGCCGGTCGGATCGAGGAAGGCGCCGTGGTACTGGTTCGAGCCGGTCTCGTACACCGCCTCGTCGCGCGACAGGCGTTGGACCGGCCGCCCCAGCGCCTTCCACTGTTCGATGCGGTCATCCAGCCACGCCGCCTTCTTCGCGGTGTGGATCGGCTGCATCCAACCGGTCTGGCGAGCCTGACAGTCGATCCCGTGACGGCGGATCAACTCGAACACCAACTCGCCGCCCTCACCCAGCATGCGGCACAGCAGGTTGCCTCGCTCCTCGCCGAAATGCTCCCTCACCACCCGCGGGTCGAGCCCGGTCAGGAGATTCGGCACCGCGAACCCCGTGTTGCGACCAGACGCACCGAAACCGGCCTCGTCCGCCTCCAGTACGGTCACGTCATGGCCCGACTCCGCCAGATGCAGCGCCGTCGAGAATCCCAGATAGCCACCGCCGACCACCGCGAGCGGCGTGCGCACCTCGCCCTCCAGCCGTTCGGTCGCCGGCCCCGGCGGTGCCGAGGCATGCCAGAACGACGACTGAAAGCTGACGGATGGATGCGGAGCACCGGCCAGCCGCTCCCACAGGGTCGGACGGTAACCGGTATGCGCGGGTTGGGGCATCGGGTGAACTCAGGACGATTGCGGACGCCGGAGTGTAAAGCGACCGACGGTCGTTCGACAGCTTAAAGCCAAGCCGTCGGGCACCATTCTAGGCGTGCAATCCGAAACTAATCCGAGCCGCCCACCGAGGTCGCCGCCCGTGCCATCATCGCCGACGACGTCAGAGCGCTACTCCGTCGAATCAACGGCATAGGCATGGGTTCGGCGGTCGAGGTCCGCTGCTCCCAGTAGGCCCGCATGGTCTCGACCAAAGCCCTCTGGCTGTCGGCGAAGCGGCGTACCCCGTCCTGACGAGCCACCGCCGCCCTCAAGGCATCGCGTGCCATCGCGTCCTGACCGATCTCGGGGTGCTCGGCATTCAACTTGGCCAGCGCCTGCTGAGTCCGCTCAACCGCGTCCCGCTGGGCCGCGTAAATATCATCGAGCGCCTCCCACAGGAGGCGGTTGGTTTCGGACACCGTCACCATGACCTGTTCCTTAGGACCTGACCCGACTTTAGAGGCGGGCGGCGCCATTCGACAAGAAGCATTTTACCCAAATTGCTTGATAATGGCCGGTCGGTCAGTCGAGCGTTATCGAGACGCCCGGGTTGAAGGCCACAAACGCGAAGGCGAACTCGACCGAGTACGGAACATCCCCCCATACCCCGTCCCGGAGCTGGCGGACCACCACGTTGCCGACATCCCGGCCTTCCGCGATGTGCTTTGCATCCAACGCCGAGCTTTGCCCAGGGGTCCAGGTAATCCTGAGATCCCCGGTCTCAATGCGGCCGCGCGCCTCGACGAGCGACAGGCTCCATGCCCGTTCGCCAACCGCCAGCACCCGGGCCAACGGCGCAATTCCGTCCGGCATCGGGCCGTCGTACAGATACGGCGACGGCATGCTGTCGTACCCGGTGTAAGGGTTGCGGCCGTACGGCCGCACCGTGGCGTCGGACGGCACCAGGACCTGCCCAGCCGGGTAGCGCTCGGCAAACCGCTGCATCGACTCCAACCGCGCCGGCAGAGCCTGCAGGCGCATGCCGACCGACGACCCGACTATCGCCTCGCCTTCGTACTGCTGCCACCAGCTCTCGGTCTGGCGATCGTACATGACGAGGTCGGCATGGCGCAGAAGCCCGGTGGTTCCGAAATCGAACACGTGGGCGCCAACCTGCCGGCTATAGACAAGGGCGGCGTTGCACAACGGGCTGAACGTGACAACGATCGGCGTGCCGCCGACCCGATCGTTGACGATCTGGTGCCAGATCAGAACCCGAAGCGGATAGGCCCGCGCATCGTCGCCGATCGCGATCGACACCACCGGCTCGATGCCTGGCACCGCCGCCTGATCAACCGACGCAAACCGGGGCTGGTCGATCGGGGGAATGTCGTCCCGCGCCGGTCCGCCCGGCCGGATCGCATGGAGCGGCACGGCCGCACGGGAAAAATCAGTCACCGGCCAGTCGGCCATCCAATGGCGCTGCCCTGCGCCCGCCGGCTGGGCGAGCGATACCAGAAACAGGACCAGGAAGAGACGAACCGATTGCATGGGACGACATTGAAGCAGCCCGCCGGTCGCATGAACTCACGATCCGGTCAACGGCGGCCTTGTCGCATCACGCTCCCGCGATCTGCTGCCCAACGCCGTCAACGAACCCGATGCGCTCAGCCGGTCCCGAGCTTGGCGGAACGGCTGCGAATATCGCGCAAACGCGGATCCGGCGCCACCTCGGTGGCCGGGTCCTCGTAGTCGCCGAACTGATGGTACAACTCGGCCGACTCGATTGCCGTCGACTTGACCTTGAGCGTCTCGCGGGGATTGAGCATGCGGAACGCCTTGTCCGCCTGCCGGTAGTCGTGAGCGGCGAGTGTATGTGCCGCCTTCAGCACCGCAGCATGCACGAATCCGGTACCAACCGTCCGGTCGACTGCCTCGGCCAGGATCTGAAGCGCCTTTTTTTCCAATGCCACGTCGAACATCGCTGCGCCATCCGATGGAGGGTGCAAGCACCACTCTTGCCAACCTTAACCTAAGATCGGTGATTCGACCGACTTGTTCAAGCCCATTCATCGATTCTATATCAGAATGGATCAATCATCGGTTCTATACGAATCGAACTGAAAGCAGCATGAGCCGATAGGATGCCGTTGCCGACCGACCTGCCCGGCGGTACGATTCGCTCATGAGCACCCTCGGAATCCTCCTTGCACTCGGCGGCTTGGTTTGGCTTGCGGTCCGTCTGACGCGCCGTCAGATTGCCCTGAGCACACTCGCCGATTCCCTGCCGACAGACCGACGCGGCCTCGTCGCCGTCGACCAGTCCACCGGCAAGGTGCTTGATGCCAGCAATGAACTGGCAACGGTCGAAGCCAGTTGGCATCCGGTTCGGTTCCCGCAAGGCTGGGAGTCACGCAGCGCTGGATTCCCAAGCGAGCGGGCGTTCTTCGACCGAACCCTCGGCGGCCGGCGCGAGTGGTGTGAAAAGCGGTGCCGAGGCGCTTGGCGGGTGGAACGGCCTGACTCGGTAAATCCGACGTTCTGGTTCGCAGATCGGCGCGATGCCGCGGATTTCACGCTGCAGTGGTATCCGTTCAAGTGCACGTGACTCACCGGATCTACTGGGCCAAATAACGCACCACGTGCGCTTTTGTCTGGATATGCGCACACCGTGCGCGTAATCTGGCGCTTAAGTGACAGCGATACCCTCGTCTCGTCACCCATCAACTCGCGGCAAAGGGGTTGTGGATGCGCTGGGTTCTCTCACTCTTCGCGGCAGCGACGCTGACCGTCGGCTCCGTCCAACTCGCGGAGGCGGTAGCTCCCACGGCGCCCGGCGAAGACAGCGAAACCATCGACCGGTCGCTGACTCCGAGCGAACTGGTCGAATGGCGGATCGACCGGGCCGTCACCCACTACGGCCAGGGCCGGTTTGCCGATGCGGACAGCGTGCTGGGGTTGGTGATCGATACGCCTGAAGTATCCGACCGGTTGAGGTCCCTTGCGCTGTTCAACCGCGGTGCGGCGCGTCTTCAGCTGGACCGGTTCTCGGAGGCTATCCTCGACTTCGACGCCGCCGAAGCCCTGGCGTTCCCTCGGCCCGCCCAGTTGCATCTGGCACGCGGGATCGCCTGGGAGCATTTGCGGATCCTGGACCGCGCCGCCCGCGAGTACAGCGACGCGCTGGCTGCCGACCCCGGTGATCCGGCCGTCAGGGCCAAGGTGCTGGCGTTCTTCTACAAGAAATAGCCGCCGGACAGCTCAGGGGTTCTTCTTGCGCCACTCGGCCGGGTCGAGGAACTTGAGCGCCCAGATCCCGGCGCGTTCGTTTCGCGCCAAACTCTCCAGGGAAGCAAAGTCCGGCTGCTCCGCCGGGCGTGCAACCGCCCAGCCGGTGCGTACCATTCGGCTGTTCAGGTTCATGTCGCCTGCGTAGCACACCGCCAGAATCTGGCCTTCCTCGCTGCGCTTGTCACCGACGCAGGTCACCGACCGCCGGTCGATCAACGCCGACAAGGCATCGAGTGCCTGAATGCCGCACTCGAACGGACGGCCGTACTCGTTCTCGCAGTACTGCCCTTCTTCCGGCGCGTCGATGCCGTGAAGCCGTATGGTCTCCTTGCCGATTCTGAGAGTGTCACCCGACAGAACTCTCGGACGGCCGCTCAGGTCGGCAGCTGCATCGCGCGCACCGGCAAAAAGGCCTGCCGCGCAGAGAACGATCATCAGGAAAATGGATCGCATTCTGGTTCTCCAGTCTCCCCCGCCGCTGTTTTGAATCCTGCCGGCCCAGCCGTCAACCGGCATTGCGCGAACTACAGGATTTCCAACGGTCGCTTGACCGAAGGCGGCGGGAACGCGTGATCAAGCGCTGCCCGATCCTCCGCCGTCAAGCGAATGCCCAGTGCGGCATGGTTCTGCCGGACATGATCGAGGCGGCCGGCCTTCGGGATGACGATGACCCCATCGCGGTCGAGGACCCAGGCAAGCGCAATCTGCAACTCCGTCACGCCGTGCCGGCCCGCCACCTCGGCGAGGGCCATGTTGCCGCTCAACCGCCCCTGCTCGAGCGGTGAATACGCCATCACCGGCATCGATCGTGCCGCGCACCACGGCAGAAGGTCGAACTCGATGCCACGGCGCGCCAGATTGTAGAGCACCTGGTTGGTCACACAGGCCGATCCCCCGGGTTCGATTGCGAGGGACTTCATCTCCGAGGTGTCGAAGTTGCTGACGCCCCAATGCCTGATCTTGCCGTCGCGCTGAAGATCCTCGAAGCCGGCCAGGGTCTCCTCCAGCGGGCTCGGACCCGGCCAGTGCAGAAGGTAGAGGTCGATCACCTCTACCCCGAGACGGGCGAGGCTGGCCTCGCAGGCCTCGACCGTGCCATTCCGGCTCGCGTTGAACGGCAGGACCTTGGAGACCAGGAACACCTTGTCCCGCCGATCGCGGATGGCGGCGCCAACCACCTCCTCGGCACCGCCGGTCGCGTACATCTCTGCGGTGTCGATCAGCGTCATCCCGAGATCGATGCCGCACCGCAGGGCGTCGGCCTCGGCGGCTCGATCCGACCCTCGCTCGCCCATATGCCAGGTGCCGAGGCCCAGCGCCGGAACACTTTCACCGCCCGGCAGTGCCACCATTCTCATCGCTTGCCTCCTTCGGCCTTCCTGTCTTGAAGGGATGCAACATAGGACGTGATCCGGGCTTTCAATCCCGGTCGGGCCGCCGACATGGCAAGATTCGCCAGGTCGGACTCCCGGGTATCGGGCACGGTCAGCGCGTGAACGCGCTCGGCCGTCGCGGCATCCAAGGCATAGTGCCGTGAAGCCGCCACCATTTCAGACTCGAGGGCATCCGGATCGACCATCCGCTGGATCAATCCAAGCGACGCGGCTTCCGACGCATCGATCCGCCGACCGGAACCGACCAGATCGCGCGCTGCCTCCGATCCGATCCGAAATGCCAGCCGACGTGTGCCAAGGGCCAGACCAAAGCCCGCACCTGGAAACGCGAAACGGGTACCGGGCAGCGCCCAGCGCATCTGACAGGCCGCGACCAGATCAGCCCCCGCCCCCATGGTCGCGCCGTGGGCGACGGCAATCGTCGGCACCGGCGCGTGGTGCACCGCCTGCAACAGCGTCTCGATCCGGATCACCCGCAACAGCAGGTCACCGTCGGAAAGCTCCGCCAGGTCGGAAAGGTCGAAGCCGGTACAGAAATGCTTGCCGGCGCCCCGCAGAACGATCATCCGGGCGCCATCCGCCAATGTCCGGTGAACCGCTTCAAGGGCCGCTTCCACAAGATCCGGCCCGAGCGCGTTGCCGCGTTCGGGGCGGGACAGCGTCAGATGGGCCACTCCATCGGACGTTCGAACCTCAACCGCAGGCGTCACGCCGTGCCCCGCAGAGCCGCCGCGATCGCCTTGCCGGCTTCGGCCGTGGTCGCGGAACCGCCGAGATCGATCGTGCGTCCGGCTGCCTGGCCGAGAGCGGCATCGACCGCCGACTCCAGCCGGACCGCGGCGTCGATCACCGCTTCGTCGCCGTCGCGTCGGCCGAGCCAGCCCATCAGCATCGCCGTCGACAGCACCAGCGCCGCCGGATTGGCCACGTTGCGACCGGCCAGGGTCGGCGCCGACCCGTGCGACGCCTGCGCAATGGCGCAGGTGTCGCCGGCATTCAGCGAGCCCGCCACCCCGAGGCCGCCGGACAGTTCGGCCGCCAGATTGGACAGGATGTCGCCGAACATATTGGTGGTGACGATGACGTCGAACCGCTCCGGCTCCCGCACCAGCAGGGACGCCATCGCATCGACCAGGACCTCCTCGATCTCCAGCCCGGCCTCGTCGCGGGCCGCGGACTGAACGGCGTTGCGGAACAGCCCGTCGGTGATCTTCAGAACATTGCTCTTGGTCACGATCGCCAGCTTGCCGCGCCGCCCTGCGGCCAGGGCCGCCGCCGAACGGCCGATCCGCTCCGATCCCTGACGGGTGATCTTGCGCATGGCGAGTGCCAGGTCCGGTGTCGGCATGAACTCACCCGGGCCCATGTGCATGGTCCGGTCGGCATAGAAGCCCTCGGTGTTCTCCCGCACGATCACCAGATCCATCGAAGCCGCCAGCGACTTCACTCCCGGGCGCGTGCGTGACGGTCGGATGTTGGCGTACAGGTCCAGCCGCTTGCGGAACTCCGCGGACGGATTGAGGCCGCCTTGGGCCGGAGCCGGATAGTCGGCGGTCGAGACCGGGCCCAGGATCACGCCGTCGGCCGAGGATGCACGCCCGAAGGTGGCTTCGCTGAGCGTGATCCCGTCGGTGCGCAGCGACTCCAGGCCGATCAGGTCCCGTTCCACCGACAGGCCGATCTGGTGGGTACGCTCAAGCGTTTCCAGGACATGCTCGACCGCATCGGCGATCTCCGGACCGATCCCGTCTCCGGGCAACAGCAGCAGCTTCATCATTCCTCCCTCGGGCGCGGCCCGCTGACCGGCCGGACACCCGGTTCGATTTCCAACCCGCGTAGCATGACGCCAAGACTACTGACACGGCATCCCGGTACTGCAGTCGCCGGACGGCGGAAGCGCAGGTGTACCGCGACTGGCGTGGTCCTCCCCACGCTTCGTGCCGGAGACAATGCCATGCTACGCCGGGACATGCAGCATCAGCCGCAAGGATGGCCACAAGATTGCCATGTGATCGGCACTGATCCACCATGACCCGCGAGGGCGGCCTTCTGACCGCTTTCCTGGCCTCCGGGAGCGTCGTCATGGACACGGACTTGGGTACGGCCCCGAAGGGTGGCTTCGCCCGGATGGTTCCAGAACTGATCGTCACCGATCTTGGGGCGAGCCAGACGTTCTGGTGCGACATCCTGGGCTTCGGCGTTGCCTACCAGCGGCCATCCGAGCGCTTCGTGTACCTGGAACACGCCGGCGCGCAGTTGATGCTGAGGCAGCGCGACGGCAAGTGGGAAACCGCGTCGATGGACCTTCCGCTCGGCCGCGGCGTGATGTTCCAGGTCGAGGTGCCCGACCTGGACCCGGTCCTGACACGGATCAACAGCGTCGGATGCCGGATCCATTCGGGTCCGCGCGAGGTATGGCGGCGGATCGGCAATCACGAAGGCGGACAGCGGGAGGTGTTCCTGCAGGATCCGGACGGCTATCTGGTGATGATGAACCAGAGTTTAGGACAGCGACCCCTGCCGGAACCGGCGTAGTCGTCAACCGCGGGCCGGGATGGCCAGCGACCCGACGAACAGCACCAGGGCCGCCACGACGATCGACGGCCCCGACGGGGTATCGACACCGATCGACAACGCCAGCCCGCCGAGCACCGCCACCACACCGACGCCCGCCGCCGCCGCCGCCATTCCCTCCGGCGACCGCGCGCTGCGCCGCGCCGCCGCCGCCGGAATGATCAGCAGTGCCGTGATCAACAGCACCCCGACGATCTTCATGGCGATCGCAATGGTGCCGGCGATGAGCAGCGCGAACACCACCTGCACCCACGGTGGCGACGCGCGCTCCGCCCTCGCCAGGTCGGGATCGACGGTGGCGGCCAGCAACGGGCGCCAGACGGCCGCCAGCCCCGCAAGCACCATCGCGCTGCCGCCCCAGATCCAGAGCAGGTCGCGCGCCGAAACCGCCAGGATGTCGCCGAACAGGTAGGCCATCAGGTCCAGGCGCACCGTTTCCATGAAGGCCACTGCGACCAGTCCGATCGACAACGCGCCATGGGCCAGGATGCCCAGCAACGTATCGCTGCCGACCAGGCGCTGGCCTTGCAGCGCGGCCAGCAGCAGCGCCACCGTGACGGTCACCGCCAGCACCCCAATCCCGAGGTCGAGTCCGAGGATCAGGCCAAGCGCGATGCCCAGCAGCGAGGCGTGCGCCATGGTGTCGCCGACATAGGCCATGCGCCGCCACACCACGAAGCAGCCAAGCGGTCCGGCGACCAACGCCACGCCGACCCCGGCGACCAGGGCCCGCACCAGGAAATCGTCAAGCATGGTGGTGCCCGTCGCCATGGTGATGATGGTGATGGGCCTGTTCGCCGTCCGGCAGCGGCTCGCCCGACAGGTCGTGATCGTGGTCATGGTGGTGGTGGTACAAGGCGAACACTTCCGCCTGTGGCCCGAACAACCGCCGGAACTCGGTGTTGCCCGACACTTCGTGCGGCGTGCCGGTACAGCACACATGACCGTTGACGCACAGCACCCGGTCGGTAGCCGCCATCACGACGTGCAGGTCGTGGCTGACCATGAGCACGCCGCAGCCGTGGCGATCGCGGATCGCGGCAATCAGTTCGTACAGAGCCGCCTCGCCGGCGTAGTCGACGGCCTGGACCGGTTCGTCCAGCACCAGCAGGTCCGGCTCGCGCACCAGCGCCCGCGCCAGCAACACCCGCTGCATCTCCCCGCCCGACAGGGTGTGGATCGAGGCGTCGATCAGGTGGGCCGTCCCGGTCTCGTCCAGCGATCGCTCGATCGCCGCTCGCGACGGCCGCGCGGTCAGCCGCATCAGCCGCTCCACCGTCATCGGCAGGATCCGGTCGACTGGGAAGCGTTGCGGCACGTAGCCGACGGTCACGCCATCGGCAACGCCGGCACGACCGGCACTGGGTGCCACCAGCCCTAGTACCGCACGCAGCAGGGTCGTCTTGCCGCCGCCGTTCGGCCCGATCACGGTGACGATCTCGCCTCGCCGAACGGTCAGGTCGACGTGGTGCAGGATATCGCGGCCGCCGAGACGAACCGCGAGGCCATCGGCTTCCAGGAGCAGCCTGCCCTTCGATTGGATTGGAGGGTGCGTCGACACGGCCATCGGTGAGCCTGCTTGCGGAATGAAATGTTATACTATTACATAAACACGTTTCGGCAATGTGGATACAGCGATGCGTTCCCTCTCACAAGCCTTCTCTGTCCTGGCCTTGGCAGCCGTTCTGGCAGCGCCCCCGGCGCAAGCCGCCGAGCCTCCACGCGTCGTGGCCTCGATCGCCCCGCTCGGCAGCCTGGCCGCCGCGGTCATGCGTGGTGTGGCCGAGCCGACGGTTCTGCTGCCCGCCGGCGCCTCCCCGCACGCCTATGCCTTGCGGCCGTCGGAAGCGCGCACCCTGGCCTCCGCCGACCTGGTGCTGTGGATTGGCGAGGCGCTGGAGACCTTCCTGGAGGAACCGCTGGCCACCCTGGCGCGCCCGGATGCGGCGGTCGAGTTGATGGAGGCTGACGGCCTGATCCTGCATCCGAACCGCGCCGGTGGAATCTGGGGAGCGCATCACGACCACGGCCACGCCCCGGGGGCGGCCGGAGCCCATCACGACGATCATGGAAAGATCGACGCCCATCTCTGGCTCGACCCTCGCAACGCCGCAATCCTGGTCGACCGCATCACCGACGCCCTGTCCACGCGCGATCCCGAGCGCGCCGCAGCCTATCGCGCCAACGCGGTATCCGCCAAGCAGGCCCTGAACGACCTGGACATCGAACTGGCCGCGACGTTCGCCGAGGTTGGCGACCGGCCGTATGTGGTGTTCCACGACGCCTATCAGTATCTGGAGCAGCGCTACAACCTGTTCCCAATCGGCGCCGTCACGGTCGGGCCGGAACGCGGGCCGGGTGCCCAGCGCCTGTCGCGACTGCGCGACGAGATCGCCAGCCGCGGTGCGGCCTGCGCGTTCCGTGAGCCGCAATTCACCCCGAAAATACTGGAAAGCCTGGCAGCCGACACCAGCATCCGCATCGGTGTGCTGGACCCATTGGGCGTTGAGGCAAAGCCGGGACCCGACGGGTATTTCAAACTGATGCGCGCCCTCGCGGCATCGCTTACCGGGTGTCTGGCGGCCGGCGGCTGACCTCAGTCGGCGGCAAGAAACCGCAGCAGGGTCTCATTGAACCGCGGTGCATCCTCGTACTGCACCCAGTGCCCGACCCCGTCGAGCATGGCGATCTGGGCATCCGGTTGCAGCGCGCGGACCATCGCGTGCCGTGGTTCGAAGTACCCGATCGCGGTGACGTCGCGGTCGCCCCAGATCAGGTTGATCCGGCCCTTGATCGCCGGCAGCGTGATCGACAACTTGTCGGTCAGCGAGATCGGCCGCGAGCGGATGCGGTTGCGTTCTGAATTGCTGCGCTGGATCAGCATCGCCAGGTCATCGACATTGGCCGGATCCGCCACCATCAGGATCGCCATGTTGCGCCGGTAGGCGGCATCCTGTTCGTCGCGGGGCATGTCCGGGGTGATCCGGGTCATGTCCTCGGTCACCCGTCCGCGCTTGCCGAAGCCGGCCGCACCCACACCGGTGAAGCTCTTGACCCGGTCTCCCAGCAGAGCGGCGACGACGCTGCCGATCACCCCGCCAAACGAGAAGCAGACCAGCCGGACCCGTTCGCCTTCCGTAGTGAGTCTTCGAACTCCGTCCGCCACAATCTCCGCGAGGTTATCAGCGTCGTAGGGAAACGGCGGATCGTCGCTGTCGCCCTGGCCCGGCATGTCGGCGGCGATCACCCGATAGCCTGCACCAGCCAGCGCATCGATGTTGCGGACCCAGTGGTTCCACGACCCGAAGCCGCCGTGCAGGAGCACCACGGGTTCGCCCTCGCCCCAGATCCGCCACACCATCGAGCCGTCGCCACAGGGCGTGCGGACGATCAGGGCGCGGGCGTCGAGCGCCACGAGGTGCGCCGGGTCAGTGCTGTCGGTCATTGCCATCCGGGATCTGGTGACTGGGTGGGATCGGCAGAACACACCGGGCGCTGAACGCTGTCAACGCGGACGGACGCGGCATCATGCCATATTTAATTCCAAAATCGAACGACAGACCGCCAGTATCGATCATTTTAACTCATATCAAGACCAATCATCTGCCATGCAGTCGCTTCGCACACAGTGATGCGAGCGAAACGCCGAAAGGATGTTCAGCCATGACCACGGCAGTTCAGAATTCCAACCCCTGCCTGCAGACCATGCTGGCCACTCCGCACGTCGGACAGGCCGCATCGCCCCTGCACGCTCTGTTGTCCCGCATGCAGGCGGTTTGGCACACCGCCCGTTGCCTGCTGCGTCAGGCCCAGGCTTACGCGGTGCTGCAGGGGCTCGACGACCGTACCCTCAAGGATATCGGAATCCACCGCACCGAGCTCAACTCGATGCTCCATCACGACCTTCGCGATCCGTCGCGGCGGGTACGCTGAAGGCCGGCGATCCGGGTCGGCGCAGTTCCGGAACGACCAACAGCAGAATCGCCATCACGACCAGTCCCTCGGTCGCGATCACGGTCAGCGCCAGCGAACCGCCGATCCGGTCGGCCAGCCAGCCGACGTGCAGAACGCCGATCGGCCCGGCGCCGATGCACACCGACAAGACCCCCATCAGCCGCGACCGGATCGCCACCGGGGCCTCGCCGAACATGATGGCACTCTGCATCGATGCGAAGCCGGCGATGCCGAAGCCGCCGATCGTCAGGATTATCAGTGCCATCGAGTAACTGGTGGTGACCGAGAAGGCGAGCACGGCCGCCATGAACAGCGCGCTGCCGCAGACGTAGATCCGTCGGAACCATGCGGGCGTCGCCAGGAACGCGATGGCGACCGCCCCGGCAAACGCGCCGATTCCTTCGACCGTCAGCAGCAACCCGATCCGGACCGCGTCGACGCCGAAAGTCTCGCGGCCGACCACCGGCGCCATCGCGGCGTACGGGAAGGCGAACATGTTGACGGTCACCGTGACGCCGAGGTGCCCCAACAGCGCGCGGGTACGGCGCAGGAATGCCAGTCCCTCACGGATCTCCGCGATCAGGGCGAACGGCCTCGGCTCCTGCGGCACCGGGGTGAAGCGGATCGACACCGCCACCAGGGCCGACACCGCGTAGAATACCGCTGCCACCGCGTAGGCACCGCTCAACCCGACCGCCGCGTACAACGCGCCCCCGGCCAGCGGCCCGACCATCCGCGTGGCGTTGTTGGACGCCGAATCCATCGACATGGCAGGGCCGATCCGATCAGCACCGACGCTCTCGCCCAGGATCGTGCGACGCACCGGCAGGTCGGTCGACCAGCACAGCCCGTTGACGAACGCGCCGACTCCGACGTGCCACAGCTCGATGGCGCCCGCTGCAACCAACAACGCCAGCAGCGACGAGGTGACCGCCATAATGGCCTGGCTCGCCACCAGGATCGCCTTGCGATCAAGCCGCTCGGCCATCGCACCGATGACCGTCCCGAACAGCGCCATCGGCAGCATGCGCAGGATCGTCATCATCGCCACCGCAACCGGCGACTCGGTCAACGCGTAGGTCCATACGCCGATCGCCAGCAGTTCCAGCCAGCGCATGGCGCCCATCAGGACACCGACGCTCCAGAGCTTGCGGAACTCGGCCTCGGCGATCAGGGAAAGCGGGCCGCGCCCCCGCCTTCCCCGATCGCCGTCACCGGCGACCGCGGTCAAGGTCGTATTCTCATGCGATTTCACCGGCCCGGCGCAGCATCGCCAGCGACTCGGTGAACGCTCCCACTGTCGCATCGATCTCGTCCGGGCCATGGGTCGCCGACAGCAGGCCACCGCAACCAGGATTTAGATCGACGCCGTTCACCAGCATGGCCAGCCGCAGCTGCCGGATCAGTTCCTTCGGCCGGTCCTTCATGACGACTGCGGGAATTCCCATCGGATCGAAGGCGAACGGGTCGGCAACCGGCCGGTCCGCCTGAACGAAAAGGTGGAAGATCGAATAGGCGCCGTAGAACGCCCACGGCACGCGCTGGTCCTTCAGGACAGCGTTCAACCGCTCGCGCAGCACCGCCCCGGTCTCGTTCGCGCGTTCGCACGCCCCGGTCTCCGCCAGCACCCGCAACGCCGTGGTCCCGGCCGCGGCCGACACCGGGTTGGCGTTGAAGGTCCCGGGATGGCCGATCTTCTCGCGCTTGCGCTGCTCGGCCGCGTCGAAATCCAGCCCGTCAAGGATGTCCTTGCGCCCGCCGACCGCACCGCCCGGCATGCCGCCCGCCAGGATCTTCGCGAATGCCGACAGGTCCGGCGTGATCCCGAACACCGACTGCGCGCCGCCCGGCGCCAGCCGGAACCCGGTCACCACCTCGTCCAGGATCAGCAGGATGCCGCGTTTCGCCGTCTCCTCGCGCAGAGCCCGCAGGAAATCGGGATTGAGGGCCGTATAGCCGGTCGATCCGCCGATCGGTTCGATGATGGCCGCGGCGATGTCGTCATGCGCACCCAGCAGCGTGCGCAAGCCTTCCAGGTCATTCGGGTCGGCCAGCAGGATGTTCTCCGCCACGCCTGCCAGCACCCCCGGCGACGCCGAGCCGTCGAACTGCGACGCCACACCGTGGGTCATGTGGTCGTGCCAGCCGTGGAAGTGGGTGCGGAAGCGGACGATCTTCGACTTTCCGGTAAAATCGCGGGCCAACCGCAAGGCCATGTGAGTCGCCTCGGTTCCGGAAGAGGTGAAGCGCACCCGCTCCACCGACGGCACCAGCCGCTTCACCGCATTGGCCCAACCGAGTTCCAGCGGATGGTTGGCGCCGAACTGGGTGCCGATCGCCATCGCCTCCGACGCGGCACGCGTCACTTCGGGATGGGCGTGGCCCAACAGCAACGCCCCGTGGCCGCCGAAATAGTCGACATACTCGTTGCCATCGACGTCCCATTTGCGCGGCCCGACGCCCCGCTCGATATAGACGCCATAGGGCTTCAGATGGCGTGCATCGTGGGTGATACCGCTGGGAAAGTGGGTCTTGGCCTCGGCGGCCAGGGCGGCAGAGCCGGGCGTATGCTCACGGAAGGCCGCCTCGATCGGCGAGTTCGAGAGCGCCGCGTCGGTGGAACGGGAATCAGGCATGGTGAACTCCTCAATCGGCAGCGGCGGATGACGGCCGATTGCGTCGGTCGTCCATGTAGCGGGATAGCTTCGGGCCGACATCCTCGGCCATCTTGGTGAAGGAGCGCATCCACTGATCGTGCATGCCTTCCATGTCATGCCCGGTGATCATCAGAGTACCGAAATCCCCGATCTCGTCGCGGAACGCCACCAACCGGTCCAGGACGGTCTTCGCCGACCCTGCGATCACCAGGGATCGCGTCGTCGCCTCGGCGTCGACCCGCGCCTTGGCCCAGTCGATATCCTTGGACAGGTCGCCGCCGGCCATCCGGCCGTGAACGCCCAAATAGGTGTAGTAGCGGGTGAACACACCGTCCGGATCGGCGATGACGTCCTCGGCCTCGGCGTCGCTCTCCGTGATCAGCACACTGCGTCCGACCCGCCACAGCGACGGGTCCGCGCGCCGTCCAGCCTCCTCGGCACCGGCAACGTAGGTCGGCCAGTGGGTCGCAATGTCGGCCGCCGGAATGAAATTGCCGGACACCGGAATCCAGCCGCGCATGCCGGCCTGCTTGGCGGTGTAGGAGTTGGCGCTGCGCAGCGACACCGCGATGGGCGGATACGGCTTCTGGTACGGCCGGATCAGACGGCCGACCCCGATCTCCGGGATGATCCGGTCCTCCAGGCTGGCCTTGAAGTAGGTGCCGTCGTGTCGGAACGGCGGATCCTCGGTCCACAGCTTCAGGATCAGTTCGATCGACTCGACCATCGCCATGCCGCGCGCCCGGCCGTCCAGGTTGCCGAACACCTCCCAGTCACACGACAGCCCGCCGGAACCGATGCCGAAGATCGTGCGGCCGCGCGCCAGGTGATCGAACAGCGCCACATGCCCGGCCACCACCACCGGGTGCTGCTGCGGCAGCGAGATCACCCCTGTGCCGAAGACGATCCGCTCGGTCTCGGAGATCAGCGAGGCGTTGAACAGCAGCGGCGATGTCACCGGTTCACCGGTCGAAGTGAAATGCTCGCCCATCCAGGCCTCGGCATAGCCGAGCCGGTCGGCAAGCTTCACCAGTTCCCGATCTTCCTCCAGAACGGTCGTCAGATCCCGCGCCGGCGGGTGCAGCGGCATCAGGAACAGGCCGAGCGAAACCATCATCGTCTCCCGAAAATTCGAAGCGAGGCTATCACCCGTCCGCAACCTGCGGAAAGCCGGGCCACGCCATCACACCGGTGCCGATTTCGGCAGCTTCATCCAAGTGCGGCGCGCATCCGGGTGGGGGCGATCAGGATCTCATGCACGCTGGTGCCAGCACTCATCCGGGCCACGAACAGCGCCGCTTCGGCGATGTCCGAGGGCTGGATCACCTGCTCGAGTTCCTCCCGAGTCAGCTTGACCGGACGCCGGTCGAGGATCGGTGTCGCCACCTCGCCGGGGCAGATCGCGCAGGACCGGATGCCGTTTGGGCCTTCCTGCATGTTCACCTGGGCGCTCAGGGACATCACCGCGTGCTTGGATGCGCCATAGGCGACGCCGGCGACCTTCGAGTAGAACCGCCCGGCCCATGACGAGGTGATGACAATCAATCCATCGGCCTGCCGCCGCATCGCCGGCAGCACAGCCGTCACGCCGTTGTAGACACCCTTGAGGTTCGCATCGATCACGGTATCCCAACCGTCAAGCACCGAGGGATCGTCGACGGCGTCGCTCCAGTTCCGTGGCGTCAGGTTGGTCCCGGCGTTGGCGAACAGCATGTCGATCCGGCCGTGGGTCCGGTCGATCGCTGCGGCCGCATCGAACACCGCGGCGCGGTCCGCAACGTCCAACGCGATCACTTCCGCCCGGCCACCGGTCTCGCGGATCGAGGCCGCGGTCTGTTCCAACGGGTCCGCCCGGCGGCCCGACAGCACGACCGTCATGCCGGCCAGGGCAAGCATCCGCGCCGAGGCTTCGCCAATGCCGGTTCCGGCTCCGGTGATCCAGACAACCTTTCCGTCGAGTGCCCGCATGGACGTGGCTCCTTCGCTGTTCGATACTGATGACCCTGCGGCCGCAGCATAAGCCCATGTCATTGCCTACCAACACCCTGTCAGACAGGTTCAATGCCCGCCTCGCCGTTTTTCGCGCAACGTGGTCCGATCTTCCCGGAAACGTCCGCGGTTCGGTCTGGATGGTGCTGTGCTCCATCGCCTTCGCGGTCATGGCGACCTGCATCAAGCTGCTGGGCCGTGACCTGCCGGTAATCGAGATCCTGTTCTTCCGGCAGATGTTCGTGATCGTCGTGGTCTCGCCGGCCATCTGTCGGGGCTTTCCCTCGATCTTTCGCACCACCCGCCTGCCGCTGCATGTCCTGCGCGCGCTGCTGGCGGTGGTGGCGATGGTGACCGGGTTCACCGCGCTGGTGCACCTGCCGCTCGCCGAAGCCACCGCCATCAGTTTCGCCCGTACCCTGTTCACCACGATGCTGGCGGTGGTCATTCTTAAGGAGATCGTCGGCTGGCGCCGATGGTGCGCCACTCTGGTCGGGTTCGTCGGCATCCTGATCATCGTCCGGCCGTCGCCCGAGCATTTCAACGAGTACGCCCTGCTGGCGTTGATCTCGGCCTGCTTCGTGGCCGGCGTGCAGATCGTGCTGCGCACCGTGTCGCGGCTGGACCGGCCGGCCACCATCATCGCCTATCAATCGGTGTTCCTGAGCATCCTGCTGGCCGGGCCGACCATTTATCTGTGGGTGACCCCGACGTGGGAGCAATTGGCCTTCATGGCAGCCATCGGCTGCGTCATGTCGGTCGTGCAGTGGACCATGATCAAGGCCTACGCCGCCGGGGAAGCCTCGGCGATCGCACCGATGGAGTATGGACGGCTGCTGTTCGCCACCGTCGCCGGCATCCTGATTTTCGCCGAGATACCGACGATCTACACGCTGATCGGTTCCGCCCTGGTCATTGCCAGCACGCTCTATACCGTCCACCGGAACTCGATCCGCCAGAAGCCGGGCGACCCACCTGCCGCCACGTGACGATCAGCGCGCTCGCCGAGACTTCCGGAACAGGGCGCGCAGCATCCCGCGATCGGCCTTGCCGGTTCGCCCGACCGGCAGGGCCGGCACGACCAGGATCTTGCTGGGCGCCTTGTACTTTTCAGTCCGCTCCACAACCCAGCCGCGCAGGACATCCGGATCGATCTCCATGCCGGCCTGTGCAACGACGGCCGCCGCGACGGCCTCACCGGTTTCCGGGTCGGGAATGCCGGTCACAAGGACCGCAGCGACCGCCGGATGGGCGGCCAACACATCTTCAACCTCGCGCGGTGCGACCTTCAGGCCACCCTTGTTGATCATGTCGGAGGCGCGCCCGACCAGCACCGGCCGGCCGTCGGCCCGGTAGGACACGAGGTCGCCGGTGCGGAAGAACCCGTCGGAATCGAACGCCTCCGCCGTACGGCCCGGATCGTCCAGGTAGCCGGCCATCGCCCAGGGCGAGCGGATCCGCAACTCCCCGTCGTCGCCGATCCGGACGTCGATCCCGGTGGCCGGTCGTCCCAGCGATCCTGCCGCAACATCGTACACGTCCGGATCGACGAAGAAATCCGAGGTGCCGGTCTCGGTCAGTCCGTAGATGTCACCCAGCCTGGCTTCGGGCCACGCCTGCCGCAGCCGCGCGCCGAGCCCGGCCGGCAGGCTCTCTCCGCCGGCCATAACCGTCCCGCCGAAAACCGGACCGTTGTCCAGCAGCCCGCGCAGCAGCGTCGGCACAGCCGGCAGGCAGTCGATGCCGCCAGCCGAGAGCCGCTGGACGACGGCGTCGCGGGTCAGCCGCTCCGGGAAAACCACCGTGCCGTCGCGCAGCAACGTGAGCCAGGTCACCCATTGCCCGAAGCTGAAAGTGAGTTGCAGGGCCAGAAGGGTCCGCCGTCCCTGAGGCCATTTGGTCTCCTCCCCGATCGCCGCCAGCTTGCCGGCCTGCCGATCGCCCCGCAGCACCACGCCCTTGGGAGAGCCCGTCGATCCTGAGGTGAACACGACGGTCGATGCGCCATCGAGCGTCGGTGATGGTCGCAGGCGGTCCAGCATCTCACGACGCCGGACCTCGGGCGTTGCCCGATGGATCGGCACCGCGACGCCGCCTGCGCGATAGACCGACAGCATGTCGATGATATCGGTCGGACGGTTGTCCACCTCGACCGGAACCGGAGCGAAGGGTCGCAATCCCTCCGACAGCAGGGTACGGGCGCCCAGATCGGCGGCAGCAATGATCTCGCCACAGGTGATCGCTCCGTCAGGCCCGGTGATCGCCACGCCGGCCGGTCGCCGGGCAAGTGCGTCGAAAAGAGCGTCGGCCAGCGGGGTCATGCGGAAGATCCTAAGGAGACAACGCCCATCATAGGGCGCTACCGTTAGGCTAAGGGTGGAAGAAACCGGGACACAAGAGCGTGACCGCAAACAAGTCGATCCTCTACGAGACGCGGGGTCCGGTTGCCCTGATCACGCTCAACCGGCCGGAGCGGCTGAACGCGCTCGACCAGCCGATGCTGGATGCCCTGCAGGCTGCCTGCGACCAGGCCGAGGCCGACGATGCCGTCGGGGCGGTGGTCCTGACCGGCGCCGGCAAGGCGTTCTCGTCCGGATTCGACCTGCAGGCGCAAGCGGCAGCCACGCCCCAGGGCGTGGCGGAGTGGCGGCCGGTGCTGCGCCGTGATTTCGACGCCGCAATGCGGTTCTGGCACCTGCCGAAGCCGACCGTGGCCGCGGTGCACGGCCCGGCGCTGGCCGGTGCCTGCGAGATGGCGATGGCTTGCGACATCACGGTGGCAGCCGAAGACGCGGTGTTCGGCGAGCCTGAGTTGAAGTTCGGTGCCGGCATCGTGGTTATGCTTCTGCCGTGGATCGTCGGCCCGAAGCGTGCCAAGGAAATCATCCTGCTCGGGCTCGACCGGGTCACCGCCGCCGAGGCCCGGGAGATGGGGCTGATCAACCGCATCGTGCCGAATGGGCAGGACGTCGAGGAGGCGCTCGCGCTGGCTCGGCGCATGGCCGGAATGGACCGAACCCTGGTCAAAGAAACCAAACGGGCGATCAACCGGACCTATGATCTAATGGGAATGAGTGCCGCACTTGAGGCAGCACTGGACATTGACACCCTGATCGAGGGAGAAGGCATGCCGACGAAGCGGCGCTTCCTCGAGATCACTCGCTCGGACGGGCTGCGCGCAGCTATCGCCTGGCGGGACGAGCGCGCCGCCGGCGCAGAATAAAGAGGGGGCGTTGCCCCTGGAACCGACGACCGGTGAAGTACATTTACCGGACGCTACGTAAGTGAGGAGACGGCAACGATGGCCAAGGCGATGTTCGCGGCCGGATGCTTCTGGAGTTTGGAAGAGACGTTCCGGAACGTGACCGGCGTCTCCGACGTCGCCGTCGGCTACAGCGGCGGTGTCGTCGCGGATCCCACCTACGAGCAGGTATGCTCGGGCACGACCGGCCATGCCGAGGTCGTACTGATCGAGTTCGACCAGCGCAAGGTCGACTACGACGAGCTGCTGGAGGTGTTCTGGGACGCCCACGACCCGACGCAGGTGAACCGGCAGGGCGCCGATATCGGCAGCCAGTACCGTTCCGCCATCTTCACCTTTGACAGCGACCAGGAAGCGGTGGCGCGGGAGTCCAAGCACGGACACGACGCATCCGGCCGTTTCGCCCGCCCGATCGCGACCGAAATCACCCCGGCAGGCCCGTTCTGGCGCGCCGAGGAACGTCACCAGCGCTACCTCGCCAAACGCAGCGGGGCGCTGGCCGAAAAGGTCGCTCACTGAACACCGGGAGAATGCCGTGACCAAAGTTGCACTGGTAACGGGCGGATCCCGCGGAATCGGTGCAGCAACGTGCCGGCTCCTGGCACGCGACGGCTGGGACGTCGCGGTCAACTATCGCGCTGACGCTCCGGCGGCCGAAGCGGTGGTCGCCGAGATCGTCGCCATGGGACGCCGGGGGGTCGCAGTCCAGGGCGATGTCGGCAGCGAGACCGATGTGCTGGCGATGTTCGAAACGACCGAGCGCGCGCTTGGGCCGATCACCGGCTTGGTCAACAGCGCCGGCATCAGCAGCCCGAAGGGCCGGGTCGAAGCCCTGACCGTCGAGGCCATCGACACCGTGCTGCGGGTGAACGTGGTCGGCTCGATCCTGACCTGCCGCGAGGCGATCAAGCGGATGTCCACCAAGCACGGCGGCAAGGGCGGAGCGATCGTCAATGTATCGTCGGGCTCCGCCTATATCGGCAACCCCGGCAGCGGCGTGCTGTACGCGATCTCCAAGGGCGCGGTGAACTCCCTGCACGCCGGGCTCAGCCAGGAAGTGGCCGGCGAAGGCATTCGGGTAAACGCCGTGTCGCCCGGCATGACCGCCACCGACATGGTCAGCGCCGAGGCGATCGAGAAGAACCTGCCGAACATTCCGATGGGACGGGCCGGCAAGGCCGAAGAGATCGCCGAGGCCATCGTCTGGCTGATGAGCGAGAAGGCAGGCTACGTTGCCGGTGCCAACATCCGGGTGGCCGGCGGACGACTGTAAGCGCCCGCACCACTACCCGCCGCACCGGGATCGCCGCCATGTCCGAAAAGCTGTCCGCCGGCGCCGTCGTCCCGGCGATCACCTTGCCGACCGTTGCCGGAGATCCGGCCCCCATCGGTGGAACGGCGTCGCGCTGGCGGGTCGTGTTCGTCTACCGCGGCCTGCATTGCGGCGTGTGCAAGAGCTATCTGGCGCGGCTGGAAGGCCGCAGTGCCGAGTTCGAGGCCGAGGGCATCGATCTGATCGCCGTGTCAGGCGACACCCGCGAGCAGGCAGTCACGTTCGCCGAAGCCGCCGGTCTGACGATCCCAGTCGCCTACGGCCTGTCCGTCGAACAGATGCAGGCCCTGGGGCTGTACATCTCGGCCCCGTTCGTCAACACCGACGCGATCCGTCCGTTTCCCGAACCCGGGCTGTTCCTCGTCAGCCCCGAAGGCCGGGCCCACATGATCGAGATCGCCAGTTCGCCGTTCATGCGGCCGGACCTGGATCTTGTGCTGCGCGGCGCCAAGATGGCCAGAAACGACGGATACCCGGTTCGCGGCACGATGGAAGCCTGACAGGTCGGCTGCGCAGTCGACCGGCCGTTCCGGGATATTGCGGCTCGCGTTTCGCGTTTGGCCGGGCAATGATCGCCGTCCCTCCGCGAAAGCGTACCCATGCCGCTTGATGTCGCCCCGCTGGTCTACGCGCTGGTCGCCGCGCTCCTGTTCGCCCTGGGCGATCAGTGCCAGTACCTCGGGGTGCGCACGCTCGACTCGCGCAGCGGGACGATGATCTCCATCGTCACGTCGACCGCCTGCTTCTGGCTGCTGGCGCCGTTCCTGCTCGACTGGACCTACCTCGGCGCCGCCGGCATCTGGATCTTCGCCCTCATCGGCCTGTTCCGGCCGGCGTTGAGCGCCAACCTGTCGGTCGCCGGCGTGCGCTACCTGGGCCCGACGCTCTCCAGCACCCTCAGCTCGACGTCGCCGCTGTTCGGCACCGCGCTCGGCGTGCTCTGGCTCGGCGAACTGCTCACCTGGCCGGTGGCGGTGGGCACCGCCGGCATCATCGGCTCGATCGTTCTGCTTTCGCGCCGCGGCAAGACCGGCAGCGTCAACGACTGGCCGCTGTGGGCGCTCGGGTTTCCGATCGCCGCCGCCGCTATCCGCTCGCTGGCACACGTGCTTTCCAAGGTCGGGATGGTCACGGTGCCGGACGCCTACGTGGCCGGACTGGTGTCGTTCAGCGTCTCGTCGGTGCTGCTGCTGTCGATGCAGGCAGCCCGCCGGGAACGTCCTCAGATCGTGCTCGGCAGTCCGTCATTGTGGTTCGTCGGCAGCGGCGTTGCGATGGCGCTGGCAATCACGGCCCTCAACCAGGCGCTGCTGACCGGCCAGATCATCGTGGTGGTGCCGATCGTCTCGGCCGCTCCGGTGTTCACCCTGCTGCTCAGCATCGCGGTGTTTCGGCGCGAACGGCCGACGGCCCGACTGGTCGCCGCGGTCGCCGTCGTGGTGCCGTCGGTGATCCTGATCGCCCTCGGACGATAGGGTAGCGGCGTCCCGTTCAACGGCTCGACAGGGCTTCGCGACCCGGATTCCGCGTAGTACGCTCCCGTCGCTCCACAGGGTCCGCCATGCAGAATGCTGAACGCCGCCTCTCCGCGATCTTGTGTGCCGATGTGGTCGGCTACTCACGGCTCGTTCGAACGGACGAGACCGGGACGCTCGCCCGCCTGAACGAGGCCCGGTCGATCCTGCATACGGCGGTGGAAGAGAATGGCGGGCGGGTGTTCAACCTGGCCGGCGATGGCTTGCTCGCCGAGTTTCCCAGCGCCGTAGCCGCCGTGCAGGCAGCCGCCGGGAGCCAGGACCGCTTGGCGGTTTGGGCCGCGAACCAGCCCGACGAGTGCCGCATGGATCTGCGGATCGGCGTAAACCTCGCCGATGTCGTGGTCGACGGCAACGACCTGCTCGGCGACGGCGTCAATGTCGCGGCGCGGCTGCAGGCGTTGGCCGAACCAGGAGGCGTCTGCATCTCGGGGGCTGTCTACGAACAGACCCGTGGGCGCCTGGCGCTGGAGTTCATCGAATTCGACCAACAGCCGTTGAAGAACATCGCCGATCCCATCCGGGTCTATGCGCTGCGGAGCGGCGTCGACCCCTCGGTCGTGGGCAACATAGCGGTATCCGGACCAGCGACGACCGGCGGCACTCGCCGCAATCCGCGGCGCGCGCGCGTTCTGCGACGCCTCGCCGGTATTGTCGTCATCATCGCCCTCCTGCTGGTCATCAACCTGCTGACGACCCCGCACCGCATCTGGATCCACTGGCCGGCGCTCGGGATGGGTGCCGCCCTGGTCCTGTCGGAGCTGCGCCGGTGGCTTTGGGGTCACCCGTGGTTCAGCGACCGGCTGCCGGATTAGTTATCGCACCCAAATAACGTGGGGTTGGAATCAGGCCAGCGCAGCCTCCAGTTCCGCCAGCAGATCCTCGCAATCCTCGATGCCGACCGACAGGCGCACCAGCCCATCCGAGATGCCCAAAGCCTCGCGGATCTCCCGCGGCACGCTGGCATGGGTCATGATCGCCGGGTGCTCGATCAGGCTCTCGACCCCGCCCAGCGACTCCGCCAGGGCGAACAGCTCGCACCGCTCCAGGAACCGGCGGGCGTCGTCGAGGCCTCCCTTCAGGATCGCCGTGACCATGCCCCCGAAACCACTCATCTGCCGTTTGGCGAGCTCGTGCTGCGGATGGCTCGCCAGCCCCGGATAGAACACCTTCTCGATCTTCGGATGCCCCTCCAGGAACTCGGCGATCCGCTGCGCATTGGCGCAGTGCCGCTCCATCCGCACCGGAAGGGTCTTGAGCGCCCGCAGCACCAGAAAGCTGTCGAACGGCCCCGCGATCGACCCGATGGCGTTCTGCAGGAATGCCAGCTTGTCGCGAATGACGTCTCGGCCTTCGGCCACCACGGCGATGCCGCCGACCACGTCGGAATGCCCGTTCAGGTACTTGGTGGTGGAGTGCATGACGATGTCGAACCCATGGTCCAGCGGGCGCTGGACGTAGGGCGAGCAGAAGGTGTTGTCGCACACGCTGATCAGATTGTGCTTCTTGGCGATCCCGGCGATGGCGTCGAGGTCGACCAGCTTCAGCAGAGGGTTGGTCGGGCTCTCCACCCAGACCATCTTGGTATTCTCCTGGATCGCCGCCTCGAACGCCGCGGGATCGGACAGGTCGACGAAGCTGAACTGCAATCCCGACGAGCGCCGGCGTACGTTCTCGAACAGTCGGTAGGATCCACCGTACAAGTCGTCCATGGCGATCACGTGATCGCCGGAATCCAGCAGTTCCAGCAGAGTACCCATGGCGGCCAGACCACTGGCGAACGCAAAGCCGGCGTTGCCGTTCTCCAGATCGGCGACGCAGGCCTCCAGCGCGAACCGTGTCGGATTCTGGCTGCGCGAATATTCGAATCCCTTGTGCACGCCCGGGCTTTCCTGGACGTAGGTCGATGTCGCGTAGATCGGCGTCATGATGGCGCCGGTCGTCGGGTCCGGTGCCTGGCCGGCGTGGATCGCCCTGGTTGCGAAGCCGGTCCGGTTGCGGGTGTTCGCCATGCGACTCTCCGATGTGTCAGCCGAGCTTTCGGCGCAGATGGTTGATGAGATCGACCTTGGTCACCATGCCGAGGAAGGTACCCTCGCCGTCCTCGACGATCGCAACCTTGTCGGCCCTGAACAGCGGCAGCAGGGCCGAGGTATCGGCGCTGGCCGCCAGGGTGTCCAGTTTGCTGGTCATGTGGGCGTCGACGGTGTCCTGGAAGCAATCGGCGCATTCGTGCACCGCCATCAGCAGGTCTTCTTCGTCGAGCAGACCGACGATCTTCGTCCCGTCGATCACCGGCAGCTGTGAGACGTCGTTGGCCCGCATCCGGTTGTAGGCGGTGTTGATGGTGTCCTTGGGGCCGACCGAAACGATCCGGCCCTCGTCGGCCCGGCGTGTGATCAGGTCGCGCAGGTCGCCGGCGGCCGGCCGGTCGAGCAGGCCCTGATCGGCCAGCCAGGCGTCGTCGTAAGCCTTGGACAGGTATTTGTTGCCGGTATCGCACACGAAGGTGACGACCCGCAGCGGCTCGGTCTGTCGCCGGCACCAGCGCAGCGCGCCGGCCAGCAGGGTGCCGGTCGAGGTGCCGCCGAGAATGCCCTCGGTGCGCAGCAGTTCGTTGGCCGCCGCGAACGCCTCCTTGTCGGTCACTGTGACCCCGTCATCAATCACCGACAGGTCAAGGTTCGGCGGAATGAAATCCTCGCCGATGCCTTCCACCAGCCACGAGCCGCCCTCATACGTGACGCGGCCGGTCTCGACGGCACCGGCGACCACCGAGCCGGCCGGGTCGGCGACCACCACCCGCAGCTTGGGGTTCTTGGATTTCAGGTATCGCCCGGTACCGGAGATGGTGCCGCCGGAACCGACGCCCGCAACCAGCGCGTCCACCCGGCCCTCCATCTGCTCCCAGATTTCCGGACCGGTCGTGGTTTCGTGCGCCAGGGGGTTGGCCGGATTGTCGAACTGGCTGGCCCAGAATGCGCCCGGCGTCTCGGCCACGATGCGCTCGGCCATGTCCTGGTAGTACTCCGGGTGCCCCTTCGGCACGTCGGAGCGGGTCAACCTCACCTCGGCGCCGAGCGCGCGCAGATGGCGGATCTTGTCGGCGCTCATCTTGTCCGGAATCACCAAGACCAGCCGGTAGCCCTTCTGGGCAGCCACCAGCGCGAGGCCCAAACCGGTGTTGCCGGCAGTCGCCTCGACGATCACACCGCCTGGCTTCAGCCGCCCGTCCCGCTCGGCCGCCTCGATCATCGCCAGGCCGATCCGGTCCTTGATCGATCCGGCCGGGTTCTGGTTCTCCAGTTTGACGAACAACCGGCATGGGCCGGTATCCAGGCGTGTCAGTTCCAGCATCGGCGTGTTGCCGATCATCTCGAGTACGGATCTGGGGGGCGCCATGGCCGTCTCCAACGCGCGGCTGTGTCGGGACCGGGTATATGGCGATGCCGACCGGCGTCGCTAGGGACGCCGCCGCGTTACAGCCGTTCCAAGGCGCGAATTCCGGCTATGCGAGGATCTGATAGGTCAGCGACAGCAGCTGATGCAGCGGTTCGTACTTCAGCCGCTTGGTGCCCTGCCGGTCGGTCACGGCACGCCAGACCTCGTTGGCGTGGTCGAGTCGCGACTGGGAATCGCCGAGTTCGGCAAACACGTCGGACGCGTTGCCGAGAAAGGCGATGAACGGCCCCGGACTTTTCTTGTCGACGAACAGCGCCCGATAGGCGGCGTTGTATTCGTCCAGGCGAAGCTTCGCCTTGCGCCACCGATCGCGCAACGCGGTACGGGTCGCATCGCGCACTTCGTGCACCAGCTTGCGATTGGCCGACGGGATCAGGTCGATCGGCTCGGCCTCGTTGCCGAGCCACTGCGCGAACCGCCGGATGTTGGCCTCCAGCGACGCCATCCGGTAGTCGTAGTAGATCACGCCCTTCCAGGCGTACAGGGAAGCCGGTGCCTCCTCCGGATCCAGTTCCATTGCCTGGATGACCGGGCCGAGGGCCTCCATGTCCTTGGCGTCCCAAATTTTCTCGACCAGCATCCGCAGGCGCGCCTGGGCGCGGGCGGCATCCAGGCCGGCAAAGGCGAACTCCACGATCGGCCGGAATTTCAACATCACGTGGTCGCGAATCTTGCTCCACTCGTCCTGGGTGATCTCGAAATAGGCAGGATGCGGCGTGATGCCCTCGGCCAGCAGGCGATCCTTCAACAGGAACGGATCGAGCGAGGGAAGCTGGTCGAAGATCTGGATGATGTCGCGATCGCGGATGTAATCCTCAACGCCGCGCTTGCGGTCAAATCCCGCCTGGAACGCCAACGCATCGTCGAAGTTCTGGGCGCCGACAAAGATCGACTTGCCGCCCTCGTAGGCGTTCGTCTCGTTGAACGCGAAATACAACTTGGTGCCGATCCGATTGAACCGGCTCGGCAAATCCCGGCTGTCCTGCAGCACCTGCTTGATGAAGATGATCCGGTGCAGTTCGGGATGCCGGAACATGAAATCGTCGGCAGAACCTCCGGCGTCCTGCGCCAGCCGGTGCAAACGGTCGACGTGATAGACCCGCGACGAACCGGCGTTCAGTTCGGTCGCAAGGTGCAGTGCCGAGAGTTTGTCGGAATCGACTAGCTTGGAAGAGTCGAGCATGTTCGGTCGCGTCGGTGGTGGGCCGGGCGACTCTAGCATACGTCGGTAGCGTACCTAGCCGGAAACCTCCGGCTGCGGGGCAGGCTGCTAAGCGCAGACCGCGGTGCAGTCTTCTGCGCTTTGAGGCCGCTGCCACGCCCCGCTGAACGGCACCCTTTCAACCGGAAACACCAAACGAACCGTCGTACCCTCGCTCACCCGACTGGCAATCGACATCGTGCCGCTATGGCGTTCCATCAGTCCCTTGGTGATGGCGAGCCCGAGCCCGGTGCCGCCCTGGCGGCTCACGCTGATATCCTCGTCGAGGTTGAACGGCTCGGTGACCAGGGCCAGACGCTCGCGTGGAATTCCCCCACCGGAATCCCGCACGGTTAGAATCAGATCCCCCTCCTTACCGGGCTCGGCGGTCAGGGTGATCCGCCCTCCCGGGGGCGTGTGCTTGATAGCGTTCGACAACAGGTTCAGCAGCATCTGCCGTACCGACCGGCGATCGGCGATGAGAACCGTCGGCCCCGTTGCCTGCAATGCACACGTCAAACCGCTTTCGTCCAACAAGCGCTGCACCGTCCGGCGCGATTGATCGAGAATGCCCGCAACATCGATATAGTCGTCGTGCAGCGTTACTTTATCCATTTCGATACGGGAATAGTCCAGAATATCGTTTATGACATCCAGCAAATGAAGACCGCTGTCATTTATATCTGTCGCGTACTCACGGTACTTCGAATTACCGATCGCCCCCCACATTTCATCCCGAATGAGCTCCGACATGCCAATGATTGCATTCAGAGGAGTGCGAAGTTCGTGGCTGACATTGGCGAGAAACCGGGTCTTGCTCTCGCTCCCCTGCTTGGCGGCAAGTTGCGCTTCAACAAGTTCCTGTTCACGCGCCTTGTGCGGCGTGATGTCGCGAAAGAACCCCACCAAGGTCGGCGCTCCATCAATCTGCGTCATGCCCGATGTGATTTCAACCGGCACCAACCGGCCATCCCGGCGCCGAATCGTCGCGTTGGGCGTGTGTGCCCGCCCGGCAGCCTGGGTGCGCTCCACGCACCATCCATCCTGTTTGTCCTGATCCCACGCGCGCAGCTCTTTCTTGTGAATCCCGATCAATGCTGAGCTATCGCATCCGAACAACACACCAGCCTGATCGTTGGCGTCCAGGATCGACCCGGTGACCGCGTCCGCCAACAGGACCGCATCCGCACAGGTCTCCAGGATCACACGATGCCGTTCCTCGAGCACCCGCAGGCGAGCATCAGCACGCGCACGCTCGGTCACGTCCCGGACCAGGGCCAAAAGAATCTGTCCGCCATTGAACGATGTCTTGGAAATTGAAACCTCGGCGTCGAACTCGTTGCCGTCCTTACGCCGGCCGGTCACACCTCCGCGTTCCTGCATCATCCGGCTTGACTGCGCCGACTGGCGAAATCCCTCGACGTCGGCCTCGTGCCGGTCGCGATGCGCATGCGGGATCAGGATGTCGAGCGACTGCCCGAGCATCTCGGCTGCGGAATATCCGAACATCCGCTCCGCAGAACCGTTCACGAACACAATCGTCGACGAGTCATTGACCCCGACGACCCCTTCGTCCAGGGAATGAAGAAACACCAGATCGCGATTCTGCTGCATTACCGGCCTCCGTCGCCCTGAGCGTACGTTTAGACGGCGCACTGCCATCCGGTGGCCAACGATCCCTTTGCAGAGAACGTCAGAGTTTTCGATCTCATTAAAATAATCAAAATTCGACCTCAAGTTCTATAAAACAAAAACTATCAATTATCTTGCAACCATGAGATCTACAATAAATCTAACAATCATTAATACGTAACCGTTATTCAATTTAACTTTATCGATGACTAATATTGCCATCTGGTTAATACTATATCAACCAATTTTACCTAAGTAATTTTACGTACGAACCCCAAGCTATCGATTCTTACCGATAGCTGCCTTGAAACGCAGCAAGAACGATTGTCATGCAAGGGGTTGCGGCGCGCTGAGCAAACCGACGGAGCGCGTCAGCCGAAAGACACTCGGTCAGGCGGGAGTGACAACCGAACCGAAGTGCCAGAGCCTTCACTGCTGTCGATTGAGATCTGTCCGCCATGGCGCTCGAGAAGCCGCTTGGTAATCGCCAGACCGAGGCCGGCCCCGCCCTGCCTGGTCACACTGATTTCCTCGTCGACGTTGAACGGCTCGGTGATCCACTCGAGCCGCTCGGCAGGGATGCCACGGCCCGTGTCTTCAACGACGATTGCCAGCCCGCCCTGCCCGTCCGCATTGGAGGCCATCGTGACCCGCCCGCCGGGCGGGGTGTGCTTGATGGCGTTCGACAGCAAGTTCAGCAGCATCTGGCGCATTGCCCGGCGGTCGGCGATCAAGACGGGAGCGCCGCTCACGCGGACTATGCAGGTCAGGTCGCCTTCCTCCAGAAGCCCTGCGACGGTGCGGCGGCTCTGCTCGAGCAGGTCAGTGACCTCGATGCGTTCATCGCGGAGCGTCACCTTGCCCATTTCGACCCGGGAGAAGTCCAGGATGTCGTTGATGAGGTCCAGAAGGTGCAGGCCGCTGTCGTTGATGTCGCCCGCGTACTCCGCGTATTTCGGGTGGCCGACCGGGCCCCACAGTTCGCTGCGGATCAGTTCCGACATGCCGATGATCGCGTTCAGCGGGGTCCGCAGCTCGTGGCTCATATTGGCGAGAAAGCGGGTCTTGCTGTCGCTGGCGGCCCGGGCGGCCTCCCGCGCGGCGATCAGTTCGAACTCACGCGCCTTGCGGTGACTGATATCCCGGTAGAACCCGACCAAAGTGAGCGTGCCGTCGATCTCGATCGTCCGGGCGGTGATCTCGACGGACGACACCGTGCCGTCCCGCCGCTGAATCACGACGTCAGGAAGCAGCATGCGTCCAGCGTTGCGCGCGTTTCGAAAATCCCAACGGTAGCGGTCACGTTGCGACGGCGGGTGCAGCTCACTTTGATGCATCCCCACCAGCTCCGAAGCGTCGCAGGCAAACAGCGCCCCCGCCCGATCATTGGCTTCCACGATGATGCCGGTCTCGGCATTCGCCAGAACGATGGCGTCGCCGCTGGTCTCCAGGATCGCACGATGCTTCTCCTCGGCGATCCGCGCGGACCCCGTTCGATCGTCGCCCTGGAGCAGAAACCGGCGCGCCTCGTTCACAGGGCCCGCCATCCGACCGCCGGCGTTCCGCCGAGGAAACCGGCCACGCCGGCAGGAACGGTATCAGCGCGCCCGCGACTCGATTTACGGATTTCAAGCACTCACGGGGTCTCCGTCACAAAGGTCCCGCATGCGCGGACGCGCCACTTTGAAGGACAAATCTTAACAATCGTTTCAAAGCACCTGCCTCACGCCGTCCGGACCCGGGCGATGAACGCCTCCACTTCGTCAGCCAGTTTCTGGGCATCACGGGCCAACCCGCCCGACGCCTGCAAGACCTGCGCCGCCGCCGTACCGGTATCGCGCGACGCGGCACTGAGGCCGGTGGTGTTACGGGACACTTCCTCGGTTCCGGTCGACGCTTCCTGGACGTTCCGAGAAATTTCGTTGGTCGCGGCGTTCTGCTGTTCGACCGCCGCAGCGATCGACGCGGTGGTCTCGTTGACCTCTCCGATGGTCTGAGCGATCGCCCGAATCGATCCAGCCGCGTCGCCAGTCGCAATCTGGATGCCGGTGATCTGCTCGGAGATCTCGCTGGTCGCCTTCGCAACCTGACCGGCCAGTGACTTGACCTCGCCGGCCACAACCGCGAAGCCCTTGCCGGCATCGCCGGCACGGGCCGCCTCGATCGTGGCGTTCAGCGCCAGCAGGTTGGTCTGGGCCGCAATGTCCTGGATCATCGAGATCACGTCACCGATCTTTCGTGCGGCCTCGACCAGCCCTTCGACCTGGACGTTTGTTGCCTGCGCCTTCTCGACCGCGTCGGTCGCGATTCGCCTGGACTCACTTGCCTGCCGGCCAATCTCTGCGATCGATGCCGACAGTTCCTCCGAGGCGGTCGCGACGGTCTGCACGTTGCTGGACGCCTCGCTCGCCGCAGCGGCAACCGCTGCCGCCTGATTGTTGGTCTGCTCCGCCGTCGTCGACATCGTGCCGGCGGTCGACTGGAGTTCATCGACCGCACGCGCCACGGCCCCGACAACCGCCTTGACGCTGGCCTCGAAGCCATCGGCGAGGTCGCTCATCGCGCGTCGCTTGTCGTCTTCGGCCTGCTGCGCGGCAGCCTGCTGCTGCTGTTCCAGTCGGCGTACTTCGCGGGCGTTCTCGCGGAACACGAGGACCGCGCGGGACATCTCGGCGATCTCGTCGGCACCCTTGCCGTCGGGCAGGTCGACATCCAGGTTGCCATCCAGCAACGCGCGCATGCCGTTCGTGAGGCGTTGAACCGGTCCGACCACTCGGCCAAGCACGATCCAGAACGCCAGTGCCGTCAGCCCCAGCGCGGCGACGAGGATCGAACCGTTCACCACCATCGACGAGACGCCGTCGCCATGCGACTGCCGAGCCAGGCGGGCGGTGGCCTCGCTGGCGGCGTCGACCATGGCGAGCAGACTGTCCCCGGCGGCGTTGGCCTCCTGCATCCACACGGGTCCCTTGATTGGATAGATCGGTCCCTTCCGGCCGGCTGCGTACACCTGCTCGCGAACGCTCTGAAACCGCCCGAAGTAGGTTGCCTTGACCTTGTCGGCCGCCGCGACGATCTCCGGGGCGGCAAGTTCCTTGGCGAGATAGGCCTCGACACCGGACCAGGCGGATTCGGCGCTGCTGCGCAACTCGGCAAGGCGCTGCAGCACCTGTGGCGACATGGCCGAACCGGCAGAAACCAGTTCGCCGACGATCACCCGCTCGCGCCCGGCGGACTCGCTGATCATCCAGACCGACTGCTTGACCTCCTGAGCCAGCAGAATGCGCGTGTGAATCGTCGGCGGAAGGTACTGTGCGGCCGAGCGAAGCGCCTGCGCGTCCATGATGGCCGCGGTGGCGGTCGGCACCCACAGCTTTGCGCCGTCGGCGCTGCGGGCGATCTTCGGCTTGGTGAAATCGTCGTCGACTTTCGCCCGGAGTTCGACGAGCTTCATGTGGGATGCCCGGACAGCGGCAATCAACGCGTCACGGTTGCGGAAGTCGGCACCGGCCTCGATGCTGGCCAGGGCCTTCTCGAAGGTTTCATCGGCGGCACGGCGCTGTTCGGCGATCGCCGACTGCGCCTTTTCGTCCGGTGAGTTCCAGCCCGCAAGCGCCGTATTGGTCGCATCCCTCTCGGCCGCCCAACCGCCGGCCGCTGACTGCAACAAATCGGCGACCTGATTGCTTTCGACAATCTGGACCGACTGCTGCATGTCGTTCCATGAGCGGAAACTGCCGATACCGGCCAGCGCAATCACCCCGACCGACAGCAACCCGGTTACGGCCAACAGACCGGTCCGGATCGTCACATTGATAGCAACCATGCCACACATCCCCCTGAGGCTTTGTTTTGCAACAAACCGGGCGACGGTGGCAGAGATTTCTTAATATTTTATTCCAAAAAATGAAGCGTTTCCGCCATTCCCTGACTAAGCAAGATCAATTCCGAGACTATTCGACACATCCGTTCCCCTGGGTCACTGGAATGCATCATCTGCCATCGCAGTCGGCCACCCCCACCCGATCAGGCCATCCACGCCTCGATCAGGTGCGGTCCAGGCTCCGCGATCGCCCGGGCCAACGCATCGTTGAATGCCTCGGCCGTATCGACCCGGACGCCGGCGACACCCATTCCCTTGCCCAATGCAACCCAATCCAGCTCCGGCCGATCCAAGGTCAGCATGTCGATGGCCTTGCGACCGGGGTTCTGGGCGCCGACGTTGGTGAGTTCGTGCCGAAGAATGGCGTAGGAGCGATTGGCGAAAATGATGTTCACCACGTCGCAACCCTCGCGCGCCTGCGTCCACAACGCCTGCAGCGTGTACATGCCCGACCCGTCGCCTTCGGTGCAGATCACCTTGCGGTCCGGACAGGCGATCGCAGCCCCGGTGGCATACGGCAGGCCGAGGCCGATCGAACCGCCGGTCAGGGCCAACCAGTCGTGCGGGGCCGAACCCGCGGTGAACGGCATGAAGCCGCGTCCGGACGTCACGCTTTCATCCGCGATGATCGCGTTCTCCGGCATCAACCGGCCGAGGGCCGCCGCCACCGCTTCCGGCGTGAGCGCCCCGGTCGCCAACTCCGGCCGCTCCGCCTTCTGAAGCACCGGCTTGGCGTTCCAGGCATCGAGTTCGTCGCACAGCGCGGTCAGCACCGCGAGATGATCATCCCCGATCTCGGCCAGCGTGTGGACGGCGCAACCCTCAGGGGTCAGCAGGCTCGGCTTGTTGGGATAGGCGAAGAACGCCACGGGTACCTTGGTGCCCAGCAGGACCAGTTGCTCGACGCTGGCCAACTGCTTCAGCGCGATGTCCACCGGATACTGGATGCGCTCGATGGACACCCGCCCGGCGCCGCGCTGCCAGCGGCCATTGGACGTCTGGCAGGACAGCCGGCAGCCGGTCTTCGCGGCGATCCGTCCCGCAATCTCCAGCGTATCGGCCCGCAGTGACCGGCCGGACATGTGCAGCAGCGCCTTACCGCCGGCCGTCAGCGCCTTGGCAGCGGCGCGCACTGCATCCGGATCCGGGCCCGGAAGAGCCGCCCGCGCGATCGCAGCGACCGGCCCGTTCGACTCATCCCACGCGGTATTGGCCGGCAGGATCAGGGTGGCGATCTGGCCAGGAGGCCCCATGGATGCGGCGACCGCGGCGGCACCGTCGCCGGCAACGTCCTTGGCACTGCGCGAGGTCTTGACCCAGCCGGACACCGGGCGGGCGATCCCCTCGATGTCGGCGGTCAGCGGCGCATCGTATTCGATATGGTAGGTCGCGTGCTCGCCGACGATGTTGACCACCGGCGTGAACGCCTTCTTGGCGTTGTGCAGGTTGGCAAGCCCGTTCCCCAGGCCGGGTCCCAGGTGCAGCAGGGTCGACGCCGGCTTGTCGGCCATCCGGCCATAGCCGTCGGCCATGCCGGTTACGACACCCTCGAACAGGCCAAGCACGCAGCGCATGCCGTCGACCCGGTCGAGAGCGGCGACAAAATGCATCTCCGACGTGCCGGGGTTGGTGAAGCAGACGTCGACGCCGGATGCCACCAGCGTGCGCACAAGGGATTCCGCGCCGTTCATGAGGATCGCCTTAGAGGATGAGACCGAAGACGCCGGATCATGGCCGCTGATTGACAGCAGAACAAGACCGCGCGCTTGCCAAAAGACCGTTCGGGCGTGCTTCAATCGATCCTGACCGCATCCGGAGGGCACCGTGACCGACGCCGAACTGCCGATCATCGACGCGCACCATCACTTCTGGGAACTCGGACACGGTCGGCACCCGTGGCTTGAGGATCACGTCGTCCCGTTCCGATACGGCGACTACTCGGCGATCCGGAAGAACTACCTCGTCGAGGACTTCCGGCGGGACCACGGGACTCACAACGTCGTCAAGTCGGTGCACATGGAGGCCGAATGGGATCCTCGGGACCCGGTGGCGGAGACCCGGTGGCTGCACGAGGTGCATGACCAGACCGGTTGGCCGCACGCGATGGTGGGGCAGGCCTGGTTCGCCCGGCCCGATATCGCGACCGTGCTGGCCGGCCATGCCGCCTTTCCGCTGATCCGGTCGGTCCGCCAGAAGCCGACGGCTGCGGCCTCGCCCGACACCGCGCTTGCCGGCGCGCCCGGTTCGATGGCCGATCCGGCGTTCCGAGCCGGATACCGCCTGCTGGCCAAGCATGGCCTGCACTATGATCTGCAAACCCCTTGGTGGCATCTGGGCGAGGCCGCCGACCTGGCTCGGGATTTCCCGGACACCCTGATCATCCTCAACCACACCGGCCTGCCGGCCGACCGCTCGGCCGCCGGGCTGGCTGGCTGGAGAGCCGGCATGGCGGCGTTCGCCGACCGACCGAACGCCGCGGTCAAGATCTCGGGCATCGGCGTGCCGGGCAAGGCCTGGAGCGCCGACCTGCAGGGCGGCATCGTGCTGGAGACGATCCGGCTGTTCGGCGCCGATCGCTGCATGGTCGCCAGCAACTTCCCGGTCGACTCGCTCTGCTCCAGCTATGACGAGATTCTTTCCGGACTTAAGGCGATCACGTCAGTGCTGCCGCCCCCCGAGCGGCGGGCGGTCTTCCACGACACGGCCATGAGGATCTATCGGCCGATCTGATCCTTCAACCGAAGGGCCGCACCTGCGGGTCGGCGGTGCACCGACCCGCAGTGACACCGCGACGTCAGTTCAGCAGCGTCTTCGGCAGCCAGGTGATGATCTCCGGCCAGATCATGAACACCGCCACTGTGATGAAATCGGCAATCACGAACGGTCCGACGCCGCGGAACACCGTCGACACCGGGATGTCCGGACGCACCGCCGCCACAACGAAGCAGTTCAGGCCGATCGGCGGCGTCACCAGGCACACCTCGGCCATCTTCACGACGATGATGCCGAACCAGATCGAGTCGTAGCCGAGCGCCATCACTGCCGGGTACACGACCGGCAGCGTGAGGAGCAGCATGCCGATCGCGTCCATGAACATGCCGAGGATCGCGTAGGCGATCAGGATGCAGACCATCACGACCCACGGCTCGAACGGCAGCGAGACGATGAAGTTGCTGAACTGCTCCGGCAGCCCGGCAAAGCCGAGGAACCGAACGAACACCAGCACGCCCCAGATCAGGCTGAAGATCATGACCGTCAGCTTGGCGGTGTCGAGCAGCGTCTCCTTCAGCGCCGGCCAACGCATGCCCTTGGCGAACGCCATCAGGAACACCACGAACGCGCCCAGCGCGCCGGCCTCGGTCGGCGTCGCCCAGCCGTAGTACATGGCGCTGAAGATGATGATGACGACGGCGAGCACCGGGAACGTCCCCGGAACCGCCTTGATGCGGTCGGTCCAGGTGTAGCCGTGGATCGCCGGACCGACCTTCGGATCGATCTTGGCCCAGATCAGGATGATCGCCACGTAGATCAGTGCCGAAACCAACCCCGGAATGAACCCGGCAAGCAGCAGTTGGCCGACCGACTCCTCGACGATGATCGCGTAGATCACCAGGATGGCGCTCGGCGGAATCAGGGTCGCCAGGGTGCCGCCGGCGGCGACCACACCGGCGGCAATTCGCCGGGAGTACCCGGCGGCAAGCATCTCCGGAATGGCAACCCGCGCGAACACCGCGGCCGTCGCCGTTGACGCTCCCGACACGGCGGCGAAGCCGGCGGTCGCCATGACCGAGGCCACCGCCAACCCGCCCGGCAGCCAGCCGAGCCACTTGCGCGCGGCGTCGAACAGTGCGGCGGTGATCCCGGCGTGAAACGCCAGATAGCCGATGAGGATGAACATCGGCAGTACGGATAGAGTGTAGGTAACCGATTTCGAGTGGGGGATCGTCCCGACGATTCCGGCACCGGCCTCCCAGCCAATGATCGCGACCAGTCCGAGAAGCCCGACGACCGATGCCGCCAGATAGACCCGGACCCCGATCAGAATCAGGGTCAGCAGGGCGCCAACGCCGATCAGCCCGATGGTGTCGTTGCTGAGTTCGGTCACGCGCCGGTCCTCCGTTCGGTTCCGTCTTCATCGTCGGCAATGACGCCCGCTTCGGCCGCCTCCTCCTTCGCTAGTTCACGGACATCGGCGATCAGCGGAACCGCAATCGGCTCGGCATGCGAGTGGAGGAACAGCCGCACATACCCGACCAGATTGAGGGCCAGTCGCAGGAACAGCATTCCGAACGCGAACGGGATCAACATCTTCGACGGCCACCACGGGATCTGGGCGTCGATCGTGGAGTCGCCGTATTCGTAGGCCCGCATGGCGTGGTCCCAGCCGAAGTAGATCAGCACGGCGAGGACGAACAGGCCGAGCACCTGGCCGGCCGCCTCGGCCAGCCACAACGGCTTGCCCTTCAGCTTGCCGACGAAAAGCTCCATGCGAACGTGGCCGTTCACCCGTTCGCAATAGGCGATCGCCAGGAACGCGAAGACCGCAATCGACATCTCGACGGCATCGATGTAGCCGAAGATCGGCATGTTGAAGAGCTTGCGTCCGAGGATCTGGCTGACGCCGACCAGCATCAAAATGAAGATGAAGATGCCGGACGCGATGGCCGTGAAGCGTTCGATTGATCCAAGGATGCGGTCGAACCGGTCGATCGTGCGACCGCCTCCGACCTCCATCTCGGGAGTCCAGGCCACGGGCTGGGTCATGTCCTAAGCCCTTTCAGTTGCGGTTGGATGCGTGATGCCGGATCGCAAGCAAAGAAGGGCCGTGCGGTCCGCACGGCCCTTCCCCGATTTCAGCCGCGGGCCTACTTCTTGGCGGCGAGGGCCTTGTCGGCTTCTGCAACGATGAAGTCGAGAAGAGCCTGGGCGTCGAACTTGTCCTTGTTCTCCGCCACCCACTGGTCCCACACCGGCTGGCCGGCAACCTTGCGGAACTCCTTGAGCTGATCGTCGGTGTAGACGATCTCCTTCAGCTTGGCCTTGAACATCGGCAGGTTCTTCTCGTCGATGTCGTGATAGGCCTTGATCTGGACCTTGTAGGCGGCGGGCTTCAGGTCCATCAGCAGCTTCTGGTACTGCGGCGGCAGCTTGGCGTAGGCGTCCTTGTTGATGACGGCCGCACACTCCGCCGTGCCCGGCGACATGTTCGATGTGAACCAGTCGCTGATCTCATGGATTTTGTAGGCGGCGTGCGAATAGGTGTACGGGAAGGAGGCCGCATCCATCGTGCCGCGCTCCATACCGGTGTAAACCTCGGTCGCCGGAACGGTGGTCAGGGTCGAGCCCAGTTTCTCCATCGCGGTACCGATGCCACCGCCGGCCCGGACCCGCTTGCCCGACCAACCCGCCAGGGTCGTCGGCGCGTCGCCCCGCCCGAGGAACTCGTACTGCGGCAGCAGTGCCGAGAAGTACGGCATGGCGTTCCAATTCGCCATGTCGGCGACGAACGTCGGATGGCCCATCGCGGCTTCGCGCACCTTCTGCGAGACCTCGAGATCGCCAAGCGGCAGGAACGGCATGGTCATGACCATCCACGCCGGGTTCTTGCCCGGGTGGTAGAAGTTGCAGAACTGCGCGGCCTGGAAGGCGCCGATCTTGATCCCGTCAAGATTCTCCCGTGCCTTCGACAGCGCTTCGCCGTAGTGGATCTTCATGGTGAAGTTACCGCCGGTCTTCTCGGCGAGCTGGGCAGCGATGTACTCGATACCCACGGTGAAGGCGCGCTCCTTACCCCAGGTCGACAGGTTCCAGGAGACCTTCGGGCCCTCGACCTCGGCAGCCTGCACGGTGGCGAGGCTGAAGGTGCAGGCTCCGGCAATCATAGCGACGCGAGCAAGCGTCCTGAGCGTCATAATGTCCTCCGCTGTAACTTTTCTTGTGCATCCCGACACTCGCCAAGGCGAGCGGGCTCGATCAATAAGCAGATCCGTCGCGCCCCACCGCGACCTCCCATCGTGCCACTGAATGGCACCTCCCCCACCGACGGCACACCGCCGGAGATCTTCCCGAAGTGTGACCGGCCCGGCCCGGAACGACAAGTCACCGCGCCGAACCGTACCGGCCAACTGTGTATACAATCATATCGGCGCGAGGCAAACGCTGCCTGTCACACCGGTTCGCCGGTGAACAGCTTGAGGACCGCGATCCCGTCCAGGTCTTCGTGCCCCCGGGCCGCCATCAGGCGGAACAGTTCGGCGGCCTGAGTCGACATGGGAATCGCCGCCTTCACGTCATGCGCAAGATCATGAACCATGTCGAGGTCCTTGAGTACCTGACGAAGATAGCCGGCCGGCTCGAAATCCCGCGCGATCATCCGTGGCCACATCGCCCGCATGAGGTTGGACCCGGCGTAGCCGCTGCCCAGCGCGTCCACCAATTTCCCGGTATCGACGCCGCCGCGTTCCGCGAGGTTCAGGGCCTCCGCCAGCACCACGAAGTTGGTCAGCACGCACACCTGGTTGACCATCTTGGTCACCTGCCCGGCGCCCACGGCCCCCACATGAACCAGGCTGGCGGCAAGCCCGTCCAGCACCGGACGGACCCTGGCAATGTCGGCATCGTCGCCACCGGCCATGATGGCAAGCTTGCCCGCTGTGGCCGCCGGCGGGCCACCGGACACCGGTGCATCGACCCAGCCGGCACCGGTCGCCGTTCTCAGGCGTTGCGCCATGTCGGTCGTGCGCGCCACGACGGTTGTCGAGAAGTCCACCAGCACGGCGTCACGGGCGATCGTCTCTGCCGCGCCGCTCGCGCCGAAGACCGCCTGTTCGAGATTGTCGGTCGTTGTTACGCAGGTCAGGACCAGATCGGCGCCGTCCGCCGCCTGCGCAGGGGAGTCAGCAGGCGACACGCCCCATTCGGACGCGCCCAGACGCCGCTCCTGGCGCGGATCGAAGCCCTTGACCTCGTGCCCGAGTTCGATCAACCGACGGGTGAAGCCTTCGCCCATCAGGCCAAGGCCAAGAAATCCGATGCGCATCGTCCACTCCCTGAGAGGTTTGCCAGCTGAGACGTTTGCCAGGGAGCCTACGACGATGCGCCTTGCTGCATAAACCGGTCTTGCTCAGTGCAGCTTGGGGCCTTTCAGCAGATCGCGGCGGGCGATCGACTCGACGGTCAGTTCCAGCAGTTCTCCGTCACGCGCCACGGTCAGTGGAACCGACACCCCCGCCGGACCGACAGCCCAGACTTGCCGCAGGAAATCAGCAAGGCTGGCCACCGGTCGCCCGTCGACCTTCGCAATGCCGTCGCCGACCTGGACGTCGGCCTGATCGGCGGGCCCGCCGTCAGTGAGGCCCGCAACCACCAGCCGGTTTTCCACCTCGGTACCGTACAGCCCCAGCCATGGTCGGGCCGGTCGGCTTGAGCGCCCATAGGTCGTCAGGTCATCAAAGATCGGCTTCAGAAGGTCGATCGGAACGACCATGTTTCCGTCGACCGGCTGGCCGCCGCCCTGCGATTGCTGGATGAACAGCGAACCGATGCCCAACAGCCGTCCATCGGCGCCGATCATCGCGCTGCCGCCCCAGTTCGAATGGGCCGGCGCGGTGAAGATCGCCTCGTCGATCAGGTACTCCCAGTAGCCGGCGAACTCGCGCACACCGATGACCTGGGCCTTTACGATTGAGCGGCGGCCGCCGTGACCGGCGAGCACCACCGCGTCGCCCTCCCGGACGGCGGAAGAGTCGCCCAACTCCATCGCCGGGAGATCCAGCGCACCGAGCGCCTGGACCAGGCCGAACCCGGTCTCCTGGTCGTAGCCCAGCACCATGCCCGACACCGCCCGGCCGCGATTGTCGGTTATCCAGATCGTCTCGGCCTCGGTGACCAGATAACCGATGGTCAGGATCAGCCCGTCTTCGCGGATGACCACGCCGTTCCCCGATCGTTCGGTGCCGAGCAGCGAAGCGGTGAACGCGTCTTCCGGAATCAGGGTTTTCAACCCGACGACTGACGACAACGCCTTGTTGAGGTCATAGGCCAGATGTTCCTGCCGCGGATCATGTTCCGACATGGCTTTCCGTCTTTTGCCGGTTTCGGTCCAAACACGCGCTGGGGGACGTTCGGACCGCGCCACCCAAACGCCACAATGAGCTTAGCACGCCCAATGGACTTGCGCGCGGTCTCTGGCTGCACGTCGTTGGAAAGACGGCGCTACTCCTGAGCGTCCGGGAAGCCGTCGATCGGGCCAAGATCGACCTCGTCGCGCGGAACGACCGGCGGGCTCATGACATACACCGCCACCAGCCGCGCCAACGCGGTCAGCGAATCGATGTGCACCCGTTCCCAGCCATGACTGGCATCGAGACCGAAGGCGACCAGTGCCGTGCGGATATCGTTGCCGGCCTCGATCGCCGACGCCGCGTCGCAACGGTAATGCTTGAACACATCGCGCTTGTGATCGATCCCGTAGCGTCGCGCCAGATCGATCAGCCCGTGCGTCAGGTGGTAGTCGAACGGGCCGGTCATATCGCCCATCGCGACGGTGACGCCGTACTCCGACGAGTTCTGTCCGGGCGCGACCGTGGCGTTGTCGACGGCCAGCAGTTCCGCCACATCGCCGTGCAGCACCGCCGACGCACCAGAGCCGGTCTCCTCGGAGATCGTGAACAGGAAATGACA
>NZ_JAVJSX010000026.1:0-47138 GCF_040219215.1 Thalassobaculum sp.
GCAACCTCATCGAGCACATGTTCGGCAGGCTCAAGGACTGGCGACGCATCGCGACACGCTACGACCGATGCGCACACACCTTCATGAGCGCTATCTGCATCGCCGCTACCGTCATCTTCTGGTTATGAGTCCTGAGCCTAGTCCCCGACGCGAAGGCTGCCGCCACAAGGCCTATCATCGACGGTGGTGCAAAGCAGATCACCGGCAAGCTCGGGGTCGTCGCCCAGGCGGTGGCTGCACCCGATGGGGCAATGCTGGAGGAGCTGACCGCCGCTACCGGATGGCAGCGGCACACCGTCCGCGCCGCTCTCACCCGGCTGCGGCAGCGCGGTATCGATGCCCGGTTGACGACGGTCGATGATCGCAAGGCCTATCGGGTCACTCCAGTGGTCACCTGACGATGTCGAGTCCGGATTTATCGAAGAGCCTCCATGCCATTGCCGGCATGGAGGTCTCGGCATTGCTGCAGGAGTGGAAACGGCTCTTCCGGCGTCCTCCGCCAGAGCGGATCAGCCGATCGCTGCTCGAACTTGGGATCGCCTGGAAGCTGCAGGAAGCGACGCTCGGCGGATTGAGCCGGGCAACGATCCGACGGCTCACGGGTAAGCCGGGTTCGGATGAAGGGGCCGGCCCCAACTTGGAGCCACGGTCGATCACCCTGAAGCCAGGCTCACGACTTGTCCGTGAGTGGCGCGGCGAGATTTACGACGTTCTGGTGGTCGACGGCGGCTACGAGTGGCGGGGTCAACGCTGGATCTCGCTGTCGGTGATCGCCCGAGAGATCACTGGGACCCGCTGGTCGGGGCCGCGCTTCTTCGGCTTGGAGAAGCCCAGGGCGAAGCGGCCAGCCGGTAGGGCGGAGGTGACCGATGTCTAATCGAGCAAGCCGCTGCGCGATCTATACCCGCAAGTCATCAGAGGAGGGGCTGGAGCAAGAATTCAACTCACTCGACGCTCAGCGTGAAGCCTGCGAGGCCTACATCGTCAGCCAGAAGCACGAGGGTTGGACCGCACTCTCGGCATACTACGACGACGGTGGGATCTCCGGCGGCACCATGGAACGTCCGGCCTTGCAGCGACTTCTGACCGATATCGCGGCAGGCAAGGTCGATGTGGTCGTGGTCTACAAGGTTGATCGTTTGACCCGCTCGCTCGCCGACTTCGCCAAGATCGTCGAGGCGTTCGACGCCAAGGGCGTCTCGTTCGTATCGGTCACCCAGCAGTTCAACACCACAACTTCCATGGGCCGGCTGACGCTGAACGTTCTGCTGTCATTCGCGCAGTTCGAGCGAGAGGTCACCGGTGAGCGCATCCGGGACAAGATCGCGGCGTCGAAGAAGAAGGGTATGTGGATGGGCGGGCGGGTCCCGCTTGGCTACGACCTGAAAGACCGGTCGCTGGTGATCAACCCGAACGAGGCCGCGACGGTGCGGCACATCTTCGAACGGTACGCATCGCTCGGTTCGGCGCATGACCTGAAGGTCGAACTCGACCGGGATGGCTATGTCAGCAAGCGCCGGGTCAATGAACATGGCCGAGAAACCGGCGGCCAGCCCTTCAGCCGGGGGGCGCTCTACCTGCTGCTGCAGAACCGGCTGTACCACGGCGAGATCGAGCACAAGGGCTCGGTCTACCCAGGCCAGCACGAGGCGATCGTCGATGATGAGCTTTGGGGTCGTGTTCAACTCGTCGTCGCCAGCAATCGGGTCGATCGCGAGATCGGGCTCGGGGCTGCTGCTCCGAGTGTCCTGGCCGGCCTGGTGTTCGATGAGGCGGGCGAACGTCTGACCCCGACCCATGCCAACAAGAAGGGAACGCGGTACCGATACTACGTCAGCAACAGCCTGGTGCGTGGAGACCGCTCAGGTGCCGGATGGCGCTTGCCCACCAGCGATCTTGAACGGCTGGTTGAAGACCGAGTGATCGCGTTCCTGTCGGATGAAGGTGCCGTCTACGACGCGGTTGCTCAAACGGTACCGGATCAAGGGATTCGCCGAGAGATCCTCTCGGCGGCGTCGGATTTGGCAACTCATTGGACAGACCTGATCGCCGGTCGGCGCCGGGCGATCCTGTCGACCCTCCTGGCTCGGGTTGTGATAACCCGCGACGGCGTCGACCTGATGCTCCGGCCACACGCTATCAAGGCCGCCGTCGACCCCAATCTCCAGGTGGCAAGGTCGACGGCATCCGACCGGGACGATCCAGCGATGCTGCTCCACGTCTCAGCCAAACTCAGGCGGGTTGGTATGGGCAACACCCTGGTGATCAATCGAGGAGAAGCCAAGAGCCGCAGCTCCGATCCGGTGCTCACGCGCTTGCTGACGAAGGCCTATCGATATCGGGAACTGCTGGTATCCGGCGAAGCCGGCTCAATGCAGGAACTGGCCAATCGGGAGGGCATCAGTCGGCCCTACGTATCAGCGTTCGTCCGGCTCGGGTTTCTGGCACCGGAGATCGTTGAGGCCATCATCCAAGGCGAGCAGCCTGAGAGCCTTACGGCCAAGCGCCTGCTGCAGTGCGCGTCGCTTCCTGCCGCATGGGCCGATCAGAAAGTGATGCTGGGCTTCCGCTGACTGAGCACCTGCCAAGTCACTTCCCAATCCGCAATCGCAACCCCGAACACCGGCCCCAGAGACTTTGCGGCCGCCCGGCGCCGAATAGCGTCACCAGATCAGTCTCTCGGTGACGCTCGCGCGGACGCCACTCCGCGAAGCCTCGGAAATGTCGGCGCTATTTGGCAGGGACGCCTAAGCAGGGAGCGGAGACCCGATCGGGCGAAGAAGAATGGCTGGGGGACCTGGATTCGAACCAGGGTTGACGGAGTCAGAGTCCGTAGTCCTACCGCTAGACGATCCCCCAGCGGATCGCGCGCCGTTCCTCGGAACGGGCGGTGTCATTATCACAACCTCGGTTCGCGATGCAAACGCTGAAAGAGCCACGGTTGTCGTACGAATCTTGGCGGGCTCGCGCGAAGGGGATGGCCGCATCGGCTCCCGGGCGGCTACACTGGCTGGGAAGCAGGTCCGCAAGGACCAACGAAGAAGAGCGAGGAACGGGATGACCACGGGGCTGGAAGGCCACCGTAGCACCCCGTCCCGGCGACGAACGCGACGGCTGGACAACGGCCGCGGCGAGGGAGCGACACCGAGGGACGGGTCGGCGGCACACGGGAATGCCGGCGGGGGAGCCTATCCGGGTGTCCGAGTGTCGGGGCGGCCGGATGCTGCGCGGAGCGGCGATGTGCTGGCGGCACTGGATCTCGGAACCAACAACTGCCGGCTGCTGGTGGCCCGCCCGGACGGGCGGGGCTTCAAGGTCATCGATGCGTTCTCGCGGATCGTCCGGCTGGGGCAGGGGCTCAGCCACTCCGGCCAACTGACCGAAGACGCCATCCAGCGGACCATCGAGGCGCTGGTGATTTGCGCCGCCAAGATGGATCGCCGGCGGGTCACCCGGTTTCGGGCGGTGGCGACCGAAGCGTGCCGGCGCGCCGGCAACGGCGGCGACTTTCTGAAACGCGTGGTCGAGCGGACCGGACTGGCGCTGGAGGTGATCAGCACCGAGGAAGAGGCGGCGTTGGCACTGGCCGGCTGCCGGCCGTTGTTCGACCCGGCCATCCCGGGCGCCCTGGTGTTCGACATCGGAGGCGGTTCGACCGAGATCGCCTGGCAGCAGACCGTACCCGGGGGCCTCAGGGTCGCGGCGGTATCGATGCCGATCGGGGTCGTCACCCTGGCCGAGCGGTTCGGCGGCGACCGGTTCACCGATGACGGCTATGAAGAGATGATCGCCGAGGTCGGGGGGCGGCTGCAGGCTTTCGAGCGCGAGCATGGGATTGCCGCCGCCGCCGCCGCCGGGCAGGTCCAACTCGTCGGCACCTCGGGCACCGTGACCACCCTTGCCGGGGTGCAGTTGGAGCTGACCCGGTATAAGCGCGACCGGGTCGACGGTGTGTTTCTGGACGTGCCGAACACCCTGGCGATCGGCCGGCGGTTGGCGGGCATGGATTTCGACGAGCGCGCGGCACACCCCTGCATCGGCCGGGAGCGCGCCGATCTGGTGGTGGCGGGCTGCGCGATTCTGGAGGCGATCTGCCGGGCTTGGCCGGTTCCGCGCTTGCGTGTTGCCGACAGGGGTGTGAGAGAAGGCATCCTATTTGGTTTGATGACGCAACGGAGTTGACGACATGGCAGGCGCAGGCGGCGGCAGCCGGCGACCAGGAGCCCGCGGACGAGGTGCGGCCGGGCGCGCGGCCGGCGGTGTCGGCGGTTCGCGGCAGGTGTTCGTGCGGGTCAAGACCGCGCGCGGCCGTACCGCGTCGTCACAGCGCTGGCTGGAACGCCAGCTCAACGACCCGTTCGTCGCGGAGTCCAAGCGCCTCGGCTACCGCTCGCGGGCGGCGTTCAAGCTGATCCAGCTCAACGAGCGCTTCAACTTCCTGCGGCCGGGCGCACGGGTCGTCGACCTCGGCGCCGCCCCCGGTGGCTGGACCCAGATCTCGGTCGACCGGGTCGGGGCGCCAGGCCGCGGCCTGGTGGTCGGGCTGGACATCCTGCCGGTCGAGCCGATCGCCGGCGCCACGCTGATCGAGGCCGACTTCATGGCCGGGGACGCGCCGCAGCAGATCAAGGCAGCGATCGGCGGTCCGGTCGACGTGGTGCTGTCCGACATGGCGGCCCAGACCACCGGCCATCCCCAGACCGATCACCTGCGGATCGTCGGCCTGTGCGAGGCGGCGTTCGAGTTTGCGCTGGAGGTTCTGGCGCCGGAGGGTACGTTCGTCGCCAAGGTGTTTCAGGGCGGCAGCGAGACGGCGATGCTGGCCCGGATGAAGCGGGCGTTCAAAGTGGTGCGCCACGCCAAGCCACCGGCCAGCCGGGCCGAGTCGGCGGAGACCTACGTGGTGGCGACCGGCTTTCGCGGCGAGCCCGAGGCCGGCTGATTCCGCAGCGTTCCGGGCTATGCAGTGAGCGCATAGCCGGTCATCGAATGGCCGCTTGGCTTCCGAGGGGCGCGGTGTATAGTGCGCCGCCACCGGTACTCGGAGGCACCATGGACATCCGCGACGCGCTCACTTTCGATGACGTCCTTCTAGAGCCCGCTCGCTCGAACGTCCTTCCCGCCCAGGTCGACACCCGAACCAAAGTCACGCGAACCATCGAGCTTGGCATCCCGTTGATGTCGGCGGCGATGGACACCGTGACCGAAAGTCGTCTGGCGATCGCCATGGCCCAGGCCGGCGGGATAGGCGTCGTGCACAAGAATCTCGATGTCGCCGCCCAGGCGAACGAGGTGCGGGCGGTCAAGAAGTTCGAGGCGGGGATGGTGATCAACCCGCTGACCATTCATCCCGAAGCGACACTGGCCGAGGCGCTCGATCTGATGCAGCGCCACGGCATCAACGGTATCCCGGTGGTCCGCCGCCGCGACCGCCGTCTGGTCGGCATCCTCACCCATCGCGACGTGCGCTTCGCCAAGGAGATAAGCCAGCCGGTCCGCGACCTGATGACCAAGCGGGTGATCACGGCGCGCGAGGACGTATCGGCCGACGAGGCGCGGGAACTGCTGCACAAGCACCGCATCGAGAAGCTGCTGGTGGTCGACGACGACCGGCGCTGCGTCGGGCTGATCACCGTCAAGGACATGGAGAAGGCGCACAACTACCCGAACGCCACCAAGGACGAGAAGGGGCGTCTGCGGGTGGCGGCGGCCACCGGGGTCGGGCGCGACGGCATCGCACGGGCTGAGGCGCTGATTGACGCCGGTGTCGACATCGTGGTGGTCGACACCGCCCACGGCCACTCCGAGGGTGTGCTGGGCTCGGTCGCCGAGATCCGCAAGCTTGCCAACTACACCCAGATCATCGCCGGCAACGTCGCCACCGCCGGCGGCGCGCGGGCGCTGATCGACGCTGGCGCGGACGCCGTCAAGATCGGCATCGGACCCGGCTCGATCTGCACGACCCGGATGGTCGCGGGCGTCGGTGTGCCGCAGCTGACCGCCATCGTCGACGCCGCCCGGGTCTGCCAGGAGGCGGGCGTGCCGTGCATCGCCGATGGCGGCATCAAGTATTCCGGCGATCTCGCCAAGGCGATCGCCGCCGGCGCGAACTGCGCGATGATCGGCTCGCTGCTGGCCGGAACCGATGAGAGTCCGGGCGAGATCTACCTGTACCAGGGACGGTCCTATAAGGCGTACCGTGGCATGGGTTCGCTCGGCGCGATGGCCCGCGGTTCGGCCGATCGGTACTTCCAGGAAGAGGTTCGCGACAGCCTGAAGCTGGTTCCCGAAGGCATCGAGGGACAGGTTCCGTACAAGGGCTCGACCGGGCAGGTGGTGCATCAACTGGTCGGGGGCCTGCGGGCCGCCATGGGCTACACCGGAAGCGCCTCGATCGCCGACCTGCAGGCCAACGCCAAGTTCCTGCGAATCTCCAGCGCCGGGCTGCGCGAGAGTCATGCCCATGATGTGACGATTACCCGCGAAGCGCCGAACTACAGACCTAACATGTGACGCAAAAGTCACGTCACAAGAGATTGATTTAAAATGAGAGATGGACCCCGCCTTGCGGCGGTGATCGAGGTTCTTGAAGCGATCGGCGCGACCGATCGCCCGGCCGACCGTGTGCTCGATCGATACTTGAAGGATCGCCGCTATATCGGCAGCGGCGACCGCGGGATGATCGCCAACCGGGTGTGGGCGGTGCAGCGGCGGCGTGCCCGCCTGGACTGGTGGATTCACAAGGCCGGCAAGGGGTTGCAGCGCGACGCTCGCGGCCGGGTGTTGGCTGACGTGGCGCTGATCGACGGTGCCGACGTCGCCCGGATTGCCGAACTGTTCGACGGTTCCCGCCACGCGCCGACGGCCGTGACCCGAGACGAGAGCGATGCGTTACGCCGGCTGGTGGGCCGATCCCTGGATCACCCCGACATGCCGCCGGCGGTGCAGGCTGAATGCCCGAACTGGCTGTGGCCGCGGATGCAGGCGGTGTTTGGCGACGATGTCGACCTCGCGGTCCGCACCCTCGGCGAGGAAGCCAGCTTCGACCTGCGGGTCAATCCGCTCGCCGGGGCCGGCCGCCCCGCAGTGATCGCCGAACTTGCGGTCGCCAGCGTGCCGGCCGAGCCGACGCCGCTGTCGCCGCTCGGCCTGCGCCTCGATCGCCGACGCCCGGTGGACCGGATGCCGGCGTTCAAGGATGGCCGGATCGAGGTGCAGGACGAAGGCTCGCAGATCGCCGCCGCCCTGGTCGGCGCGCAACCCGGCCAACTGGTGGTCGACTACTGCGCCGGGGCCGGTGGCAAGTCGCTGGCGTTGGCCGCCGACATGGCGAACAAGGGCCGGCTGCTGCTGTTCGATGTCTCCAAGTCGCGGCTCGACCGGGCCGCGGTGCGGCTGCGCCGGGGCGGGGTGAACAACGCCGAGCGGCGGCCGCTGGTCGAGGGCGACAAGTCGGTCAAGCGGCTGGCCGGCAAGGTCGACCGGGTGCTGGTCGATGCGCCGTGCACCGGCACCGGCACCTGGAGGCGCAATCCCGACGCCAAGTGGCGCTATGACGCCGACGCGCTGGCCGAGATCACCAAGGTGCAGCGCACGATCCTGGAACGGGCCGCCGCCCTGGTGAAGCCGGGCGGCCGGCTGGTGTACGTCACCTGTTCGGTCCTGACCGACGAGAACGAGCAGGTGGTGGACGGATTCCTGGCTGAGACCACGTCCTTCAAGGCGCTGCCGGTGGCCGAGGTGTGGGCGGCGACCGTCGGCGCGAGTGGCGGCGGCGCGTGTCCGTCGGACGGCGCGTATCTGCGGCTCAGCCCGCACCGCCACGGCACCGATGGGTTCTTCGTCGCGGTGCTGGAGCGGGGCTACAGCCCGGGGTCGGTGGACAGCGCCTGACCGTGGTGCCTAGACTTCCCTGGAGCCGTCGCGAACCGGCGGCGCCCAGGAGGAGCCGATGGCCGAGTACGAAGTTACGATCCGGCCCGTTGAACCGGGAGATGCGCTGGGGTTGTCCCGGGTCCAGATCGACACGTGGCGGGATGCCTATGTCGGCGTGCTGCCGGACGACACCCTGCTCGACCTCGACGAGATGCGCGCGGCGGTCCGCTGGACCCGGATCGTCGGCACCCTGAAAGCGCCGGAGGTTGTGGCGGTCGCCGACTATGACGGCCGCATCGTGGGCTTCTGCCACGGCGGGCTGGGCCGCAAGACCATTTCCGACGTGATCGACCGCGACGGGTCGGTGGCCGAGGTCTACGCGATGTACGTCGACCCGAGCTTCCAGGGCCTCGGCCTCGGCCGGGCGCTGCTGGCGGACGTCGCCCGCCGGCTGATCAGCCACGGTTTCGAATCGCTGGTGCTGACCACCCTGGCCGACAACCGGCACGGCCGGCGCTTCTACGAGCGGATCGGCGGTGCGGTGGGCGACGCGATTCCCTCGATCGTGGTCGGTTCGCCGGCCGAGCAGGTGCCGTATTTCTGGCCGGACATGGAACGGCTGGTCCAGCGACTCGACGCGCCGGCTGCGTAGGGCGGTTTGCCGCGGCGCCGGTGCGCCTTGGTGCTTGCCGCTGCGGCCCCCTTCGGGTAGCGTCCCGCGCTTCTCAGACCCGCCCGGTGCTGCCCCATGACCGACCGCGTCCTCATCCTGGATTTCGGCAGCCAGTTCACCCAACTCATCGCCCGCCGGGTGCGTGAGAACGGCGTCTACTGCGAGATCTTCCCGTGCACCGTCGACCCGTCGCGGATCACCGAGTTCGGTGCCAAGGCGGTGATCCTGTCCGGCGGCCCCGCGTCGGTGTTCGGCGAGGGCTCGCCCCAGGCGCCGATGCTGGTGTTCGAGCTTGGCGTGCCGGTGCTGGGCATCTGCTACGGCGAGCAGTTGATGTGCCACCAACTCGGCGGCCGGGTCGATCCGTCCGACGAGCAGGAATTCGGACGCGCCGAACTGACCGTCACCGGCGAATGCGCGCTGTTTGACGGCCTGTTCGCCCCCGGCACGGTCGAGCCAGTGTGGATGAACCATGGTGACAGGGTGATGGCGCTGCCGCCGGGCTTCCGGGTGGTAGGCACCAGCGGCAACGCGCCGTTTGCGGCGATCGCCGACGACGCGCGCCGATTCTACGGCGTGCAGTTCCATCCGGAGGTCGTGCACACCCCCAGCGGGGCCAAGCTGCTGCGCAACTTCACCCACGGGGTGGCGGGGCTGGCCGGCGACTGGACCATGGCGGCGTTCAAGGACCAGGCGATCGCGCGGATCCGCGAGCAGGTCGGCGACGGGCGGGTGATCTGCGGCCTGTCCGGCGGTGTCGACTCCTCGGTGGCGGCGGTGCTGATCCACGAGGCGATCGGCGACCAGCTGACCTGCGTGTTCGTCGACCACGGCCTGCTGCGTGCCGGCGAGGCCGAGGATGTGGTCCGGATGTTCCGCGACCACTACAACATCCCGCTGATCGCCCGCGACGCCAGCGACCTGTTCCTGGGCGAACTCGACGGCGTCGACGACCCGGAGCTGAAGCGCAAGACCATCGGCCGGCTGTTCATCGACGTGTTCCAGCAGGAGGCCGACAAGATCAAGGATGCCCGCTTCCTGGCCCAGGGCACCCTGTACCCGGACGTGATCGAGAGCGTGTCGTTCACCGGCGGCCCGTCGGTCACCATCAAGTCGCACCACAACGTCGGCGGCCTGCCGGAGCGCATGAACCTGAAGCTGGTGGAGCCGCTACGCGAGCTGTTCAAGGACGAGGTCCGCGACCTTGGCCGCGAGCTCGGCCTGCCGGAGGTCCTGGTCGGCCGCCATCCGTTCCCAGGGCCGGGCTTGGCGATCCGGGTTCCGGGCGCGATCACCCGCGACAAGCTGGACATCCTGCGCAAGGCCGACACGATCTATTTGGACGAGATCCGCAAGGCCGGGTTGTACGACGTGATCTGGCAGGCCTTCACCGTGCTGCTGCCGGTGCGCACGGTCGGCGTGAAGGGCGACGCCCGCTCCTACGACTATGCCTGCGCGCTGCGGGCGGTGACCTCGACCGACGGCATGACCGCCGACTACTACCCGTTCGAGCACGACTTCCTGCGCCGGGTCTCGACCCGCATCGCCAATGAGGTGCGCGGCATCAACCGGGTGACCTACGACATCACCTCCAAGCCGCCGGGTACGATCGAGTGGGAGTGACGGGTGACGGCGGCGGAGCAGTAGTTTAGGCGGCCTGTCACTTGCCCGTTTCGCCTGCCCCGGTTCCAACTGGTCGGTGTCTGCTCCCTTGACGGGCTCGTAAGCCCTCTCTGCGCCTGCCCATGGGGTATTGCCGCCGCGACTCCTGACACGGGCGGTGGTGGGCGTCCTGTGTCCCTCCGGTCAGAAAATCTCCTGAGTGATGTCGGCTCCGGACGGTCCCGTACGTCGTTCCGGCATCAGGCCATTGCGGCCGGCTGGAACAAAGGAGACCGATGATGCGTGTGATGGTGCTCGTGAAGGCCACCGAGGACAGCGAGAAGGGCTTCTCGCCCACACCCGAGGCGCTTGAGATGCTCAAGGCTATGGGCCGATTCAATGATGAACTGGTCAAGGCCGGCATCATGCAGGCCGGCGATGGCCTGAAACCATCCTCGCAGGGCAAGCGGATTGCGTTCGATGGCTCAAGCCGCACGGTCATCGACGGCCCCTTCGCGGCGACCCGGGAGCTGGTCGCCGGCTTCTGGCTGTGGGACGTCAAGGACATGGACGAGGCGGTCGCCTGGGTGAAGCGCTGCCCCAGTCCCATGCCGGGACCCAGCGAGATCGAAATCCGCCCGCTGTATGAGATGGCCGATCTGCAGTGAGGGCCTGATGCCGGAGAGGACCAGAGGAGTTCCGGTCGATCGCCGCGCGTCGCGAGGCGCGCGGCTTCGCTCCCCAGCAGATCTGGGCAAAAACGCGGCCGCCCGGGTAGCCAGGCGCGGGTGGCCGCGTTTACGTTCCGGTCCTGGGTCGGATTTGGACTCGGACGCATGGACGGCCGGCGCGACGGGATAAACTCAGGCCAGGTGAACGAGACACCATGAGCAAGACCGGATCTCAATCAGACAGAACGCCTTCGCAACTGATCGATGACCGGATCGGCGAACTGGGTGACTGGCGAGGCGAGATGCTCGCCCGGCTCCGCGCCCTGATCAAAGAAGCTGATCCCGAGGTAGTCGAGGAGTGGAAGTGGCGTGGGGTTCCCGTGTGGCACCACGGCGGCATGATCTGCACCGGCGAGACCTACAAGAAGGTTGTCAAGATGACGTTCGCCAAGGGGGCCGCGCTGGACGACCCGTCCAGCCTGTTCAACGCCAGCCTGGAGGGCAACACCCGGCGCGCCATCGATTTCCGCGAGGGCGAGCGGATCGACGAGGACGCCTTGAAGGCGCTTATCCGTGCCGCCGTCGCGCTGAACGGAGGCCGCGCCGGCGGTTGATCCCGCAGATGGTGCCGGCCGAACGCGCGTCGGGACGTCGAGCCTTGTGAACGACTGACACGACCGCTTCACATCGCCCGTCTCAGGGTCAGATTGAATCGCGTCCGCCCGGTTGCCGGATGCTCGCCGTTCCGCAAGGTCAGCACCCCGTGGTGGTGCAGCCGCGCTGCGCCGCCCCACACCACCACGTCGCCGTGGGTCAGTGGGACCTTGGCCACCGGATCGGCGCGGTTGGGGCCACCAAACTGGAAAGTCGCGGGCAGGCCGAGCGAGACCGAGACGATCGGATGGGCGTAGTCGCGCTCGTCCTTGTCCTGGTGCAGCGACAGCCGGGCGCCCGGTTCATAGCGATTGATCAGGCAGGCGTCGGGGACGAAGCCGGGGAAACCGGCCTCGGCCGCCGCGGCATCGGCCAAGTTCAGGAACACTGCCGGCATGGCGGGCCAGGGTGCGCCGGTCTGCGGGTCGTCGGCGGTGTAGCGGTAGCCCTTGCGGTCGGTCATCCAGCCGGCGCTGCCGCAATTGGTCATGGCGACCGACATCTGGAAGCCGCCGGGCGTGACCATGCGCCGGAACGGGGCAGCATCGGCGACGGTCCGGATGGCGGAGAGCAGAGCTTCGGCCACCGGCAGCGCCCGGCCGCGCAACAGGACCGCATCTTCCGAAAGCGCTACGCGGACCGCGCCGTCGATTGCCGATGCGTCGAACAGGTCGCCGGTCACTACGGTGCCTCCAGCCCGGCGCTGGGGTGCAGGACCGGATGGTATCCGGCGGCCAAGGCGGCGACGGTCGAGGGCGGAGTAATCAGGCGGTCGAACACCGGTGCCGTACTTGCTTCCCGGTAGCCATCCGGGGTCCAGCGCAGTGTCCGCCGCCCAGTGACAAGGAACGCTTCGGCACCGGCCGCAACCACGGTGCCGTCCGGCAGATCCGCTGCTGGGCCGGGCAGCGGGTGCAGGCGCTTGGCGCGATGCTCGACCCGCTCGCCGTGCAGAGCCGCGTCCATGGCCGGCGCCCGCGCAGGTTCGCACCGGTTGCCGGCCGCCCAGGCCGCCTGGAACGCCCGTGCGTTGGCCCGCCGGCAGTAGAAGCAGGGGCGATGCCCGGCGGCCAGCGCCGTCGCCTCGTCGAGGAAGAACAGCTCAGTCCAGCTTCGTCGGGCCATCACCTCGCGGCGGCGGCCCCTGAACTCGCAGACGCAGATGATCCACGCCTTGCTGGTCCAGCGCCGGGACAACAGGGTGCGGGTCGTAGGGTCGTGGATGATCCCGCGGTTGCCGGTGAAGGTGCCGCGCTGCGGAACCGCCACGATGTCGCCGAAGGGCGTGACCCGGTTCTGCAGCGGCCGGCGGTCGGGCGGCACGACTAGCCCAGCCGTTCGATCAGTGCGGTCGCCGCGGCCGGATTGCGCTCCTTGAACCCGCTGATGACGTACAGGAACACATCGCGGCCGGCCGGGTGCTGTATCGATGGGGCTACGCTGTCCAGATCATCCGGGATCTCCCCTGCCGCCCAACGGCGCGCTCGACCGGCCCAGGCGTCGAGGGCGGCCGGAGAGTATCCGGTCTCCTCGGTCTCGGCCGTGCCCATGATGCGGGCGTAGACGAAATCCGCGGTGGCGTCGGCGATCTGTGGGTATTTGGAATCGGCCGCGGTGATGACCGCCACGCCATAGTCGCGTGCCAGGTCGATGAACTCCGGTGTGCGGAAACTGTCGTGCCGCACCTCGACCGCGTGCCGCAGCGCGCGACCGTCGAGCGATTTTGGGAGCAGCTTCAGGAAGCCCTCGAAATCGGCGGGATCGAACTGCTTGGTGGCAGCGAACTGCCAGTTGATGGGACCGAGCTTGTCCTTCAGCTCCAGCACGCCGCCGGTCAGAAACCGTTCGACCGACGCGCCACCCTCGGCCAGCACCCGCCGGTTGGTCGCGTAGCGCGGTCCCTTGAGCGCGAAGACGAAGCCGTTCGGCGTCTCATCGTGCCATTTGGCAAAGGTCTCCGGCTTCTGGGAGCCGTAGAAGGTGCCGTTGACCTCAATGGTGGTGAGCTTTTGGCTGGCGTACTCCAACTCGCGCTTCTGGGTCAGCCCGTCAGGGTAAAATGTTCCGCGCCAGGGCTCGAACGTCCACCCTCCGATCCCGACCCGGATCCGCTGCTTTGCTTCGCTCGACACGATTCACGCTCCCGACTCTCTCGATTGCCCGATATTCATGTAGGCCCGTTGGAGCGGTTTGACACTCCGGCGCTTGCGCTGACTGGGACCGTACCGGTTGATTGCTGACAACGTGCCGTCAGTAGTAGACGGGCTGACCACCCCCGGTCGTGGCCACCCGCCAGGCCCGCCGACCTTCGTGTTCTCCCGCGAACCGCTGGTCTAGCCGGGGTCGAGGCGCGCGTGGGCACGGACCGGGAAGGTGCCCGTTCCCGCAGCCCTGGGCGGAACCGCCGAGAAGCGGAAGCCATCGATCGGCAGCCTGTCCAGACCGGTCAGGTGCTCGACGACCGGGATACCGGCTGCCAGAAGCACGGAGTGCACGGGCCGGCCGGACCCTGACGTGTCGTCGATGCTGAGGGAGTCGATTCCGACGAGAGCCGCACCCTGGTCGCGCAGATACCGCGCCGCCTTCTCTGTCAGGAAGGGGTGGCCTTCGAAATAGCGATCGGTGCGCCAGTGGACGTCCCATCCGGTGTTCACCAGCACGGCGCGTCCGCGCAGGTCGGTGGCCGCGAAGGCCTGCCAGTCGACGGCCCGGCCGTCGATTCCGGACAACTGGAGCACGACACCGGGAAGATCCGCGACCAAGTGGAGCGCGATGCCGGGCAGGTCGGTGCCATCGGGACTTCGGCCGCGTGGCGTGGCGAGACACGTACCGACGTTCGCCGGCGTTGCATCTTCTACGGCGTGGCTGAGGTCGATGAACACCGCACCGCCGTCTCGCGACGATAGGTGTTCGACAGTCGGGGATCGCTTGTGCCGCTCCTCGATGATCCGTTTGTTGAGGATGCGGGCCGTGCCGACCATCAGGAGGCGAAGATCGCGAATCACGAACGCAGCGAGTGCATCGTCGTCGATGCTGTCCCCTTCAATGTCCAGGCGAAAGCCTTGCCCCTGGATGCCGCCGCCGTTTGAAAACGCGATGTCGAAGTCAAAGCATACCCGATGGTCCACCATGCGACCGGCCTCCGTCACTCTGGCTGGAGGTGTTTGGCGCGGTGCCGGCGCACCTTCGCCCGGTTGCCGCAGCCGGTGGCGGACGAACACCATCGCCGTTTTCCGGGGCGCGACGTGTCGACGAACATCATTGCGCACTCCGGACAGATCCGGATGCGCTGTCTCGAAGAGCCGGTGAGTATCGCGATGGCGTCGGCAGCCAGGGTCGACAGGGCGGCCTCGATCGGACGCTTGGCCTGCAGGACCACGGTTGCGCCTTCGATCCGTGGCCGAAGCGGTGGTTGCTGCGCGTGCCGGTTGATGCAGGCGATGTCGGCCGGATCGAACGGAGCGCCGCCGACCGCCGCCATCCCGCACCGGTAGATCGCTTCGCGCAGTTCCCGCGTCTGCAGGAGGTCATCAGGCGATGCCGGTCGCGCGCCGCCGGTGTCCAGGCCGGCTGCCTTCAGCCAGATGTCGAGATCGGTCGGTTTGCGAAGCCGGTCCGTTGCCAGACGACCGCGGTCCGCGACGGTATCGACGAAGCACAGGGCGGGAGTGCCGGCGATGAATGCGAAGTTGGGTTCAATGAGCATGTAACCAGTATAAAAGGTTACATGCTCGATTCAAGCATTGAGGCTCGGGGGCGGTGCGCCTTGATCGATGGGGCGGAAATCGACGTTCGGATACTGAGCGTAGAGCGCACGCACCAGGGCCTTGTCCGCGTCCGACAGGGTGTTGCCCAGATTGATCTGGCTGTGGGCGTCGGGGGGCAGTTTGGCAAGCTTCTCGGCGAGTTCCCCGCGCAGCAGCCGGTGCCCCCGCTCCTCAAGGCGGTCGACCAGAAAGCCGGGCCAGTCTTCGTGGACGTCTTCCCATCGGTAGACGGTACAGCGACCGGCGGTTTGCTCGATCGACCAGGTTCCATGGAAGTCGACCAACTGAGCCGCCATCCGAAGCACCAGGATCCGTCGACGCGCCTGCGGGTCCAGAGCGGCCAGCCGATAACCGGGCGCGACCGCGGGGTCGGTGCGGTCATCCGCGTAGCTGGCGATCGTGTCGAAGATGTCGCGGACCAGCACGATCGGGCGGACGGCGAGAGCTGCCAGACAAGCCCGGAACCGGATACTCGCGATCAGGTGGGAGCGGACCAGCGACCGGCTGCGAAGCTCGCGGATACCGATGCTGAGGTCAAATCCGGCTTCCCGAGCCGTGTTGCCGGGATAGACGCTGCCGCGCCGCAGCCCGAGTGACTCCACCAGAACCGTCTCGGCGGCGGCCGTTGGAACGCGCGGAAAGGTGTTGAGCAGCAGGACCGTGTCCGGCGGGGTTGCCGGATAGCCGATCAGCTTGGCGGCCAGTGGTCGAAGCTCGTCGGCCCATGGAAGATTGGCCAGTACCTGCTCAAAGAAGCCGACATCCAGGACCACCGGTCGCTCGGCCAGCCTGCGTTCCAGCAGGGCGCGGTAGGCGGCCGGCGATGACTGCGCCGCTGCCGCCCGCTCTTCGGCGAACAGCGCACGCAGGTCGCGCTGCGCTGCGCTCACAGACCCTCAAGGTCGATGTCGAGCATGGTCATCTGGAAGTGGAAACAGGTCTCACCATCTTCGACGTCCTTGTAGACGACACCGAGAAACTCGTCGTCCAGCATCACTTCGACGGAATCGGTCTTCTTCTCCCGTCGGATCAGGCCGATGCGCGGGTTGGCGAACCGCTTGCGCATATAGGTCTGGACCTGGGCGATGTCGGTCGGCGTCACGGTCGTTCTCCCCGGAATGTGGTGTGAGGGTCCCGGCTTATCCCAAGCGCGCCGGCCGGCGCAACCGCGAACGCATTCGGCGGACACGGAAGATGACGGCGCGGCTTGAGGTGGATATGGTCCCGCACTCATCAAGTTTGGAGCCCGCAAGGTGACGGATCCACGCCCCCTCTTGATCGACTGCGACCCGGGTATCGACGACGCCATCGCCCTGCTTCTGGCGTTCTCGATGACGGAGGCGCTGCACGTGACCGCGGTTACGGCGGTTGCCGGGAACGTTCCGCTTGCGAACACGTCCCGCAACGCCTGCCGGGTTCGTGGACTGGCCGGCCGGCCGGAGGTTCCGGTCTTTGCAGGTTGTCCGCGACCCCTGGTAGCCCAGCCATACTTCGCGACCGAGGTACATGGCGCCGATGGACTCGGCGGAGTCCCGTTGCCGGGCGAGCCGGGTGGGCTTGCGGCCCAGCACGGTGTCGACGCCATTGTCGAACAGCTTGCAGCCCGACCGGGCCTTGCGATTGCGGCGGTCGGTCCGCTGACAAATGTCGCTGTTGCCCTGGTAAAGCGCCCGGATGTTGCGGAACGCGTTGGAAAGCTGGTGATCATGGGGGGCGGCTTGGCGATCGGGAATGTCACCCCGGCTGCCGAGTTCAACATCTTCGCCGACCCCGAGGCTGCGCGCACCGTGATCGAGGCCGGACTGCGGCCTGTTCTGGTGCCGCTCGATGCTACGCACCAGGCGCCTGTAACGGCCGCCGCAATCGAGGAACTGGCGGCATGCGGCGACGGAGTTGCCCCGCAAGCCGCGGCGATGCTGCGGGCCTATCATGGCAACGTCGGAACGGAGCGGCCGGGCGCCTACGTGCACGATGCCATGGCGGTGGCCGTGCTGATCTGGCCGGAGCTGTTCGACCTTCGTCCGGTGCGGCTTTCGGTGGTGACGGATGCCGGACCCGAGCGCGGGCGAACGGTCGCCGACTTTGCATCCCGGGAACCGAATGCCGATGTGATTGTTGAACTCGACGCTGACGCCTTCCTGAACCGGTTGCTGGAACGGTTGCGTTCGTTCCCCAGGTGACCCGCGCGATGTTCCTTGCCATCCTGGTCGTATGCCGATCCTAGAAACCGTCCTTGCCGGTGGGGCAGTGCCTGTCGTGGCGACGATCGCGGCGGCACTGCTGGTCCGTCTGATTGGCGGTCGGTCGGTCGGGGCCCGGGCTGCGGCGGTCGGTGTGCCGATCGGGTTGATTGCCGCCTACGCCGTCGTTCCTGGGTGGCCGTGGGCGCCACCGACCGATCCATTCGACCAGCTGGTCTGGCTGGCGGTTGGTGGTGGGCTGCTGGGGCTGGCCATTGATCTGGCGACTCCCGGCCGACTGATTGCAACGATTGTCGCTGCGGTCTGGCCGGCCATCGGGCTCGCCTGGTTGGGAGCGGCGCTGCTGCTGCACGGCAATGGCAATGATCTCTACAGGTTCGGTGAGGTCTCGGTGGTGCTGGGACTGATCCTGGTGCGGTTGTACCGGCTGTCCGGCGATGGGCTGTCCGGTCCGCTCACCGCGGCAGTCATCGCCGCCGGCGTTGCGGCCTTGGGCTTGCTGTCCGGAGTGCCGGGACTTGCGGTCGTGGGCGTGCCGCTCGCTGCGGCTTGGATCGGCTGGCTGGCGTGCAACTGGCCGAAGCGCCGTTTTCCGTTCGGTGCCGCCGGCCTGCTTGGGGGTTCGGGAGTGGCGCTGGTGCTGGCCGGCCACGCGGCCCTCCTGACCCCGGTGAATGCATCGCTGGTGCTGCTTGTCCTGGCGGCGGTCCTGATGCAGCCGGTGATGCCTTTCCTGGCCGGACGTCTGCCTGGCCTCCGCGCTCCGGCTGTACGACCGCTGGCAACCGCCGCATTCGTTGCCATCCCCGTGATCGCGGCAGGGTTATTGGCCTGGCTCGCGCCGAACCTGATCCCGTCCCTGTACTGAACGGTCAGCGAAGCGGATGCCGGAAGCCGTTCGCGACAGGGCAATGGTGCAACAAGAGCACTCCTGTAGAGTCCCGTGAGCACCTTGAGCGGCAACAAGAGGGTTCGATGACACTGGAAACCTGGATCGCGTTTGCAGCGCTGGAGACCGTTCTGTGTCTGATTCCAGGACCCGCGGTTCTGTTCGTCCTGGGGCAGGGTCTGGTGCAAGGCCCGCGGTCCGCTGTTGCCGCCAGCGTAGGCATCCTGTCGGCAAACGCCGGGTACTTCGCTGTTTCCGCAACCGGCCTGGGGGCGCTGTTGCTGGCGTCCTACGAGGTGTTCTTCGCGATCAAGTGGCTGGGCGTCGCCTATCTGGTCTGGCTCGGCCTGCGTGCGTTGCTGGCAAGGCCGGAAGCGCTGGCGGTTGAGCGCAGCAAGCCGGCCAGCGTCTGGCGGGTGCTGCGGCGTGGCTTCCTGGTCCAGGCGGCAAACCCCAAGACGATCCTGTTCTTCGGCGCCCTGCTGCCGCAGTTCATCGATCCCACGGGCGACGTAGTGGCACAGATGCTGATCCTCGGTGTCACGTCGGTCGTCGTCGAGTTCGTCGTCCTGGCCGTCTATGGTGGCCTCGCGGGACGCCTGCGGCAGGTCGCGACCCGGCCGGCGGTCGCGCTGTGGTTCGAACGCGTCGCCGGCGGTTTGCTGATCACTGCCGGCCTCGGCATGGCGGCGATCCGGCGTGCGGACTGACAATCGTTACCGGCGGCGGCCGAAGACCGCTACCCAGATGTGGCGGAAGCTGCGCGTCGGCTCGTCGATCGGCCCCGGCAGGTAGCCGATCCCGACGTCCCGCAACGCCGGATCGTACAGGATCCGGGCGTGACCCGGACTGTCCGTCCAACCCCGTACGACCGCATCGGCGGTGTCCTGTCCGGCGGCGAGGTTCTCACCGATCTTTTGAAAGCGATAGCGGTGTCGATTGACACGGTCGTCGAGCTCGATCCCTTCGGGCGACCGGTGCTCGAAGAATCCGTTCGATACCATGTCCCGGGCGTGGTCCATGGCGGCCCCGGACAACGCCGGCTCCGGTTGGACTGCCGGCAGGCCGCGCTGGCCCCGCGCCCGGTTGATCGCCTCCGCCAGTTGCTTGAACGGCTCCGTCACTGGCTTGAACCGGGTCTCGGACAGCACCAGCAGCCACGCGTGGGTGATGGTCGTGTGGCTGGTGGAGTCCGTATAGGGGCCCGCTGCGTGGGCGATGCCGACCTCGCCCAGGTCCGGATTCATGAGCAGGGTGTGGGTCGCGTCGGTACCGAGCAGGCTTTCGATCAGCAGCCGGGCATCCGGATAGCCTGCGGTCAGCAGCAGCCGGCTGACTGCAGGCACGTATCCGGCTCCAACGAAGTGGTCTCGGAACGCTGCGGTGCCGGGCGGCTCCAGCTTGAAATACTGGCGCCGGACCATGTCCACGGTATGAGCCTGCGCGGACGCTGTCAGTTCGTGCCGTTCGATGACCGGTAGAAGCCCACGCTCGATCCGGGCGGCGTTCAAGGCGACGAGCGCTTCGTTGACAGAATCGGCGATGGCGGATGTCGCTGCAGAGGCAACGACCGCCAAGCCGATCAGCCAGACGAAACAGCTCCGCATCGCCGGCTCAGGCGAGACCTTCCAGCCCGGCGTCGACGCTCAGCGATTGTCCGGTGATGCGCCGGCCCGCGTCGGAGCACAGGAACAGGATCTGGTGGGCGATATCCGACGCGGTCACGAATGACTTGAGGTGCGTGCCCGAGGTCATCTGGTCGCGCATGGCGTTCTCGGAGATCCCCCCGGCTTCGGCCTTGGCCCGGATGACCCGGTCGATGCGGGCACCCTCCACCGGCCCGGGCTGGATGCAGTTCACCCGGATGCCGTGCCTGCCAAGCTCCATGGCACAGGTCCGGGTGAAGCCGACGATGCCGAACTTGGCGGCCGAGTAGGGGCTGCGCATCGGGAACGCGAACTTGCCGGCAGCCGAGGACAGGTTGACGATGCTGCCGCCGCCGGCGGCCTTGAGCGCTGGAACGGCTTTGCGGGTGCCGAGGAACGCACTGGTCAGATTGACGGTCAGGCAGGCGGTCCAGTCTTCCAGCGCGACCTCTTCCACCGGAGCGGTCGGCCCTGCAGTACCGGCGTTGTTGACCATGATGTCGAGCCCGCCGAGCTGGTCGATGGCGGAGTCCAGGAAGCCGTCCAGGGCCGTCGCGTCCCCCACATCGCAGATCGAACCGGCGAGGCCAGGGATGTTCGCCTTGGCGGATTCCAGGGCGTCGGAATCGAGATCACAAATCACGATCCGGGCGCCGGCGGCGGCGAACAGTTCGGCTGTCCGGCGGCCAATTCCGGCGCCGCCCGCGGTGATGATCGCGCGCTTGCCAGTCAGGTCCAACTTCATGAAGGCATCTCCCGGTCAGAATGTTGCGGGTGACGATAACCGTCAGCCACGCCGACCGGCAATCTCCGGTATTCATCGACCGGGTTCGGTCCGCTGATTCAGGCGTCGTTGCCGAAGCGATCCCGGATCTTGCTGCGCATTTCCTCGATGTCGTTGCTGCTCATCAGCAGGCCGGCCAACACGAACGCGAACGACAGGCCGATGGCCGACATCGTGGCGCCAAGTCCCCAGGCCGGCCCGTAGGTCCGCCAGATGTGGACGATGCCGTACCAGAAGGCCGCGAATGCCATGACCGAGGCCAGCAGGAGGAACCCGATCCGCAGGCACAGGCCGCCGATGCGGTTGGCTGACATCAACTCCCGCATCGAGGCCGAGGCTTCGGCCTCCCGAATGGCTCTGAGGATGCGCTTGCGCGCCACCTTGGCCCAGTCCGAGTAAGCCATGCCTGTACTGCCGTCGAGCCGGCCCGGGTTGAGGATCGCTTCCTTGAGCGCATCGACGATCTCATCGGCCCGCTCGTCGGCGGAACGACGCCGAAGGCTGGGAAACAGAGGTTCCTCGTCGTTGCTGCCGGCTGGGGCGCCGAACGGACCCGGTCCGTCCGGGATTGCGCCGGCGGGACGGGACGGCCCCCGGTTGATCGGTGTCGACGTGGACGAAACAGTCGGTCGGCGCATGCGTCGCTCAGCGGTCATGGGTCAGGCTTGGCTCCGGATGAGCCGCTCCTGAAAGTACCGGTTCAGCGTCGATATGGCGACGGTGTCGAGCCGCTCGAAGGTCAAGCCGAGAGAGCGCGAGTCGGCGTCCACCCGATGCACCTTCCCTTCGGTGCGAAACAGGGCGCCGGGACCGGCCGTCGGCACCAGGATGCGAAGCGAGGCCACGTCGCCGGGCGCCAGGGGCCCTGCATAGTCGACAACCCGAACGCTGCTCGGGCTCCAGTCGCCGATCGCATAGGGGGTGTTGCCAATGACAACGGTCATCGGAGCGTCGATCCGTCGATCGCGCCGACGGTCGATTTGCCGGCGTCCGGCCTTCACAGTGCGTTGCATGGCGGAGGCGCCTCCGTTCGAGGGTTGCGAGGACGGGTCGCTTCAGGAGCGAACCATCCGGATCGGTCTGCAACCGACGTGCCGGATTGTCGGGTCTTGAAAACCGTCGATTCGAGAGTTCTCGTGTGGGTCCGGACGCCGCCGCTGACCAGACGCAATTTCCCGTCGGCAGATTTTGCCCTGCGGACCGGAATCAGGGCGATTCTGTGCTAACCGGCGGCCGCCTGCCGTTCGGCGACGTCAGCCTGCCAGGCCGGCCGGGTGGCGACGTCCTTGGATCCGCAGGAACGGCAGCGCATGCGGGTTCCGATCTCCGGCACCGGGAAGTCCAGGCCAAGCTGCGCAACCAGTATCCCGATCGGCGTTTCGGCGCTGTGGCTGCAGCGGTTGCACCAGCAATGCACCCCGACCCTGCCGTGCATCAGATCGATCAGCCGCGTCGCTTCAATTCCATGATCGTCCCGCTCGATCAGTTCACGCTTCATCCGTCCCATGGCACGATCGCCTGTTGTCGTTATCTGGAACGAGAACATAACAGGAACATTTACTGCGTGCAAGAACGCCGCGCGCATGCCTTGCGGCGCGTCAGCCGGTGACCAGGCGCGGAAGCTTGTCGAAGGTCAGGAGCAGGTCGCGCAGATTCTGCGTGGTCTTGAGTCGCTTCGGCCCGTTGAACAGCGTATAGCTCGGCCGCCGATGGCCGCGTGGCAGGGTTTTGGCCACTGAGTATAAGGGGCGTTCATGGGTGTGCCGAAAGATCGAGAACAGCACCATGTCGTCGAGTTGATCGAGCGCGTAGTCGCGCCATTCGCCGGCCGCAACACGGCTTGAGTAGAGCGACAGGAGCTGGCCCAACTCACCGCGTGTGAAGAAGAAATGTCCGACGGATTTCCGGTCTCTTTGGAGGCGGATCAGATTGTCCATCAGGCGGATCGAATCTCCCGTTCGTGTCGCGTCAAGGAATGAGTTTTCCTGAATTCGTCGCTGGGGTAAACCCCACCGACGTCGGCATCGGTGCCGTGCGTTTGATTTCAAGGGAGCGCCCCGCTACGGTGGCGCGCCCGCAGCCAGCGGTGGCCGGGCCGGCCACCGATCAGGAGACCAGATCGTGGCCGAGATTTTCCGCGAGATCGACGAGGAACTGCAGCAGGAGCGTGCCGCAAAGCTTTGGCAGCGGTACGGCGGTTGGCTGATCGCGGCCGCAGTGGGCGTGGTGCTGGCGGTTTCCGGTAACGTCTTCTGGACGCGCTACAGCGCGCAGCTCAAGGCGGAGATGGGCGACCGCTACGAAGCGGCATCGGAACTGGTCGTGTCCGGCAATCCCAAGGATGGCGCCCAGGCATTTGCGGCTCTCGCCGACGACGCCGGTGCCGGGTATGCCACGTTGGCGCGGCTTCGCGAGGCCGCCGCCCTTGCCACGGCCGGCGATACCGAGGCCGCGATCATCGTGTTCCGCAAGGTTGCTGCCGACGCCAAGCCGCCCTACGCGGATCTGGCGAGGCTGCGCGCGGTCCGGCTCGGGATCGACACCGGCGATACGGCGGGTTTGTTGAGGGAACTCGCGCCGGTGCTGGCGTCGGGAAATCCCTGGCGTCCGCTGGCGATGGAAACCGAGGCGGCGATCCACTTGCAGGCCGGGGACACCAGCAAGGCGCTGGCGATCTACAAATCCTTGGCTGACGACGCGTCGACGCCAAGCCAGCTCCGTGCGCGAGCGACCGAGATGGTCCGCGCGCTCGGCGACTGATGATCGGACACTCCGTAATGCTCAACCCACGCCGACTGGTTCACCGTCTAGCGCCGATCGGCGCGCTGTTGATCGTTGTTATGCTGACAGCGTGCGGATCCGGCGGCTTCTTCGGTGAAGATGAGGGAGCGCCGCTGCCGGGGGACCGCATCCCCGTGCTGACCGGCGATGACCTGATCAAGGCGGATGAATCGATCGCTTCACTGCCGGTGATCCTGCCGCCGCCGCACCAGAATCCCGACTGGAGTCAGTCGGGAGGAAATGCCTCCAAGAGCATGGGGCATCTGGCCGCCGCCGAAGTGCTGCGCGAGGCCTGGTCGGTTTCGATCGGATCCGGCGGCGACGACGAGGCCGCGCTGCTGTCACAGCCGATCATTGCGGGTGGCCGGGTCTTCACGCTGGATTCGGAAGCCGATCTGTCGGCTCTGGACCCGCGTGACGGTCGCACGCTGTGGAGCAAGGACCTGCGTACGGGCGACGACGAATCGGTGTTTGCGGGCGGAATCGCGTCTGATGGCGAAAAGGTCTACGCCGCCACCGGTGTCGGCGAGGCCATGGCGTTGTCGGCCGAGGATGGACGCGAGATCTGGAGGGTTCGTCTGTCCGGACCGGTCCGTGGCGCACCGACGGTCGCCAACGGTCAGGTCTATGTCGTGACGTTGGAGAACCGGGCCATCGTGCTGTCGGCCGACGATGGCCGGCGGCTCTGGGAGCATCAGGGCATCAACGAGGTGGCCGCGCTCCTCGGAGGTGCCGCGCCGGCGGTATCGGGTTCGACGGTTCTGGCACCGTATTCGTCCGGTGAGCTCTATGCGCTGCTGGCCCAGAACGGCCGCGTGGTGTGGGTGGAGAATCTCTCCAGTGCCCGAACCATGGACGCGATCTCGCGGCTCGCCGATATTCGCGGCAACCCGGTCATCGACCGCGACCTGGCGTTTGCCGTCAGCCACGCCGGGCGGATGGCGGCGGTCGATGTCCGGACAGGCGCGCGGGTATGGGAGCGGCAGATCGGCGGCGTTCACATGCCGTGGGTGGTCGGTGATTTCATCTACGTCCTTGGAATAAACGGCGACGTCGTGGCCATGTCTCGGCGTGACGGCCGGATCCGCTGGGTCCATCGCCTGCCGCCGTTCGAGGACATGGAGGACCGTGAGGATCCGATCCAATACTCGGGTCCGGTGCTGGTCGGCGACCGGCTGCTAGTTGGCAGTTCGGATGGGTTTGTCTACGCAATCTCGCCGTACACCGGTGAACTGCTTGGCCGGATCGATATCGGTTCGGCGATCTTCGTGTCGCCGGTGGTGGCCGACGGAACCGTCTACATTCTGAGCGATAACGGCACGCTCCACGCGTACCGCTAGGGAGAACGGCGCCGTGTCCATCAAGGTAGCCGTCATCGGACGACCGAACGTCGGAAAGTCCACGTTGTTCAATCGATTGACCGGGACGCGGCACGCGCTGGTCGACGACACCCCGGGTGTGACCCGCGACCGGCGCGAGGGTGATGGCCGGATTGCCGATCTTTCGTTCCGGGTGATCGACACCGCCGGGCTTGAGGATGCGTTCGACGACAGTCTCGAGGCGCGCATGCGCCGGCAGACCGAACGCGCGGTGGCGGAGGCCGACCTGGTCTTCATGCTGATCGACGCCCGGGCCGGGATCACTCCGCTCGACTCGCACTTCGCCGACTGGCTGCGGCGCGTCGACGTACCGGTGGTCGTTCTGGCCAACAAATGCGAAGGGCGGGCCGGTGCCGCCGGCCTTGCCGAAGCCTACGCGCTTGGGCTCGGCGATCCGGTGCCGGTCTCGGCCGAGCACGGCGAAGGCATGGGCGAACTGTACGACATCATCCGAGAGATCGCCGAGCGCAAGGGCGAGTTCGGCGCACCCCAACCGGCGCCCGAGCCGGCATGGCCGGACGAAGAGGCGGAACTGTCCGACGACCTTGAGGAAGAGCCGGAGGCGGGGCCGATCCGCTTGGCCATCGTCGGGCGGCCGAACGTCGGAAAGTCCACGCTCGTCAACCGCCTGATCGGCGAAGACCGCCTGCTGACCGGTCCGGAGGCCGGGATTACCCGGGATGCAATCGAGGTCGAATGGCAGTACCGGGACCGCCCGATCCGGCTGGTCGACACTGCCGGGATGCGCCGCAAGGCCCGGGTCCAGGAGAAACTGGAGCGCCTGTCGACGGCTGATACGCGCCGCGCCGTGCGCTACGCTCATGTCGTCCTGCTGGTCCTGGACGGCGAGATGATGCTGGAGAAGCAGGACCTCACCATCGCCCGCATGGCCTTGGAGGAGGGGCGCGCCCTGGTGATCGCGGCCAACAAGTGGGACGTCATCCAGGACAAGAACACCGCAAGCCAGATGCTGCGCGACCGGCTGGACACATCCCTGACCCAGGTGCGAGGCGTGCCGTGGGTTCCGGTTTCCGCGGTGCGTGGAACCAACCTCACGAAGCTGCTGGACGCGGTGCTGGAAACCTACGACCGCTGGAACACCCGGATCCCGACGGCCAAGCTGAACCGGTGGCTCGAAGGCATGCTGGAGGCGCATCCCCCGCCGCTGGCAAAGGGCCGCCGCGTCAAGATCCGCTACATGACCCAGGCCAAGGCGCGTCCGCCGACTTTCGCGGCATTCGTCAGTCAGGCGACCGAGTTGCCGGATTCCTATGTCCGCTACCTGACCGGCGGGTTGCGCGATGAATTCGGGCTGGTCGGCGTGCCGATCCGGCTCTATCTGCGCCAGCGCAGCAATCCATACGTGGACAACGGTTGATCGGCAGCGGGCGGGGGTGGTCCTTCGCCCGGTCCGCGCGTTAGCATGCTTCGTGCATGGCCGATTGCCAGGCACCGAAGGGGCGAGCATGAGACAGCGTCGAGCAACGAAGTCGGAAGGCCGGGTCACCATCGGCGACTTGGCCCGGGCCTACGACGAGAGCAAGGCCGGCCGGCCGATCCGGCTGGGAAACAGGCGTTTAGCGGCCAACGCCGTCAGCCGCACGTCCAGGACCCTTAATGGCGACCAGAGCGATCATCGGCTGGCGCGCCTCAAGGCGCGGGCCGACGGCATCCGCTTCGCCCTGCAGTACGAGAACCAGGGTGCTGCGCAAGCCAAAGTCCTGCAGCAGATCCTGCAGAACCTGGAACTGGCGATCCGCGGAATGGAGATGACCGCCCGCGAGTCCTGACGGAGGCGGCGGCCGGAGACTTCGCTACCCTTGAGCGTCGACCCGCTCGCCGTGCCGGGTGCAGGCCGGATCGGCGAGATCCACGAACACCGGTGCAATGTCCTCCGGGGTCTTCAGGGTCATCGGATCTTCGCCAGGGAATGCGGTTGCACGCATCTTGGTGCGGGTGCCGCCGGGGTTCAGCAGATTGACCCGCAACTTGGTCTTGCGGGTCTCGCCGGCGTAGCTGCGCACCATCGCCTCGAGCCCCGCCTTGGACACCGCATAGGCCCCCCAGTTGGGCCGCTCTCCGACGGCGGCGCCGGAGGTCACGAAGATCGCACGCCCGGCATCGGACTGGCGCAGCAACGGGTCGAGGCTGCGGATCAGGCGATGGCAGGACGACAGGTTGACCGCCATCACCTCGTCCCACATCTTCGGCTCATACATGGCGATGGGTGTCAGCACGCCGAGGCTGCCGTGGTTCGCCACCAGTACGTCCAGCTTCTTCCAGCGCTCGAAGATCGAGGCGCCGAGCCGGTCGATCGCCGGATAGTCGGTGAGGTCCAGCGGCACCAGCGTGGCGCTGCCGCCGGCGGCCTTCACCCGGTCGTCGGTTTCCTCCAGGCCGCCTACAGTCCGCGCGACCAGGATCAGATGGGCACCCTCGCGCGCGTAAGCTTCGGCGACGGCTGCGCCGATACCGCGCGACGCGCCGGTGATCAGGGCGATCCGCCCTTCAAGACGTCCAGACATTGAGGCCTCAGGATGCTTCTGCGAGCAGGGAGAGCTGGCGGGTCGACGGTCCGCCTTCGCGGTCGGTCAGGGCGATCGGGTAATCGCCGGTGAAGCAGGCGTCGCAGTACTGCGCGGCCTCGGGATTGCGCCCCGGCTCGCCCATCGCGCGGTACAGGCCGTCGATCGAGATGAACGCCAGGCTGTCGACACCGATTACCCGCGCCATCTCCTCGACCGACATCTTGTAGGCCAGCAGCTTCTCGCGCTCCGGCGTGTCGACGCCGTAGAAGCAGGAGTAGCTGGTCGGCGGGCTGGCGATCCGCATGTGCACTTCGGTGGCGCCGGCCTGCCGGACCATCTCGACGATCTTGGTCGAGGTGGTGCCACGCACGATCGAGTCATCGACCAGGATCACCCGCTTGCCGGCAAGCTGGGCCCGGTTGGCGTTGTGCTTCAGCTTGACGCCCAGGTGGCGGACCTGGTCGGTCGGCTGGATGAAGGTGCGCCCGACATAGTGGTTGCGGATGATTCCCAGTTCGAACGGGATGCGGGCCGCTTCGGCATAACCGACGGCGGCGGGCACCCCGGAATCGGGAACCGGTACTACGACGTCCGCATCGACCCCGGACTCCTGGGCCAGTTCGGCACCGATTGCCTTGCGGGCGGCATACACGCTGATGCCCTCGACCAAGCTGTCCGGGCGCGCGAAGTAGATGTACTCGAAAATGCAGAACCGCTTCTGCGCCTTGCGGAACGGGAAGTACGACTGGATGCCATCCTCGCCGATCACCAACAGTTCGCCCGGCTCGACGTCGCGCATGAAGTCGGCGCCGATGATGTCCAGCGCGCAGGTCTCCGACGTGAGGATGTAGGAATCACCCAGCTTGCCGAGGACCAAGGGCCGCACGCCGTTGGGGTCGCGCAGTCCGATCAGCGCTGAACTCGACAGGCACACCAGGGCGTAGGCGCCGTCGACCTGGTTGACCGCCTCGATCAGGCGATCGACCACCGTGCGCCGGCGCGACCGAGCGATCAGGTGGACGATGGTCTCGGTGTCGGTGGTCGACTGGAAGATGCAGCCCTGGCGGACCAGCTGCTGACGCAGGATTAGGGCGTTGGTCAGGTTACCGTTGTGGCACAGCGCAAAGCCGCCGAACTCGAAGTCCGCGAACAGCGGCTGGACATTGCGGATCGCCGTCTCGCCGGTGGTGGCGTAGCGGTTGTGCCCGATCGCCGCGAAACCCTGGAGTTTGGCGACGGTGTTCTGCGAATCGGCGCCGAAGTTCTCGCCGACGTGTCCAAGGCCGCGATGCGCGTGGAACTGCTCGCCATCCGTGGCGACGATGCCGGTAGCCTCCTGGCCGCGATGCTGAAGGGCGTGGAGACCGAGTGCCGTGTGGGCCGCTGCATCCGTCGTGCCGAAGATGCCGAATACAGCGCATTCCTCGTGCAGGTGATCGTCGTCAAAAGGCGAGGTTGTGAGCGTCATACGGTCCCGCTTCCTGGGGTGAACGAAGGGTCGTTCTGAAATGGTGAAAGCACCCTTACTGGGTGCCCTGGATCGCCCGGTTCATTTCTTGACGTTCGCGGTCACTATACCCGGTCGAGCCGCTCGGCGCACCGGCTTTCGGTGCCGGATTGAGCAACCGCTCCTGCAGGGCCCGTCTCGTCTGCTCCTCGGCTTGGCGTCGAGCCCGTGATGCGGCGGCGTCTGCTTCGTCCAATAGATGGGGAGGCACCAGGTCCCAGAGAAGGTCTGCGCCTTCTTCCACCAGCGGCAGGGCCCGCGCCTCGGTCAGCCACGCCGGATGGTCGCTGCGTTCGGGGACCGCCCACAGGATCAGCAGGTAGGCCAGGCAGACGAGGGCGGCGCCACGCGCCAGTCCGAACAGGAAGCCAAGCGACCGGTCGATCGCGCCGAGTCCGGCCATCGACAGCGCGCCTGACATCACCCGGGCGAGCACGGTGAACAGGATCAAGGCGACGACGAACAGTGCCACGCCGGCGGCGGCATCGGCGGCAGTCGTGTTGATGGTGATGACTTGGCGCGCATAGGGCTGCAGATAGACGTAGCCGTAGACGGCGACGAACAGGGCACCGATCCAGGACGCCACCGACAGGACTTCCGCGACGAAGCCGCGCAGAAAGGCCAGCAGGCCCGACAGCACCAGCACGAGCAGAATCACCAGGTCGGTTATGTTGATCGGCAGGCTGTCCATCCTACTCCCCGCTCAGCCCGAGAACGCGCGCCGGCCGAACTGGGCGTCGTCGCCCGGGTCGTGCAGGAGTTCCACAAGATCGTGCAGCCGCGAGATTGCCACCAGTTCCAGCCCGCCGGCCGAAGGACCACCACCCTTGCGCCGCGCGGCCGGCAGCAGCGCCTTGGAGAAGCCTAGCTTCGCGGCTTCCTTCAGCCGCGGTTCGGCGTGTGTGACTGCACGCACTTCGGCGGCCAACCCGATTTCGCCGAACACCACGCTTGCCTTCGGGACCGGCACACCGGTCAAGGACGAGATCAACGCTGCTGCAACCGCCAGATCGGCCGCCGGTTCCGATACCCGCAGTCCACCGGCGACGTTCAGGAAGACGTCGTTTCCCGCCAGGCTGACGCCGCAGCGCGCTTCCAGTACGGCGGTGACCATGGCCAGGCGGTTGGAGTCCCAGCCGACCACCGCGCGGCGCGGCGTGCCGAACGGCGACGGGGCGACCAGGGCCTGGATCTCGACCAGTACCGGCCTGGTACCCTCCATCCCGGCGAACACGCAGGCGCCGGAAACATCGTCCTGGCGGTCCGACAGGAACAGCGCAGAGGGGTTGCCGACCTCAACCAGCCCGCGCTCGGTCATCTCGAACACACCGATTTCGTCGGTCGGCCCGAACCGGTTCTTGACCCCGCGCAGGATGCGGAACTGGTGGCCGCGCTCGCCCTCGAAGTACAGGACGGTGTCAACCATGTGCTCCAGCACACGGGGACCGGCGATCGCACCTTCCTTGGTGACATGGCCGACCAGTAGCACCGCCACGCCACGCTTCTTGGCAACCCGGATCAATTCCTGGGCGGAGGCCCGCACCTGGGTAACCGTGCCGGGCGCGCTGTCGAGGGCGTCGACGTACATGGTCTGGATTGAGTCGATCACGATGATGTCGGGCCGATCGGTGGTATCCAGGCTGGCAACGATGTCGCGCACGCTGGTGGCGGCGGCCAGACCGACCGACGCGCTCGCAATCCCCAGGCGCCGGGCGCGCATGCGGACCTGATCGACCGATTCCTCGCCGGAGACATAGGCGCATTTCGAGCGTCCGGCGAGACCGGCCACCACCTGCAGCAATACCGTCGACTTGCCGATCCCGGGGTCGCCACCGATCAGGGTGGCCGACCCTGGGACGAGGCCGCCGCCGAGAACGCGGTCGAACTCGCCGATCCCGGTGACCCGGCGTGGGGCATCGGTGGTCTCGCCATCCAGTTCGACAAAGGCCAAGCGCCGCCCGCCACCGGGCTTCATGCCTTTCGGAGCGGCGGCTTCGACAATCTCCTCGACCAGGGTGTTCCAGGCTCCGCACGCCTCGCATTTGCCGGCCCACTTGGGGTGAACCGACCCGCAGTCCTGGCAAACGAAGGTGCTGGTGGATTTCGCCATTGCTGCGTCAGCTCCGCCGCACGGCCATCTGGATCGGGCCGTCGGCCCGGCCGTTGATGAACTGGTCGACGTGGGCATTGCCGCTGCGGTCGATCTCGGCGACCGGCCCGGCCCAGATGATCCGGCCATCGTACAGCATGGCCACCCGGTCGGCGATCTTGCGGGCACTGGCCATGTCGTGGGTGATCGACAGCGCGGTTGCCCCCAGCTCGCGCGTGCATTTGACGATCAGGTCGTTGATGACGTCGGACATGATCGGGTCGAGGCCGGTCGTCGGCTCGTCGAAGAAGATGATCTCGGGCTCGATCGCAATGGCGCGGGCCAGCGACACGCGCTTCTGCATCCCGCCGGACAACTCCGCCGGCGACAGCAGCGATACAGCCTCGTTCAGACCGACCTGCGCGAGCTTCTCGAGAGCGACCGCGCGTGCCTCCGCGCGGCCCATGCGCTTGGATTGGATCAGCCCGAACGCGACATTCTCCCAAACCGGCAGCGAGTCGAAGAGCGCACCGCCCTGAAACAGCATGCCGAACTTGCGCATGTAGGCCTCGCGCTCGGCGCGCGGCAGGCCGACGACGTTGCGGCCGTCGATCTCGATGGTGCCGGAATCCGGGTCAATCAGGCCGAGGATGCATTTCAGCAAGACCGACTTGCCGCTTCCGGATCCGCCGATCACCACCACGGATTCCGCGACCCCGACATCCAAATCGAGGCCGTCCAGAACGACCTTGGAGCCAAATCTCTTGTGGAGGTCTCGGATGCGGATCTTCGGCTGGTCGGTCATCCGGCCCTCAGCGCCCAAAGAACAGTTCGGTGATCGCGTAGTTGGCGATCAGGATCATGATCGAAGCGGTGACCACGGCGTTGGTGGTGGCGGCTCCCACGCCCTGGGCGCCGCCGCGCGAGTGATAGCCGTGGTAGCAGCCCATCAGGGCCACGATGAACCCGAACACTCCGGCCTTGACCAGTCCGGAAATCACGTCGATCTGTTCCAGGAACTGGACGGTGGACTGGATATAGTTTCCGGCGTTGAAGCCCAGCTTGTAGACCCCGACGACATAGCCGCCGAAGACGCCGATCACATCACCGATCAGCACAAGGATCGGAAGGCTGATCGTGGCGGCGATCAGCCGCGGAGCGATCAGGTACTTGAACGGATTGGTCGACAGCGTGGTCAGCGCGTCGATCTGTTCGGTCACCCGCATGGTGCCGATCTCGGCGGCCATGGCGGCACCGACCCGGCCGGCAACCATCAGCCCTGCCAGCACCGGTGCCAGTTCGCGCGTAATCGACAGCACGACCACGGTGGCGACCGCGCTCTCAGCCGAGAACCGGGCGAAGCCGGAGTAACTCTGCAGTGCCAGCACCATGCCGGAGAACAACGTCGTCAGCCCCACTACCGGCAGCGAGTAGTAGCCGATCTCCAGCAACTGCCGGCCGATCAGCCGAGGGTAGATCGGCGGGCGAACGCAGTGCCCGACGGCGCTGCCGGCGAACAGCGCGAGCCGCCCGAGGGCGGCGAGGAAGGACAGGAATGTGCTGCCGATCGTGGCGAGCGGATTCATGCGCTACTGGATCCCGTCGGAGTGAGCGAGCCGGACATCGGCATCGAATGCTTCCTCACGCAGCGTCGCCCTCACGTCTTGTCGACGGTGATCGTTTCAGCCGCCGTATCCACGTAATGCCTGACATAGCGTCGCCCCAGCGCCGTCAGAAACTCGTAGCCGATGGTTCCGGCTGCGTCGGCGGCGGCATCCGGCGTGAGTGCCGGACCCAGGACTTCGACGAAGGTGCCCGGAACAATCTCGGCGGGCGGCACGTCCGTGACATCCACCGTGATCAGATCCATCGAGACGCGTCCTACCACGGGACAAGTTCGCCCACCAAGCGCGACGGTTCCCGCGCCCGACAGGCTGCGCAGGTAGCCATCGGCGTAGCCGGCGGCAACCGTGGCGATACGCGCGGCACGGCCGGCGGTCCAGGCGTTGCCATAACCGACGCTGTCGCCCGCCGGTACGTTGCGGATCTGCAGTATCCGGCCTTCGATTCGGATCGGACACTCCATCGGGTTCGGCCCGGCTTCGGTCGGCCGTCCGCCATACAGCGCGACACCGGGTCGGCCAAGATCGAAGTGATAGGGCGCACCGAGGAAAATCCCAGACGAGTTCGCCAGGCTGGCCTTCGTTCCGTGCGGCAGGCGCTGGCGCACCTGTTGAAACCGCGCCAGTTGCTTCGCATTCGACGGGTTTTCCGGTTCGTCCGCCACCGCGAGATGCGACATCAGATACATCCAGTCGACGCCGTCGAGGATGTCCGGCGCCTCCAGTACTCGATGCCACTCGTCGTCGCCCAGTCCCAACCGGTTCATGCCGGTGTCGACGTGCAGGATCGCCGGCAGCGGGTGCCCCAGCCGGCCACCATGCATCCGCCAGCGGGCGACCTGATCGAGTGCATTGAGGACCGGGACGATCCGGTGCGCCGTGAACACATCCTCGGTGCCGGCGAGCAGGCCATTCAGGCAGCAGACCGTGGCGTTCGGAACCACCGGCCGCAGCCGAACCGCTTCCTCCAGCGTGGCGACGAAGAAGATCCGGCAGCCCTCGGCCCACAGCGCCGGGGCCACCCTGTCGGCGCCCAGGCCGTATCCGTCGGCCTTCACCACGCCGGCGCAAGGCACGCCACCCAGCACTTTGACCAGCCGGCGATAGTTCCGCCGAACCGCGCCGAGATCGATGGTCAGCCGGGACAGCGCCGCTTCGGCGGCAGGGTCGGTAGGGATCATGGGCGCGGGATATCAGCGCGTTCCGGCAAAGGCAAGGTGGCGCGCCCGCACGCTCTTTCAATCGCGGCCCACTCGACGCATGCTCGCCGCAAAACCAAGCCGGGACGACAGGGAGGATACGGCATGACATACACCCAACGGATCGAGCGCGTGGCCGAGGCTCTGGAGGCCCAGCATGCGGCGCGGGCGCGGTTCGAGCCGCTGACCGGGCCGCTGGCGCTCGACTCGCTGGATGAGGCCTACGCGGCGCAGCGCGTGCTGATCCAACGTTGGAATGACGGCGCTCGCGGGCCGATTGCCGGCTACAAGGTCGCGCTCACGTCGAAGGCGGTCCAGGAACTTTGCGGTGTCGACCATCCATGCGTCGGCGCGATCTTCGAATCCACCGTTCATGGCAGTCCGGCGAGCGTTGAGCGCGCCGACTTCGTTCGTTTGGGCCTGGAGTTCGAGCTGTGCCTGCGGGTCGGAACGTCGCTGCCCGGCGGCACCCAGCCCTACACCGCCGAGACGGTGCGGGATGCGATCGCCGAGGCGGTCCCGGCGTTCGAACTGGTCGAGGACCGGGCCAGCGACTACTCCAAGCTGAACGCGGTCTCGCTGGTGGCGGACAATTGCTGGTGCGGCGGGATCGTGACCGGTGCCGCCACCGGCGACTGGCGGGCGCTCGACCTGACGCAAACCCCCGTGCGTCTCGAATACACCAGCGGCGGCAGGACCGAGTCCGAAACGGCGACCACCGGCGCGGTGCTTGACAGTCCGCTGAACGTGCTGGCGTGGGTCGCAAACGTGCTGGCGGGTCAGGGTCGGCCGCTGGAAGCCGGAATGTGGGTGATGACCGGCTCGGCCCTGCGGACCCGCTTCGCGGAAGCCGGCGACCGCGCGGTCTACACCATCGAGGGCCTGGGCACCGTGACCATCGACGTGAGCTGAAGCGCCCGGTCGGGCCGCTTCAGCCGATCCGGTCCAGCGCGGCCAGCAGGGCGTCGTTCTCCTGTGGCGTGCCGATGCTGATGCGCAGCTTGTCGCGCAGGCGGTCCTGGTCGAACCAGCGCACGTAGATGCCGTCATCGGCCAGGGTCCGGTACACCGACGGCGCGTTGCCGCCGGGAACGTCGGCCAGCAGGAAGTTGGTCTGTGAAGGCGGGCAGGCATAGCCACGCGTGGTCAGCGCTTCGGTCATCCGGATCCGCTCGGAACGCACCGCCTGCCAGGTCTTCGCCGCCTCGTCGCGGTGGCGCAGTGACGCCGTCGCCAACGCCTGGGCGACCGCGTCGACGTTGTAGGAATCCTTGGTTTTGGTCAGCATCGGCTGGATCAGCGTCGGCGAGCCCAGCCCGTAGGCGAAGCGCAGCCCGGCCAGGGAGTACCCCTTGCTCATGGTCCGCAGCAGCAGCACGTTCGGGAAGTCGCGGACCAGCGGGGTGGAGTCATAGCCGCGGTCGGGGTCGATGAAGTCGGCATAGGCTTCGTCGAGCAGCAGCACGCCCTTGAATGCCTTCGCGATCTCGGCGATTTCCGCGACCGGTGCCAGCCGGCCGGATGGGGCGTGCGGGTTGACCAGCATCGCGAGCCGGATCCCAGCGTCGTTCCAGCGCTGGGCAAGATCGGCCGGAACCGACCAGTCGTCGGCCAGTGGCACCCGGAACAACGGGCTGGCGTTCAGTGCGGCGAGCACCGGGTACAGCGAGTAGCTGGGCTCGACGATACCCAGCGGGCCACCCGGCTCCAGGAACGTGGTGATGGCCAACCGCAGCAGTTCGTCGCCGCCGTTGGTCGCGATGACGTTGTCGGCGGTCAGGTCGTGGACCCGCGCCGCCTCGGTCCGGAAGCCGTCGGCCATCGCGTTGGGGTAGCGCTGCAGGGCGTCGCCGGAGATGCCGTGCAGCGCTGCCATGACGGCCGGGCAGGGCGGGTATGGGTTCTCGTTGGTGTTCAGCTTGGCGACGACCGCCCGCGCCGGCTGCTCGCCGGGGACGTAGCCGGACATCCGGGCAATGGCATCGCGTTCGTAGCTCATGGCGGGCTCCCGGCCGAACCGACCGGGGCGTTCCGGCCGACGGCGGAGGAAAAACACCGTTTGCGGCGATCTTGCAAGGCCGCCGTCAGGTCACCGCTGCCGGCTGCGCCACCAGCGGTGAACCGCCATGGGCAGCAGCGCGAGTACGATCAGGCCGGCGAGGGGCAGCAGGGTTTCAGGGGCGAGCAGCACCCCAACGTTGAGCCGTGCGGCCTCGCTCAAGTCCTGCAGCCGGCTGCCGATGCCGCCCAGGACGAAGGACAGCGGCGCCACCCCGATCAGGGTGGCCAGGAACACCCATCGCAGGCGGATGTCGACCGCGACCGGCAGGAGGTTGCCAACCCACGCCGGAACCAGCGGCAGGACCCGGATTGCCGCCAGGTACAGGATTCCGTCGCGGGCCAGCGCCGCTTCGTAGCGGGCGAACCGGCTGCCCTTGATGCGGGCGACCAGGTCAGGGAACACCCAGCGGCCGATGGCAGTGACACCGATGGCGGCCAGCGCTGATCCCATTGCCGCCAGCACCGGTCCGACAGCCGGCCCGAACAGGTACCCCGCGGTCAGCATGACCACCACGCCTCCCGGGATCGGGGTGACCTTTCCCAGCGTCGCGAACGTCAGAAACAGTCCGGCCCCTAGCAACGGGTTTCGAGCGATCCACTCCATTACGCTGCGCGAGGCATCGAGCAGTTCGGCAGGAGAGGGCGCGAACAGCGCACCTGCGGCGACCACGGCTGTGACAATGGCGGCCATCGCCATGCGTAGGGTTCGACCACTCATTGTTCGCGCTGCATGGGTTCAGCCTGGATCATGACACCGACATCGCATCCAATGCCCTGACCGTCCAGAGCGGCGCCGGGCCCGGACGATTCGCCCGGTCCAGCGCCATCCGACGGTGATCGGCAAGATGCTGGAATAGCGCGGTTTCTCGGGAAGGCTTGTCGCGGGGCGCAGCGGACCCCATGCTTTTTATATCCTAGTGCAACAGCAGAAAGGAGGTGATCCGATGTCGAGTGAGATCGCGGTGCGGGTCGAACCCGTGTGTCTGGATCGTATGTCGGGGCATCCTTCGGCCACCTTCTGAGGCACGATAACGTGTTCGAGCCAACCGGCTCACGGAAAGGCCGCCCCTCGGGGCGGCCTTTCTCCGTTGGAGGCAGCAATGCCTGAGACCGATCTGTCGGCACCGGTGACGGCGTTCCTCGCCGCCCAGGGCTATTCGGTGAAGAGCGAGGTGGCGAACTGCGATCTGGTGGCGGTACGCGGCGGCGAGCCGCCGGTGGTGGTCGAGCTGAAACAGCGGTTTTCCCTCGACCTGCTGCTGCAGTGCGTCGACCGGCTGGCGGTGTCGGACACGGTGTATCTCGCGTTTCCGGCCGAAAGTGCCGGCAGCGCCTGGAAGAAGCGTCGGAAAGCAGTGCTGAAGATCTGCCGGCGCCTGGGGCTGGGGATTCTGGTGCTGCGCCTGCAGCCCGATGGCAGCTATGCAGTGCTCCCGGTGTTGGATCCCGGAGCGTACCAGCCGCGTGTGAGCACGAAGCGGCGGGGGCGCCTCCTGAAGGAGTTCGCCAACCGGGTCGGCGATCCCAACACCGGCGGATCGACCCGGGTGAAGATCATGACAGCCTACCGGCAGGACGCGCTCAGGGTCGCCGTGGCGCTCGCGGACGGCGGCGACCGGGCGGTGGCCGAGCTTCGCCCCGAGGCGCGCTCGACGGCGGTCGCAGGCTTGCTGCAGCGGAACGTGTACGGCTGGTTCGAACGGGTCAGCCGCGGCCGCTACCGCCTGACGCCGTCGGGTGAAACGGCACTGCAGACTTATGCCGACGCTGTGAAGGGACTCACAGAGACATCCTCGTGATCATCAATGCACCGGCAGGTGTTCGTCGCCGACGTGGTTGCTGAACTTGGTGGTGGCGCCGTCGAAGTGCAGGGTGACGGTGCCGGTCGGGCCGTGGCGCTGCTTGGAGATGATAACCTCGGCTTTCCCGTAAGCCTTCTCGCAGAGTTCCTTCCACTTGTCGTGGCGGTCGTGGAATTTCTCGGGGCTTTCGTCCGGGCGCTCGGTCGGCTGGCCCTTCGCCAGATAGTATTCTTCGCGGAAGATGAACATCACGACGTCGGCGTCCTGCTCGATCGATCCGGATTCACGCAGGTCGGCCAGCACCGGCCGCTTGTCCTCGCGTTGCTCGACCGCGCGTGACAGCTGCGACAGGGCGAGGACCGGGACGTCCAGTTCCTTGGCGATCGCCTTCAGGCCCTGGGAAATCGCCGAGATCTCCTGCACCCGGTTGTCGACCCGCGCGCCGGGCGACGGGCGCATCAGCTGCAGGTAGTCGACGACGATCATCGCCAGACCGTGCTGGCGCTTCAACCGGCGGGCCCGCGTGCGCATGGTCGAGATCGGCAGCGCCGGCGTGTCGTCGATGTACAGCGGAATGCGCTCGAGTTCCTGGCTCGCCTGGACGAGACGCCCGAAATCGTCGTCGTTGAGCTGGCCACGGCGCAGCTTCTCCGACGAGATGCTTGTGCGCTCGGCGAGGATACGGGTGGCGAGCTGCTCGGAGGACATTTCCAGAGAGAAGAACGCGACCGGCAGGGGCGCCTGACTTGGATCGCGCAGGTTGGTCGTGGCGATGTTGAACGCGATGTTGGCGGCCAGCGCAGTCTTTCCCATCGCCGGGCGCGCCGCGAGGATCAGCAGGTCCGAGCTGTGCAGGCCGCCCAGCAGGTTGTCCAGGTCGATCAGCCCGGTCGAGAGGCCGGCCAGACCGCCCTCTCGGCGGAACGCGGCCTCGGCCATCGATACCGATTCCGCCATTGCAGTCTTGAACTCGGTGAAGCCGCCCTCGGCCTGTCCGTTTTCCGCCAGGTTGAAAAGGTGGGCTTCGGCCTTCTCGATCTGCTCGGTCGCCGGGCTGTCGATGTCCCGGTCGAAAGCGTCGTTGACGATGGTCTCGCCGACCTCGATCAGTTGGCGCCGCAGGAAGCAGTCGCGGATCTCGCGGCCGTAGTCCTCGGCGTTGATCACGGTGACCACGGAGGCGGCCAAGCGCACCAGATAGGCGGCGCCGCCGACTTCCTTCAGGGCCTCGTCCTGGTCGAACAGCCCCTTGAGCGTGACCGGGGTGGCCATCTGGCCGCGGTCGATCAATCGGCCGCACGCCTCATAGATCCGGCCATTGACTGGGTCGGCGAAATAGTCGGCGCGCAGGAACTCCGACACCCGCTCGTACGCGCGGTTGTTGATGAGGATGGCGCCGAGCAGAGCCTGCTCTGCCTCCAGATTGTGTGGCGGCTCGCGGTGGGTCGCTGCTTCGACACCGGGAAACAGGGCTATGCGGGACTCGGACTCGGGCATGACGGGCGCACTGACGGTTTGGTTCGGGGCGTCGGGCCGCTCCGGCCGGGCCAACTTGGCATCGGCACGGATGGATCATAACCGATACCGGGTTTGACGGTGTCAAACCACCGGATGCCAACAAGAATCACGGGGGCGAATCGGGGCGGGTTCTGTGGATCGATGGTCCAACCGGCGGTGCTGCAAGGGCGTTGTCGGCCACCGGCTGTGGACAATCCGGTTGCGGAACGGTTGCCGAGCGATCGCCGCATCCCAAAAGTGCGACGACCCGCTCCGGAATTCCGGGCGGGTCGTCGAGATCATTCGTACGTGCAGACCGAGCCGGCCGCACGGCGGGGCGATCAGGCGTCGGCCTTCTCGTCCTCGGCGGCGACGGCCTCTGCTTCGGCCTCCGGGGCCTTCGAGCCGGCTTCGTCGGCGGCGGCTGCGCGATCGTACTCGTCTTCCATCGTCTCGCGATCGAGGGCACGACCCAGCTTGGCCTGGGTTTCGGCCTCTTCAACCGAACGGGCGATGTTGACGGTCACGGTCACCGAGACTTCCGGGTGGAGCTGCACGCGGATCGGCTCAAGGCCGAGCTGCTTGAGCGCCTTGTCCAGGCGGACCTGCGAACGCGCAACGCTGACGCCGGCGGTGGTGATCGCCTGGGAGACGTCGTTGGCCGTGACCGAGCCGTACAGCTGGCCGGACTCGCTGGCGGCGCGAACCAGGACGACCGCGAGGCCATCCAGCTTGGCGGCGACCGTCTCGGCCTCGGCCTTGCGGGTCAGGTTCTCGGCTTCGAGCTGAACGCGACGCTCGTCGAATACCTTGCGGTTCGCGTCGGTTGCCCGAAGCGCCTTGTTCTGCGGCAGCAGGAAGTTCCGGGCGAACCCGGACTTGACCTTAACCACCTCGCCCATCTGGCCGAGGCTTTCGATCCGCTCCAGCAGGATGACTTCCATCGTCCTCACTCCTCGTCATGCGGGGCCTGGGCCCCGAGGGACGCCGGCGGCGCCCCGCTTTGTCTCACCAAACGCCCGTCAAGTGGCGGGCGGTGCGGAGGGCGGGCCTGCCCGTCCGCGGAAATCGAAGATCGTGTCGATCAGCCCGATCAGCATCAGGATGACCGCCGGCCAGCCGAACACGATCAGCAGACCGTAGAGCAGTCCAAGCCAGAGCCCTGGCGCACCGCTGCGCCGAAGCACCCAGTGCGCCAATGCGAGTCCGCCCAGAAAGAACGGCAACGCTGCCACCGGCAACAGATTGTCCGCCAGATACCCGACGCCGCCGGACATCATGGACAGCGCCACGGTCACACCGAACACCGCGAGCATCCAGCGCGGGGCCAGGATTGCCGCAACGTCCGGTGTCGGAAGGCGATTCTTGCCGAACCGGCGCAGCAGACCTTGCGCGAGCGCCCCGTTCACCGCGATCAGCAGCGCCCAGAACGTCGAGGCCAGGGCCGGAAACAGTCCGGCAATGGTCTCGATGAACGAAGCCCACTGCGGCGGGGTGACCCCCGACCGATCGGTCACCGCGGCATTCAAGAGCGGCGACAGCCGCTCCTGGATGACACCTTCCAGCCCGCCGTCGTGCCCGCTGAAGTACAACGCTGCCGCCACGATCGGCACGGCCGCGCAGGCTGCCAGAGTCAGGACGAGCCGGACCGGTTTCCCGGGTTCCCGCTCGGCCTGCCACATCAGCAGCGCTGTCGGCACCGCATTGACCGCCGCGTAGTAGAGTCCGGCCTCCAGGCTGACGCCGAACAGGATGGCGATCGTCGCCGCCGCCCCCGTTGCGGCACCGTGGAACAGTCCCCACCACAGCCCGACCACGAACAATGGCAACGGCGCCAGCACCGAAAGCACCATCCCGCCCGGTGAATCCGGCTGGGCGGCGAACAGCAGCAACGCACTGGTCGCCGCTGCCGCTCCGACCTGGAGCCATCCGGAATTCATCGGTCATGACCGCCCGTCTGATGCTCGCGCCGCCACCCCTACGTCACTTCAGGACGTAGGGCAGCAGGGCCAGGAAACGGGAACGCTTGATGGCGCGGGCCATTTCACGCTGCTTCTTGGCGGACACAGCAGTGATGCGGCTCGGCACGATCTTGCCGCGCTCCGAGATGAAGCGGGACAGCAGCTTGGTGTCCTTGTAGTCGATGATCGGTGCGCCGGTCCCGGAGAACGGGCACGACTTGCGCCGACGCATGAACGGGCGGCGGACGGCCGCGCGTGCGATCTGAAGCTGGCTCATGGATTACTCTCCCTGCTCTGCGCGGTCGCCGTCGCGAGGACGACGGTCACCGCGGTCACCCCGATCGCGGTCGCCACGGTCGCCGCGATCCCGATCCCGGTCGCCGCGCTCGCGGTCACCCCGGTCCCGATCGCCACGCCGGCCGCGGTCGCGGTCCGACTTCGCCTGCATCATCACGGACGGGCCCTCTTCGAGAGCGTCCACCTTGACGGTGAGGTAGCGCAGGATGTCTTCGTTCAGCCGCATCAGGCGCTCCATCTCGCTCACCGCCGCGGCGGGCGCGTCGAGATTGAACAAAACGTAATGGCCCTTGCGATTCTTCTTGATGCGGTACGCGAGGCTGCGAAGGCCCCAGTACTCGCGCTTCTTCACTTCGCCGCCACCGGTCGCGACGATCTCCGCGAACTGTTCGATGAGCTGCTCGACCTGAGTCGACGAGATGTCCTGGCGTGCGATGAACACGCTCTCGTAGTACGACATTGCGCACTCCTTGCGGATGTTGCGCCCCGGGAACTACCCCGAGGCAAAGCCGGTCGAGTCACGCTCGCGCCGGCAAGGAGCTATGTTTCCGGACACCAGGGCGGCCGGAAGGCGCGCACTATACGCATCGCGCGTGACGGCGCAAGTGGAATAGGCTGTGAAGCAGGGAACGCCGATGGGTCGCCTTGACATCGATGCTGGTCGAGCGCAAATGCCCGGCCCGAACTGCGGGTAGCCGACAACGACATATGGAGGGAACACGGTATGGACGACGCAAAGACCGGTCGGGCGTTCGTGTTTCCGGGGCAAGGCAGCCAAGCCGTCGGAATGGGCAAGGACCTGGCCGACGCGTATCCGGCTGCCCGGGCCGTGTTCCAGGAAGTCGATGACGCCCTGGGCGAGGCGCTGTCCCAGTTGATCTGGGATGGGCCGGAGGAACGGCTGGTCCTGACGGCGAACGCCCAGCCCGCGTTGATGGCGGTCAGCCTTGCCGTGACCCGGGTGCTTGAGGCGGAAAGCGGCCGCAGCTTGGCCCAGCTGTGCGATTTCGTTGCCGGGCACTCGCTCGGCGAATATTCGGCGCTTGCGGCAGCGGGAACCTTCGATGTCGCTACGGCCGCCCGGCTGCTGCGCCTGCGCGGCGAGGCCATGCAGCAGGCCGTTCCGGTCGGTGTCGGCGCCATGGCAGCGTTGATCGGTGCCGAGTTGGAGGTTGCGCAGGCTCTGGCCGCCGCCGCCGCAGAGGGCGAGGTCTGCGACATCGCCAATGACAATGGTGGCGGTCAGGTCGTCCTGTCGGGCCACGCCGGCGCCATCGAGCGGGTTCTGGCGCTGGCGTCCGATCACGGTGTCAAGCGTGCGGTCAAGCTGACGGTCAGTGCGCCGTTCCACTGCGCGCTGATGGCTCCGGCCGCCGATGCGATGGCCGATGCCCTGGCATCGGCCGACCCACGGCCGCCGGTCGTCCCGGTTGTCGCCAATGTTACCGCGATGCCGACCGCCGATCCCGACGCCATTCGCCGGCAACTGGTCGAGCAGGTCACCGGTCGGGTACGCTGGCGGGAATCGGTTGCGTCATTTGCCGGGCTCGGCGTCCGCTCGATGGTGGAGGTCGGTGCCGGCAAGGTCCTTACCGGACTAGCGCGGCGCATCGACAAGGATCTGGCGGCGACCACGATCAACGGTCCCGCGGATGTCGACGCCTTCCTGGCGTCACTCGGATAGAAGCACAGGGAGCGGAAGCATGTTCGACCTCAGCGGCAAGACCGCGCTGGTGACCGGGGCGACCGGCGGTATCGGTGCAGCAATTGCGCAGGCGTTGCACCGCCAGGGCGCCCACGTCGTGCTGTCGGGAACGCGTGCCGCGGTGCTGGAGGAGAAGGCCGCAGCGCTCGGTGACCGGGTGTCGGTGGCGCCGGCGAATCTGGCCGATCTGGACACCATCGACGGCTTGGCGAAGCGCGCGGAAGAACTGGCGGGCGGCGGAATCGACATCCTGGTGAACAACGCCGGAATCACCCGCGACGGCCTGCTGATGCGGATGAAGGACGATGACTGGGACGCGGTGCTCGCGGTCAACCTGACCGCCGGCTTCCGGCTGTCGCGCGCGCTGGTGCGCGGCATGATGAAGCGACGGTGGGGCCGGATCGTCGGGATCTCGTCGATCGTCGGTGCCACCGGGAATCCGGGGCAGGCGAACTATGCCGCGGCCAAGGCCGGCATGGTTGGGTTCTCCAAGGCGCTTGCGGCCGAGATCGCCAACCGTGGAATTACCGTGAACGTCGTTGCCCCGGGCTTCATCGACACCGCGATGACCGAGGCCCTGTCGGACGCCCAGAAGGAGAAGCTCCTGACTGCCGTCCCGGCGGGGCGACTCGGCACGCCGGAGGACATTGCGGCGTCGGTCGTCTACCTGGCAAGCCAGGAAGCGGCCTATGTCACCGGCGCGACGATCCATGTGAATGGCGGGATGGCGATGCTTTGACGCGGAAAAGCGCCGGGTATGCTGGTTTTGCTGCGAGAGTTATGATACAGCCCGCCGATCCAACGGTCGGGACCGGCTAACGGCCCGGACGACAACGGAAAGCGCCGGCCGGACCGGCGGATATCATGAGAAAGCTTAGAGGGTCTTGAGAGATGAGTGACGTCGCCGACCGGGTGAAGAAGATCGTTGTCGAGCATCTCGGAGTCGAAGAGGGCAAGGTTACCGAGAACGCCAGCTTTATCGATGACCTCGGCGCAGACAGCCTCGACACTGTCGAGCTGGTCATGGCGTTTGAGGAAGAGTTCGGCTGCGAGATCCCCGATGACGCCGCCGAGAAGATTCAGACCGTCAAGGACGCTATCGATTTTATCGAGAGCAGCGCTTCCTGACGCCCCGTCGGTGTCGCCGGGCTAGTCCGGCGACACCGGTGATTGCTGCGCTAAGGGAACCACGGCATGCGACGAGTGGTTGTCACGGGCCTCGGGCTCGTTACCCCGCTGGGCTGCGGGGCAGGCCATAACTGGGATCGTCTGACCGCCGGTCAATCGGGAGTCCGATCGATCGACGGGTTTGACGTGTCCGACCTTCCGGCGAAGATCGCCGGGCTGGTTCCGTCGGGGAAGCTTGCCGATGGCGGCTTTGATCCGGACGAGTGGCTGGAGCCCAAGGAACAGCGCAAGATCGACCGGTTCATCCTGTACGGGATAGCAGCCGCCCATCAGGCTGTCGTCGATTCCGGCTGGCAGCCGGAGGACGAAGAAAGCCGCTGCCGAACCGGTGTGATGATCGGGTCGGGGATCGGCGGACTGTCGACTATCTATGAAGCGAGCCTGGTTCTTATCGAGCGCGGTCCGCGCCGAATCAGTCCGTTCTTCATTCCGTCGGCGCTGATCAATCTGATTTCGGGTCAGGTGTCGATCCGCTTCGGCTTCAAAGGTCCGAACCATGCGGTGGTGACCGCCTGCGCGACGGGTGCCCATGCCATCGGGGACGCCGCCCGGCTGATCGCGCTGGATGATGCCGATGTCATGGTGGCTGGCGGCGCCGAAGCGGCAGTGTCGCGGCTTGGTGTTGCCGGGTTCGCCGCGTCGCGCGCGCTGTCGACCGACTTCAACGACACGCCAGAGAAGGCTTCCCGTCCATGGGACGAGGGCCGCGACGGCTTCGTGATGGGCGAGGGTGCCGGTGTGGTCGTTCTCGAGGAGTACGAGCACGCCAAGCGGCGCGGTGCTACGATCTACGCCGAGGTGGTCGGTTACGGCCTGTCCGGCGACGCTCATCACATCACCGCGCCGGCCGATGATGGCGATGGCGGTTTCCGCGCCATGACGGCGGCGCTGAAGCGTGCCGGCATGTCTCCGGACGACATCGACTACGTCAACGCCCACGGCACCTCGACGCCGCTCGGCGATGCGATCGAGTTCGGTGCGATCAAGCGCCTGTTCGGCGACGCTGCCGGCAAGATCTCGATGTCCTCTACCAAATCGGCGATCGGGCATCTGCTCGGTGCGGCGGGTGCCGTTGAGGCGATCTATTCTGTGCTGGCAATCCGCCACCAGATGGTGCCGCCGACCCTGAACCTCGACCGACCCTCCGAGGGGCTCGAGGGCATAGACTTGGTGCCGCATACCGCGAAGGCCCGGCCGGTTCGTGCCGCGTTGTCGAACTCGTTCGGCTTCGGGGGCACCAACGCCTCGTTGATCTTCGCCAAGACGGACTGATCGGGACCGGCCGGATGGGGCGCTGGCTTCTCCGGCTCGCCTCGCTGGCGATGTCGTTCGCCATCGTCGGCGGACTGGCGGCTGTCTGGGGCTGGTCGGCTTTCACGCAACCGGGGCCGCTCGACCAACCAACCACGGTGGTTGTGCCGCGTGGCGCAGGTCTGGACGGCATTGCCCGTCGCCTGGCCGAGGCCGGCGTGATCGTGGATACGACACTCTTCGTGATCGGCGCCAAGGCGACCGGCAGCGCGCGTGGCCTGAAGGCCGGCGAGTATCGTTTTCCCGCGTCGATCAGTTCGCGGGACGCCCTCGGCATGATCGAACGGGGCGAGACGGTGGTGCGCCGCATCACTGTGGCCGAAGGGCTGACCAGCATCCAGGTTCAGGATCTGCTGGAGGACGCGGAGGGTCTGGAGGGAACGGCTGAGTTGCCGCCCGAGGGCAGTCTGCTGCCCGAGACCTACCACTACTCCTGGGGCGACGACCGGGCGGGAATCGTGCGCCGCATGCGCCGGTCGATGGACGAGACGGTTGCGCGCCTGTGGAACGAGCGTGCCGACGACCTGCCCTTCAAGACCCCGGAGCAGGCGGTGATCCTGGCGTCGATCGTCGAGCGCGAGACCGGCGTGGCGGGCGAACGCGGGCTGGTGGCCGGCGTGTTCATCAACCGACTGAAGCTCGGCATGCGCCTGCAGTCGGACCCGACGGTGGCCTATGGCGTCGCCGGCGGCGCCGGGCTTGACCGGCCGCTCACCCGGGGCGACCTGCGGACCGAGACGCCCTACAACACCTACGTGATCGCAGGCCTGCCGCCGGGACCAATCTGCAACCCGGGACTGTCAGCGCTGCAGGCCGTGCTGAAGCCGACGCAGACTGACTATCTGTACTTCGTGGCCAACGGATCCGGCGGACATGCGTTCGCCCGCACGCTGGCCCAGCACAACCGCAACGTCCGGGCCTGGCGGCGGATCCAGCGACAACCCGCTTCCGAATAGCCGCGTCGCACCCTGGATGCGGCGGCCGATCGGTGATCATGCGCCACAGCACTTCTTGTATTTCTTGCCGGACCCGCAGGGGCATGGCTCGTTGCGTCCAACTTTCGCGACCGTGCGGGGAGGGCCTTTGGGATTCATTTCGCCGTCAACGTAGACCCACTGGCCGTCCTCACGCCGAAACGCCGACTTCTCGTGATGGATCTGGATCTGGCCATTCATCTTGTAGCGGGAGATGAACTCGACGGTGCCGGTGTCATCGGTGGTGCCGCCGCCGCTGACGGCGCGAATCTCCAACCCGGACCACTCCACCGCGCGCGCCAGCTCTTCAGCCTCCTCGCGGCTGAAGGTATCGCGAATTTCAGCGGCGTGCGTTCGCTCGATGTGACCCACCTCCTTCAGCACATAGGCGGTGTAGCGTGAGCGCATCAGCGCCTCGGCGGTCGGTGCCGGGGCGCCGCCGACGATCGGCGCGCAGCACGCTTCCAAGGCTGAA
>NZ_JAVJSX010000027.1:0-6869 GCF_040219215.1 Thalassobaculum sp.
GCAACCTCATCGAGCACATGTTCGGCAGGCTCAAGGACTGGCGACGCATCGCGACACGCTACGACCGATGCGCACACACCTTCATGAGCGCTATCTGCATCGCCGCTACCGTCATCTTCTGGTTATGAGTCCTGAGCCTAGCGTTGCTTCCGACGCGGACCAAGAAGCGCCAAACAAGAACGTGGTTCCAGTGATCAGGTCACAAGCGGCAAGAACGGCCAATCCGCTCGCCAGGAAACCGAACAGGTCGTAGTCGGAAAAGCGAAAGACCTGATCGAATGCACTCTCCGTTGCGTTGGCCGTCAATATCTCGTACGCCTTTGGATGCTCAGCCCTGTATGTAGTGTGCATCTCGGCATGATCAACAGGCGCTTATCCAGAACATGCCCCGATCCGACGAGGAGAGGGCAATGATATCTCTTCTTGTTGTTCTTATTATGTTCTCACGCTATGTTCACGTCAACCATCGCTCCGGTTCTGGACAAGAGACCAGTGGCGCAGCACAATGCCGCGGAATGCTGCGGAGGTTGTATTGGGCAAGGACGGTCGTGACGCCCGAAGGCTGACGACCACGGTCTCCAGGGACCAGGCCGAGCGGTTGGAGGAGATCGCGGAGCGGAATGGCGTGAGTGTCTCATGGCTGCTTAGGCGCGCTGCCGAACGGCTGATTGAGGAAGCTGACGGTGGACCGCTTCTTCCGTTCTTGGAACGATAATGGGAGGCGGATGATGCGCAGCGTCGAGTTGTTCAGTGGATGTGGTGGTCTCGCATTGGGGCTTGCGCGGGCAGGCTTCAAGCATGACCTGTTGGTGGAGTTGAACGGTGACGCGTTCGCGACGCTCGAACTGAACAAGAAACGCCGGATCGCCCACATTCGAGATTGGAACCTCCTCAACGCGGACGTGAAGGGCGTGGGGTGGAGTGAACTCGACTTGGTTCCCGATGTTGTTGCGGGAGGTCCACCATGCCAACCGTTCTCCATCGGCGGCAAGCACCGGGGCCATACCGATGATCGGGACATGTGGCCCGAAGCCGCGCGCGCGTTGGGAGAGCTGAAGCCTAGGGCGTTCATATTCGAGAACGTTCGTGGTCTTACACGTCCGGCTTTCGGCGAGTATCTGCGTTGGATTAAGGCCGCGTTGGAGAGGCCGAACCACGGACGCCAGTCAGGCGAAGGCTTCGAGCAACATCTGAGCCGACTGGAGAAGATCAACTCAGACCCGCTCTACGACGTGCGCGTTGAGATTGTAGACGCGGCTGATTTTGGTGCGCCGCAACGCCGCCATCGCGTCGTCGTGGTTGGGGTCCGACGCGACCTAGGCGTCTCGCTCCCGGACCTCAAGCGGACCCACAGCCGAGATCGGCTCCTGTGGGATCAGTGGGTGACCGGAGCGTATTGGGAACGGCACGGACTGCCTCGGCCCTCATCGATACCAGCCAACCGGCAGGATGCGCGTACAGTGCAGCGTCTTGCCACCGTTCTTCTCGAACCCGATGGCGAAGCATGGGTCACGGTTCGTGACGCACTCGCCAGCTTGGGTGAGCCCAACGGCGTTGACGGTCATGTGTTCCAAGATGGCGCTAAGGTCTACCCCGGCCACACCGGCAGCCCGTTGGACAGCCCAGCGAAGGCGCTTAAGGCCGGTGATCATGGAGTTCCAGGTGGTGAGAACATGATGGTTCGCGACGACGGTACGGTACGCTACTTCACGATCCGCGAGGCCGCCCGGTTGCAGGGTTTGCCAGATGATTGGCTGTTCGCGACCTCGTGGAGCGAGAGCATGCGCCAGTTGGGCAACGCCGTCCCATCGCAATTGTCACAGGCCTTGGGCGAGTGGGTTGGGCGCACGCTGGGCAGAGCATCAGTTCAAACGAGCAAGGCGGCATAGTGGCGAAGAAGCCAAACACGCTTGAGCCGACTGTCGATGCTTTAAGGCTCAAGATCGCGGAATTGGAGGCTGCGGTATCAAGTCTCCCCAAATCGGGGGCCAGACGAGACAAGATTGTAGCTGATATCGGCAAGTTGGCGCGGGCGTTGATTGACCTGAGCGTCTCGCTAGACCGTCGACCTGATCGGGCGATCATGACTTTCCTAACCGACACTCTCGATGACTTGGTCGTTCGATCAGCGGAATGGGGATCGACGGCTCAACGTGATGCGCGGTCTGCGCTTACCGAGATCGTAGCGAAGTTGGCGACAATCGCAGCCGATCTCGACCCTATTCGGGAACCTGTCGATTTCTTCGACCCGACCCGCCCAGAGACGGCCGGTCGCCTTGTGGCAATGGCTCTGATCGAGCAACAGAGGCTTCCGTTGTCTATGGTCGGACGCATGTACGGATCGGGCGTCTACGCCATCTACTACACGGGAGACCATCCCGCCTACGTTCGCATCTCAGGTACAGAGACACCGATCTACGTCGGCAAGGCGGACCCCGCCGAACCGGAGGCCCGTAACGCCAGGGCACAAGGTCCGCGACTTTCGGTGCGGCTCCAAGACCACAGGAAGATGATACGAACGGTCGCGAAGTACGCTCTTGAGAACCCTAGTGCCGATAACCCACCTCTAGACTTGGATCACTTCGACTACCGCCGACTTGTAGTCGCGACCAACGCACAACTGGTCGCGGAAAGCCTGCTGATCAGCATCTTCAAGCCTGTTTGGAACAGCGACATGAACGTCTGTTGGGGCATCAGCAAGCACGGCGACGCTGAGGAGACGCGTCGCAATAAACGATCTCCATGGGATGTCTTGCACCCCGGTCGAAAGTGGGCGACGAGCAACGAGCTTGTAGACGCAAAGCCACGAGACACGATCCTCAAGGAGATAGACGCGCACTTCGAGGCATATCCACCTTTCAAGGACCGGTCTTTGATCATCGATCGGTTCCTTGCCGAGTTCCAACAAGCGCCGGTCGAACTTGGGAGTGGTGACGATGGTGACGAGCAAGAAGGCGCGTAGACGCTTCAAGCCGCCACTCAGCCGCTCCGAGGTGATGTCGAGGGTTCGAGCCAAGAACACCCACCCAGAGATGATCGTCCGTCGCGCCTTCTGGAGTAGCGGTCTTCGATACCGGCTTCACGCCAAGGACCTTCCGGGCAAACCTGACCTCGTATTCCGGTCCAGACGGGTCGCCTTGTTCGTTCACGGATGCTTCTGGCATGGTCACGAGGGCTGTCCCAACCACCGCATCCCTAAAACAAGATCGGAGTGGTGGAACGCGAAGATCACCCGCAACCGGGAACGGGACGCAGACGTGAAGCGCCAGTTGGAGGACTTGGGCTGGAAGGTGATCGTCATTTGGGAGTGCGAGACGGGGGACGGCCTTGTTGTGGGCCAGATAGTCGAAGAAGTGTCCCAGTCAGACAAATTTCCTTAACCCTATGAAATTGCGTGTTTTAATTCTCAACGTGGGTTAGGAGTTTGTACACTCGCCCCTTGGGGATAGCCGATGCCTCAGTCCCGCTACGTCGCGTATTACCGTGTTTCAACCGACCGCCAGGGTCGAAGCGGGCTGGGCCTGGACGCTCAGCGGCGGGCAGTGGAGGACTACCTGTCCGGCTTGGGCCTAGTTCCGGTCACCGAGTTCGTCGAAGTTGAGAGTGGTAGTCGGAACGACCGGCCCGAGTTGGCGCGAGCACTGCATGCATGTCGCAAGCAGAGTGCCCGGCTGATTATCGCGAAACTCGACCGGCTCGCGCGGAATGTGGCATTTGTATCAGGTCTGATGGAAAGCGGCGTCGATTTCGTCGCATGCGACATGCCGACCGCGAACCGTCTGACTATCCACATTCTAGCCGCCGTGGCGGAGCATGAGCGGGAGATGATCTCGGAACGGACCCGGGCAGCGCTTGCCTCGGCCAAAGCGCGAGGCACGGCACTCGGCTTCGCAAGCCCAACGTTGCGACCATTGCAAAAGATGGCATCCCAGGCTGGCGGGGCTCGCCTAACAGCCAACGCAGACGACTTCGCGGCCAATGTCGCACCTCTGATCAATGCAATTCGGGCACGCGGCATCTACTCGCTGAGAGGCATCGCGGGCGAGCTGAACGCGAGAGGAATATCGGCTCGGCGCGGTGGGTCGTGGACCGCATCGTCTGTTCGGAACGTCCTAACACGGACTGCTTCAATCGAGTTGGGGCATTGAGGTTTGCACGGGGGCTTCCATGGGAGACAATGGACCAAGGACCCAACCCCAAAACTGACAACAGATGCAGCGATATGAGATCGGCTGTCGCGTGGAGCCCAGCTCAGCCAAACAGGATCGTATTGAGCTTCAGCTGGGCACATGGCGCGTTCAGGGCCTGGATGTGCACCTTCAGGAGTACCTGATAGCCCTGGGCCGACAGTCGGAAGTTCCCGGCATCATGGGGGACATCCCTGTCATCGGTGGAGCCGGGCACGAGCCACCTCGATGGTTCGCTTCTGCCCGAGGGTCGCCGAATGCGCCGTCGCTGCCGTTTCGTGGTGAGGGTCAAGGTTCTGGTCGACGGTCCGGTCGCCCCCTCTTGGCTGGCCACATCAGGTTCTTTCCAGCACGGGCCTCCGTTTCGAACGATCCAGTAGATCGATCCGCATGGAGGGCGACAGCTCATCTGAAATTGAACCCGACGAGGTTCGTTGCGCACCAGCCCCTTCCAAGGTTCTGGAACGCGCGCGACGATGAGTGGGCCACGCTCGACCTCGCGCGGTTTGATCCAGTGCGCATGGTGACAACACGACCAACGCTCCGCATTCCCGATGAGACGGTCTTGGACAACAACGACAACGTCTTGCTTGCGAGGAGACGGGTCCGCCTTGGACGCCAATGGGCATGGAGCGCGTACAGCCGACTGTACTGGCATTCCGTCATTCGCCTCGTGCACACGCTGATGATCTCAGGCGACGTGGCGAACCCTAACCTCCATGTCGGATTTCGGCCTGAACTGAACCTCGAAACCGTCGAGACATATTGGGAATTCAGTGTCGACGACCCACTCTCGTTCGTGCGCCGCATCCAGCCATGCATAGCAGCGCAGGGTTTCGATCCACAGGCTCGCAGCTTCGGCTTTCCACGGGGCTTCGTTGTTGAAGGCGGAGCAGGGAACACATTGTCCTTGAAGGTGCGCGTACGTCCGGGTGTGTATCTGGTGGTCTACGCGAAGACTACGCGCCGGGTCCGTTTTGAAATTCGCCACAAACTGAAAGAGGATGCGCAAGCCCTGGGCGGCTCGCACACCTCTGAGGGCAACCTCGATGTGTATCTGCAATGGCTTGAACGATTGGCCGGAGATGCGTCGGAGCATCTGAACAGGGTCCTTGGGGAGCTTGATCGGTACTTGTCTCCACCCCCTGTTGGGCATCCACTATGGCTCTTGGTATCGCGTGTCCACCACGTCGCTAGGGACGAAGGTGAGGCCGAGCTAATCCTATCCCTGCTGGTCAACCGCGCCACGATCCAGCTTGGCCCGAACGACCCGCTCAGAGAGCCCGTGAAGGCGTTGGAACGCCAAGGTATCCTTCGACGTCCCCTCACCAACAGGCAAGTCTATGTCCCGTCCGATGGCTATCGCCGGTCGATAGAGCAGCTCCGAGAACTGGGGGAAAGGAGTTGATCGTGCCGATCTTCGGTGCGAATGTGTGGTACACTTTGGTACCGAATGGCGCTTAACGGACATCATTATATCAACGACTTAGAGACGGCTGGAACGCTTCCCTCCTCCGCTACCAATTTTCCCCAAGCGATCAGTTGAACGCCGAGAACGAGCTGTCGGCGATCTTGTCGACGTCGGCGGCTGCGGCGAGCTCCTCCGGGCCGAACAGCCGGGCGCACAGGCGCAGGACCATGGACAGGCCCGACAGCAACAGCAGCACGGGCCCCAGGAAGACGAAGAACTTGATGATCCAGCGGTTGTCGATGCCGTTCGCGGGACCGGAGTTCTCGTCGCTCAACCAGGCGCTCATGAAGAAATCCCAGCTGTAGTACGAGAAGACCACAAGGAACGGCGCCAGCAGCAGGATGCCGCCGGCGAGTTCGACCATCATCCGCCCGCGTACGCCGAGCCGGGGTCGAAAGATGTCCAGCCGGACATGGGCGTTTCGGCTGTAGGCGTAGCCGAGCGCGCCGAGAAAGATGATGGTGTGCAGGTGCCACTCGGCGTCCTGGAAGATCGGCGAATTCAGGTAGCCGTGCAGGTTGTTCTCGATGACGAAGGGAAGCTTCCGCAGGAACTTCCGGCTCACAGAATCGACGATGATGATCGCGATGAGCGGCAGGATCAGCCAGGACACGGCCCGGCCCATCAGGACCGCGGGTGCATCGGCCCAGCGTGCGATCCGAATCAGGTGTGGCCAGACGCCGGCCTCGAGGGTCGGTTTCATCGCCGGCACCCTACAGGTCGAACAGTCGATGGGGCAGGTAGACGACGATCTGCGGCCATGCCAGGACCAGCGCGACGCACAGCATCTGAAGCGCCACAAACGGCACGATCCCCACATAGATCTGCCGCATGGTGACCGACTTCGGGGCCACGCCCTTGATGTAGAACAGCGACAGCCCCATCGGCGGCGTCAGGAACGACGTCTGTAGCGTGATCGCGACCAGCACCGCGAACCAGTAGATCACGTCCGGCTGGGCGATGTGCGCGCCGAAGTCGAGCGGCACGATCATCGGACCGAACAGCGGCACGGCGATCAGCAGGATCTCCAGCACGTCGAAGAAGAACCCCATGAGGAAGATCAGCAGGATCGCGAGCAGCAGCACGCACCAGGGCCCGAAGTCCGTGGCGCCCATGAAGGTATGGACGAGGTCGTCGCCGCCCAGGATGCGGAACACGTAGGGAAAGGCGGTCGCACCGATTTAGAGGCAGAAGATCATCCCGATGATCAT
>NZ_JAVJSX010000028.1:0-41716 GCF_040219215.1 Thalassobaculum sp.
GACCGCGTCCAGGACATCATGGAGGAGATCCGCGGTCCCGCCGGCCGCACCATGTGGGCCTGCTGGATCTTGCCGAGGATGACCGCGACGGTCTGCGGGTACTCGTTCTTCAGGTAGTTCGCCAGGACCTGCTCGTTCACGTTGGCGAGCTTGTCCCACATGGTCCGGCCGGCCGGGCCGCGGATCTCCTCCATGATGTCCTGGACGCGATCCTCGCCCAGCACCTTGGCCAGCAGCCGCTGGGTGGAGTCGATCGAGCCGACCAGCGAGCCGGTCGAGGAGACCTGCTCGGCGAACTCGACGAACAGCCGCTCGACGATGTTGGACGACACGGTGCCGAGTCCGGCCATGACCTGGGAGATCTCCTTGATCTCCTCGTCGTCCATCTGCCCGAACAGCTTGGCCGCCTGTTCCTCGCCCAGCGACATCAGCAGGATGGCCGCCTTCTCGGGGCCGGTGATGCTGCGGTAGTCCTCGCGAGCGCGCGTGCCGATGGCGATGGACCTCTGCTGGAGGAAGAATGACCGCGTAGCCGCCTACACTAAAGGAATCCGGCCGAACCGGACAGCGCAATGATCCACGGCCCGTATCGGGCATTCGCAGAGTGGCTCCTGAAAAAGGGCATGCGCTCATCCGTGATAACCGACGATCGTGCCGGAGAACCGCTTTGTTGCCCGCCCGATTCTTTGATGGGAGAGTGCCGGTGAATCGATGCCCGGGAGGTTGCCGGGCCGGTACTTCCCTTCGGAACCGAGGAACGCCATGAGCTATGTGTTTCACCGCGACACCCGCGCGGACATGCCGGTCGTCGTGCGCGGTGAGGGGATCTGGATCGAGGATTCCAGCGGTAAGCGCTACCTGGATGCGTCGGGCGGCGCCGCGGTGTCCTGCCTGGGCCACAGCCACCAGCGGGTGATTGCCGCAGTGCGCGACCAGGTCGGTCGGATCGCCTTCGCCCACACCGGCGCGTTCTCGAGCGAGCCGGCCGAGCAACTGGCCGAACTGATGGTCCGGAACGCGCCGGGGCGTATGGCCAGGGCACTCTTCGTCAGCGGCGGATCGGAAGCGACCGAGGCCGCGATCAAGCTCGCCCGGCAGTACCATGTGGAGCGCGGCGAGCCCTCCCGCCACCGCATCATCGCCCGTCGCCAGAGCTACCACGGCAACACGCTGGGCGCTCTCTCGGCCAGCGGCAACATGGCCCGGCGTGCCCTGTATCAGCCCTATCTGCAGGACTGGAGCCACATAGCGCCATGCTACCCCTACCGCGATCGTCGTCACGACGAGACCGAGGAGGCGTACGGCCTGCGGGTCGCGGACGAGCTTGAGACCGAGATCCTGCGGGTTGGTCCGGAAACGGTGTCGGCGTTCATCCTGGAGCCGGTGGTCGGCGCGACCCTTGGCGCGGTCGCAGCCGTGCCGGGATACCTTGCCCGCGTGCGCACGATCTGCGACCGCCACGGAGTGCTGCTGATCTTCGACGAGGTGATGTGCGGCATGGGACGGACCGGCACCCTGTACGCGTCTGAGTACGACGGGGTCGTGGCCGACGTCTATGTCGTGGCCAAGGGGCTGGGCGCCGGTTACCAGCCGATCGGCGCCGTGATCGCGTCGGAAGGTGTGTACGCAGCGATCCACGAGGGCAGCGGGTTCTTCCAGCACGGCCATACCTATATGGGCCACCCGGTTGCCTGCGCGGCGGCGCTGGCAGTGCAGGCCGCGATCCGGGACGAGGGGTTGCTGGCACGCGTTCAGTCGGGCGGGGCGACGTTGCGTGCCCTGTTGGAGGAGCGCTTCGGCAATCATGCGCATGTCGGCGAGATCCGCGGCCGAGGCTACTTCGTGGGGCTCGAACTGGTCGCGGATCGCGCTTCGAAGGCGACCTTCGACCCCGCGCTGGCATTGCACAACCGGGTCAAGGCCGCAGCGATGGAGAACGGACTGATCTGCTATCCGATGGGCGGCACGATCGACGGGAAGTCGGGCGACCACGTGCTGGTCGCACCGCCCTTCATCACCACCGACGATGAACTGGCGGAGATCGTCGAGCGGGTCGGTGACGCGATCGACCGGGCAATCGCTTCGACGAGCCATTGAACCGGCAAGGCACCCGGGTATTGCCTCAGCGGAGGCGGCCTGGCTCGGCTGAACCGAACTCGAAGCGGGTCGCCGCCCTCAGTGGAAGACCCGCCCCGCATCGATCACCACGGTCTGCCCGGTCATGGTTTCGGTTCGACACATGGTGACCACCATGTCGGCGCAGTCGTCCTTGTCGGCCGGCTTCTTCAGGACCGAGGCGGCAGAGGCGCGCTCGATCTGTTCGGATTTGAGGTTGGCGGTGGCGCGCGTGCCTTCCAGCAAACCCGGTGCCACGCAGTTCACCAAGGTCTCGGGGGCGAGGCCGACTGCCATGCATCGCGTCAGGTGGATCAGGCCGGCCTTGGATACCGCATAGGCAATCGACGAACCGGTCGGAGACAATCCCGCCCCCGACGCGATGTTGACGATGCGGCCGTTGCCCTGGGTCTTCATGACGGGTGCCACGGCCTTGATCAGGCGCATCGGTCCGGTCAGGTTGACGGACATGATCTTGTCCCATTCATCGAGCGTAAGGCCGTCAAGATCCGTGAACGGGATCGCTTTGTTGTAGGCGGCATCGTTGACCAGGATGTCGAGGCGGCCGAAGTGCTTCGTGACGTCGCCGACCAACCGTTCGACCGCGGCGCCATCGGTGATGTCGCAGGCGAATGCGGCAGCGTTGATCTGGAAGCCGGAGGACAGTTCGCGTGCGACGCCTTCCGCTTGGTCTCGGCTCTTGGCGTACATGACGGCGATGTGCACGCCTTCCTTTGCCAGCGCATGGCAGATGCGTTGGCCGAGCCCGCCATTGCCGCCGGTCACCAGCGCGACCGCGCCCCTGAGGTCCATGAACCGTCTCCCTGGTATTGTCGCGTCACCGGTTCGGTCAGCCGAAGCTGACGGATCCGGATTATCAAATCGCCCGGTTTCAATACTTTAGCAAGCGCTAGGCCCGGCATTTGAATGACGGATTGACTGTTGTGCCGTGGCCGAACGGATGTGGCTGTGCTTGATGTCGATGTCAGCTTTCTGTTGACAGTTTACAATATAGCCCCATTGCGTGCAGGGTGATTGGACTGGTGATCGCGAGAGGTTGTGCCGTCACAACGGGTTCGAAGAGGAGGACACCATGAAGCAGATGGATTTCAATCGGCGCCTGTTCCTGCAGGGACTTGCGGCTACGGCCGGTGGCGTCGCCGCGGCCGGTATTGCTCCGGCGAAGGCCGCGGGACCGACGATCCGCCTTTGGTCTGCCCCGATCATGCGTCCCTTTCCGACCTGGGAGCCCTTCGAGCAGCAGGCAGGGATCACGATTGCCTGGAGTCCGAAGAGCGCCAGCGCGGACGAGGCCCTGTCCAAGATGATGGTTGGCGACGGCAAGAAGCTCTACGACGCCTTCACCGACAACGGCGGAGGTATGGAAGATGCCATGGCCGAGAACGGGGTGATCGCCGAACTCGACACCTCCCGGATGAAGAACTGGGGCCTGCTCAGGGACGAAGTCCGCGATCCGAACGGAGCGGCGGCCCACTCGATCCGCTACAACGACAAGATCTTCGCAGTACCCTACATCGCGAATGCCGACTCGCTCGCCTACAACAAGACCGTGCTCGGCCAGGACTATGACAGCTGGGCGCCGCTGTTCGACCCCGAGTTCAAGGGCAAGGTGGCGATGCAGAACGACTTCGGACCGACCATGACGGTCACGGCGATCTATCTGCATGAATCCGGTCAGATGAACATCAAGGACCGGTCGAACATGACCAAGGACGAGGTGCAGGGGGTTGCCGAGTACCTGATCGAAAAGAAGAAGGGCGGTCAGTTCCGTACGTTCTGGAACGGCTTCCAGCAGGGGGTCGACCTGCTGGCATCCGGCGAGGTGGTCATGATGTCGTGCTGGGAGCCGATCCAGCGCGTAGCGGCCGGCAAGGCCAGCCAGGACATCGTCTATGGCACGATGAAGGAAGGCCATCAGGTCTGGAACAATGTCGTCATGCTGACCAAGGACGCCGCCAAGCGCGGGGTTGACGAGGCGTTCTACAAGCTCGCCGACACCTGCCTTTCGCCCTGGTACACAACGCGCCAGCTGTCGCGCTTTGGCTTTGCCTCGCTGACGACCGGCATGGTCGATTACCTTGAGGCCCATCCGGCCGACTTCAACGTGGCCGACCTGAAGGCGACACTGAAGAGCAAGGAGCAGCGCTACGCCGTCAAGGGCAACGCTTGGCAGAACGTCTATCCGAAGGAACTGCGGGCGTATCAGGAATGGTGGTCGCGCGTTCAGGCCGCCTGACCCGGCAGGAGCCCGATGTCCGGACCGACTGACTCCGGGGGGGCGGCACCGCAGCGCCGCACCCTCTGGCAGGCCATCGTCGACGACCATGGGCCAGGGCGCCTTGTCCTGTGGATCCCGTTGGTCTTCATGGTCGTGTTCTTCCTGATTCCGCTTGCGCTCACGCTGGTGTGGAGTGTGTTCGAGCGAACGATGTTCTGGATGGAGCCGGGCTTCACCTTGGCTGCTTATCAGGACTTCTTCGGATCCGGTCGGATTGATAGCTTCCTCGGGTCGGTGAAGTCAGCGGCCGTTACCGTGGGTGTCGCGTTTGTGCTCGGGTTCCCGATCGCTGTGTTCGTGCGCCGCTCGGTACCGGCGCACGCCCAGCACCAGGCTGTCCTGCTGTTTATCCTGCCGTTCATGATCTCCGAGGTGATCCGGCTGTTCGCACTGCGCCCGGTGCTGGGCCGCAACGGGATCGTCAACGACCTGCTGATGTCGATCGGGGTCGTCGACGAACCCGTGTCGGCCCTGCTGTTCACCCCGACCAGCGTGGTGATCGGCGAGGTTCTGTCGTTCCTGCCATTCATGGTGTTTTGCGGGTTTCTGGCGATGGAGGCGGTGCCCGACTACGTGTTCGAGCTGTGCGACGACATCGGCTCTGGTCTGGCCGTGACCCTGCGCCGTGTCATCATTCCACTGGCGGCGCCCGGTATCGTCGCGGCAGCGATCTTCATCTTCGTCAACTCGCTTGGCCTGTTTCTGGTGCCTGATCTGCTTGGCGGGCCGGGGGCAGCGAACGCCGGAACGCTGGTGGTCAATGCGATTGCCGCCCTCGATTTCCCGCTGGCGATGGCGATCGCGGCAATCATGGTGGCGATGATGGTGGTGCTGCTGCTGATCGGCCACTGGCTGTTCGACCTGACCAAGCTGCTGGAGCCGTTCCGGTGAGCCACGATTACGAGAGTCGCTGGGTCTACAGGGCGAAGTGGACCTATCTGCTGTCGGTGGTCGGCGTGCTGATGCTGCCGGTTCTGTACACGCTGTGGATCTCGTTCAACGCCAATGGCTTTGGCGCGGCGGAGTACGACTTCACCGTCTTCTGGTACGTTGAACTGTTCAACAACGCCGAGATCCGGACGTCGCTGGGCTGGACCGTTCTGATCGCGGCGATCGTGGTCGCTGTCACCGCTCCCATGGGCGTTCTGGCGGCCAAGTTCTATCAAGGCACCCAATTCAAGGTGCCGTTCGTCTTCCTGATGCTGTCGCCGCTGTTCGTTCCGGCCGATGTCACGGCTGCCGCCCTGTTGGTGTACTTCAAGAACCTGAACGGGCTTGTCGATGGGCTGATCGGGGTGGAACTGTTTGACCTGTCGCTGTGGACCGCCGTAGCCGGACAGATTACCTGGTGCTTGCCCTATGCCTTCGTGGTCATCCTGGTGACCATGGGGCGCTTCCGCCCGGAGCAGACCGAGGCCGCGCGAACCTGTGGCGCCGACGCCTGGCAGGCGTTCTGGCAGGTGGAGTTCCCGCAGATCCGGCCCGGGGTGTTCTCGGCCGGTGCCTTCGTGACGATCCTGTCGTTCAACGAGTATGTCCGTACGAACTTCCTCAAGGGCGGGTTCGATACGTTTCCCACCTATCTCGTGTCCTACATGCTCAACACCGGCATGACGCCGGAGGTCTACGCCATGGCGGGGTTGGTGAGCCTTGTGTCGATGGCGGCAATTGGTCTCGTCCTGGTCGTCGCACTTCGCCGGAGGATTGTATGAGCGGTGTTCCCGCCGTCGAAGTCGATGGGGTTTCCAAGAACTATGGCGCGGTGAGCGCGTTGAAGCCGACCAGCTTCGCGGTGCCGAATGGACAGTATTTTGTGCTGCTCGGCCCATCGGGAGGGGGCAAGACGACGACCCTGCGCATGATCGCCGGATTGATCCGCCCGACGACCGGCCGGGTCCGCATCGGTGGGCGTGACGTCACCGACGAGCCGGCCAACCGCCGGGACACCGCCATGGTGTTCCAGGGCTTCGCGCTGTTCCCGCACATGACCGTGGAGCAGAACGTTGCCTATGGCCTGGAGTTGCGCCGGCTTCCCAAGGATGAACTCCGCGAGCGGACCGCCGCGATGCTCCGGCTGGTCGGGTTGACGGGATACGAAGGGCGGCGGCCCAGCGCGCTGTCTGGTGGCCAGCAGCAGCGGGTGCAGCTTGCCCGGGCGCTGGTGCTGCAGACGTCGATCGTCCTGCTCGACGAGCCGCTGGCCGCGCTCGATGCAACCTTGCGCAAGGACATGTGCTTTGAGCTGAAGCACATTCAGGAAAGCGTGGGCACTACCTTCATCCACGTCACCCACAACCAGGAAGAGGCGATGACCGTCGCCGACCAGATCGCGCTGATCGCCGCCGGTACGCTGGTCGAGAGCGGGACGCCCCGCGCCATGTACGAGCACCCAAAACGACGCTTTACGGCCGAGTTCATTGGAGAGAATGCGGTGTTCTCCGGGCCGTCATCGGAGGGCGTGCTGCGGGTCGGCGGCGTCGCCCTGACCGTGAGTTGCGTCGAACCTGCGAGCGCCATCTCGGTTGCGGCGGAGAACATCGCCATGCACCGACAGCGCCCGGATCTGGAGCAAGCTCTGCCCGGAACGGTGGTCGATGTGTTCTATTTGGGGTTCACGGCACTGCTGCACGTCGAGGTCGATGGCGGGCCCGCCGTACCGGTCCGGCTGCCATCGAGAGAACTGGATGTCGGGATCAAGGCCGGCGAACGCGTCTGGCTTTCATGGGATCCTGGCCACGCCCGCGTGCATATGGCGTAGGGAGCGCGACGGGCCGTCGAAGGCGACCGACGGCGGTGATACCGGTCAGCCGACCTTGGCGTCGTCGTCAGTTCACCGCGTCCCGCAGGATCATCTCGGCAGCCTTCTCGCCGATCATGATGGCCGGCGCGTTTGTGTTGCCCGAGGTCAAGGTGGGCATGATAGAGGCGTCGGCGATCCGCAATCCGGTCAATCCGTGAACCTGCAGCCGCGCGTCGACCACGGCCATCGTGTCCTGTCCCATCTTGCAGGTGCCGACCGGATGATAGGTGGTCTCTGCCGTCTGCCGGACCCAAGCCAGTATCTCATCGTCGCCGATTTTTGCCGAGCCGGGTGCGATCTCGGTCACATTCAGTGGCAGCATCGAGGGCGCGGTCATGATCGCGCGGGCCACCCGGATGGCGCACGCCGTCAGTGCCGCGTCGATCGGTGCGGACAGGAAATTGAAGCTGATTGCGGGCGCTCGACGGGGATCGGACGAAGTGATGTGGATCGAGCCTTTGCTCTCGGGCCGCATCGGGTGGGCGTAGCAGGTCAGTCCGGCCTGTCGGGACAGCACCGGGCCGTCCGGTCCCGGCTCTGTGAGCATTGGCACCCAGCCGAGCAGCAGGTCGGGCGCGTCCAGCCCCTCGCGGGACCGCACGAAGGCGCGGATTGGGGCGGCGACCATGCCGAGCATTCCGCCCCCGGAGACGGCGTATCGCAGCGCCTGCCACACCAGCCCGAGGCCGCGGCCCCGGTCGTTGAAGGTGTAGCCCGGCGTTCCGACCGCCCAGCGGGTCCGTGGAGCATAGTGATCGCGCAGATTCTCGCCGACGCCGGGCAGGGCGTGACGCACCTCGATGCCCAGGCCGCGCAGGCGTTCCGGTTGGCCGATACCCGACAGCTCGAGCAGTTGCGGCGAGTTGATGGAACCGGCGCTGACTACGACTTCGCGGCTGGCGTGGGCGTCATGGCATTGTCCGGCGACAGAGTAGCGCACGCCGACGCAACTCTTGTCTTCAAGGATCAGCCCTTCGGCCAGGGCGCCGGTGACGATCCGCAGGTTCGGGCGGCGGCGTACCGGATCCAGGTAGCAGCGGGCGGTGCTCATGCGACGGCGCGACGCGATTGTCGCCTGGCTCATGGCGATGCCGTCCTGCCGGGCACCGTTGTAGTCGGGGTTGTGGGCGATCCCGACTTCGCTGGCGGCGGCGATCAGGGCCCGGTACAGCGGGTCGCGCGGTTCGGGATTGGTGACGCGCAGCGGGCCGTCGCGGCCACGGAAAGCGTCGTCGCCGTCGGCCTCATACCGCTCCATGCGCTTGAAGAACGGCAGGACATCAGCGTAGCTCCAACCTGGATTTCCCATCTGCGCCCAGGTGTCAAAGTCCTGGGCCTGGCCGCGCACGAACGCGAGCCCGTTCAGCGCGCTGGAGCCGCCGAGCATCCGGCCACGCGGTACCGGAATCCGACGGCCGCCGGTGTTCACATCGGCTTCGGAGCTGTACAGCCAGTTCACCGCCGGGTTGGAGACCAGCTTGGCGTAGCCGACCGGAATGTGAGTCCACGGGTGACCGGTGGGTCCGGCCTCCAGAAGCAGCACGGTGGAACGCGGATTTGCCGACAGTCGGTTGGCCAGTACCGCTCCGGCCGATCCGGCGCCGACGATGATGTAATCGTAACTTTGCATCAATGAGCCTTGCGTGGGCGGGCGATTCTTGGGGGTTCCGGGCATTTAGGCGGGGATGGTAGGCCTGATTGGGGCAAATCAGCTCACGTGGACGACCGGGACGCAAGATTCGGGGAGTGGCCAGAGCCAACGTGGATCTTTTATAACAGGCTGACCAGCATGCTGGAGAGTAGGGGCTGTTCCAATCGCTTTGGCCAGCGTAGCCTTGCCCTGCCCGAGCAACTGATATGATGAATCCCCTCGATCCAATGGGGGAAGGGCGGATACCGGAAACGACGACGGGAAGAACGATGACGGATATGCGATATCTGGCGCCGAGCACGCTCGATGAAGCGGTTGGTGCGTTTGCTGCTGCTGCGGGCGCTGCCCGCATTCTGGCCGGCGGTACCGATCTTCTGGTGCAGATGCGCGCCGGCATGGTGCAGCCGGGCCTGATCGTCGACATCAAGAAGATTCCGGAACTGACCAGCATTGAGGAAACCGCCGACGGCGGTTTTGTCGTCGGTGCCGCGGTCTCGGGCGCCGTGTTGTACGAGCATCCGCGCTTTGGCGAAGTGTGGCCCGGCGTCCTGGAAGCCATCAACCTGATCGGCTCCACCCAGGTCCAGGGCCGGGCTTCCGCCGGTGGTAATCTGTGCAATGGCTCGCCAGCCGGCGACAGCGTGCCCGCGATGATCGCGGCTGGCGCGACCGTCACGGTGCAGGGACCGAATGGGCGCCGGCAGATGCCGGTAGAGGCCGTGCCCGTCGGACCGGGCCGCACCAACCTGACGCCGGGCGAAATCCTGGTGAGCTTCACCCTGCCGCCACGGGCGAAGGGATCGAGCGACGCCTATCTGCGGATGATCCCGCGCACCGAGATGGACATCGCGGTGGTCGGCTGCGGCGTGAACCTCACGCTGAAGGACGGAGTGTGCACCGCCGCCCGGGTCGGGCTCGGAGCGGTGGCGCCGACCGTGTTGCTGGTCGAGGACGCCGCCAAGGCCCTGATCGGCTCCAAGCTCGACGACGCGGCCATCGAAGCCGCCGCCGCCGCGTGCCGTGCTGCCTGCCGTCCGATCGACGACAAGCGCGGTACCATCGTTTACCGCACCAAAGTTGCCGGCGTGCTGCTGAAACGCACCGTCGCCATTGCCGCCGACCGCGCCGGGAGGGCTTGAGACCATGGCCAAACTGCATATTTCGACCAAAATCAACGGCGAGCCGACCGAGTTCCTGTGCGATCCGAACGACAGCATGCTCGACGTGCTGCGCGGCCCACTGGCGCTGACCGGTTCAAAGGAAGGCTGCGGCTCTGGCGACTGCGGCGCCTGCAGCGTCATGCTCGACGGCCGGCTGGTCTGTTCCTGCCTGATGCTGGCGGCCGAGGCCGAGGGCCACGAGATCGAGACGATCGAGGGCATGGCCGAGGGCGAGAAGCTGCACCCGCTGCAGCAGAAGTTCCTTGAGATGGCCGCCCTGCAGTGCGGGATCTGCACGCCCGGCGTCCTGGTCGCCTCGAAGGCGTTGCTGGAGAAGAACCAGAACCCGACCGAGACCGAGGTGCGTTACTGGCTGGCGGGCAACCTTTGCCGGTGCACCGGTTACGACAAGATTGTTCGCGCGGTGCTGGATACCGCAGCGGAGATGCGGGAGGCAGCTCGATGAACGAAATCAGCAACAAGTGGATCGGCACCAACACCATTCGTCCGGACGGTGCCGACAAGGTTACCGGGCGCGCGGCCTATGCCGCTGACACCAGCATGCCCGGCATGATCTGGGGCCGGGTGCTGCGCAGCCCGCACCCGCACGCCCGCATCAAGTCGATCGACACCTCCAAGGCCGAGGCGCTGCAGGGCGTGAAGGCCGTGGTGACCTCCAAGGACATCGTGGAGTTCCCGGTCGACAAGGCGGTGCCGCTCGGCATCCAGGACATGCGCTGGATGTCCCGCAACGTGATGGCGCGCGAGAAGGCGCTGTTCCACGGTCATCCGGTCGCGGCGGTTGCCGCGATGTCCGAGGCGATCGCGGCAGAGGCCTGCAAGCTGATCGAGGTCGACTACGAGGTTCTGCCCTGGGCCATCGAGATCGAGGACGCGATCAAGCCGGACGCACCGATCCTGCACGACTTCGTCCAGTTCGAGGGCAAGCCGTCGAACATCGCCGGCACGCTTGAGCATAAGCTGGGCGACATCGAGGCCGGGTTCGCCAAGGCCGACGTGGTGATCGAGCGCAGCTTCACCACGCGCCCGGTCCATCAGGGCTACATCGAGACCCATGCCTGTCTGGTCAGCGTCCTGTCCGACGGCAAGACCACGATCTGGAGCTCCAGCCAAGGCCAGTTCATGGTGCGTGCCATGACCTCGCTGCTGACCGGCATTCCGCAGAGCAGCATCCGGGCCATCCCCGCCGAGATCGGTGGCGGCTTCGGCGGCAAGACCATCGTCTACCTCGAGCCGCTGGCCACGCTGCTGTCCAAGAAGTCCGGCCGGCCGGTCAAGATGGTGATGAGCCGCGAAGAGGTGATGCGCGCCACTGGTCCGACTTCCGGGTCGACCAGCACGGTCAAGATCGGTGCCACCAAGGACGGCACGATCGTGGCTGCCCAGGGGGTGTTCTACCTGCAGGCCGGCGCCTTCCCGGGTTCGCCGATCCGCGGTGCGGCCGGTTGCGCCTTTGCGCCGTACAACATCGCGAACGTGGTGTCCCGTGGCTTCGACGTGGTGTCCAACCGCTCCAAGGTCGCGGCGTACCGCGCACCGGGCGCGCCGATCGGCGCGTACGCGGTGGAATGCGTGCTCGACGAGATCGCAGAGGCGCTGAAGATCGATCCGCTCGACCTGCGGATCAAGAACGCCGCGCGCGAGGGCACCAAGGCGGCGCACGGCCCCGTCTACCCGCGCATCGGCCTGCTCGAGACCATGGAAGCCGCGCGCAAGCACCCGCACTACAAGGCGCCGCTGGGCAAGTTCCAGGGCCGGGGCGTGGCCAGTGGCTACTGGTTCAACGCCGGCGGCGAGTCCAGCGCGCAGGTGAACATCACCGAGGACGGCAACGTCGTGGTGACCACCGGCCACCCGGACATCGGCGGCTCACGCGCGGCGATCGCCAACATCGCGGCTGAACTGCTGGGCATCGACTACCGGCGGGTTTCGGTGCTGATCGGCGACACCGCGACCGTCGGCTACAGCAACCTGACCGGCGGCAGCCGGGTGCTGTTCGCCTCGGCCATCGTGGTGACCGACTCCGCCGAGCAGGTGATCGGCCAGCTCAAGGCGCGTGCCGCCAAGATCTGGGGCATCAGCGCCGACGCGGTGGTGTGGGAGAACGGCGAGGCGCGTCCGAGCGGCGACCACACCGGCAACTTCCCGACCATGACGCTGGCCGAGATCGCCGCCAAGGCGTCCGAAACCGGCGGGCCGATCGGCGCGGGCGTGCAGCTCAACACCACCGGCGCCGAGGGCGGGTTCAGCACCCACATCTGCGACGTCGAGGTCGATGTGGATCTCGGGATCGTCCGGGTGCTGCGCTACACTTCGTTCCAGGACGTCGGCCGGGCGATCCACCCGGCTTATGTCGAGGGCCAGATCCAGGGCGGTGCGGTTCAGGGCATCGGCTGGGCGCTGAACGAGGAGTACATCTACAACAAGAAGGGCCACGTCGATAACCCGGGCTTCCTCGACTACCGCATGCCGGTCTGCTCGGACATGCCGATGCTGGACGCGGTGATGATCGAGATCCCGAACCCGAAGCACCCCCAAGGGGTGCGCGGGGTCGGCGAGGTGCCGCTGGTCCCGGTGATGGCGGCGGTCGCCAATGCCGTCCACAGCGCCCTCGGCAAGCGCTACTACAGCCTGCCGATGTCGCCGCCGAAGGTGCTGGAAGGCCTGGACGAGGGCACGCTGCAGGCGGCGGAGTAACGCCGCCGAGCCTGCTGCTGAAGGGAACGGCAGATGGCCGTCTCGCAGGAAGCTGACGTGGAAAGGGGCCCGATGCCGGATGCGGCACCGGGCCTCGACTACGACGTCCTGATCATCGGTGCCGGGATTTCCGGCATGTACCAGTTGCATCTGCTGCGCCAACTCGGCCTGCGGGTGCGGGTGTTCGAGGCCGGGACCGGGGTCGGCGGCACCTGGTACTGGAACCGCTATCCCGGCGCCCGCTTCGACTCCGAAAGCTGGTCGTATGGCTATTCCTTCGACCAGGAACTGCTGGACGAGTGGGATTGGACCGAGCATTTCTCGCCGCAGCCGGAGACCGAGCGCTACCTCAACCGGTTCGCCGACAAGTTCGACCTGCGTCGCGACATCACCTTCCAGGCCCGGGTCGCGGCCGCCCGTTGGGATGACGCGGCACAGTGCTGGACCCTGACCCTAGAGGACGGCAGCCGCCACACCGCGCGGTTCCTGGTCACCGCCGTCGGCCCGCTGTCGGCCCCGACCTATCCGCGCCTACCCGGCCTGGGCGACTTCATGGGCGAGGCCTGGCACACCGGGCTGTGGCCGAAGCACACGGTCGACTTCACCGGCAAGCGGGTGGCGGTGATCGGCACCGGCGCCTCGGCGGTGCAGGCGATCCCGGAAATCGCCAAGACCGCCGGCCACCTGACGGTGTTCCAGCGTCGACCGAACTGGTGCACGCCGCTGCACAATGCGCCGATCGACCGAGCCGAGATGGCCGAGATCCGCAGCCGCTACCCGCAGATCTTCGAGCGCTGCCGCGAGACCGCCGCCTGCTTCGTGCACACCGCGGACCAGCGCGGCACCTTCGAGGTGAGCGATGAGGAGCGCGAGGCGTTCTGGGAGAAGCGCTATGCCGAGCCGGGCTTCGGCATCTGGCAGGGCAATTTCCGCGACGTGCTGATCGACCGGGCGGCCAATGCCCTGCTGTCGGAGTTCGTGGCCCGCAAGATCCGCCAGCGCGTCACCGACCCGGTCGTTGCCGACAAGCTGATCCCCAAGGACCATGGCTTCGGCACCCGTCGCGTTCCGCAGGAGACCGGCTACTACGAGACCTTCAACCGGCCGAACGTCGAGCTGGTCAGCATCCTGGACACCCCGATCCAGTGGATCACCGCAACCGGGCTTGAGACCAGCGCCGGCGCGTTCGACTTCGACATGATCGTCTATGCCACCGGCTTCGACGCCATCACCGGCAGCCTGGACCGCATCGACATTCGCGGGGCCGGCGGCCGGGCGCTGAAGGAGCGTTGGAAAGGCGGGTTGGAGACCTGCCTGGGGGTGATGGTCGACGGGTTCCCCAACCTGTTCATGGTGATGGGGCCGCATACCGCGCTGGGCAACATCCCGCGCAGCATCGAGTACAATGTGGAATGGATCGCCGGCCTGCTGTTCCACATGACCGGGCGCGGGTTGAGCGTGGCCGAGCCGCGCCCCCAGGCGGTGGCCGAATGGACCGCCTTCGTGAAGAAGAAGGGCGAGGGCCTGCTGTCCAACGAGGTGGATTCCTGGATGACCGGGGTCAACCTGAACGTCGAGGGCAAGCAGGTCCGCACCATCGCCCGCTACAGCGGCACGGCGCCCGAGTATCGGGAATGGTGCGACAACGTTGCCGCCGGGGGGTACCGGGAACTGGCCCTGGACGCCGCGCCGTGACCGGAACGGCATCCGCCCCGCTGCGCATCGGCCTGATCGGCGCCGGCATGATCAGCCGCTACCACCTGACCGCATGGCAGCGCTGCGCCGGGGCCGAGGTGGTGGCGATCGCCGATCCGTCGGCAGAAGCGGCCCAAGGCCGGGCATCCGAGTTCGGCGTCCCCGCCACCTTCGCCGATGCCGATGCCTTGTTCGACGCCGTACCGCTCGACGCCGTCGACATCGCGGCACCCATGGAGTTCCACGCTGCCCTGTGCCGTGCAGCCGCCGCGCGCGGCATCGCCATCATGTGCCAGAAGCCGCTGTGCCCGACCCTGGCCGAGGCCCGCGCCCTGGTGGCCGAGATCGGCGACCGGGTGCCGTTCATGGTGCACGAGAACTGGCGGTTCCGGCCGCAGTACCGGCTGATCCGGCGTTGGCTGGACGAGGGCCGGATCGGACGGGTCCGCGCCTTCACCCTGGAGGTGATGACCAGCGGCCTGGTGCCCGACCTGCCGGGCCAGCCGCCACCCGCCCTGCGCCGCCAGGCCTTCATGGCGCGCATGCCCCGGCTGACCGTGCTGGAGGGCATGATCCACCAGATCGACACCCTGCGCTTCCTGCTCGACGGCCTGTCGGTCGCCGGCGCGCGCCTCGCCCGGCTGAGCGACGCGGTGATCGGTGAGGACACCGCCATGCTGTTGTTGGAAAGCCCGGACGGCGCCATCGGCACGCTGTCGACCTCGCTGACCGTCCCCGGCGGCCCGCCGCGCAGCAGCGACACGATGCGGCTGATCGGCGAGCGCGGCACCATCACCTTCGAGGACTCGACGCTGCGCTGGTCCGGCGGCGGGGACACCCAGACCTGGGACAGGGAGGAAGCCTACCAAGCCTCGTTCGACGGCGTGATGGCCCACTTCGCCGACGCCCTGCGCCGGGGGGCACCGTTCGAGACATCGGCGGCCGAGAATCTGGCGACGCTGCAACTGGTAGACGACGTGTATCGGTTGGCGAGGTGGGATCAGTAGGAGCGTACTGTGATCCTGAGTTGATGCACTGAAAACGCAGGGTCGAATCCGCTTGCTACCGGCAATACACGGTGACCACTCGACCGGTTGCAGCCCGTTAGCAGCAGCTAGTTGTCCTTCCTCACAACTCCGCCAGAAACCGCCGCAGCGCGGGCTCCCATTTCGCGGCGTCGCTGCCCGAGGCGAGGTGGCCGTGCTCGCTGTCGATCTCCTCGTAGATTGCGTCGACCCCGGCGTCGGCCAGGGCCTGCATCACGCCGGGCGCCAGGGTCGGCGGGAACAGCGCGTCGGTGCGCGACAGGACATAGAGCAGCTTGGCCTTGATCCTGGCGAGGTCGGGCCGGACATCGTAGCGGTTCATCGCCCGGCCCAGCACCAGCAGCGAGTGGCCGTCGGCCTGTTCGGCCCAGTCCCGGGCCATGCGGCGGATCTCGGCGTCGCGCTCCGCCTTGTCGGGCAGGCCGGCCGCCAGGGCCTCGTCGATGCCGTAGCGCCGCAGGGTGTCCTCGCGCAGCGCGGTCATGGTGGCGAGAATGCCACCGGCCTCGTAGTAGTGGCCGCCGTTCCAGTTCGGATCGCGGGCCAGCACCGCCTCGGTCGCATCGATATCGATGGCGCGGCTGTTCGGCGCGGTCACCACCGGCACCAGCCCCTTCATGAAGTCCGGGTACTCCACCCCCCAGGTGAAGGCCTGGAAGCCGCCATAGGACGGGCCGATCACCGCGACCAATGCCTTGACGCCGAGCGCGTCGAGCAGCCGGCGCTGGGCAGCCACGATGTCGGGCAGGACGATCGGCGGGAAGTCCGGGCCATAGGCGCGCCCGGTGGCCGGGTTCGGGCTGCGCGGCGCGGTCGACCCGAACGACGCGCCGAGCATGGTGGAACTGACGACGAAGTAGCGGTCGGTGTCGATCGCCCGGCCGGGGCCGACGAGCCGGCCCCAACTGCCCTCCGACGCGCCGGTGCCGCCCTGGATGTAGGTGTGCGACGAGGTGTAGCCGTGGGTCATCAGCACGGCGTTGCGCCCGTCCGGCGCCAGGGTGCCGAGGGTCATGTAGGCGAGCCGGGCGTCAGGCAGCGTGCCGCCCAGGCGAAGCGGCAGGTCGCCGATGCTCTGGTACTGGGTCATGCCACGCCCACCCGGGGATCGATCGGCAGCATGTCCGCCAGCCCGGTCTGCTCCTCCAGCAGGGCCGCCGCCGCCAGCAGCGTGGCCTCGTCGTGCGGGCGGCCAACCATCTGCAGCCCGATCGGCCGTCCGTCCTCGGTGTAGCCGGCCGGCAGGCTGAGCGCGGGGCAGGCGGTCAGGGTGATCGACGAGGTGGTCATCGATGCGGCGATGTAGTTGTCGAACTTCACCCCGTCGACCTCGTCAATATGGGTCTTGTTCACGTCGTAGGGCGGCACCACCGAAACCGGCAGCAGCAGCAGGTCGTAGGTATCGAAGAACGCCAGCACCCGGCGGTAGAAGGCGGCGCGCTCGCGCTCGGCCCAGGCGACCTGCTCGGGCGTCTGCTTCAGTCCCTTCTCGGTGTTCCAGATGATGTCCGGCTTGATCAGGTGGCGGTGGGTCTTCAAACGCTCGCCGTGGCTGACCACGAAGATCATGGCGCGCAGGATCTGGAACGCCTCGCCGATGTGGCCCATCTCCGGGCAGGCCTGTTCGACCGTCACGCCGACGCTGGCGAACTTGGCGGCCGCCGTCTCGCAGACTGCACGCACCGCCTTCGACACCGGGGCGACGCCCCCCAGGTCCGGGGTGAACGCCACCCGCTTCGGCCACCAGGCCTTCCTGTCGGCCAGCGCTGCGTCCACGGTGTCGGCGTAGCCGCGCTCGGGCGCCGGCCGGGTCATCGGGTCGTGCGGGCACTGCCCGGCCATGGCATCCAGGAACAGCGCGATGTCCGGCACGTTGCGCGCCATCGGCCCCTCGACGGAACTCGGGCTGAACAGGTTGTTGGCGGTGCCGCGGGTCACCCGGCCCGGGGTCGGGCGCAGGCCGACGGTGGAGGTGTGCGAGGCCGGGCCGCGCAGCGAGCCGCCGTGGTCGGAGCCGTGGGCCAGCCAGACCTCGCCGGCCGCCAGCGCCGCCGCCCCGCCGCCGGTCGACCCGCCGGGGGTGAGGGCGGTGTTCCACGGGTTGCGGGTCTTGCCGAACACCTCGTTGTAGGTGTTGCCGCCGGCCCCGAACTCCGGCGTGTTCGACTTGGCGATCACCGCCCCGCCGCGCGCCTCGATCCGCTTGACCAGCGGGTGCGAGGCGGTCGGCACGTGGTCGGCGTGGATCGGTGAGCCGTAGGTGGTGCGCACGCCCTCAACGTCCATCAGGTCCTTGATGGCGACCGGCAGGCCGGCCAGCCAGCCGCGCCGGTCTTCCGGCGGAGTCGTGGGCAGCGCCTTGGCGAAGGCGAGGGCGCGGTCCAGGCACAGGGTCGGCAGGGCGTTGATCGCCGGATCGACCTCGGCGATCCGCGCGGCCGCGGCGTCGATCAATTCCAGCGGCGACACCTCGCGCGCCACCAGCAGGCGCACCGCCTCGCGCGCGGTCAACCGGATCAGTTCGTCGCGGCGCGTCATATCGCCCTCCGTTGTGTGTGCCGGCAAACTCAAGCAAGCCGGCGCGGGGCGGTCAATCCTCGTCCACCGCAGGCCCGCTTGCGGGAACCCTGGCCCCCAACAGACGTTACAATCGGCAGGGGGAGTGGCTGACGCGCTGCTCGATATCGATTCTGGCTCATGGAATTGACGGAGCGCTCCAACAATCGACACCAACGATCAATCGCTGACGTTTCTGAGGGAATCCAACGCTGATCCACGGGTTCTGGTGGTCGTAGGGACCCGGCCGGAGGCCATCAAGTTGGCCCCGGTCCACACCCGGCTTCGCCAGCGGCTCGGGACCTTGGGATCGAGGGTGCTGCTGACCGGCCAGCAGGTCGAGTCGGCCAGGACAGGGCTGGAGGCATTCGACATTACCGCCGACCTGATGCTGCCGGCCGTGCAGCGCGACGGCACGGGCCGCAAGATGGCCGGAATGCTCGACCAGGCCTCGCAGGTGATGTCCCGGACCGACCCCGACGGGGTGGTCGTGCTGGGCGGCAGCAACTCGGCACTGGTCGGTGCGCTCGCCGGCTATTACGCGAATGTCCCGGTAAGCCATGTCGAAGCTGGGATCCGGACCCATGACCTCGACCGGCCCTATCCCGACGAGGGCAACCGCCAACTGATCACCCGGATTGCGTCGATGCATTTCGCGCCGACCGGTCGTGCAGCGGACAACCTGACGGCCGAGGGCGTGCCGTCCGAGCGGATCGACGTTGTCGGAAACACCATCGTGGACGCGATCGAGCAGGCGCGGCCGCGCTTCGCCGGAACCTGCCCGCCACCACCGGACGGCACCCACCGTATCGTCATCGCGCTGCAGCGCCGCGAGTTCTGGGGCAAGCCGATCGTCCGGTTCTGTGGGGCGCTTCGCCGGCTCGCCTTGAGTCGGCCCGACATTGAACTGGTGTTCGTGCTGCACCCCGATCCGACGCTCAAGCGCACCATCCGCAACGCCATCGGAAGCGGGGTGAATATCCACCTGGTCGACGCCTTGGACTTCCTGGCCATGCAGGCGTTGCTCTCGACTGCGGACGTGCTGATCACAGATTCCAACGGCCTGCAGGAGGCCGCACCCAGCCACCATCTGCCAACCCTGGTTACGCGCGACAAGACCGACCAGATCGAGGCGGTTGAAGCCGGGACCGCGCGGCTGATCGGGTTCAACGGCCGGTTAGCGGCCCAAGAGGTCAGGCGCCTGCTGGACGATCGCCGGGCGTATGCCGACATGGCCAGCCCGGACAATCCGTTCGGTGACGGCCATGCCGCCGAGCGTATCGTCGCGGCTCTCCACGACCTGCGAGCGGCAGCGTAGGGGGGCGACGCAACTCCGACGTCGCTCGTGCTGCCGGTTACCCCAGGATGGCGTGGACTCGCTCAGCGATCACCATCTCGTCGCCGGGTTGCAGGGCGACCGGGCTGAACAGCACCGAGCCCTCGTGCACCCGCGATGGATTGGCATGCACCGACGGCTCTCCATCCTGCAGGCGGCGCACCAGATCCAGCGCGGTCAGCCCGGCGGCATCCTCGTCCAGGGCCAGTTGCACCATGGGGGCCGAAGGCCGCCGCCGGTCGCGGATCAGGGTGACGGTGGCGTGCCGGATGCCGCCCAGCGCCGCGGCCAAGGCCTCCATCTGCACGGTCCATCGGTCGATGCGGGTGTCGTCTCCTTCGGCGACGAACAGGTCCAGCGCGGTCAGCAGGCCGACGACCGCTTCCTTGCCGACCTTGGCCGGGCGGCCGATGCCATGATGCGGCAGGCCCGGGATCCGCGCCTTGTCGAACAGGGCCGGGGGCGGGTTCCACTGCTCCCAGTGGATGTCCTGGTCGAGGTGCTGCAAGGCGGCAGCCATGACAAGGTCGCGCTTGCCGCACAGAATACCCGACGCTTGCGGCCCGCCGATCGCCTTGCCGCCGGAGTAACAGACCAGATCAGCACCCTCGGCGATGAAGCGCTTCAGATTGTCGGCCGGCGGCAGCTGGGCTGCGGCGTCGACCAGCACCGGCACGCCGGCGGCATGGGCAACAGCCACGACCTCCGGCAGCGGCGGCCTGGCATCGGGCCCGGCGACGTACAGCACCGCTGCGGTGTGCTCGGTGATGGCGGCGGCGATCTCCCACGCCTCGGTGTCGCGCACTCCGGCGCCGGCGTAGCGGTCTGACAGCCCGACCTCGACCAGGGTCACCCCGGCGCCGCGCACCGCGTGGTCGTAGAAATTGCGGTGGCTGCGCGGCACCACGACTTGGTTCTTCATGCCTGTCGTGTCCGGCAGCCGGTTCATCCGTGCCGGATCCAGCCCGGTCACGCAGGCGGCGGTCCCGAGCAGCAGGGCCGCCGCCGCGCCCGCCGTAACATAGCCGGCTTCAGCCCCGGTATGCCCGGCGATCAGTTCCGAGGCCCGCGCCTCCAGGGTCGCCATGTCGACGTTCCACTGGGTCGCCTCGCGCATGGCGTCGGCAACCTCCGGCCGCATGATGCCGCCCGACAGCCGAGTTGCGGTGGTGTGGGCGTTCACGATCGTCGGCACGCCGAGCCGCTCATACACCGAGGCGTTGGGGCGCTGGGTCATGGCCAATCGGCTCGGTTTGTCGGCTCGCGTCATGCCACTCTCCGCCATGTTCGTCGGAACTCAATCAAGCTGGCGGACCGCGGTCAATGCAAGCCGTTGCTTTGGCACCGGTCCGGAAGTAATCGTCGGAAACCGGAGCATGACCCTCGATGCCGGTTTCGGGCCGCTGGTCGACCGACGGCAGTGGCGGCGGGTGACGCGCTTCGCTGCTGATGATGAAGGTTGTTGGATGAAGACCACGTCAAATCAAACCGTGTTCCGTTCGAGAATAATATCGAACTTAAACGAGTCCAGAAATCTACTGTCGATTTTGGTGTTTTACCTGTCGAAAAGTGCTTTGTCGGCCACAGATCGGAGAATGGTCTGGAGTCTATGCTCTTGGCGTTCTGATCCAGAAACCAAAGTGTTGATTGAACTCGTCAAATATATGATGACTCTGGTCTCTCATACCGATGACATCGTAAATATCGATTCATCGGGAAAGTACTTCAGTGAACTCAGGGTGATATCGGAAGGCCTCAAGAATGCTGTTTGTGGTGATGAGTTGGATGCGGGCGTTTTCAAAAACAGTGTAAATGTTTCGTTTATGAGATGGTGTATCAAAAATATCGTTGGGTTTATGAAATTTACTGGAAATGATCAATTTGTACGGAATATGGAGAAATTCTGGGCGCTGCTGGAGTTTTCTCATTTAGAAAGCAGTGAATGCATTTTGTTCGACGCGGCGCAGTTCGAAAATATCGGCCATTTAGTGTCATACAAGGCGCTTGAGCTGTCTGCAGGCATGTCGACGATAAATCAGAAGCCCAAATTCGTAATGGAACCAACAGAATCTCAGAACAACTATTTGAAAAGTTTAGTTGTTCAAGATGTGGGCGTTGTCGAAAAGTCCACTCTTGATCGGGTCCGGTATTATTACATGCCTCTTGGAATGTTACCGGTACTGAGGGGTGATGAGTTTGAGACGTCGCTTGGGTCGATCATATCGAATAGCTTCGATCAATATTATTCTAAAAATTTCAAAAATATAGTCGAGTTGGACGACGGTACGATCAAAAAGTGTGTTGATGAATTAAGGTCAATTGGAGTCCATAATCTTAACAATATTGTTCTGATTCATGTAAGGGAGACTAATCGACGGAATCACCTAGGTTATCATGTCCTGACAGAGGTGCGAAATGCGAAAATTGAGACGTATTATCTCGCCGTGCGATATTTGGTAAGTCGCGGATATCAAATTATACGGATGGGCGATTCCGGTATGATGCCAAGTCGTCCAATTGAAGGAATGTTAGATTATCCGTTCTCAAATATAAAATCGGATTATATGGATATTTTTCTGTCATCAATCTGTAAAATGATGATTGGAACCTCGTCAGGAATGTCCCACGTTCCAATGTTGTTCAATAAGCGAATTTTATACACGAACTGGATGCCGTTTGGAGATTTTTTGTTCTCTCGAAAGTCCATGACAATCACCAAGACGTTGTACAGAAACGGCGATCGAATTCCATTCTTGACGATGAATAGAGAATTCAGAGGTGTCTATAATAGACTGTTATTTGATTTGAATGATGTTGTCGTTGTGGATAATTCACCTGAAGATATTTTGCAAGCAGTACAGGATATGGAAAAATATCCCGACGGCGAAATTGACTATAGCAATCCGCTAAAGGTCAGAATTGCACCGAGTTTCGCTAAAAAAATGGGGATTTTATAAGAAAGCATGTCGGGCTTTATGTTCCGAATCATGACTTTCTTCGAAGCGTCAGGATGGTGATCGGCTGACGGGACCGCCTTATTCGACTGAGGTGCGGCAGCGGCGCGCCCGTCTGCCGCATTGCATCGGGCGCGCTGGGCGTCATCTCCGTTACGGGATGGTGAACGGCTTGGCCTGCACGTCGTAGTCCGGGTAGCCCAGGGTCGTGCGCAGTTCGGCCGGCGGCATCGCGCTCGTCGCCTCCGCCTTGCCGGCGGCCAATGCCGCCAGACCGGCCTTCATGCCGGCGACGGCCGGCGACAGCATGCCGGTGGGGTAGGTACCGATCTTGAAGCCGAGCGCCAGGGCTTCGGTCTGCGACGGTGTCGCCCGAGGCGCGCCGGGGGACAGCACGGCGAACGATGGCTTACCGCCGGCGGCGGCGACTGCGCGGCGGACCTCGTCGTCATCGGCCGGGGAGTCGAGGAACAGGATGTCGGCCCCTTCGTTGACGTACATCTCGATCCGGGCAACCGCTTCGTCGATTCCCTTGGTCGGTCGGCAGTCGGTCCGGGCCAGCACCAGGATGCCGGAGTCCTTGGCGGCCTCGACCGCGGCACGGATCTTCATGCGGGCTTCCTCGCGCGACAGGCACGGCTTGCCGGCCGAGGTCAGGGCACGCGGCGTGATCTTGTCCTCGATCAGCACGGCCGCTGCCCCGGCCCGGCCGTAGGCGCGGACCGTGCGCTGCACGTTCATGGCGTTGCCGTAGCCGTGGTCACCGTCGGCCAGCACCAGGGTCTGCGGGGCGGCGCCGTGCACCATGTTGAACGAGTCGAACATCTCGCCGAACGAAATGAGGTCGAGATCGGGGCCGCCCAATCGGCTGGCCGCCACGCATGAACCCGAAAGGAACGCGGTCTTGAAGCCGGCTTCGGCGGCGAGCTTGGCGCTCAGTCCGTCCCAGACCGCCGGCATTACGACAAGGCCGGGCTCGGTCAACAAGGCACGCAGGCGATCAGGCGCGTTCATGGCGGCATTTCCCTCATCTGGATGTTCGGCGACGACGATAGGCAGCGTTCCGGCGGGCGGCAAGCGGACGCTCTGCGATGGCAGTCGTGCTACATTCGTTGCCTAAGCGACGATGGTCCTGCTGACATCGCGGCTTGGTTCGGCCACTCTGGATGCGGACCGGCGGGGGACTGAGCATGAAGATCGACGACCTGACCATCACCCTGTTCGCCTGGGATGGAATTCCAGCGACCCGCTACGGCGGGCATACCGGCACCTTCGCAGGGCAGAGCAACCTTGGGCTGCTGACGATCCGCACCGACGACGGGATCGAGGGCCATGCTTTCCTCGGATCGGCGATGTTTCCGGCCGACCAGGATGGTCCGTCCCTGGTGCGGGCGCTGAAACCGCTGGTCATGGGGCGCGACCCGCGCGACCGCGAGGCCATCTACGGTGCCATGCAGAAGCGCGGCCGGTACGTCACCCTGCGGGCGATCGGCGCGGTCGATGTTGCCCTCTGGGATATTGCCGCCAAGGCGAGCGGCCAGCCGCTGTACAAGCACCTTGGCGCCTATCGGGAGTCAATCCCGGCCTATGCTTCGTCGGCGGTGCTGGCGTCGCGCGAAGCCTATGCCGAGGAGGCGGTCGGCTTTCGTGACGGCGGCTGGGCCGCCTACAAGATCCACCCGCCCGGCCCTTGGCAGGAGGATATCGAGATCTGCCAGGCGGTGCGCGCCGCCGTCGGCCCGGAATACCGGCTGATGCTGGATTCGACCTGGTCGTACAAGTACGAGCACGCCATCAAGGTCGGCCGCGCGATCGAGCAGCTCGGGTTCTACTGGTACGAGGATCCGCTGGCCGACGACGACCTGATGGGCTGCATCAAGCTGCGCGAGAAGCTCGACATACCGCTGATGGCGACCGAGTACTCGCCGGGCGGCTTCACCAATTACGCGCCGTGGATCCTGAACAAGGCGACCGACTATCTGCGCGGCGACGTGGCGGTGAAAGGCGGGATAACGGCGTTGCTGAAGACCGCGCATCTGGCCGAGGCGTTCGCCATGAACTACGAGATCCACCACGGCGGCAACTCGCTGAACAACTGGGCGAACCTGCACGTCGCGTTGTCGATCCCGAACACCCAGTTCTTCGAGGTCCTGCTGCCGGCTCAGGCGCAGAAGTATGCGATCATCGACGATCTGGAGCCCGACGCCCAAGGCTTCATCCACGCGCCGTCGACGCCCGGCCTGGGTGCCGTCATCGATTTTGAACTGATCCAGGCGAAGACCATTGGCATTCTGTCGTAGCGTCTTGACCGCCGAACGGGCGGCTGCGGAACTGGTCGAAGGCCGGTTCGAGGCGATGTACGATTTGTTCGAGGCGATCAGCAGTCCACGCCCGGTGCTGAAGTGGCAGCCCGATGACGTGGATCTGGAGAGCGAGCATCTGCGCTTTCTGCATGATTACTGGCGACGGCGAGCGAGCGCTGACCGCCTGCCGCTCTCCAGCGGGATCGACGCGCTCGACCTCAAGCCTGCCCTTGGATACGTCATGCTGTTGGAGCCAACCGGGACGGATGACGACTTCCTGTATCGGGTGTACGGCTCGATCATCGCCGAGAAGGGTGGACTGGAACTGACGGGCAAGCGGGTCTCGCAGGTTCCGTCGCCAATGGTGGCGGCATACTTCCTCGCGACCTACCGGGCGGTGGTGGTCCGGCGGTGCTCGCTCCTGGCACGTCACACCACGCACCACACCATTCAGATAACCCAGTGGGACCGCCTCATCCTGCCGTTCGCCGATCCCAGAGGCCGGATAGACCGGTTGCTCGTCGGCAATATCCCGGGTGCGCGAACGCTTTGATCTGGCGGCCGAGACGGCGGTCTCGATGTCATCGGCGCCGGCTAGCGGTTGCCGCATCCACGTTTAGTTGGAACTGGAGAACCCGTCGCACGGCGTTGTCGGATTGTACCCGACGAACTCCGTGGAAAGTGTTTTTCGACGGAGCGAACGCGAGACCGCAGTTGGGCCGATACGGAACCGTCGTGACCCGATTGAACCACTGCCGTGCGACACGCTTCTGCATGATATCAACGGGTGGATCGTCAGCGCCGCCGCGAAACGCGTACAACTCGGTACCCAGAGCCGGATCTGCATCGTCAGACGCCAAATACATGATCAATGTGAGCGCCTTGCGTGCCACATCGGTGTGCGGAAGAAGTTCATAGCCGCTGCGATCTTCGAGCAGGATGGCGCCGGGCCTGAGCGTGAGATCGATCGTACCAAACTCGCTTTCGAGTTCCTTGGTGAACCGCTGCGTAAGGGCACCGACCACCTGCCGATTCATCAGGACGGCAAACGCAGCGGCCAGGGCCGGTGCGATCGCTTTGGTATCGTCAAATGTGTCCGGGGTTACGGTGATTGAGAACCGGTGACTTTCCCGGCTGGCCACGCCTTCACCGGGGGCGTGCTGGTGCAATGCCGTTTCAGGCACGTCGATCCGTCGAAGCGCATCGAACAGCTCCGGCGCAAGCAGATCTTCAAACAGCAGGTGGGGAAACGGCCAGGCGTGCTGCCGTGTGTTCATGATCCGGTAGGCGGCATGCGCCGCATGTTCCTCTATGGCGCGTGGATCGATTTCCATGGCTGGCGTCCCTTGCCCGTGCGTCAACGATCCAGGGTGACCAAACCCCCGACCGTCAGTCGTTCATACCCCAGGTCGCCAACGCGGATCGAACCGATAGTTCGGTGTGCGGGTGCCCGATCAGCAGGCCGTGAAGGGTCGGAATCAGTTCGAAGTCGTGGTCGCGGTCGAGCCGGGTCTCGGCCACCCGTACGACGCCATCGTTGTCGCCTTCCAGGATGGGATTGAACCCCCAGTGACCGCTCGTACCACCGGCGATCACCAGCACTGGGATATCCGGCGGCGGTTCAGGCAGGTCGAGCGGTTCGCACAGTTCGCGCGCTGCGGGGCCGGAGATTCGATTGCCCGGGGGCAGGGTCCGAATGAGCCCTGCCATCTGAGCGCCGCGATTCGGGGTGCCAATCTGCACGATGCCGGCAACCGACATGCGAGCCATCCAATCGGTTCCATGCGCAAACGCGCTGCGCAGCACAAGGCCGCCCAGGCTGTAGGTGATGAAGATCACGCGGTCGTATCCGACGATTCCGGCCATGAATTCGTTCAGCCACTGACCCAACTCGGCGATTGTCGCATGCCCGCTCGGATAGTTCGGCGCCATGGTGCTCCAACCGGCGTCGTTCACTTGTCGCTCAAGCCGATGAACGGAGTGCCTTGATCGGTACAGGCCGTGCAGCATGACGATGAGCGTACCGTTGGACGCCGTGCGGTGCGGGAAGCGAAGCCGAGCCGTTGTCCGGCATGCCTCCAGGCTGCCACTGGCCACTCGCCGGTCGTGGCGGTCGAGCAGCCGGTGATGCGTCGTCCAGACGTGCTGCTGGATGCGGTGTTCGTGGCCGACCGCCACATCGCGCCAGAAGTGCCGGCCGCCGAGCGTCGGGATCGAGGATCGAGCAAGGCTCGCCATCAGACCCGAGCAGCGTGTCCAGATGTCTTGATGGTCGCATGCGTTCTGCATCATCGCATCACCGCCAATTTAATGGCTTTGGACAGGGTGGGCGCCAGATCAATCATGGGTCGGGTCAGGCGGCCGTAAAGAATGAAGGTTGCTGGCTGGGTGACGAGGCCCAGTGCCATCGCCGCCATCAGGTTTGCGTCGGCCCCGATGCACTCCTGCTTGTCGATCGCCGACTGGAACATCCGTCGCAGGCTCTCAACCGGGTTGGGCATGCCCTCGGTGATCCGGGGCAGCAGACCGTGCTGGGACAGCAGGATGAAGGCGAACAGATCGGCGTCCCGATCGAACAGGGTGCAAAACAGATCGACCATCCGGTCGATACGAACGGCGAACGTCGCGGCCCCAGCCGCAATCTGATCGATCTGGGTCGCGAGTTCGAAGTACGGGGTCGAGAACAGGGCCCAGGCCAGATCGTCCTTGCCCTTGAAATGGCGATAGATCGCACCCTCGGAGATCCCGACTTCGGCTGCGATGTCCTTGGTGGTCGTGGCGTTGACGCCCTTGCTCGCGAACAGGGAAACGGCGGCCCGCTCGATGCGGTCTCGGGTATCGGGACGGCGTGGCATGTCGATTTGATTGTTACAAGTGAATATTCACTTACAGTATTGACGAATTGGTGCCGCGTCAACTTCACAGCGGTCCGGTCTGGCGGCTATGATCGGATCTCAGCGCGCCCTTGCCGTTCGGTCTCCTCATCCGGCGCGGTCAGTCTTTCCTGCCCCGTCCATTCGATACCGGGACTTCGAACCATGACAGCCCATCAGGACGACACCAGCGGCGTCGGTGAAGAGCGGATCCGCAAGCTGAACGCCGCCGGCATGCCGGCGTTGGAGAAGGCGAGGGATCGGGACCGCGGCGCCGGGCCGTTCAAGCGGATGGTGCTGCGCGGTGCCACGATCATCGACGGCACCGGCGCGCCACCGTGGAGCCCGGCCGACATCGTGGTCGAGGACGGCAGGATCGTCGCGATCGAGAAGGTTGGCCTGCCGCGCAAGCTGGCTGCCGACGCGCGCCGGCCGGCTGCCGGCGACCATGAGATCGACTGCCGCGGCAAGTTCGTCACGCCAGGTTTCATCGATTGCCACGCCCATATCGGCGTGCCGTATCACGCGCTGTCGGGCCCCATGGCGCCGGCCGACTATGTCTTCAAGCTGTGGCTGGCGCATGGTGTCACCACGGTGCGCGAGATGGGCAGCTTCAACGGACTTGGCTGGACCCTGGACCAGAAGGCGCGGTCGCAGGCCAACGAGATCGCAGCACCGCGGATCCTGGCCTACTCGTACTTTCCGGCCGTCAACGACATGCTGAAGATCATTCACACGCCCGACCAGGGGCGGGAGTGGCTGCGGGCGTTGAAGGCGCGCGGCGCCGACGGCGTGAAGTTCTTCGGTGCTCCGCCGGCGATCATGGAGGCGGCCCTCGACGAGTGCCGCACGCTCGGCCTGCGCTCCGGCTGCCACCACGCCCAGCAGGCGGTGACCCGGATGAGCACGATGACCAGTGCGCGTTGGGGACTGACCAGCCAGGAGCACTATTACGGCTTGGCCGAATCGCTGTTCGAGAACCGGATCATCCAGGACTACACGCCGGACTACGATTATGGCGACGAGTACTTCCGGTTCTCGTTCGCGGGACAGACCTTCCGGCAGGCGGCACAGCCCGGCAGCGCCAAATGGAACGACGTCATGGACGAGTTCCTGGAGCTTGGTTTCACCTTCGTTCCGACTTTCTCGATCTACGATGCCAACCGCGACCTGATGCGCACCCGCCGGGCCGACTGGCATCGCGACTACACCTACGCCAGCCTTTGGAATTTCTACCAGCCGGACGGCGGTGGCCACGGCAGCTATTGGCACCGCTGGTCGACAACCAACGAGGTCGACTGGAAGCAGAACTACCGGCTGTGGATGCAGTTCATCAACGAGTTCAAGAACCGCGGCGGCCGGGTCTGTACCGGGTCCGATTCCGGCTTCATCTTCCAAACCTTCGGGTTCGGGTACATCCGCGAACTGGAGCTGCTGCAGGAAGCCGGGTTCACCCCTCTGGAGGTGCTGCGCGCCGCTACCATCCAGGGCGCCGAACTGCTTGATATCGACGACGAAGTCGGCAGCATCGAGGTCGGCAAGGCCGCCGACCTGCTGATCCACGACCAGAACCCGCTGGCCGACTTCAAGTTGCTTTACGGCACCGGCGCAATGCGACTGAACCAGGAGAACAACAAGGTCGAATGGCCACGGGCGCTGCGCTACACGATCCGCAACGGGGTGGTCTACGACGTCGACGAACTGTTGGCGGATATCCGCGAGATGGTTGCGGAGAGCCGCGCTGCGTCGCCGGAACTGCCGGTACCCTGACCCGGCATGGCGGGAACCGACTTCCACATCCTCTGCGGCTTTCTCGGCAGCGGCAAGACTACCCTGTTGCTCGACTTCCTGGCGCTTCCGGAGGCGGCCGACACTGCTGTCCTGGTCAATGATGTCGGCATGATCGACGTCGACGGCGTGGTGGTGGCCGGAGCGGCGAGCGGCATGCCGGTGGCCATGCTGGCCAACGGCTGCGTGTGCTGTTCGATCGGCAACGAACTGGTCGGAACCGTTCAGAACCTCCTGCACGACCGCAGTGAAACAGGCCTGCCGCCGTTTCGCCGAATGATCCTGGAGTGCAGCGGGCTGTCGCGGCCCGGGCCGATCATCCGGTCGCTGGCGGATCTCGGAGCGTTCGACTTCCGTGTGCGTGTTCTGGCGACCTTCGATGCCGGGCAGGGCGGCGATCACGCGGCGCATTTCGAGGAGGCCGCGGCGCAACTGGCCGCCGCCCAGTCGGTGGTCCTGACCAAGCTCGATCTTCCGGACGCGGCATCGGTGGCCGATGGGAGCGCGGCTGTCCAAGCACTCAACTCGCTGGCGGTGGTGGTGGCCGAGCCGGACCGGCCGGCGCGGGCGCGCGCAGCTTTCTCCAGCCGCAGCCCAGCGCCAGCGGCACCCGTTGTCCCCGCGGCCATCGGCGGGCTTCGCTCGATGCGCCATCCGCGTATCGGGGTATTTCTCGCCACCATACCGCCGGATCGCGATTGGGACGCCGTGACCCTGTGGATCGAAGATCTGGCCGCCCGCTGCGGCGACCGCCTGCTGCGGGTGAAAGGGCTGGTGGGTGTCGCAGGGATCGACGGCGCGGTGCTGGTTCAGGCGGTCGGCACGATCTTCAGCCCGCCGTTGCGGATGCCGGCTGGGGTGGGGGGAACGCCCGGGGCCGTGGTAGTGATCGTCCAGGATCTCAGTGCGACCGACTTGGACGAAGTGTGCGGACCCCACGGAGTGACGCTGGCGGAGACCTGAGCGTTATCCGATCGGTTCAGGCAACTCTGGCGAGATCAGGCCTTCCTCGCAGGCTTTGATCTGCAGGGCCAGGTACTTGGAGTAGATCCGGCACTGCGCCAGGCTGCCGGCAGTGAACCACAGCCCAGGCTGGGCGGTGCGCCGCCACATGTTGCGCAACTCGCCGCCGTCGTCGTAACCCCACACAGGCCCGATGCGGTCCGCGACGTCACTGTTCAGATTGGCGCGCACGACGTCCTGCTGGTTCTTGTAGCCGGTGGCCAGGACCAGCAGGTCGGCCGGCACTATGTCGCCGTTGCGCATCTGCGCGCCCTTCGGCCCGAACCGCTCGATATCGGCGTAATGGATCAGGCCAATGGTGCCGTCGACGATCAGGTCGGAGCAGCCGACGTTGAAGTAGTAGCCGCCGCCCCGCCGCAGGTACTTCATCTGAAAGCCGGTGTCGTCCTCGCCGAAATCGAGCCGGAAGCCGCGCTTGGTCAGCCCGTCGAGCAATGGCTTGTCGACCTCGCGCATCTCCGCGGTGGACAACTGGTAGGCGCGGATCAGTTCCGGATAGGGCATGGAGGTCGCCAAAAGATCGCAATCCTCCATCGGGATGCCTTCGGAGTAGATCGCGTAGACCTTCTGCGCTTCCTTCAAGCTGACGATGTAGGTCGCGCTGCGCTGGATCATGGTGACGTCGGCGCCGCTGGCTGCCAGGTCCTGGGCGACATCATGGGCGCTGTTGCCGGTTCCAAGCACCAGCGCCTTCCTGCCTTTCCAGTCGGCGCCGTCGGTATACCGGCCGGAGTGCATGGCGGTGCCGCCGAACGTGTCCAGGCCCGGGATGTCCGGATAGTGCGGGATGCTGCTGACCCCGGTTGCAAACACCACATGACGCGGGCGCATTGTCCGCTCGGTCCCGTCGGAGCGGCGCACGGTGACGGTCCAGTGCCTGGCGTTCTCATCATAGGAGCCGCCGACCAACTCGGTGCCGGTCCAGAAGTTGAGCTCCATTGCCTCGACATACGCCTCGAACCAGTTGGCCAGCATGTCCTTGGGGATGAACACCGGCCAGGTTGGTGGGAACGGCATATAGGGCAGATGGTTGACGTGCACTTCGTTGTGCAGCGTCAGGGAGTGATACCGCTTGCGCCAGTTGTCGCCGATCCGTTCCTGCCGGTCGATGATCAGTGTGTCGATCCCGGAATGGGTCAGGCGCGCCGCTGCCGATAGGCCGGCCTGCCCGCCACCGACCACCAGGACGGCCGGGTCGTGATCCGCATACGCACGGGCCCGATTGCGGTGGTCCAGCCAGTTTTCGCCGCCGAACTCGCGCGTGAAGGCTCCGAGGCGTCGGTGCTGGCTGGCCGGGCTGTCGTCAAGTCCGTCCAGCGCCTCCAGGGTCGTCGACAACGTCCAGGCCCGAACCTGGCCGGGCGCGTCCGCATCCGCCACGAGCCGAACAACGCCGAGGGCGGAGCCGAACGCGGTCTCGAACGCAAAGATCGTCTCGATCGCCTCGGTGCCGGCACGTCGCACGGATCGCGGCGCGGTGCGGTCCGCCGGCAGGCGAAAGTGGTTTGGCCGGGTGACCGCCAGGGTTCCAGCCAGCGCGTCGGCTATCGCCGACGCCCCGGTTACGGTTTGAATGTGCCAGGTGAACGCCAGAACGTCGCGCCAATGCCCGCCTGGTTGGAATAGAGCCGCCACTGCCGCGGAGTCCCGACGTGCCAAAGCATCGTCAAATGCCCTGAGCCAATGCGCTGCCAGATCCTGTGGTGCCGTCGATTGGCGCAGGTCGTAGTTCATCGTCGAGCCTTCTCCGGTATGCGGATGCAGACCACTGTACCCACGCCGGCGCTTCGGGAAAATGCGGGAACGGCGCCGCTTCGTGCGCCCTGAGCGATGGAACCATGCACAATCAGGTACGCTCGCCCAAAGCTCCGATACTCCCGCTGGGAGGGATGTCGATCGTGATCCCCGGGCAATTATATACTTGACGTACTAACCCGCCCTGCCCATATCGAGGGGGACAGGGGAGGAACGCATGTCAGAAGCCAAGTCCGGAAAGACCTACCTCGGCGTGATGTGCCGGGGCTGCCAGAACCCCATCCTGTTCGCCGAAGATCCTAGCGACGGGAGCGTTGCGGTTGCTGGTCCGGGGCGGCTTGAACTGACGTGCCAGTACTGCAGTCTGACCGAGACCTATCCAGCGGAAGCAGCTCAACATTTTCGGGCAGGCTCAGCGCATTAAGCCGCAGCACGATCCCTTCGGGGATGTAGAGAACATTGGGGCGCTCTGCCATGCTTGACCTCACAAATCCGATCTACACCGACGTTGACGCCGCCCGCGAGCACTTGGAGTCGATCCAGTGGCCCGAAGGCCCGATCTGCCCGCACTGCGGCTCCGTCGAGAACATCACCAAGCTTCAAGGCAAGAGCACCCGGCCGGGCGTCTACAAGTGCAACGCCTGCACCAAACCGTTCAGCGTGACGGTCGGCACGGTGTTCGAGCGTTCCAAGATCCCGCTGACCAAGTGGCTGCTGGCGACGCACTTGCTGGTGTCGTCCAAGAAGGGCATGTCGGCGCACCAGCTACACCGCATGCTCGGGGTCACGTACAAGACCGCATGGTTCATGGCGCATCGCATCCGCGAGGCGATGGCCGAGCGCACCGTGCCGCCGGGCGGTATGGGCGGGCCGAACAAGGTCGTGGAAGTCGACGAGACCTATGTCGGCGGCAAGGCGAAGAACCGCGCGTTCAAGGAGCCGCCGAAGAAGCACGCCGTCGTCGCCCTGGTGGAGCGCGACGGCAAGGTGCGCTCGATGCACATCACGAACGTCAACGCGAAGACCCTGCGCCCGATCCTGGTCACGCACATCAGCCGCAAGTCGATGCTGATGACGGACGAGTCTCCAGTCTATCCGAAGATCGGCCGCGAGTTCGCCAACCACGGCACCGTGAACCACTCAGCCGACGAGTACGTGCGGCTCGGCGGCTTCATGCACACCAACACCGCAGAAAACTACTTTTCGATCCTCAAGCGCGGCATCGTTGGTGTGTACCACCACGTCAGCGAGGCGCATCTTCACCGCTACGTCGCCGAGTTCGATTTCCGCTACAACAACCGCTCCAAGCACGGCGTCGAGGACGGCGACCGCGCCGTTGCGGCTCTCAAGGGCATCGGCGGCAAGCGCCTCACCTATCGGCGGACTGACGAAGCGCGAGCCTAAGGGGCGCGTGCTGCCGTTCGATGAGGTTCTGAGGCGCCTTCTCAGCAGGAATCGGGTAGACTGAAGAGGTCGGCGATGGAGGTTTCGGGCTCCACCGCCGCCAAGGCCGCCGCCGGGCTCAATCGGGCGCTTTCGCCGCCGCCGGGCGACATCGGGCGTTTCCGCCTCGTGCCGAGCGACATCGTGCACGCGAGTTGAGTGACTGATATCAGTCGGGCCATCAACAGCCCGTCGGCGGGCCTCGGAACACGAGGTCTCCCATGATCACCATCGTGATCAAGGTAGATGCCGCCGCACTGGTTCGCTTAGCGATCCTGGCGGCGCTTCTGCTCACCTGAGTTGGAGCGGGGGCCGCCGTCGCGGCCCCCGTCTTCGTTGAGAGCGATGCTGGCCCGGCCGGGGGCTTCTCTCCTACCCGCGGGGAAAGTCGCGGAAGCGACGAGCCTACCGACTTGGAAGGCGCAGGGTCAGCGGCCGATGCGACGGGCGAGCGTGGAAGGGACTCATCCCGCGCTACGCAGCGTGGCCCTTCACCCGGATTGACCGACCGCGAGGGACGGCGAATCTCCCCGCCAGAAGCGGAAGTAGTCTCGGACCCGCTGGGAGCGGCAGGGTCAATCTGCCTTCGTGTCTTTCGCCTGTCCAGCGTTCTTCGGCTTGTGCGGCTTCGGCGGGGTCTTCAACATGACCCGAAGCACCTCGTCGCGCTCGCGCTCGTCGGGGGCCTGCTGCTTGTCTGGCTTCTGGTCCATGGGTCTCAATATGGTGAATGACACGCGCCAAATCGAGCCGAAGTTACTTCAGCGCCTTGGCGCGCTTGTTGTCGTCAGCGGCAGGGTCGAAGGGCTCATCGGCGATTTGTTCGCCACGCTCATGAGGGGCGACCGTGGCCCCCTGTACCTGGTGACCGAGCGGATAGCGGTGTCCACCCTCATGGACTGGGTTCGCACGCTGCTCGCTATCCGAAGTGCGCCCCCGGCGATAGCCAAGGAGATCGGCGAGATCCTCGATGCTGCCAAGGCCTTTCAGGGTGAGCGCAATGCGCTCGTCCATGGGCGATGGGGCACCGACAAATCTGAGCCGGGCACCGTCATGGTCGCAACCATCGACCTCCAGCGCAGCGAAGTCATAGTGGACCGGCTGGTAACGGCGGCGGACCTCGATGAGTTGATTGCAGAGGCGCTGGCTGTCGAGCAGAGCCTCCTCAAGCTGCTTGCTCGACTGGTGCCCCGCGCATCCGGCAACTGATTGATCTTCCTTGGTCGGTCGCATCTAGGTACGTCACGTATATAATTGCCGATCCCCGGCGCGTTTATTTCCGGCCCAAGCATGACAGCCGGCAGTTTCACCGGCTAGTATCGATTCTATCAGGCAGAGATCTGCGTTGAAGTTCGCAAAATGTCGACCCGTAGACCATCGAGATTGGGTGTTTCTTTCATCGATCGGAAAATGGGATTGCCGTCTGATGAAGGAGAGACAGGTGATGATTTGTATGGCGTCTCTATAGGAATAGAACGAGTTCTTGGCCGTTGACGGTTGATGGGGAGGCTGTCTGTGCAGCAGCAGGTCAGCGAGGAGAGTGTACTGATCGGTTCCGATAGAAGTTCCAAAAGCATGCCGCTGATGATCGAGGCAATCGACGTCTCCAAGGTGTTTGGCGGTGGGGATTCCATGATCACCGCGCTGGATGCGGTGTCGATCGGAATCCGTGAAGGCGAGTTCTTCACGCTTCTCGGGCCATCGGGCTGCGGCAAGACCACGTTGCTGCGGATGATCGCCGGGTTCGAGCATCCGAGTTCCGGAGCGATCCTGCTGGACGGGTCCGACATTTCCCAACTGCCCCCGTACAGGCGCCCGGTAAACACGGTGTTTCAAAGCTATGCCCTGTTCCCGCACCTCACGGTCGCCCAGAACATAGCGTTCGGCCTGCAGATGCTCGACCGTCCAAAGGCCGAGATTTCCGAGACCGTGGACCGCATGCTGAGCATGGTGAAGATGGAGGCGATGAAGGACCGCCTGACCTCCCAGATCTCCGGCGGCCAGCAGCAGCGCGTGGCCCTCGCTCGGGCGCTCGCCCCCCAGCCGAAGGTGTTGCTGCTCGACGAGCCTCTGTCGGCCCTGGACCTGAAGCTCCGCAAGGAGATGCAGATCGAGCTGAAGCGGCTGCAGCACGAGACCGGCATTACCTTCGTGTTCGTCACCCACGATCAGGAAGAAGCTCTGACCATGTCGGACCGGATCGCGGTCATGAGCGAAGGGCACGTTCTGCAGGTCGGCAGTCCGCATGATATTTACGAGCGCCCGGCAAACCGGTTTGTCGCCGGTTTCATCGGCGAGACCAATACGCTGACCGCCGAGGTTCGATCCGCCACGGCGGACCGCGTCGGCTTGCGCCTGGGCAAGCGGCTGGAACTCGACGCTGAATTGCCGGCGGGGATGACACCGCAGGAGACGGTGACGCTGGTTGTTCGACCGGAGCACGTGCGGCTGACCTCCGACACGTCAGGATCGAGCCTGCCCGGGTCGATCAGCAACGTCGTCTACCTGGGCACCGACACGCACTATCATGTGCGGCTCGACAGCGGTGACGAACTGGTGGCCCGGGTCCAGAACGGCTCCGCGTCCGACCTGCAGTTTGGCGTCGGTCAGACCGTCGACGTGGCGTTCGCGCCGTCGGCTGTTCGCGTGCTCAGGGACTGAGATGACAGCCGCCGATCCAACACGACAGATTCGGCCGACATATTCTCCCTCTCCGGGCGAGGTGGCGAGCCGTGCGGCCGAAGTTCGGCGCAACTGGCTGCTGTCCGCGCCGGCGCTGACTTTGTTGTTCCTGGCGGCGTCCGGCCCGCTCCTGGTCGTCATTCTCTATTCGGTGCTGACGCCGGGTGAATACAGCGGTGTCGTTTGGGAGCTGTCTGGCGACGCCTGGTACCGGGTGATCCTCCACCGCGACATCTTCGACGACACGGTCAGTCTGGCGGACGCTCATCTGCGGATCTTCTGGCGTTCGGCCAAACTGTCGCTGCTGACCACCTTCGTCGCTCTGATCATCGGGTTCCCGACAGCGTATTTCGTGGCGACCCGACCGCCGCAGCAACGCACGCTCTGGCTGTTCCTGATCACCATCCCGTTCTGGACCAACCTGCTGATCCGGACGTTCGCGATCATGGAAGTGATCCGCAACGAGGGGATCGTGAACAGCACGCTGATGTCGCTTGGGATGATCGAGACCCCGATCCAGTTGCTCTACACCGACACCGCGGTGCTGATCGGCATGGTGTACGTGTACCTGCCGCTGATGGTGTTGCCGCTTTACGCGTCGATGGAGCGGCTGGACTTCCGATTGGTCGAAGCAGCCTACGACCTCTACGCGACGCGGATCCAGGTGCTCCGGCGCGTGATCATCCCCCTGGTGAAGCCCGGAATCATTGCAGGCTCGATCCTGGTGTTCATACCGTCGCTCGGTGCCTACGTGACGCCCAGGGTGCTTGGCGGCGGCAAGAACATGATGCTCGGCAACCTGATCGAGTTGCAGTTCGGCCAGGGGCGCAACTGGCCGCTTGGCGCGGCTTTGTCGCTGACCTTGCTCGTCATCGTGATGATCGCGCTGATGGTGTACGTGCGCAACGTCAACCGGAGCGAGAGCCGTGGCTGAACAAGCACGCCGCCACCCGTTCTCGGTTCGCCGGATTCCCGGCTTCACGGCGATTGCCTTCCTGTGCTTCGTCCTTCTGTACGCGCCGATCGTCACCCTGGTGATCTACTCGTTCAACGCCGGGGAATCCGTCGCACTTTGGGAGGGCTTCTCCTGGCGATGGTACGCGAGCGCCTGGGACAACATACAGGTTCAGGAGGCGACGGTTCGGTCGCTGGTCATTGCCACGCTGGCGTCGGGGATCGCCACCGTGGTTGCGACGATGGCGGCGATCGGAACCACCCGTACCGGAGCGTTCCCCGGCCGGCTCGCCATATACGCCATCATCAACCAGCCGCTGATGGTGCCGGAGATCGTGACGGCGGTCGCCCTGCTGATCGTGTTTGCGATGATCAAGGTGGCGACCGGCTACAGCGGGCTTGCCTACCTGGTGGCGGCGCACGCGGCCTTCTGCGTGCCGTTCGCCTACCTGCCTATCCGCGCGCGGCTGGAAGGGATGGATCTCGCCTACGAAACCGCGGCGGCCGACCTGTACGCCACGCCGTGGCGGACGTTCCGCTTTGTCACCCTGCCGCTGATGACGCCGGGCATCGTTGCAGGGGCGATGCTTGCTTTCGTCGTATCGCTCGACGACGTCGTCATAACGGAGTTCGTGAAGTCCGCGGGTCAGGACACGCTGCCGACCTATATGCTTGGGCAGCTTCGACGCGCGGTTACGCCGGAAGTGAATGCTATCTCCACGGCACTGCTCGCGGTGACCGTTCTGCTGGTCTCGGCGTTTTTTGTGCTGAGCCGGCAACGGAGGTAGACTGGTTACTACAAGAAAACAAAAACGGAGGCTCAACATGTCTTGGAAGCTCGGTGGCGCTCTCTCGGCGCTTGTTCTTTTAGCTTCGGCCGGATCGGGGATGGCTGAAGGTGAGTTGAATATCTATAATTGGGGTAACTACACCAACCCTGAACTGATCAAGAAGTTTGAAGAGACGCATAAAGTCAAGGTCACGATTACCGATTATGATTCGAATACGACGGCACTGACGAAGGTCAAGGCTGGTGGACATGGCTTTGACATCGTGGTGCCGTCCGCCAACTACGTGCCGATTTTCATCAAGGAAGGGCTGTTGCTCGAAACCCGGCCCGACCAGATGCCGAACTTCAAGAACGTCGACAAGAAGTGGGTCGATGTTTCGTGGGACCCGGGCCGTCACTACACGGTTCCGTGGCAGTGGGGTACGACCGGCGTCGCCGTGAACACCAGCGCCTATGCCGGCGACCCGAACACTTCGGCGATTTTCCTGGATCCGCCTAAGGAGTTGGTCGGTCAAGTGAATGTCGTGCCGGAAATGGCCGACGTGATGGCGTTGACGATCATGTATGCCGGCGGCAAGCCGTGCACCGACGACAAGGATCTGCTTCGCAAGGTTCGCGACATCCTGACCGCGGCCAAGCCGAAGTGGCGGTCGATGGACTACGGCATGACCGAGAAGCTGTCGAACTCGGACGTGGTGGCAACGGTGAACTGGAACGGTTCCACCTTCCGGGCCCGTCTGAAGAACCCGAAGGTCGTTTACGGCTATCCGAAGGAAGGCTATCCGGTCTGGATGGACTCCGTCGCTGTGCTGGCCGATGCCAAGAACGTCGAGAACGCCAAGCTGTTCCAGAACTTCATCATGGATCCGGAGAATGCCGCGCTGATCTCGGCTTTCGCCCGGTATGCCAACGGCATTGCCGGTTCGGACAAGTTCATGCCCGAGGAGATGAAGACTGCGCCGGAGATCGTGGTGCCTGATGCTTACAAGGCGGCCGGCACGTTCCTGCCGACGTGCCCGAAGGCGACCCAGGATCTCTACACGGCGATCTGGACCGAACTGCAGAAGTAAGCGCCCATCAGGGGCGGCCGATGCGAGCCCTCGCCAACGCGAGGGCTCGTTTCTGTTTGTGCAATCAGGCGGCCGGGCGGCCGACGATCGGTTCCTCTGATCGGTACAGGCAGTCGAGGCGAGGACAGAGCCGGCAGGACGGTCCGACCGGAACGATGGCGGGACTGGGGCCGTTGAGGTCGAGGCCGTCGGCGTACACCGTCTGGTCGGCATGGATCACGTCGCAGGCCAGCATCACCGCGTACGGAACGGACGGTTCGTGGAAGGTTGCCGGCTGTTTCACCACCGTTCCGGCAACGAACAGATAGCGGGCGTTGTCTGGGAACTGGACGACATGGCGCAGCACTCGGCCGGGAGTCTGGAAGGCCCCGTAGATTGCCCACAACGGGCAGCCATGCCCGTGTCGCGGTAACGGCAGCCCCGGCAAGGGAAAGCGCTTGGTGGTAAACCCGGCGGGGTTTGCGCGCAGGAACCCGAACGGGACCCCCTCCTGGCCGGGGCGTCGCAGCGCGACCAGTCGGTGGGCGATCTGTTCGAAGCTCGCGTTGTAGCGCTGGCGAAGCACTTCGATGTCATAGCGAACCTCGACCGCGTCGTTGCGAAACCGCTCGTAGGGCAGGATCAGTGCGCTCGCGACGTAGGAGGCGAATGCCCGGAACGCCTGCGCCTGCGACGACGGCGACGTCAGCAGTGGGTCCTTAGTCTCGGCCTCGATGGCGTCGCGGGCGCCAAGCTCCGCCGCGAGCCGGGCCATCTGGAACTGCCGGGTCGGGATCGACGCATGGTCCAGGAACACCAGGGTACGGGTATCCGGATCGTAGGTGCACAGGTTGCGGAACCGGATGCCGCCCGTGTTCGTCGGGGCCTGGCTGGTGACCGTGACCTGGTGTACCTGTTTCAGATAGTCGGCGAGCGCGCTCAGCGGCACATCGCCGTGGCCGCGTACCCGACGTGCCAGGTCGTCGGCAGCCTGCTCGAGACCCGGAAAATGGTTGCCGCGTTCGATGATGACGTCATCGACCTCTTCGGCTGCGGTCACCGACCGCGTGCGGGTGTGCGGCTTGTCGAAGAAGGTTGCCAGGGCCTGAACGACATCGGAAAGCTGTGCGCTTTCGGTCGACACTATGTGGTTGAACCGGCGGCGGCGGTCCGGCTCCAGGTCGTCGTTGGCGTCGAGAATCTCCGAGGCCGACCGCACCGCCGTCACGTGGGTCAGAATCTGGTGCACCGCGTCGGCCAGGGCTGGATCCTGGTTCAGGCGGTCGCTGAGCGCCGATGCCGTTTGCGCCTGGTCGCGGTAGGCGCGCCAGCATGTCAGGAGTGCATTCACCCAGCCTGGATGCCGGCCGATCAACTCGCCGGTGGACCTCTGGTCGAGCCCGAGGTCGCGCAGCATCGGTTCCGCCGCCAACTCCTCCAGGTCATCGACCATCCGCTGCTCGGCACGGCCGGTCAGCGTCTCGGGGTCGAGGTCGAGCAGTTCGGTGATCCGCCGCAGGATTGAGCCTGCAATGGCGCGCTTGTTGGCTTCGATCAGGTTCAGATAGGACGGCGAGATGCCGACCTGCTTGGCGACGCCTGCCTGCGTCAGGCCGAGCTGCCGTCGCCTCTCGCGGATCCGGTAGCCGGTGAGTTGACGGGCCATCGGTGGGGAGCTCCGACCGGGTTCTGATGCGACGGGTTGTCACATCTTGACACTTGAGTGAATATTAACGAACGATTATTGACAAAATATCTGCTATTTTTCAAGTAGTTATTGATACTATTTTCAACACGGCTACCCTGCCTTCGATAGAGCGCGCGATCAAGATGCCCCGTGAATGCGAGGGCGCGTGGCGTACGGCTCATCGAGAGGGAGGATCCACATGACCATCTTCGACAAGAATGTGAACCGTCGCCGACTGCTCCAGGGTGGCGTTGCGGTGACAGCCGGCCTGGCGGCACCGAATTTCTTCATCAAGGGCGCATGGGCTGAGGAATTCCGCAACAACCCGGGCAGCGCCAAGAGCGTGAAGTTCGGCTTCAACGTTCCGCAGACCGGCGCCTATGCCGATGAAGGTGCGGACGAACTGCGGGCGTACCAGTTGGCGGTCAAGCACCTCAACGGCGAGGGCGACGGCGGCCTGATGAACACCATGACCCCGCTCTCGTTGAAGGGGAACGGTGTCCTTGGCAAGAAAATCGAGTACGTCACGGGCGACACCCAGACCAAGTCGGATGCGGCGCGGGCCTCCGCGAAGCGCATGATCGAAAAGGACGGCGTCATCATGTTCTCGGGCGGTTCGTCGTCCGGCGTGGCGGTCGCCGTCCAGTCGCTTGCCCAGGAGATGGGCGTCATCTTCATGTGCGGCCTGACACACTCCAACGACACCACCGGCAAGGACAAGAAGCGCTACGGCTTCCGGCACTTCTTCAACGCCTACATGTCCGGCGCAGCGCTCGGTCCGGTGCTGAAGGAGAACATGGGCACCGATCGCAACGCCTATCACTTGACCGCCGACTACACCTGGGGATGGACCCAGGAGGAGTCGATCAAGAACACCACCGAGGCATTGGGCTGGAACACCGTCAAGGCGGTGCGCACCCCGCTGGGCGCCGGCGACTTCTCGCAGTACATCACGCCGGTGCTCAATTCCGGCGCCGACGTGCTGATCCTGAACCACTACGGCAAGGACATGGTCAATTCCTTGACCCAGGCGGTTCAG
>NZ_JAVJSX010000029.1:0-3080 GCF_040219215.1 Thalassobaculum sp.
ATCAGCTGCTGCCAGTCCCGGATGAGCCAGACGAAGAGGCTGATCACCACCATCTTCTTGATCAGGTCGGCGATCGTTTCCTGGCGGCCGAAAGCGTACAGCAGGAACAGCAGCACGATCTCGATGACGATCGTGTAGAACAGCAGCGTCTGGGCGTGCGGCAGCAGCCGGTCGTAGGCCAGGTCGATGATGCCGGTAACGCGGTCGAGTGCGAGATCGATGCCTTGCATCACCTGCGGCTCCTGCCGGCGTCGATCAGCGCTTTGAACTGCCGCCTCATCTCCTCCTCGATTGCCCGCCCGCGCGCCTCGTCCAGCTCCTGGTTGATGGCCGTGCGCTGCAGCTCGAGCGCCTGCAGGTAGCGCTGCAGCATCGCTTCCCGCACCTGCATGGACTGGAGCTGGTGGCTGACCTGTTGCGCCTGCATGGCGCCGACGGCGACGGCCGACCGGGCCAGGATCGCATTGAGCTGGGCGTTGGCGGACGACATGGAGATGAAGGCCGACGACACGCCCGCGACGTCGCGGTTCAGCGTCCGCCGGATCTCGTCGATCAACTGGATGTAGTCGTCGATATCACCGCCGTTCGTGATGGAGGAGGCGAGGTTTCGGAGGCGGTTGAACAGCCCGTTCATACCCTGCGAAGTCTGCTGCACCTGGCGCAGGTCGATGATCGCCTGGTCGATCGACTGCATGTCCGGCTGAACGGCGGCCCGAGCCGCCGGATCGAGCGGCAAGAGGTTCAATTGGTCCGCCTGGGCGGTAAACCTCACCGCCTGGTTGGTGATCTCGCGTTGGATCTCGGCGTAGAGCGACTGGGCGGTCTGGATGAGGTTCTCGGCGTGGTTGGCCGGGTCGTAGACGACGAGGGCTGTCGACGGTTTCGGCCGGCAAGCGGCGAGCGCCGTGGCGCAGCCAAGAATCCGCGCGAGCAGGGTGCGCCGGTCCGCGGACGTCGTGAATATGATCATCGCTCGACCCCTGAAAGCTGGCTCGGAAGGTCGATCCGGACGCGGTAGGCGTACGTCCAGTGCCGAAGGAGATCGGAGAGGGGGAACCCCATCCCGTGGACGCGACCGGCCGCATCCGCCGTGCCCTGCAGGCGCGAGGCGACGTGGGGGGCTGCAAAGCTCTTGGCGTCGAAGAAGCCGTCGCTGAAGAGAAGAGCGCTGCCGCCGAAAGTGTAGACCGATCGGGCGGACGGATTGCGGATCGAGGCCGAGCAGCCGGCGAGGCGGAGACCCGCGATGGTGCGGCGACCCTGTGCGTCCACGGAGACGACAGGTGCCCGGCAGTCGGTGACGTTTCCGTCGCTGTCGGCGTTCGGGAGGCGCAGGACGCCACCCGCCGATTGCGCAGGCGTTCTCACGATCGGGAATTCGCGCGGAGGGCAGGCAGCACTCGCCATCGGCTCGACAAACGCCGGCGGGATGCGGACACAATCCTCGTCCGGCCAACCGTTTGTGCAGCGCGTGTTCAGCTTCCCGCACACGGGCCTGAGGGACGTCAGGGCTTTCGTGCCGACCTGCTGGATCGTATCGGCGGTCAGCCGTTGGGCGGCAGTCCAGTCATGAACCCGCCCAGGGCAGGCATCGCTGAGATAGATGTCGACGACATCGAGCGCCGGGCGCTGATCGGCGACCAGGTAGATGGTCGGGAAGATCCGCGAGCAGCTGTGCTCGCCGGAGGCGTCGGCAAGTGCCGTCGGGGAGCCGCCCCCGCCGAGCGCGGCGGCCGCCAGCACCAGGGCGAAGGTGCGGTGTCGCCTCATGTCGCGATCCCCCCCTGCGTCGCCTCGGCCAACGCGTCGGCCGCCTCATCGAGACCCTTGTGCCGGAGCCATGCCTCGGCGAAGGCGGGACCGGCCGGATACCGGTTCACGAGGTTCCTGGCGGCGTCGAGGTCGGCCTTGTGACCGGCGGCGCAGAACGCCAGCGCGATCTCGCCGAGCTCGAGGTCGAAGAGACGCGAACCGCTCGGGCTGGTGAGGTAGTAGTGGCGCTTGGGAGTCGAGGCCGCGACGAGCTCGATCTGACGGTCGGTCAGGCCGAGTGCTGCGTACTGGACGCGCACCTCCGGTGTGGCGGCACCCGGGTTCGGCAGATAGATCCTGGTAGGGCAGGAAGACAGGACCTGCTGCGCGATGTCCGACTGGACGACGTCGTTGATGGTCTGCGTCGCGAGCACGATCCCGACATTCTTCTTGCGAAGCGTGACGAGCCAGGAGCGCAGCCGCGGCGTCAGGACAGGGTCGTCGAGCGCCAGCCAGGCCTCGTCGACCTGGAGCAGGGTGGGTACCGCTTCCTGGAACTGCCGCTCGAGGTGCCAGAAGAGTGCGAGAAGGAGCGGCTTGGCGACCGGCTGGTCGACGATGTCGCCGATCTCGAAGGTCGCGCGCGGACCCGGCGGTGGTGCATCGTGGCCGTCGAGGTAGGGTGCATACGGCCCACCCTCGGCGTAGGGCTCCAGCGCCGCCTTGATCGCCCGGTCCTGAACAAGCCTGACCAGGGTTGTGATGGTCCGCAGATGCACCGGCTGGGCCGCCAGCGCGTCGACGGCGCCCCAGAGCTCGCGCTGGTGGTGCGGGTCGAGACGGAGGCCCTGCAGCTGAAGAACGGACATCAGCCAGCCATGGGCCCACTCGGCGTCGGCCGGCGTGTCGAGGTCACGAAGGGGTTGCAGCGACAGGCCGAAATCCGGATCGCCGAAATGGTAGTGAACCCCGCCCGCCGCCAGGGTCGCGACATAGCCCGCCCGACCCGATTCGATGACATAGACCTGCGAGGGCCGCAGGGGCGTGTGATAGCGGGCGAACTGGAATCCCAGGAACGCGAGGAGGACCGATTTGCCGCCGCCGGTGCTGCCGATCACGAGCACGTGGCGGACGTCACCTTCGGCCAGCGTCGCCCGGAAGATGGTGTTGCCCTGCGCCGTCCCGTGAAAGAGGGGCGGCCCTGAGAGCATGCCGGTGTCGACATGCTCCGGTCCGGTCCAGGCGGCGCTGAGCGGCAGGAAGTGCGCGGTGTTCAGCGTGCTGAGGATCGGCCGGCGGACATTGGCGCGTACGTTGCCGGGGATCAT
>NZ_JAVJSX010000030.1:0-9028 GCF_040219215.1 Thalassobaculum sp.
CGGTAGTTGATGGTCTCCGGCTTCTTGATCTCGCCGTACGACCAGGAGCGAATCCGCTCCGGCGACGCAATCGCGATCTGGATACTGTCGAAGCTCTGAGGCCCGGTCGGCTGGCCGAAGATATTCACCAACTCGTTCATCGAAGCACTCCTCGCGCCTAAGCGCCGTTGCGGGTCCTGGGACTGCTCCCAGGACCCATATCGGTCGCAACGACCGACGATTACACCCCTTACGATCCGCTATCGGCCGACAGGGGGCGTCAGTACTCCTCCTGGTTCAGCTCGACATTCAAGCCGAGCGAACGCAGTTCCTTCACCAGCACGTTGAAGGATTCGGGGATACCGGCCTCGAAGTTATCGTCGCCGCGGACGATCGCCTCATAGACCTTGGTTCGGCCGGACACGTCGTCCGACTTCACCGTCAGCATCTCCTGCAAGGTGTAGGCGGCGCCATACGCCTCCAACGCCCAGACCTCCATTTCACCGAACCGCTGACCGCCGAACTGCGCCTTGCCACCCAGCGGCTGCTGGGTCACCAGGCTGTACGGGCCGATCGAACGGGCGTGGATCTTGTCGTCCACCAGGTGGTGCAGCTTCAGCATGTAGATGTAGCCGACCGTGACCTGGCGATCGAACTGCTCGCCGGTCCGGCCGTCCCACAGGTCGACCTGGCCGGACGAGTTCAGCCCGGCCCGGCCCAGCATGTCGACGATATCGTCCTCGCGGGCGCCGTCGAACACCGGGGTTGCCATCGGAACGCCACGGGTCAGGTTGCGGGCCAACTCCACGACCTCGTCATCGCCGAGCGGCTTTACCTCGGCCTTGAACTGGTCGCTGCTGTACACGTTCTCCAGCTTGGTCCGCAGTTCCGCGACCTTGGGCTCGTCACCCATCGACTCCAGCATCTGGCGGATCTGCCGGCCAAGTCCGGCCGCAGCCCAACCGAGATGGGTCTCCAGGATCTGACCCACGTTCATTCGCGACGGAACGCCGAGCGGGTTCAGGACGATGTCCACCGCCGTGCCGTCGTCGAGGTACGGCATGTCCTCGATCGGGTTGATCTTGGAAATCACGCCCTTGTTGCCGTGGCGGCCGGCCATCTTGTCGCCCGGCTGCAGCTTGCGCTTCACCGCGACGAACACCTTGACCATCTTCATGACGCCCGGCGGCAGCTCATCACCGCGCTGCAGCTTCTCGACCTTGTTGTCGAAACGGGCCTTCAGGAAGTCGATCGACCGGTCGAAGTGCTCCTTCAGGCCTTCGAGGTAGTCCATCAGCTTGTCGTCGTCCGAGACGAACTGGCGCCACTGGCCCGGGGTGTACTGTGCGAACACCTCCGGCGTCAGCACCCCGGCTTTGAAGCCCTTCGGTCCGGCCGTCGCGGTCTTGCCCATCAGCAGTTCGCGCAGGCGGTCGAAGAAACCACGCTCAAGGATGGCACGCTCGTCGTCGCGATCCTTCGCGAGCCGCTCGATCTCGGCCCGCTCGATCGCCTGGCTGCGCTCGTCCTTGTCGACGCCGCGGCGCGAGAACACCCGCACCTCGACGATCGTGCCGTTGACCCCCGGCGGCACCTTCAGCGAGGTGTCGCGGACGTCGGACGCCTTCTCGCCGAAGATCGCACGGAGCAGCTTCTCCTCCGGCGTCATCGGCGATTCGCCCTTCGGCGTGACCTTGCCGACCAGGATGTCGCCCGGATTTACCTCGGCACCGACATAGACGATGCCCGCCTCGTCGAGGTTCTTCAGCGCCTCTTCGCCGACGTTCGGAATGTCCCGGGTGATCTCTTCCTGACCCAGCTTGGTGTCGCGGGCCATGATCTCGAATTCCTCGATGTGGATCGAGGTGAACACGTCGTCACGGACGATGCGCTCGGAGATCAGGATCGAGTCTTCGAAGTTGTAGCCATTCCAGGGCATGAACGCGACCAGCACGTTCCGGCCCAGGGCCAGTTCGCCCAGGTCAGTCGACGGGCCATCACCGATGATGTCGCCGCGCGAGACCACGTCACCGACCTTCACCAGCGGACGCTGGGTGATGCAGGTGTTCTGGTTGGAGCGCTGGAACTTCAGCAGGCGGTAGATGTCGACGTTCGACGATGCGCCTTCCAGGTCTTCGTTCGCCCGGATAACGATACGCTGGGCGTCGATCTGGTCGACCACGCCGGAGCGGCGGGCGACAATGGTGACGCCCGAGTCGCGGGCAACCGTGCCTTCCATGCCGGTACCGACGAACGGTGCCTCGGCCTGCAGGAGCGGCACCGCCTGACGCTGCATGTTCGAGCCCATCAGCGCGCGGTTGGCGTCATCGTTCTCCAGGAACGGAATCAACGCCGCTGCGACCGACACGAGCTGCTTGGGCGACACGTCGATGAGGTCGATGTCCTCGGGGCGCGCCAAACCGAAGTCGCCGCGCTTCCGCACCGGGACCAGCTCTTCCACGAACTTGCCGTCGGCGTCGACCGGGGCGTTCGCCTGGGCAACCGTATAGCGGCCCTCTTCCATCGCGGAGATGTATCGGACCTCGTCGGTGACCTTGCTGTCCGTGACCTTGCGGTACGGGGTCTCGATGAAGCCGTACTGGTTCACCCGTGCATAGGTCGCAAGCGAGTTGATCAGGCCGATGTTCGGACCTTCCGGGGTCTCGATCGGGCAGATCCGGCCGTAGTGGGTCGGGTGCACGTCGCGAACCTCGAAGCCCGCCCGCTCGCGGGTCAGACCGCCCGGTCCAAGCGCCGACAGGCGGCGCTTGTGGGTGATCTCCGACAGCGGGTTGGTCTGATCCATGAACTGCGACAGCTGCGACGAGCCGAAGAACTCGCGCACCGCGGCCGCCGCCGGCTTGGCGTTGATCAGGTCATGGGGCATGACCGTGTCGATTTCCACCGAGCTCATGCGCTCGCGGATCGCCCGCTCCATGCGCAGCAGACCGACGCGGTACTGGTTTTCCATCAGCTCGCCGACCGAGCGGACCCGACGGTTGCCGAGGTGATCGATGTCGTCGATCTCGCCCTTGCCGTCCTTCAGCTCCATCAGGACCTTCAGGATCGCCAGGATGTCGTCCTTGCGAAGGACGCGCAGCTGATCGTCGGTCTCCAATCCCAGGCGCGCGTTCATCTTGACGCGGCCAACGGCCGAAAGATCGTAGCGCTCGGAGTCGAAGAACAGGCCGTGGAACAGCGCCTCGGCGGTCTCCAGCGTCGGCGGCTCGCCCGGGCGCATCACCCGGTAGATATCGACCAGGGCCTCTTCACGGGTGGCGTTCTTGTCGAGCGCCAGCGTGTTGCGCATGTAGGCGCCGATGTTGAGGTGATCGATGGCCAGCACCGGCAGCAGGGTGATGCCCACGCCGCCGATCTTCTCGAGCAGTTCGGTGGTGATCTCCTCGCCGGCGTCGCAGTGCACCAGACCTGTCGACTCGTCGATCAGGTCGGAGCCGACATAGGCGCCGATCAGTTCCTCGTCGGGAACCCACATATCCTTCAGGCCGGCCTCGATCAGCTTGCGCGACGAACGCGGCGTGATCTTGTCGCCGGCCTTCGCCACCACCTCGCCGGTATCGGCATCGACCAGATCGCGAACCAGCTTCGAGCCGCGCAACCGCTCGGCGTCGAACGGCGTGCGCCAGCCCGCACCCTCGCGGGTGTAAGTTACGGTGCCGTAGAAGTTGGTCAGGATCTCTTCCGCACCCATGCCGACGACACGGTCGCGCTGGGCTTCCTCGCCGGTGCGGTGACACTCCGCCAGATACTTGATCGACTCGTCGGACATCAGCGCCAGCAGCAGGGTCGTCGCCGGCAGCTTACGGCGCCGGTCGATGCGCACGTAGACGTTGTCCTTGGCATCAAACTCGAAATCCAGCCACGAGCCGCGGTACGGGATGACCCGCGCCGCGAACAGATACTTGCCCGAGCTGTGGGTCTTGCCCTTGTCATGATCGAAGAACACGCCGGGCGAGCGGTGCATCTGCGAGACGATCACGCGCTCGGTGCCGTTGATCACGAAGGTGCCGTGGGCTGTCATAAGCGGCATGTCGCCCATGTAGACGTCCTGTTCCTTGATGTCCCGGATCGACTTGGAGCCGGTCTCCTCGTCGACGTCCCAGACCACCAGGCGCAACGTCACCTTCAGAGGCGCCGCGAAGGTCAGGCCCCGCTGCTGGCACTCCTCGACGTCGTACTTCGGCTCCTCAAGCTCGTAGCCGACGAATTCCAGCATCGCCCGTTCCGAGAAGTCCCGGATCGGGAACACCGATTTGAAGACCTCCTGGAGGCCCACATCAGTGCGCTTCTCGGGCTCGACGCCCATTTGCAGGAAGGCGTCGTAGGAACTCTTCTGGACCTCGATCAGGTTCGGCATCGGCGCCACTTCGGCGATACGTCCGAAGTTCTTGCGGACCCGTTTGCGACCAGTGAAGGACCCGACTGCGGAAACTGCCATGATATGACCTCGTCGACCTCGCGGGTGACCCGTGGAATCTCAGATGATTCCATCGGTTGAGCAGACTTCGCTCAGATGAGCGATCCCCGGCTCGGCACGGCGCCCGGATGCGGCCCCGATGCCCTGCAGAGACGGGAAAAGGGCGCGGGAGCGGACGCGCCTAGGCACGCCGCTCCCCGCCCGATCTTCATACGGCCGTCAAACTCACTTGAGTTCGACGGTCGCTCCGGCATCCTCAAGCTGCTTCTTGATCTTCGCAGCTTCGTCCTTCGACGCACCGTCCTTGACGGACTTCGGCGCGGCCTCGACCAGGTCCTTGGCTTCCTTCAGGCCAAGGCCGGTGATGGCACGGACTTCCTTAATCACGTTGATCTTCTTGTCGCCGACAGTCGCCAGGATGACGTCGAAGTCGGTCTTCTCTTCAGCCGCCGGAGCGGCGTCGGCCGGAGCCGCCGCCATCGCAACCGGAGCGGCGGCAGAGACGCCCCACTTCTCTTCGAGCATCTTGGACAGCTCCGCCGCTTCGAGAACGGTCAGAGAGGAAAGCTCATCGACGAGCTTCGCGAGATCAGCCATTTGAAACTACTCCTAAGGGTTGGAACTTATAAAGACAGAGCGGTTCGACCACTCTCACTCGGCCTGCTCGCCGCGCGCCGCAAACACCCGGGCCAACCCGCCGGCAGGTGCCACGAGGACCCCCACCATGCGCGATGCCGGCGCCTGCAACAGCCCGACCAGCTTGGCACGCGATTCATCCAGCGACGGGGTCTTGGCCAGGGCCTTGACCTCGTCGGGGCTGAGCGCCCGCTCGCCAAGTCCACCACCGATAATGGTGACCTTGTCGTTCGAGTTAGCGAACTCGACGATCACCTTGGCGGCAGCCACCGGATCGGCCGACGTCGTAACCGACGTCGGACCGGTGAAGCTGGCCGACAGGTTCTCGTAGCGCGTGCCTTGCAGAGCGAGACGGGCGAGCCGGTTCTTGGTGACCTTGTAGCCGGCTCCCGCCTTCCGAACCTTCGAACGCAGCTGCTCCACTTCAGCCACCGTCAACCCCGTCTGATGGGTGATGACGACAACTTCGGAGCTGTCGAAAGTCCGGCGAAGGGAGTCGATGAGGTCAGCCTTTTGAGCTCGATTCACCTCTGTTCTCCGCCTGATGGACCACCCGCAAAACAACGGTGCGGTCCGGTTTGCACGTGGACCCGGCCAAACCTGGCGCGAGCCCGCTCGCCTGTCCCAGAAGTCCAACCGTCCTCGGCTCTCGCCGAATTCCGCTGGCGCTCCCGTCTGTACGGGCGAAATTTAAGGCTCCTTGGTCCGTCGACCGTGAGCCGCCCGTAGTCTCGGACAGGTTGAACCGGGCCGAAGCCCGGTCCACGCCGCCGACCGGTTGCCCGGCCGCCGTCGTTCTTACCCTCGCGCCGCCGGAGCGGTGCTGAGGTTCGCGGTGTCGATCTTGACGCCCGGCCCCATGGTCGAGCTGATCGATACGCGCTTGATATACGTGCCCTTGGCACCAGCCGGCTTCGCCTTCTGGATGGCATCGACGAACGCAGCGGCGTTCGCAACCAGCTGCTCCTCGGTGAAGCTCGCCTTGCCGATCCCGGCGTGCACGAGGCCCGCCTTCTCGGCGCGGAACTCGACCTGACCAGCCTTCGCAGCGGTCACCGCCTCGCCGACATTGGCCGTGACGGTGCCCAGCTTCGGGTTCGGCATCAGGCCGCGCGGGCCAAGGATCTTACCGAGGCGTCCGACGACACCCATCATGTCCGGCGTCGCGATCACCCGGTCGAAATCGATCTGGCCGCCCTGGATCCGCTCCATCAGGTCCTCGGCGCCGACGATGTCTGCGCCAGCCGCCGTGGCTTCCTCAGCCTTGGCGTCCTTGGCAAAGACCGCAACCCGCACGGACTTGCCGGTGCCGTGCGGCAACGACACCACGCCGCGCACCATCTGGTCCGAGTGGCGCGGATCAACGCCCAGGTTCATCGCGATCTCGACGGTCTCGTCGAACTTCGCAACGGCCTTGGTCTTCACCAGCTTGATGGCATCGGCCATCGGATACACGGCGGTCCGGTCAATGCCGGTGTACGCGCCCGCCAAACGCTTGCCTTTGTTCGCCATAGCCGTCACCCCACCACCTCGATGCCCATGGACCGGGCCGAACCCGTGATCATGGCCACCGCACCGTCAACATCAACGGCATTCAGATCCGTCATCTTGGCCTCGGCGATCTCCTTGACCTGCGCCATGGTGACCTTGCCGATCAGTTCCTTGCTCGGGGTCGACGTACCCTTGGCCACGCCGGACGCCTTCTTGAGGAAGTACGACACCGGCGGGGTCTTGGTGACGAAGGTGAACGTGCGATCACCGTAGGCGGTGATCACCACGGGGATCGGCATCCCCTTCTCCAGCTTCTCGGTCGACGCGTTGAAGGCCTTGCAGAACTCCATGATGTTGAGTCCGCGCTGGCCGAGCGCCGGACCGACCGGGGGAGACGGCGTTGCCGACCCCGCGGGGATCTGGAGCTTGATGTAACCGACAATCTTCTTAGCCATCGTATTCTCGCCTTTCTGTCATCGTGACGCGGTACGGCGTACCAGGACTTCGGGAACGCCTCCCACGACACGCACGTTGAACCGGCTCCGCCGGCTCAAACCTTCTCGACCTGAGTGAACTCCAGGTCCACCGGGGTCGACCGTCCGAAGATCGACACCGCGACTTTCAAACGCGCCTTCTCCTCGTCCACGTCCTCGACGTAGCCGTTGAAAGTCGCAAACGGGCCATCGGCGACCCGAACCTGCTCGCCGATCTCGAACGTGATCGACGGCTTCGGCCGGTCCACGCCTTCCGAGACCTGCTTGATGATCCGCGTTGCCTCGCCTTCGGTGATCGGGGTCGGCTTGCCCTTGCCCCCGAGGAAACCCGTCACCTTCGGCTGGCTCGTCACCAGATGCCACGTCTCGTCGGTCAACTGCATCTTCACCAGGATGTACCCGGGGAAGAACTTCCGCTCGGCGCTCACCTTGGCGCCGCGCCGTACCTCAACGATCTCTTCGGTCGGGACCAGAACCTCCTCGATGAGGTCCTCCATCCCCTGCGCGGCCGCCTGCTCGCGCACGGCGGTCGCCACCTTCTTTTCGAAGCCCGAATAGACGTGGACCACGTACCAGCGTATCGCCACCGTCAGCCTCCGAGTCCGAGGACCTTCTGGACGCCCCAAGAGAGCCCCAGGTCCACCAAGAAGAAGAATATCGACGCAGCGAACACCATGATGAACACCATCAAGGTTGCGGTCGCCGTGTCTTTGCGGGTCGCCCAGGTCACGCGCGACACTTCCTGGCGCACCTGCCGCACGAACTGCGCTGGACTCACCTTCGCCATCATCGTTCCCGTTCAGACGCCCGAACGCGGGCGGCGCTTACCGGTCACCCGGCAGCGCCCCCGCGCCCATCCAACTATTGGCAGGAGTGGAGGGGCTCGAACCCCCAGCCCCCGGTTTTGGAGACCGGTGCTCTACCAGTTGAGCTACACTCCTGTACACACCTGTCTTCGACCGGCGTGTTCAACCTTCCGCTATCACTCGACGATCTTTGCGACGACGCCGGCACCGACGGTGCGGCCGCCTTCGCGGATAGCGAAGCGCAGGCCTTCATCCATGGCGATCGGCGCGATCAGATTCACGACCATCGAGATGTTGTCACCCGGCATCACCATTTCCGTGCCCGACGGAAGTTCGACCGTACCGGTCACGTCCGTCGTCCGGAAATAAAACTGCGGGCGGTAGTTCGAGAAAAACGGCGTGTGACGCCCGCCTTCGTCCTTCGTCAGGATGTAGGCTTCGCAATCGAACTTCGTGTGCGGCGTGATCGAACCCGGCTTGGCCAGAACCTGGCCACGCTCGACTTCCTCGCGCTTCGTGCCGCGCAGCAGCACACCCACGTTGTCCCCCGCTTCGCCTTCGTCCAGAAGCTTGCGGAACATCTCGACGCCCGTGCAGGTCGTCTTCGTCGTGTCCTTGATGCCGACGATCTCGATTTCCTCGCCGACCTTGACCACACCGCTCTCGATACGACCGGTCACAACCGTGCCGCGGCCCGAGATCGAAAACACGTCTTCGATCGGCATCAGGAACGGCTGATCCTTCGGACGGTCCGGCTGCGGGATGTAATCGTCAACAGCCTTCATCAGCTCCAGAATGGCGTCATGGCCAATCGTCGCGTTGCTGTCTTCAATCGCCGCCAGGGCCGAGCCCTTGACGATCGGAATGTCGTCGCCCGGGAAGTCGTAAGACGACAGAAGCTCGCGGATCTCAAGCTCAACAAGCTCAAGCAGCTCTTCGTCGTCAACCTGATCCACCTTGTTCATGAACACCACCAGCGCCGGAACACCGACCTGACGGGCCAGAAGAATGTGCTCACGCGTCTGCGGCATCGGGCCATCAGCAGCCGAAACAACCAGGATCGCGCCGTCCATCTGCGCCGCACCCGTGATCATGTTCTTCACATAATCCGCGTGACCCGGGCAGTCGACGTGTGCGTAGTGACGCCCTTCCGTCTCATACTCAACGTGCGCCGTCGAAATCGT
>NZ_JAVJSX010000031.1:0-193220 GCF_040219215.1 Thalassobaculum sp.
TCAAAGCCTCGGCCTGACTGTCGCGCCACGACAATCAACCCCCTTGCGCCCCGCCAAACCCGCGACGATCATCACGTCGCTGCGACCGGCAAATCACCATCCTGATTGTCGCGCACCTCTCACCCAGATTGTCGCGCTACACCAGAGCATCCGAGATCACCTCGGACAGCATCAAGTTGTCCTCAACGACCAGTACGCGCAAGCCACTGAGATAGCTTGATTCTCTTGCCACGGGAAACTCCAGTTCTAAGGTCTTCTGAAGCAGGGCAACTTTAAATAGTGAAATACTTTCTTGGGCATCTACCAATGCGACCTATGTGCGCACACTTGAACTCACGACTGCAAACTGTTGAGCGCAAAAACCGGAGTCGCAGAACCGAGGAGGCCCCAAAGCGTTGAAACCGTAAGCCCCTGCCATCGGTACCTAACCCTCTTGGCTGATCTCACTGTCGGAGATTCAACGATGGAAGAACAGTCGATCGTCTCACAACTGCCGGCATTGCTTCGCTACGCGCGCAGTCTGACCCGATCAAGGTATGAAGGTGAAGCGCTGGTCGAAACGGTGCTGACGTCATTGTTGGCCGGACAGACGGCGTTGGAGCCGTCGCTGTCCGTCCGCTCCGGGCTGCTGTCCCTGGTTCACCGGCACTGGATCCCGATGGACGTCGCGCCATCGAGCCCTGGCGATCTCGACAACCCCCTGTTCGCGGAACTGTCCCGCGCCGAGGCCGAGGACCGCGCCGTCCTTCTGCTCATTCGGTTCGAGGGCTTGTCGGTCGCCGAGGCCGCGCGGATACTCGGCAAGAGTCAGGCCGAGGTTGCACGGCGGCTGGTAGACGCTGAGCGCCGGCTGTTTCGGCAGGCGTATCCCCGGGTCCTCATTGTCGCCGATCAGCCGGAAGACGGCCTGGATCTGGACGAATTGCTGGCCAACCTCAGCTGCGAAGTCGTGGGGCCGGTCGACATTTCCGACGCAGCCGCAGCGGCGGCATTGGAACAACCGGACCTCATCCTCACCTTTGTCTCCCGGCAGAACATCGAAGCGAGCGTCGCCGCCACCGACGGGATCGACAGTCATCGCGGGATCCCGGTGGTCGTGCTGACAACCACCAACGGCGAAACCGCTGGCCGGCACACGGCTGCCTCCGACCCACTGGAGCGCACGGTGATCATGACCCTGATCAACCGGGCACTGGGCCGAACGTGACGCGGCACGCCTGCCTGACGGCCGTCAGGATTCCTTTGAACGGCCGTTGCGCGGCGCATCCAGCGTGTCGTCGCCGGCGGCAGGCTCACCGTCCAGCCGCTCATAGGCGTCACCGATGCGGCGGGCCAGCTCCTTCAGATGATCAGGAACTTCATCCTCGGCCGCGTACAATTCGTGAAGGTCGCGTAGTTTCGAGAGCAAGTCGTCGGACTCAAGCGGTTGCCTTGTCCATTCCGGTAATCGTTTCTCCCGTCGCTGGTCGGCCGGTTTGCCAACCGGAGGCTTACGCGGCGTTCTATCGACCATAACATTCACCTCGTCCCGGCGGCGATCTGAACGGCGCACCCTACAATAGCTGCCCAACGTCGTGAGAGCGTATTTAGTTCCAACGCCGATGTCACTCGTTCGAACAGGACCCAGACCCAGCGCCGAGATGGCCGCTGGACCTATTCGCCCGTCTGTCGGAAGCGCGCAATCATCCCGGAGAGCAACTCGGCGGCATCGACTGGTTTGGACAAGCACCGCTCCGCCTGGAATTTCCTCGGAATGATCGAACGATCGTCGTAGCCCGTCAGAAAGATGAACGGAATACCCCGTTCCCTCAGAACCTCTGCGATCGGGAAGCACCGGGCTCCCCGCAGGTTGATGTCCAGCAACGCGCCGTGCAGTTGCGCTTGTCGTGCCAATCGCAGGCCGACGTCGATATTGGGGGCCATGCCGGCGATCTCGCAGCCCCAGGCGTTCAACGAGTCGGCCGTGGCCTCGGCCAGCAGCAGGTCATCCTCGACGATCAGCACCTTCATCCCGACAAGACGGTCCGCACTGGATGCCACCGAATGCCTCCCGTTTTCAGCGATCGCCGACGTCCTGGATGTTCCCGTCGAGCGGAAACTCCAGATGGCAACGAACTCCCGCTGGGCGCGGGTCCAACTCCGCTTTCCCGTCGAGCTCGTACTCCACGCTTCTGCCGATGAAGCCGGCGCCGAAGCCTCCGGACAGCGGGCGGTTGACCGGCGGGCCGTCTTCCTCGATCCAGCTCAGGCGAAGGCGCCCGGCGTCACGGTCGCATTGCCAGGTGATTCGAATGCGCCCTGCGCGATCGGACAGGGCGCCGTACTTCACCGCGTTCGTCGCCAGTTCGTATATCACCATCCCCATGGTGGACGCGGTGTTTGGGGTCAGCGAGATATCCGGTCCGTCGATAGTGACGCGCCCTTCGTGCGCCCCGACCATCGAGAGCAGAATGGTCCGCACCAGGGTCTGCAGATCGGCGCCGACCCATTGCTCGGCCGACAGCAGTTCGTGCACGCCGGCTATCGCTTTCAGCCGGCCTTGGAACGCCGGGGTGAAATCCTCGAGGGATCTCGTGGTCTTGAGCATCCGGTGTGCCAGTGCCCCGATGTTGCTGACCACGTTCTTCACCCGGTGCTGCAGCTCATGCAGGAGAAATTCCTTATGCGATTCCGAGGACTTGCGAGCTGAAATGTCGACGATGGCGGCAATCGCGCCGCGGGTGGCGCCGTGTTGATCGAACAGCGGCGTCGCGGAAATCAGGACGTGGACGATGCTGCCGTCCGCACGCTCTAGTCGAGCTTCGAGGGCCGGTGTCACAACGCCCGATTGCACCGCGGTCTGCAGCGGCATCTGGTCCGATGCCAATTCGCGATCGTCTTGGTACAGCTTCCAGCCGGAGGCCACCGGCCGCAGGGCGATGCCCTCGTCGCCTTGGCCGAGGAGCCGCGCACCAGCCCGGTTCACCAGTACCTGGCCCTGATTCTCGGTGAACAGAACGCCGACCGGCAGAAGGGTAACCAGAGTCTCCAGGCTGTCGAGACGGTTGCGCAGGTCGACCGTCAACCGGTCGATCTGCGCTTCGGCATGGGTGATCCGGGTAATGTCGGTGAAGGTGATGACGACCCCGCCGATGACATTGTCGATCGTTCGGTAGGGCAGCACCCGCATGACATAGCGCGCCTCGCGGTCGATGCTCTCCACATGCCGTTCAATGGTCGACAAGGTCCGGAGAACCTTGCCGGCATCCTCCTGCACGGTGTCGGCGGAGAACCGGGCGCGGACGTGATCGATGCGCCGTCCGGCATCGCTTTCGACGAGATGGAACAGGTCTCTGGCCGCGGGCGTGAAACTCTGGATGGCCAGATCCCGGTTCAGGAACACGGTTGCGATCTGCGTGCTCTCCAGGAGGTTGGATATGTCGTTGTTGGCTTTGCTCAACTCGTCGACCCGAAGGCTCAACTCCGAGTTCACGGTCTGCAGTTCCTCGTTGGTCGACTGCAGCTCCTCCTTGGAGGTTTCCAGTTCCTCGTTGGCGGATTGAAGCTCCTCGTTGATCGAGGCCAACTCCTCGTTGCTGGACTTCAGCTCTTCATTCGAGGATTCCAGCTCCTCCGTGACGGACTGAAGCCGGTCCTTGGTTGCGCGCAGTTCGGCTTCCAGCTGCCACATGCCGTCGTGCTCGCGGTCCTCGACCGGATGCTCCGGCGCCGGGGCGCCATCGGGGCTGACTGCGCCGGCATCGCGGAAGACGATCATGTAGGCCGGATCGCTGGCGCCGCCGCTGCGAAGTGGCTGGACGAACAGATCGATCACATTCCGTCCGCCGCCGGTGCCAACGACGATGCCGCTATGAGCTGTGGGCTGGCCCGAGTTGATTGCCTTGTAAAGGGTCGCCCGGAGATCGAACCCCAGGCCACGCCGGGCCATGCTGAAGATGTTGATCTGCGGGGTGCCCGCCGGTAGTTCCAGGTACTTGCCGGTCCGGCCCGATGTGTGAAGCACTTCGCCCTCGGCGTTCACGATGACATAGGCCGGCACGAATTGTTCCAGCATCTGCCGCTCGGCCGACGATTGCAGTGATTCCGGCTGGTTCGCCGTACGCGCGCTCGCCGCCGGCGTTGGGCGCTTGCTGTCGAGGGTCGCCAGGGGAAACTCCGGAAGCCGGCGCTCGGACGGCTCGCGGCGCTGGAAGATGCGGTACGCCTTGTCGATCGTCGCAAAGAGCCGACTGTGCCGCGTAACATTCTCCGACGAACCCAGGAACAGAAACCCCTTCTCGTTCAGCGCGTAGTGAAACAACGGGATCAGCCGGTTCTGCAGGTCGGCGCTGAGGTAGATCAGCAGATTGCGGCAGACGATCAGATCGAGTTTCGAAAAAGGCGCGTCCCGCAGCAGGTTGTGCGACGAGAACAGGCAGATCTCGCGCAGGTCGCCGGCGATCCGGTAGGTTCCATCCTCCCGTACGAGATGCCGGCCGAGCAGATCCTTCGGAATGTCCCGTGCCATCGCCGCGGGGTAGCGGGCCGCGCGCGCGGTCTGCAACGCGCGTTCGTCAATGTCGCTGGCGAAGATCTGGGGTTTCGGTGGATCGGACAGCGTCAGCGCGTGTTCGCGCAGCAACATGGCAATAGAATACGCTTCCTCGCCGGTGGCGCATCCCGGAGACCACACCCGCACCGTGTCATTGGGGCCCTTGCCGTCAAACAGCCGGGGAATGACGTGCCGGCCGAGCGCGGAGAAGGCCTCCGCGTCCCGAAAGAAACCGGTCACGCCGATCAGGAGATCCTGCAGCAGAATGTCCACTTCAAGTGGCTCCTTGCGCAGGCGGCGTATGAACGACCCCATGTCGGTGATCTGCAGAACCTGCATCCGCCGCTGCACCCGCCGAGCGATCGTCTTGTCCTTATAGCCACTGAAATCGTGGCCCGTCCGGTTGCGCAGCAACGCGTAGATGTCCGACAACTGGCCCGGTGCGGCCGGCTCGTTCTCTATGCGCTTGCCGGAGCGCAGCGCCGCGTCGAGATGCTGGAAGTGGTCGCACAGCATCTTCGGAATTGCCTCGGCCGAGAGCGCATGGTCGACCATTCCGGAGCGGACCGCGCTGCGCATCATCCCGTCGTACTCAGCGTCGCTTTGAACAATTGTCAGTCCGCCATGCTCCTTCACGGCGCGCAGCCCGATGGTCCCGTCATTGCCGGTGCCTGACAGGATCACGCAGGCGCCACGCTCGCCTTTGTCACGCGCCAGCGAGAGCAGGAAGCTGTCGATCGGCGCGCGCAGACCGTGAGGCTCCGTAGGAGCACTCAGGCGAAGGCGATCGCCATCGACGGTGAGCGTCTTGTCGGCCGGAATGACGTAGACGCGGTTGGCCTCGACCAGCATGCCGTTCTCGGCCGGTACGACGGGCAAGCGGCTTGAGCGTTCCAGCACTTGGGGCAGCATGCTCTCGCGCTGCGGGTCCAGGTGCTGAACCACCACGAACGCAATCCCGCAGCCCGTATCGATGGCCGGAAGCAGTTTCTGCAGCGCGGCAATTCCCCCAGCGGAGGCGCCGATGCCGACCACACCAACTGTTCCGGAGCGTGGCGGTGAGCCGGAACCCGATCCGCCGTCTTCCGCCTCAGGGTTCTGCCCCTTGGCTGTCGCTGGCTTGCTTCTCGCCATTCGGCCGTGAACCCCGCTCTCTTCTCGACCCCAGCGAGCCGCTCCGGGTGTGCGCTTGGCCGAACGGTCGTTGAGGCAACGCTCAAGTACAATGCAGGTGTGCCCACCGTTGCGGCGTGTTTTCAGTTACGCCAGCGGGTCCCGGAACCCGGCCTTGGCGGCCAGTGGATGCCACGCACGGCACCGATTGCGGAGAATGCCATTGCCGTCCGGTTCCGACAACGATCCGTAGCATTTGGCCCGGGTGCGTCGTCCGGTGTGGAAACGGGACTTATCCGTACAGCGACAACGCGATAAACCGACCAGCGTTCCCGACGATCGGAGATTAACCTCGTAACTCACTATCACTAAAGATATCTTGGATATCCATGAAGCAGGTGCGAGGCTCAGGGGGAACTTCCCCGACGGGGAGTGTGTCAATCATCTTGGCGTCTGGCATTGAAGGGGGCCCTTCATGGGAGAGAAATTAACACCCATCAATCGTGAGATACTCGAACTGCTACCGTCACTGCGGGCGTTTGCCCGGTCTCTGACACGGAGTCCAGCGGACGCCGACGACCTGGTGCAGGAAACCTTGACCAGGGCACTGACCAACATCCGGCAGTTCACCCCCGGAACGAATCTTCGCGCATGGCTGTTCACGATACAGCGCAACCGCTTTTACGCCATCTGCTCCAAGCGTTCGCGCGAACCCGCCGTCATGGTGGATGATATTCAGTGGGCGCGCGAGGCTCCCAGTCAGCTCTGGTCCGTCATGCTCAGCGATGTCGACCGCGGATTCAATCGGCTCCCCAGCGAACAACGCGAGGCCCTGATGCTGGTCGGCGGGAACGGTCTCAGCTATGAGGAAGCGGCGGAGATCTGCGGTTGCGCTGTCGGCACCATCAAGAGCCGGGTCAGTCGAGCCCGATCCGCCTTGCTTCAGCTTCTCGAAAGCAGCGACCACATCGAGTTCCTGTCGGACGCAGAGGCCCCCGTCCTGCCGGAATACGGCCCTCCCGGTGGTCGCGGCTGACTCCAGGAATACGCGCCTGCATGCATCCGTCCCGGTCGCCCCTCATCCCTCCCAGGAGAGCAGGCGGAGGGGTTCCCGTTGGATTCCGGTGTGAATCAGTTGGATCCGGCATTTGATCGGCTGGTCGCCGATTACCGCAAAGGCGCGGATCGGAAGCAGTTCCGGCTCTTCGCGGGACAGGGTGCGGACGCTTGGGTGTAAGCGGATGGCGTCGTCCATGCCGGAGCGTCCGCCGGTCACGACCGGCAGCAGCCAGGCCGTGGCCTCCGAATTGGCGCATAAGATGCGATCCAAACTGGCCGACGCCAGCACAGTGGGATCGGGGAGATGTTCCATGAGCTGCGCGATCAGGTTGCGCATCCAACGGCGCGTCGCAATCTCGCGCCGCCTCGCGGCTCCCATGGGCCGGCCGATACGCCGCTCTGGGAATATCGGGGAGAAGTCGCAGTCCAGGCTCATGTGATCCTCCATTTGCCTCAAGCGCCCGTCGCAAGCGCCGGAAGCGGCTCCTGGCTGGTGTTGCAGATCTGCAGACGAAGCGGTGACCGGGCCCCGGGCAGACAGGTCGGTCGAGACGCGCACTGGCCGGGGTCGATCGCGGGGTACGCGGGCAATTGTTTCCGGCAGTGCTCCAGAACCTTGGCATCGGCGGCCCCAAGGGCCTGGCCGATCGACGGATCCGGGGAGTTGCCGTTCTGAGCGGTAGGCTTCATGGCGAAGGGGCCAGGCTGACCAGTGCGGTCTCCTCCGCCTCCGCTTCCGCCGAACAGGCTGGCCAGACCCATTGCCGAAGCGGCGGGTCCGCAGCCAGCGAGACCGGCTGCCATCAGGGCAACGGCCAGGTTTCGAGCGAGAGGGGGGAGGGCGCGCATGGAGGTTCTCCGCGCCCTACTGCCGAAACGCCGGTGTGCGCATCCCGCGTCGCACCATCCAGATCTGCGCAGCCTCGCCGGCCGTGCCCACCGCATCGCCGCCCAGCTTCTGGGCAAGTTCGTTCAGCACTTTCTGGATCGCGACTTTCGCTTCGCCGTTCGCTGTGCTGGCGGCGATCATCATCCATTTCAGGCCATCGACGGGATCCTGCGGCACGCCTTCGCCACGAACCTTCAGAATGCCAAGGCTGTACTGGGACCGGGAGTAGCCGGCGTCCGCCGCCTTCTGGAACAGCGCTGCCGCGCGCTCGACGTCCTTCCGGGTGTGCACGCCCTCAGCCAGAGCAACGGCCAGTTCATGAACACCGGCAGGATCTTCGGTCGCCGCTGCCTTCTCGAGCAGCCTGAGGCCCGTCACCGGATCCTTCGCGTGGCCGACGCCAGCGAGATAGAGCTGTCCAAGATTGGTTGTCGCGGCGGTCAACCCGGCGTCGCTGGCTCGTTGGAGCAGCGCGATGGCGCCCTTGAAGTCCTGAGCCGTTCCGTCGCCGCGTATCATGTGCAGCGCCAGAGCGTTCATCGCTTTCAGGTGGCCTTGCCGGGCCGCTTCGCGATACAGCGCAGTCGCGCGTTTCGCGTCGTGCTTCACGATCTTGCCTTGGGCATGCAACGCGCCGAGGGCGAAGAGGGCGTCCGGCTGGCGAAGTTCCGCGGCCGCTCCAAGCATCTGGACCGCCCGGCGGCGCTCCGCCTGTGAGGACTTGGTTGCAAGGAGCTGAATTGCCTGGCGGGTCATCTCCGCCGCCTGCGTCTCGCTTTGATCGGGGCGGGACGAACTGGTGGTTCCAGCGCTTTGGGCCAATCCGCCGCTAGGCTGCACCGCCAGCGCCAGTGTGATCGCGATCGGCAATGCATTGAGGAGCCGTATCGTCATTGTCGTCTTACCTCCGACCATCGGACATTCACGGGAAAGAAGAAGCGGCGCCCGGCGGACCGGTGCCGCCTTCAAGTCATTGGCGAACCATCGATTCCAGAGCCTCAACCAGAGCCCGCGCCTGCGCGGTTTGATTCAGGTTGTTGATGTCGGTCTGGGTCGTCGAGCCGGCCGTCTGGCTGCCGGGGCTCGTCTGGTCGCCGTTTGAGGAGATCGTTCCAGTGGAACCGTCGGACAGGTTCTGGGTGATCTCGTTGAGGTTGCCGATCGAGGTGGAGTTCGACGTGTAGGTGGTCACGAACTGCTGGATCAGGCCTTCGTTACCTTCGTTCTGAAGACGCTGCATCCGCTCCGAGAACTGGAATTGCGCCGCCAGCGACGGGGTCCGATCGGATCTGTAGGGCTGGTGGCCCATCTGCTGGGCCTCCGCGACACCATTGCCGGCGACCAGCAGAAGCCCGGCCATAACGATGATGTTTCGCATCAGTCTTCTCCTAGTTCAGGCATGCCGGTTGCGAGGGAGATAGCGGGGAAAGCCGAAGCTTTCCCCGCGCTCCAGCAATCGATCGTCAGTTGCCTCCGACGCCCGGGACGTTGACCGTGATCGACTTGTTGTTGCCAACCGCTGTTGCCACGGAGCTCACGATCGGACGATCCAGGGCGCCAAGGTTGGTGTAGTTGTTGAGCGTGACCCGACGGACGTCGGATACCGCACGCACATCGGCGAACGACCACTGCTGGGCGTCCATGATGAGCACTGCGTCGTCCGGGGTCGCCGCGTTCAGCTCGACCGTCAGGTTGTTCGCGACCGCAGTCGCCGAGCTGTCGACGGTGGCGTTCAGGATGTTCGAGACATCCGACAGCGCCGAGATGTTGGCCTTCTGCAGCCCACCGAGGCCGAGGAAGCTGTCGCCGCCGATCGGTCCGTCCGCGAAGCCGACCGCAACCTGGGCTTCGTGGATCTGGGTCGAAACGCCAGACGTGATGCTGGTGTTGTTGGCAACCGCGGTCGCCGCGGACACCACCGATGGCAGCTCGGTGAGCGCGTCATACGACCCGCTCGGCGGAACCACCACCGTGCCGAGATCCACGACACCGCTGACGATATTGCCGTTCTCGTCGATCGAGCCTGCGACGACCTCCACCTCGCCACCGTTGTCGGCGGTGAACAGGTTGGTGTTGCCGTCATAGATGAACGAGAAGGTCGCCTGGCCCAGATCAACTTCCCCGCCATCGGCGTTCGGCTGGTTGTTCTGGATGTTGGTCACCCGGGAGACCGCCCGGATGTCGCCGATCGAGATCTGAAGGTCCTCGACCATCACGATTCCCGAAGGATCGACGTTCACATCGATGTCCGCGTCGAAGTCGACGTCGGTGTGGACCCTGGCATCCCAGCGCCACTGAACCCTTTCGAAGGCATCGGCCTGCATCGGCAGGATCGCGAGGCCAAACGCCAGGGCCGATACGCCGGCCAACAGTCCGGCTTTGTAACTGCGCTCCATGATCATTCTCCCTTGGTGCGCCCGAGGTGTGCTTGTTGAAATTCGACCTGCTCGACGCCACACCCTTCAACGGCGGGCAAGCCTAGAAAGTCCGTCATGATTTCGTAGACAGCCATTTCCACGACGGACCTGACGCCGAGCTGAAGCGGTTCGTTCTGAATGCGTCCCGCGTCAAACTCGACGAGCCGACTGCCGAAGAAACGAAAGACGTTTGCTTCGACCTCGTACCCAAAGATTTGCTTTTGCAGAGAACTGACGTGCGCGACCGAAAAGGTCTGCGAGTTGACCACGCGGACATCGAGACCGACGTTGATGATGACGGTTCGTCCGCTGGCTCCAATGCCGGATACGTAGAGTCCGGCACCTTCGCTGAGAATGTTGTAGTTGAGCTCGGTCAGCGCACCCATGACCACGAAGTTGCTGGCCCGGACTGGTGCGCGATTCTCCAACGACAGAGTCGTCAGCTTCTGCTGCACCATACGAGCCTCGGCCAGGGGAATGCGTAGATCATATCGCTCGACCAGATGGGCGCGCTGGGTCTTGGCGAACGCGCTGATCATCATTTCCGTCACGCCCTGGCTCAGGACCGTGCTGTTGGTCGTCCGGTCGATCTGTCCGGTCTTATCCGTCACGTCTCCGACGGCGAACACCGGCAGATTGGTGGCTGGAGTTTTGGAGAGACTGACCAGGCACTTGGAGTACGGCGTGTTGTTGCTTGTTACTGGAAAGCCAATGACCGGCTGTACGCCTTTATCGGGATATACTTGCTGGGCTGCGCAGGCCGACAACGTAGTCGCCAGAAACATAGCCACCAGGGGTTTCTTTGCCGACATTTCATGCCTCGCATGTTTGATTTGAACATCGAAGCGCCCGGTTCCGAAAACCCAGTCGCCTTCAACTTGATTGGTAAAGATTATCGGTTTTTATTAAGTTATAAAGAACGCAGAGTGGGTATTTCGCGAGAAAAATAAGTACTCAAAAGTATATGATTGGATGAATTTGGATAAATATAGTGGAAAACACTCCGTAAGGAGTATTGTTTGATCCAAAAGTATAACGTTCCGTATTTGGTATTTGTAAGTTGCGTGAGGCGAACCAGTTTAGTGAGTTCAGGTTGTTGTTGGTTGGTGGTTATGCGCTGCCGGGATGGAACATGGACACAAGCATGATGGAGAGTGAGGGACGTCCCGGTTCCGCAGGCTGGCCGACCCGGGTGCTGATCGCCGTGCGGGATCCGGACCTGGTCGGGGACATTCGCACCGCGCTCACTGCCGCCCCATATCGGTTTCACCTTCTCGGGGTCGTGGACCCCAAGATCGACCCGGCGCTCGTCGCGTGGTGCGCCCGTGGCGATGCGGTGTTGATCGGGAGCGAGGAATGGGGCGCCCTGGGGAGACGCCATCCGAACGAGTTTGCGGCGCTGAACGAACGGCATACGGTCGTCGTGATCTGCACCGACGAGCAGTTCGCCGATGTGCTGTTGATCAAACGCGGAACTCCGTCCGGTCTTGTGGTGCAGGACCGTCGCCACGCTTTGTCGGCCGAAATGATCGAGGTCGCGCTGCACGGCAACCTGGTGATCAGCGAAGCCCAGTTCGATCGGGTCCGCCGCAACGCTCATCGTCTTTCGATCGTGGGCCAGCTGGGACAGCGCGACAGGGCGGTCCTCAACTGGTTGGCGACCGGACTGTCGAACGAGGCCATCGCTGATGCGCTGAAGGTTTCGATCAGCGAGGTGAAAGTCTCCATCGCCTCGCTGATGCGACGGTTGAAGCTGAAAAAGCGTGTGGCGCTCGCAGTTTTCGCGGTCTCGGCCGGACTGTCGCCCAGCGGCGGTCGGGGCAGGTCGGCGGTCAACGCCCAGGACTAGCCGCCTGGCATCGCGATCCGGGGCGCGTCATCCCGCCGAACGCCGCGCCGCCGGCAGATCATCAATGCGGCAATTGCCCAATCCACGAATCGATCGCCGAGTAGGATATGCCGTCGCCGGCCGTGCCTGACCAGTTGGCCGCAACCGGTTGCGCATCGAGCATGGTGATCCATTCCCCGGGAAGTGCGGTGCCGCGCGAATAACCGATCCCGACCGACCCGGTGTACGATGCCAGCCGCCAACCGAGGCCGCTCAGTCCCAGGCCGCCCTGTCGACCGGCACCCGGCAAGAACGCGTCACTCGGGACCGAGACGAACGCGGGGGCACGTCCGCCAAAACGCGAGATCTCAAGTAACGCGCCACTCGCCGACCGAGCCAGGTTGTCGGGCCGCTGTCCGCGCAGTTTCTGGTTGAGCAGTGCTTGTCGGTAGGCCGTGCTCATGCCGAATCCGGCCCTTGCGGCAAAAGGCTGGTAAGGTTGGTTGTTCAACTGAGCGTGAGAGGGGCTCAATCCCCCTACCATTACTAACAAGAACGCAGCGAAAAAGACTGAGCGTTTCATGTCGCACCTTCGTGTCAATTATCGGTACCGCCGATACCGTGCGGCTACTCTACCGTTAGATGGGGATGCCAACGGGCCAATCTCCAGGGCAAAGTGACCGGGTCACTCTCCTTCGCTCGACTGTTCCGAACGCTCAGGGACATTCATTGATAAAAAGAGGGAGCCTTCTCCCGGAGACCGGTTGCGGCGCCCGCTCTACTCGGCCCCAAGGTCAGCAACGTCCCTGGTGTGTCCGTTCTCGACGGCCCAGATCGCCGCCTGGGTCCGGTTCTTGAGTCCGAGCTTCTTCAGCAGCGCCTTGATATGAGCCTTGACGGTGCCCTCGGTGATCTGGAGCTGATTGGCGATGAGCTTGTTGGAACCGCCATTCACCAAGCAGGCGACGATCTGCAGTTCGCGTTCCGTAAGCGGCGATCTCTGGGCGCGGGGGCTGAAACCGTCCAACGACCGCTGGAAGTGCATCGGATCCCGCACGCCGCGTGCCGAAGTCAGCACCGTTGCCAGATCCGTCGGGAACACCTTCTCGCCAAGCAGGACCAGTGTCAGCGATTGTAGCAACGCGTTGGCTGAGAGATCCTTGAGCAGATAACCGTCCGCGCCGGCTGTCAGCGCTGCGATCAACCGTGGCAGTTCGACGGTGTTCCCCAGGAAGATGGTCTTTGCCGCGGGTGCCAACTGCGAGATGTGACACAGCAGTTCGTCCAATTCACCGGCGCGGGACGAATCCTCGACCAGGACGATGTCCACGGCCTTGTGATCGACCATGCCGTCAAGCTGCTTATGCGACGCTGCATCCGCGACGATGTTGAACGCGCTGCCATTCAGAATATGCCGCATCCCCTCTCGAAAGAGCCGGCTGGTATCGATAATGACAATATTCTTCTCGTCCACTCTTCCCTCCCGCGAGCGTTGCAAGCAGGCTTCACCTCTTCACATTGCGATACTACAATGAGGGTGCGTAGACCTGGTCGCTTTTTTTAATCTATGCCGAAGTTCCTCTTTACCTACAAAAACATCAAACTGACGTTGAGATAATTAGTGTATCTATTTTTTCTTAATATCGTACCGCAATTATTGGGGTATATCGTATTCTCCATATTGGACATTTTTTGAGTATTAGAGTCTAAAGAGATATTTTGTCATACCTATTTGGATATCCTGATCGCTACTCGGGAGCCTCGGCCCGACGGCCGAGTGTTGGCGCGCGACTGTGAATAAACAGAACTGGGTGGCTGCCGGTATGTGTCGATAGTGCCGCACGGGTGATCGCGGTTCCGGCGCGGCGGGACTGTTTGGTGCGGAAGCAGGGGAGGGCCGTGCGGTGGCATCGGTCTGGACGGTCAAGGATTGCCATTCATCGCACCGTCAAATCCGAACGCCCGTCAGTCCGATGTTGACCATGGTGCGCCGGGTCACAGCGACCGGTACTCCATCGAGTCGGGAACGCCACAGGGTTTCCTCAGGGGAAGCCTTGCCATGGTGCTGGCGTGTGCCCGTTCCCGCCATAGGCCTAGTCCGGATGGAGACGGGGCCGTCGCCCGGGTCCTTGCCCAGACGGCGGCCTGGGTACGGTTGCTGAGGTTGAGCCGCCGGAGCAGCGTTTTGACCAGTACCTTGACCGTTGGGAGCGAGCGGCGCAGGTGTGCCGCGATTTCCTTGTTGGACAGGCCGCCGGCCAGCAATCCAATCAACTCGCGGTCCTGGACCGACAGCCGTGTCGCGCTGTCCGGAAGATGGATTGCGGCGCGGTTGGGGTCACCCAGGCCCGATAGCAGTCCCAGCAGGTTGCTGGGGAACACTCCGCCGCCGGCCATGACCACGTTCAGGGACTGTACGAAAGCGGCGGCGGAGACATTGTTGAGGAGGTATCCGTCGACGCCTTGCAAGAGGGCGCGAATGAATCGGTCTTTCTCCAACCGATCGGCTATGACAATGGCCTTTCGAGGCCGCCACGCCGACTTCGCCGCACCGATCTCCGCATCAGACCACTCCGAGCCGCAACAACTGATCAGCAGAACGAGGTCGATTTGCCCCACGTCGTCCGGCGGGGAGATCACATTCTCGGTGACAACAACCGAGTGGTACGCCGTTCCGCTCAGAACACTTCGAAGGCCCTCCTGGAACAGGCGTCCATGCCCCAAGATGGCAGTACGGTAGATCTCCTGCATCGCAATACCGTCGATTCCCGTGAACACAGAATATGTCCCGTTGCGACAAGAGGTTGAGCGACTGATTTGTTCCGCCAGTTCATTTCAAAAATGAAACAATTATGAATTGTCGAATATTATTATATATTCACCCTTTGATGATGTTTTTGGATCTCAGCCCGGTGTGGTTACTGCCATCGCTGCAAACTGCAGAAGGTGTGCGAGAGCACCCGTGGCTTCGGCACCGGACTTGGAGCGACGGCCTGCTACCGGTTCCGTGGGCTCGTGTCCAGGGGGTGCTGGTCATGCGGTGCGGACATAGCCGAGTGCGGCGACCCGCTTCTGATCCGGCGGATCGGCCGAGAACCGGAGGACGAGTCCCAACAAGGCCACCGATCACCGTGTCGTCGGCTCGACGGTCGCGTCGACCGGCATGAAAGCCCGGCCGTGAGGCACACAGCGTCTCTCACACCATACCGTCGGCCAGAACGATCGGTGCTTCGCGATGAATGCCGATGTCAAACCGCTTCCGTCCTGGTGAAGGCTATCCTTGTCGACGGTCTCAGAGGATGTTCCGTCACATGCCGGGACTAAGCGATCAATGGTCTGCGGCAGCGGAGGCGGATGCGCGTTCCCGGCCCACGATCATCAGTACAGCAGTACTCGGCAGGAAATCCGCGTCATTCTTGATCTTGAGAATATGAAGCAGAGTTTCCCGAGCTCGGTTGACGCGACTCTTGATCGTGCCAAGGGCGCAATTGCAGATTTCAGCGGCTTCCTCGTACGTAAGTCCGTTCCCGCCGACAAGCATCAGTGCTTCTCTCTGTTCACTCGACAGCTTGCCCAACGCGCGGTCCACCTCATTCAGCGCGACCGTCCATTCCTGTGAAGCCGCAGCCTGAATGCCCGGAAGTTCATCGACCGCCATGATCGGTTCGCGTACCCGCTTGTGGTAGGCTGTATAGAAGCAGTTCCGTTCAATCGTGAAGAGCCAGGCGCGCAGGCTGGTACCCGGAGTGAACTGACGAATGCTGGCGATCGCCTTCATCAGCGTGTCCTGAACGAGATCGTCGGCGTCAACGGAGTTGCTTGTCAGCGAGCGGGCATAGGCACGCAGGCTGGGGAGCAGATCGACCAACTCATCGTGCATCGCCGTCATGCGCTCATTCATGGTGAGGAACCTTCCGACCGCGCTTGGGCGGCCCGCTGGTGGGTATTGTCTCCCCCCTCACTGGGAATGACGCCTGAACGGTCAAAGAATTCCCCGTCACGACGGTCTCAACGGACATGCCGGTTCGCTGGCCAACCGAGATCACGGAGGTTCGCCGTCAACCTCGTCTGATCGGTGGAACAAGACGCGGCCGCAGTCGATTGGCGACACAGCACTTCGCGATCGACAAGGAGAAGCCCCTCATGTCCCAGACAACCGCCGACTATATGCTGTCCCGACTGTCCGAATGGGGAGTGCGGCGCATCTACGGCTATCCCGGTGACGGCATCAATGGGATCCTCGGTGCCCTTGACCGGGCTTTGGATAATTTCGAGTTCGTGCAGGTCCGCCACGAGGAGGAGGCGGCCTTCATGGCCTGCGCCCACTCCAAGTTCTCGGGGGAGGTGGGCGTCTGCATGGCGACCTCCGGTCCGGGCGCGGTGCATCTCTTGAACGGCCTGTATGACGCCAAGTTGGACCACCAATCCGTGGTGGCGATCATCGGCCAGAAGGAGCGGGGGACCATAGGAGGCAGCTATCAGCAGGAGATCGACCTGCTGTCATTGTTCAAGGATGTGGCGCACGAGTACGTCCATATGTGCTCAGCACCCGTCCAGATGCGCCACCTGATCGACCGGGCAATGCGGATAGCCAAGGCTGAACGCTGCGTGACCTGCGTCATCGTCCCGAACGATGTCCAAGATCTCCCTGCGGAGCAGCCAGCGCACGAGCATGGAACGTTGCACTCGGGGACCGGGTTCGTCCCCTTGCGGCTGGTTCCGCACCAGGATGACCTTGCCTGCGCGGCCAAGGTCCTGAATGCCGGCCAGAGGGTCGCGATACTGGTCGGTGCGGGTGCGCTCGGTGCGACCGACGAGGTGATCGAAATCGCCGAGGTCCTCGGGGCCGGCGTGGCGAAGGCGCTTCTCGGCCGAACGGCGGTTCCGGATGACCTGCCATTCGTTACCGGACAGATCGGCTTGCTTGGAACCCGCCCCTCCTGGGAGCTGATGCGGGACTGCGATACCCTGCTGATGGTTGGCTCGGGTTTCCCGTACTCCGAGTTTCTGCCGAAGGAAGGGCAGGCTAGGGGCGTGCAGATCGACGTTGATCCGAGGATGCTGTCGGTCCGCTATCCGATGGATGTAAATCTGGTCGGGGATGCAGCGGAGACCCTGCGTGCGCTGATCCCTCTGCTGACGCCCAAATCGGAACGAAGCTGGCGGAACGACATTGAGAAGAAGGTCGAGAACTGGTGGGAGGAGGAGCGCGACCGTGCGCACTTCGAGGCCGAGCCGATAAACCCCGAACGGTTGTTCTGGGAGGCATCGCCGCGTTTGCCGGATGGCGCCATCATCACGGCCGACTCTGGAACAGCCGCCAACTGGTTTGCTCGGGCCCTCAAGCTGCGGCGTGGAATGATGGCCTCGCTGTCAGGAACGCTCGCCACCATGTGCCCCGCCATTCCCTACGCGACGGCTGCCAAGTTCTGCCATTCGGACAGGGTCGCCGTTGCTTTCGTCGGGGACGGAGCCATGCAGATGCTTGGCCTGAACAGCCTGATCACCATCGCCAAGTACTGGAAACGCTGGCAGGACCCGCGGCTTGTGGTTGCTGTGCTGAACAACCGGGATCTCAACCAGGTAACATGGGAACTGCGCGCACTGGGCGGTTTCCCGAAGGTTGAGGAGACGCAGAACCTGCCCGATTTCGCATATGCCGAGTTCGCCAGGATGCTCGGCCTCGACGGGATCCGCGTCGAGTCGCCGGATGAAATTGGACCAGCCTGGGACCGCGCGTTGAACGCCGACCGTCCCTGTGTGATCGACGCGGTGGTTGACCCGAACGTCCCGGCGTTGCCTCCGCACATTACCTACGAACAGGCCAAGAACTACCTGACGGCCGTAATCAAAGGCGACCCGGAGGCTGCCAAGATCGTGCGCCAATCGTTCAAGCAGGCCTTTGCATGAACGGCCGATCAGGACAGGAGGGATTCAACACGGATCGGCAGGTCGCGAACGCGCCTGCCGGTCGCGTGATAGATTGCGTTTGCGATCGCGGCCGGCGTGCCGACATTCCCGAGTTCGCCCAGCCCTTTGACGCCGACCGGATTGACGTCACTGTCGTGCTCGGGAACCAGGATTACCTCCACCTGATCGACGTCGGCATTCACCGGAACCAGATAATCCTGCAGGTCTCTGTTGAGATAGCGCGCCGTATGGCGATCGATCTCGGTCGCCTCGTGCAGCGCACATCCGAGACCCCAGATCATTCCGCCCATGAGTTGACTGCGCGCCGTGCGGGGATTCATGATCCGCCCGCCGGCGAATGCTCCGACCATTCGCGGCACCCGAACTTCGCGCGTGCGGCGATGGACGCGCACCTCCACGAATTCGGCGCCGAATGCGCATTTGATCCGGGGGCCGCTCATCCCGCCATGCATTGGCGTTTGTCCGGCGTAGAGCTTCCTGATGGAGTCCGCATTCATCCCTTCCGGGACGAACTCCGCGTACTCCTCGAGAACACCCTCGTTCGTCCTGGCGAGCGCGTCACCGAGGTCCATGACCACCGGCCCGGGCCCCAGGATCTTTCCCTCCTTGATCTCCAGAGTGCTAGGTTCGAATCCGGAGAACGGCCCGCCATCAGCGGCGACGACGGCGCGAAACAGCCGAGCGCGGACGCTGTTGCACGCTTTGAGAATCGCCGAACAGACGCTGGCCGTCGAGTTCGAGCCGCCGGACACGGGAGCCGGCGGAAGCGTGCTGTCGCCCGTCTCGACATCAACCGCATCGACCGGGATGCCGAGGCACTCGGCTGCGAGTTGAGCCGAGACCGTGCGGATACCGGTTCCGATCTCGTGCGAAGCCGTCTGCACCGTTGCGTGACCGTTGGGATGCAAGCAGACCCTGGCGGTCGCGGCGCCGATGTTTGAGGGATACATGGCGGTTGCGCATCCATAGCCGACGATCCAATCACCATCCCGCATGGAGCCGACTTCCGGATCGCGGTCGGACCATCCGAACGCTTCCGCCGCTTCCTCGTAGCAGCGCATCAACGAGCGGCTGGTGTATGCGGCGCCGTTGATCGGCTCCTTCATCGTGTCGTTGATCCTCCGGAACTCGATCGGGTCCATCCCGAGTGCCTCTGCCATCTCGTCCATCGCGCTTTCGAGCGCGAACATGTATGGCGTTTCGGGTGGAGAGCGCATGTAGCCAGGAGTGTTCCGGTCTGAGCGAACCAGATGCACCTTGGTTGCGACCGACCCGAAACCATACAGCTTCGCAGTCGTGTCGGTACCAGCGACGAGATAGTCGTCGGGCCGGGATGTCACTTCCCAGCCATCGTGACCGTATGCGGTGATCCGGCCGTCGGCGTCGGCACCCAGGCGAATGCGATGTCGGGTTTCGGCGCGGAAGGTGGCAGTGGTGTATCCCTGGTCTCGCCTGACAACACACCGCACCGGCCGGCCGATCCGCCGGGCGGCCAGGGCGACGATGGCGGTACGGGGCGTCATCGGCCCTTTGGAGCCGAACGCCCCGCCGATGAAACGACTAACGATGCGAACCCGCGCCGGATCCATCTTCAACTCGGCTGCAAGCGCGTTACGCCAACCGTGGACGTTCTGACTCGGCTCATAAACCGTGAGGCGTCCGTCCTCCCAGACCGCTGTGGTCGAGAACAGTTCAAGCGGGTTGTGGTGCTGGGTCGGCGTCGAGTAGGAGGAGTCGATCGTTATCGGAGCCTTGGCATACGCATGGTCGAAGTCTCCAACAGCGGGATCCTCGCGTCCCGCAACCTCGGAGGCGTCGACGGTTTCGGCACCGTCTGAGTCGAAACCGGCAGATGGGGCCACCGTGCCGACATAGTCTACGGCGATCAGGCGGGCGGCCTCTTCGGCGGCTTCCGGAGCGTCAGCGACTACCAAAGCGACGATCTGACCATCGTGCCAGATCCGGGGTTCGTGCAGTGGTCCGATGGAGGTGCTGCTCACCCCGAAACGTGGCTTCCCGAGCTGTCCATTGATGCTGGTGTAGGACAACACTTCGATAACACCCGGAACGGCCCATGCTTCGTGATCGTGGATCTTGGCAATCCGGCCGCAAGCAATAGTACTGGTGACCAGCACACTGTGAGCCAGATTCGCGATCGGAACGTCGGCCGGATACCGGGCCTCGCCGGTCACCTTCAGCCGGCCGTCGACCCGGGGAGCAGGCAGCCCCATGTTGATCATTTCCGGTGCCTGATCGGACATCTCACACCTGCATCGCCTTGGTTTCCATCAGCGCCTGGACAATGGTTGCCTTGCCGAGATCCAGCTTGAACGCGTTGTGGCGCCCGGGATGGGCATCGGAGAATGCGGCTTCAGCCGCCAACTCTGCCGACTGTTCGTCGAGTGCTTGGCCGCGCAGGGTGTCTTCGGCTAGGCGAGCTCGCCATGGGACTGTTGCCACGCCGCCGATCGCGATCCTGACATCGCGTACCTTCTCCCCGTCGAGTTCGAGCGCGACTGCCGCAGAGGCCAGCGCGAATGCATACGAGGTCCGGTCCCGAACCTTCACGAAGTGTGAACGCTCTGCCCATGGACCCGCCGGAACAGTGATCGCTGTAATCACGTCGGCCGGTTGCAGGCTTGTGTCGATATGCGGTGTGTCGCCAGGCAGTTGATGCAGTTCCACTACCGGGATCTTGCGAAGGCCGTTCTTACCTTCGATCTCGACCATCGCGTCGAGTGCGACCAACGCCTGCGCGAAATCGCCGGGGTAGGTCGCGATGCACTTTTGGCTGGTTCCAAGGATGGCATGCTGGCGGTCGACTCCTCCGATCGCTGCGCAGCCGCTTCCCGGTTCCCGCTTGTTGCAACCCCAACTGGTCTCCCGAAAGTATTCGCAACGCGTCCGCTGGAGAAGGTTACCAGCCAAAGTGGCCATGTTGCGGATCTGGCGAGTGGCGGTCAGGCCGAGGCTCTCGGCGATCACCGGATAGCGCTGACGGATCAAGTTGTGATCCTCGACCTCGCTCATGCGGACGAGGGCTCCCAGTCGGATTCCGGTGTCCTGGATGTTGATGCGCCGCAGCGCGCTGTCATCCAAAGAGTTTAAGTCGATCACGGTGTCGGGGCGTGCAACGTCGAGCTTCATGTAGTCGACGAGATTGGTCCCACCGGCGATGAACTGAGCGCCGGCCCTGGTCGGCGGCTCACGGCGCGCGCCGGCGGATTCTATGAGGGCGATGTCGGACAGGCTGCCGACGCGTTCAAACCGAAATGGGTGCATGGTCGCCCTCGCTCCTGTCGCGGGCGCTGCGCACGGCCGCGACGATGTTGGGATAGGCGGCGCAGCGGCACAGGTTGCCGCTCATATACTCCCGGATCGCGGCATCGCTGCCGGCGTGCCCTTCCTGGATGCAGGCGATCGCCGATAGGATCTGCCCTGGGGTGCAGTAACCGCACTGGAACGCGTCGCAGTCGATGAAGGCTTGCTGCACCGGGTGTAGTCCTCCGTCTCGCGACGAAAGTCCCTCGATCGTCACTATGCTTGCTCCGTCCACCAGTACACCCAGCGTCAGGCAGCTGAGAATCCGTCGGCCATCGACCATGAGGGTGCAGGCGCCGCACTGACCGTGGTCGCATCCCTTCTTGGCGCCAGTGAGCCCGAGATGATCGCGCAGGGCATCCAGTAGGGTGGTGCGCGGGTCGATGCTGAGGCGCCGTATCTGTCCGTTGACGTGGAGCGCGATCTCCGTTCGGGACCGCAGCGGTGTCTCTGGCATGGTATGACTCCGCGCTGGTTGTGCGTCGGCGGTTGCCGGTTCATGGGCAATCGGCTGAACCCAGATTTGGTTCCGGATGGCGTCTGTTGGGGCTGCGCGTTGAACGCTGCGCGTGTCAGGATCCGACGATCTGTCCACCGTTTGGGTGCAACACCTGGCCGCTCATGTACGACGCTTCGTCGCTGGCAAGGAAGGTGTAGCAGGAAGCGACCTCGGCTGGTTGGCCGGGTCGTCCCATCGGCGAGCTGGTGCCATGTCTGGCGACCTTCTCGGCGTCGAATGAGGCTGGGATCAGGGGCGTCCAGATTGGTCCGGGAGCCACCGCGTTGACGCGGATTCCGCGGTCGGCCAGCGCTGTCGCGAGCGACCGTGTGAAGGCAACGATTGCCCCCCGTGTCGCGCTGTAGTCGAGCATCGTTGGATAACCGTGGTAGGCGGTCACCGACGTGGTGTTGACGATCGTTCCGATGTTGGTCGGTAGATGGGGCAGGGCAGCCTTGGTCATGTAGAAGTAGCCGAATACGTTGGTCCGGAAAGTTCGCTGGAGTTGGTCTGCGCTAAGGTCCGTAATGCTGTCGACCTCGTGTTGCTCGGCGGCGTTGTTCACCAGGACGTCAAGCCGGCCAAACACCTTAACCGTCCGGCGCACCGCCTGTTGGCAGAAGCCCTCGTCGCCGATGTCGCCGGCGATCATTTCGGCGCGCTGTCCCTCGGTGCTAACGAGCTTTGCGGTCTCCTCGGCATCGGCGTGCTCCTCCAGGTAGACGATCGCAATGTCTGCGCCTTCCCGCGCAAAGGCCACCGCAACGGCTCGGCCGATCCCGCTGTCTCCGCCGGTGATCAACGCCACGCGCCCTGCAAGCCTGCCGACGCCCGGGTGTCGCGGAAGGAAAGCGGGCCTCGGAGACATCTCGTGCTCACGTCCAGGCTGTACCGCTTGCGTCTGCGGCGGGAGAACTCGTTCGGACACAGCACTCTCCTCGTTTGGTGCTCTGAGCTGGTTCGTGATGGCAATTGAAACCTCGTCGCCGCGAAGTTTGTTCCGGCGCGACTGCTCTAGGGGAGAGCGTAGGCGATGATCGAGTCACCCTCCGCAGTCCCGAGGGAGCCGTGACCGCCAGCGACGACCACGATGTACTGCTTCCCGTTCTTTGCCCGGTAGGTCATCGGGGTTGCCTGTCCCCCGACGGGCAGTCGTTCTTCCCAGAGTCGTTCCCCGGTCGCCATATCGTAGGCGCGGACGTAGTAATCGAGGGACCCACTCATGAACGCAACACCCCCGGCGGTGATGATCGGACCGCCGAGATCGGGAACGCCCACCTCGAAGGGCAGAGGCACCGGCGCCAGATCTTCAACCGTGCCGTTCCGATGCATCCAGGTGATTTGCCCGGTCGTCAGGTCTGCGCCCGCAACATAGCCCCAGGGCGGTGCCTGGCAAGGCAGGCCGATCGGAGACACGAATGGCAGCATCTTTACCGCGAATGGGGCACCGTGGTTCTCGTTCAGACCGGACTCTCCGCTCGACATATCCTTGATCTCCTGGCCATCGCGTGGAATCAGCCGGACCACGAAAGCCAGATAGGACGGTGTCGCGAACAGGGTTTGGTGCACCGGGTCGACGGCAACGGCCCCCCAGTTGAAGACGCCAAAATTTCCCGGATAGACAATCGTTCCCTGTAGTGACGGCGGGGTGTAGCGGCCCTCGTAGCGGTAGGAATGGAACTGGATGCGGCAAGCGAGTTGGTCGAACATTGTCACGCCCCACATGTCCTTGCCCTCCAAGGGCTCGGGCTCAAACGAGAGGGCAGAGGCCGGTTGAGAAGGTGCCGTATAGTCGCCCTCGGCGGCCCCCTGTGGCGCCTTCCTTTCAAACACCGGCAGGACGGGCGCACCGTTGCGGCGATCTAGAACAAAGATGTCGCCTTGCTTGGTCGGTTGGACCAGGGCAGGGACCGTATCGCCGCCAATCGTCAGGTCAAGCAGGCTCGGTTGCGCCGGGACGTCCATATCCCACAGGTCGTGGCGGACTGTTTGGAACACCCAGCGAACCGCCCCTGTCTGAAGATCGAGGGCGACGACCGCGGACGAGAACCGCTCAACCGTCGCATCGCGATCACCGCCCCACTGGTCCGGCGACTGGTTACCCATGGGCACGTAGACCATGCCGAGCTCTTCGTCGACGCTGGAGACCGACCAGCTGTTCGGTGAGTTCGGGGTATAGGTTTGTCCGTCGGAAATCGGTTCCGTCGCATCGGGATTTCCGGAGTCCCAGTTCCAGACAAGCTCGCCGGTGTAAACGTCGTAGGCCCGGATCACGCCGGACGGTTCAGTCGTGGAGACGTTATCGTTGACCGCGCCGCCGACGATAACCAATCCCGAAGTCACCGCCGGCGGCGAGGTCGAGTAATAAAATCCTTCCTGCACGTGCGGCATGTTTCGCCACAGGTCCACGGTGCCGTCACCGCCGCCAAAGGCTCGGCAGACATCGCCGGAGTCGGCATCCAGAGCGATCAGCCGGGCATCTGCCGTCGGCAGGAAAAGCCGTTTCGCGCATTGGACATCGGCAAGAGCGTCGGGGCTACGATGGTACGAGATACCTCGACAGGTCCGGTGCTGGAGACCGGAGAGCTTTCGGACTTTCGGATCGAAGCGCCAGCGCTCCTCCCCCGTCGCCGGATCCAGAGCAATGACAAGGTTGTGCGGCGTACAGAGGTATAGCGTGTCGCCGATCTTGATTGGCGTAACTTCGTAGGTGGTCTCGGTTGGATCGCCAGGGGCGCGGATGTCGCCGGTGTGATAGGTCCATGCGACTTGCAGTTTATCGACGTTGCGGACCGTGATCTGGTTGAGCGGTGAGTATCGCAATCCGGCCCCTGTCCGGCCGTACGCATGCCAGTCGTCGGCCGGAACAGGCGCGTCAACCGACGCTTCGCTCGTCCTCGCCTTTGGTGTCGGCGATGAAGCGGGTCGATCAAACGGATCGCGAAACTGCGAGACAACAGCGGTCGAGACACAAAGCATCAACGAGATCGTCAACGGCAGGCCCGCGCCCCGCCATAGCGGCGGAACCGCGGTATCGGGACTGGAACCGCTTGGCCGCATTCCGCGCATCACGCCGGGAATCAAAAGCCATAAGCCCAGGAGAACCACCACAGCTCCGCGTGGCGCCAACTGCCACCAATCGAAGCCAACCTCCCATAGTGCCCAGGCCAGGGTCGCGGCCACTACCGCCGCGTAGCTCCAGAGCGCTAAGCGACGACGGGTAAGCAGCAGCAATCCGGTCAGCAGGAACCCGGCACCAGCGAGGAGGTAATACCAACTGCCGCCAATGGCGATCAGCCACGCACCGCCTGAACCGATCACGAGTCCGATAGCTGTGAAGAGCGCTCCTGTGGCGATCATGAGCATCATCAACTCCTTCGCGCGGCAATCGTCTCCACACGGCAAAGTGCCGTGTCAGAAGCGGCCGGGGACGAGCCTCTGAATGAGCGATCACGGCGTAGCGAGTTGGGCATTGGCCAGCATGACCGCAGATACAGTCCCGCGCTGGGCGGGCTGCTGAAGCTGCATGATGCTCCCTGGCTCAACCACCGTGTTCAGGTGGATGGACGTGCCGCTGCGAGATGAAGCCTTGCCCGGCGTCGAGGGCCGCCCGCTCGTAGATCAAGACACCGGCAGCGGCCAGGACAACCATGATGGCGATGCCGGCCAGGAATGCCCTCATGTGTCTCTCTCATTCCGCGGGTTGGGTGCTTTTCTGCTCGTCTGCATCGGCTGTCTCCGATAGGCGGCCGTACCAGATGCTGTGATGTTCCTTGGCCCAGTTGCGATCCACATTGCCACTCCATATGGCATCAAACGCACCCACCATCCCGATGGTGCCGATGTAGATGTGGCCAAAGATGATGCCGATCATGATCAGTGCCGCGATGGCATGAGTGCTCTGGGCGAGTTGCATTCCGTCATATCCCGCCCATAGGAATGGAAACATCATCGCCAAGCCGGTTCCGATCAGTACGATGCTGCCGAGAATCACGGCCCAGAAGATCAGCTTCTGCCCGGCGTTGAAGCGGTCTGCAGGGGGATTCGGAGCGTTGTCCCGCATGAATCCGCCACCTTGCTTCAGCCATTTCCAGTCGAGTGCTGTGGGAAGGTTCTGCCAGCTCCAACTGGCGATCATGACGGCAACACCGACGGCGAGCGGCGCAACCAGCGCCATATGCAGCCACGCACTGCCCTCCGCCAGATCGCCGAAGAGGTCGGGCCCCAACCACGGACGGATCACGTCCTTGCCGAACAGGATCACCAGGCCGGTGAGCGCCAGCACTATGAAACTGCCTGCGGTCAGCCAATGGTTGGCCCGCTCGAAAGCGCTGAAACGCGAGACCGTTTGGCCGCTAAGGCCCTCCTTGATCGGCACACGCCCGCGGACTGACAGAAATACGGCCAGGATTGCCGCAACGCCGATCAGGTAGAACGCTCCACCGAATGCGATCGGTCCGTTGCGCGCACTACGCCACTGTCGGCCTTGCGGCTGCACGAAGGTTTCTTTCGCGGGACCTGGCAGGGACGACCGACCTGAGACGTTCTGCGGCTCCCGCAGCATCTTGGACTCGCCGTCGCGGTTGCTCAGCCAGTCGTTCACCACAGCCCGCCCCTCAGAGTATGGGATGTTGGGAGCGTCAGGTGATTTCAGAGCGCCGTCTGCGGGGCGGCCGGCAGCGGGTCGCGGTTGCTCCGGACTCGGCCCCGATGCCGCCCGCCAACGCTGGAGCTCGGTACGTGCGATGATCGACTGCCGACCCGCGGCGTTGTTCGAGGGATTGTCGACGGCCTTCCGTCCGGCCACCTCGTTCGTGGGCACGATCAGGTCATCGGTCACGCTGCCGAGATAGACTGTGTACCCGAGCAGAATGACGAGGGCGGAGGCGACGATGGCGGCGATGACGCGAACCATGACATTTCGCTCCTGTCAGCTCTCCTGGGGCGGACCGTAGTACGCTGTCGACCAACCCCAGGCACCGCTGCCGTAGCCGCGGCGAATGACGCGCTCCTTGTAGATGTCGATGACAACGTCACCATCTCCTCCGAGCAGGGCACGGGTCGAACAGACCTCAGCGCACAACGGCAATTTTCCCTCGGCGATCCTGTTGCGGCCGTACTTCTTGAACTCCATCTCGGACCCGTCGGCCTCGGGGCCGCCGGCGCAGAACGTGCACTTGTCCATCTTGCCGCGAGACCCGAAGTTCGAGGTCTGCGGAAACTGCGGGGCGCCGAACGGACAGGCGTAGAAGCAGTATCCGCAGCCGATGCAGATGTCCTTGTCGTGCAGCACGATACCGATATCCGTCTGGTAGATGCAGGAGACCGGACACACCGCGATGCACGGCGCGTCGGTACAGTGCATGCACGACACCGAGAGCGAGAACTCGCCGGGCACGCCATCATTGACGGTTACCAGGCGGCGACGCTGCATGCCCCACGGAACCTCGTGCTCGTTCTTGCAGACGGTGGTGCAGGCATTGCACTCGATGCACCGCTCGGCATCACAGAGAAACTTCATCCTGGCCATCGCATTCGCCTCCTCAGGCCCGCTCGATGCGACACAGCGTGCCCTTGGTCTCCTGCATGAAGGTCACGACGTCGTACCCGTAGGTCATGACGGTGTTCGCGGCTTCTCCGACTACATACGGTACGGTGCCCTGGGGGTATTTCTCGGAGAGATCGCGGCCCTGATAGAGTCCGCCGAAGTGAAACGGCATGAAGACTGTGCCTCGTCCGACGCGTCTGGTGCTCATCGCGGCGACCTTGATCCGTGCGCCCTCCGGCGTGTGCAGCCAGATCAGGTCTCCGTCGGCGATCTTGAGGGCACGAGCATCGTCCGGATGGACCTCTGCGAACATCTCCTGCTGCAGCTCAGCCAGCCACATGTTCGAGCGAGTCTCGTCGCCCCCGCCTTCATACTCGACCAACCGCCCGGTTGTGAGGATCAACGGATAATCCCTGCTGAAGTCCTGCTGCTGGATCGACCAGTAGAGCGTCGGCAGCCGGTATTTCCGCCGGTCGTCGTAGGTGCGGTACTTTTCGACGAGATCGCGCCGGGGGGTATAAAGCGGCTCTCGATGGACCGGCACGGGATCGGGGAAATTCCAGACCAGGGCCCGGGCCTTGCCGTTGCCGAACGGCGCGCAGCCATGCGCGATCGCGACCCGCTGAATGCCTCCCGACAGATCGGTCTTCCAGTTCACCCGGAGAAGTTTGCCGGCGAAGTTCTCGCCGTCGCTCATCTTCTGGTCGCCATCTTCGCCGCCACCGCCCAGATCGGCCTTCCCGGTGCCGGTGTCTTTCGGTTCTTTCTTCTGCTCGCGGCTCTCCGGCGTATAGTCCTCATAGGTTTTGGCCGCCTGACGTGCCTGCGGATCGTTCTGCTCGATCGAGCTTGGGCCTGGTGTTCTATCAGTCGATCTCGTCTCATCGACCGACTTGCCTGCCAGGAGTTCCTCCAACCGCTCATGGGCGGCTTGCTCAGACAACGTCAGGATCGACGGTTCAAAGCTCCCATCGGCCACGGTTGCGATCGCGAGGCGTTCCACACTGGTAAGCTCGGTGTGCCAGCCGAGCTTCTCCAGGACCGCGTAGGTGAACTCGGGGTATCCGTCCGCGATCTCCGAACCAACCGGATAAGACCCCTCGGCCAACAGATTGGATCCATCGTGCTCCACTCCCCAGCGGGCGCGGAACGGTAGGCCGCCCTCCGCGACGGGAAGTGACTGGTCCCAAAGGCTTCGGGTTCCCGGGTGCTTCATCTTGGAGGTGCCCCAGCAGGGCCACGGCAGGCCGTAGTACTCGCCCTTCACCGGCCCGCTCATGCCAAGCAAGGTTGTGCTGTCGAACTTGTCTTGATGACGCATGTGGAGCTTCAGTCGCTCCGGGGATTGTCCGGTATACCCGATGGTCCAGGAGCCCCGGTTGATCTCGCGAAGAATGTCTTCGGCGACCGGTTCGTCGTTCTCAACGGCGATGTGGCGGCAGAGCTCGTTATCGAAGCCGAACTTGCGGGCGAAGCGATAAATGATCTCGTAGTCGGACTTGGCCTCGAACAGCGGCTCGATGACCTTCTCGCGCCACTGCAAGGCGCGCTGTGAGTTCGTAACCGAGCCGGAACTCTCCATGGTCGAGCCGGCGGGCAGAAGATAAACGCCATTCTTCCGGTCAGCCAGCGCTGCCGAAAGTGTCGGCACCAGATCAACGATCACCAGCAGGTCGACCTTTTCCAGACCGGCCTTCACGTCCGGGCCGCGTGAATGGGAGTTTGGAGCGTGCCCCCAGAACACCATCGCGCGGATATTGTCCGACTGTTCAATGTTGTCCTTCGCTTCGAGCGCACCGTCGAACCAGCGCGATTCCGGGATGCCGTCGGCCTCCATAAGCTCCTTCGAAGCGAACCGCCCTTGGAGCCAGTCGTAGTCGACGTCCCAGACCCGAGCCCAATGCTTCCACGCTGCGGTGGTGAGGCCGTAATACGCAGGAAGGGTATGGCACAGCACGCCAAGGTCGGTCGCTCCCTGGACGTTGTCATGGCCCCGGAAGATGTTGGTGCCCCCCCGGACTTGCCGACGTTGCCGAGCGCGAGTTGGAAAATTGAGGCGGCACGGGTGTTGCCGTTGCCGATCGTCGATTGTGTCAGCCCCATGCACCAGATCAGCGTGCCGGGGCGGTTCTCAGCAACGATGCGAGCCACCCGCTCGATCTGGTCGCGCGGTACGCCCGTGATGTTCTCGACCTCGTCTGGCGGGTATTTGGCCACTTCATTGCGGACCTGCTCAAAGCCGAAGACGCGCTGCTTGAGGTAGTCCTTATCCTCCCACCCGTTCCGAAGGATGTGCCAGAGCACGCCCCACAGGAAAGCGACGTCCGTGCCGGTCCGGATCCGAACGAACTCGTCGGCATGGGCGGCCGTGCGTGTGAAGCGCGGATCAACGACGATCAGAGTGGCGCCGTTCTCCTTGGCCCGTAGCAGGTGGAGCATCGATACCGGGTGGGCCTCGGCGGGATTGCCGCCGAGCAGGAAGATCGACTTGGAATTGTGGATGTCATTGAAAGAATTGGTCATCGCACCGTAGCCAAAGGTGTTGGCCACGCCGGCGACCGTGGTCGAGTGGCAGATGCGGGCTTGGTGATCGACGTTGTTGGTCCCCCACATCGCCGCAAACTTGCGGAACAGATATCCCGCCTCGTTGGAGAATTTCGCGGACCCGAGCCAATACACTGAATCCGGCCCGGATTTCTGCCGGATGTTCAGCATCTGGTCGCCTATCTCTTCGAGTGCCTGCTCCCAGGAAACGCGTTTCCAGCGACCGTTTTCGAGTTTTGTCGGATATTTCAAGCGGCGATGGCCGATAGCCAACTCTCGGGTCGCGGCCCCCTTCGCGCAGTGGGTTCCCATGTTGACGGGGCTTTCGAAGACCGGCTCCTGGCCAATCCACACGCCATTCTCGATCTCCGCGGAGATCGAACATCCGACGGCACAGAATGGGCAGATCGTCTTGCGGTGCTGGATCGATGGCGACTGGCCGGTTTGGGCGCTGGCCTTGCTCACCGAGCCGGACTGGGCCGTAGCGAAGGCGGTAAGACCACCGGCTGCCAGACCTGCGCTCATCAGGAAGCGCCGACGGTCGACCGAGGTGTCTGTGCCCCCCGCGTTGACCGCGATACGGTCCCGGGCCCGGCAGACAGATGATAGCTTCTTTCGGAGCATCGTACTCCTCCAGCAACGTTTGGAGCGGCGCTCAGAAGCGCATCCGCCGGTAGGCGGCCAGAACGTGCTCGGTCTCTTCGTAGACGTCGGCGCGGTTGGGTTTCGGTTGCACAGCGGATGCAGCCGCAACAGCCTCGCCCGCATTCGACAAACCATGCACTCCGCCAGTCAGAGCCAGTGTGGCAAGGCCGAGGACCGTCCGTCGGTCGGTCTCTTCATTCCCTGCTTTGGTCGGCATGACTGCTCCTTCTGGCTTCCAGCATCAGACGGACAACAATCAGCTCATGTGATTGTTCCCGTTCGGCCGGAGGCGGCTATGCTGCCGCCTCCGGCACGCCGTCGGTTATCCGGGCAGGGCTTTCAACAGCGGTCCGGCGTCGTCTGCCGACATGTTGCCAACCAGGGCTGAGGCTGGTGTCACCTCGGTGCCGTAGAATTGCCGGTTGTGGTCGGCGTTCCATCTGACGTCCGAAACTCCAACGCCCGCGCCGGCGAAAATACCCTGGGTGTCGGCCCACGTAACGACATCGCCCTTGCCCCAGGAGGTGCCCGCGTTTGCTGTGTAGTTCAGGACTTTGATCCCGGCATCAACGCTCAGCGAGAACGAGTTCCGCTGCTTGAAGTTGTCGACGGCCCGATCGGTCATGAGGATGAATGCGATCCGTCCGCCGGAGACGCCGGCCTCAAGACCGGCGGTGAGACCGCCAACGTCATAGAATCCCGGTCCGGTCCAACTGCCGTCCTCATGGGCCGCCATCACTCCGCTTCCGCCTTCGCCACCGATTCCAAGCGCTACGCGGCCGTAGTCCGGCACCAGATAGACGCCCTTCGCGTCGCGCAGAAGTTTCGCCACCTCTGGATCGGACCGCATGGCTTCGACCATGTCTGTTGCCTCGTCGATCAGATCGCTCACTGCGACCTGATCGGCCTTCATGGCGGTGGGTGTATTCTGGTTCGCTTCCTGCTCGGTGGGTGTCGGCGTAACGCCCGGTGTCGGTTCGTTGTCCAGGCCAACGGCGAGCGTGGGTGCGGCTGCGAGCGTGCAGCCAACCAGCCACGCGGCCGCGCAACGGCATACGCTGTTGTGCAATTGCATTACGAGTCTCCGTTCTGTGGAACGTGCCTTGGTCAGGCCCCTTGCTCTGAGGGTTGTTGATCCGCCAGAAGTTGCGGAAATCACCGCAATCGTCAGCGGATGGCGTCTCGACCGTGGACCTCCGCAGGCGGCGCGGTCGCTTCCACGGCGGTAAATGGTTCGATGATGCGGTAGGCGTGCTCCGCACCTTTTGGCACGAGCCAGGAGTCACCTGGCTCGAGCTTGATGGTCTGGTCTTCGACGGTCAGTTCGGCGAGGCCGGAGAGGACGTAGCCGACGGTTTCATAGTCCCGGCGTACTGGGTCTTTCGTGTCCGGCTGCTCGCTGCTCCACAGGCGCATCGAAACCTGCTTTCCGGAAACCAGATATCTCTGACCCATCGCGCCTCTCGGAGAGGTCTCGCTGGAGACCTTCTTGACGGTGGTGTCCGCTGTCATGTGCGTCTCCTCACAGTCTCTTCGCCGGATTGGATCGCCTGGGCGATCCAATAGGACGAACTTCTCTCAGTGAGTTTGGGAGTGCTTGCCGCCCGGCTGCGAGATACCGGAGAGAGCGGCGCCGGAAGAACTGCCGCGGTCAAAGGTCGCAACGTCAGCCAATGAGAGGATGCCGACCAAGCGCTTGTCCCTGTTGACCACCGGCAGCCTTCGGACCTGCTGTTCGGCCATATTCCCGCAGACCGTTTCGACGTCATCATCGTCAAAGCAGTACTTGACCTCGGCGCTCATGATCTCCCGAACCAGCGTCTGCGGAGACTTCCCCGCAGCGACGCCGCGTACCGCGATGTCACGGTCGGACAACATGCCGACGAGGCGATCGTTCTCGCCGACCGGTACAAGTCCGGCGTCGATCTCCGCCATGATCTGAGCGGCGGCCTGAATGGATTGGTCCGGGCTGGCGATCTGAACATTGCTCGTCATCGCGTCGCGTACCTTCATCTGTCCAACTCCTCGTGCAGAGTGTCCATCCCCACCGGGTTCGGCTGATGGCCTTGGCAACCCAATCCGTTCGGTTCGGATACTGTTCCAGACGAAATCCAAGAATCCCGTTCCCGTGATCGGACTGCCTCGGGCTTGCCCCTCAAATCCAGGATGGCTGACGCATTCGAGGGGGCTGATGGCCGCTGCTCTGCGTGCGCGTTTGCGACGGCAAGTCGTCCATGGGAGTGCAACCCATGGCAGGTGCGTCTAACGAGTCAGCGTCGAGAGGACCGATTGTGTTGCTTCGGTCAGCGTCGGATGGATGAACACGGCGTCCCGGATCACGTCGATCGGTGCGCCGGCATTCATCACATTGACATAGCCATGCACGAGCTCCGCAGCATCCGCCGACAGCACCGCGGCCCCTAACAGGGTGTTGCTCCGCTCATCGACCAGCACCTTGATAAGCCCGGATTCCTCGCCGGTCTCCTGGGCCTTGCCGTTGGACGCCATGTCGAAGCGACCCACCTTGAATGACTTTCCGGCTGCGCGCGCTTCCCGTTCTGTGAGGCCGACACGACCCAGCTGAGGGTCGGTGAACACGGCATAAGGTACGGTCCTGAGGGTGGTGTCGCTCCCATCGTCGAGAAGTTGCGCCTGCAGGATTCGGCCGTCATCCCAGGCTGTATGGGTGAACATCGGCCCCCCTCGAATGTCGCCGGCCGCCCAGACTCCATCGACACTGGTTCGCAGCTTTTCGTCCACCACCACAAAGCCGTGGTCGTCCGTCTGGACCCCGATGGTGTCAAGACCAAGGTCGTCGGTATTGGGCTGGCGACCCGTGGCGATGAACACATGCGATGCGTCAAGCGTTCCGGGAAGCAGTGCAGGATCGTTGCGGTCGAATGACAGCCGGACCCCGCCGTTGTGGTTCTGGACGCGCGTAACGGTGGTCGCGAGGCTGAACGCCACCCCTTCCGCCTCCAGAGTTTTGAACAGTGCCGTCGAGACGTCTTCATCCTCGTTGTGGAGGATTTGGTCCCCCGTGTCGAAAACGGTGACCCGGCACCCCATCCGACGGTAAAATTGCGCCATCTCCATTCCGATGTAGCCGGCTCCGAGGATCGCCACATGCGATGGTCGATCCTGGTGTTCAAGCCAGTTGCTTGCATCGAGGAAACTGATGTCCGAAAGCCCATCAATCGGCGGGAGGGCCGAACGGGTTCCGGTATCGAGGATGACCGACGAGCAGGACACCTCGTCCTCAGCCACGAGCATCCGGAATCCGCGATCGTCCCGCCCGATGAAGCGGGCGTGGCCGTGGATCAGTCGAGGATTGTCCGGAGGGCCGAGCGTGTCGGCAAGGGAGGCGCGCATCCGATCACGGATGCGCTGTGCACGGCCAATGACAGCTCCAAAGTCGACGTCGACTTGCTCGATGCTGATGCCGTACTCGCTCGCGCGCCGGGCTTGGTGGGCAATGCGCGCCGACGCGATTGCGGCCTTTGTAGGTGTGCAGCCAAAATTAACGCAGGAACCGCCAAGCTGCCGCCGCTCGGCAACAGCAACGGACCTGCCGGCTTTCGCGAGTGCCGTGGCGAGCGGCGTCGCTGCTTGGCCGTCGCCGACAATCAGGACTTCTGTTTGGATGGTCATCTCGACCTCCTAGTGGGGAACCCGGATGCGCCAGCTCCGGGCAGTTAAGGGCGCCTCAACGCAACCGTCCCGCCAGGGGTACTGTTCCATCGGTCCGCGGCCGGGTGAGGTGATCGCCAAACGCTTATGCCCGATGCGAACGGTGATATCGGCACGGATGGGCCGGCGACCACCTGCTGGTCCAAAGAAGGGCATCCCAATGTGTTTGGAACACAATCGCGGACAAACAGGTTCCTCGACGACCCGGTCCCAGGCGCTGGTGCAAACGCGTTCGCGTCGCCGCGCGCGCCGATGAGATCGGACCCGACGAATGTGGAGAGGATCATGGCACAACACCGACCGACATCGACGCGTCCGGGCGCGCGCACCGGCGAGCAGACATTGAGGCGCGGCACCGGCGGGGAACTGCATCAGTATGCGGACCGCGACACGCCGACGCTGACAACGGCCCAGGGCATCCCGGTGGCAGACGACCAGAACTCGCTCAAGGTCGGCGCGCGCGGGCCGACGGCCCTCGAAGATTTTCACTTCCGGGAGAAGCTCTTCCATTTCGACCACGAAAGGATCCCCGAGCGGGTCGTGCATGCGCGCGGAGTAGGAGCACACGGGTACTTCGAGGCCTACGAGTCCCTTTCGGGCGTCACCCGGGCCGATCCGTTCCAGGAGAAGGGCCGAAAGACGGAGGTGTTTGTCCGCTTCTCGACCGTTGCCGGCAATAAGGGATCGCCCGACTTGGCTCGCGATGTCCGCGGGTTCGCTGTAAAATTCTATACTCGGGAAGGTAACTGGGACCTCGTGGGCAACAACATTCCCGTCTTCTTCATCCAGGACGCGGTCAAGTTCCCCGACCTGATCCATGCAGCAAAACAGGAGCCCGACCGAGGCTTTCCACAAGCCCAGACCGCGCATGACAACTTCTGGGACTTCGTTTCACTGACGCCCGAGAGCATGCACATGATCATGTGGATCATGTCTGACCGCGCGATTCCACGATCGTTGCGCTTCATGGAAGGATTCGGCGTCCACACCTTCCGTCTGGTCAACGCCGATGGAAAAGCCACCTTCGTGAAGTTCCACTGGAAGCCAAAGCTCGGCTTGCAGTCGTTGGCCTGGAACGAGGCGCTGAAACTGAATGGTGCCGATCCCGACTTTCACCGGCGCGACCTCTGGGATTCAATCCGCTCCGGCAACTTCCCTGAGTGGGAACTCGGGTTGCAACTGTTCGACGAGGATTTCGCTGCGACATTCGAATTCGATGTCCTCGACCCTACCAAGCTCGTTCCGGAGGAACTGGTGCCGGTCCGTCGGGTCGGTCGCCTGGTCCTGGATCGGGTGGTCGATAACTTCTTTGCCGAGACTGAACAGGTGGCGTTCTGCACCCAGAACATCGTTCCGGGCATCGATTTCACCAACGACCCGCTGCTCCAGGGACGCAACTTCTCGTATCTCGACACCCAGCTGAAGCGTCTCGGCGGCCCGAACTTCACCGAGATTCCCGTGAACCGGGCGCGCTGCCCGATTCACACCTTCCAATTCGACGGGCATATGCAGACAACGGTGCCCAAGGGACGGGCGAACTACCAGCCAAACTCCTGGGGCGAGGGCCCGCGCCCGGATCTAAAGCGCGGCTTCACCACGTACCCCCGGGCTGAGCAGGGCGAGGTCCAGAGGGTGCGCTCCGAGAGTTTCGCCGACCATTATAGCCAAGCAAGGCAGTTCTACTGCAGCCAGACTGGGCCGGAGCGGGGCCACATCGCTGGCGCTCTGATTTTTGAACTCAGCAAGGTTGAGACGCCGGCAATCCGAGCGCGCATGGTGTCGCATTTGCTGAACATCGATGAAAATCTGGCGAAGGAGGTCGCCGATGGACTGCGGCTTGACGACATGCCTTCGCCAGCCGATGCCGCGCTGCCGACGCGGCGGGACCTTCCGGAATCGGTAGCGCTTAGCATCGTCCGAAACGGTCCGAGATCCTTCGCTGGCCGAAAGGTCGGTGTATTGGTGACCGACGGTGCTGATTCCTCAGTGCTGGAGGCGTTGCGTGCCGAACTCGAGAACGAGGGGGCCTCGCTTGAGGTCGTGGCTGCGCACATCGGGGGTGTCGATGGAAGCGATGGCATCCGCATCGTCGCAGACCACGAGATTGACGGCGGCCCTTCGTTGTTGTTCGACGCGGTGGCCTTGATCACTTCGGACCAGGGAGCGGAGAGGCTGTCACGAAAGCCTGCAGCGCGTGACTTTGTGGCCGATGCGTATGCGCATCTCAAGTTTATCGGCTTCGTTGCTGCCGCGGCACCGCTGCTCCGAAATGCAGGAGTTTTGGACGGTCAGGATCGGGCGTTTATGGCGCTCAACACAGTGGAAGAAGTGGGTGCGTTTGTGGCTGCCTGTCGCGATCTCCGGTTCTGGGAGCGTGAACCAAGTATTGGATCGATGGTTTAGCCAACCTTCGGTACCCCGTCGGCGGGATGCGTTCGATAAGAGCTGACGAGAGGTCAGCCCGAGCGACAGACGCAATCGGCAACAGCGGCCATTGTACCCCTGTGAGAGCCGGAGGGTGAGAGGAGGTCGAGATGACCTTTGGAGTTGGTCCGCAGGTGCCATGAAACGTGGCCAAGGCCGGTTCAGGATCACCGTTTGAATCCATTTCGGTACCGGTAGCGTAGAATCTCCGCCTCCTGGCGCAGGTCGGCGTCGTTCAGCGTGGCGGCCAGATCGGCGACCTTGCCGGCGTAGATGTCGGCGATCCCCGGGTGCAGGGCCGGCATCGGCTCGGCCGGGGCGGACAGATCAGTCTTGAGCCCGGCCTTGCGGGCCTCCAGCGCGGTCAGGCTGTCCTGGATCTCGGCTGAACGCAGGCCCGTCAGAACCGCGTCCGACCGCGCGGTCGAGGTCCTTCTGGACCCGCGCCAGTTCCTGCTCCCGTGCGGCGCGCCCGGCACCCTTGGCGGTCCACAGCCGGGTGAGCTCGGCGTTGAACTCGGTGACGAACGCCTTGACCGCGCCGGGCTGCATCAGGTTGCGGCGCAGGCCGTCGAGCACGCGCTGTTCGAGAGACGCGTCATGTAGCTTGACCGCGTATCCACGGAACCGGCAGCAGGCCAGAAGCTGGCAACCGAAGCCTGGATGAACGCGAACAGCATCTCGTGGGCGTGCTAGGCCGCTGAGTCAAAAGCGATCGAAAGCCAGCGCCAAGGACCGCGGGTACCGCCCACGGCCGGTATCGGGGGACGCCTCCGGCAGCACTGCTCATGACACGCCAACGGAACAGTCACGCGGCACAGCGTCGCTCCGCAACCCGAACTCGCCGCGAGCCCTCAAGGGCGATGACACCGGCTTCCTGGAGACGGGTCATGGTCCGAGACACCGTTTCAATGGTCAGACCCAGATGGTCCGCGATGTCCTGACGTGACATTGGGATGTCGACAAGGCTTGGGGTTTGCATGCGATCGGCGGTGCTGTGCAGAAAATCCAGCAAGCGCTCGGTGGCGCATTTGCGACCCAGCAGAACCATGTGCTCGTTGACGCGCTGCAGGTCGTGGGCCGTGGTCATCCACAGGGCGCTGGCCAAGGCAGCGTCGTGTGCCGCCGCCGCTTCCAGCGCTGACCGCTTTACAACGAGGACCTTGCACGAGGTGACGGCCTCGGCCGAGAAGCCGTGCGTCTCCAACGGTGCCAAGCCAAAGATGTCGCCGGGATAGTGGAACGCGCTGACCTGCCGTCGGCCGTCCTCCAGGAGCTTGCTGGTCCGGGCCGTTCCGCGGATGACCTGGTAGACATATTCGGCTGGTTCTTCGTCCGCAAAGACCTCTGCGTTGCGCTCAAAGGATACGACGGTTCCCAGCTTGGACAGCGCCGCCTGGATCGGATCCTCGACACGGATGGATGACGCAACGGCGCTGACGCCGACGGACTGGAGATGGGCAGAAGCGCTGGAGAACTTGGACTGCAACATGGCCTTACCCCTTTCAAGATCTTGTTAAGAGGTATGCCCATCCATTCCTGGTCGAAATTCCGATGATCCCCTTAAGCGATACTCCCTAGGGAAAATCACGTAGTTGCTGTCTGACCGCGTGTGGCTTGACTGGCGGAACCGGCACGGTTGTTTGCATCAGGCGCCGCCAGTCGTAATTGACCCCGATCAAGATCCACGTGCGATCGGCTCTTAGTTGCGCCAAGCGGGGGCGACCGCGGTGCTGCATCAGTCGCTCTTGATATGGATCATAGGCGCGGTTGGCCGATCAACGATCATGACTGCTAGCCGTCAGACCGGGATCGTGGCCTTGAAGCGGACATTGCTGATTGTGGAGGATGACCAAGCGGTTCGCGACTCGATGCGAATGGTGCTGGAGATATACGGGTACAGCGTCGAGGTGTTCGGAACCGGCGAAGACTTCATGGCCCAGGCGGATTTGAGCGCGGACTGCTGTGTGATCCTGGACGTCAACCTGCCCGGCGCCAGCGGCTTGGGAGTGCTGGAGCAGTTGCGCAGCCGAGGCTGTCTGGTGCCGGCGGTAATCGTATCGGCGCTCAGCACCGATGAGATACGCGCTCGAGCCAAGCGGCTGAACGCCCTGGCGTTCTTCGACAAGCCGGTCAACGTTGACTGCCTGATAAGCGCCATAAACGCTGTCGAGAACTGAATGGACGGGTGACCGTGTAAGGTCGAGGGTTGAGGCTGAATGCAGACTCAGATGGACCCGGTAGCCGCATCGATATCGGCGACAAACCCGATGCGCACGACCTCGGACAAGCTGGACGCATTCAGTTTCGTCATGACGTTCGCGCGATAGATCTCCACCGTCCGCGGGCTGATGCCCAGATCGTGCGCGATGATCTTGTTCGGGCGTCCGGCAACCAGTCCGTCGAATACCTGCCGCTCTCGGGCGGTCAGGGTCTCCAGGCGGGACAGCACCGCCGTTCGCCCCTCCTCGTCATGCCGGGCCTTGGTGTGCGTATCCATCGCGGCACGGACGGCCGAGATGATTCGGTCGTCCTCGAACGGCTTCTCGATGAAATCGAACGCGCCGGCCTTCAACGCTTCGACCGCCAGAGGAACGTCCGAGTGGCCGGTGATCACGATCACCGGGATCAGCTTGTCGGTCTGTTGAAGACGACGAAGCAGATCGATGCCGTTCATGCCAGGCATTCTGACATCGGTAACGATGCACGAGCACTTGTCAGGCGACAACTCCGTGATCAGCGACTCCGCCGACTCATGCGGTATCGCCACGATCGATGCGGTGCTCAGCAGAAAAACGAGCGAGTCGCGCATGGCGTCGTCGTCATCGACAACATGCACCGGCCCGATCTCATTCATTGACGGTGTCTCCTTTGATGCGCGTCAGAGTAAAGCGGAAGACCGTTCCTCCACCAGCGTTCGGCTCTACCCAGATCCGTCCGCCGTGCGCCTCAACAATGGTCCGGCAAATGGACAGGCCGACCCCCATGCCATGCGGCTTCGACGTCACGAAGGGCTGAAAGAGCTTGGTTGCGACCTCATCGTCAAGCCCCGCCCCAGTGTCGGCGACGGCGATCTCGATCATCTCGTCCTGAGCCAATGTGGACACCGTGAGTTCCCGTTGCGGGCAGGCCTCCATGGCTTCGATCGCGTTGCGCATCAGGTTCAACAGAACCTGCTGGACCTGGATCTTGTCTGCCAGGACCAGATCGGCGGCCGGGTCGAGGCGAAACCGAACCTTGATTGCCTGCTCCTTGGCGCCCACCAAGGCAAGAGCGCCGGCCTCCTCGATGATCTTCGTCACACTGCCAATCGTGCGTTCGCTCTCGCCACGGGATACGAACTCCCGCAATCGGGTAATGATCCGCCCCGCCCGGATTGCCTGCTCTGCCGCACGTTCGATGGCCTGAACCAGTGTCGCCTTGACCGTCGGCGTGTCACTCTCCAGCAGGCGCTGGCAGCCTTTCAGGTAGTTGGTGATGGCAGCCAGTGGCTGATTCAACTCGTGGGCAAGATTGGAGGCCATTTCTCCCAGCGCCGTGAGGCGAGATACATGGACAAGTTCGGTCTGCAACTCCTGAAGCCTGGCCTCGGTTTGCTGTCGTTCGGTCAGATCACGCACGAAGCCGGTAAAGAAGCGCTGTTCGCCGCTCTTCATCTCGCCGATGTTGAGTTCCATCGGAAAGGTTGAGCCGTCGGCCCGCTCGCCCACCACCACTCGGCCGATCCCGATGATCCGCCTCTCGCCCGTCGTCAGGTATCGAGCCAGGTATGAGTCGTGCGCCTCGCGGTACGGAGGCGGCATCAGCAGGGCAACGTTTCGCCCGACCACCGTGGCGGCACCGTATCCGAACAACTGTTCGGCCGCCGCCGAGAACGACTGGATGATCCCGCGTTCGTCGATCACCACCATGGCGTCCGGCACGGTAGCCAGAATCGACGTCAGATGTGCTTCCCGCGCACGAAGGGCCTGAACGGTCGCTTCGGCTTCGGCCATGTCCCGGGTAACTTCCACAAAGCCGCACAACTGTCCGGCGGAGTCCTTCCGCTGTGTGGTGACGACGTTCGCAACGAATGTTGAGCCGTCCTTGCGGACGCGGACGCAGTGTTCCTCGCATCGGCCCGTCCGGGCCGTCAGCGCCAGCTGCTGCTGGCACTTCTCGGCCGCGGCATCGGCGGGGGAATAGCAGGTGGATAGGTGCTTACCCACGACTTCAGCGCGGGGCCATCCGAGAACTCGCTCGGCACCGGTGTTCCAGCCGAGGATCGTTCCGTCGGGGGAGAGGCTGACGATCCCGTAGTCCGTGATTGCATCGGCAAGACCGTCGCCGCTTGCAACGCTGTCGGCTGGCACGCCGTCGCTGGCGGTTGGTCTCGTCACCACGCTTCTCCCCAATAGCCTCTCCGCACTTTGCGCGTCAGCGCCGTCACTGTGAATAGGACCGAAAGGCGCGCTTGTCAGACTCCACCGTGCATATCCCGCGTTGGTCCATGGAACGGCGTTCAGCGGCCTCTCCTTCGCCGGAGAATGCGGAAACACTGATCCAGATCAAGGAACGGCCGGACCGATCATGGTTCATCGAACCGGGGGCTGATCGGAGCGGGATCTCGACCACGGTCACTCCTCAAGAGAAGCGTGACGTGATCGGCAGGTGATTGCATGAACCCAACCGTTGGATCGATCGCACGGCTGACGTCGTCGGAGCGACAGATCGGCTTGCTGCTTTGTGTGCTGGTCGGCCTTGCCGGCGCCGCGCTTGGGCTCGCCGGACGCGACGACGTCCTCGGCTACCATGGCCTGCTGATCGCGCTGTTCGCAGCACTGGTCGGAATCAAGATCTGGTCCGAACTCGACGCGCCCGAACCGGCAGCGTCGAGGTTCCATGAGTACAACGACGACCCGATCCGGCTCGGCGTCATACTGTCCATGGCCTGGGCGGTCTTCGGGCTGTTCATCGGAGTCTGGGTCGCCGCTCTGCTGGCTTGGCCGGAACTGACGTTCGACGCCGCATGGGCGAGCTTCGGGCGGCTGCGGCCGGCACATACGACAAGCGTCATCTTCGGCTTCGGCGGCAATGCGCTGATCGCCACCTCGTTCCATGTCCTGCAGCGCACCTCTCGCGCGCGACTGGCGGACCCTGTCAGCCCCTGGTTCGTGCTGCTGGGCTACAACCTGTTCTGCCTGATTGCCGTCTCTGGCTACTTCCTGGGGATCACCCAGTCGAAGGAGTACGCCGAGCCGGAATGGTATGCCGACATCTGGCTGGTCATCGTCTGGGTGACCTACTTCGCGCTCTACATCCGCACTCTCGCCCGCCGCAGGGAGCCGCATATCTATGTGGCGAACTGGTACTACATGGCCTTCATCCTGGTCGTCGCGATCCTGCACATCGTCAACAACCTGGCGGTCCCGATCTCCTTCGGAAGCGCGAAGGCCTACTCAGCGTTCGCGGGTGTTCAGGATGCGATGACCCAGTGGTGGTACGGCCACAACGCGGTGGCGTTCTTCCTGACCGCCGGCTTCCTGGGGATGATGTACTACTACCTGCCCAAGCGGGCTGAGCGGCCGATCTATTCGTACCGGCTGTCGATCATCAGCTTCTGGGGCATCACCTTCATGTACATGTGGGCGGGCTCGCACCACCTCCACTACACGGCCCTGCCGCAGTGGGTGCAGACCCTCGGCATGACCTTCTCGGTGGTGCTGCTGGTGCCGTCCTGGGCATCCGCCGGCAACGCGCTGGCGACCCTGAACGGTGCCTGGCACAAGGTCCGCGACGACGCGACGCTGCGCTTCATGATGGTCGCGGCGGTGTTCTACGGGATCTCGACCTTCGAGGGTTCTTTCCTGGCGATCCGGCCGGTGAACTCCCTCTCCCACTACACCGACTGGACCATCGGACACGTCCACGCCGGAGCACTCGGCTGGGTCGCGATGATCACGTTCGGCGCGATCTACACGCTGGTGCCGACCCTCTGGAAGCGCGAGCGCATGTATTCCTCTGGACTGGTCGAGGTTCACTTCTGGTGCGCGTTGATCGGGACGCTGATCTACGTGTTCGCGATGTGGAACTCCGGAATAATCCAGGGTCTGATGTGGCGAACCTACAACGAGAGCGGGACCCTTACCTACTCGTTCCTAGAGTCGCTTGTCGCCATGCACCCCTATTACATCGTCCGAACGATTGGCGGGCTGTTCTTCCTGGTCGGCGCGGTCGTGGGGAGCTGGAACATCTACCAGACCATTCGCCGCGTACCGGGACTGACCACTGACGACGCGCCGGCCACGGCCGACAAACCCCTCGTGCCGGGAGAGTAATCATGGCCGAAGTTCATCGGAAACTTGAGCGATCGGCCATCGGTTTCGTGCTGGCCATCATCGGAGTCGCCAGCATCGGGGGCTTCGTCGAGATCGCCCCGCTGTTCACCATCGACGAGACGGTGGAGCAGGCTCCGGACATGCGGGTGTACACCCCGCTTGAGCTCGCCGGCCGCAACATCTACGTCCGGGAAGGCTGCTACGCCTGCCATTCACAGATGATCCGGACGTTGCGCGACGAAGTGGAGCGCTACGGCCCGTACTCGCTGGCCGTGGAATCTCAGTACGACCACCCCATGCTGTGGGGCTCAAAGCGTACCGGTCCGGATCTGGCCCGGATCGGCGAGAAGTACTCGGACGAGTGGCATGTCGCCCACCTGACCGACCCGCGCGCCGTGGTGCCGGAGTCCAAGATGCCGGCCTATGCCTGGCTCGGGCGCAACGAGCTCAGGACCGACGATCTGCCCAATCACCTGGCGGCCATGCGCAGGGTCGGTGTGCCCTACACCGACGCGATGATCGAAAACGCGAGCCTTGACGCTGTCGGCCAAGCCCATCCGGACAGCAATGTCGCGGAAGGCGTTGTCCAGCGCTACGGCGAAGCAACGACCGTCAGGGACTTCGACGGCGGAAGCGGCGTGTTGACCGAGATGGACGCACTCGTCGCGTACCTGCAGGTGCTCGGTCGCCTGACCGACGCGGCGCATCAACAGCCGGCGGGTGAAAAGAAATGATCGACGTTTCCCATGGGGCACTGGTCGGTTTCGCCAAGAGCTGGGGGTTGCTTTACCTCATCGTCTTGGCGTTGGGAGTGTTGATCTACACCTTCCTGCCCGCCAACAAGCCGCGCTTCGATCACGCGAAGAACAGCATTCTCGACAAGGATGACCGGCCATGGTGACTGGCGAGAGAGACCCGGTAACCGGTCAGCACACCACCGGGCACGAGTGGAACGGAATCAAGGAACTCGACAACCGGGTCCCGCGGATCGTGCTGTTCTTCCTGGCCGCCACGACGCTGTTCGCCATCGGATACTGGATCCTGATGCCGGCCTGGCCGTTGGGAGTGACCTATACACGCGGGCTCCTGGGCGTCGACCAGCGCGACACCGTGCAACGATCGCTTCAGCAGGCGACAGTCGATCGCGCGGTGTGGACTGACCAGTTCGGCAGCCTTTCGTTCGGCGAGATCCGAGCCCGACCGGACCTGATGAAAATCGTCGATGAAGCCGGCCAAACCCTGTTCGGGGACAACTGCGCGGTCTGCCACGGAACCGACGCTCAGGGCGGCCGTGGCTTTCCGGACCTGACGGCCGGGGCCTGGCTGTGGGGTGGGTCGCCCGAAGCGATCTACGAGACACTGCGGGTCGGCATCAACTCGACCCATCCCGACACCCGCTTCGGACAGATGCCCGCCTTCGGCGACGGTGTCCTGCAACGAGCGGATATCTCGGCGATCGTCTCGTTCATCCGCTCCAGCGCCGACGGCATCGGTGACATCGCCGGGGTCGATGCGGAGCGCGTCGACGAGGGTGGGCGGCTCTTCACCGAGAACTGCGCGGCATGCCACGGCTTAGAAGGCCGCGGAAACCCCGAAGTCGGCGCCCCCGACCTGATGGATCAATCCTGGATCCACGGGAACGATCGGCAGGTGTTGTTCGAGACGATTGCAAAGGGCCGCCAGGGACACATGCCGCAATGGGCCGGCCGGCTGAGCGACATCGAGCGGCGGATCCTGGCTCTGTATGTGACGGAACTCAGCGAAGGTCGGCAAAGCACGATGGTGAAGCCGTGATGGCCGATGCAAATCGCAGTGCTCAAAGCCTTCGGTGGCGTGTCGGCCTGCTGGTCGCCTTGAGCTTGACGGTGTTCATCGGTGCAAACGCGCACCTGCTGTACGTGGCATTCACGGCCTCGCCCGAATGCGTTGAACACCTCAAAGAGGCGAGCAGCGCCCCTTCAGGCGGGATGTACCGCGCGGCGAAACCGTCATGCTGAACCCTTTCGTAACCACCCGGCGTCCAAGACCAGACGGGCAATGTGGGAGCGGGACACAATGATTGCAGCCCAAAGCCAGCAGACCGCGCCGGGCGTCGAGCAGCCGCGCGCCCGAGCCCGCAATCTGCCGATGTCGGCGGCCTTCGGGTGGCTTGTCGCCGGCTGGCGGGACCTGCTTTGCCGACCGGGGCTGAGCCTCGCCTATGGCGTCGGTCTGCTGCTGATCTCCGCCGCCGTGATCGCCGCGATGTTTCAGGCCGGCTGGGACCACATACTGTTTCCGGCACTGGCCGGGTTCATGATCGTGGGACCATTGGCTGCCGTCGGCCTCTACGAGAAAAGCCGCCGCCTGCAGGCGGGCGAGCCGCTCTCGCTCCGAAACATGCTATGGGTTGCTCCGCGGTCCGGCGGGCAGGTGGCGTTCATCGGGGTCATCCTGGCGCTGCTGATGGTCAGCTGGATGCGCGCAGCGGTGATCATCTACGCACTGTTCTTCGGGTTGCGGCCGTTCCCGGGACTGGATGACGTGACGGCCATGCTGCTGACCACGCCGGTCGGCTGGGCCATGCTGGTCACCGGTACTGTCGTCGGCGGTCTGTTCGCCGCGTTCTCCTTCGCCATCAGCGTCTTCTCGGTGCCGATGCTGCTCGACCAGCGCACTGACGCCTTCACCGCCATGGGGACAAGCATCTCGCGGGTCTGGAACAACATTCCGGTAATGGTGATGTGGGGCGCGATCGTCCTGTGCCTGTTTCTGGTCGCGGTCGTCACCGGGCTGGTCGGGTTGATCGTCGTCTTCCCATTGCTCGGGCACGCAACATGGCATGCCTACGTGGCGATGCGTTGAACATCCAGCGGCCACCCGCCGCTGAGGAGGCGCGCGTATGAGCTGCTGCGTATCGGAGATGGCGCAATTGAATTTCGAAGGCCCGGGCGTCATCCATCAAGCAAGCGAAGAAGCCCTTCTGGCCAGCCGACCCATCGGAAATGGGTTGCGGCAAACCGATCTTTCGGTTCCGGGCGTCCACTGTGCCGGATGCATTCGAACAGTCGAGAACGGACTAAGTGCTCTGCCCGGCGTCGTCCATGCGCGCCTCAACCTGTCGACCCGGCGAGTCGCGATCCAGTGGGACGACAGCCGGCCACCACCGCCAGCCATCGAGCGCCTGAAGGAGCTCGGATACGATGCCGTCACATTCTCATTGGATGACGGGAAACAGGACCATGCGTTCTCCGCCCTGGTCAGGGCGACGGCGGTTGCGGGATTTTCGGCCGGCAACGTGATGCTGCTGTCGGTCGCCGTCTGGTCCGGGGCCGAGCCGGCGACCCGCGAGGTGTTCCATTGGATCTCCGCCGCGATCGCTCTCCCGACTCTCGTCTACTCGGGTCAGGTCTTCTATCGGTCAGCCTGGCAGGCGTTCCGGCACCGCCGGCTGAACATGGATGTCCCGATCACGTTGGGGATCGGGCTCGCCTACCTTCTCAGTCTCTATGAAACGGTGACCGGCGGCACCCACGCATACTTCGATGCCGCTGTGACGCTGATCTTCTTCCTGCTGGTTGGCCGTACCCTCGACCACCTGATGCGCGCCCGGGCACGGGTCGCGGTCGAGGGGCTCGCACGGATGGTGCCGCGAGGCGCCTCGGTTCTGGGCGATGACGGCGGGCAGCGTTACATCCCGCTGTCAGAGATTGCACCCGGCATGCGGCTCATGATTCCGGCCGGCGCGCGGGTTCCCGTAGACGTGCAGGTCGAGATCGGGTCATCGGACGTCGATCGATCGGTGGTAACCGGAGAAAGCCGGCCGCAACCGACCGGGCCCGGGGCGACGCTGCAGGCCGGCACGCTCAACCTGACCGGGCCGCTCACGGTGCTGGCGCGCTCCGGCGCCGAGACCTCCTTCCTGTCCGACATGATCCGCATGATGGAGCAAGCGGAAACCGGTCGATTGCGCTACCGGCGGATCGCCGATCGCGTGTCGGGATACTATGCACCGGTCGTTCATCTGGCGGCCTTGCTGACCTTCGCCGCCTGGATGTGGGCGTCCGGCGATATCCACCAGGCGATCACGACCGCCGTCGCCGTGCTGATCATCACCTGTCCGTGCGCTCTTGGTCTGGCTGTGCCGATCGTGCAGGTGATGGCGGCGCGGCGACTGTTCGAGGCGGGCATCATGGTCAAGGACGGCACGGCGCTCGAAAAGCTCGAACAGATCGACACCGTCGTCTTCGACAAGACCGGCACCCTGACTGAACCGGCAACCCGACCATCCAACCTCGCCACCATCGATCCGGCGATCGTGCAACTGGCGGCCCGGCTTGCCGCTGGCTCGACTCACCCTCTGTCCCGCGCGCTGGCTCTTCTTCACGAGAACAACACGCTCGACACGGTGGCTCTAGAGCAAGTGATTGAGCATCCCGGCCTGGGTGTCAGCGCGGTCTCGAAGGCTGGTGAATACCGTCTTGGTCGAGCGGACTGGGCGCTGTGCGGCGCAACCGGTCAGGGCCAGCACTTGGACGGGACGGTCCTGTCTCTGAACGGGAAGCTGCTCGCGGCGTTTTGTTTCGACGAGGCGCTGCGTCCCGGCGCCGCCGCTGCCGTCCGCCGGTTGCTGGACCGGAACATGGTGGTCGAGATGGTATCGGGCGACACCGCAGAACGGGCAAAGGCTATTGGTAGCGCGCTTGGGATTGCCGCAATCCGATCGTCGACCGATCCGCATGGGAAAGTCGAGCGGCTGCGGAACCTTGATGCGGCGGGCCATCGTGCCTTGATGGTCGGCGACGGACTGAACGATGCGCCGGCGCTAACGGCGGCCCACGTCTCGATGGCCCCGTCGACGGCAGCCGACATCGGCCGCAACGCGGCGGACTTCGTCTTCCTGCGCGGCGACCTTTCGGCAGTGCCGTATGCCTTGGACATCGCGGCACGTGCCGGGCGTCTTCTCCGCCAGAATCTGGCGCTCGCCATCGGCTACAACATGATCGCCGTGCCGATTGCCATGCTCGGGTACGCAACGCCCCTGATTGCCGCCGTCGCCATGTCGACGTCGTCGATTCTGGTGATTGGCAACGCGCTTCGCCTGCGAGCTTCAGCGGGGAAGGTGGAACGGCTGGACGTGCCGCAAGGAGCGCTGGGGCATGGATAGCCTCGGACTGCTCATCCCGATCGCGCTCGCCATGGGTGTTGCCGGCCTCGGGGCGTTCCTGTGGTCGCTGAGGCACGGCCAGTATGACGACCTGGAGGGTGCGGGCGCTCGAATTCTGCTTGATGATCCCGAGCAGAACGGGGATGGCAATCGGACGGACCGGTCGATTGCCCGGCGCGCGCCCGGCCAGATCATCAAGCCGTAGAGTATTCCTCAGTCCGGTCCGGGAGTGCCGCCGACCGGCGCTTCGGACAGCGATTCCAGGAAGGCGACAAGGTCGGCAGTTTCTCGTTCCGTCAGACGAAGGGGAACCAGAATGGCCTCGCTGTCAGCGTGCAGACGGTCCGGATCGATGCTGGGGTAGTGGTCGATCACGTCGTGCAGCATCGGGAGGCCGCATACACGGGGCGGTCTGTCTGAGTCCCTCAAGAGGGCTGCGGCCTGGAAGGGCGGGCCAGAGCAGTGGTCTTGGCAAACTATAATCCGCCCAGAAAATGAGACATCCTGCCCATGGTCACAACCTGAAACCCGTTCGGTATAGCGGGCAACGAGTCTGCGCAAACACCGTTGCCGAACTTGTGAACGATCCAAGAACGCCCGCCTCTCCTGATGCGGGCGTCTTGCTGTGCGACGCCTCGATCATCCCGGTGACCGCACCGATCAGTTCGACCGGGCGCGATCCGTCCGCGGCCTTGGGACCGATGTCCATACGCTCGATCAGGCGGCGCAGGATGTCCAGGGCTTCGGTGCGCAGATCTTCAGCCTCAAGGGCGCGCGCAGGTCGGCGACCGGGGCGGCGTAGAGCTTGGACAGGTTTCGGTGCAGGACCGGAGCGGGAGCAGGCCAATCGGCTTCATGATGCGAGGCGGTCGGTCATGCCAAGTGTTCGCCATCCGACGATGTGTCAGAATCGTCCAGAGCGAACGCCGCCATCGAGCGGGCCAGAACTGTAGCGCCGCGCTCGATGTGCTCCAGACCGGTCCACTCGTCGGGCGAGTGGCTGATCCCGCCGCGCGACGGGATGAAGATCAGGCCGGCCGGGACGTGCCGGGCGAAGGTCTGGGCGTCGTGTCCGGCACCCGACGGCATGATCCTGGCACCGCCGGCGACGGCCGACAGTCGGGCGGCGACCGCCGGGTCGAGCGGTGTCGGCGGCAGCCAGCTCTGCTCGGCGATCCCGACGCCAAGGCCGTGGGCCGCCGCGGCGCGATGGATTGCCTCGCGGCAGGCCGACGCCACCGTGCGCATTACCGCCTCATCGACGTCGCGTCCGATCAACGAGAACGTCGCCCGGCCGGCGACGCTGTGGGGGAAGTTCGGCTCCAGTGCGACCTTGCCGACCGTCAGCCGTGTGTCAGGCCCGCCGGCCCGAGCCAGGATGCCGTCGATCGCCGCGCCGAATGAGGCAAGGCCGCGGAAGGCATCGCGGCGCAAGGTCATCGGCGTGGTGCCGGCATGGTTGGCCTCGCCGGTCAGGGTGACGGTCCAGTTGAACACGCCCGATACCGCGCCGGCCACACCGATCGGTTCGCCTGTCGCCTCCAGGACCGGGCCTTGCTCGACATGCAACTCAAGGAACACCGCGATCTCGTCGGGGCAGCGGGCGACCTCGGCTGCGGGATCCAGGCCCTGGGCACGCATGGCGTCGGCGAGTCCGGCGCCGGTGTCGTCGACCGCCGAGGCGATCCACTCTGGCCCGACCTCGCCGCAGATCGCCTGGCTGCCGAGCATGCCGCCGAAACGGCCTTCCTCGTCGGCGGTCGCCACCACCTCGACCGGGCGGGCCGGCCGCAGGCCGGAAGCCCGCATCGCCCGCACGGCCTCCAGCGCGGCGCAAACGCCGAGTGTGCCGTCGAGCGGTCCGCCCCGGGGCACGGTGTCGAGATGAGAGCCCGCCAGCACCGCTGGACCGGACCCGATCTCCCATCGGCCGAAGACGTTGCCGACCGCATCCATCCGTGCCACCAGCCCCGCGTCCTCGATCCGGGCGAGCAGCCAGCGCCGCCCCGCCATGTCGGCATCGGAGAAACTGATGCGGTTGATGCCGGGAACGCCGTCGATACGGCCGATGGCGTTAACGGCCTCGATGTCGGCGTGCAGCCGGCCGGCATCGATCGTGAGCATGTCGGCGGCGATTCCCGCCATGGTTTCAGCCATCTAACCCCATTGCCACGGCTGACGGCTCCTTCCAATTTCATTTATAATGATCAATTTTTGACCGATTGATATTTATCATGAATAATTGATCAAAGTCCAATCGGGCCGATCTTCATAGGAGGAATGCCGATGCTCGCTCCACTTCGCCGGATTGCCGCCGCCTCGGCGGTCGCCCTCGCAGCGCTCGGCAGTCTCGCCGCTGCCCAGACTCCGCCGGGCGTCCTGGTTGTCGCCCAGATCGCCGAGCCGAAATCGCTGGATCCGCACGCGGTCACGGCGGTCAACGATTTCCGGATCCTGATGAACGTCTATGACGGGCTGGTGCGCTACAAGCCCGGTGCCCTGGCGGTCGAGCCGGCGCTGGCGACTGCCTGGACGATCGGTGATGACGGAAAAACCTACACCTTCGCTCTGCGCGACGGCGTGACCTTTCACGACGGCACTCCGTTTGACGCGGCGGCGGTGAAGTTCAACTTCGATCGCATGCTGGACGAGAAGAACCCGTACCACGACACCGGGCCGTTTCCGCTCAGCTTCTTCTTCGGCGCGGTCGATAGGGTCGAGGCTCCGGACCCGAAGACCGTCGTCTTTCACCTGAAGGAGCCTTATGCGCCGTTCCTGTCGAACCTCGCCTATCCGACCGGGCTGATGGTTTCGCCGGCGGCGGTGAAGAAGCACAAGAAGGATTTCGGGCGGCACCCTGTCGGCACCGGGCCGTTCCGGTTCGCTGGGTGGGAAACCAACTCCAAGGTCGTGGTTGAGGCCAATCGCGACTACTGGGACGGCGCGCCGAAGCTTAAGGCCGTGGTGTTCCGGCCGATCACCGACGCCAACACTCGGGTCGCCGAGATGCTGTCCGGAGGCGTCGACGTAATGGTGGAGGTCCCGCCGGACAACCTCGCGACCTTCGAGGGTGACGCCAGCTTCAAGGTCAGCGAGGAGGCCGGGCCGCATCTTTGGTTCCTGATCCTCAACACCAGGAGCGGTCCGATGGCCGACAAGCGAGTCCGGCAGGCGGTCAACTACGCCATCGACAAGAAAGCGCTGGTCGACAACGTGCTGCAGGGCACCGCCGAGGTGGCGGCCGGGCCGACCCCGCCGGCTTTCGGTTGGGCCTATGACGACACGCTGCAGCCCTATCCCTACGACCCCGAGAAGGCCAAAGCGCTGCTCTCGGCCGCAGGGGCCGATGGCGCGGAACTGACCTTCTACGTGACCGAGGGCGGTTCCGGCATGCTCGACCCGGTCGCCATGGGCGCGGCGATCCAGGCCGACCTCGCGAAGGTCGGGCTGAAGGTCAAGATCGAGACCTACGAGTGGAACACCTTCCTCGGTAAGGTGAACCCGGGACTCGAGGGCAAGGCCGATATGGCCGAGATGGCCTGGATGACCAACGACCCGGACACGCTGCCCTATCTCGCACTGCGCACCGGCGCCTTTCCGGACAAGGGTGGCTTCAACTCGGGCTACTACTCCAACCCAAAGGTCGACGGATTGCTGGAGCAGGCCCGGCGCGAGACCGACCAGACGAAACGCGCGGCCCTGTACCGGCAGATGCAGGCGATTGTGCACGACGACGCGCCCTGGGCGTTCATCGCCAATTGGAAGCAGAACGCGGTGACGATCGCCCAGGTCGAGGGCTTTGAGCTGCAGCCGTCGTTCTTCCTGCTGCTGCATGACGTCTGGAAAGGGTGAGGAGGCGGCCGATGGCGTGTCGGAATCGCCGACGAGCAGATCCCGGATCTCTGCAGCTTGGCCGTTGCGGAGAGGATAAGGGTCGGAGAGGGGTTCACCTCCTGCGGCCTCGTCTCGGACCGGCACGCCGGATGCGGGACGGGTCCGGGACCCACGCACCGTGCCGTCACGTCGCGCGGAGATAGCCGCCGATGTGGGGCTATGTCGGCAGACGCTTGGTCGCCGCCGTCCCGATCCTTCTCGGGCTTTCGGTCGTCGTCTTCGCGATGATGGCCCTGATCCCTGGGGATCCGGCGACGGCGATTCTCGGCAGCTATGCCACCCCGGAGAACGTCGCCCGGCTGAACCGTCAGCTCGACCTCGACCAGCCGCTTGTCCAGCAGTACTTCACCTGGCTCGGCAACCTTCTGCACGGTGACATGGGGCGCAGCTACGCTCTCAATCGGCCGGTCGCCGACGAGGTGTTCGAACGGTTCAGCGCGACCTTGCTGCTGGCTGGAACGTCGCTGCTTCTCTGTTCCGTGCTCGGCGTGGTTGCCGGAATCGCGGCGGCCGTCAGGCAGTTCGGCTGGACCGACCGGATCGTCACTTTTCTCGTGCTGATCGGCATCTCGACCCCGTCCTTCTGGCTCGGCCTGCTGTTGATCATGCTGTTCGCGGTGCAACTGCGTTGGCTTCCCGCTTCGGGGATGCAGGCGATCTACGGCGGTGGCGACCTGCCAGACCTGCTGGCCCATCTCGTCATGCCGTCTGTCACGCTGGCGGTAGTGGCGACGGCGGTGATCGCGCGGCTGACCAGGGCGGCGATGCTGGAGGTACTGCGCCAGGACTACATCCGCACCGCCCGCGCCAAGGGCGTGTCGGAGCGTCGCGTCATCTACCGCCACGCCTTCAAGGCCGCCCTGGTTGCGGTGATCCCGGTCATCGGCATCCAGGCCGGCTTCGTGCTCGGCGGTGCGGTATACATCGAGACGGTTTTCCAGTGGCCGGGGATTGGCCGGATGCTGGTGAACGCGATCGCCACCCGCGACCTGCTGCTGGTCCAGGGTGGCGTTCTGGTGGTCGCCGCGAGCTATGTCCTGTTCAACCTGCTGGCTGACGTCGCCCAGACGCTGGTCGATCCAAGGCTGCGCTGATGGTGTCGCTGGCGCTCTGGTGGAATCGCGCCGATACCGGGAGCGGACGGCCGTCGCCGTTCCGGCTGCTGGTTGCTAACCGGCTCTCCGCCGCCGGCCTGGTCATCCTGGTCGTGGTCACCGTTCTGGCTCTCGCGACGCCGTTCCTGCCGCTGCGCGATCCGGACGTCACGGATCTTGCTCAGCGGCTGCTTCGGCCCGGCAGCGAGGGCAATCTGCTCGGCACCGATCACCTTGGCCGCGACATCCTCTCGCGGCTGCTGTGGGGCACCCGCATCTCGATCCTGGTGGGATTGTCGGCAACGGCGATCGCTGCGCTTGCCGGATCGCTGATCGGCCTGGTCGCCGGCTATGCGGGCGGTAGGACGGACAGCGCGCTGATGCGCGGCATCGACTTGGTGATGGCGTTCCCCTACATCCTGCTGGCCCTCGGCATCGTCGCGGTGCTCGGCCCCGGACTGCTGAACGCGCTCTATGCGATTGCGATCGTCAACGTCCCGTTTTTCGCCCGCAACATCCGCGGCATCACGCTCGGCCTGTCGCGCCGCGAGTTCGTCGATGCCGCCCGGCTGTCCGGCGCGTCCCATGCAGCGGTGCTGTTCGGAGAAGTACTGCCGAACGTGCTGCCGACGATCGTGGTGACCATGTCGACCACGGTTGGCTGGATGATCCTGGAGACCGCCGGCCTGTCGTTCCTCGGACTCGGTGCCCAGCCGCCACAGGCGGATCTCGGCTCGATGTTGGGCGAGGGCCGCAAGCTGCTGTTCACGGCACCCCATGTCTCGGTGATTCCGGGGTTGATGATCTTCGTGCTGGTGATGAGTATCAACCTGGTCGGCGACGGCATCCGAGACGTGCTCGACCCGAGGCTGAAATCCGGCGCCCTGGCAGCTCCGGGAGCGGCAACGGCAGTTCGGCGAGACGCCGTGCCAGACGCGCCAGTGCCCGGTTCGGTGCTCGCCGTCGACGGCCTGCGGACGGAGTTCCGCACGGGTAACCGGATCTACCGTGCGGTCGGCGGCGTCGACCTGACACTGGCACCGGGAGAGCGGGTCGGCCTGGTCGGCGAATCAGGGTCCGGCAAGTCCGTGACCGCCCTTTCGCTGCTGCGCCTGGTGCCGAGCCCGCCTGGTACGATCACCGGCGGCCGGGTCACGATCGACGGCGCCGACCAACTGGCCGCGTCGATCGAGGATCTCCGGCGGTTGCGCGGCGGGCGGGTCGCCTATGTGTTCCAGGATCCGCAAACCACGCTGCATCCGCTGTTCACGGTCGGCGACCAGGTGATGGAGGCGGTGCGTGCGCATCAGCCGCTGTCGTCGCGGGAGGCCCGGGGGCGGGCGACCGAACTGCTGGAGCGGGTGCAGATCCCGTCGGCTGCGAGCCGTTTCGACGCCTATCCGCACGAGCTGTCGGGCGGGATGCGCCAACGCGTCTGCATCGCTATGGCATTGGCCAACGATCCTGAGCTGATCATCGCCGACGAGCCGACCACGGCTCTCGACGTGACGGTCCAGGCCCAGGTGCTGAAGCTGCTGCGCGGCCTGTCGGAGGAGCGCGGATCGGCGGTGCTGTTCATCACCCATGATTTCGGCGTGGTATCCGAGCTCTGCGACCGGGTGGCGGTGATGTATGCCGGCCGGATCGTCGAGATCGGCGCGACGCCGGACGTGCTGGCCACGCCGGCGCATCCCTACACCCGCAAGCTGATCGACTGCGTCCCGGTCCTCGGCCAGCCGGAGCGGCGTCTGGACGCGATCGAGGGACTGCCGCCGGCGGTCGATCGCCTGCCGGATGGCTGCGCCTTCGCTGAGCGCTGCGAGTATGTCGAAGCGCGCTGCCGGATCGGCGACGTCGCTCTTCACCCTCTGTCCGACGGCCGGGCAGCGCGCTGCATCAAGCCGCTGCGGGGGGTGTCATGAGCGTCGCTCTCGAGGCCGAGGGCCTGATTCGGGTGTTCGGAGGCGGTCGGACGTTGCTGGGGGGACGCCGTGCCGCGGTACATGCCGTCCAGGGCGTCGACCTCGTCGTCCAGGAAGGCGAGACCTTGGGTGTGGTCGGAGAGTCCGGGTGCGGCAAGTCCACCCTGGCCCGGATGCTGGTCGGCCTCGACCGCCCGACTTTCGGAACCATCAAGCTCGACGGCCGGGATGCCGGGGCTTTAGCCGGCCGCGACCCGCGGGCGCTGGCCCGCCAGGTCCAGTATGTCTTCCAGGATCCGGTCGCCTCCCTGAATCCGCGCAAGACGATCCGCCAAACCCTTGAGACGCCCATGCGCCGGCTGCTGGGGCTGGACGCGGCGGCGCGGCGGGCCCAACTCGCGCAGTTGATGCAGGCCGTCAGCCTGCGCGAGGAGTTCCTCGACCGCTACCCGCACGAGTTCTCTGGCGGTCAGGCCCAGCGCATCGGCATCGCCCGGGCGCTGGCTGCCGATGCCCGCATTATCGTGCTCGACGAGCCGGTCTCCGCCCTCGATGTGTCGGTGCAGGCGCAGGTGTTGAACTTGCTCGACCGGTTGAAGCGCGAATTCGGCTTGACCTACGTCTTCATCAGCCACGATCTGAGCGTGATTGAAAGTGTCTGTGACCGGGTGGCGGTGATGTATTTCGGGCGGATCGTCGAACTCGGCACGGCGCGCGAGCTGTTCTCCCGTCCACGGCATCCCTATACCGCGCTGCTGATGCGCTCGGCGCCGACGCCGGGCGGCCGGCGGATCGAGGCTGAGAGCGAACCGGCCGAGCTGCCCGATCCGTTCAACCCGCCGGCCGGCTGTGCCTTCGCGTCTCGCTGCCCGCGTGCCGACGAGTTCTGTCGCATGCAGCGACCGGCGTTGGAAGCCGCCGGAGGAAGTGCCGCCGCCTGCTGGCATCCCCTTGGTGGACCGGCTCTGGACGGAACCGGCGCCGATGACTGACCAGGTCGTGCCGAAGTCCTCGGCCGGCCTGCCCCGTCAGCGCCGCCGCGAGACCATTAGCGAGCAGATCAAGGACATGATCTACGAGCGCGGCCTGCGGCCGGGCGAGCGGTTGCCGGCCGAGCGTGAACTGATGGAGCAGTTCCAGGCGTCCAAGGGTTCGATCCGTGAAGCGCTGAGCGCGCTGCGGTCCCAGGGCCTGATCCGCACCCGGACCGGTCCGGGCGGCGGGGTGTTCCTGACCGAGATCGGGCCGCAGCGGGCGATGGCGCTGCTGTCCAGCTACTTCCTGTTCCGCACGCCGACCGTCACCGACATCTACGACGTGCGTTGCGAGATGGAGCCTGAACTGGCGGCGTCGGTGGCTGGGCGGCTTTCAGAGGCCGATCTCGCGCGGCTGGAGCGGACCATGCGGGTCTACGACGCGCCGTCATCGACCGGCGAGGAGGAGTACGCCCAGCGCATGGCCGAGCTCGACTTCCATACCGTGCTGGCCGAGTTGTGCCCGAACCCCGTGCTGGGGCTGTTCTGCGGCTTCCTGCAGACCTTGTTGCGGGAGATGGCGGTGTGCCGCAGCATCTATGACGACCCGCACCCGGTCCTGCGCGACACGGCGCTGCACTACCAGATCCAGCTGATGCGGGCACTGAAGGCAGGCGACGCTGACGCTGCGCGCGCAGTAATGGCCGAGCACATGGCGGCGGCGCGCGACTACATGGTTCGCATGGAGGCAAGCATCGCCGGCCGATTCCTGCGGGCCGATGATCGCGGCTAGGCCGATATCTGCGTCAGTGGTGCCGTCAATGTCGTGGAGCGGTGCTGTCACTGGAACCCATGGCTGAGGCCCGGTACGGCTGATGACGTCGCGTCATGAACCTGATCGACGCTGTCACGAACTCGGAGCCGGTACGAACGAGTCAAACGAATCCCCTGACAGTCACGTTGTCTCGGCCGCGGACGGCTATTGAGCAAATGCTTCGCTGCGCAAGGTTGGAAGGTTTCGGCGCGAGATCAGACGTTGATGGTGTTGTCGTCGGCGGCGCTCATGAGATCAGCACACGCAGACAGCCCGCGATGCTGACCAAGACCCGGAACCTCTAGCCCCAGCCGTCTGCACGTTCGGGAGCACTGCAATCGATCCCGGACTCTGCCAATACCCGGAGGAAACCCAGGCTCAGGTCAGGAGCAGACCAGACACCACATCGTCCATCGGGCCGGTACGAAAATCAGACTGGACGTTATGCGAAGCGAACGCCGTGGGATCGGCATCTCTGTGATTGAGCGCAGGATTGGCGGGTTCGATGTCGCGGCTTGGGCGGCGTCGGCCAAGACCAAAAACGATCCCGTGGGAGGGTTTCATGGCTTTGAACTACTTGAAGACGGTCTCGGCCTCGGTCGCGGTGCTGTTGGCCGCAGGCACATGCGCCTTGGCTGCCGAACCATTGAAAGTGGGCGTTCTCGCGACGCTGGAAGGCACGTACACCGTACTGGGTGAAGACGGAGTTCGCGGGCTTAAGACCGCACTTCGGGTGATGGGCAACAAGGGTGGCGGCCGCGAGGTTCAGCTCACCATCGGTTCCACAGATGCCAGCCCTGACAGCGCGGTCCGGGCCGCGCGCAAGCTGGTGGAACAGGACAAGGTGGATATCATCATCGGACCGTTGTCCGGGTCGGAGGGTATCGCGATACGCGACTACTCGAAGACCCAGCCACAGGTCACATTCCTGAACGGCATCTCAGGCGCGCAGGAAACGACCTATGTCACTCCGTCCGAGAACTTCTTCCGCTTCAACACCGACGGCGCACAGTGGTCCGCCGGTCTCGGAGACTACGTCTACAACAAGAAGGGATACAAAACGGTTGCGACGGTCGGAGAGGACTACTCCTTCATCTATACGCAGGTGTTCGGGTTCGTGACCGAGTTCTGCGCGGCCGGCGGCACCGTAACGGAACGCCTCTGGGTGCCTCTGGGGACCAAGGATTTCGGTTCAATCATCGCGTCATTGCCGGACAATGTCGACGCGATCTACCTCGGCCTCGGCGGTGGCGACGCGGTCAACTTCCTCAATCAGTACCAGCAGGCCGGTGGAAGCGCGAACTTGATCGGCGGCTCGATCATGGTCGACGGCACCGTTTTGAATTCCAAGGGCAACGCGAAGAAGGCGCTGATCGGCACGCCGTCGTCGGGCCCGCAGGCCGATACCTGGGACGACCCGAAGTGGCAGGCTTACGTGAAGGCTTACCAGGACAGCTTCCCGGCGGATCAGCGCTTCCCGAGCCCGTCATTGCTGGCGACCGGCTACTATAACGCCACAACCGCGGCGCTGACCTGCATGAACGAGATTGGCGGCGATCTGTCCGACGGTCAGGCCAAGTTCCGCAAGTGCCTGACGAACCTGAAGCTCGATGCGCCGAATGGCACGATCGTGCTCGACAAGAATCGCCAGGCAGTCGGTGCGAACTTCGTCTCGGAAGTCGTGGAACTCGCCGATGGCACCCTCGCGACCAAGCTTGTGTCGATCAAGCAGGGTGTGAACCAGACCCTCGGAATTGACGAGGCGGCTTTCGCGAAGATCGGCCTGCCGAGCCGGGAGACCCCGGCCTGCAAGAAGTCCTACTGAAGACTTGCGGTACTCCGGTGGACCCGGACGACATTCGTCGTCCGGGTCCACTACATCCCACCCTTTGAGCAGACAGCGGCTCGCGCCGTCGGCGGCGGAGATCCGATGACTCTGATCACCTATCTGAACCGCGTGCATTTCGCCGACGGCGTCCTTGAAGAAGCGCTGCGGTCGGAAATAGAGCGGAACCGGCATCATCGCCCGCTCATCATCGCGGAGTGCGGCGATCTTTCGGGCAATCTGGCTGACCGCCTGTTCGCCAGCTTCCCGATACGAACATCCACAGAAACGTTCGCCGACGTCCCATCATTACCAACCGAGGCGGCGGCGCTGCAGATTGCCCGCACGTATCGGGAAACCGGGCGCGATCATCTGGTGGCTTTCGGGAGCAATCGTGCGATCGACCTGGCCAAGGTGGCGCGCATTGCCATTGCCTACGACGAGCCTCTAGCGGCGCTCTCGAGCGCGGAGGGCGGTACCCAACGGATCGGCAACGGCTTGCCCGATCTGTTCGCTGTGCCCGGCATTTCCGGCTTCGCTTCGTCGGTCAGCGATTATGCGAGGGTGAAGGTCAGCGGCGCGCACCAAGTTCTGATGTCATCACGTCACTTGATACCGACGGTTACGATATGCGACCCGACGTTGACCTTGAGCAGCACGGTCGCCGCCAGTGCCAGCGCTGCGTCGGGAGCCGTCTCCCGCGGGATCGACTCGTTCCTGTCCCGTGGCTACAACCCGCCGGCTGACGGACTGGCGCTTGACGGTCTTTCGCGAACTGTCCGGTTTCTCCGCCGAGCGATGGAGGATGACGAACTCGAGGCTCGGCGCGAGATGATGGCGGGCAGCTTGAACAGCGCCTTATCGCTTCAGAAGGGCGTGTGCGTCGTCCACGCGATCACCAACGCGTTGGCATCGGTTTCGCGCGTCCAGATCGATCCAAGCGCCGCCGGTAGGCTTCTGATGCCGGGACTTCTTCGGTTCTATGGCGATCGGATTGATCAAAAGTCCGAAGCACTACGGAACGTTTTCAATCTTCGAGATGATGTCGATCTCGCGGACGGGATCGCGGGATTTCTGGCCGACCTGCCGCTTCCAAATCGGCTGGCCGATATGGGGCTGGACGGTGAGGACATCGATGCTGCGGCTTCGATTGCCGCTCGGGATCGGGCGATTGGCAGAAGCCCGAGAGCAATCGGAATGGCCGACATACGTTCGATCATCGAGGCGGCGCACTGATCGGCGGCAGTCCGTGCTGTCATCTCGGGCCCTATGCGATGTCTGGCTGACCCTCTGGGGTCGAGACCACCGATCGATCCGGCAACCCCGTGCCAACCCCGTGCATGGATCGAGCAACGTAACTTTCCGTCTCATTCTTGGTCCGGTCATCTTGCCTGCGGCGGACCGTCTCACGGATACTGTCGCGTTGAGCGCATATGCCGCCAAGAGCAATGCCTCAAACAGGGGAGGGAAGGCGTATGAGTGGCGCTATTTCCGTTCATCATGGCGATTTTGGCAGGGCTGCGCTGTACGAACTCGACCGGCCAATCGTCACGCACGCCCATCGCGAAGGGCACCTGATTTTCTATGTTGACGGCGGTCATGGCAAAGTGACGGTCGGAGACCAGGTCTTGTCGGCCGATGAAATGTCAGGGGTGGCCATCAGTCCCTGGGAGCCGCACAGCTTTGCTCCGAGCGAGCAACTTGTCCCTTGCTTGTGCCTGGTGCTGTACATCAAGCCGATGTGGTTCCTCGAAGCGAGCCAGTCAGGCGAATTCGTGCTGGGTTTCGGGAACCCGAAAGTCCCGATGACACCGGATGTCGCCCAATGGGTGACGCGGTTGACCTCCCTGTTACTGGACAAACAGGCTTCGACCCGGTTCGACGGATTTCTGTTCGAGACCACTCGGCTGTGTTTTGACGAGTGCTGGCGTGGTGTGGAAGCAAGGTCGAGGCTGCGAAACCGGCATTTCCGGTTCAACGATTACCGGGTGCGCCGGTCACTACGGCTGATGCAGGAGAGCTTCACGGAGGATGTCGAGATCGACAATCTGGCGCGGGACGTTGGGCTCTCGCGGCCACATTTCTACAAACTCTTCAAGATGCAGATGGGGATCACTCCAAACATCTTTCTGAACACTCTGCGCGCCGAGCAAGCCATCGAAGATCTCATGGGGACCAACAAATCCGTGACGGATATCGGCTTTGATCTTGGATTCTCATCTCAGGCCAGCTTCACACGATTCTTCGCGTCAAACGTGGGAATTCCGCCATCTGAGTACCGGCGGGTGGCCCACTTCACCTGATGCGGCGTTTTGGCGATCCGGAGCCAACCGAAGAGACTGAGAGGTACGCGTTTTCCGCCAATGATACGTAGCCTCGTTTACCGAACGGGTTGCCATGTTCCGGCGGATGAAGGACGCGGTCGACATGATCAAATCAAAGTTGTGCAAGGAAGTATTAGAATCCGCCTTGCAATTGTTTGGCATCCCAATGGCCGTCCGATCGGTACTTGTCGATCGATGTATCGATTGCCGATAAGGCTACGCAATGCGATGGTTTGTTAATAAACATCCAGTCTGGGCCGGTTTTATAATCATATTGGCTGCAATAGCTTTGTGGCTGATTTTTGCTGTGTGGCCGGAGTGGTTGGTTGATGCTGTTGGACGAAAGAAAATATTCCTCAACGCATTATTCAATGGAATCACTTTAGGCGGGCTTTATTTTTTAGTTGCCAGTGGATTTACGCTGATATTCGGGTTGATGCGCAATGTGAATCTTGCTCATGGGTCGTTGTACCTTTTGGGCGGATACATCGGGTATGGAGTCGCGGAGTGGACAGGGTACTGGCTCCTGGCTTTCCCTGCGGCGTTCATCGTCGCCGGGGCCTTCGGAATCCTGCTTCAACTCGTCGTCTTCAGGCGCATGGAGGGACAGGATCTACGTCAGACGCTGGTGACGATTGGCGTGTCGATCGTCATGGCCGATCTCATGCTGTGGATATGGGGAGGAGATTTCTACAACATTCGCGCCCCAAGTTGGCTCAGCGGGCCGATGGAGACCTTCTTCGTCACCGACGTGCGAACATCCACGGGCGATCTGATCTTTCTCAAGTACCCGATGGTCCGCGTCGTCATATTCGCCGCATCGGTGGTTGTCGGCATTGGGATGTGGCTGCTTCTCAGCCGGACGCGGGTCGGCATGATGATCCGGGCCGGTGTGGATGACAGCCAGATGCTGGCGGCAACCGGAGCGAGGATCCAACTGGCATTCTTGGGCGTGTTTGCGTTCGGCGCGGGATTGGCCGGGATGGCCGGCGTCGTCGGAGGTACATTCCAGTCGGTGGCGCCGGGCGAGGACATCCGGTTTCTGCTCGCGTCGCTGGTGGTTGTGATCGTTGGTGGGATGGGCTCGATCCCCGGAGCCGCGATCGGCGCTCTTCTGATCGGCCTGGCAGAACAGTTTGGCTCGGTCTACTTCCCCACCTATGCCGTGGTGCTGACGTTCCTGATCATGGTGCTGGTGCTCGCCTTCCGCCCTCAAGGCTTGATGGGTAGGGCGTGATGGCGTTGGTTGAAAGCCGCCCTCGTGAAACGCGCCGGATCGGCTGGCTCGAGCGGCTCCCCGCCTCGTACTGGGCGTTGGGTGCCGTGCTGCTGCTGATGCCGGCTTTCGCAAGCGATTTCGTTATTTTTCAGATCATGGGCTGGACTTTCATCCTGGGCATCATCGCGCTCAGCCTGATGTTCCTTGCTGGTTACGGCGGGATGGTCAGCCTGGTGCAGATGTCGGTCGCCGGAGTGGCCGGCTACATGATTGCGATCTGCGGCGACAGCGCGATCGAGACGATCAGCCAGGGCTGGCCCTGGTACATCGCGATCCCATTGGCTTTGATTATCGCGGTGGCCGCTGGCACGGCGGTCGGCTGGCTGGCGGTCCGTACCGAAGGCATCTACACGATCATGATCACGTTGGCCATTGCGTCGGCGTTCTTCTACTTCGCTCGCCAGAACTACGTCATCTTCAACGGGTTTTCTGGCTTCAACGGAGTGCTTCCTCCCGAACTTTTCGGCGTGGATTGGCGGGCTCCGGGCGCCTTCTACTACCTGACCCTGTTCTGGGCGACGGCTGGCTATCTGGCGGTTCTCTACCTGTCGCGCGCGCCGTTCGGTCTGGCGCTTCAGGGCGTTCGAGATAACCCGCGCCGGATGGCGGCCCTGGGCTTCAACGTTACGGCGCACCGGGTTGCGGCTTACTCTTTCGCGGCTTTGCTGGCCGGGATCGGCGGCATTCTTCTCACGTGGCAATCGGCCCAGATTTCTCCAGGTACCGCGGGTATCGGGCCTGTTATCGACATACTCGTCATCGCTGTGATCGGCGGGCTGCGCCATCCGATCGGCCCGTTCATCGGTGCGTTCATCTACGTCCTGCTCAAGACCTTCGCATTGGACGCGCTGGTTGCCGTCGGCCTTGGCGGGGAGAGGTTTCAACTCCTGATCGGCGTCGGTTTCGTGCTCATCGTGTTCTTCTCGCCCGATGGGGTTCTGGGATTGTGGGAGAAAGTTCGACAGAACCGCGGCCGCGATCTGGTTCGGGACCCGTCCGGAGAGGCCCGATGATCGCCCAGTCCAGCGTCACTCAACGGCTGTCCGCAACCGGTACCGCCAATGCGCTCGAGCTCAGGGGCGTTTCCAAGCTGTTCGGGGCACTGGCTGCATTGTCGGACATCAACATCACCGTGCGGCCTGGGGAACGCCGGGCGGTACTGGGCTCGAACGGGGCTGGCAAGACCACGCTGTTCAATTGCGTGACCGGCGACTTTCCCCTGACGACGGGAGCGATCCGATTCTTCGGTGAGGACATTTCGGCGTTCCCTGCGCACGAGCGTATTCGGCGCGGGCTTCGGCGGACCTACCAGATATCGCTGCTGCTGAACGGGTTAAGCGTGATCGACAATGTCTACTTGGCGTGTCGAGGCGTCTCGCGGGGCCGGTTCTCCTTCCTTCGGCCGCGTCGCGACGATGCGCTGATGGCGAGTGCGGAGACCCTGGTGCGGGTGGTGTCCCTGGACAGCGTGCAGGACGCGTTGGTTTCGACACTGTCCCATGGCCAGCAGCGCCAACTCGAGATCGCCATGGCGCTGGCCGGCGCCCCCAGGTTCATCCTGTTCGACGAACCGGCAGCCGGGTTGAGTCCGACCGAGCGGCGTGACCTGATTCAGATCCTGACCGGGCTGCCCAGCCACATGGGGTTCATCATCATCGAACACGACATGGACGTGGCGCTTCGCGTCGCGGAAAGCGTGACGATGATGCACAACGGTCGCATCTTCAAAGAAGGCAAACCAAGCGAGATCGAGGACGACCCGGAAGTTCAGGCCCTTTATCTGGGAGGCGGTCCTGACTAGTCGATCCGCCCCGGTCCTCGCGATCCGCGATCTGAACGTCCTGTATGGTCAGAGCCATGCATTGCAGGGTGTCGACCTGGAATTGGGAAGTGGTGTGCTGTCGGTCGTCGGCCGGAACGGCATGGGCAAGACAACGCTCTGCAATGCGATCATGGGGATGGTCCCCGTCGCGTCCGGCACCATCGCCGTGTTCGGACAGTCGGTTGTCGGGGCGGCGCCGGCCGACGTAGCCAACCTTGGGGTTGGCTACGTGCCCCAGGGGCGCAGGCTCTGGCGATCGCTGACCGTCGACGAGCATCTGAAGCTGGTCGCGCGGCGGGGCGGCGCGTGGACCCCCGAGCGGATCTACGCAACGTTTCCCAGGCTGGCGGAACGCAAGACCAACGGTGGAGGCCAACTCTCGGGCGGCGAGCAGCAGATGCTGGCGATCGGACGGGCCCTGCTGTTGAACCCTCGGCTTCTGGTGATGGACGAACCCACCGAAGGCCTGGCCCCGGTGATCGTTCAACAGGTCGAGGAGATGCTGGTCCGGCTTGGCCAGGAGGGCGACATCAACGTGCTCGTGATCGAGCAGAATATTGGTGTCGCCTGCACCGTCTCCGAGCGTGTCGCGATCATGGTGAATGGCCGGATCGAGCGGGTGATGGACGCCGGCGTCCTTGCCGCCGATCGGGATCTTCAGCAGGCACTGCTCGGGGTTGGCCGACACGCTCACGACGAGACGCCGGCGACCAGCCCGGCAACACCAGTGGCGATGCATAAGGTCAGGCCAGCTGGGCCGAACCGGATCTACATGTCCAACCCGGGGACCCCGACCCGCTGGTCGCAGCCGGTTCCGGTGCGGATGATCGAAGAGGCTGCACGCACGGTTACGACGCCGGCTGTCTTTGACCGCTCGACAGAGACGGTGGTGAGCCGCGTAAGGTCGAGCGGGAGAAGCGGCACCGTACTGGTCGCCGGCACCCTCGATACCAAGGGACCCGAACTTCGCCTGTTGCGCGACGTCCTGCGGGCGCATGACCTGCCCGTGATCCTTGTCGATCTGTCGACCAGCGGGAAGCTGTCCGGTGCCGACGTCCCGCCGCACGTGGTGGCGGCGTTTCACCCGCGTGGAAGCGCCAGCGTGATGACCGGGGACCGCGGAACCGCTGTGGCCGGCATGACCGTCGCGTTCGAGCGCTGGATGCGAGCGCAGGAAGGCGTGGCCGGCATCATTTCCGCCGGAGGTACCGGAGCTACCGCACTGGCTAGTCCGGCGATGCGGACGCTGCCGATCGGGGTACCCAAGATCATGATTTCAACGGTCGCCAGCGGCAATGTCGGTCAGTACGTCGGACCGTCGGACATGCTGATGCTGCATTCGGTCGCCGACGTCCAGGGGATCAACTCGATTACCCGTCAGGTGCTGACGAACGGCGCCAACGCGCTGGCCGGTATGGTCGAAGGACGACGGGCCGCCCGGCCGGCCGGTCCGTCGGACAAGCCGGCTGTCGGGCTGACCATGTTCGGGGTGACCACGCCGTGCGTCCAGAACGTGGCCGGCCAACTCGAACGCGACTTCGACTGCCTGGTTTTCCACGCGACTGGCACTGGTGGCCGCGCGATGGAGAAGCTGATGGACAGCGGCATGTTGGCCGCGATCGTCGACCTCACCACGACTGAAATATGCGACATGATCGCTGGTGGCGTGTTTCCCGCGGACGACGACCGGTTCGGCGCGTCGATCCGGGCGGGGTTGCCGTACATCGGCGCTTGCGGCGCGCTCGACATGGTCAACTTCAACGCACCCGAAACGGTACCGGAACGGTACCGGTCGCGCACTCTGTACGAGCACAATCCGCAGATCACCCTGATGCGAACCACACCGGAGGAGAACGACCGGATGGGGCGCTGGATCGGCGAGCGTTTGAACCAGATGACCGGACCGGTCCGGTTCTTCCTGCCAGAGGGTGGGGTGTCGCTGCTCGACGCGCCGGGCGGGGCGTTCTGGGATCCCGCGGCCGATCGCGCGCTGTTCGACGCGCTGACGGCAACCGTGCGTCAGACCGGAACGCGGCAGTTGATCCGTTCGCCGCACAACATCAACGACCCCGCGTTCGCGGATCTGGTGGTCAAGACATTCCATTCGCTTCACGACATTCGGCCACGCCGGGCCGCCGGAGGATGATGCATGTTCGAGCGCAGTGAGCTCCTGACGAAGTACCGCGCGATGATCGCGCGCCGGGAGCCGATCATCGGTGGCGGTGCCGGTACCGGCCTCAGTGCCAAGTGCGAGGAGGCCGGCGGGATTGACCTTATCGTCATCTACAATTCCGGCCGCTACCGGATGGCCGGCCGCGGTTCGCTCGCGGGGTTGATGCCCTATGGCGATGCGAACGCCGTCGTGATGGAGATGGCTGGCGAAGTTCTGCCGGTCATCAAGAAAACCCCGGTTCTGGCCGGTGTCTGCGCCTCGGATCCGTTCCGGCTGATGCCCCAGTTCCTCGATCAGGTGAAGGCAGCGGGGTTTTCCGGGATTCAGAACTTTCCGACTGTCGGGCTCATCGACGGGACATTCCGGGCGAACCTGGAGGAGACCGGGATGTCGTACAGCCTGGAAGTCGATCTGGTTCGGATGGCCCGCGACAAGGATATGCTGACCACTCCGTATGTCTTCTCGAGCGACGACGCCAAGGCGATGGCCAAGGCGGGTGCGGATATCATCGTCTGCCATCTAGGCCTGACGACCGGTGGCAGCATCGGCGCTGAGACCGCCCTGACGTTGGACAGGTGTCCGGCGCTGGTCGACGAATGGGCGGACGCGGCCCTGTCGGTCAATCCAGACGCGATCATACTGGTTCACGGTGGTCCTGTGGCGATGCCCGAGGACGCCGCCTTCGTGCTGGCGAACACCAGGAACTGTCACGGCTTCTATGGGGCATCCTCGATGGAGCGCATTCCCGTGGAAGTGGCGCTTACCGAGCAAACCAGAAAATTCAAGGCGATTGGTCGCGGCTGAAGCGGCGGCGGAGGAGGGCATCATGACTGGGCAGCTGATCGGACAATTGATCCTGTGGTTGATCCTGGCGGTCATTGTTATTTTTATCACCTACTGGGTGATGCACTGGCTCTATCGCCGTTCGACCAAGGAAATCGCGTTCGTGCGAACCGGCTTTCTTGGCGAGAAAGTGGTGATCGATGGCGGCGCTTTCGTCTGGCCGATCATCCACGACATCACTCCGGTGAACATGAACTCGCTCCAACTCGCGGTCACCCGCGAGAAGGACGACGCGTTGATCACCAAGGACCGGCTCCGGATCGACGTTGATGCCGAGTTCTATGTTCGGGTCAAACAGAGCCGGGAGTCGGTCAGCCTCGCGGCGTCCACGCTGGGTCGCCGGACCTTGGAGCCGGAGCGGATCCATACGTTGCTGTCGGGCAAGTTCGTTTCTGCGCTGCGGACCGTTGCGTCCGAGATGACCATGGAGGAGTTGCACGAGAACCGGAACGCCTACGTTGCCCGGGTCCTGGAAGCAGCCCAGAGCGGCCTCGACAAGAATGGGCTGGAACTGGAAGGACTGGCGGTCACCGACATCGACCAGACCGACATCCAGTACTTCAACCCGTCGAACCGTTTCGATGCCGAAGGCCTCACCACCGTGATTGAGGCGATCGAGAACCGCCGCAAGCTTCGGAACGACATCGAGCAGGACGCGATGATCAAGATCCGCGCCCGCAACCTCGAGGCGGAAAAGCAGGCGCTGACCATCGAGAAAGAGAGCGAGCACGCGCGGCTCGATCAACAACGTGACATAGAGTTCCGTCGTGCTCAGCAGCGTGCCGAGTTGGCCCGCGAACGTTCCGAGCGGGAGGCGGAGCAGGCGACTCTGTTGAGCCGCGAAGCGATCGAGACCGCCCGGATCAACAACGAGCGTCAGATTTCCGAGGTACGCATCGAGTCCGAGCGCAATGTCAGGCGGTTTGAGATCGAGCATCAGCGCGTGATCGACGAGGCTGAGATCACCACGCGGGAGTCCGTCGAGAAGGCGCGTATCGTTCAGGAGAAGAGCCTCACTGAAGAGCGTATCCGGTCCCGACGCGAGACCGAGGCGGCCGACATTGCGGCGAAGGAGGAGATCGACAGGGCACGGATTGCCCAAGAGCAGACGGTGACCGAGGCGAGGATTGCCTCCGAACGGCTGACCCGGGAACGTGAGATTGCCCGCAATCTGGCGATCCAAGAGGCCGAGATCGCGGCACACGAGGGTGCGGAGAAACTGCGCATTCTCCAGGAGAAGGCGCTCAGCGCCGCTCGGATCGGTTCCGAGCAGGAAGTTCGGGCGATGGAGATCGCCCGCCAACGGGTGCTTGAGGAGGCCGAGATTGCCAGCCATCAGGCGACCGAGGCTGCCCGCATCGCGCGCGAGAAGGCGTTGTCGGCTGACCGGATAGCCGCTGAACAGTACACACGGACCCTGGAAATCGAGCGCCAGCGGGTGCTGGACCACACCCAGATCGCCGCAGCCGAGGAGACATCGAAGGAGCGGATCGCCCAGGGCGAACGGATCCGCGCGCTGGAGATCGATCGCAACCAGGCCATCGACAAGGCCGAGATCGCCTCTCGCGAGGTGATCGAGAAGGCCCGGATTGGGCAGGACCGGCAACTTTCACTGGAGCGGATTGAGGCCCAGGAGACAACGCTGGCGCGCGAGGTCCTGAAGGCGAGGACAATCGAGGAAGCCGAGATTGCCAAGGCGGAAGCGACCGAAGCGGCCCGCATAGCCAAGGAGAAGAAGGTCGCCGCCGAGCGCATTGCCTATGAGCAGGACCTGCGCGAACGAGAGATCGCACGCAACCGATCGGTCGACACCGCCAACATCGAGGCACAGGAAGTCGTCAGTGCCGCCCGGATCTCCGAGGAGGCCAAGACCCGCGCTGCCGAGATTGCCAAGGACGCGGACATTCGCGCGGCCGAGATTGCACGGAACGAGGCGGTAGCGGCGGCGGAGATCGCCTCCCGTCGGACTGTCGAACACCAGCGCATCGAAACCGAAGCGGAAACCGCGGGTGAGCGGATTGCCCGTGACAGGGAGATCAGGGGCCTGGAAATCGCTCGCAACAAGGCGAACGACGAGGCTCAGATCGCCGCGGATGAAGCCATCGAGGCGGCTCGTGTCGCACGCGAGAAGACGATCGAAGCCGAGAAAATCCTGGCCGAACAGGAACTCGACGCCCGCAAGCTCATGCGCAAGAAGACCTTGGAACAGCTCGAGATCCTGCGGGTGCAGGCACTGCGCGAGGCGGAGATCTCAAGTCAGGATGAGGTGGAGCGGGCCCGGATTGCATCCGAGACCGGCCTTGATGAGGTCCGCATCGGTCACCAGACCGGGCGTCGCAAGCTTGAGATCGAGCGCGAGAAGGTCGTCGAGGCCGCTCAGATGGACAAGGCCATCGAGCTCTACAAGAAGTCCCTGGCGGAGAGCGCAGCGGCAACCGAGGCCGATGCTGCGCGGGTCCGGGCTGCCGAGGCTGCCGAGAAGGTCACCACTGCCCGCGAGACGGAGGTCGCCTCCCGTCGCAAGTCCATCGACGTCATTCTGGCCGAGAAGGCGGCATCGGAGAAGAGGATCGCCGCCGAAGCCGAACGGGTGCGCGCAGCGGTCCAGGCCGAAGCTCAGAAACTCATCAACGAGGCGGAGAACATCCTGTCCGACGGGGCGCGCCAGTCGCTCTTCAAGCGGAAGATGCTGGAGCACGTCGAGGGCATTGTGTCGGCGTCCGTCCGACCGCTTGAGAAGATCAACGAGATCAAGATCATGCAACTCGGAGGCAGTGCCGCGTCCGGTATGGGCTGGGCAAACGGCGGCCAGCCCGGTGGAGAAGACGGCGGCTTTGGCGGAGGTGGCTCAAGCCCGACCGACGAGGTCATCAACTCGGCGCTCCGATACCGGGTTCAGGCACCAATGATCGATAGCCTGTTGCGGGATATTGGCATCGACGGGGCCAACATCGCCGGACAGGGCGGATTGATTCGAGAAGCATCCGATCTGACGCGGACCGCCGCTGAGTTGAAACGCCTCAATGCCGGGGACGAGAAGCGCCCGCGTGGCGGTAAGTCCGGCGGACGCGCGAGTGCGGAGAAGTCCGAGGGAAACAAGTAGATGGCCCGCGTATACGTCTCGTCAGTCATTGGCGCCCCGGCGACCAAGGTTTGGGATCGGGTGCGCGACTTCAATGGGTTGCCGAAGTGGCACCCGCGGATTCGCGACAGCCGGATCGAGGACGCGCTGCCGTCGGACAAGGTCGGTTGTATCCGCAACTTCTTCCTGCAGAACGGCGACAACATCCGGGAGCAGCTTCTGGGGCTCAGCGACTACGACATGTTCTGCACCTACACGATCCTCAACAGCCCGATGCCGATTACCGACTACATCGCGACTTTGCGCCTGACCCCGGTAACCGAGGGCGATCGTTGCTTCGTTGAATGGTCCGCCGAGTTTTCCTGCGATCCGGCCGACGAGGCAGACCTTGTGGCGGGGATCGGGATGAACGTGTTCCAGGGCGGGTTCGACGCCCTCAAGCGGCATTTTGGAGGCTGAACTGTGCCGCAGATCAAACGCAGCACCATTCTCAACGCGCCGGTGGATGCCGTGTGGGGGGTGCTTCGCGACTTCAACGGGCACGACCGGTGGCACCCGGCAGTGCTCGAAAGCGCGATCGAACGCGCGCGCAGCGCCGACGAGGTCGGTTGTGTGCGGCGCTTCAAGCTCCAGGACGGAATGCAACTCCGCGAGCGGCTGCTGACGCTGTCAGACCTTGAGCAGTCCTTCAGTTACTGTCTGCTGGATACGCCGATCCCGTTATTCAACTATGTCGCGCATGTCCGGCTGGCCCCAGTGACCGACGGTGACCGCACGTTCTGGGAGTGGGAGAGCCGCTTCGACACGCCAGCGGGGCAGGAGTTGGAGCTTGGGGCGATGGTCGGGGAACAGATCTACAGCGCAGGGTTCGAAGCGATCCGGGCGCATATGGGCTTGGAGGTGTGACGTGCTGACGGTGGAGACCTACCAGACGATTCAGCAGGCGGCCGGCGCGCTGCACGGCCGCTCCCGCTACCTCGGCGGCGGAACGCTGGTCATGCGGGCGGTCAACTATGCGGATCAGGACTTCGATCACCTAGTTCGAACCCGGGATCCCAACCTGCGTGCGATCCAGATCGAGGGCGCGCGGATACGGATCGGCGCCGGATGCACGATGGCCGATATCATCGGCGCGGCCGACACGGCGTTCCTGGCGCCGGTTGCCCGCGCGATTGGCGGGCCGGCCATTCGCAACATGGCGACCGTCGGGGGCAATCTCTTCGCGCCGCATCCGTACGGTGACCTGGCAACGGCGCTTCTGGCGCTGGATGGCATCGCCCGTCTCACCGATGGGTCGGAGCAGCCGGTCGAGGCGCTGTTGGCCACACGAAACCAAATCCGTGGGCTGGCGACGTCGATCACGGTGGTCCGGCCGATGGGAGATGATTTCCGGTTCCTGAAGGTCAGCCGAGTGAAACCCAAAGGAGTGTCGGTGATGTCGATAGCCGTCTGGACCCCACGCTCGGGTGGCCGGATCTCTGGCGCCCGGGTCGCGTACGGCGCCATGGGTCCGACACCGCTTCGTGCCAAGGCGGCTGAACGTGCTTTGGAAGGCGCTACTCGGGATCGATCCGGCATAGCGGCGGCGCTCGCGGTCGCAACCGACGGCTTGTCGCCGGCCGACGACTCCCTCGCTTCCGCCTGGTATCGGCGCGAAGTGGCGCCCGTGCACCTGCGGCGCGTTCTACTCGGTGAGGACGACACCCGATGACCAAGACACCGGTACGCTTTGTCCTGAACGGGACGGATACTGGCGTATTCGTCGACGGCGGCGCCAACCTCCTGGACGTCCTTCGCCGCAGTGTTGGCGATCTGTCGCCCAAATACGGCTGCGGCCAGGGAACATGCGGCGCGTGCACGGTTCTCGTCGACGGTCTGCCGCATCTGTCGTGCCTTGTCCTGGCCGAGGCGATAGACGGGCGGCGGATCGAAACGACCGGTGGATTGAGACAGGGCGCACAACTGCATCCACTCCAGCGCCACTTCATGGACGGTTTTGCCGCCCAGTGCGGCTACTGCACGCCGGGTATGCTGATGTCGGCAAAGGCGCTGCTCGACCGGGTGCCAAATCCCTCGCGCGACGAGGTGATCGAGGCGATCTCGGGCAACCTGTGCCGCTGTACCGGCTACGAGCCCATTGTCGACGCGATCCTGTCTGCGGCTGCTGAACTCAGAGGGAGGGTCGCCTGATGTCCTCGATCGAGTTCCGCAAGGATCTGTTCGCCAACGAACGCGACGACAACCTGAACGAGGTCGGCAAGCCGACGATCCGGCAGGACATCCTCGGGCATGTGACCGGCAGCTCAAAGTACTATGACGACCATCTGTTCGACGGGCTGTTGCACATGCGCTGTGTGCGCTCGCCCCATCATCACGCGCGGATCCGCAGGATAGACACTTCGGCGGTGGAGCGGATGGAAGGCGTTGTTCGCATCGTCCGGCCATCCGATATTCCGCGAAACCTCAACACCTTGCTCTCGCTGATTAATTTCGGTCGAGACGACGAGGAACTGCTGGCAACCAAGAAGGTCGCCTACAAGGGCGAACCGGTACTGGCGATCATCGCGACGTCGGAACGCCTCGCACGTGATGCAGTGTCGGCGGTGCGGGTCGATTGGGAGGTACTACCCCATGTCCTCGACGTCGAGGAAGCGCTGCAGCCCAACGCGCCGGTGGTCAACGACGAGTATCCCAACAACACCTTCGACTATCACGAACGCTACGATCACCAGAAGCTCCGCTTCGGAGATGTGGAAACGGCGTTTGCGAACGCCGACCACATCGTCGAGGGCGAGTACCAGATGTCGCCCATCGAGCAGGCGCCGATGGAAACCTGCGGTGCAATTGCTGCGCCCGAAACCAATGATCGCATCGTCTGCCATACATCCACCCAGGCATTGTTCTTCTCACTCGGGACAACGGCAAAGCTGCTCGACATGCCGTCGTCACGGTTGCACTTCGTAGGCGGTACGGTCGGCGGTGGTTTCGGCGGCAAGGTTGACAGCCTGGTAGAGCCGATGGCGGTCCTCGGAGCCATCCTCACGGGACGTCCCGTCAAGTTCATGTGGGACCGTGCAGAGGAGATGCAGGTCGGTGCCCCCCGAGGCGCCGAACGATGGCGGATCAAGGACGGGGTGATGTCGGACGGCCGGATCGTCGCCCGCTCGTTCACCGGGTTCTTTGACTCCGGCGCCTACACCCGTCTGTCCTCTTACGCGATCATCAAGGGGACCGGCCATCTTCCGGGGCCCTATTCGATCCCGAATGTCGCTGCCAACGTTTACTGCGTCTACACGAACCGGACACCGGCGACCGCTATGCGAGGCTTCGGCATCACCGGGGTGGATTTCTCGATCGAGTGCCAGATGGACAAGGTCGCCGAAGTGGTCGGAATGAATCCGATCGACCTGCGACTGCTGAACGCCTACCGCGATGGGGACATGAAGGCCCATCGTCGAGTGGCGAAGAACACCGCCCTCATCGAGTGTTGTCAGGTTGTCGCCCAGAAGGCCGGCATTGCCATCCGTCCCGATCTGGCCAAGGCGTCGAGCCTGATTGGCGGAGGGGGCGATCGCGCGGTGATTCCGGAGACGGTTACCGACCAAGCCTCGCGCATCGGAGATCGCCGGCGCGGCGCAATTCCGACCGAGCCCTTGGCGGGTGCAACGTCCAAGGGAAGAATCCCGGCTGGAACCTCGGGCGAACCGGTTGTCGCTGCGGAGCCCCAGCGGGAGGACATGCGGATCGATCCGGCCCGTGTCGGCCACGCAGTCTCGACCGTACCGAAGAGCGCTTCGACCTCAGGCCCGGTGACCACGCCATCCGTCGTTTCAGCATCGGCGACGACGCCGGGTCCGTCCGGTGCGGTCCGTCCGGCGCCGGTACCCACGGTCTCGCCGGCCTCCACGACGCCGGCGCGGCCCTCGGCATTCGCAGCGCCGATACCCCCACGGCCGACAACCCCTGGCTCGCCCGCTCCAGCGGCGGCGGTGCCTGCTGATGAAACCCCGCCTCCTTCGCCGTCGACGCCGGGCGGCAGTCCCCACGATCCGGGAAAGCCATTCCAGCAGGGCGTCCGGCGGCCGGGCGTCTCGCGGTTTCTGTCGGGCACCAGGAGGCGCTGATCATGGCAATTCACAAGGGCCGCGGTTTCGCCTGCATCAACTACCCGATCGGCATGAACCTGGGCGGAGACCCCAGCCAGGCACTGGTACACGCCACGCCCGATGGGAAGTTCATGGTGACCTTGAGTGCCATCGATCTGGGCCAAGGCATGAAGTCCGTTACCCGGCAGATTGCGGCGGAAGCCATCGGCGTGCCGATCGCCGATGTCTACGTCGATACGGCCGACAGCGATACCGGCGCTCACGACATGGGCAGCTTCGCGTCACGCGGCACACATCGGGTTGGCAATGCAGTGATCCGGGCGTCGATCGAGGCACGCAACCAGATGCTGGAGGCGGCAGCCGAGGAACTGGAGGTCGACCCAGCCGACCTCGATACCGATGGCAAAGGCAATATTCACGTCAAGGGCGCTCCCGGCCGCTCGATCACGGTGGCGGAAACAGCGATCGCCGCGCAGTTCAAGCAGGGCCGCACGTTGTCCGGCCGTGGCATCTTCCTGATTCCGCCCAGCGGGGCCGACCCGGAGACCGGAGAGATGACGCCGGTGACGTGCTTCGCGCACGCCGCACTCGTCGTGGACCTTCAGGTTGACGACGAGACCGGGGAAGTCACGGTCAACGAGATCAACTCCGCCTATGAAGTGGGCCGGGCACTCAATCCCAAGATGGTCGAACAGCAACTGATCGGCGGGGCGTGGATGGGTGTGAGCCACGCGCTGTATGAGACAACGGAGCCCTACTATCCGGCGCGCGATCATGGTCCGGTGGATTTCAACGCTTACCTCATGCCGGGTCCCGGCGAGATCGTGCCCCATAATATCGCCGTGCTGGAACGCCCGGCCGAGGACGCACCGTATGGCGGGAAAGGTCCCGGCGAGATGTGCGCCAACCCGGTGCTGCCCGCGATCGCGAACGCCGTCTACGATGCTGTCGGCGTGCGGTGCGACACGCTGCCGATCACGCCGGAGAAGGTGCTTCGCGGGATCCGCGCCAACGGTGGCGTCCGTCGACGGGGCGCTCTCTAATGCCGGTTCGGCCGATCATCGGCGGGATCGGGTCACCCGAGGCGCTTCAGGCGGCCTTGGTGGGCGCCCAGTATCTCGCCGACGAAGGGCTCGCCACAGCGGCCTATCTGGCGCTGGCGCTGGGCAAGCCGTTGCTGCTGGAGGGGGCGCCCGGAGTTGGCAAGACCGAAGCGGCAAAGGCGATCGCTGCGGTGCTGTCCCGCCGCGTGATCAGGCTGCAATGCTACGAAGGGATCGACGCGGCGGCGGCACTGTACGAATGGAACTATCCGCGACAGATGCTGGCGATCCGACAGGCGGAGCAGGATCACGTCAATATCTACGCCGACGAGTATCTTCTGGAACGTCCACTGCTCGCGGCACTGCGCGACCCTAACCAGAACCTGCTGCTGATCGACGAGATCGATCGTTCGGACCAGGAGTTCGAGGCATTCCTGCTGGAGTTCCTGTCCGATTTCGCGATTTCGATTCCCGAGATCGGCACCATTCGCGCGAGCCGTCATCCGATCGTCGTGCTGACCTCGAACCGCACGCGGGACCTCCACGAGGCATTGCGTCGGAGGTGCGTCTATCACTGGATCGACTATCCATCGCCCACGCTGGAAGCGGAGATCGTCATGGCGCGCGCCAGCGCGGTCGCCCGGACGACGGCGGATGCGGTCGTCGCGGCGGTCGGCCGGCTCCGGGCCGAGCCATTGGCCAAGCCGCCGGGGGTTGCGGAGACCGTGGAGTGGGCCGAGGCCGCCACCTTGCTGCATTCCCAGGGCGGCAGCTGGCCGGAGGCATTCCGGCGGGCGATTGGGGTGGCGCTCAAGGACCAGGACGACCTCACCTACATGGCGCCGAGGCTGGACACGGTGATCCCGGGGGAGGCGGCATGACAATCCCGAACGCCGCCCGCCCGTTTATCGAGTTCCCGAGCGTTCTGCGCAGGCACGGTTTCTCGGTCGCGCCGGACCAGACGATGGGCTTCATCGAAGCCGTCGGCTTGCTGGGCCCCCGCGGCATGGACGACATCCGCCGTGCGGCCATCGCCATGCTGGCGGTTCCCCGAGAACGAGAGACCGAGTTCGACGCACTGTTCCGGGCGTTCTTCCTTGGCCAGACCATCGCGACGCCGGTTCCGTCGCTGGACGAGGACGAAGTTGAAGCACACGAGCCCGACGGCGCTGTCTCCGAGGTCGAACAGGGCGACGAGCTTTCCGATGTTGGCGTCAGGGCAACGGCTGCGGAGCGTTTGACATCCCGAACACTTGAGGTTGGCGACCGGTCCGATGTGCTCGTCCGGTTCGAACGGCTCGCGCCGGTCAGGCTGCCGCGCCGGCGAAGCTACCGATATGCCCCAACCAAGCGAAGCGGCGTCCTGGATCTGCGCCGCACGTTGCGCGAGGCTGCCCGCCGCGGTGGTGAGGCAACGACCCTGAAGACCCGCCGGCGCAGGACGCGGCAGCGACGGGTGGTGCTCCTGATCGACATCTCGGGTTCGATGCGGGAACGCACCGATGCGTCGCTTCGCTTTGCCCATGCCCTGGTCCAGTCGGCGGAGCGGGTTGACGTGTTCACGCTGGGGACCCGGCTCACCCGGATCACTCGGGATCTTCTCCCCCGAGATCGAGAACGCGCACTCGCCCGCGTGGGTCAACTGGTTGCAGACTTCGATGGCGGCACCCGGATCGGTGAGGCGCTCCGAACGTTCCTCGACGTACCGCGATACGCCGGTTTCGCTCGTGGAGCATTGGTCCTGGTCCTCTCGGACGGTCTCGAACGTGGTGGACCGGAGGCGATGATTGACAGCGTGCATCGCCTTGCTCGTGTGGCCTGGCGGCTCGACTGGTTGAGCCCGCTTGCCGGTGACCCTGGATACCGCCCCGAAACCTCCGCGCTGTCGGCAGTGCTGGGCTCGCTCGACGCGCTTGCCGATGGTTCCGGGCTGGATGCGATTTGCGATCACGTGCTCGGCCTGGGGAGAAGCCGATGATCGATGCGCACCATCACATCTGGCTTCAGAAGGATCTCCCCTGGCTGCTGGGACCGGAGCAGCCTCGGATCTTCGGACCCTACGCAGCGATCAAGCGCGACTACGAAATCGAGGAGTTTCTCGGGGATATCACTGGCCTCGGCATATCGAAATCCGTCTACGTGCAGGCCAACTGGCCCGTGGACCGGTTCGAAGACGAGGTCGCCTGGGTCCAGTCGGTCGCTGATGCCCGAGGGTGGCCACACGCAATTGTCGGCTATGCGGATTTCACCGAGCCGGACATTCGCCCTCAACTCGAGCGGTTGAAGGGTTACCCGCTGATGCGAGGGATACGCCAGCAGTTTCACTGGCACCGGAACCCGCTGTACCGGTTTGCCGCCCGTCCCGATCTCGCGTCCGACCCGACGGTGAGGAAGAACATCGCGCGCCTCGCCGATTATGGCTGGTCGTTCGATCTTCAGGTGTTCGCAGACCAAATGCAGGGGGCCGCGCGGCTTGCCGCCGCATGTCCCGAGGTGACGTTCATTCTCCAGCACGCAGGCATGCTGGAGGACACGACCGAGGCCGGGATCTCGGCCTGGTCCGACGGCATGGCGCGACTGGCGGATTGTCCGAACGTTGTGTCCAAACTGTCCGGCTTCGGCACCTTCATTCACCGGAACGACCCGGGTTTCATCGCCCGGATGATCGCCGAGACGGTCGGGATCTTCGGCGCCGATCGATGCCTGTTCGGGTCTAACTTCCCGATCGAGAAGATCTGGGTGACCTACGACGACCTGCTCTCTGCCTTTCAGGCTGGAGCCGCCAGGCTCACCACCGACCAGCGCAAGGCGATCTTCGAGGAAACCGCACAACGCATTTACCGGATTTGACGATCAAGGGGGCAGACCCCCGGACCAGGGAGAACAACATGGCACTCACCATCCACGTTCTGGACTACGGCGACATCGAGTTGGAGACGAGTTTTCTGGTGCTGGGCCACGAATGCGGACGTGCGCGCCGGGTACCGGTCTATGGCTTCCTGATCCTGGGTGGCCGCTATCCGGTCGTGGTCGACACCGGATACCGCGACAACGCGATCATGGAATCCCTCGGCATGCGTGGGCTGCAGTATCACGACAACATGATCGAGAATCAGTTGTCCCGGCACGGCGTCAAACTGGGAGACGTCCGCTACGTCCTTCACACCCATCTCCACATCGATCACGCCGGCAAGGACGACAAGTTCCCCATGAACACGACCGTGGTCATCAACCGCCGGGAGATGGAGTTCTCGGTCTCCGGGATCATGTATCCGCAGTACCCGAAGCCCGACATTCTCCACTTGGTCGAGCGGATCTACGAGCCGGAAGCGATGCGATTCCTTGATCTTGAGATCACAGGCGCCGAGGAAATCATCCCCGGGGTCTGGTGCGAACCGGCCGGAGCCCACACCGAAGGCTCGATGAACGTGATTGTCGAAACCGCTGAAGGCCTCGCCTGCATCTGCGGCGACGTGATCTACGACTTCACCGATCAGGTCGTGAATCACGTGATGACCAACAACTACATGGAGCCGAGAGTCACCGGGAACCATTCCGGCTCGAAGCGCGAGGAGAAGGGAGCGATCAAGAAGTTGCTGAACAACTATACGTTCCTTCTGCCCGTCCACGATCGGCCGGCCCGGATCGAGAACGCGCAAGTGGTCGGGCGCCTGGGCATGACGGTTCCCGGCCCGATGACCGAGTCCCTGCCGGCTCGCCACTGGTTCCCGGCCTGATCCACTGCGCCCAGCGGCAGGGCCTGAAGGAGAACGCGCGACATGTCCCATACCGCGATCGACGGCCGCTTTGCGGATCTGATCAACCTGAATACGCCGGTCAATCGACTTGGCACCGGCTTTGTGTTCACCGAGGGACCGATCTGGCATCCGACGGAGCGGCATCTGTTGTTCTCCGACATGCCCGGGGATGTCCGCCGCCGGTGGACATCCGACGGAACGGTGCAGGAAGTCATGCGCCCGTCCAACAAGGGCAACGGAATGACCTATGACGCGGACCTCAACCTCCTGGTCTGCGAACACTCTACGTCGTCGGTCGTCCGGTTTCGGCCGGACGGGGGGCGGGAGGTGCTGTGCTCGCATTTCGAGGGCAAGGAGCTCAACTCGCCCAACGACATCTGCGTGCGATCCGACGGTCGAATTTACTTCACGGACCCCACCTATGGACGCCGGGAGCATTTCGGTGTGCCACGCCCGCTCCAGCAGGGATTCCAGGGTGTCTACATGCTCAAGCCGAGGCACCGGCCTGGGGACGAGCCGACGCTGGTTTCCGACCGGTACATGTTCCGACAACCGAACGGGCTCTGCTTCAGTCCGTGCGAGCGATGGATGTGGGTCAACGACACTGAGCAAGCCAACATTCGAATGTTCGATGTGGCGGAGGATGGGCGCCTGATCAACGGCAAGGTCTTCGCGTCGGGCATCAAAGACTCGAACCGGCCGGGTGTGCCGGACGGAATGAAGGCCGATGTCGACGGCAACATCTACGTGACCGCGCCCGGTGGTGTGTGGGTGTACTCGTTCCAGGGCATCAAGCTCGGCGAGATCGAGGTGCCGGAGATGGTCGCCAATCTCCACTGGGGTGAAGACGACTGGCATACGCTTTTCATGTGCGCCTGCACCTCACTCTACTCGGTCCGTCTGAAGACACGTGGCCGGAACGAACCGTTCATGCAGTCAAGGCCGACGGTGTCGCCGAGTGTTGCGACGCCGGCCCCACTGCCGCCGGCCGCCGACCCGTCGGCGTCGCCCGACAGCACCATCCGGATCGACCCGTCGCGAACCGTGCTCATCCTCCAGGACCTGCAGAATGACGTGATGATGGAAGGCGGTGCGTTTGCGTCGACCGGCGCCCCGGATCACGCCCGGGCTCAGAACGTGGTCGAGAACGCCAAGTCCCTGGCCGAAGCCTGTCGTCGGGTGGGGATCACGGTGATTCATGTCTGGATGGTCTGCGAGCCGGGGCATCCGAGGCTGGCCCAGCACGCGCCGCTGTTCCAGGGTCTCAAGGGGGAGAACGCGCTGGTTCGGGGTACATGGGGAGCCCAGCCGGTTCCGGGACTGGAGCCGAAGCCGGGCGACCTGGTGGTCGAGAAGATGTCGATGAGCGCCTGGGAGACCAGTCGTCTCGAGAGCTATCTCCGGCACGGCGGCACGGACACGATCATCAACTGCGGGGCCTGGACGAACATGTCGGTGGAACACACCGCGCGCACCGCAGCGGACAAGGGGTACCGGGTTATCGTTCCGCAAGATGCCTGTTCAACGATGAACGCCCAGTGGCATACCGCATCGGTCGACTACGCGCTGGGCAACGTCGCGACAATAACCTCGGTCCGACATGTGATCGCAGCGCTTGTTTGAGTGGTCTGACGGCCTGTGACACACACAATTAGGATGAGATTGTGTTTCGATCGGTGGGCGAAAGATGTTCTTGGCTCCGCACACGGCGATCGTGATCAATTTCAAGAGATCCATTTTAGAGCAGTTTCTCAGCTGACGGAATCGTAGGGGATTCCCGCTGAGGTAGGTTTGTGATTCAAGATACAGGCTGGTGAAGGAGGCCAGCCTGTATTACGCGACCTCGTTCGATGGGTATCCGCAGTCGGCTGGTCAGAGCAGTTGCGGACGGCATGACGCGGCGCTCGGCAGCCAAGCGCTTTGGGGTAGCGGCCTCTACGGCGGTCCAGAGAATGGTATCGGAGCACAACCGCCGAGGCTCTAATCACAACCGGATGAAAGTTCGGGGGCAGGCCACAGACAACCGGGCCGCCTGCGCCACCGAGACACTCCGGTCTGTTCAGCTGAAAACTGGTAGCTACGAGTGGGAATCTGACTCTATTCCCGGGGAAACGCCAGGGGAGCCACGACCTGTCCTCTCATGGACGCCGCGTGGCGGCGCGAACGCCAGAGTGATGCACGAACGCTCAGATAGGCTATGACATGATTAAATGCGAGCACTGAGCGTATTGCCAAGTCCAGTACTCTCCTTCGCAATAATGGGATTGCCGTGTCGTAGCCGTAATCGTCGGCTAAAATTAATACTTGTCTTTCTGGTCGATCGGAACGACCCACGGGAGCGTAAGCCATGGTGAAATGGGATGGCCTGACGCTCCACCGTCTTTTCCAACCGATCCCCGGGTTCAAGGCTTCCTCGACAAGGCGCACCCGCCAATGCTTTAGCAGCCAGAATCCGTTTCTACGTCGGCGCGTCAACTCGCAAACCCGGTTCACGACATAGATCTTCTCCTGATCGCTGAGGTCAAACCCGAGCGAGTTGATGTCCGCTATTATCTCTTGATTGTTGATCGGTTGCCAAAACTCGGCCTTAAGAGGAATCAGAAAAGTCAGAAAGGCAAGGAAACCGGATCGTATCCACATGCTTGGCCACGCGATCTCTCTATAATCGGCAGCTTTGAGGTGAGCGATCGCTCGCACCCGCGCGACATCGAAACGCCACATGAAGCCCGGTATCTGCGAGGTCGGCTGAGCTTTCTGGAGTCCAGACATCAACGAACTTCCAGGTCGATTCCACCATTGCTTACCATCAAAAGTGCTCTCCAACAGGCAGTTGTGCCAAGGAAGCCCAGTCCAGGCGCACACCGCGCGCATGACAGCTTCTCCATGGGCATGGAGGTCTTCCAGATAGATAGAGCGGCTGTCGTCCCGCTTGAATTCAGATATTGCAACATCAGCACACAAGTGCTGTGGCCCGTCGTTGTAATCCGATGTCCACAAACAATCTTCAAACAGTTGTCCAAGCACTCTCTCTACGCCCGGACGGCTACGCCGTCGCTGTGCTGATAGCTGTCGGCGTGGAGCGATCAGTTCAGGGAACACGTGTCGAATGCCTGAATCAAACAATGCTTCGGGTCTGCGAATCATATGAATAATTTTTGAATCGGGGAAGTCGTCTTGAAAGTACTGACGCTCGACAACACTAGAACTGTGAATGTCCCAAATGAAAAACAGAGTGTTGTTAATTTTTTGATTTGCAGTATATTTATAAGCTAAACATAATAGTAAAATGGCCCATTTTCTGTTAAGATTACTAAAGTTTTCTTTCATTAAATGTGCATAGTTTCTCGCAAACTCACTCTTGTTAACGCCAATGCGCTGAGATCTATTGGGTCCCAATCGATCGAGGGAGTTTTGTTGAATGGATCGATCGTTTATTTCAATATTTAGCTGAGGAAATTGATCGACAAAATTAGATGGGTTCATCTTTCCATCTTTTATGGAACTGTAGAAATTTCTATACAAAAGTCGACTGTACAATCCTGGGAGAGTTAGAATAGATGGATGGCTGTCAAAAAGGCTTCCAAGAAGCATGGTGCCGGAAGAAAGATAATTTTGAATAGCAATTGTCCCGGATAATTCAATTTCTCGGTTAAAGTATTTAATAATCATATCGCACTCAATTTTTACGGCTGCGGTAGTATGCAATGCTAAAATACACTAGCGCTCACTGAGGCGGTAAGTGTGATTACTCTGTTTCTTATCGTTCGTGCAGAATATCAAGGTTTCGCTGAACCGAATTGGTTTCGAGGTAGCGATATTATGTTTCTGGACTGGTCGTTACGGCCCAGGAAACGTCACCGCGCTTGCGTCTGCTGTCGACGAAGGTCCCGATTCCAATCGCCGCGGTCTCGGGCGCCGCCTTTGCTTGAGACAGCACGGCTTCAACATCTCGAACTTCCGAAGCGAGGTCCAGGCGAGAAGCCGTGTCGATCCAACGCCGCAGCAGATCGGCCTCTGTCGGATCGGATTCGAGGGCGTCGACCAGTTCACGCGCAAACTCAAAAAACTCAAACAGCACCGAAGAAGCAATTAACACATCGTGCTGCCGCGCTGACAGCAATGTCTCAGCCGCGGTCATGAGTGGATCCTTGAAGAAGACTGCATCGGCCTGGATCACACGTTCCCGCGACCAATGATTGCGACGGTCCAGTCGGTTGTGTGATCTCAAGCGCATCGTGTCGAAGCCATAAAACGAGAAGCCCAGCGCCCGCAGCCAGCGCTCGACCTCGGAGAACAATCCCTGCCCAGCATACAACTCAGCAAACGATACCTCGCAGATCACAGCGACAGTGCGCTCTCGCAAGGTGCGCTCGCCACCTTGCAGGATCTCAAGCTCAGTGCCCTGGGTATCGATTTTAAGGATTTCCCCATCGGTGTTGGCGCTCCCGTCGAATATCACCGAGTCGAGCTTTCGCACTGGAACAGCCAGCTCACCGACTTTTCGCCATTTCTCCATTCTGTAGCGATCGACGAACTGAGTGTTCGGCGGTCTAAGTGAGTCATTCGTTGGTGCCGTGAACCGGTGCAGTGTCGCCCGTCCATCGAAGCCGGCGAGGCCGATGGACTCAAACCTCAGGGACTGGAACGGAGTACCCTCGCGCTTTACCTGCGCCTGAAGAACCGCGCTTTCATTCGGATCGGGCTCGAAGCAGAGCACGCTTGCATAGGGTGCGAGCGGCAATACCGTCTCGTGCACGCCCCCACGGGCACCTATATCGACGAATCCAATCGGCTGCTCACGAAGCCGGGCTGCGAGGGCGCTTTGCGAAAATGGATTCATCGGTACGGTCATATCTGAGGGCCGATCAGGGAGTGCGGGATTCGGGCCTAGTGCAACGGCACTTCGGTGCGCTTGGAGTAGCTACCAGGGCGGAAACGTTCGCCGGATACGATGTAGGTCGACAGCAGCGCGTTCCGAGTCAAGGTCGTGCGATTCTGGTGTGATCCATGAACCAGATGCCCGTGCAACACCACTACCGCACCGCGAGGCAGCGAGACGTCAATCGGAGTATAGGCGGGAGGCACGACGCACTCTTCGTTGGCTGCGTTCGGATCCTGGTTGTGATCTGCAGTCCTGACCGGCAAGCGTCGCGTCGGCAGGATTGGCTCACGATTGGTACCTGGATAGATCACTAGTCCACCTTTTTCCGGTGACACATCGGTCAGAGCGCTCCAGACCGACGCGAACACTTCCGGTTTGGCCTCGATGTAATAGTTATCTTGGTGCAGGGAGAACCCACTGGTGCCCGGGACACCGAAAAAATACTCGGTCTGGAGGCCCGACAGCGGAGCGCTCATCAACCCCTCCATCAGAGCGACGACCTTGTGGCTACGCAATGCCTCAAGGAAGATCGGATCGGTCCTGTGAGGGTGCATAAGCGGGGTGAAATCGCCCTGCTCAGGGCCCGGAAACGCCAGCGCCGCTGCGTTGAGGCGCTCGCACTCGGCATCCGACCAGACATCGAGTTCGATCAGGAAACCGTGGCGTAGATAGAACGCTCGTGCCTCTTCCGGCTCAATCCCGAACTGGGGCGGTGCTGTCATATCAATGTCGATCGGCATTTCTGTTGAAATCCTAATCTTTGACCAGATAGGCGCCCGGATTGCTGCTCCAATCGAAACGTTGGAGTTTGACCTTCTTGTCCGCAAAAAACTCATCCACCGCCCGGCTTTCGCCCTCCCAGGGTGGTATGCCGTATTCGTCAAACGCAACGATTCCGCCAGGTACCACCAGGGGCCAGAGAATCTCGAGGGCAGAGAGCGTCGGGCGATACAAATCCACGTCGAAATGCAGCAGTGCGATCCGGATGCCCGGATTGTTTTCCACGAAATGTGGAACCGTTTCCTCAATGTTGCCCTTTACCAGTTCGACGCGAGCCTTGTAGGGGATAAACCGGTCGGCATCGAATATTGCGATAGCGTCACGCAGGGCGGTTTCAAAATCCTCACTGTCGAAACCACCGTCCCGCTTGCCGACCTCGGGAACCTCTTTGCCGTCCTTTGCCTCGAGGCTTCCGAAGCCGCGGAAATTATCGAAACCGATGACGCGGCGTTGGCGGTCACCCATGTTGCGGATCTCCATGAAGTTCGCGAACGCCATAAGCGAACCACCGCGATACACCCCGAGCTCGACCACATCACCCGGCAGATCCATGACTTGTCGGTATAGCTCGTAGAGAGCCAGAAAACGCTTCATGAACACGCGACGGGTGTAGATTGCGAAGTTTCGCCAGATCTCACGGTGAGTAATACCGTGCTTCGCGAAATGGTCCTCAAGCATCCGCTCGATTTCATCGTCGGCTGCGAAGTTCTTCCTGCCGTCGAACTGGCGTTCGTTCATGGGTGGTAACGCTCACTTCCATCGAGTCTCACGAATCGACCCCTGTTGAGGTCGAAGTAGTCTTTGCCGTCGAGTCCATCGTCCGGGTGAACAAGCCGAAATTCAAAGGACCGTCGGTCGATCCTGCCGTCTGGCCCGGGTACGGTGCGGTGGATCGCATGATCGCCAAATAGAAGAGCATCGCCCATTGTCAAACTGAATCGTGATGAGGATTGCGGTACAAACTCGGCGATTCTGGCGCCGTGGTCACCCTCTGCTGTGTGGGCGAGACTATCGGTGTTGCTATGACCGTATGCAAACTCGAGGGTAGATGCTGCAGTTGGATCGAACTCCAGGGGAACGAAACAGGTTATCACGCGCAAATGTGCCCGACTGCCAAGAAGCCGCTGATAACCGATGTCCTGGTGCCAGGGGACAAGTTGGTGCGTTTGGGTGATGTGGCGGATCTGAACCGGGAAGATCACCCAAGTGAAGGGGCCAAGCATATCACGGCTGGCAGGTGGCAACTCACGCCAGAGATCGTACCAGAATGGATCGAAGCGAAAAGAGTCCAGACCGGTTCCAAGGCGAACCGCCCGGGCGTCCCGGTCGTTGTCGGGATCTGGACGATGGGAAGCCTCGACGGCGTCAAAATGCCCTCGGACGCGACGTATTGTTGCGACATCGAAGAACGACCGCGCGTGATGAAAGAAGGCTCGATCGAGTGTCTTCGATACGCTCTTCACCTTGTCTCCAGCTTCGGCCTGAATCATCCACGGTGTCGGTTGAGTTTGAATACGGAATAACTGCCGCTAATGGAAGCCCCGGCAGACTGGCCCGCTGCCGGTTCCGTGGACGCGTGGTTAGGCTAACATGACGCGCCTCGCGAACTCGATAGGGCTGAGGCAGCCGATCGTCGAGTGCGTTCGCGTCGTGTTGTAAAACCGCTCGATACAATCGAGCATGTCGCCCCGGGAGGCGTTACGGGTGCGGTAGACCTTCTGGCGGACGCGATCGGTCTTTAGCGACGAGAAGAAGCTCTTCATCGAGGCGTTGTCCCAGACGTTTCCGGACCGGCTCATCGAGCAGGTGACGCCGTATTAGGCCATCAGGCGCCGGAACGGCCCGTTGGTGTATTGGCTGCCCCGGTCGGAATGGTGCAGCAGCGCGCCGTGGCTGCCACGGCGCCAGGTCGCCATGAGGAGGGCGTCGGTGACGAGTTGGGCGGTCATCTCGAACTTCGTCGAGGATAGATTCTGAGGCGCGCAGGTCAGGGCATAAGTGCACTGTAGTGTAAATCTGATCCGCCAGTTATCGTACTTGGATGTTCTTAAATATATTTAAGTTTTACTAATCTTGGAAATAGTGGATAGGAGAAAATTGATCGCGTGTGGTTGTCTTCGACACGCATCGACCCAAGAATCTACATTGGATGCCTGCACTAAAAGGTCCCTGTTTAATGAGCGAAATATCAAGCTCCTGGAATCAGATCCAAGTAATATTGCTTTACAAACGTCGTCGATAATATGCTCGGCAAACTCTGCAGTAATTTTTGAAAATTTTTGTGTCAAAGTTTGTAGCATTTTTGAGCGAAACTTAAGAAAATAAGCGTACTCACTCTCGTCAAAAAGTTTGTAAATCAAGTCTCTCTTCTGATGGTTTTTATTAGTTGAAATGCGAGATTGACCTGTTCGACGTATCATAAACAAGTCGTCAGTCATGTGCGAGTTGCCGTGCATCGCTATATTAAGAGAAAAGGCAATATCAACAAGTTGATCCATCTTTGTTGATTTCAAGTACATTATATTATTCATGCTATTTTTATATACATTTACTCTAGTTAAATTATACCATGTCATAGCTGTTGCCACTGCTAAAATAACTAGGCGATCATGAATTCTAGTTTGATTAAAATCAGGCGTAAAATGGCCTCCAACCAAAATATCACTTTCAGGATCTGGTGAGTTTCTAAATATATTGATGGATGGCCCGTTTACCGATACGATGACATCGTCGTTGTCCATGGTTTGTATTCCAGAATTGATCGCTATAGGATTATAAAAATCATCATCATCCCATTTCAGAAAGTACGGAGTTTTGGCATTTTCTACAATAAATTCAATTGGCTCAAGGCTTAGCGCATTCTCTGGAAATAATTTATGTTGTATGTCTAAATTGGAAAATTTATTACAGTATGTTTGAATCGCTTTCCAGTGTAGTTTCTTGTTTTTTTCATTACTTGAATCGGCAACAATCAATTTTGCTCCTGGAAAATGTTTTGAAATATATTGTATGCAAGACTCAAAATATACTGGCCTGTTAAATAGTGACATGCCAATTGTGAGTTTACTGAAGTCAAAAATCTCATCATACGTAAATTCAACGTCGTATACTTCTGATTGTTTGAACTTCCATCCCTCTCGTTTAATGTAGCTCTTTTGAATCGCCTTGCGAAACTCCACTAAATGGTCTATTGTTAATATTTCTCCAGGTATTATCGGCGTCATTTGATTGCCAATCCGTTGGTTCGAGGTGAGTTTAAGTGAATGTTATATTTCAATAATTTGAACATTCGTGACAATTAGATTGATCAGTGAATTGTATCAATGACACCATCTAGATTTTTCTTCGAATTAAGTGTCGATCGGTACCATTCGTAAGTGCGTTTTAGTCCGTCCTGGATTGAGGTTGTCGGAACCCAGCCAAGATGACGGATTCTTTCGCCATCCAGTGCCTTCTGCATCATTCCGTCCGGCTTCGTAACGTCAAACACAAGGTTTCCTTTGTAGCCAATAGTCGATGCAATTGCTTTGGATAATTCATATATTGATACTGAGTGTCCAGATCCAATGTTGATAGGTTCAATATCAGAGTAGAAATCTAAGGCAGTCAACAACCCAACCGCTAGATCATCGATATAAAGGAATTCTCGTGTCGGTCGACCCGAGCCCCAGACGGTTACCGTCTCTGCGCCGGTCTCGTGAGCGTGATGAATTCTGTTCATTAGGCCGCCGCATACATGGGAAGCGGCCGGATCCATGTGCTGTCCTGGCCCGTAGATGTTTGGCGGGACGACAGAGATGAAGTCTACCCCGTACTGTCGGCGATAGGCGCTGCACAGCTGAATTCCGGCGATCTTGGCGACGGCGTATGGTTGGTTCGTTGGCTCCAGTGGGCCGGTGAGCAAGCTCGATTCTCGGAGCGGTTGTTCCGCATCGCGCGGATAGATGCACGAAGCAGCAAGGTATGCGAGCTTCCTGCATCCGACGCGGCGTGCTGCCTCGATCACCGATGTGGCTATCGCAAGATTGTCGAATATGAAGTCTGCTGGCCGTTCTAGATTTGCCGCAATTCCACCGACGGTGCCCGCCGCGACGATGATTCGGTCGGGCCGGTGTGTGCCAACCCAGGCCAGAACAGCGGCTGCGTCTCGAAGGTCCAGATCCGATCGTGCAACTGTAAGAACGTCAGTCCCGCGTGCCTTCAGATGGCGGGCCACGGCGCTTCCGACCATCCCGTTGTGACCACAAACCCAGACTCGCTCCGCAACTTGGCCGTCAAATTTAGCGCTACCGGACATCTATAACCTACGAGGCTAGCTTGTGCACATAGTGCATGTAGTGGAATGGTCTGCCGCAGCCGTATATATGGCAGGTGACCTTCGCTGGAGGATAACGTTGATTATCACGCGTACGCCATACCGCGTCTCCCTGTTCGGCGGCGGGACCGACTTTCCAGCATGGTACCTGAAGCACGGGGGGAAGGTCGTTGGATTCTCGATATCCAGGTACGCCTACTTAACAGTACGCTTGCTTCCTCCATTCTTCGAGCACAAGCACCGAGTTGTCTATTCTTGCGTAGAGACGGTCAACTCGATCGACGAAATTCAGCACCCCGCTGTACGCGCGGTCCTGTCCGATCAGAGAATCGAGACAGGGCTCGAGATCCATCACGACGGTGACCTGCCGGCGCGTTCTGGCCTCGGCTCCAGTTCATCGTTCACCGTGGGGCTTCTGCACGCCATACACACGCTTCAGGGACGCAAAATTAGCAAGCAGGCGCTTGCCGGCGAGGCAACTCGGATCGAACAGGACATTATTGGCGAGGCTGTTGGCAGCCAGGACCAGTGCTGGGCGGCTCACGGCGGCTTCAACAGCATCACCTTCCAACCTGACGGTCGGGTTGTCGTCAAGCCTGCCACCCTTTCGCGGACTCGATCATCCATACTGCTCAACCATCTGATGCTGTTCTTCACCGGACTCTGCCGATTGGCCCCCGCGATCGAAGCGGAGAAGATAGTCAACATTGAGCGACGAATAGTCGACTTGCGTGAGATCGGTGCCCTTACCGACGAGGCGATTGCTATTCTAGAGGGAAATGGGGATCTTGCCCCGCTGGGGGACCTGCTGCATGAGAGCTGGCGCGTCAAGAAAGGACTTGCAACTCAAGTAACCAGCGTCTCGATTGATGAAATCTATGATCGGGCCAGGTCGGCTGGCGCGACAGGTGGCAAACTGCTCGGTGCTGGCGGCGGCGGCTTCATGCTGCTGTTTGCTCCGCCCGAACGCCAAGCCGCAATCAGAACGGCATTAGAAGGGTTGATTGAGGTTGATTTTGGTATCGACTATTCGGGAAGCTCGGTCATCTTCGATGAGCCTGAGCAGTTGAGCCGTTGCAATGCTCGCACTGTGGACGTGTTGAACGATGTGGGATCGCCTCGGCGTGGATCTGATTCTATTTTAGCGGAAAGATAGTCTCGTGGATTGGGAGGATTTTTACTTCAAAATTTTGAGAATTCGACGTACCGAAGAGAAAATTGTACAATTGTACCCAACGGATGTCGTTAAAAGTCCGGTGCATTTGTCGATTGGACAGGAGTTTATCTCGGTTGCGATCTGCGCGGCGCTGAATGTGGATGATATCGCATTTGGAACCTATCGGTCGCATGCCCTTTTCTTAGCGAAGGGTGGTGATATCCGGGCGATGTGGGCCGAATTGTTCGGCAAGGTAGGGGGAATGGCACGCGGTCGGGCCGGTTCCATGCATTTGGGAGATCCGGCTGTCAACATGGTCGGAACATCCGCGATCGTTGCGACTAGCATTCCGAACGCGGTTGGATACGCGTTGGCGGAGAAGATCCGCGGGTCTGGGCGGATCGTCGTCGCATTCTTCGGAGATGGAGCGACTGATGAGGGCGTGTTTCACGAAAGTTTGAACTTCGCCAGTCTGAAGAAACTCCCCATCCTGTTCGTCTGTGAGAACAACTCATACGCTATCTACTCTCATGTCCACGATCGGATGCCGGCCGCGAACTTTATCGAACGCGCCGCCGGTTACCTGATTCCTGGAACGAAAGTGGATGATGGCACGATCGATGCCGTCTACTTTGCCGCGCGTGATGCGATCGACCGGGTTCGAAGGGGGGCCGGCCCGGCGTTTCTGGAGTGCGCCTGCAGCCGTTGGCTGGACCATGTCGGCCCGGGTTCTGATGTTGAGCTCGGCTACCGTTCATTGGCGGAACTGGAGAGTTGGCAGCGGCGTGACGAAGTGGCGCGAGTGGCGGGAATGCTCGACGAGTCGTCTCGTCGGCAAATCGAACGCGCGGTGGACGATGAACTTGCCGATGCGCTCATTTTCGCTCATGAAAGCCCTTTCCCCGATCCGACGGAAGTGGAACGGCATGTCTTTGCCTGAAGGCGCAGGCCGGTCACTCAACTATGCGCAGGCCATCCTGGAAGGCACGCGCCAGGAGATGGAACGTGACGACAATGTCTTCGTCATGGGGCTGGGCGTTGATGACCCCAAGGGGTTGCACGGCACCACGATAGGGTTGAACCGGCTGTTTGGCGCTGACCGGTGCTTCGACACACCGATTGCCGAAGACGCCATGACGGGAGTTGCCATCGGCGCGGCGCTCAACGGGATGCGGCCGATCCATGTGCACCAGCGCATGGATTTCCTGATGCTGTGCATGAACCAATTGGTCAATGTAGCAGCCAAGCAGCATTACATGTTTGCGGGAGCGTTGAAGGTCCCGATGGTTGTGCGGGCCTCGATCGGGCGCAGTTGGGGCCAGGGCGCGCAGCACAGCCAAGCCTTCCACAGTTTCTTCATGCATGTGCCGGGGCTCCGCGTGGTGTGCCCGACCACCGCGTTCGATGCCAAGGGCGCACTGATCGCCGCCATTCGCGACGACAACCCGGTGATGGTCGTTGAGCATCGCATGCTGTATGCCCTCAAGGGGATCGTTCCGCTGGAACCTTATGCCAGCGTGATCGGCAAAGCGCGGATCTTGCGTCCGGGCACTGACCTGACGATTGTAGGCGTGTCGCATATGCTGGCGGAGTGCTTGCGGGCGGCCAACCGGCTTGAGGACATTGGGCTCTCGGTCGAGGTCATCGACCCGATATGGCTCGCGCCGCTGGACATCGACACCATTGCGGCTTCGGTGGCCCGCACCGGGCGGCTACTGGTGGTAGACAACGGCTGGACGAATTGCGGCGCGAGTGCGGAAATTATATCCCAGGTGCTGGAGTGGCTGCCCGGGGCGGCACCGGTGGTCGGGCGCATGGGGTTCCTGCCGACACCCTGCCCAACCACTCGGGTTCTGGAAGAGGCTTTCTACCCGACCGGACGGACGATCGCGTTGCGCGCCGCTCGACTATGTGGCCACGGACAGGCCGACACGTGGGACCCCGGGCCGGTTCCCGCCAGCGAGGTCACCGAGTTCCGCGGGCCCTTCTGATCACCGCTAATCGAGAGAGCAGACAATGGTGTCGCCGTTTGACGAGGTTCGCGAAAGCGTTCGCCGCTACTGCGAAGCGAATCACGACTTCAGCTTCGATCCCGAACAGCCAATCGTGCGTCTGCACGAACCCACCTTCGGCGCCGACGAGATCAGCGCCGCGCTCGAATGCATGTTGACGACCCAGGTGACAATGGGTCCCAAGGTGAAGGGGTTCGAACGGGAGTTCGCCGGCCACTTCGGCTGGTCAGATGGGATCATGGTGAACTCGGGGTCCTCGGCCAACCTCCTCGCCCTCGCAACCCTGTCAAACCCAGCGTTCGCAGACCGTCTCAAGCGCGGCGACGAGGTGATCGTGCCAGCACTGTCCTGGTCGACTACCGTGTGGCCGGTGGTTCAGATGGGGTTGATCCCGGTAATGGTCGACCTCGATCCGGCAACGCTGAACATTGATCCAGCGCAGATTGAGAGCGCCATCGGACCGCGCACCCGGGCCGTAATGATCGTGCCGGTTTATGGCAACCCCTGCGACATGGACGCCATCACCGACATCTGCGAGCGCCACGGGCTGATCCTGATCGAGGATTGCTGCGAGGCATTAGGCGCCACATATGATCAGCGGCCCGTCGGGCAGTTCGGCGCTGTCGGGACCTTTAGCTTCTACTACTCGCACCATATGACTACCCTCGAAGGCGGGATCTGCGTCACCAACGATCCGGAGTTTGCTGAACTTGGACGGATATTGCGTGCTCATGGCTGGATCCGCGAGACCGAGAACCGCCAGAGCTGGATCGACAAGTATCCCGACATCGACCCGCGCTTCTTGTTCGTCAACACCGGATTCAATCTGCGGGCCACCGAACTGCAGGGGGCCATGGGCTCCGTACAACTCCCGAAACTGGCCGGGTTTGTCGAAACCCGCCGCTCTAATGCCGCTTGGTTCCGCCGCGAGCTCGACAAGTTCGAGCGAGTCCTTGAGTTCCAGGACGAGACGCCGAAAGGCCATCATTCCTGGTTCGGTTTTCCAATCCGCATCCGCCCCAACGCGGACTTCACGGTCGCCGACATCTGCACCCATCTCAACCGCGCTAACATCGAAACCCGGCCGATCATTGCTGGCAATATCGCTCGGCAACCCGCCATGAAGACCATTGAACACCGGGTCTACGGCGACCTGCCTCACGCAGACCATGTCATGCGCAACGGCTTCGCGTTCGGCAACCACCAGGCGATTGACGAGGCGGCGCGCGCGTATATCGTCGACCACATCAGCTCGTTCATGGCGGAGCGCCAAATCGGCGCGGCATAAGGGAACGGCACCATGGCAGCGCCGCGTGCTCTGATAACGGGCATCACCGGAATGGTGGGCTCCCACCTTGCGGAGCGGCTCCTCGAGCACACCGAATGGGATATCCATGGTCTGTACCGGTGGCGCAGCCCCATCGACAACATCCGGGCGTTGATCCCCCGGGCGAACCGCGGTGACCGAGTCTTCCTGCACTATGGCGAATTGAGAGACAGTCAGTCGATCAACCAAGCGGTTGCCGAGGTGAAGCCGGACTACGTCTTTCACTTGGCCGCTCAGAGCTTTCCGCGCACCAGCTTCGACGCACCGCTGGATACGTACGATACCAACATCAATGGGACGACGAGGGTGCTGGAGGCGGTGAGGCTCCATTGCCCTCAAGCAATCGTTCACGTCTGTTCATCGTCGGAAGTGTTCGGTCGTGTTAGCAGGGACAAACTGCCAATCGATGAGGAGTGCTCGTTTCATCCCGCGTCGCCATACGCGATCTCGAAGGTCGGGACGGACATGGTCGGGAGATACTATGCGGAGGCGTTTGGTCTAAGGACGCTGATAACCCGGATGTTCACCCATACCGGTCCGCGTCGTGGTGATGTCTTTGCGGAATCGAGCTTCGCGAAGCAAATCGCGATGATCGAGATGGGATTGATGGATCCGGTGATTCGTGTCGGAAATCTTGACTCTCTGAGAACCATCGCCGATGTGCGTGACGCGGTACGGGCGTACCATTTGCTTGTCACAGTCAATCCGGTTGCTGGATCATACTTCAACATCGGCGGCTCCCATGTCTGCAAGATCGCGGACGTCTTGGACACGCTGTTGTCCATGTCGACCTATGCCGGTCAGATTTCGGTTGAAGTGGACCTGAAGCGGTTGCGGCCCATCGATGCGGATTTGCAGGTACCGGACACGTCGAAGTTCGCCGCCCATACCGGGTGGTCCCCGCAGATACCGTTCCGGAAGACGATGTCCGATTTGCTCGACTTCTGGCGGCGGGAGGTCACGGAGCGGAGCAACGGGCATCTCAATCGGTGACTGGCGTGGATCGCAATCAGATTTGACAGATCGGCCAATCACACAAGTCGCGATCCTGGTCGGAGGCAAAGGGCGCCGTTTAGGCGTTCTGACAGAAACAACTCCCAAGCCACTGCTCACTGTGGGTGACCGACCGTTTCTTGACTACCTTCTGGCACGATGTCGGGTGCATGGACTTTCACGAGTTCTCCTGCTTGCCGGACACTTTTCTGAGGCGGTTCATACCTATGCCGTTGGTGCCCGCGAGAGGTTTCGCGACCTCGATGTCAGTATCGTTACCGAAACGGAACCGATGGGTACCGCCGGAGCGGTCGTGAATGCGCGCGATCATCTGGATGAAATCTTCTATGTTCTGAATGGCGATAGCGTGTTCGATTTCAACTGGCGGCTGTTGGGGGGGCATCTGGCCAAAAGCGATTTGGCGGCGATCGCGCTTCGGAGGCTTGATCATACCGGTCGCTTTGGCACGGTCGACTTACGCCGCGACCGCGTTGTGGCGTTTCGGGAAAAAATGTTCTCAGATGAGTCGGGTCTGGTAAATGCTGGCGTCTACCTGATGCATCGCGCAGCGATTGCCGATTTGCCACGTGCACCGTGCAGCCTTGAAACCGAGATCTTCCCGGTTCTAGCGAAACGTGGGACGCTGGTTGGCGTGGAAGATGAGGGAAATTTTCTGGATATCGGGGTCCCGACGGATTTCCAGGAGGCCAGTATGCGACTACCAGACTGGACTGTTGACTACCTGCGTCGGATGTCCCAAGTCGAGACTGGGAATCGAGACGGTTAGGTGCGAGTTTCTTAGCTAGGGGTGTGGTTTGTGGGAATCGCAATCCTGCGTCTGCCGTGTGCTATCGTCTCCCTGGAGGTATGAACGCGTTCGTTATGCAGACGTATGCAAAAACCCGTGTTGGCATGGTCCAGATAAACAACAGTTTTTCTGGTCAGAGCTATTTGCCGTATTCGGTTGCCGTTTTGGAGTCTTATGCCCGCAAGCACCTTGTTGATCCCGATCGGTTTGAGTTTGTGCTCCCGATTTATGCGCGAGCGCCGATTGCTCAGTCGGTCGACCAACTTGCGGAGTGCGACGTAGTCGGCTTCAGCGTCTATGTGTGGAACTTCGAGATTTCGCTCGAGATCGCGCGTCGCCTCAGGCGGGTCCGGCCTCAGGTGCTGATACTTTTCGGCGGCCCGCACGTTCCTGACGCAGGCCTCACATTCCTGGCAGAGCACAAGTTCATTGACATCGCTGTCCACGGTGAAGGGGAGAAGACCTTCACCGAGATCTTGGATCACGTTGACGACCAGGACTGGAGCTCGATCGCTGGCCTCACTTACCGAGGTGTGGATGGCCAACCCACGCGCAACCGGCCACGTGAACGGTTCCGCAGTTTGAACGATGTCCCGTCGCCATTCTTGGACGGGACGTTTGAACGACTTATGTCGGCACGTCCGGATGAGACTTGGATTGGCTTGTGGGAGACCAACCGCGGCTGTCCGTTCCGATGCACCTTCTGTGATTGGGGCTCGGCGACGGGTGACAAGGTATCGGTCTTTGAGGAGAATCGGTTGCGGCGCGAGATCGACTGGTTCGCCGAACATCAGATCGAGTTCATTTTCTGCTGTGACGCGAACTTCGGGATCAAGAAGCGCGATGTGGATTTGGCTGAATACGTCGCCGAGGTCAAGCGGATGACCGGCTATCCGTCGGCCCTGTCGGTGCAGAATACCAAGAACGCGACGGAAAGAGCGTATCGTACCCAGAAGATACTGTCGGATGCCGGCCTGAACAAAGGCGTCGCTCTGTCCATGCAGAGCCTCGATCAGAACACCCTGAAGCACATCAAGCGGGACAATATTTCGCTTGATACCTACTTCGAGCTGCAAAAGCGCTTCACCGAAGACCGGGTCGAGACCTATTCCGACTTGATCCTTGGGATGCCCGGGGAAACCTACGACAGCTTCGTCGGCGGGACCATCCAACTCATCGAGAACGGGCAGCACAACCGCATTCAGTTCAACAATCTGTCGATCCTTCCGAACGCAGAGATGGCGGATCCGGAGTATCGTGCCCGGCATGGGACTGAGACGGTGCGTTCGCGGATCATCAACATCCACGGTGTTCGCACTAACCTGGAGGATGATGTCCCTGAGTTTCAGGAACTAGTCGTGGCGACCAGCACCATGCCGCCGTACGACTGGCGTCGGACACGAATCTTCTGCTGGACGGTCGCGCTGCTGCACTTCGATAAGCTGTTCCAGATTCCGATCGCCCTGGCCAACGCGCTGGGAGGAGTTGGGTACCGGGAGGTGTTCGAAGCTTTCATGGATGTGGACGCCGGAAAATACCCCATCCTGGCTTCGATTCAGGCTTTCTTTGAGGACGAGGCTCGCTCGATCCAAGGAGGGGGTAACGAGTACCATTTTGCGGAAGAGTGGCTTGGTATCTATTGGCCGCAGGATGAACTCGTGTTCATTCGTCTGGCTACAGATGGTAGAGTTGAAGCTTTTAACAGTGAAGCAAACCAGCTGCTCAAAGAAGTATTGCGCCGACGGGGCACGCGTGTTCCGGACGGCCTTATTGATGATGCGATCGAACTGAACTCGGCGCTTATCAAACGGCCGGGACCGGTGAACGATGTCGTCGTGCGGACACGGTTCGATATTTTGAGTTTCTACGACGAGTGGCGCCTGGGCCGGCCAACCGAGCTTCGATCAGTTCCGACCGATGTCCGCGTGGATCGGGCGACCGCGCAGTATCTTGATCTTCAACAGTGGTGCCGTGAAGTGGTCTGGTGGGGCAATAAGAAGGGTGCTTACCTGTACTCTGGCTCGTCACACGAAAAGCAACTTGCCGGGCATTTCTAGGGCGATGCAGCCGCGCTGCACCATCGGCGCCAGTGGATCGATCGTTGGGTTCGGCGGCTGGTCGATCGGCGGGCGGACGCCAGGTGAAACGTCCTATGGAGACATGGACGAGTCGGTGTCCATTGCCGCCATCGAGGCCGCGCTTGCTCAGGGCATTACGCATTTTGATACGTCACCGGCCTATGGCAATGGTCGCAGCGAGCGTTTGATCGGCGCGACCACGAAGAGCTATCAGGACGACGTAACGGTTGCGACGAAAGTAGGAATCGGCGGATGGGACGAACCCGCCGACTATTCCGAGCGAGCAATCCGGACGTCCATTGACATGAGCCTTAAGCGCCTCAACCGGGACTCGATCGACATTGTTTATGTTCACAGTCCGCCAGCAGCGCTGTTTGACGAGAAACCCGAGGTGCTCTCGACACTAAAGAGCCTCCAAAGGGCGGGCGTGGTGCGGTCGGTCGGCGTATCCTGTCGAGCACCAGAAGATGGTTGCTCAATCCTAGAGCGGCACACGGTGGATGTCTTCCAGGTGAACTTGAACATGCTCGATATCAGGGTGGTAACAAGCGGCTTGTCGCAGCTAGCGGCCGAACGCGGCGTCTCGTTGATCGCGCGCACCCCGCTTTGTTTTGGGTTTCTGAGTGGCTCAGTCACAGCGTCTAGTGTTTTCAGCGAAGGTGACCACCGTCGTCGCTGGTCTCGAGAGCAGATCCGGTTGTGGTCTGAGGGAGCGGCGATGGTCCACCGAATGTTGGAGGTCCAGCCGGGCAGAGAGGCTGTACTGGCATCGTTGCGTTTCTGCCTAGCGATTCAAGGGGTTAGAGTAGTGCTGCCGGGTATATCGTCACCGGACGAGGCGTTGATCAACGCCGAGGCTGGCCACCTTGGACCGCTTGACAAGGCGTCCGTCGAGAGGGTGATCGATATGAACCTGCGCACCTCCTTCTTTAAACCGCATGGGAACCCGTCCTCGCCGAGCGTCGAGCGTCCGATGACGTTAACGGAATGACCGCCCAGATCCAGCACGCTGCGGGAAGCTTGCTCGTGACGGGCGCAGGACGAGGTATCGGCCGTGGAATCGCGTTGCTCGCAGGGAAGCGTGGCTACAGGGTGGCTGTGAACTACGGCACTTCGGCGGAAGCGGCCGAGGATGTGGTCAGTCTGATTCGAGAACACGGTGGTGAAGCCTGCGCCATCCAGGCTGACGTTGCCGACAAGCACGCCGTCGCGGCGCTGTTCGACGAGGTAGAGGGTACTCTTGGCATAGTAACCGCTCTGGTCAACAACGCGGGCACGCTCCCCACCCGACAGACTTTCATGGACACCGCTCCGGAAGACATCGAGCGTTTGTTGATGGTCAATGTGGCGGGCCCGCTGAACTGCATCCGACAGATGGTTCAGCGGTTGCGTTCCCGATCCGACGCGAAACCGATCGGGATAGTGAACATCTCTTCGCAGGCAGCGGTGTTCGGGGGAAGCCTCATCGCGGGATACGCTGCGTCAAAAGCCGCATTGAACACGTTGACGGTTGCGTTGGCCAAGGAACTCGGACCCGAGGGGATTCGGGTGAACGCGATCTCGCCGGGGGTCATCTCCACGAACTCGCGAGGGCCTGCCTCGCAGGAGTTTCTCCAGCAGATCCCTTTGGGGAGGGAGGGGTCGCCCATTGATGTCGCCGAGGCAGTTCTCTGGCTCATGTCGCCGCAAGCGGGCTACATCAATGGCGCTATAATACCGGTTTCCGGAGGAAGATAAGCGCTGTCGGGATGCGGGCCGGACAGGCGTAGCGGCACGGTTGCCCGCTGACAGCATGTAGCGACCCCCTGCACCCAGGAGAAATGGCTTGTCGGCAAGAACTGTTCTGGTCTGCGGGGCGACTGGGTTCATAGGCCGCAACGTTGTCGAGCGGTTTGCGAACCGGCCGGACCTGCGAGTTCGGGCCGTGTGCCACCATCGTCGACCGTTCCATATCAATGGGGTCGATTGGGTATCGGCCGACTTGACGAAGGTTGATGATGTCGAGCGAGTGGTTTGCGGCGTGGACGTCATCGTCCAGATGGCAGCGGTGACGTCCGGTGCCCGGGACATCGTTGAACGCCCGTACATTCACGTAACTGACAACGCGGTGATGAACAGCCTGCTGCTGCGGGCCGCGCACAACCAAGGTGTCGAGCATCTCGTCTTTCCCAGTTGCAGCATCATGTATGCACCCAGAGAGGGCCCCCACGACGAGGAGTCGTTCCACGAAGGTGAGGGGATCGAGGCCCGGTACGAACCGGCGGCGCGTACGAAGCTCTACATCGAGCAAATGTGTCGGTTTTTCGCTGGGCTGGGGCGTACCCGATTTTCGGTGATCCGTCACAGCAACGTTTACGGCCCACACGACAAGTTTGATTTGGAACGTAGCCACGTGACAGGTGCAACGATCACCAAAGTCATGACGGCCCAAGATCATGTTGTGGTCTGGGGTGATGGCACCGAAGGGCGTGATCTGCTGTTCGTGGAGGACATGGTGCGGCTGATCGAACGGCTCATCGACCACCAAGACGTTGCGTTCGAACTGCTCTGTGCCGGAACCGGCAAGGCAGTTCCCGTCAAGACTCTGGTCGATCGGACTATCGCGCTGTCCGGTAAGCCGTTGTCGGTGCGGTTCGATCGCTCGAAGCCAGGTATTAATACGACGGTGTCTCTGAGCAGCGCACGCGCCGAGCGCCTCTACGATTGGCGTCCGGCTGTCGGCCTTGATGATGGGCTCACACAAACGCTCTTGTGGTGGAAAACCAATCACCAAGGGTGATCCATGTGGCCTGTAGCGGTTGAAAGGTGGGCGGCAGTCGAAATTTCTATGCCATCAGAGCAGATGGGCATTTCAGTGCGGCGGAGGTCAAATGGCTCTGAGGATCCAAGCCCGTGTCTGATAGGTTGCGTCGATCCACTCGATGTCTGATGTACGGTTTTCAACATAGGTCATGAACGTCTTGAACTTCTCGGCCCCTGCTTGAACTTGTATGTCATTCACGGAGCGCCAGGCAGTCAGATAACGTTCTCGCGACATTCGCTCGACGTGATATCCTTCTATGTAAAGGAGGCCGTCGAAGCCATCGGTCGTCATCATTCGTTCATTGAGTCCTTCCGTAAAATCAGACCGGCCGGACGATATTCTGTTAAGAGTGGGGACGGAATCTCGAAGGGCTTCCTCGATTTCGTATAGCAAGGGATTTTCTTGCAGATACCGAGTGTTCCAAACTGCTGCGAAGACACCCTTGGGGCGCAGGATTCTACGAAACTCCAACATTGCTGCGTTGTAGTTGGTCCAGTGAAATGACGAAGCCATGGTTACCAGATCAACGCACGAATCCGGTAGACCAGTGTCTTCGCCGCTGCCGGCGAGCCACACGATAGATCGGCTATCATTGCCGGCTTCTCCTTCCGCACGCATGGCGTCGTTGGGCTCCACTGCACGCATGTCGGACATTCCAGCGTCGTACAATTGCCGGGTCCAAATGCCGGTACCAGCTCCGATGTCTGCCGCTGCTGGTTTCCTGTAACGTTGATCGACAAGTGCGAGAATGGTTTCAGCGACGACCGGCGCATAGCCGGGCCGCGATGCCGCGTAGTCTCTCGCGAGACTGGTGAAGTCACCATGCTTCATAAGGTCTTTACTTTCTCTTCGTACCAGCGCCAATCATGTCTCCATGATCGATCGAGATTGGTCAGCATTTGTTCATACACGCTGAGATCGTCCGGCGTGTCGACTTCCACCCAACGCCCGCTACCGGCAACTGTGGTCACCGTGGTTCCCCGGGCGATCAACAAAGCGAGCAAGCTGGTCATATCGATTGACGCCCGAATGGTTGGCTCGAGGTCGTCCAGCGCTGCCGCCATCGCACGCCACCCGTCCGGCAGGATCCGCAGTAACCCCATGTATTGGCCCCTAACGTCGTCGATCGACGACGCTCGCCCTCCGATCTCCAACAGCGTCCCCGCCGCGTCAACTCGGAACGTCTCGGCGTCACTTAACGGATCATCCGAACGCATTTCCCAAAGCCGTCGCCAATCTTTGTCGTAGGTTAAGGTGACGGGCGCGGGCGGTGCTTCAACAAGTCGGCGTACCCAGTCAGGGTGGTACGCGATATCTGAGTACGAGACGATGGCGCCAGTCGTGGCAAGCCACGAGGCGCCACACGCCAGAGTCGCTACCATGTTGGTTCTCTCCCAGTTGGCATTCTCGAATGCAACAGGAATGACTTGCTCCACTTGGTACGCCTGATAGCCGGCAATAGCAGCGATTGGGTCGAGTGACGCAGACGCCAGAGCCAGTCGTTGCCACTCTAGGAGTGGGCGGCCCGCGAGGCGGGTCATTCCCTTCGGACTGTTGGCCGTCAACTCGCCGAGCCGGCTTCCGCGACCGGCCGCTAGAATGAGCGCTGGTAAGGTCATTGGTTGGTCGGCAGGAAATGGCGCCGAAACAGCATGATGTCGTCGTTGCTTGGGGTCGACTCGCGCTCCGGATGCCACATGATACCAACAGTCCGTCCACCATCGGCCGATATGGCCTCGATCGTTCTGTCATTCTGTTCAACAGCCAGAATGTTCCAACTTGCGGGCAAGGGCGGGATGATTGTCATCGTGTGGAAGGAGTTGACGACACTGGGCATCGCGGCGTCGTGGTGCGTGATCTGCAATTTGTGACGGGTGGCAGCATGGCGATCAGGATCGCATACGGCCAATCCGCAACCATTGTGAACAGCGAGCATCTGGAGGCCACGACAAACGCCCAAGATCGGCAGGTCGTAATCCCGCGCAAACTCGATCAACATTGACTCCGTTTTGTCACGGAGAGGCGCCTCACCGGGCGTTTCCCCACCCGACAGAATGAGCCCAGTCAGATTCCAGGAACGAGCGAATTGTACAATGTCCGACCCGAGATTTGGGAGGGGCAGCCAAGGAACATCTGGAAGTGCGGCATTCATGTAATGGGCCCAGTCCTGAGCAAGGGCGTCGCGCGGCTCCAGGTAGGTAGACGCCTGCACGATCCTCTGCGTGATTCCGATCCGCACGCTCATGCCACCACACGAACGCTGCTTAATGCCCCATCGATCTCGGCCTTTCGAGCGTTTGCGATATCGTGGAACAGCAATTCTCCGCATCCAATCGCGGCCGGAATTCCAAATTCCGCACAACGAATTGCCATATGTGAGTTTGCTCCCCCGAACTGCGTGACAAGACCAACAATGCCACGTGTGAAGATCCAATCGAATCCGGGATCGGCATTCTCGATGCACACGATCGATCCGTGGAGGCTGACGCTTGGTCCATCATTGGTGATAACAACGACCGGTCCCTCAACTCGTCGAGTCCCAACGAAGTTCGGTAGGGAGCGGTGCACGGGCACTATGTAGAGTTCGTCAATTGACCGGATTAGATAGCTGAGCCTGAGCGCGTGAGTTTCATTCCACGAAGAGCGCGCTATCTCGATGCGGGCAGCAATAGCCGAGCGATCAACATGGCCGTTTTGCTCGATAAGGTCGGACAAGGCTTCAATCGACAGATGGGACAGATTCTCGCGATCGAAACCATGGAGTTCGCCCCACGCGGCCAAACCTTCCAAGAAATCAGACAGATTCCTCGTGAACACGAACTTCCCGAACTCTCGACCAATGATTCCACGCTGTGCATACTCAAGTAGGGTGCGGGTGTCGATGCCGAGATTAGCTTCTGCCAGCAGCCTATTGAGGGCTGCGGTCTCTCCCGCCGACGCTTCGAACGGCTCGGGCGTGGACGTTTCGGCTGAGGCTGCGCTGTTAAACAGATCCGACCTATCGTCAAGTCGACGTGAAAGAATATCGTAGGACCCGGGGCGGACATGACCAAAGAGATGGAAGAAGTCCTCCGGCGTGCAGCGTCCTCTCGCAACGTCGAATAGCGAATTGGTCAGGTCGCCTGCGATTGTCCGAATTGATTTCTTGAATTGTTCAACACGTTCGGGAGCGACTGCGCCACGAGCCACGGCACTCCGCAATATTGCCTCGGCGCAAAAGCCATGCCGCGCCAGAATCGCAAATGCGAATGTGCCGCGTTGCGCTGTATCCAAAACACCAAGCAAAGTCCGGGGTCTTGCCCAGTTTTCTGAGCTCAACCACGGCTTATGAGGGCCGGCGGATTGTTCAGCGGCGAGGTTCCGGATCATCTGCTCCGCCCGCGCGAGCGTTCCCCCAGCCGCTGGATCCAGCATCGCCCGAGTGAGTCCATGGAGGAAAACAAGGAGCAGATCACGGTCATCTTTGCGTAGTGCATGACCATAATTTGTCGACAACTGAAGGGGGGTCGTGAAGTCGAGGACTGTCGGCGCTACTTCGAACTCGATGCGATCGTGGAGTTCCGGGTGCGCGTCCACCCGCTGGATCTCTGCATCGACAAGGCGCTCGGCAATACCGTCATCAAGGTCGCGTGGGAGGAAGGAGTTCAGTGATGCCCGGATGTCGATGTACGGCCGCCCGGCTAGGCTGGCCATCAACTCAGTATTCGCGGGTAGTTGACGGTAGCCCATCGATCCTCGCGATGATCTCCAGACCTCTTTGGTAACAAGGCGTTGATAGACCGAGAAAGCAAGCGCTCGCGGCGCCATCCCGATCATCTCTGCTGGATTCCAATCTGTCATGTTGCCGAGAATGCTGCGTCGCCCGACGATGCCTGGCTTTGGCTCGAGCCAGCGCTCGGTAACGGGCTCGATCTCACTCAGGATCTCGGTGATCCGCTGGCCGCCAACGCCGTTCCACTTGGACACGGTCGGCATCCGGCGAGCTTGCAGAAGGACGGGCTCACCGTCGGTCGGAATCGCAAACTCAATATCGATGGGGACGCATCCGGTTGCATGCTCGACCGCTCGCACCAACCGCAACATCGACTGTACTCGTGTTGACCGTAGGGCATGCTCGGTTACGCTGTGGTGCAAATACAATGCCTTGTGCGCTCCGAACCCGCCCGTCACAGCATCCGTGCGCTTGCTTTCGTCGTCATAGGCGATGGCATAGTACGGAGCGCCAGTAGACAGGTCGCGCGAGAAGATCACTCCCGCCGCTTCCACATCACGCACCATTGATTGCACCAAGACCTCGTTCGCCGGACTTGGCGACGGACCGTATGAAGAAATCACCCGGTCAATGGCCGCACTGACATCCGAGTCATCTCCCAGACATACATCCAACGCGCTGTCGTACGCGCCAGCCATCGACATGCTCCCGCCGTCTTCATCCAAGGCGCTCGATCGGACTGCAACTGTTGCTCGGTCTTTCAGTACTAAGCGGAGGCGGTCAAGTACAACCGTGCGGGATCTCTCCCAATCGGCAACGGTAAAATAGTCGAAGTCCGGCACTTTGATATGAGGAGCGTAGGTGCGAAGCGCCGAGAGGGTCCCGGCCTTGGTGCCGAACGTAAAGCCGTCATCCACAGTCTCAGTCGGATTGTCGTTCATGAATGAGCAGCCTGATAGCGCGGATCGAGAGATATTATGTCGGTCACGATCTGTTCGATCGAACGTGTTCCATCATTGACGATCTCAATATCGGGACGCTCTGGCCATTCGACCTCAAATTGAACCCCCGCGACATGGCCCGTATTGGTGGTGCCGGCATTGGCGTAGAGACCTTTGCTGTCGCGTTGCCGCAGGACGGCCATCGGAACCTGCAGCACCACCTCTCTATACTGGTGGACATGTTCGCGGTTCCACTCCTGCACCGCGCGAAACAACGAGATCGTCGAGCACACAACGTCCACGCCTTGCGACACAATGAGTTGGCAAAGCCGAGCGTACTGTGTGGCCAAGGCTCGACGTTCATCGGGGAGAAGCCGGTCGGTCGCATCCATTACGCAACGCAACTCATCCCCGTCCAGATGGATCACCGCTATGCCATTCGCTCGTAGTCGGGCAGCCAGCATCCGACCAACAGTGGTTTTCCCCGCTCCGGACAGACCCGTGATCCACCAAAGCGTACCTGGATGCAGTGACATTAGGGCCCCCATCGAACGCTTGTCATATACGCCAACCGCGATCGAAACCACAGGATGGGCTGGTATGATCCAGAAGAACCATTGCAGCACTTCGATTTATCGGTCGTCCGGACTCTTCCACACTGGTCGTGCTGGGCAATGTCATTGATCTGCTCCTCGTTGGTCCCTCACCGGTAGTGGGAGTCCGAGTTGATCATGCCTGGACCGCCGCCGCGATGGTAGCCGGGGACTGGGCCGAAGGGGGCGCAACCGGCCTCCTGTGGACCGGATGAGTGCTGCTTGCGGGATCGGCCTTAAGCTGCGACAGCTCGGACTCTCATTATCCGTGAGCGACCAACGGGGAGCACGTCATGGCCGACCAGGTGCCGTGGGAACTAGGTGTAGCTCGGCGCTTGCGAGCTGCCCGCGCCGACCGACCGCAATTACAAGGATCGATCCGATGAGAGCCATCGTTGCAGGTGTGGTGATCCTCATGTCAGGCCCGACGCTGGCTGAGCCCATGCCGTTGTTCGACGCCCATATCCACTATAGCCATGACGCGGTGTTGCAGGTCCCTCCCGCCGAGGCTGTGGCGATCCTGAGATCCGCTGGCGTGGCGCGCGCCCTTGTCTCAAGTTCAGATGACGACGGCACCCAGAAGCTCGTCGAGGCCGCACCCGACATCGTCGTGCCGTCCCTGAGGCCATACCGGCGACGGGGCGAGATATCGACCTGGATGCACGATCCATCCGTGATCGACTATGTCGAGGCTCGGCTCGCACGGTTCAAATACCGGGCGCTGGGTGAGTTTCACGCCTACGGCGACGACATCGAGACGCCCGTCCTGCAGCGCATGATCGCACTGGCGAAGGAGCACGACCTGCTGCTCCATGCGCATTCGGACGCGGACGCGGTGGAACGAATCTTCAGAAGCTACCCTGGTGCCCGAGTGCTGTGGGCGCACTCCGGGTTCGACCATCCGGACCAGGTGCGTGCACTGCTGCGCCGGCACGCGAACCTGTGGAGCGACCTTGCGTTCCGGTCCGAGCACGGCTCCAGCGGCAGGGTTCCGCCGGAGTGGCGGGCGGCGTTCGAGGAGTTTCCGGACCGGTTCATGATCGGCACCGACACCTTCGCGCCCGAGCGGTGGTACTATATCGGATCGCATGCGGAGTTCTCACGTGCCTGGCTTTCGGATCTGCCCGCCGAGATTGCAGAACAGATCGCCTATCGGAATGCCGAGAAGATGCTCAAACTGTTGGACTAGTTCCTTGAGCCGATGAACCGGATCCTGAACGTCGTTGGCGCGGGCGTGTTCCTGCTGTCCGCCAGCACGGCACAAGCCTGCGAGATCCTGCACGGCTGGACCGAGATGGACCGGGCGCGGGATGTACCGACCCGGATTCTGCTGGACCTGGACCACGATGCGGTGACGGTTGGCCAGCCGTTCGACGTCCGGCTGGTCATTTGTTCGCCGGACACAGAGGCGGTGGATCGCGTGGATGTCGACGCCATTATGCCTCTGCACCGACACGGCATGAACTATCGCCCGGCTGTCCGGCTTACCGCGCCCGGGGCCTACACGGTCGAGGGGCTGTTCTTTCACATGCCTGGAACGTGGCAGATCGTTGTCAGAGCCTATCGTGGGGGCGGATCTCAGAAATTCACACTGGATGTCGAGGCGCAATGAGGCGCTGGCTCGCCATCATCGCACTGTTCGCTGCCATGCTTCCGGCCGGGTCACCGCCGGGTTCGACCGCCGAGATCCTGCTGACTGAGAGTGAGATCGCCAAGGCGCTGTCCCACGGGCCTTGGCCGCTGCCCGGAGCCAGGGACATGAGCAATCGGGCGTCCGGCGATCCGAGCGCGATCATGCTGGGTCGCCAACTGTTCTTCGATGCGGCGTTGTCGCTCTCCGGCCAGATCAGCTGCGCCTCGTGCCACCGTCCGTTGGACGGCTTCACCGAGCGAAAGCCGCGGGCCATGGGCTTCGAGTTGCAGGACCGCAACACCCTGGCACTGCTGAACCTGCGCCATCAACGATGGTTCGGATGGGGTGGCCAGAACGACAATCTCTGGGCTCAGAGCATTGCTCCGCTGCTGAAGCCGGACGAGATGGGGTTCCGCGAAGATCGGCTTGTCTCGATCCTGGCATCAGCCGAGTTCGTCGAGCCCTACACCGCGATTTTCGGCCCACTGTCCACACACTCGGTGACCGAAAGCCTGGTGAATGCCGGCAAGCTCCTGGCCGCCTATCTGGAAACCCTCGAAACAGGGAGAAGCCGGTTCGACCTATTCCGCGACGCGCTGGCGGAGGGTGATCTGGTTGAAGCGGCGACCTATCCGCAGGCGGCCCAGCGCGGTTTCAAGCTGTTTGTCGGCCGCGGCCGGTGCAGTCTCTGCCATTCCGGACCGTTGTTCTCAAACGGCGAGTTTCACGACGCCGGACGCCCATACTTTGTCGAGCCCGGGCGGGTGGATCCCGGCCGGCACGGTGGGATTGAAGCATTGAGGCGCAGTCCCTTCACGCTGGACGGCCAGTACTCCGACGACAACGAGAGATCCGAAGCCTGGGCCGTGCGAACGGTGGTTCAGCAGCACGCCAACTTCGGTTCTTTCCGTGTTCCGGGACTTCGCAACGTCGCACAGACCGCCCCGTACATTCACGACGGCAGCCTCCCGACGCTGCACGACGTGGTCGATCACTACTCCAACATCGATCTGGAACGCCTGCACGCCGACGGCGAGGCCATTCTGGTTCCCCTTCGCCTGACGGAAGCAGAAGCCGCCGACCTTGTCGCCTTCCTGGAATCGCTGTCCGGCGCGCCGGTCGGTGGCATCCCTGGCCCGAACTGAGGAATACTCGACGGATTGATGACCCGCCCGAGCGCGTTCGGTCAGGACGAGGGCGCCACCTAAAGTGCTCCCGCCGGCGCAGCAATCGTGTTGGAGCCCGCAGGCGAAGCGCGTTGCCGACCAGTTACCGAATGGCCTTATACAATTCAATAGGCTACGAGGCCGTCCGCGTGCCCTCGCGTCGGCCGAAGGCCCTGGAGGGCACCAGGACCGACAGTCTGGTTTATGCGGTCGATCTTGATATCGCCCGGCAGGCGGTGGCCTGGGCAGTGGGGCAGTAGTCTCGGTTATCGCGAGAACTCTAAGCCTGTCCCCAGGCAACACTGGTGCCCGGACCCGGCAGTGCCGGATTCTCATGTCGGCTGGTTCGGCAAGCAGTCGATAGTGCTCCCGTATGTGGATGTGCCGATCCGCAACCGGCCGACATCCACAACCTCGCAACTTGATGAAATTGCGCGGCGTCTCTCGCCTCTCATTGCCGTTCACATCCGGTTTTCGGCTTCAGGCTGGCCCCCTGCAAGGCGGCCGTCGAATGCTACCGATTGATCACAACGATGCCACCGCAGCCCTGCCATGTTGATGAAGCGGGTTTGGTTAACGGTCGATCCACTGGTCACCTAGCTTCCGGTGGAGCGGACGGTCGTTAGCCCGAAGCACTGGTCGGTCGACCAGAATTTTCAGCGCTCAGAGGTAGCGACCGATGCTGATCTATGGACACAGAAGCGGCGCAAGACGAGCAGAGCACGGGGGGGCGAAAAGGTGCTGGTCCTGCGACGAGATGGTGCCGCCGCACGCCGTGACGTGCCGGCACTGTGGCAGTTCGCTCACCCCCCGCAACTCAGCAGGCGGCTTCGCCGACGGACGGCTCGGTGCACAAGGTTCTCACCGTCCGAGCGTTGAGGATTCCGTTGCGTCAGAAAGGCCGCGTGGCGCGTCCGGGCGATATCGGGGATCATCGGAGAAGGCGGCGCCGAACCCGCCGGGAGACCGTCCCGGCGTGAACGAAACCTGGGATGAGGCCGATTTCGAGCGGATCTCCGCGACAGCGTCGCCCCTGAACGAGCGCCGACCGGATCCGGACACGGACACCGAAGCCGATTCAGGCGATCAGGCATTCTCAAGAATCAGCAAAACCGAGCCGTCACGGCGGGACCGGCCGCGGATCGTTCCCGAACCCCAGACAGTTCCCCGGCCGAGGGCGAAGGCTTTCACGACCGAGAGGTCGATCGCCTGGGGCGGCGCGGGTCTCGCGATCCTCGCGATCGCGGCAGGCTCCATCGGGTGGTGGAGGGCCACGGACATCCAGCGCACCGACGTCTCACCAGCCCTCGTCGCAACCACCGAGCATGGAGCGCGGGATCCGTCAGCTGCGCCGGCTTCCGGCGAACCACCGACACGGGGCACCGGGGGTGTCGGCCGCTACGACGGGTCGCTGGACCGCCCGACCCGGCCTGATGGGGTGCCTGGCGTTGTTGTCGATCCGCGTCCGGTGGCAGCCCCAACGGCCAAGGGCCCGGCGGAGCCGGCAGAACAGCCGGCCACACCGCGTCGCTGGACCGTCCGGGAGGTCCAGCGGGCGCTCTCGGAACTTGGCTACTATGAAGGCGCCGTGGACGGCAAGGTCGGCCCGATGACAAGGGCCGCGCTGCGAAGCTTCCAGAAGCGCGAAGGTTTGGATCCCACTGGTCGGATCGGATCGGATGTCACCCGGGCGCTCGAGCGGAAGAGCTTGGCGACCACCGAGGGCCGCGATGTCGGAACGTCCCGCATTGTCCTCGCGCGTGGACCGGGTTCCCAGAACAGACGCTGAAGGGTCGCAACACAAGCGATCCACGCACCCGATGCCGTGCCCTCCATCGGAGGAGGGCACCGGCGGGCAAGATAATCGTTTCAAGGGAGGAGTGGCTCCAGAGGAGATCTCACGATGCTCTGTACTCAGATTGACGTGTACGGACGAATCCCTTGCCGGTGTCGGCAATCGACGGACCGTGATCGCGTGCCGTCGTCCGGATCCTCGCTTGGCGTGGTGTCGCTGGTTGTCGGCGGTCGCCGGGGCGTCATCACCATGGCAACAGGGGAGACCCTCGGATGAGTTCGCCAATTCAGCTGACGAATTTCACGACCGACCGCAGCGACGGAAGCGAAACCCGACGTGATGAGCGGCTGCGCGTCCGCCTGCTGCTGGTTGACGACGATGAACTGTTTCGCGAGGCCCTCGCGGGCAATCTGATGGACGAGCAGTTCGAAGTGGTCACCTGCGAGAACGGCAAGGCCGGACTCGACGTCCTGATCGAAGACCAGCAGTTCGACCTCATCCTGCTCGACTGGCGGATGCCCGAACTGTCCGGGATCGAGGTGCTCCAGCAGATAAAGGCGGCCGGCATCGAGATTCCGGTGGTGTACCTGACAGCCTTCGCGACTGAGCGCAATGAAGAGAACGCGCTGGATTGCGGTGCGGTTGATTTCCTCGACAAATCGCGCAGTCCAGCCGTTCTGGCTCGTCGAATCCGGATCCTGGTCGGGAACGGACGGGGAGGGGTGGCAGAGACGGGGGAGCCTCCCGAAGCGCTGCGAGTCGGGCCGTTGGACATCCATTTTCGGGTCAACCGGGCCTACTGGAGTGGCCAACTCGTGCCGCTGACCGCCACCGAGTTCCGGGTGGTGCAGTTGCTGGCAAGCCGGATAGACGAAGATGTCACCTACCGCGCCATCTACGATGTCGTGCACGGGCGTGGATTTGTCGCCGGAGACGGCGCGGACGGGTATCGGACCAATGTCCGATCACTGATCAGGCGGGTCCGGCAGAAGTTCCACGAGATCGATCCTGCCTTTGAGGAGATCGAGAACTATCCGGGCTTCGGATATCGGTGGCGGAGCCCGCTGGCCGCCCCGTTGGATGCCGAACGAACGCCCGGCGCGTTGGCGGCGGCGTCGGTCGAGCGGTCCGTCGGGGACTGGCAGTCGCTGTCCAAAGGATCTCGCGTGACCCGCGAGCCCGGTTCGCGACTGCTTAACGGGACCGCGGGCATCGTGCCGCTGACACTCCAGGGTGCTGATGTTGCCCCGGGTGGTCCAGCCAGAGGTGAACCACGCCACGATCACAGCGGAGACGCCGGCGACACAACTTGATCACTGTGCTGCTGGGCCGTCTCTCCAGTAGTCGTGGAGGGCAAGCTGCGGTCCGTCACTGGCGCAGGGACGATGTCGCTGCGGATCGCCAGGCAAGGAGAACAATCCCATGAACGATCAGGCGATAGCGCGCGAGGCCGAGAGCGTCGCGGCTGACAAGGCTCGCAAGATCCGGCCTGTGCTGTTGTCCGGTGGCGCCGGAACACGGCTGTGGCCGCTGTCACGCAAGCGCTACCCGAAGCAGCTTCTGCCATTGTTGTCCGACCACAGCATGCTGCAGGATACCGCAGCGCGCACCCGCGATCTGGAGGGAGCGGCTGCTCCGATCGTGATCTGTCACCAGGAGCATCGCTTCCTGGTGGCCGAACAACTCAAGGCCTTCGATATCGCGCCACACCGGATCGTGCTCGAGCCGGTCGGGCGCAACACCGCGGCGGCGCTCGTCGTCGCGGCGCTCCTGGTTGAGCAGGAAGATCCCGATGCGGTGCTGCTGGCCGAGCCGTCGGATCACCACGTTGGCGACCTGCCGGCTTTCCAGGAGGCGGTGGCATCGGCAATGGCCGCTGCCCGCCAGGGCTGGCTGGTGACCTTCGGGGTTACGCCGACCCGTGCCGAGACCGGCTACGGCTACATCGAAGGCGATGCCGCGCTGCCCGAGACCGACGGCACGCTGGCGGTCCGCCGTTTCGTCGAGAAGCCGGATGCCGAGACGGCTGCCCAGTTCGTGGCAAGCGGCCGGCACTACTGGAACAGCGGGATGTTCCTGCTGCCGGTGGGGCCGTTCCTCGCGGAGGTCCGGCGGTTGCAGCCGGAGTTGCTGGACGTATGCCGACAGGCGCTCGACCAGGGTACCTCGGATCTCGATTTCTTCCGACTGGACGAGACGGCATTTGCCACCGCGCCCAACGTGTCGATCGACAAGGCGATCATGGAGCGCAGCGATCGCGTCGCGGTTCGGCCGGTCGAGATGGGATGGCGCGACGTCGGCTCCTGGCAGTCACTGCACGAGGCGCTTCACGAGTTGCGGCCGTCGGACGACCGCGGAAACATCCTGGACGGGGATGTCGAGATCGACGAGGTGCGCAACTGCCACATCCACGCCGACGGGAAGCTCGTTGCGGCGATCGGCATCGAGGGTCTGACCGTGGTTGTCACCGACGATGTGGTTCTGGTGGCGCGCTCCGAGAGTGCGTCGCGCGTCGGAGAGATCGTCGAACGGCTCGGCCGGCGCAACCGGCAGGAGGTGCTGGAGCATTCAACGGTCTACCGGCCGTGGGGCAGCTACCAGTCGGTCGACGCCGGCGAGCGGTTTCAGGTCAAGCGGATCGTGGTCAACCCCGGCACCCAGCTGAGCCTGCAGATGCATCATCACCGGGCCGAGCACTGGATCGTGGTGCGTGGGACCGCCCGGATCCACTGCGACGGCGATGAGCGGCTGCTGCACGAGAACCAGTCGACCTACATCCCACCCGGCGCGACCCACCGGCTGGCCAACCCGGGGCTGCTCCCGCTTCATCTGATCGAGGTTCAGTCCGGGGCCTATCTGGGCGAGGACGACATCGTCCGGTTCGCCGACAGTTTCGGGCGGGCATGAGCGATGGCCCCGACAATCCTGGTTACCGGCGGAGCCGGTTATATCGGAAGTCACGCCTGCAAGGCGCTGGCGATGGCCGGCTACCGACCCGTTGCCTTTGACAACCTGAGCTCCGGGCATCGCTGGGCCGTTCGCTGGGGGCCGCTCGAGGTGGGGTGCCTTGAAGACGCCGAGCGGCTCGATGCCGTGATCGCTACCTATCGTCCGGTGGCGGTGATGCACTTCGCGGCGTTCTCGGCAGCCGGAGAATCGGTCGTGGATCCGGCAAAGTACTACGAGAACAACGTGGCGGGTCTGCTTTCCCTGCTGGCGGCGATGCGCCGGGCCGGTCTCGACCGCCTGGTGTTCTCATCAACGGCTGCGGTCTACGGCTCTCCCCTGAGCACACCGATCGATGAGGATCACCCGCAGCAGCCGATCAATCCCTACGGCGCCACCAAGCAGGCGGCGGAACGCGTCTTGGCCGACTTCGCATCGGCCTACGATATCCGGTCCGTGGCATTGCGGTACTTCAACGCTGCCGGCGCCGACCGCGACGGTGAGATCGGCGAAGCCCACGACCCGGAAACCCACCTGATTCCGATCGTCCTGGAAGCGGCGGCCGGCCTGCGGCCCGAGGTTGCGATCTTCGGCGATCGGTATGAGACCCCGGATGGTACCTGCATCCGGGACTACATCCACGTCGCGGACCTGGCGGACGCTCATGTCCGGGCGCTGCGATGGTTGGCGGACCATCCCGGCGCGCATGCCTTCAACCTCGGCAACGGCGAGGGCTTCTCGGTTCGGGAGGTCATCGATGCGGCACGCCGGGTGACCGGTCGGCCGATTGCAGTCCGGGTCGAGGATGCGCGCCCGGGCGACCCTGCCGTGCTGGTGGCCGACGCCCGGTGCGCATCCGACGTTCTCGGATGGCGCCCGGATTCCGCGGAACTGGACACGCAGATCGCCGACGCCTGGCGGTGGCTGACCGGCCGATACCGGACGCTGAACACCCGTCCGAACTCTACTTCGTCCCGTCACAGGCAACCAGCGCCTTCCTCAGTGGTTGTGGCCAGATAAGGCAAGATGAGGCGAGGACGATGTCCAGTTGCAGAACCCTATCGAACTATCGCGTCGCTCTGAGTGCCATGCTGATCGGAGCGCTGGCCCTGCTTACTGGTTGCGGAGCCAACAAGCCGGTGCTGCCCGACCTGCCGATCACCCAGACCGAATATCGGCTCGACCACGGCGATCACCTTCAGATCACCGTCTACGGCCAGGATGAACTGACCGGCAGCTATGTTGTCGACGGTTCCGGAGAGATCTCGATGCCGTTGATCGGGGCGGTGTCGGCCGGTGGCGGAACGACCGACGATCTGGAGGCCCGGATCGCCGACAAGCTCAAGCCGAAGTACCTCAACGATCCGAATGTCGCTGTGCAGGTGACGACCTATCGCCCGTTCTACATCGTCGGCGAGGTCAAGAACCCCGGCAGCTACCCGTATGTCGACGGCATGGTCGTCATGACGGCGGTCGCGCTCGCTCGAGGCTTCACCTACCGGGCGCGTGAGGACCAGTTCTACATCACGCGCAGCCTCGATCCTGACCGTCAGCTGCGAGCCGCGAACCCGGATTCGCCGGTCATGCCCGGCGACCTGATAACGGTGCGGGAGCGGTATTTCTGATGCCTTCCGACTACTCGCCCTACGCCCAGCTCCCGTACCGGCCGGGCCTGCCCGCCGCGCCACGGTTTGTGCCGCACTACATGCCGCTCCCCAACGGCGACGGTATGGACCTGTTCCGCAAGCTGTGGCGCCACAAGTCGATGATCGTGGCGATCACGGTCGCCGGCGGGGTTCTGGCCGGGGCGGCGACGCTCATGATGACGCCGCGGTACAGCGCGGAGTCGCAGGTGCTGATCGGCGTCGACCTGCCGAACGTCACCGACATCCCGTCACTGCTGCGCGACATGACGGCGAACCAGGAGGTCGTTCAGAGCCAGGGCTACGTGCTGATGTCGCGCGGCCTCGCCGCCCAGGTCGCCAACCGGTTGGCGCTCGACCAGGATCCCGAGTTCAACCCGGCGCTGCGCGACCCACCGGCTTGGCGCGAGTATATCTACGAGGCCAAAGCGTGGCTCCGTGACCTCTACGCCGGCATCACGCAGCAGGAAGAGTCGGCCGAACCGGAAGGACCGCCACTCTCCGAGGAGGAGCGCAAGAAGCGGCTCGACCAGATCGTGGTCAGCCAGCTCTTGGCCAAGCTCGATGTCTATCCGATGCAGCGCTCGCATGTGCTGTCGATCAACGCTCAGTCCGAGAACCCGGAAACGGCTGCCCGGATCGCGAACACGGTCGCGAAGGCATACATCGAGCAGCAGCTGATACGCCGGGCCAAGGTCACCGAGAACGCCAGCACCTGGCTCGACCAGCGGATCGCAGAGTTGCGCGAGAAGGTCGAAACAGCCGAGCGGGAGACCGAGGAGTACCGGCGGGAGAATGGCCTGTTCGAGACCCGCAATGACCGCGTGACCGCCCAGCAGCTCGCGGAACTCAATACCCAACTGATCATGGCGGAGACCGAGCGTGCGTCGGCTGAGTCACGGCTCGCGCAGACCCAGGCTGCCGGCGGCCGGGTGGAGTCCCTGCCGGCTGTCGTCAATTCGCCGCTTATCCAGGCGCTGCTGCAACGCAAGGTCGAGACCGAACGCCAAGTGGCCGAACTCGGATCCACTTTTGGACCGCAGCACCCCCGGATCCGGGACATCAAGGCGCAGCTGTCCGACATCAAGGGCCGCATCGCCCACGAGATGTCGAAGATCACCCAGTCGCTGCAGCATGAAGTCAACGCGAGCCAGGCGCGTGTCGCGACGTTGCGCGGCAACCTGCAGAAGCTGGAAGGCCAGCTTGGCCAGGACAACGACAAGTCCATCCACCTGCGTGAACTGGAGCGGCGGGCCGAGGCCAACCGCCGGCTGCTCGTCACGTTCCTGGATCGGGCGAAGGAGGCCGAGGCTCAGCCGAACAGCGAGGAGGAGAACGCGGTCGTCATCTCCGAGGCGGTGACGCCGTTCGGCCCGAGCTATCCGCCGAGCACGATGCTCACGATGCTGGGTGTGGTTGCCGGTGCGCTCGTCGGGATGGTCATAGCCTTGTTCCGGGAGAACCTGGACCGGACGTTCCGAACCGCCCGACAGGTCGAGGAAGCCACGAACCTTCCCGTCCTCGGAGTGCTGCCTGCCGAGAACCGGTCGATCTCCGGCATGACCAGCAGCCTGGACCGGCCGAACTCGTTGTTCGGCCAGGCGATGGGCAACCTGCTCGAACGATTGGTCTTCTCGCCCGAGGCCCAGGGTCGCAAGGTCCTGATGCTGACATCGGCGACCCCGCAGGAAGGCAAGTCCCAGATCGCGGTGGCGCTGGTCCATCTGGTCGCACGTCGTGGACTCCGGGTGATCATCCTGGACTGCGACTGGCGTCGTCCGACGATCAACCGCTACTTCTCGCGGCCTGCGACGCCTGGCCTTGGCGACCTGCTGGCCGGGACTGCAACGCCTGACGACGTCGTTTACCGGGACCCGGAATCCGGCGTCCATGCGATCTTCGCCGGTGACATCTCGCTGTTGTCGAGCAACGCCGAGCGCTTCGCCCGCCTGAAGCTCCTGCAGACGACCTTGGCACGGCACTACGATCTGGTGGTCATCGACACGCCACCGGTGCTTGCCGGACCCGATGCCCTGGCGCTGGCCCGGTCGGCGGAGGAAGTGGCCTTCGTGGCACGCTGGGGACAGGTGTCACGCGATGTGAGCATCGAGGCGATCCGCAACCTCGCGTTCAACGGCGCGAAGTTCAGCGGTGTGATCCTGGCCGGCGTCGATCCCAAGCGCTATCGGCGCTACGGGATGGGCGACGTCGTCTATCCCTACCCAGCCATCAACGTACCGCGAGCAGCCTGATGAAGCGATCGGCCCCGACCGTGCTGATGGTCACGCAGTTCTACTGGCCCGAGATTGTGGGGTCGGCGCCGTACTGCACCGATCTGGCCGAATGGCTGGCGCGCGAAGGCTGGCGCGTGCGGATCCTGACATGCCGTCCGCACTATCCTGAGGGCGTTGTGCCGGTGCAGTACCGTGACGGGCTGCTGGATCGGGAAACCCGTAGAGGTGCCACCATCGACCGACTGCCGCCGTGGCAGCCGGCCCGTCGTGGAGCGCTTGGCCGGATGCTGGGCGAGTTCGCCTTCCTGGGCAGAGGGCTGTGGGCGCTGGCCACGGGGCGGGTCTCCCGCAGCGACGTGGTGATCTCTTTGTGTCCGTCCGTGCTGGCAGTGGTGCTCGGCCGGCTCTCCTGCCGATGGGGCGGGCACCATGTGGCGATGGTGCACGACATTCAGTCCGGTCTGGCTTCCGGTCTGGGCATGGTTGGCGGCAGTTGGCTCCTGCGGCTCATGCGAGCCCTGGAACGGTGGGCGCTGAACGGTACCGACGGCATTTTCGTCCTGTCCGAGAACATGCGCGAGCGTCTCAGGAACCAGGGCATCACCACTCCGATCGAAGTGATGCCGATCTGGGTTGATGCCGACTTGATCCAGCCGGTCGAACGAACGTCGGGCGCGCCAACTACGGTGCTGTACAGCGGGAACCTGGGGCGGAAGCAGGCGCTGGATCAGGTGATCGAACTGGCGGAAGTCCTGCAACGCCGCGGCAGCACCCTGCGTGTCGTGGTCCGTGGCAAAGGCGGCGAAGCCGACCGACTGATGGCAGAGGCGGCCAACCGGGGGCTGCGGAACATTGAGTTCCATCCCCTGGTGCCCGCCGACCGGTTCAGCGAGAGCCTGGCCGAAGGCGACGTCCACTTGGTGCCCCAGGACGCGGCAACCGCCGACTTCGCCGTGCCGTCGAAGATATACAGCATCATGGCGGCGGGCCGACCGTTTGTCGCCACGGCGCTTCCGGACTCCCATCTCTGGCGTCTACAGCAACAGACCGGAGCGTTTCAGTGTGTCCCGCCCGGTGACGCAGATGCCCTGGCAGACGCCGTCCTTGCGCTCGGCGCGGACTCCCGCCGCCGGGAGGATCTGGGCGCGCGGGGCAGGGCGTTCGTCGTTGCCCGCCATGACAAACCGGTCGTCCTTGGGGGCTTCGAGGCGACGCTGCGGAAGTTCATCCGGGTGCCGATCGTCAAGCAGCCGGCATGACCTCCGGCGCTTCAATAGCCGACCTGCTGGTCCTGGAGCCGGCCGAGCGCGGGCACGGTCACGAATGGCTGATGCACCTCGCTGCCTCTGCCCGTCGGCGCAGGCTTGGAGCGCGACTGGTGTTCGCGGTGCACCCTGGACTGGCCGAGCGGCTGCGTCGCGAACTGCCGCAGTATCCTGATCACCAGCCGATCGTGCTCCCGATCACTCCGCGGGAGGTTGAGCTCTGCAACCACCGCCGGTTGGCGGTCAGTGGGCTTGCGCGGTGGTGGGTGATGCGACGACTCCTGAAGGTGTCGGGCATTCGCCGTGGCCTGTTCCTTGAACTCGACCATCTCACTCTACCGCTGGCCCTGGGGCTGCCGGTCGGCAGCGGCCGCTCGGTGTCGGGCATCCTGTTTCGTCCATCGGTGCACTACGACCGGGAACCGGGTCTCCGGCTGGCGGAGCGCCTGCGCGATTGGCGCAAGGACCTGCTGTACCGGCTGATGCTGCGCCGAGGTGCGGTGCACCGCGTCCATACCCTCGACGATGCCTTTCCGGCCTTCGCCCAAGGTCGGTACCGAAGCGGTGACAAGGTGGTCGAACTGCCCGACCCGGTGTTCCCGCTGGTTGACGCGACCGATGCCGACCGAGAGCTGGCCAGCCGGGCCCCGGCGGACCGGGTCGTGCTGGTTCTGTTCGGCGTCTTGACCGCGCGCAAAGGCATCCTTGCCTTGCTGCAAGCACTTGCACAGGTGGATTCCCCGGCTTCCGAGCGGCTTGCGGTGTTTGTCGCGGGCCGGGTTGATCCTGCGATCCGGGAGACGGTTCACGCGGCGTGCGCGGCTCTTGCAACTGCCCGGCCCTCCCTCTGGTTTCACCTGGAGGATCGCCACCTTGGTTCCGGCGAGATCGCCGGGCTGGTTGATCGCTCCGACGCGGTGCTCGCCCCCTATCAACGGTTTGTGGGGTCGAGCGGGGTACTGATGTGGGCTGCGGGACGCGGGCGGCCGGTCATTGCGCAGGACTATGGGCTGGTCGGCCGCCTAGTCCGCGAACACGGTCTCGGCACTACGGTCGACACCACCGATGCGGCTGCGCTGGCCGGGGCCATTTCGGCGGTCGCCACCCATGGTGCGGCCGGTATCGCCAAGCCGGAACGGCTGTCCGGGTTCGCAGTGCGCCGGACCCCGGAAGCCTTTGCCGCCGGCATTCTCGATCCGTTGGAGCGGCGGTCGGAGGCGCCGCGAACCCTGGAAAACCGCCATCCCGAACCGGTGACAGAATAGCCACATGCGGTCGCGGCCTGGTCACGTGCCTTGGCCGCCGACCCGTGGCTGTATCGGGAGCGGTGTGCGCCTTCCGGCGACCCGCTCGGCGAGAAATCCACTGGAGACGCGCGATGCAGGATGCTGTTGTGTCAAACAGACCCACCGACCCGACGAACGGAGCAGGGTACAGGCAGTCCGGCGCTCCGACCTCGGTGCTTACGCCATCGGTGCTGGGCACCATGCTGATGTGCGTCGACGCGATCGTCATCATGGGCGCCAGCTACCTTGCCTACCTGCTCTGGCTGCAGAGCGATCCATACACTGACGGGTCCCGTTGCGCGGTGGTGACGGCGCTCGGCACGATCGTCGCCCTGAACTGCTTTGGCATCCTGCGACTGTACAGCGTCGAGATGATGACCCGGCCCGGTACGGCCATGCTGCGGCTGCTCGGGGCGGGCGCGCTGGTCGCGGGAATACTGATCGCTCTCAGTTACGCCACCAAGACCTCGGCGGACTACTCGCGCGGCTGGGCGGGCCTGTGGTTCATGGCGGCCATGGCCGGGATGATCGTGAACCGGATGATGGTCCTGGCGTCGTCCCGGTTGGGTTGGCTCGATCAGACCCTGAGCAAGCGGGTCGTCGTGGTTGGTGAGAAGGATCAGATCGAGCGGTTGCTGAAGCAGCTGGATGTGGACGGCAGCAACTGGGTGAACGTGGTCCGCACGTTCTCCGCGGAAACGTCGGGCGAGTTCGATCTCGCCGGACTGGAGCGCTGTATCCGGACCGACCAGATCGACACGGTGGTGATCGCGGTGCCTTGGGTCGAGGAGGACTGGGCGCTCAAGACCCTGGACGCCATCTACCAGTTTCCGGTCGACGTGCTGCTGTGTCCCAGGGGCATCGGCCTGTCACTGATCCGGCCTCGGGTCCGCTACGTGGCCGACGTGCCGATGCTGACGCTGGCGGACCGGCCGCTGACCGGCTGGCGCTACGTCATCAAGGAGGTCGAGGACCGGGTGCTGGCCACGATCATCCTGCTGCTCATCCTGCCGGTCCTGCTCGCCATCTCGGTGCTGATCAAGCTCGACAGCCCCGGCCCGGTTCTGTTCCGGCAGAAGCGCTACGGCTTCAACAACCAGCTGATCGAGGTGTGGAAGTTCCGCACCATGTATCACGACCGCACCGATGCCAACGCCGAGCAGCTGACGCGCCGGGGCGATCCCCGGATCACGAAGCTCGGGCGGTGGCTGCGGGCCACCAGCCTCGACGAGTTGCCACAGTTCTTCAACGTTCTGCGCGGCGAGATGTCGATCGTCGGTCCGCGTCCGCACGCGATCTCCGCAAAAGCTGGAGGCCTGCTCTATCAGGAGGCGGTCGGACGCTACGCCGCCCGTCATCGGGTGAAGCCCGGCATCACGGGATGGGCGCAGGTGAACGGCTGGCGTGGCGAGACCGAGACGGTCGAGCAGATCCAGCGGCGTGTCCACCACGACATCGCCTACATCGAGGACTGGTCGTTGTGGCTCGACCTCAAGATCATCCTGCTGACGATCGTCACGGGCTTTACCGGCAAGAACGCCTACTGAACCGGAGAACCGGGTGACTATGCGTTGTCTTTGGCTGACATGGGTCGATCCGCTGCCCGAACACGACGGGCAGCGGATGTATTCCGGGCGCCTGATCCAGGCGATGGCCGGCGCCGGGGTCGACGTCCATGTATTGTGTACGACCAGTTCAGGCTCGCAGCGCCGCGATGGCGACCGCGAGGAAGGCGTTACCTGGCATCTGGTCCAGCATCCTTTCCCGCCGGTCTGGATGAGCGTCGCCTCGTCGCTGCCGCACATCGCACATCGCTCGGCCGCACCGGCAATGCAGGCCCGACTGGCATCCATGCTGTCGGAGGCACGTTGGGATTGCATCGTGTTCGATGGACTGGGCACCGGCTGGGCACTCGACCCGGTCCGTGAGGCGCTGGACGGCGCGTCGCCGCGCAGCCGAGTGGTGTATCTGTCCCACAACCACGAAACGAGCATGCGCGCGAGCATCGCGACCGGGGTGCGGCGCCGGCCGATCCGGGCGGCGTTGATGCACCGCGACGCCGAGAAGGTCGCCCGGCTGGAACAGCGCCTGGTCGACATAGCGGACCTGGTAACCGCGATCACACCGGACGACGCCGAACGGTTTGCGGAACAGGCCACGGACAAGCCGATCCTCGTGCTGCCGCCCGGCTACAACGGCAGACGCGTGGCGGTTCGGCGGATCACCAGCGACGTGCCTCGGCGGGCGATCGTGGTCGGCAGCTTCGAGTGGATCGCCAAGCAGATGAACCTCCGCGAGTTCCTGACGGCGGCCGATCCGCTGTTCGCGGCGGCCGGTGCCGAGCTCGAGATCGTCGGTGCCGGCGATCCCCGATTCTTCGATGAACTGCGCGGCGGTCTCGGGGCGACGCGGCTGGTCGGCCGTGTCGACTCGATCTCCTCCTACCTCGACCAGGCGAGGATCGCCGTCGTCGCGGAGCGTCTCGGCGGCGGCTTCAAGCTCAAGGTGCTCGACTACGTTTTCAACCGCCTGCCGATCGCCGCCCTGGCCGGCAGCGTTGCCGGCACCCCGCTCGCCGCGGATGCCAGCATGCTCACCTTCGACGATCATACGCCGCTCGCGAAGGGCGTTCTGTCCGCGCTGGACGACCTCGACCTGCTGAACCGGCTGCAGACCGCGGCATACGAGGCCTGCGCCGACCGGTTCGATTGGAGCGATCGGGGCGAGCGGCTCTCCGGTTCGATCGCCGCCCTATGAGGACTCTCGAGCACAGCGGCAGCGGCCAGCCCGCCGACGCCTTCGACACCTTTCTGGTGGTGCTGTACCTGCTCGGCATCTACCTGGGCGTCGAGATCCGATTGAGCGCCGGAACGCCGGTGCCGACCGTGCTCGCCGGGCTGGCCGGCGCCATCATGCTGTTCAAGCACATGCACCACCTGGACGAAGGACAAGTCGGACACCTGCTGGTGGTGATCGCGTTGTTCCTGGCGACCGTCCTCGCCGCCAGCGAGGTGGCGTATGTCGGCAAGCGAACGACAGGCCTGCTCCAGCTCAGCTACTCGTTCATCATCGGCTACGGCCTTTATCTCACCATGCTGCTCTGTGACCGCCGGTCGCTGGCGCGGATCTTCGGCTGGTTCTGCGTGGCAATCATCGTCGGTTGCGCTCTCGAGAACTACGTCGCGCCATTCCGGGCGCTGAGCGACGCCGTGCGCGGCGTGATCTTCGACTTCGGCGTGTACGCAGCCGACCGACGTGACGTGCTTCTGTACGGTCAGGTGCGGCCGAAGCTGTTCACGTCGGAGCCGTCAGCGGTCACCTTCGGGTTCGTCCTGCTGGCATTCTGCTGGTACGTGCTGTCGGAGTGGCGCTGGAAGCTGGTCGCCTACGGGGCGATGTTCGCGGCGGCGTTTCTTCTGATCCGCGGTCCGACCCTGTTGCTCGGCCTGCTGCTTCTGGTTCCGTACGAGCTGTTCCTGGCGCCGCGTCGGGAGACCGCCAACGGCGTCGACTATGACATGGGGCGAGGAACCCTAGCCGTATCCTTGGCGATAATTCTCGCCGGCGTGGTGCTGGTCGTCGGCTTCAACTTCTACGCCGAGCGCATCGAGGCAATCCGGGAGGGAACCGATCCGAGCTTCTTCTCGCGAGTTACGGCCCCGTTCCTGGTGGCCGTCGAGGTCATCCGCGAGAAGCCGCTGGCGGGCATCGGCCTGACGGCCGAAAGCCTCATCGACGGGCTGGTCAGCCAGATCTACGCGCAGAGTGGCGGGCTGGTCAGCCAGTACAGCTTTCAGAGCGCGAAGTACGCACTTACGAACTACTTCTGGACCCACTGGATCTATTTCGGATTGATCTGGGGGCTCGTCATCTTGGTTGGATTGAGCTTCTACCTGCGGTCCCTGCAGGCCCCGAGCATCCTGTTCTGCTGGAGCATGTGGGCGGTGCTTGGGCAGGCATCCGGTGCCTACGTCTCTCCCAAGACTTGGACCGTGCTGTATCTGGCCTGCGTGATCTCGATCCTGCACCAGCGCGCGACATTGTCCGGCCGGTTTGCCGCGTCCGAAGACGGCGCAGCCATGCCCGGGATGATGTCGGCAACCCCGACGGAGTGGCGACGAACATGAGAATCCTGCACCTGAGCACATTCGACATCCGCGGTGGCGCTGCGCGCGGCGCCTATTGGCTGCACCGTGGGTTGTCAGAGCGGGGAATCGACTCGCAGATGCTGGTTGGCCGGAAATACGGCTCCGACCCGGACGTGCTGGAGTCGCCGCACATGTTCGGCCGGCTGTCGAACGCGGTGCGCGGCCGGCTCGATTCACTGCCGCTCAACGGCTATCGCAAGACCGAGGAATCGTACTGGACCCTTGGATGGCTGCCGGACCGCGTGGACCGTGCGGTGGCCGCGCACGATCCGGACATCGTCCATGTCCACTGGACCGGCGGCGGGTTCCTGTCGATCGATTCCCTTCGTCATCTGCGCTATCCGGTGGTGTGGACGCTGCGCGACATGTGGGCGTTCACCGGCGGTTGCCATTACACCGCCGGCTGCGAACGGTTCACCAAGAAGTGCGGACGCTGTCCGCAGCTCCGGTCGGACGATGAGAATGACCTCAGCCGCCGGATGTGGTCGCGCAAGCAGGCGGCGTGGCAGAACATGGACCTCTGGCTGGTGCCGATCAGCTCCTGGCTGGCGGACTGTGCGCACAGCAGCGACCTGTTCGAACACACGCCGATCCAGGTCATTCCCAACGGCATCGATACGGCGTCGTTCCAACCGATGGATCCCGCGCAGGCCAAGCTGACCTGGGACCTGCCCCAAGACAAGCTGCACATCCTGTTTGGCGCGATCGATGCCACCGACGACACCCGCAAGGGCTTCCATCACATGGTCGACGCTATCCGAATTCTGGTCGAGCAGGGGTGGTCGGATCGCATCGAACTTGTGGTTTTCGGCGGCGGCGCCGTCGACGATCTCGCCACTCTCGGCGTTCCGGTCCGATCGGTGGGAGAACTGAGCGACGACACGGCGCTTGCCCGGCTCTACAGCGCCTGCGACGTGATGGTGGTGCCTTCCGAGCAGGAAGCGTTCGGAAAAACGCTGGTCGAGGCGATGGCGTGCGGCACGCCGGTCGTGGCGTTCGGATCGGGCGGACCGGTCGATATCGTCGAGCATGAGAAGACCGGGTTCCTGGCCCAGCCGTTCAGCGTGCAGTCGCTCGCCGACGGCATCGTGTGGTGCATCGAAGACGAAGGCCGCAAGCGGGAACTCGGACGCTCGGCGCGCGACCGCGCCGAGCACGAGTTCGAGATCACCAAGGTCGCCGACCGGTACCACAGCCTGTACCGACAGATTCTGTCGAGGGCACCGTGACCGACTTGCACCGTCGCGGTCTGCTGGCGGGCACGGTTGGTGCCGGCTTCGGGCTCGCGAGTGCCGCCGCCATGGCGCAGTCCGGCTCCGACCACCGCCGCTACCTGGCCGGCACAACGCTGGATGCTACGGACTACGGCGCCGTCGGAGATGGCAAGGTCGACGACACCGACGCCTTGCAGCGCGTGCTCGACGACGCGGTTGGTCGGCGCAACGGCGGCCTGATCGTCATTCCGCCGGGCCGCTACCGGATCACCCGCACGCTGCGTGTCGAAACGCCCGGCAAGCCCAAGGGCAACGTCACGCATGGCTGCATCATCCGTGCGTACGGCGCGCGGCTGGTGTCGGCCATCGACGAGCCGGAGCCGGTGCTGGAGTTCGTCAGCAACTCCGTGGTGCGGTTCCTGACGATCGAGGGCCTGGAGATCCAGGGCAGTGGCCGCGACGGGCACGGGCTGGTGTTCACCTGCGTTGCCCGCGGCCGCTACATCTACAACTTCTGCCTGCGTGACGTGATCGTCCAGCGTTGCGGTGGTGACGGCTGCCGAATGACCGGCAACATCTTCGAAGGGCAGATCTTCAACAGCTATTTCCGGGACAACCGGCTGAACGGAGCCACGTTCTCGCACGGCCCGGAGAACACGGTCCTCTCGGCCGTCCATGTCTTCGGATGCGTGTTCGGCGGCAATGGGGTGCATGGCGTCGAAATGATCGAGGGGGCAGAGGATATCGGCTTCCAGGGCTGTTACTTCCTGGAGAACGGCAAGTTCGGGCTGAGCGCCTCGCATGGCTGCACCCTGCTGTCGCACTGCGGTTTCGAGAACAATCATGAGCGCGCGGCGAGCTTCTCGGAGGGCGATGCCGGCATCTATCTGATGGTCAAGGGCACCCTGGTCGGCTGCACGGCGTATTCGATCCGGCGCCAGACCCACCTCATCCGATCCTACGTTACCCAGAATCTGGTGATGGTCGGTTGCACCGGTTCAGGCGACGGCAAAGCTGATGGAGCCGGCCTTGCCCGTCTGTCCGGGGGCCATGGCCATGCCGTGCTGCTGGGGACCCAAGGTACGGTGAGGAATGAAGGCGGTGTCACGATCGCCGATGCCGGCAGGGCCGCAGCGGGGCGGTTTCCGTCGAACTGGGACGCGCCAGATCTGGCGCGGCTCGGGTCCTATCGGCTGTGGGTCGACAACGACGGCAGCTTGCGGATCAAAAAGGGAAAGCCGACCTCGGACAGGGACGGCAATCCGGTGGGCGCATGATCGTCTCAGGTTCAAGCGGCGCGGGCATGCAGTTCCCGCAGGCGCAGATCGAGTTCGTCGTCGAGCGCCTCGGCGTCGTAGCCGGCAGCGACCTGGCGGCGGGCCGCGGCGCCCATCGACCGGACCAGCGCCGGTTCCAGGGCGAGTTGTTCCAGGGCTGCGGCCAGGGCCACGTGATCGCCCTCTTCGGCAAGCAGACCGGAGACGCCGTTCTCGACGAGTTCGGGGATGCCGCTGTGGCGGGTCGACACGACCGGCATTCCGGTTGCCATCGCCTCCATGAGCGTGACTGGAATCCCCTCCTGGTCGCCGTCCGGAGCGGTGATGCTCGGTGCCAGCAGGGCGTGGTGCTCGTACAGGGCTTCGATGATCGCATCGTGCACCTGCCAGCCGCGAAACTCCACGATGTCCGCGATCCCGAGTTCGCCTGCCAGCCGCTCCAAAGGCTCACGCAGCGGTCCGTCGCCGATAATCGTATAGGCCAGGTTGATCCCGTTCTGTCGTGCCATTGCGACGGCGCGCAATGCGTCGGCGACGCCCTTCTTGTCGATCAGCCGTCCGATGGTGACCAGCCGCAGCGGACCGCGAGCGGGCATCTCGCGCAGGCGCTCGGCGAACCGGCCGAGGTCGACGCCCATGCGCAGCACCGCTATGCGGTCCGCGGGGCAGCCGAGGGTTCGCAATCGGCCGGCCATGTAGTCGGAGATCGGCAGGAACAGGTCGCCGGATCGGGCAAGCCGTCGATAGCGGTCCGGATCGCTCTTCAGGTAGGACGTGAGGTCCGCGCCGTGAAAAGTGGTGGCGAGACGGCCCCGGACGGCGCCGAGATCGCGCAGGGTCGCAACCATCTCGCCGACCGGGCCGAAGTGGCAGTGCAGCACGTCGAAGGGCGCTTCGTCGGCCAGGCGCAGGACCCAGTACAGCATCCGCAGGTTGACCGCATCCCGACCGTGCCGGAACGGATTGACAGTACGGGCCAGCATCGCGCGACGGTCGGTGCGGCTGAACAGGGCGCCGGCAGCGGCGATTGCCCGCCGCACGCGGTTCCGGGGCATTCCCAGATAACGGGTGCGGTCGCGCAGACCGTAGCGCTCGAAGTCCGGGTGGGTCAGCGGCTCGGCGCGGGGACGGTCGGCGAACACCGTCACCTCGTGGCCTCGATCGATCAGGCCGACGATCTGGCGAAGCACGAAGGTCTCGCTCAATGCCGGAAATTCGCTGACGAACACGGCGACGCGCAGGCGCCGGGTGGCGGCCGACATCCGGGATTCCGGCTGGAGGTCCTCGAGGGCTCGTCGACGCGCCGTGTGCTGCATGGTCGTCATCGCGATCGTTCCTGTTCCGTTGCTCTGCACCGCCCCTCTTGTAACCGGCCACCCTGGTGCGGTGGCGTGATCGATCCGTGGCAATTCGAGGACCGGGAGGCGGGTCGGTTTGGCGACGTCCCAGCGGGCAGTCGGAATATCGGGCGATCCGGCCCGGTCATTGAACTGGTCAAGTGCGCGCCGGGATCGGAGGGAACGTGACGGATTTCGACAACAAGCTGGTCAGTGTGGTCATCCCAAGCTTCAACCGTGCCCGCGTGCTGGAGCAGGCGATCGACAGCGCGCTGAAGCAGACGTATCCGCACATTGAGATCGTGGTCGTCGACGACGGCTCGACCGACGACACGCTGGAACGCCTTGAGCGGCTCCAGGAGCCGCGGCTGAAGGTCCTGTCGACGCCCCGCAACCTCGGGCCGGCGCGCGCGCGCAACCTGGGGATCGAGCACTGCGCCGGCGCCTATATCGCGTTCCTGGACTCCGACGACACCTGGACGCCATGGAAAATCGAGACCCAGATCGCCTGCTTCAAGCGCGGCGAGCCTGAACTCGGGGCGGTGTACTGCGGGCGCCGGGTGCGCCTCACCGATGGCAGCACTCTGGATGTCCGGCCGGGATGCCGCGGCGACATCTTCGCCACGCTGCGCCGTCGGAACACCATTCCCCTGCCGACCTTGATGGTGCGGCGCGAGGTGCTGGAGAAGGTGGGCACGTTCGATCCCGAACTGCCGGCCTGCGAGGACTGGGATCTCGTCCTGCGGATCGCCCAGCGATACACCTTCGATTTCATCGAGGGATTGGCCGTCGCTTACGACGGAGCCGGGTCCGACCGGATGTCGGCGCGGGCGCGTTCCGTATTCATCGCCAATCATGTGATCTTCCGACGCTTCAACGGCCGCGGTCCCCGGCCGGACATCCTCGCCGCGTACCTGGCGTTGCAGTCGCGCGAACTGCTGCATTTGCGGCGTCCACGGCGGGCGGCGCGCTATGCATTGCGATCGCTGTTGCTCGAGTTCGACGACGAGGAGCGGCTGGCGCTTCGGACGCTGCGCCAGTTGTTGGCGCGTTGGTCGCTGGGCCGGTTTCTGGTCCAGGCGTTCGGATGGCGGGGCGCGTTGACATGGCGATGACCGTTTCTGTCGGGCCCGCAGTCGGTGGCGGCAGGCCCCGACCAGTCCGTAGGCGAAACCGCCGAGGGAGTCCTTCGTGACCGTACAGACCTCCGAAGTCGGCGTGCGCCGACGTGTCGAGCCACGCCTGCTGCGGATTGCGACGGCGATCCGGGATACATCGATCGGGTATGGACATTGGCTTGGCGCCGAGGTCCGGGCGGCGGTGCCCGGCCGACTTGCCCCCGCTGCGACGGAGAGGCCGCACGCGCTGGTAATCGCCACCTCGTTGCCGCCGCGTTTCGACGGTGGCGTGTTCCGGCCGTTGTCCTGGCTGCGGTACGCGTCGGAGAACGGGTGGCGGATCTCGGCGCTCACCCGGGCCGCTGCTGGCGATGAGACAGACGGCGGGCGGCAACTCGCGGCAACCATCCCGGACGACGTGGCGATCCACGAGGCCAAGCCGTTGGACCTCGAGCCGAGCCAACGTCTGTTCTTCCAGGTGGACGGAGGGTTTCTGACCGCGCTCGCCATGTACCGGGCAGGGCTAGAGGCGTTTGCCGGAGCGCCGCCGTCGGTGGTCGTCGCAACCGGCCCGCGCTTCTCCTCCTTCATCGCCGGCTACCTGCTGGCTCGACGCTTCGGTTCACAGCTGGTTCTCGACTACCGGGACGAGTGGAGCGAGAACCCCTTCGGCTTCGTGCAGCAGGGACGCGATGATCGCTGGTGGGAGCGGCGATGTCTCAAGGCGGCGGACGCGGTCCTGTTCACCACCGACGGTCAGTTGGCGCACGCCAGGGCCAGGTTTCCCGGTCTGCTCGATGGGAAGGGCGGAGTCCTGCTGAACGGCTGGGAACCCGATCCGCGTGTCGAGGCGGCAGAGACCGAATCGCGCGACGATGGGCTGCTGATCATCGCGTTCAGCGGCGTGCTCGGCACGATGGCATTGCCGGGCGCATTCCTTGAGGACCTGGCTGGTGCACTGGAGATCGACCCGCGGCTGAAACATCGGGTGCGGCTGCGTTTCATCGGTCGGCGCCTGCCGCCCGCGGAACGCGAGCTTGAGCGGTTTCCACACCCGGAGATGCTCGAGCTGATCGATCAGTGTCCACGAGCAGACGCAGACCGGTTGGTGCGCCAGAGCGACATCCTGTTGCTGCTCTCGAACGCCGACATGGCGCGCTACCTGCCGGGCAAGGTGTTCGAGTACCTGGCGACGGGTCGGCCGATCCTGGTGCACGGCCATCCGGGGGAGGCGCCGACCCTGGTGGATCGGCTGGGAGCTGGTCTGCACGTCGAGGCCGGTGACGAGAACGGACTGGCCGATGCTCTCGGCGCCTTGTCGCGAGCATCTGCCTCAGACTGGAACACCGAGCATCGCCGGGCCTGGGCCCATGACCACACCCGCCGGCGCATGGCGCGGGCATTCTTCGACCGTCTTGCGGAGCTGGTCGCCGAGGGTGGCACGGAGGCACGTCCACGATGAGCGTCCGGCGGTCCGCCTATTTCTCGTTTGGCACCCGCAACGCTGGCGTGCTGATCAACTTCGTCGCCACGCTGGTGATTGCCCGGCTGCTGACGCCGGACGAGATCGGCGTCTTCGCGGTAAGCGCGGCGTTCGTGATGATCAGCCAGATCATCCGGGACTCCGGGATCGGCAGCTACATCATCCAGGAACGGGACCTTACGCGCGAAAACCTTCGGACCGCCATGGGCGTCAGCCTGCTGATCGGCGCGATGCTGGGCGGGATGATCTTCGTCCTGGCGGAACCGCTGGCACGGTTCTACGCCGAACCGGGGGTGGAGGACGTTCTGCTGATCCTGGTGTTCAGCTTCGTCCTGGCGCCAGTGAACGCGGTCGGCCTCGCGCTGCTGCGGCGAGATCTGGCGTTCGGTACCGCCTTCTGGATCGAAACGACCAGCAACCTTGTCTGGTCGAGTGTTGCTGTGGCCTTGGCCTATGGCGGCTACAGCTATCACAGCATGGCCTGGGCCTCGGTGGCCGCGACGTCGACCATCTGCCTGCTCTTTGTGATCGTCCGACGCGAACTGATTCTGATCCGGCCGTCTCTGAAGCAGTGGCGGCGGGTATTCCGCTTCGGCTCGATCGTGACGTTGACCCAGTTGCTGTCGCAGGTCGGGGTCCTCGCACCAGCGCTCGTGCTTGGACGGGTGGCCGACTTCAGTGCGGTTGCATTCTACAACCGCGGCAACAGCCTGACCCGGATGTTCCGCGACACGGTCGAGCGCGGGGCCGCGGTGGTAGCGCTCCCGGCGTTCTCGGCGGAACTCCGCCGCGGTGCCTTCAACAAGCCCGGCTATTGCTACGCGACCGCGTTGATGACTGGGATTTCGTGGCCGTTCTTCGGTCTCATCGCAATCCTGGCCTATCCGATCGTCCGGATCCTGTTCGGCGATCAGTGGGACGCCGCGGTGCCGGTCGTCCAGCTTCTGGCGATCGCCCATATGATCCGCGGACCGGTGGCCCTGGCTCCCGAACTGACCACCGCACAAGGGGCGGTCAGGCTGGGCCTGCTGCGGGAAATCATCGTTCAGAGCGCGCGCGTCGTCATCATCGTGCTGTGCGCGTTTCACGGCGTTGTCGCAGTGGCAGCGGGGCAGATCGCCGCGACGCTGCTGGCCCTGATTGTCAACCAGACGATCGTCAATCGTCTGGTCGGCCTGACGGCCGGCGAACTCGCCGAGGCATGCCTGCGGAGCGTTGCCGTCGCTGTGGCCACGGCTGTGGGACCGATACTGGTGGTCGTGTTCCTCCCGCCGACGCCGACGTTCCTGTGGGAGCCGCTGCTGCTCGGGTTGGCAACCGGTGGTCTCGGGTGGCTGGTGGGCATCGCCGTGACGGGACACCCGCTTCGAGGCGAGATGTCCATCGTGTTCAGGAAATCCCGGGCGGTCCTGTCGCCTCGCCGCGCGTGACGCTCCGGACCGAATCGGGAGAACTGACGGTGACTGCGCAATCGTCGACGAGCCATCAGCGAAGGCCCAATCTGTTCGTGGTCGGTGCACCGAAATGCGGAACGACCTCGGTGTGCCACTATCTGGACCAGCATCCAGAGGTCTTCATTTCGACACCGAAGGAACCGCTGTTCTTCTGCACCGACCAGCAGCACGATGAGCCATGGCGGGTCTCCGACCCCGACCGGTACCTGGCGTTGTTCGAGGCCGGAGCAGGGCGGCGGTGGCGAGGCGAAGGGTCGGTCTGGTACCTGTCGTCGACGATTGCCGCGCGCCGGATCCACAACTTCAGCCCCGACTCCCGGATCGTCATCATGTTGCGCAACCCGGTGGACATGGCGGTGTCGCTGCATGCCCAGTTCCTGTTCAGCGGCAACGAGAACATCCGGGACTTCGAGAAGGCCTACTCGGCTCAGGCGGCGAGACGTCGCGGACGTCGGATCCCGTGGCGTGCCCACATGCCGGAAGGCCTGCTGTACGCCGACGTCGGCCGATATGCGGCGCAGGTCGAACGCTACCTGGACGTCTTCCCACGCGAGCACGTGAAGGTCCTGATCTTCGAGACGTTCTTCAGGGACGTTGCGGCCGGCTATCGTGAACTTCTGGAATTCCTCGATATCGACGTTGAGTTCGCACCCGATCTGGCGGCCAAGAACGAACGACACAATGTGCGCAGCGCATTGCTGCAGCGATTCCTGACCAAGCTGCCGGAACTGTGGGGACAGCCGGAAAGCGCGGCAGCCGGGGGGAGCCGGTCGACCATGCGACAACGGCTCGAACGTGCCCGGGCAAGGCTGCAGCACTTCAACATGCAGGGGAGCAGCTTCCGACTGACTCCCGATATTCGCCGCCGGCTGCACGCGGACTTTGCCGACGACATCGCGCGCCTTGAGGCCCTGATCTGCCGCGATCTTTCAGTGTGGCGTCACCGGAACCTGGACGGGATCGCGCCGGGATTTCCGTCCGGCCACAGCTTGGTCACTGGCCGCACAGCCCATACCGAAGCCTAACTGGGGTCGATCTCACGTGGGATCGGACGGGCACCGTAGTGCTCGGATCAAGTGACGTGTGCCCGGTCGCGATGGCGACGGGCCGGCAAGAGGTCGTGATGACATTGTCGGACGTATCGGCTGAACACCGCGCTGAGAGCCAGCGAATGTCTGCGGTAACGCCTGGGCCCGGGACCTTGCGGATCGCGCTCACCAGTGTGTTCGGCGACCCGCTGGAGGCGTCGACCTGGTCGGGTGCGCCCGCCAATTTGGCGAACGAACTCCGGGCATTGGGTGCGGACGTGCTCAGCATTCATCCGCGATCAACGCGCGGTCACGACCTGTGGGATGCGCTGCAGCACTTCATTGGTCTGGGCGGAGCGCCGCTGAATCGAGAGGCGACGATGCGGATACCCTCGGCGCGCGCCCGCCGCGCGCTTGCGGTTTCGCAGGCTGCGCTTCGCCTTGGCGTCGATCGAGTTCTGCATACCGGTACCCTGGACATGCCGGCCGACGCGTCAGACCGGGCCGTAAGGCATTACCTGTACTGCGACCACACCTGGGATCTGGCAAAGCGCTACGCCGTGCGCGGCCGTCAGCGCTCGGCCGGCCGAGCCGAGCCCTTTGAGGAGCTGGAGCGGTCGGCCTACGCCGCGTGCCAGCACATTTTCACGTTTGGCGGCTACGTCCGGGACAATCTGGTGGATCATTACGGGATCTCGCCGGACCGGGTGACCGTGGTCGGGTCCGGGATGGGCAGGATCCGGCCCTATGACGGACCGAAAGACTACGCGCACGGCGCCATGCTGTTCATCGCCAAGCACCTGTTCACCGAAAAAGGTGGGCAACTCGCGCTGAAGGCATTCCGGATCGCCCGTCGACGCCGTCCCGATCTGCGCCTGATCGTGGTCGGCAATGATCGTTGGCGTTCGCTGGTCGGGGCCGAGCCGGGTGTGCACGTGGTTGGCCACGTCCCCTGGGATGCGCTCGAGGAGCTTCTGCGGTCGGCGGCCCTGCTGCTGCAGCCGATGTTCAATGATCCCTGGGGACAGGTCTATCTGGAGGCGCTGGCTTCCCGAACTCCTGTCATCGGCCTGGACCGGAACGGATTGCCCGAGATCACCGATGGCGGACGCCATGGTTTCCTCGTGCCTGTCGCCGACCCGGTCGTGCTGGCCGAAACCATTATCGACGCAATGGCCGACCCGGACCGCCTGGCGGCCATGGGCGAGAGCGGCCAGCGACATGTGCTGTCCCGCTACTCGTGGCGCCGTGTCGCGGATTCCATCAGTCGAACGTTCACCACGCAATAGTCCGGCGCACCCGGACTTACCCGTCATTCACCGGAGATCGAGTCATGTCCGAGAAGGTTGCTTTCATTACCGGCACCACAGGTCAGGACGGCGCCTATCTCGCCGAACTGCTGCTCGATAAGGGCTACAAGGTTTATGGCATCAAGCGCCGCTCCTCGTCGCTCAACACCGCGCGCATCGATCACCTTTACCAGGACCGTCACGAGGGGGACGGTCGCTTCCTGCTTGAATACGGTGACATGACCGACGCCACCAACCTCATCCGGGTGTTGAGCGAGGTGCGGCCGACCGAGATCTACAACCTGGCGGCACAGAGCCACGTGCAGGTCAGCTTCGATTCGCCCGAATACACGGCGAACGTCGACGCGCTCGGCACGCTGCGCCTGCTCGAAGCAATCCGGATCCTCGGCCTCGACAAGGACGTGCGCTTCTATCAGGCATCGACCTCCGAACTGTTCGGCATGGTGCAGGAGACGCCGCAGCGCGAGACCACCCCGTTCCGTCCGCGAAGCCCCTACGCGGCGGCCAAGCTTTACGCGTACTGGATCACGGTGAACTACCGGGAGGCGTACGGCATGCACGCCTCCAACGGCATCCTGTTCAACCACGAAAGTCCGATCCGCGGCGAAACGTTCGTGACCCGAAAGATCAGCCGCGGAGTGGCCGCCATCGAGCTTGGGATGCAGCGCCGCCTCCGGCTCGGCAACATCGACGCCAAGCGCGACTGGGGGCATGCCCGCGACTACGTCGACGGGATGTGGCGGATCCTGCAGCAGGAAGAACCGGACGACTACGTGCTGGCGACGGGCGAGACCCATACGGTGCGGGAGTTCGTCGAGCGGGCGTTCGATGTGGTCGGCCGGCCGATCGAGTGGCACGGCAAGGGCGTTGCCGAGAAGGGACGTTGCTACAAGACCGGCGACATCCTGGTGGAGATCGACCCCAGCTACATGCGGCCGACCGAGGTCGATATCCTGCTCGGAGATCCCAGCAAGGCCTACAGCAAGCTCGGCTGGAAGCACGAGACCAGCTTTGAGGACCTGGTGGCCGAAATGGTGCAGTCCGACATGCGGTCGCTGCGGCGCGAGGTTCTGACCAATGCCTGAGATGCTGTACGATCTGTCCGGCAAGCGGGTGTGGGTCGCCGGCGATCGGGGCATGGTCGGCTCGGCGATCGTGCGAAGGCTTGCCGAGGAACCGTGTCAGGTGATCCTCGCCCCGCGTACCAAGGTCGACCTGACCCGGCAGGACCAGACCGAGACTTGGATGAGCCAGGCCCAACCCCAGGTCGTCATCGTCGCGGCGGCGCGGGTCGGCGGTATTCATGCCAACAACACCCGGCCGGCGGAGTTCATCTACGACAACCTGATGATCGAGGCCAATGTCGTTCACGCGGCCCGGCGCATGGGCGTGGAGAAGCTGCTGCTCCTTGGGTCGTCGTGCATCTATCCGCGTCTGGCGCCGCAGCCGATCCAGGAAGAGGCACTGCTGTCCGGCCCGCTTGAGCCGACGAACGAATGGTATGCGGTAGCAAAGATTGCCGGCATCAAGCTCTGCCAGGCGTATCGGCGGCAATATGGATCGGATTTCATCACGGCCATGCCGACCAACATCTACGGGCCGGGCGACAATTTCGATCCGCTGGGCAGCCACGTGGCGGCCGCATTGCTGCGGAAGGCGCATCTTGCCAAGTCGGAGGGGGCCCGGCACCTCGATGTCTGGGGCACCGGGCAGCCGCGCCGCGAGTTCCTGCACGTCGACGATCTGGCTGATGCGGTCGTGCGCCTGGTAACGCACTATTCGAGCGAGATGCCCATCAACGTCGGCACGGGCGATGACCTGACAATCAAGGAACTGGCGGAACTGGTCTGTGAAGTGGTCGGCTTCACCGGCGCCATTCGGTTCGATCCGTCAAAGCCCGATGGGACCCCGCGCAAGCTTCTCGATGTCAGCCGGATGAGGGCCCTCGGCTGGGAACCCCGGATCGACCTGCGTGAGGGTTTTCGCCGGACCTACGATTGGTTCCTGCGGAATCCCGGCGACATCCGGACTCCGGAGCACGCGGCGGCTTGACGTTGGCTGACCGCGTCAACGGCATCGCTCACGTTAGACAGGACCGGCCATGACGAACGCAGGTAACTTCGGGGAAGCACTCCTGATGGGGAGTGCTGCGCTGTCCTTGGCGTCGTGCGCCTTGGCCGTCTACCTGATCTACAAGGTTCGGCAGATCCACGTGACGCTCTACGGCACCGACCTGGAGGTCCGCAAGGTGTCGCTCGGGGTGACCCGGAACCTGCAGTTGATGGACCAGCTGTCACACGAGTTGGCGCTCGATCGGCCGTTGCCACCCTTGCGCGGCTGGGTCGCGTCGCCCGACGTACTGCTGCTGCTGGCACGCCGCATTCGCCAGACGGCACCGTTGACGATCGTCGAGTGCGGGTCGGGTGTGTCGACGATCGTACAGGCCCAGGCGGCAAAGCTGAACGGTCGCGGGCATGTCTATGCCATCGATCATGACGCTGAGTTTGCCGAGCAGACTCGCCAGGCGCTGGAGGAGTACGGCTTGGCGGATTGGGCGACAGTGACCCATGCTCCCCTGAGCAAATGCCGAATCGATGACACCGAGTGGGACTGGTACGAACTGAGGTCGCTGCCGAACGTCGCACCGATCGATCAGCTGTTTGTCGATGGACCGCCGGCCGATTTGCCTTGTCCGCTTGCCCGGTATCCGGCCGGTCCGATGCTGTTCCCGCGCCTTGCGCCGGGCGCTTCCGTTTTTGTTGATGACGCGGCACGGCCCGGCGAGACCGAGGTGCTGCGCCGCTGGGCCGTCGAGTTCGCGGACCTTGGCCAGTTGCGGCACTATTGCGAGAAGGGATGCTTTGAACTGCGACCGCTCCTGTCCCGGTTGGGGGTGCATGATCGCAACCTGCCGTCGAATACGGATGATTTGCGAACGCTTTCCGTAGACACGTCCGTGCCGATTTCGTCATAGTACTCGCGGTTTGTCGGCAATCTCCGGCGTGATGAGCGTGTGTCTCTGCCTGGGATCGCTTCGTGCATGAGTACAACGATCGGATTACGAGACGGAGCGTCCATCATGCGGGGACAATGCGCGCGGTTGGGGCCAATGCTGCTCCCCGTCGTCCTGGGGGTTGTTGTTTGTTCTGATCCGCAGCCTGCTCAGGCGCAGAATCCGGAAGATATGCCGGTCAAGTCGCGCCCCCATCCGGAGTACGATCCGGTTGGAATCAGGCATGGGAATATCTTCTTCTATCCGTCGCTTGGCGTGTCCGAGAGCTACAACGACAACGTCTTCGCGTCTGAGAGCAACCCGACCAGCGATTTCATCACCGTGTTCTCGCCGTCCCTTGATGTGCGGTCTGATGGGACCCGAGGGGGGTGGCATGCCGGATTGAGCGCCGATCTCGGCCGCTATCTCAGCGAGACCCGCGAAAACTACGAAGACCTGTCGGCGACGGCCGGGGTGCGGTACGACGCCTTGCCGGGCGGAACGATTACCGCGGACGCCGGCTTGGCCCGACTTCATGAGGATCGCAGTTCGCCCGACGACGCCGGCGGGACCGAGCCGACCGAGTACAATGTTGCCAAGGCCAGTGCCGGATATCTGCAGCGCTTCAACCGGCTTGCGGTGCGCCTGGACCTCTCAGCCCGGGATCTCACCTACAGTGACGTGTCTTCCGGAAGCGGCACGGTCGATAACAGCGACCGGGACCGGTTGGAAACCGACGAGTCGCTGCGGGTCTCGTATGATGTCATGCCGGGCTATTCGGTGTTCGCTCGCGGAACGCTCAGCCAGCGGACCTATGACCAGAATCGTGACGGCGGTGGCTTCGATCGGAATTCCGATGGCTATCGCGTCGACGCGGGCGTTACCGCGGACCTGACCGGGCTGCTGACGCTGGAGGTGAGCGCCGGCTATCTGACCCGTGATTATGAGGATTCCCGGCTGTCGTCGTTCGACGGGTTTGCGGCCGGCACGAAGGCGATCTGGAGTGTCACGCGCCTGACGACGGTGTCTGCAACGGTTGATCGGACGGTGGAAGAGACGACGGTGAGCGGCGCTTCTGGTCGCCTGGATACCAGCGGCCGGCTGGAGGTCGACCACGAACTGCGGCGCAATGTGATCCTGTCCGCGGAGCTGGGGTACCGGAACAGCGAGTTCCAGGACATTTCGCGAACCGACAACTTGTTTGACGCCGGGATTTCGGCTGACTACCTGATCGCCCAAGGTGCGAAAGTGTCGGCAAGCGCCAAGCATGTCGAACGGACGAGCGACGCAAGAGGCGCGGATTTCTCGCGCAACGTGGTGTCCGTTCGTTTGCGGTACGGCTTCTGATCGGCACTGTCGGAGCCGGGATCCGATCTCAGGTATGCTCCGTAGCGGCGGCATTGCGTTCGCAACAGATGACGGCAATTGCGGTCTTTGGGCATCCAAACCAATTCGTTATAGCCTGTGCAATCAGGCGTATGGGATGGTTTAGGTGGTGAAAGGGTAGTTAGTTGCAGCCGCTTCGGGGGCAGGCGGTTCTGTGACCTTGTTCGAAGAATAGGAAGAATCCATTGGCAGCAATTTCTTAGCAGCAGTCATGATTCCGGCCATTGGTGCGCTTCTTCGGGTGGGCCGTCAGGTATCCTGGTCCAGGTATCGGGCTTCAAGTGTAGAAACAGGCAGGTAGTGTGAGAGAATCGCCGGATATCTCCCGGAACAGAACGTTCCGATCAATATTTATTTCCGATGTGCACCTGGGGACCAAGCATTGTCAGGCAGATCTGCTCGTTGATTTTTTGGAGTCGCACAGTTCTGAAAATGTTTACCTGATTGGTGACATCATTGACGGATGGCGACTGAAAAAGAGGTGGTACTGGCCTCAGGCCCACGATGATGTCGTAAGCGCAATTCTGAGAAGAGCACGCCTCGGCGAGAAGATCGTCTATATTCCGGGCAATCATGACGAATTCGTACGCAAGTTTGCCGGCCAGAGAATCGAGAACGTGAAGGTGCTGGACCGCGCCGTTCACGAAACGGCGGACGGCCGCCGCTACCTCGTCGTTCATGGCGATCAGTACGACGTGGTGATCCAGAACGCGAAGTGGATGGCGTATGTGGGGGATCGGTTCTACGAGTTCGCCCTTACGACCAATACCTGGCTGAACCGGTTGCGTGGGTATATGGGCTGGGAATACTGGTCGCTCGGCGCATTTGCGAAGCGGCATGTGAAGAGTTTCGTGAATATCATCGGCTGCTTTGAGAACACTGTTTCGGAGGACGTTCGTCGCCTCGATCTGGACGGCGTGATTTGCGGGCATATCCATCACGCCATGAGCCGAGACATGAACGGGATTCACTATGTGAACACCGGTGACTGGGTGGAGAGTTGCACTGCGGTAGCCGAGCATCACGACGGAACGCTTGAGGTGATCCACTGGACCCAGCCGGCCCGACGAGGGCAACCACTGGCTCAGATCCAACCAGCCCCGGAACTCGACGACCGTGCTTCTTGAAATCTTTGACCAGCGCCATCACCGCCGTGGCGGTGCCCCGGATGCGCCGCGGATGAGCCGATGACGTCGGTGCTGATCGTCACCGATGCGTGGCTGCCGCAGATCAATGGCGTCGTCCGGTCGCTGGAGTACACCGCCAGGGCATTGCAGGGTATGGGCGTGCGGGTCGAGGTCCTGTCTCCGCAAGGGTTCATGACGATTCCGTGCCCAACCTATCCAGAGATCCGGCTTTCCCTCACGCATCGGGGTGCAGTGCGAAGGCGCATGGCCGAGTTCGGGTGCGAGCATTTGCACATTGCTACCGAAGGACCGCTCGGACTGCTGGCCGGCGCTGCGGCGCGCCAGATCGGCATGCCCTATACGACCAGCTATCACACGCGTTTTCCGGAGTATGTCGAGGCACGCTGGCCGCTGTCGGTCGGTTGGCTCTACGCGTGGTTCCGGCGGTTCCACAACTTCGGCGCCGGCTGCATGGTTGCAACCGAGACGCTCAGGCAGGATCTGCAACGGCGGGGGTTCCGCAACCTGATGAACTGGACCCGGGGCGTTCATGCCGATGTGTTCCGCCCGATCGAAGGTTCCGTTTTTCCACCGGACCTGCCGAGGCCGATTTTCATCAACGTGGGCCGCGTCTCGGTCGAGAAGAATATCAAGGCCTTCCTGGAGTTGGACCTGCCCGGTTCCAAGGTCGTGGTCGGCGACGGACCGCAGTTGGCAAGCCTCCGGCGGGACTATCCGGAAGTCTATTTCACCGGTGGGAAGTACGACGAGGACCTCGCGCAACACTATGCCAGCGCGGACGTCTTCGTGTTTCCCTCGCTGACGGATACGTTCGGACTCGTCCTTCTGGAAGCGCTGGCTTGTGGCGTTCCGGTGGCGGCATATCCGGTCATGGGCCCCCGCGATGTCATCGGCGACAGCGGGACCGGCGTTCTTTCCGACGATCTTCGTCAGGCGGCGTTGGACGCTCTTGATATACCTGCGGATCGATGCCGCGCCTGGGCGTTGCGGTACAGCTGGGAAGCATCGGCGCGCCAGTTCCTGGAGAATGCCCGCATCGCGCAAGCGGCCTACGCAATCGGATAGAGTTTCCCGTAGGCCAGCAACGTCAACGTGTTGCGGTGGTTCAGGCGCGGGCTTTCAGGAGCGCATCGGTAAGCCCGCCGTCGCCGTCGGTGACCCGAAGAGGTTCGAAGCACTTCGCGAATTTTGACGGCAGCGGCATCTGCGGCGTGTAGGCGGTCCGGAGCCGGTCGCTCATCGCGCAGTATGTGAGCGGCGGCTCCTTGAACGATTGGCGCATCTGCCGGATGGAGCCCAGGTTGACCTTGCCTCCGAAGCGGTGGAGCGGGCGGACCAGCGCCAATGCGGTCTGATCCCAGTCGAAGTGCCGGCGCCACCGCCAGGCGTGCCTGACGGCGTGGCGGGCAAGGGCGCGCTTGCGGCCGCGGAACCGCAGCAGATCGGCCACGTACGGCACCACTGTCTCCAACGGTTCCTTGGGCCATTCGACTACCTTCTGCCCATCCAGATCGCTCAGCAGCACGTTGGGCATCAGGCGGCCGGCATGCGCCGAACTGTCGAAGTAAGGCGTCCCCAGGATCGGGATGGTGAGGGTCAGCAACCCCGGCAGGGGGATGGATGGATCGTCCAGGATCGCGGACAACTGGTCGTCCACCTCGGCAACAGTCTGCTGGGTGAAATCGGCGATCATTCCGTAGTCGAAGAACATGCCGTTCTCGGCGCAGATCCGCGTCAACGCGCGTGGATCCGAGGTCATGCTCTGCTTCTTGTTGAAGGACCTGAGAACCGCCGGATCGAGCGACTCAACACCCGAGAACACCGCCTTGCAGCCATTCCTGGCCATGAGCTCCACATTCTCCGGGCGTTTGAAAAAGTCCCCTGTGACCAGGGCACCCCATCCGCGAAACTGCCCCTGCCGCCAGCGCTCCCCGATCAGCTCGACGCGGCGCTGGAAGCTTTGCCGGCTGCTTCCGTAGAAGTTGTTGTCCAGGACCATGACGCCCAGCACGCGTTTCATCGCATCGAGCTGTCTGGTGATCGACTGCTCGGAGTGTGCCACGTACTTTCGCGCCTCGCCGGTCAGCGAGCAGAACGAGCAGGCGAAGTTGCAGTTCTTCGTCGTCTCCAGGTAGCCGACTCCCATTGACGGCACGGCCAGATCGAACCGCGGCGCGCCTGTCTCCGATACACAGGAGGCATCGAACACGTCGCTGATGACCGATGAAATGTCCTCCACGTCTCCCTGGCAGGCATAGTCGAAGGCCTCAGCACACAGCGTGGGCAGCGCGCGCGGGATTGGGCCGCCAATCGCGGTGACGACCGACGGATTGGCGTGACGAAAATAGGCGGAAAGCTGGTGGGCCCGGTCGAACATGGATGTCAGGCCGGTGAAGATCACCAGGTCCGGCCAAGCGAACAGTCGGGGCTCCAGAAGCGCGCCATGGAACACTTCGTCCCAGACCCGCACGTCTACCCGATCGGGGTTGAAATGGCCGGCAAGGTAGAACGGCGCCATGGCGCGCGGAATGAACCAGCGCGTGGGTGTCGATGATCGCCAAGGGTCGAAGTAGGCGTTGACGATCAGCACTTTGTGGCGGCTTTGCAATCGCGTATCCATTCCAGGAGGAAGATTGGCGCCGGCGCAGCCACAGCCGGTCGCGGTCGGGGCCAGGCCAGATTCGAAAGGCAGCGTCGCTGTACGACTCAAGAGCAAGGTCGACTTGGGCAGGCCCGCCCGCCGGCCTCGTCTAAGACGTGAATCATCCTCCTTTCAGCTGTTTGGATCAACTCACCACCAGATTCGACCATGTTCTGCGGTGAGTTGGTCTAAGATCGCTCCGCTTGCCGTTAAGGTCCGGCGACCGGGCTTGCGCAAACCCGCCATTGTCTCACGCATTCAATCGACAGGTTCCATGGCAGACACTCGCCCAACCATCGCCGAAGAGCTGCGCTCCAACCGCGCGTTCGAGCAGCTCAGCCCGAAAACCATCGACTCCATGGCGACGGTCTCCAGAAGGCTGGCTGTCTCCCCGGGCGACTTGATTGTCAGAGAAGGGGAGGAGAACTCGGATCTCTTCCTGTTCGTTGCAGGCACGGCGGTGGCGGTCAGGAACTCCGAGGACGGGGGCCTCGTCGTGCTCAACGCCATCGCGCCGGGCGACTGCATCGGGGAGCTGACGTTTCTTGGCGGCGGTCGCCGATCGGCATCCGTCCGAGCCGAGACCGAATGCGATGTCATCCAGATCCCGGCAGAGGCGCTCCAGTCCATTCCCGATGCGCCGGCGGTGATCGGTGATCTGAAGGGCGCCCTTGCCAGCGTTGTCGTCAATCGGGCGCGCTCCATGAGCGACGAAATGCTGGCTTCGCTACGACGGCAGCTGGAAATCAAGACAATCCAGAACCAGTTCGGCCACTTCCTGATTTTCACCATGGCGATGTTCCTGATCGCCACGGCGCTCTTCTACCTGGTGGCCGAGGAGTATGTTCAGAATGTCTATGACCCCGGTTTCTCCTGGCAGGCGGTCATCTTCCTCGCGGTGCCATGTCTTCTGATCATCAAGATCATGAAGATCCCGATGGCCGAACTTGGCATCAAGAGGGAAGGGCTGGCGCGTTCCCTCGGCGAGGCAGTCGCCATCTGTGTGGTGATCACGATACCGGCCTTGATCTATCTCTTTGCTTTCAAGCCCAGGTCGACGGCCAGCGAGTTCGGGGTAACCGTCGATGCTTTCTTCCTCGTTCAGTACTTCTTCCACACGATTTTTCAGGAAGTTGGATCGCGGGGACTTCTGCAGGGTCTTTTTCAGAAATTTCTGGATGATACCAAAGGGCACAAGGCAATTCTGCTGACCAGCACGGTGTTCGCTTCATTGCACCTGGCGTTTGGTATTGACGCGGTCATTATCACCTTCGTCGCCAGTATTGTTTTTGGGTATGTTTATCTGAGGCAGAAGAACTTGATCGGGGTCACGGTACTGCACTACTGGCTCGGCGTTCTGGCGGCGACGATGGTTGCGTTCTAAGCAACGCCGGAGGCGGGTGCATGACGGCCGGTTGCCTGAGCGTCCGACAACGCTCAGTCAGCCCTTAGCGTTCCGCAAGACCCTTGTCCGGGGCCGCGGTAACAATGGATTTCAGAGCGGCTGTCGGCGTGGCCAGGAGGGCAGCGTCCGGGATCGGGCGGCCAAGGCCGGAAACACCGGCGAATGCCCGTTCCATCGCTTCGGAAGCATCCAGGAGCTCAATGTCGCCGCCGAACCGGCCGACCACCTGCAGGCCGAACGGCATCCCGTGGTCGTCCACGCCGCAGGGCAGCGCGATCGACGGGTTGGTCGCCAGGGTGATGACGTAGGTCAGTGCCAGCCAGTGGTAGTAGTTCTTCAGCGCCTCGCCTTCCAGCTCGGCGAGATAGAGTTCGCTCCACGGGAACGGCGACACCGGGGTGGTCGGGGCCATGACGAGGTCATAGTCCTGGAAGGTCTCCTGGAACCGGCGGAAGATGCGGGTCTGCTCGGCGTGTGCCCAGGCCGCGTCCGCCAGGGACATGGCCGCGCCGATCTCATAGTTCGCCCGGATGTTCGGCCCCAACTGTTCGCGGTCGCGCTCATAGATGTCGCGGTAGCGGGCCAGGAAGTTCTGGGCGCGCACGACGTCGAAGCAACGGTCGGCCTCGCCGAAGTCGAACGCGACCTCGTCGATGGTGAGAAACAGGTGCCGCATGGCATCCATGCGCTTCCGCATGACGGAGCGGATCTCGGAGCTGACGGGGCACTGACCGAAATCGGTGGTCCAGGCCACCCGCAGCCGGCCGAGATCGGCGGGCCGGCTGGCGACGATCGCGTCGGGGTTAATGGGCTGGGACAACGGATCCCGGCTGTCGACCCCGACCTGGGCGGCGAACAGCATCCGTGTGTCGGCAACGCTGCGGCCCATCGGCCCCAGCACCGAGATCGGTGTCCAGCCGAGCTGCCGGCCGTCCATCGGGACCAGGCCGGGCGACGGCCGAAAACCGACCACGCCGCAGATCGCAGCCGGAATGCGCAGGGACCCGCCGGTGTCCGAGCCGGTGCAGATCGGCAGCATGTCGCAGGCCAGTGCCGCCGCCGAACCGCCGGACGAGCCGCCGGCAATCCGGGTCGGATTGAACGGGTTGCCGGTCGCTCCCCACACCGGATTGCGTGAGTTGGCGCCGGCTCCGAACTCCGGCACGTTGGTCTTGGTCGTGACGATTGCCCCGGCGGCCCGGACCAGCGCGACCTGCGCTGAATCCTTTGCCGGTACATGGCTGCGGTACAGCGGCGAGCCGTGGGTGGTCAGCACGCCCTCGGTATCCTGCAGGTCCTTCACCCCGACCGGCAGGCCGTGTAGTCGTCCGAGTGCATCGCCACGCAACACCGCTGCCTCGGCTGCCTTGGCTTCCTGCCGAGCGCGTCCGTAGGCTTTCGCGGCAATCGCGTTCACCGCCGGGTTGACCGCTTCGATCCGCTCGATGCAGGCGTCGAGAAGCTCGACCGGCGAGATCTCCTTGGTGCCGATCCGGCGTCGCAACTCGACGGCCGACAACGCGGTCAGGGACGATGATGTCACGGCATTGGCCTCCGTCGGGGTCAGAAGATCAGGCCGGGCGAGGTTTCCGCGTCGAGCGGCCAGATGGGGCGCTGGATTTTGGTGTAGGTGAGCTTGGTGTAATCGCGGGCCAGGGGGGCATCGGATTCCACATAGATCACCTTCTTGGCGATCGGACCGAAGGCGGCCATGAAGTGGTTGGTCGACTTCACCACCAGGAGCTTGCGGGTCAGCGGGTCGATGCCGAGGTTGGTGAACAGCTCCAGGCCGAGCGCCTGGGTGCGGTTGGTGATCAGGACGATGTCGATGCCGCCGATGCGAACGGCGGCACAGTCACCAAGGGTCACCTTGGTCGGCCCGAAACTCTGCCAGCAGTCGCGGGCGAGGGCCGTGACCTCGACCATGGCGTCGACCGGCTGTCCGGAGGCGGGTCCGATCTTGCCGCCGAACCGTAGCGGGAAGCGGGCTCCCAGTCCGGCGTCGAAGCACAGCTTGACCGCAATCGGGTCCCAGATCGGGCCGATTGCCGCATCCTGAGCATCCGCTGCCATCAGTTCGCGCAGGATCGTGGTGTTGTCGGACGGCGCCCCGCCTCCAGCGTTGTCTGCCGGATCGGCGATGACCACCGGCGCGTCGTTGAAGTCGATACCGGTCCGTACGCCGACGCCGGGGCTGAAGAATTCCGGCATGGTCTTGCCACGCATCGACACGAACTCTTCGCCGAGCCGGGTCGCCAGCGCGTCGGCCTTGGTCTTGTCGCCGTCCGCCACCACCAGGATCCGCCCGGTGAGTTCTGCGACATCGGCATAGGGGAAGCAGTGGATCGCCGACACCGACAGAATGCCGTCCTTGCCTTCCAGCGCCATCATCCGGTCGACGAAGCCACGCATCAGCGGAAGCGTCGTTGGGTAGCTGCCGATCTGGCGGCAGTCGTACAGCGACATCACCGGCTTGACCTCGCCGCGCAGGGTCCGCAGCACGAGCGTCAGCAGATCCTCCGCCCGGTCGACCACGTCGGTGTGCGGGAACTCCTTGTAGCAGATGATGATGTCGGCGTTGCGCACCCGCTTCAGGGTCATGTGGCAGTGCGGATCGTACTCCACGCCGATCACGCATTTCGGCCCGACGATCGCGCGCGCTCGCTCCAGGAGGTCGCCCTCGACGTCGTCATAGCCGTGCGCGACCATCGCCCCGTGCAAGCCGAACAGGATGCCGTCGAGAGGCAGTGCGGCGCGCAGCTGGTCCAGCACTTCGTCACGCATGAACTCGTAGTCGGCGCGGTTGACGCTGCCGGCCGGGCTGGCTGCAAAGCAGCTGCCCTCGATCAAGGTGAAGCCTTCGGCTGCGGCGCGCTGGCGAGCCACGAACAGCGGGGCCGTGCACATGCGCGGGGCGTCCTCGGGATGCTCGCCAGGCCGCAGGAACACGCTCTCCTTGAAGCCGTCGATGCTGGTCGGCAGTGGCGAGAAGGTGTTGGTTTCGGTCGCGATGGTCGCTGAAAACAGGCGCATGGGGGGCTCCGGTAGGACTGGAGGACGTGACTGCGGCGCGTGCTAGGTCGTGCGGGAAAGCGGCCCGAACGGGCCGCCGACGGGGCGGAGATGGCAGGCCACCCAATGGTCGGGTGCAACTTCGGCAAGCGGTGGAGTCTCGCTGCGGCAGCGGTCCACCGCGTAGGGGCAGCGGGTGTGGAAGTGGCAACCGGGTGGCGGGCGCACCGGGCTCGGCACGTCGCCCTGGAGGATCAACCGCTCGCGCTTGACGGTGGGGTCCGGCAAAGGCGCCGCAGCCAGCAGCGCCTCGGTGTAGGGGTGCAGCGGGGTCCCGAAGAGATCGGCGTTGTCGGCGGTCTCCACGATCCGGCCGAGGTACATCACGGCAATCCGATGCCCGATGTGCTCGACTACGCCCAGGTCATGCGAAACGAACAGGTAGGCGAGGCCGAGTTCCTCCTGCAGGTCGATCAGCAGGTTCAGCACCTGCGCCTGGACGGACACGTCGAGCGCGGACACCGGTTCGTCGGCGACGATCAGACTGGGGTTGACCGCCAGCGCGCGGGCGATGCCGAGACGCTGGCGCTGGCCGCCCGAGAACTCGTGCGGGTATTTGGCAGCCGCCTCCGGTCGCAGGCCAACCCGCTTGAACAACTCGGCAATCCGCTCGGCCAGCGCGGCGCCGGTCGCGAGGTCGAAATTGGTTAGCGGTTCGGACACGATGGCCCCGGCGGAAAGCCTGGGGTTCAGCGACGAGTACGGGTCCTGGAAGACGATCTGCATCTGGCGTCGATGGGCTCGGAGCTCGCTCTCGCTCAGGTCCGAGATGTCGACGCCGTTCACCTCGATGGTCCCGGCGGTCGGCTCCAGCAGCCGCATCACGGTCTTGGCCACCGTGGATTTTCCACAGCCGGACTCGCCGACCAGACACAGGGTCTCGCCCTGGCGGATCGTGAACGATACCCCGTCGACCGCGTACACTTGGCCGACCACGCGCGACAGCACGCCGCGATGCACCGGGAAATGCTTCTTCAGGTCCCGGACCTGCAGGACGGTGTCTCGCTTGCTCATGGGGAGCTTGTCGGTCATTTCGGCGTCGCCGCGACACGCGCGGCCTCCCAGCAGGCGGCAATGTGGGCTGGACCCTGGGTCTGCAGAACGGGAGTTTCGAGGGAACAGCGGTCGACGGCAAAGCTGCACCGTGGGGCGAACGCGCACCCCTGGATCTCCTCGCGCAGAGACGGGACGATCCCGGCGATCTCCTGCAGTCGGCCACGGGATGTGATCCTGCGACCGAGTGTCGAGCGACGCGGGATCGAGTTCATCAGGCCGCGGGTGTAGGGATGGACGGGATTGCGGAACAGTTCCTCAACCGACGCCTCTTCGACCTTCCGGCCGGCGTACATGACGATCGCCCGCTGCGCGGTCTCGGCGACGACGCCCAGGTCGTGGGTGATCAGCACGATGGCAGTTCCGAGACGCTCCTTGAGTTCGAGCATGAGGTTCAGGATCTGTGCCTGGATCGTGACGTCGAGCGCCGTGGTCGGTTCGTCGGCGATCAGCAGCTTCGGGTTGCAGGCCAGTGCAATGGCGATCATGACGCGCTGGCGCATGCCGCCGGACAGTTGGTGCGGGTATTCGCCGGCGCGTTGCCGAGGGTCGGCGATCTTGACCACCGACAGCATCTCAACCGCCTGGTTCCAGGCGGCATCCCGGCCGAGTTTCTGATGGATCCGCAACGACTCCGCGATCTGCGCGCCGACCGTCACGACCGGGTTCAGCGACGTCATCGGTTCCTGGAAGATCATCGACATGCGGTTCCCGCGGATGCGGCGCATCTCGCTCTCGGGCAGGGTCGTCAGTTCCTCGCCCTCGAAGCGGATCGATCCGCCGACGATGCGACCGACGCCGTCGGGGAGGAGGCGCATGGCCGACAGTGCGGTTACGCTCTTGCCGCAGCCCGACTCACCGACAATGCAGAGGGTCTCGCCACGTCGGACGTCGAACGACACTCCATCGACGGCGCGGACCACCCCATCCCGCGTGAAGAACCGAGTCTGCAGGTCGCGCACCGAAAGGATGACGTCCGGGTCGGACGTCACGGCGGAGGCTTTGCTCGAGGTTGAACTATCCACGGCGTCTCACATGCGTCGGGCGATGCGGGGATCGAGGGTGTCGCGCAGACCGTCGCCCATGAGGTTGATCGCCAGCACCGTGATGGCCAGCATCACCCCTGGGAAAAAGATGATCCACGGTGCGATCTGGAAGTAGGTGCGGCCGAGCGAGATGACGTTGCCCCAGCTGGGTATCTCCGGCGGGGTTCCGGCGCCCAGGAACGACAGTCCGGCCTCGGTCAGGATCGCCGACGCGCAGGCGTAGGTTGCCTGAACGATCAGCGGAGCCAATGTGTTCGGCAGGATGTGGCGGGTCATGATGGTTCTGGTGCGGGTGCCGCTGGCAATCGCCGCCTCGATGTATGGCAGGCCGCGGACCTGCAGGACCACGCTGCGTACCAGCCGGACGACCCGCGGAATCTCCGGGATCGAGATCGCGATGATCACGATGGTCAAGCTGGCCTTCATCAGCGTGATCAGGGCAATAGCGAGCAGGATCGGCGGAATCGCCATCAGCCCATCCATCACGCGCATGACAACGTTGTCGACCTTCCTGAAGTAGCCGCACAGCACGCCGATGAACAGGCCGGCGACCGTGGCGATCGTCGCCACCGAAATGCCGACAGCGAGCGAGATCCGGGCGCCGTAGACGACACGGCTGTAGACGTCGCGCCCGAACTCGTCGGTCCCGAACAGGAACTCTGCCGACGGTCGACGCAGCCGCTCGAGCGGATCGAAGCCGAGAGGGTCGTCGGCGATCCAGGGGGCAATCAGCGCCAGCGTCGCGAGGAGCCCGAGAATGAAGGCACCGATGACGATGGTCGGGTTCCGCCGGATCCAGTCGAACCGCCGGACGCTTGCGGGAGGGGCGGCCTCTGCGAATGTTGCCATCGTTCCCCTCCTAGTACCGGATGCGAGGGTCGAAGAAGGTGTAGCTGATGTCGATGAGCAGATTCACCAGCACCTTCACGGCCGCGAACAGGATGATCAGCCCCTGGACGATCGGATAGTCGCGCTTGAGGATCGCATCGACGGTCAGCCGACCGAGGCCCGGAATGTTGAACACCGTCTCGGTCAGCACGACGCCGGAGATCAGCAGGGTCAGGCCGATACCGATCACCGTGACGATGGGCACGGCCGCGTTCTTCAGGGCGTGGTGAAGCAGCACGCCGGGTGTCGCGACGCCTTTGGCTCGCGCGGTGCGAATGTAATCCTCCGAGAGCACCTCCAGCATGCTCGCCCGGGTGATCCGGGCGATGAGCGCGGTGTAGACCATGCCCAGGGCAATCGCCGGCAAGGTGATCGACCGCAGAGTCTGCCAAGCGCCTTGCGACAGCGGTTTGTACCCCTGTACCGGCAGCCAGCGCAGCTCGATGGCGAAGACGTAAATCAGCAGGTAGCCGACCAGGAACACCGGGACTGCGAAACCCAGGACCGAGAAGCCCATCACCACCCGGTCGACCACAGTCCTCGCCTTCCAGGCAGCGATCACGCCCATCGGAATGGCGACGGTGATGGCAACCACCAGGGTCGAGACCGCCAGGACCAGCGATGGCTCCAGACGCTGCTTGACCAGGGTCATGACCGGCAGGTTGGAGAAGATCGACGTGCCGAGATCGCCCTTCAGCAGGTTCACGACGTAGATGCCGAACTGCTCCCAGATCGGCCGGTCGAGGCCGAGCTTCCGGCGAACCCCCTCGATGTCGGCGGGCGAGGCGTCATCGCCGGCGATCACAGCCGCCGGATCGCCCGGCGTCAGGTGCAGGAGCAGGAATACGAACAATGCGACGACGATCATGACCGGGATCGTCGCCAGCAGCCGCCGAACGATGTAGGCGGTCATCGATCACCCTCGTGGCCCGTCAAGCGCATGTGTGCCGCCTCGTTGAGGTGCAGTAGAGGGCTTCGGCCCAGGCTTCGGACCGATGCATGTCATCCGCGAATGGCTGCCGGGCCGGCTCGTGCCGGCCCGGCAATCCGAAGGCGGTTACTTCTTCTCGATGTTCCACATCGGCGGAACCGACGGTACCGACAGCACGCCGGAGATCAGGTCCGAGCGGTATGCCACCGGATTGCGCCACTGCGCGAACGAGATGTAGGGAACCTGGTCATAGGCTCGCTTGGACAACTCGACCGCCAACCGCTTGCGGGTCTCGAGATCCGGCGCGAACGCCCATTCCTTGCGCAGGTCCTCGAACACCGAGTCACAGGGCCAACCGAACCACGCCTTGTCGCAACCCATGCCGATCGAGGTATGGGTGATCGGGTTTGACGACGTCAGCACCGTGGTGCCGGTGATGAAGATGTTCCATCCGCCGGCCGACGGCACTTCCTTCTTGGCGCGCCGGGCCACCACCGAGCCCCAGTCCATCGCCTGGACGTCGAGGTTCAGGAAGCCGGCCTTCCGCAGTTGCTGGATCATCACCAGGTTGGCCGGATTGATGTAGGCGTGGTCGGTGGCGTGCAGGATGGTGATCGGCTCGCCGTTGTAGCCGGCTTCCTTGAAGAGCTGCTCGGCCTTCTTGTAGTCCTTCGGCCCGCTGTACGGCTCGCTGCCGGCCGTCGTCTCCATCGCGACACCGCAGCCGAAGTACGAGTAGCAGAGGGTCTGCAGCTTCGGATCGGCGGCGATGGTGTTCAGATAGTCGGCATTGTTGATGAGGTAGTACATCGCCTGCCGCGCCTTCACGTTGTTGAACGGCGGGTGCAGGTGGTTGAGCTGCAGGATGCCCATCGTGCCGGCGGCCGGATGAACCTCGAGCTTGATGTCGGGGTTGGCCTCCAGCAGGGACAGGAAGTCAGGCTTGGGGTTCTCCAGGTAGTCGATCTCGCCGGCCATCAGGGCCGACTGGGCGGTCTGCGGATCGGACATCCAGATGAACTCGACCCGGTCCACCTTCACGACCTTGCCACCGGCGTGACCGGATGCCGGCTCCTTGCGCGGCACATAGTCCTTGAACTTGACGTAGACCGTCTTGTTGCCCGGGACCCACTCGTCACGCTTGAACATGAACGGTCCCGAGCCGACCACTTCCTTGATCTGCTCGAAGGGGTCGACCATGGCCTCGGCCTCACGCATCACGAACGGGATGCTGGTGCCGGTCTTGGCGAGGGTGTCGATCAGCAGGCCGTAGGGTTCGCTCAGCACCCACTCGAAGGTCTTGTCGTCCTTTGCAGTGAGCGACGCGGTGTAGTTCATCAATTGCTTGCCGGCGCCGTCGCGCTTGCCCCAGCGGTTCATCGAGGCGACCACGTCCTTTGCCGTGACGGACGTTCCATCGTGGAACTTCAGCCCGTCACGCAGCTTGAAGGTGTAGGTCTTGCGATCGTCGCTGACGGTCCAGGTGTCGACCATCTGCGGCTGCGGCTGCAGGTCGGCATCGCTGGAGAACAGCGTGTCGTAGATCATCAGTCCGTGGATGCCGGCGATCGTCTGCGTGGTCCAGAACGGATCAAGCGTCCGGACGTCCGCGTGCATGACGGCGCGAAGAACCTTTTCTTGGGCCAGCGCCTGCAGGGACCCGAAAGCTGCGGTCGCCGTTAGAAGCGCAACAGCCAACCTCAAGCCCGACCGTCTCATGCGAGTGAGCATACTCGTCTCCCGTTGCTGTTATAACGGCGGTCAGGCTGCCACCAAGCTCCAGAAAACGATCTGGAATGGCCCTCTCCCGTGGGCCCTTGGTGTCCGATTTTTTCGGGTAACCCTCTTCGCCAGTGACGATTTTGTCAGATATTTTCAGTTTGGTTAGGGCAGACGAGTCAATGCTTTTCTTCGAAGGATAAGAATCAATTGCGAGTATTTGACAACGGTACGACCGGAAGGCGATCGCGATGAGTTCATGGATCAGGATGATACCCGACGACGAGGCCGACGACGCGCTGCTCGACGTCCTCAAACTCGCCCGCACGCCGCATGGCACGGTCGACAACGTGATGCGGGTCCATTCGCTGCGCCCGAGCACCATGCGCGGCCATGTCGTCTTGTATCGTGCGGTCCTCCACGACAGGGCGAACACCCTGCCGACGTGGTTTCAGGAAACGATATCGTCATACGTTTCAATCCTGAATGACTGCTCGTACTCCCTGGCCAATCACTGGGCAAACGCTCGCCATTTGATTGCGGATGATTCCCGTGCGGATCGGATCGAAGTGGCACTTCATACCAGGAGGCCGGAGGACGCATTTGATGGCCGAGAGCTTGCGCTGCTGCGGTATGCCAGCAAGCTGACGCTTGAGCCGGGCCGGATAAAGAAATCGGACGTGGATGCTCTGCGCATCGCGGGGCTCGATGACGGCGAGATCCTGGAGGCTAACCAGATCGTCGGGTACTTCAACTACGTCAACCGGTGCCTGAACGGGCTTGGGGTGACGACTGACGGTGACGTCGTCGGCTACTATGGCAGAAACTAGCGACCCCGCAGCCGGGCTATGTCCCGCCTGCGGGGTTCGATCGTGGCGGCCGCCGCCTGCCGTTAGAACGCCTTGTTCGTCTGGGGCCGATACTTGTTCTTCGGGTTGAAGCCCGAACGCTCCGCCGTGCGCTGCTCTCGGACCCAAACCTCGCGGTTGGGGTGCAGGCCGCCGCCTCGGGTCGCCGGCACCGCGGTATGGCGGGCGCGGTGCAGCAGGCGGGTGTCGGCGATGCCGCAGTTCGGATGGATGCCACCGTTGTCGGCCACGGCCTTCGTCCATGCCGCCTGGCGCTTGGCCAGCGTCGCGGGCTCGTTGAGAGCGGTGCAGGTCAACTCGTCGGTATTGAGGTCGACGACGATCTCGTCGCCGTCCTCGATGTATGCGATCGGCCCGCCCAGCGCCGCTTCCGGTCCTACATGGCCAATCACCAGACCCACCGATCCGCCGGAGAACCGGGCATCGGTCATAAGGCCGACCACGATGCCGCGCTCGCGGCAGAGGGTCGTGATGCGCGAGGTCGGATCCAGCATTTCCGGCATGCCCGGCGCGCCGCTCGGCCCTTCGTAGCGCACGATGATCATGTCGTTGTTCTGGAAGCTCTCGGGCGTCTCGTCGAGCGCCGTCAGCAGGCCTTTTTCGCCCTCGAACACGCGCGCCCTGCCGATGAAGGTGTTGTTCTCCAGGCCGCCTTCGACACCGGCGAGCTTCAGGATGGCGGAGAAGTCAGGCGACAGGTTGCCGCCGAGCACGCGCAGCCCACCGGTCGGCTTGTAGGGCTTTTCGACGGGATAGATCACCTTGCCGTCCGCCGGCTTGGCGCCGAGTCGGTCGACCTGGGCGCCAAGCGTCTCGCCGGTACAGGTCATGACGTCGCCGTTGAGCAGGCCGGCCTCCAGGAGTTCGCGCACGATCACCTGCACCCCGCCGACCCGATCGATGTCGACCATCGAGTACTTGCCGTAGGGCCGGGCGTCCGTGAGGACCGGCACGACGTGCTGCGAGAGGTGATTGAACTCCTCCGGCGTGATGATCTCTTTCCAGAAGTCGGCGAAGCCGGCGGCGCGCGCGATCTCGGGCGCGTGCAGGGTGACGTTGGTCGATCCGCCAATCGCCATCGCCACGATCACCGCGTTACGCAGCGAATCGCGGCCCACGATGTCGCGCGGCTTGAGGTCCGCGTCGATCATGTTGGCGAGATGGTCGACAAGCTCGGCCGGGAACTCGTTGAGCCGCCGCGGATCGTCGGATGCCGGCGCCACCATGTGCAGCGGCTGCATGCCGACGACGCCGATGAAGGTCTGCATCGTGTTGTAGGTGAACATCCCGCCGCAGCTTCCGAAGCCGGGGCAGGCATGGCAGGCGATGTGGTGTCGGTGCTCGGGGTCCGGGTGCCCGGCGACCTGGTAGGCGCTGACAATGTCCAGAGCCTCGCCGGTCTTCGGATCCTTGCCGGGGTGGATCGGGCCGTCCGACATGATGATCGACGGCTGATTGTGCTCCAGCAGGGCGGCAAGGGTGCCGACCGGCGGCTTGTCGCACGCGACGACCGCGATGGTGCCGGCGAGGCCGGTCGCCTCGAGATGCTCACACAGCGCATCGTGCGTCACCTCGCGGCCGATCAGCGAGTAGCGCATCTCGCGCGTGCCGTTCCGGATGCCGTCGGAGGTTGCGATCGTGTACTCGGGCTGGACCAGCCGCAGCCGCAGCTCACCCGGCCCCTGGCCGATGCGGTTCTTCAGGCAGGCGTGGATCGCATCCACCTTGGCCGCGACGCCGAGATAGCACTGACTGTCACCCTTGGTGCCTACAACGCCGACCGACGGCTCGTGGATCAGTTCCGGATCGGTGCCAAGCTCGCGGGCAAGCCCGATGGTCTGGGTCGATCGGCCCGGGTGGCGGTCGATGAGTACTGTCTTTGAGTTCGTCACGGAGGGTTCCTTCAGGCGGAGCGGGACGTTCGGCGATTGCTGGGCGGGCCAGCCTTGTTTCTGCGGAAACTATACGGCGCCCCGGCGCTATCACAAGATCCCAGGCTGCATGGATGCATTTCGGAATGCCCGGGCTCGTCATACAGGCTCCATCGTGAGTTGCCGGTCTGGCGAGGCAACGCCGCAAGGTCGCTCTATGCTTGCTTGTTCGCTCCGTGCATTGGCTCTAGCGTTGTTGCCGTTGATGTGATTTGGGACGCTCATGCCTTGGATCCGCGTCGCGCAAGAGAGGCGGTCGACTGGACTTACGGCGAATGCCGGCTGGACTCGGGCTCCGATAAATTTGGTCCGTTTCGGAGTTTGGTGGAATTATGGAATGACCGGCGGAACGGCAGCAGTGGGCTGCCGCCGCGCTCGGCCTTCGATTTCTATGATTTCAAGGACTGGCTGGGACGAGTGTCGATCGCCCGGATCGAAAGAGAACCGTTCCAGGTTCGGTTCGTTCTGTGGGGCACGAAGCTCGCCGAGTTATGGGGCGTCGACTACACGAACAAGCTGCTCGGCGAGTTATCGGAAACGCCCGAAGCCTGGCTGGACGTGGAACTCGCGTACTTCAAGAGAATGGCGAAAGCTCCGTTCATCGGCATTGTCCAAGGGTCCTTGATGGATCATCGCAAATCGTATGTTCACATCTTGGGAATCGACCTGCCGGTCGGCAGTGCCGCTGGTCTGACGCACGTACTTTCGGTGCATATGGCGATCGACAAAAAGGATGATCACCTTTCACGGTTTCCGATCTCAAGGGTCGTCTGACCGACCAGCGCGCCGGACTGAGTGCTGATCGGCTCCATCGGATGACGGTTGGCGGTTGGCCACGGGCGCAGCAGGCGAAGTACGGCCGGAATGGGGGCGACGCATGAGCTCAGCAACCCACGCGGGGCATCTCGGTGCTGTTTATGACGCCAGCACCACCGAAGAGGTAGCGGCCCTCTACGACGGATGGGCCGCCACCTACGACGCCGACATGAACCGCGCCGGCTATCGCCACCCAGCCGTGGGGCTGGCTCTGTTCGCCCGTCACGCCCCGCGTGGGACGGGGCCAGTGCTCGATGCAGGGTGCGGTACGGGTGTCCTTGGGGATTGGCTGGGTATTCTCGGTTTCGCTCCGGTAGTCGGACTGGACTTGTCGGAGGGAATGCTCGCCGTTGCTCGAGCCAGGGGCAGTTACACTGATCTGCACCGCCTCGCCCTGGGGTCACCGCTGCCGTTCGCCGACGGGGAGTTTGCCTCGGTGATTGCCATCGGCGTGTTCACCACCGGCCATGTCGGTGCTGAAGGCTTGCCCGAACTGGTCCGCATCACCCGCCCCGGCGGGGTGATTGTGATGACCGTCAAGACGACGCTTTGGGGCCAGGGCGTCGGTGCGGCGCTCAGCGGCGATCCCCGCCTGGGGATCGAGGAACAGACCGAACCCTACGTGTCCATGCCCGGAGAGAGCGGGACGATACCGTCACTGGCGGTGGTGGCGAGACGCCGGTAGGCCCGGGTGAAGTCATGGGACTCGACGACCGGTCAGTCCGTCACCCGTCGAGGTGGGCTGCACCGGCTCTGACCAGGTCGTGAACCAGCGCATCCTTCCGGACCATTGGTGCCGGATAGGCTTTGCGGCTGTGGGTGAGCCCGAGCCCAAGAAGCGTCTCCGCCAGCTTGTAGCTGAGGGGGCCGGGGTTGACCAAAGGCACCGGCAGACGCTCCGCCAGATACTCCGCGGCCTGATGCATGGTGGTGGAGCCCAGGCAGATCACGTCCGCTCCGTCCTGTTCCACGCACTGCATCGCAACCTGCAGCATGGTTGGAAAGGTTGCGTCTTCCTTGCCTTCCGTCAGGTTCACGAAATCGGGTTCCACGTCGAACGATCGCACGGACGCGCACTGGCGCTCGAACCCGTACTCGCGGATCACCTTGCGGTAGCGCGGCAGCGCCGGCTTCCACTGCGCCAGCACCGAGAACTTCGCGCCCAGCGTCATGGCGTAGAGCATTGACGCCTTGCCGGGGCCGATGACAGGTATCGACAGAACCGATCGCAAAGCCGCCATGCCGCTGTCGCTCATAGTGTCGATGACGACCGCGTCGAAGCCCTCGTGTTCCGCCGTTAGGCCCGCCTCGTAGATTCCGAGGTCCATCAGAAGCCAGTCGTGCGGACTCATGAATGAAATCGAACTGAACTTCACCGGCCGAAACACCAGTTCGGTGTCGGCGTCGAGCGTCACATGCCCGGTCTGCGCGGCGCGGCGCGCGACTCCTGCTTCGTCGAGCGGGAATGGGTTGATCACCAGAATCTTCGGCATGGTCTAAGCCTCGCTCGTCAGGACCGATGCGCCCATCGCCGCGATCGCATCGGTGCGTGGCGTCAGAGGCGTCGGATACGTGCTCTTGGAGTGACTCAGCCGCAGCCGGATCGCAGTATCGGCCAAACGGTAGGACAAGGGGCCAGGATTGATGACCGGGACCGGCAAGCGCTCGGCCAGATAAGCGTGGGCCTCGTGCATGGTCGTGGAGCCGAGGACGATGACGTCGGCACGGTCCTGTTCGACACACCGCGTCGCAACCTCCAGGAGAACCGGAAACACCTCGTCCTCGCGCCCACCCAGCAGTTCCTGATTGTTCGGCTGGAGGTCGGCCGATCGGATCGAGGCGCAGCGGCTCTCCAACCCTAACTCAGCCAATGTCTTGGCGTAGAGCGGGCGCCAGCGGTCCCACATGCAGACGATTGAGAAGCGCTCGCCCAGCATCAGGGCGGTCAGCATGGCGTGGCGGCCGGGGCCGATGACGGGAATGTCGAGGACCGAGCGCAGGGCGGACATTCCGGAATCGCTGACCGTATCGATGCACACGGCGTCGTATCCGTCGGCCTGTGCCGTCTGGCCGGCCTCGAGGATGCCGATGTCGGCCAGCAGTGCATCCTGCTGGCTGACGTAGTTGGCCGGGGCGATGCCGACTGCCTTGAAGTCGAATGCGATATCCGGCCCAAGCTTGACCGAGCGGAGCTGGGCTTTTCGCTTGCCGAGATTCTCAGCGTCCATCGGGAACGGGACGATTACCAGGACACGTGCCATTTGGGGATGCCTTTCCGATTGTAAGTCGGACCGGATGAAGCGATGAGGCTGTCGGATCGTCACAAGCCGCGGCCGCGGCGTCCAGGGCCAATGTGCAGTTGGCTTACCTCTGCAACGTCGCGTGCAGCGATGATTGCGTTGAGCTCAGAGCGGTAACGTGGCCGACACTGATGGCCCCCGGTCCTGCGCTGTGCTTGGCAATCCCCCCGGGATGTCGTCTCCTCCGGGTGGGCACCAACACAAAGGACTGCAACCGATGACAAGAAACGAAGGTGGATGTCTTTGTGGCGGCGTTCGGTACGCAACTCTCGCGAATCCGGGTCGAGTCACGGTTTGTCATTGCAGGTTCTGTCAGAAGGCCACGGGTTCGGCCTACATGGTTGAGCCGATCTTTGGCAAAGATGACCTCGTCCTGCTGGCCGGTTCGCCCAAGACGTTCGATCTGGTGTCCAAGGGGTCCGGAAAGGTGGTTCACGTTCACTTCTGCGGAAACTGCGGCACCAAGCTCTGGCTGAGCTTTGAACGGTTTCCCGACGCGGTCGGCGTCTATGCCGGCACGTTTGACGACCCGTGCTGGTTTCCGATCGAACCCTCTACGTCGAAGCATATCTTTTTGGGGGTTGCGCGGGCAGACACCATCATCCCTTCAGGCCTGCCGACCTTCGTCGAGCACACTGTGACGAATGGCGGTGTGACGCAGGAAACGAAGGTTTTCGAGGCACATCACAAGGTCGGATCTTGAGGGATCCAGTCTGCCTGATGAGCCAGGCGAACGACGGAATCCCCAGCGATCTGACACAGCGGGATGCACTCACAGGCTGCCAGGGTCGCTGGCGCTGCTATCCTCTGGTGCCAGTCAATGGGATCCGACCTTAGTGGGGGTATCCTGACGGACACGATTCCGGCCCGACGATTTGGCAGCACGGAGCGCCCAGTCGGCTTGCTTCAGCGCGTCCTCCAGCAGACCCCGTGGAGGATCTGCGGCCGGCGTGCATCCCGATACCCCGGCGCTGAACGTTACGATCCCGCTGTCGCTGAGGTCGTGGGCGATCGCGTACTCACGCAGTGAGGTCAGCGCGTCATCGAGCAGCCGGACGGCCTGATCCGGCGGAGTGCCGGGAAGGACGATGGCGAACTCCTGACCACCGTACCGGCAAACGATGTCACCTGGACGCCGGAATCGCTGGGCCAGGATGCGCGAGACCTGCTGTAGCGCCATATCCCCGTGTCCATCGCCATGATGGTCGTTCAGGCGCCTGAAATCATCCAGGTCGACCAAGGCGAAGCTGATATCTTCGCCATTCCGGGCCGCACGCCGCAATTCGGTGAACGCCTGATCATCGAAGTATCGACGGTTGTAGAGGCCGGTCAACGCGTCACGGATCGTCAACCAACGGTGCTGCAACGCTTCTTCAATGAACAACCCGTACTCGACCAGGGTTTCCAATTCGTCGGCCGCACTGTCGCGCGTACCTGGGTCGACGACGCACAGCACGCCGACAACCTGTCGCGACGGGCCAAACACCGGAACGCCGCTGTAGAACTTCAGGTTGGGGGCGTCGATCACCATTGGATGGCCAAGGAATCGAGGGTGTTCCGACAGGTCATGCACCGTGACGGGCCGCTGCTGTTCGACAACCATCGAGCAAACGGCAGAGTGTTTGTCGACAAAGCGATGATCCAGGTTGTGGTGCGCGGCCACGTAGAAGCGATCACCCAGGTCCAACAGAAATGCTGCGTATTGGGCTTTGAATGTCCGGGCGGCGAGGCGGGTTGCGCGGACCAACGACGGGTCGGCTGGCAGATCGACCAGATTGAACGGGTCGAATTGAGCCTGGGGTGCTGGCTGGGTTGTATTGAACACTCTGGCCCCTTGGATGATGAGGCGCGGAGCATAGGGAGGAACCAGTTAACGCATGGTTTACCTCCAAACCGCTCACGGGCGGGTTGGGCGCCATGGTTGACGGTTCACGCTGACGGTTGGCTTGTCGCGTAGGTTCAGCCGCGCAACGCCGAGTGACACCGGCATGTCTGTTGCCGGTATGCTGGAACCAGGGGCATGACCGACTGGGTCGGGTATCGAGACAAGGGGCATTTGCCGGTGAAGGTAAGCGAGAAAGCTCCGGGCTGCGCGGTTCGGCGCCAGTTGATCAACCAGCCGGAGAGTGCCGACGGTTGGGCGGACGGAATTCGTGGACTGACCGACAACCGGACGATCTTCCGCTGGTTTTGTCGACTGGCCACGCTGACGACCCAGCCTGACGGCGACGTGCTGCGCAAGGCGATCGGCGCCACCCGCGCCATCGGTGGCAAGGAACTCAGCCGGTTCGCGAATTCCGGCGGACTTTCGGACCGGCTGATCGTGCCGTTCGTAGCGGTGTCGATGATGGTCAATGCCCGGCTCGACATCCCCAAGATCACCGCCACGCCGTACCGGTTCGCTGACATGCACGACAACTTCGAGAAGGCAATCTCGCTGCTGTCGGAGGAGACCATCCCGTCCTCGGCGCGAGAGGCCTTCGAGATCATGGTCGGCAAGCAGTACATCCGGACCATCCTGTCGGACGCCGGGTATCTCGCCGAGGCCGCCCAGATAGGTCAGAACGTTTCCGCCTACACCCGCTGGATGCGCAAGACGGTCTACGGCGCGGAGGTGCGCGGTGTCACCGACCAGTGGACGTTCGCAATCGGCCACATGGTGGTGCTGGCGTATCTCATCAAAGGCCAGGACCTGCAGGTCTTTGACTTCAATAGTGTGAAGGTCTGGCGTGGCCGGATCGCCAACCGGTTTCTCTGGGATCAGATGCAGGGCCTGTCCCGGAACCTGGAGATCGTCGAACCCGGATCGGTGTTCGCCGACAACCACTCCAGCCAGAATCTCGAATGGGTCGATGGACGTTTCGTCGACTACTTCGAGGCCTGCGGGGTCGTGGCGGACCGGGCCGGGAATGTGGCCGGTGCGATCCTTGACCGGCCGGTGCCGTCCCACCCGGCCCTGGTGGCGTTTTATGACCGAAGTGGCATCGCTCCGGATGACCGGATCGTCACGGTGCACTGCCGGGAAGCGGGGTATCGTGTCAACGAGCGCCACGACCTGCGCAACGCCAATGTCGTCGAGTACCTGCCGGCGCTGAATGAGTTGGTCGAACAAGGCTACCGGGTGATTCGGCTGGGCGACCGCACGATGACGCCGTTGCCGGCGACCGATGGCGTCATCGACTACGCGACTTCGGCGCTGAAGTCCCCGGAACTGGATGTTTTGCTGCCGGCAACGGCGGCGTTCCACATCGGCTCCAGTTCGGGCCTGTCGCTGGTGCCGTTGCTGTACGGTACGCCCTGCCTGTTCCTGAACTGGTACCCGTTCGATCTGCTGCCATGGGGCAGGGGCAACTGGACGGTGCTGAAACCCATCGAGGCGCTGGCGGATCGCCAGCCGGTGATCGACCGGGTTTCGTATGCCGCGTTGGGGCGGATGCGGGAACGCCGGTTGCTCAACTCCTTCGGGTACGACGCGCGGGACCTGAACGCGTCGGAGATCAGCCAGGCCGTGGCTGGCTTCGCCCGGACGCTCGATACCGCAATCCTGGATCCGGACAGATCCGCAGACAACATCGGCCGGATCGTTGTCGCCGACCGTGCCGGCCTGCGGGATCTGGTGTGACCCCGCCGGACGCGCCGCTGGGTGTGGGAACGTCTGGTCAGACCCGCTGGCGGATCACGCTCCTGACCGAGTAGCGGCTCGCCGGGTAGAGGTTCAGCGAGACCTCGAAGGTGGCGCCGGTGTGGGCGACGTATCGGCGACTCACCATCAGTGCCGCGGTTTCCGCTTCGGCGGCAAGCAGGGTCGCATACTCGCCGGGAAAATCGGTTGCCGAGATGGTTTGCTCGACGTAGTCCAGCTTCAAGGCATTCTGTGCCAGAACCAGTTCGTACACGGCGTCGCTGCCGGAGTGGATCGCGTTCCGGTCCGGCTTGAACGGCTCGGGCACCAGGATCTCCGACCAGCACAGCGGCTTGCCGTCGGATCTGGTCGAACGCAGGCCGGCGATCCGGTACCACCGTCTATCCGGCAGATCGGTGAACCCGCCGATCGTGCCGTCGCTGATCGCAACGAAGCCCTCGTGCCGGATATCGAGGCGGGTGTTCTGCGCGAAGTCGAGCAGTCCCTTCAGGTCGCGCAGGCTGTGCACGTACGGCGCCACCGGGCGATCGGCCAGGACGACGGTGCCGGTTTTGCGTCGGCGGCCCAGCATGCCCTGTTCGGCCAGCAGCTTGAGGGCCTCGCGGATGGTGTGCCGGCCGACCCCGAAGCGATCCTGCAGTTCCATCTCGGTCGGAAAGCGGGTGCCGACCGGGAACCGTCCCGACCGGATCTCGTCCGTCAGCAGCTCCGCAAGGTCACCATGCCGCGAGGTCGAAGCCGGCCCATCGGTCATTGAGTTCGATGCCTGCGAAGTTCGTGGGTCGGTTCAGGATAAGCCAATCGGCTGAGCCGCGCAAAGTGCGACGCCGTTCTGCCTCCGGTTCTCATTATTAACTTCGAACAAATGTGCTAGTTTCATTCTGCGCAGCTGCTGATCGGAGGCCTCAATGTCCGTCACATCGTTGACCAGAGCAGATCCCGCCAAGGCCGCGCTGTCGACAACCGGGCGGCTCGCCTCGTTCGTGGTCAACGCGGCGGTTGATGCCGCCGTCCTGAAGCAGGCGACGCCGATCGTTCTGGACACCCTGGCAGTGACCCTGGCGGGCGGCGTTGAGCCTGGGGTCCGGGCTCTGATTCGCACGTTGGAGCCTCAATCCGGCCCAGGTGGCGTCCCTTCGTTCTGGACTGGGCAGCGCTATCGTTCCGACGATGCGGCACTGTTGATCGGTATGGCGAGCCATGTCCTGGACTATGACGACGTCAGCATGCTTGCCGTGTGCCATCCCAGCGCGCCGGTCCTCTCGGCACTGCTGGCGACCGCGTCCCGGGAGCGTACGTCCGGGCGTGCCTTGCTGGAGGCGGTTGCCGTCGGCACCGAAGTGCTGATCCGCCTGGGACAGGCCATGGGATTCCGGCACTACACACTCGGCTTTCACGCCACAGCCACGCTCGGCACGATCGGCGCCGCTGCGGCATGTGCGCGGATCATGGGCCTTGATCGTGGTCAGACCGAACACGCCCTTGCCATCGCTGCCAGCCTGGCATCCGGGCTGCGCGTCAATTTCGGTTCGATGGTGAAGTCGCTGCACGTCGGCATCGCTGCCTCCAACGGTCAGAAGGCCGCTCGCCTGGCGGCCGCCGGCATCGAAGGCACGGCCGAGGCATTCGATGGCGAGGGCTTCCTGAACGCGTTCTCCGGCGGGGAGGTCGGTGCCTGGCCGGACGGCCTGGGACTGGGGGCGCCGTTCGCGATCGCGGAGCCGGGCTTCGAGCAGAAGCGCTACCCATGTTGCTACCTGTTGCACAAGATCATCGAGGCGATCCTGGCGCTGCGGCGCGAGACCGGGATGACGCTGGCCGATGTCAAGTCGGCGCTGGTCCAGATGCCGAACGGCGGCACCAAGCCGCTGATCCATCCGCGGCCGAAATCCGGCCTGAACGCGTTGTTCAGTGCACCATACGCCGTGGTCGCCGGATTGGCCGACGGGCATATCGGCCTGAAGAGCTTCACCGACGAAGCCGTGCTGCGATCCGATGTGCAGGCCCGTTTGGCGGACGTGACGGTGGTTGAGGATGACAAACCGTCGAGGCACGGAGCGGACGTGGGCGCCGCACCGGTGTCGGTCACCCTGGTGCCGGCATCCGGCAGCAGCGTGTCGCGAACGATCACCGCGCTGCCCGGTTCGCCACAGGATCCGCTGACCGACAGCCAGCTGCGGGCCAAGTGGGACGATTGCCTGCAGCGGGCAGGGAGCAGCATTCCGCCCGATACGCTCCTTCGGCTGTTCGACGAAGGCAAGTCGATCGCCGACGCGCCCAGCATCGACGGATGGCTCGGACGGTTGACCGTGGCGGTCTCGGCCGATTGAGCCGGCTCGGTCTGTCGCGGCTCACGACAGTGCGCGCTTCAACGCATCGGCCACGTAGCGCTGGGCATTGATGGCATCGTCGATCACTGGCGCCATGCCAAAGAAGCCGTGGATCATGCCGGGATAGAGCTTGTAGTCGACCGGTGTCCCGGCGTTGCGCAAGGCGTCGGCGAAGCGGGCCCCTTCGTCGCAGAGGACGTCGCATTCAGCCGCGACGATCACCGCGGGGGCGAGGCTCGACAGGCTTGGCGCCTTGATTGGTGAAGCGCGCCAGTCCTCCGCGTCGCTGGTGCCGTTCAGATAGTGGGTCTGGAACCATCGCATCGCCGCGGTTGTCAGCACGCCGTACCCGGTTGCATAGCGCTCATAGCTGTCACCGATGAGGCTGTAGTCGGCCACCGGGTAGATCAGAGCTTGCAGCTTGAGCGCCGAGTCGCTCTCGTCGCGCGCCCGGATTGCGACGACCGCTGCCAAATTGCCGCCGGCACTGTCGCCGCAGACGGCGGTTCGGGTCGAATCGGTTCCAAGCTCCGAGGCGGATTTCACGACCCAGCGATACGCCGCCCAGGCATCATCGACAGCGGCCGGGAACCGATGCTCCGGGCCCATCCGGTAGTCGACGGACACCACCACGGCGCCGCTGCCGTTGCACAGGTTGCGGGCGATAGCGTCGTGCGTGTCCAGATTGCCGAGCACATGGCCGCCACCGTGAAAGTACACGACCGCCGGGAATGGACCGTCGCCGTTCGGCCAATAGATCCGTACCGGTACGTCGTCACCGGTTCCCGGCACCGTCCGGTCTTCGGCGCGGGCGATCGGCGCGGACGTGCCACCCCGTGCTTTCGCCATGGCATCGAATACTTCGCGCGCCTGCGCAGGAGCCATGGTCTCGATCGCCGGCAGCTTCGCGTCGGCCAGCGCCTTCAGAGCGAGCTGGATCTGGGGATGCAGCGCCATCGATCGAATCCTCCAATCAAACTGGCCAACGACCCCGACCGGTGCGAGCCGGGGATCGGCTGAACGCCGAAACGACGGTTTGGCCTGATGCATTCACGGCCCGTCATCGTCGTTGCATGTCGACAAACGTGACGGTGAGGGTATGTTCGAACAAATAAGCGCACAAGACGCAGACGAGGACTGAAGCCGAGTAACGTCGATACCCGTGCAAGCTTTCCAGGGGATGAAACGATGACCGACAGTGCAGCCAAGTCCGACGTTCGCCCGTTGGATCACGCCGACACGCTCGATGTCGCCATCGTCGGCGGCGGGCTGGCCGGACTCTATGCCATTCATCGGATGCGCGGCCTCGGCCTGACGGCTCGGGCCTACGAGGCCGGCAGCGGGGTCGGGGGAACGTGGTTCTGGAACCGCTATCCGGGCGCCCGGTGCGATATCGAGAGCCTGGAATACTCCTATGCCTTCTCCGAGGAACTGGATCAGGAGTGGAAGTGGCCGGAGCGCTATGCCACGCAGCCGCAGATCCTGGCCTACATCAACCACGTCGCGGAGCGCTTCGACCTGTTGCGCGATGTGCAGCTGAACACGCGGATCGTCGCTGCCGAGTTCGACAGGGCGACGGACCGGTGGACCTTGCGCACCGACAAGGGTGCCACCGTTTCGGCCCGGTTCTGCATCATGGCGACCGGCAACCTGTCCACTCCGAAGGTTCCGGACTTCAAGGGCTTGGAGACGTTCAAGGGCAACTGGTACCACAGCGGAATGTGGCCGGCCGAAGGGGTCGACTTCAGCGGCCAGCGGGTCGGAATCATCGGCACCGGGTCATCGGGGATCCAGATGATCCCGCTGATCGCCCGCCAAGCCAAGCATCTGCACGTGTTCCAGCGCACTCCCAACTTCAGCCTGCCGGCGCAGAACGGTCCGATGGAACCAAGCCGGGAGAATCCGCACAAGGCGAGCTATCCGGCGCGCCGCCAGGAAGCCCGAACATCCGGCTTCGGCGTGTCGGGATATCCGTCGCCGACGCATTCGGCCCTGGAGGTCCCGGCCGACGAGCGGCGACGCCGGTATGAGGAACTCTGGCAGCGCGGCGGCAGCATCGGCTTCCTGACCTGCTACAACGACTTTCTCGTCGACGAGAAGGCCAACGAGACGGCGGCCGAGTTCGTGCGCGAGAAGATCCGCAGCATCGTGCACGACCCGGCCGTGGCCGAATTGCTGGCGCCGACCGATCATCCGATCGGCACCAAGCGGCTGTGTCTCGATACCGGGTACTACGAGACCTACAACCGCGACAACGTCTCGCTGGTGGACGTGCGCCGTGCACCGATCCAGGAGATCACCGAGCGCGGCGTGCGAACTGCCGACAGGGAGTACGAACTGGATGCGATAGCGTTTGCGACCGGCTTCGATGCCATGACCGGCGCGTTGCGGGAGATCGATCTTCGGGTGAAGGGCGAAGCCGCGCTGGCCGACCTCTGGGCGGCGGGGCCGCGGACCTATCTCGGGCTATCGGTCGCCGGCTTCCCGAACATGTTCCTGGTCACCGGCCCGGGTAGTCCGGGCGTCAAGAGCCAGATGATCCTGTCGATCGAGCAGCATGTCGATTGGATCACCGACCTCATTGCGTACGCGCGGGATCGCGCGATATCGCGGATCGAAGCGGAACCCGAGGCTCAGGACCGCTGGGTGGCACACGTCAACGAGGTCGCCGACAGCACGCTCTACCCGGTGGCCAACTCCTGGTACGTGGGCGCCAACATTCCCGGCAAGCCAAGGGTGTTCATGCCGTATGTCGGCGGCGTCGGTGTCTACCGGCGCAAATGCGACGAGGTGGCGGCGAACGGCTACCAGGGATTCACACTGTCGGGCAGCCAGGGGCTGAAACGAACCGGCTAGGCCGACCAGCGCGGCTTAGCCGGCTATTCCAAGCGCGATCATCGAAAGGAAGTCCTGTGGGCAAGCTCGACGACAAGGTGGCGATCATCACCGGTGCCGCTGGCGGGATCGGGGCGGCTGCGGCGCGAATGTTCGCAGCCGAGGGTGCGAAGGTGATGCTGGTTGACCTGGATAGCGACCGATTGTCCGCGCTGGTACGGTCGATCGGAGAGGACAAGGCCGATCATGCCGTGGTCAACGTCGCCGACGCCGACGAGGTCAAAGGCTGCATCGCCCGGACGGTCGAGCGCTTCGGGGGGGTCGATGTAGCGTTGTTGAACGCCGGGATCGAGGGCAAGGTCGCGCGTATCCAGGACCAGGGCGACGATGATTTCGACAAGGTAATCGCTGTGAACGTCCGCGGAGTCTGGCTGGGACTGAAATACACCATGCCGGAGATGGCCAAGCGTGGCGGCGGCTCGATCGTGATCACCGCGTCGACCGCCGGGATCCGGGCGGTCCCGGGCATCTCGCCCTACATCTGCAGCAAGCACGCGGTGATCGGGCTGATGCGCTCGGGCGCGATGGAAGGGGCACCGTCGAAGATCCGGGTCAACACGGTGAATCCATCGCCGATCGAGACGGCGATGATCCATCGGCTCGAGGACTCCTACAATCCGGACCGGGGCAACCGCCAGCCGATGGCGGAGTCCACGCCGTTGCGCCGATACGGCCAGCCCGAGGAGGTCGCACGGATGATGCTGTTCCTGGCTTCCGACGACGGATCGTTCTGTACTGGCGGGGTCTACATGGTCGACGGTGGTGTATCGGCCGGGCGCAGTTGATCAGCGGTTCAACGACTTGCCGGCAGCATTAGTCCATGCATTAATGTATGCATTGTTGATTCTGTCCTCACATCACCCGCGGAACATCCCACATGCCCGAACGCCATCCTTCGGTAGGCCGTAACGGCTACCGCATCGCTGTTGTCCCTGGAGACGGTATCGGTCCTGAAGTAAGTGCTGCAGCGGTGCAGGTGCTTGAACAGGCGCTTGGAGCCTCGTTCCCGATCGAGTTCCAGGACTACGACGCCGGCGCCGAGTGCTTTCGACGGACGGGCACGGCGTTCCCCGAAGCGACCGAGATCGCTTGCCGGGAGGCTCACGCGGTACTCCACGGGGCGGCGGGGCTTCCCGACGTGCTGTTCCCGGACGGAACCGAAGCCGGCCAGGACTTCTCCATGAAGATCCGGGCGAGGCTGGATCTGTACGCCAACGTTCGCCCGATCCGACTTATGGAGGGCGCGCCGCGCCGCCTTGTCGGCAAAGGCCCGGACGATATCCGCTTCACCATCGTTCGTGAGAACACCGAGGGCCTGTACGCCGCGCGCGGCGGCGGTAACGTCATCCGCGGCCAGATCGCGACCGACACGCTGGTAATGACCCGCGAGGGCGTGGAGCGCATCGTGCGCTACGCGGCGGAACTGGCGCAGGACGGCCAGGGCGCGCCCGCCGACGGGGTCAAGCGCGTGACCATCGTCGACAAGGCGAACGTGCTGCGCAGCTACGCCTTCTTCCGTGAGATTGCCGACGGTGTTCTGGCCGAATACCCCGATGTCGAGGTCGAGCATGTGATCGTCGACGCGATGACCGTCCACATGCTCGAGCGACCCGAGCACTTTGATGTCATTGTCTGCGAGAACCTGTTCGGCGACATCCTGTCCGATCTCGGGGCCGCGATCATGGGCGGGATGGGACTGGCACCGTCCGGCGAGATCGGTCGGGACCACGGATACTTCCAGGGGTCTCACGGCTCGGCTCCGACCATTGCCGGGAAGGGGCTCGCCAATCCGATCGCCTGCATCCTGTCGGGCGCGATGATGCTGGACTGGCTGGGCAAACGCCATTCAGATCCGGCGTTGTCTCAGGCGGCGGCGCGCATCCGTGAGGCAACGGGCACGGTGCTGAAGGACGGCCGCGCGGTGACGCCGGACATCGGGGGAGGCGGTTCGACCGAGTCCTGCACGGCTGAGATCTGCTCGGTGCTTGGATGAAGCTGGATCGAACGGCGTTCCGGCCAACGATGTTCTGACAGCACGGCCGCACCGGGCGGTTCACCCTACGGTTCGGTGGGCCAGTGTGGCTCCCGGATCGGTGGTGGCACGATCGGGAACCGTTCGACAAGTATGGCGGCAAGCCGGTCGAACTCGGCGCGCTCGGCATCCGAGTTGAGTAAGTGCCGGCGTTCGTTCAGAAGATCGGTCAGATGGGTCGCAACGACGCGAACACCATCCGGATCGACCTCATGCAGCATCTCCAGAAGATGGGAGATCGGCTCGATTGGCAGCGGGGTTGACTGCTGGATCAACGTGGACAGCCGGGCCAGGATTGCGCGGGTGACCACCAGGGTCGCCGCGCTGTGATGGCTTGCCGTGTGCCCGGTCTCCCGCAGGGCGATGACGGCGCCGGTCGCGCGCTCGAGCGCAGCGTTGTCGCCGTCGTTGAGGGCCTCGGGCTGCAGCCGGTCCGACAGCCGCTGCACGAGGATGTCGCGCGGCGCGTCCCACCCGGTCGTTTCGCTCAGCCTGGTTGCGACCGAGAGGCTGTCGAGCGGCCGTTCGGGCAGCGGCCTCAGGCCCAGCAGATCAATGGTCAGTTCGGTGGCGCGACGCCCGGTCTCCCAGTGGTGGCTGGCTTCGTCGTGGTGGTGATGCGTCCAGGCAGCGACTGCAATCAAGGCCGCCAGGGTGATGGTACCGAGCGCGACCGTGATCGTCGGAAACGGCGTCCGCAGGCCCGCCACGAACGTGCGCATCTTCAGTGGACGGCGACCGCGACGCAGCGCCAGCCCTCGGCGGAGCGTTCGCCAGGCGTGTGCAGGTACGTTGGGTGGCCGCGTCGGTTGCAGATCCAGATGCCGTGCCCGGTCGGCAGTGTATCGGTCGTACGGATGCCGGCCGGCAATCAACTCGTAGCCGATCACCGCCAGGGAGAAGATATCGTCTCGGGGTTCCGCGGAAGCGCCCAGCAGCATCTCCGCGCTGGCGTACGCCGGTGTAAGGGCTCCGCCGCCAACGTCGCGATCACGTTCCTGATCGAGCTTGGCTTCGCCGTGGACGACTTGCGCCGCGCCCAGGTCGAGGATCCGAGGGTCTCCATTTTCGAGCAGGAAGATGTTTCCAGGCTTCAGGTCGGCGTGCACGAGGCCTTTGGCATGGGCATGGGCGATGGCGGAGCCAATTCGCGTCAGGATCCGGCGCGCGACCGGCCAAGGTGCGCCGGTCGCAAACTCCTGCCGCATCACCGTGCTCAGGCTTCGCCCTTCCAGGAACTCGAGTGCGAGGAACGGCTGGGCGTCTATCCAGCCCTGTGCCAGGACTTTCACGAAACCGCGATGGTTCAGGGACCAGGCGTTATCCGCTTCGCGGGCGAATGTCTCCACCATATCCTGGTCATCGGTCAGCGATGATCGCAGAACCTTCAAGGCGACGACCTGACCGTTGCGATTATCGATCGCCCGGTAGACCGTCGACATTCCCCCAACCGCGATCGGTTCCTCGATAACATAGCGGTTCGCGCACAGCGTTCTCTTGGGCAGCTCGACATCCGGGCTGGTCCCGGCCTTGTCCTCGTCCTCGCCTTTGCCTCCCGATGAGTTGCCAGGGTCATCGTCTGCGGCAGAATCGGCCGGAGGTTCATTGTCGGTTCCGCGCAGGACGGTCTCATCGACCTGATCCTGGTCGGGAGGAATGTCGAGCCATGCCGGGCTCACCGTATGCTGAGTGGACGTGCGCGCCACATGGATCGCGAAGGCTCTGAGCGAGGTCAGGGCGGCACGCGATATCGAACCGTCACCGGTCAGGCCCAGCAGTACCTCGTCAAACAACGCCCGGGCGCCCGGGCCGTAAGTCAGAAGCGAGGCGAGTTCGCGGCGTGCGGAGCTGTCGTCGGGCGCCGCTGCGAAGAATCGGACGGCTGACCCCATTCGCTCGCGGAACGCCTCGCGCATGGCATCGGTCATGACGCAGGCGCTCCGTCGGAGAGATTGACGGCAAGCGCCGTGACATCGTCCGTCGCTCCGCGTGCCTGGGCGAGATCGACGGCCCGCCGGACTGTCTGCTCAGGGTTGTCATCCACGAGACCGGCCAACTCATCCACAGCCACGTGACGGCTGATGCCGTCGGTGCACAGCATGAATCGGTCGCCCGCGTGTGCTTCGATCGCCAGACGGTCGATTTCAGCGACGTCGGAGACGCCTACGGCTCGGCTGATCATGTGAGAAGCCCGATGCGCTTTGGCCGCCGCACGATCGATCTCGCCCCGATCCAGCATCTCCTGCACAGGGGTGTGATCCCGAGTCAGCAGGAATGCCTCGCCGTTGCGGACCAGGTAGATCCGGCTGTCGCCACACCAGACGCACATGACGTACCCGCTGTGAACCAACAGCACTGCGGCCGTGGTGCCGATCACGATGCTCGGCTGCGCCGTCGCTCCGCGGGTGAAGAGTTCGGTGTTGGCGACGGCGATGGCGTCGTCTACGGCACGGGCAAGGTTGATCAGTGAGTTCTGCGCGGTGATGCGGCCAAGTTCGCGGCAGAGGGTACGGCTGGCGATGTGCCCGTCCGCGTGACCGCCCATGCCGTCGGCGACGGCCCACAGACCGAGGTCTGGACGATCGAGGCATGAATCCTGGTTCTCCCGGTGGCGCTGCCCGCAATGGGACAAGGCGGCCGATTGCCACGAGTAGGATGGGCTCAGCCCTGCCATCCCCAGTCCTTCCAGGAGCCTACCAGCATTCCTCGGGCGGCCTCCGGCGGAGGCAGTCCGGCGAACAGGATCGTGCTCGCCGGGCGGTCATCGTAGCTTGGATGCCACCAGATCGAGTAGCCGTCCACCGCATCGGCCAAAAGTGGAAGGGCAAGGGAGGTCGCAAGGCCGGAACTGCCGATCTGGTCGGACGGCGCCGTTTCCATCCGAACACCAAATCCGACCTTTGGATCCGGGTGCCAGCGCTGGCGGGCAGGGAGACTGTCGTCGACCACCGGCGACGGTTTCGGCAGGCTCTCGACATGGGTGACGAACGCTTCAGGGGCGAGGCTTCGTCCAATCGCCGCCAGGACCAGTGCCTCCGCCCGCTCAAAGCCCTCAGCCCAGGTCGTTGCCATGTCGATGGCGGTCAGGCCGTCCGGAATCTCGACCAGCACGGTCATTGGAAAGCTGCGACCGATGCGATCGACGCTTGGCACCATGACACCGGCTCGGCTGATCTCGCCCATTGCCGGAGCCGCGATCGCGAATCTCCAGACCGGTCCTGAGAGGTAGTGGTCGATCCAGTCGTCGTCGCCGTCACGGGCGCAGGCCGTCATGGCGGACCGCAGCCAACCGTCCCACGCTTCGACGAAGGTCCCGGGCAGGTTCCGGGACAGGAAGTCGCCCAGCGCGGGGATCTTGCCGTAACAGCCTGGCATCTGCCTCTCTCAATCAGCCATGTGATCAGCGGCCGGCACACGTTTTGATGCCGATCGCGATGGCGTGCAGGCGAAACGAACCCGGCGATCGTCCTGGCGTCAAAGGCCGGGCTGACAGCGGAACTGGGTTAATTCGGGTAGCTCGAACGGGTTGTTGATGCTGTCGGCACCCAACTCGAACGTCGCCTTCATGTCGCGGATCGCGATGGGAAGCACGAACTTGTCGGCAAGTCCGGTCTTTTTCAGCTGCAGTTGATCAAACAGCCGGAACCAGGCCCAAGGCCCGGTGGTCTGGGTGCTGGTCGAGCTTCCGTTGGTGTCGGTCATCGTAACCGTGATCTGCTGGCTCGCGCTCGGGTCAGGCCATGTGAGATTGAACGTTCGCGGCGGCTCATGACGGTACGTGATGATCTGCGATCCGGTGTCGATGGCGATCCGGGCGGCTTGGGCGTCGAGGTAGGTCGGCTTCAACGTAAAGCTGACAGAGGGCGCCGGCGTGCCGCTGCGGAAGAACGTCGAGCGCACCACCGATGCGTTCTGCAGCGAGTCGAGGAACGGCGCAGAAAGGTTCAGCCCATCGCCCTGCACCAGCAGGTTTTTCCAGGGCCGGTTTGTCGTGTCGATGAAGTCGGCGAGGTAGGTGGTCTGGAACGTCTCAAGCGTTCCACCCGGTCCGAAGAACGTACCGAAATCCTTTATCGTGGTCTCATCCTGACCGTCGCGGTAGACCGGATAACGGCTGAGAATAGCCCGCGTGCATTCGCCGACCACGTCGCGTCGCCACTGATCGTTCAGGTAGCCGCGTGCCTCCGACAGCATCGCGCCCCACAGCCGTGGCGGCAGTTCGGCCAGGATACGTCGCAGCGGCGCCGGCTGGGATATTGCCGTCGTGGACAACTGTGACAGCGCGTCGCGCTGGTCCTTGGCCTTCAGGCGCTGCCGGACCGCATCGAACGACGCCTTGCCGACATCCGAGGCGGTATCGATGGCGTTGATCTGCCCGTAGGCGGCGATGATCTGCTGTTGAATGTCGTTGATGCCGGGACGTTGGTTGTTGGTGCCGCGTGCCAGCGCCTGGATATCGGAGAACGCCTTGTTGATCGGCGTGCCGGGCCAGCTCTTTGGCGATCCGACTTGGGTGGCGGCCCCTGCGACCCGAGCCGCAACCGATTCCGCTGCCGAAACCGCAGCCGCTGCCTTTGCACCACCGGGGACGCCTTGAGGAATCTGAGAGCCGGCACCGTTGCCAAGCGATCCGGCCTGAAAACTCAGGTCGGTGTTGTCCGCGACAACATTCAGAAGCCGATTGATTGGCGACTGGGTGCCCGAGAGAATGGCAAGGACGGAGTTGGCATCGCCGATGTCGCGCAGGTCGCGCAACTCGATGTCGTCAAGGAACCGGCGCCAGGTGGAGATATAGTTGTCGGTGTAGCGCTTGGTGGCGGCATCCAGCAGCGATGACAGGTCCTGTTCGTTGGCTGCTTTGGCCTCCGGTCCGACGATCCAGTCGTCGCTGGCCTGGCTGCGGCCCAAGGTCGGTAGCCTGCGCAGGAAGATGTTGTAGAAGCCGTCCGACGTATAAAGGTACGGAATGACCGGTGCGGTACGGGATGGTGACCGGCGAACCAGCATCTGCAGGCCATCAAGCCCGACGATATCGCTCAGGTCTTTGCTGGCGAAGCGGTTGCCTTCGGCTTCCAGCGCCGTGTAGATCTGGTCGATCGGCGGGACGCTGATCAGGGCACGGCGCGCCGCGGTGATAACCTCCTGCTTTAACGGCTGCTCGCCCGGCCAGGTGTCCAACAGCGACTGGGCGTGCCGATCCACCGCTTCCCTCAGATCGGGGCGCAGTGGGAAGCGTTGCTCCAACTCCAGGGTTAGCCAACGCTCCATGGCGGCGCGATCAAACTTCTCGGGGCTTCCGAAACCCAAGTAGAGCGACAGCAATTCGGTGATTTCCTCTGCGTCGCCACGCTTGGTGGCGCGTTGCAGAGCGCCTTCCAGAAGGCTCCTCATCGGCGGCAGCATGAGTTGGTGCAGCAGGCGGGTATACGCGTCGATCAACGGTCGGCGCAGCCTCGCATCGAAGTGGAGATCGATCCACTCAAGCCTCTCCTCGATCGCGCCGCGGCGAACAAAGTCGACCATCTGCCCCAGGGTGTTGAGCGGAACCAGAGCGGCTTCCACACTCGGGTTGGCGTTGAACGCGGCGATACCCTTATCGATCGCATCGAAGTTGGCGGTGTACTGCTCGACCTCGGCCTTCGCTTCGACATGCCCGCGATACCACAACGTGCCGAGGCCGAGGACAGCGAGAGCGCATGCCGCATAGACGCTGAGGTAGGTCAGGAAAATGCGCCGCTCGATCGTCCGGTTACGCCCGACCAGACCACGCTCACTGATAATGACCTCGGTCAGCAGGCGCTTGATGAAGAACGTTTTGGCCGGACCATGGTGTGGTGACGACTGTCCGGGATCGAATCCGAAGGCGCGTGCGTAGGCGGCCTTCATGCGATCGATCGGTGTCCCTTCCTGAGTGCCGCTGGTGAAGTACATCCCCCGGAACAGCGGCTGCATGGAGTAGCGGTTGGGTCGGAACACCTCCTCGACAAAGTTCTCCAGCAGGGGGCGAATACCCGCGACCTGCTCGGGGAACGCGTAGATCTGGCGCCGCCGATCGTCGCTGCGCTCTTCGTTCAGACGTCGCGGAACGTGGCTGCTCAGCCGCTCCAGCAGACCATCGATCTGGTTGTGCAGCGTGGTGAGCGCAGCCGTGCTGGTGTTGGACTTGCCCATCGGCAAGGTTACGCCCCAAACCTGCTCGCGCCCCTCATCGTCGAGGTCCTCGAAGAATTCCGCAAACCCGGCGACCAGATCGGACTTCGTGAACAGGACATAGACTGGCATCCGTATGCCGAAGCCGCGCATGATTTCCTGCAGGCGCGCCTTCACCGCTTCGATGGTGCGTTTTCTCTCCTGTTCATCCTGAACCAGGATGTCGGCAAGGCTGATCGCTATGATCACGCCGTTGATCGGCTGGCGGGGCCGACTTTCCTTGAGGATGCTCAGAAATCCGCGCCAGGTCGACGCGTCGGACGCTGCATTGACGTCCTGTGTCGTGTATCGCCCGGCGGTGTCCAGCAGCACCGCCTGATCGGTCAGCCACCAATCGCAGCTTCGGGTTCCTCCGACTCCCTCAATGACCTCGACGCCGAGGCGCTCGGCCAGTGGGAACTCCAGTCCGGAATTGCGCAGGATCGTGGTCTTTCCGGCACCGGGCGGCCCGATGATCAGGTACCAGGGCAGGTCATAGAGATGGCGGCCGGTGATGGAACTTTCCTTCAGCGCGGACATCGCATCTTCGAAGCGCTGCCGGAGAACCTCCAGGTCGTCATCGGCGGCACCGTCCGTCATGGCGGTGAGCGATTGGCTGTTCGTGAGATTCTCGATCATCTTCTTGTTCAGTCGGCGGACCCGCCAGAAACGCAGGAGTTCCAGGCCGACGAACAGCAGAACGATCCCGCCGATCGTAGCGATTCGCGCGGTCGCCGAGGCAAGCGGGATGCTTTCGAAGATGTGGATCTGCGGCCCTGCAAACCAGACGACCACGCCAACTGCGATGAGTCCGAGCAGGATGACGGTCGTGCGGCTGAACAGCATTCGGCCAATAGCAGAGAGAATTCTCATTTGCGCCTAAGACCCAGGTTCAGATGCAGCGATCATCCGCGCCAGCTCGACCACCGGTGCCTTGATCTGATCCAGGCTCAGGTCGAACAATGTGAACATGCCGAGGATGACCGTACAGGTCAGCGCAAACACTACCCACATCGGTACGACATGGCGCAGCCCGCGGCCGGTCTTCACGCCTTCCCAATCGACACTCCGCGGTCGTGGGGTGCGGCTGCGCTGGCGGCCGACCTCGCGGTGAAGTTCGTGCCTCAGATCCGCCAGTTCGGCCTGCCCGTTCTCCAGGACCCGATAGCGGCCCTCGAACCCGAGCGCCAGCACGAGGCCGATCAGTTCGTTCACGTCGAGGTTGCGCGCCGGGTCCTGGCGCAGCTTCCGCAGCAGGGCGAACACCTTTTCCCCGCCCCAGGTCTCATTCTGGAAGATCGACAGCAGGCTCCGCTGGCTCCAGACGCTGTCCCCGCCCCACGGCGTCAGCAGAACGGTTTCGTCAAGCGCCGAGCAGAGCACATAGCGCGCCGACAGCACGTGATCGTTCGGGCAGCCGGCCGAGGTGGCTCGTTGTTCGAACAACTGGATCTCTTCGACGACCTTGCGCTGCAACTCGGCGACGTCCCGATGCTCGCTGGTGGCGGCCAACTCGATCATCAGGTCGAACAGCGTGCCGGCGGCGGCGATCAGCGGGTTCTTCGGGTAGGCATTGCGACTCTGATACGACTTCAGGTCGACCGGTCCGACCGAGCCGGAGACCGCTTGGGGACGAAGCGGCGGGCGCGGTGATCCGTCGGAAGGCGGCAATGTCCGCCGAGGGGTGCCCGGCCGGGTCTGGACGACCGTGGGATCCTCATCGATTGCGGTCGGCGGACGCACGGCTCAGCTCTCCCGTATGGCCCAGAATTCCAGGCGAATGCCCGGAAACTCGCCGGCAACATGAAACGCGAACGAGGCTGACCCGGACAGTTTCGACCAAAGCTCCGACTGTCGGTCCAGTTCGAAGTAGGCGGTGTCGCTGTGATACGGCACTTCTCGTGGAGCAACCGGCAATGCCTTCAAGCCAATGCCCGGAAGCTGCAGGTTGACGAGATTCCGGATCTCCTCGACCGGTCCGATCTTCACCTGATTGGGGAACGAACGCAGGATGTCAGCGCTGTCAACATTGGCGCGGACGGCCAGGACAAACCGCGCCTGCCGCAAGAGATTCTGGTCGGCGATGATCGAGACATAGACGCCGTACTTCCGGGCCTCGATCGGCAACTGGTGTGCCGAGCGCTCGGTAACGATGCTCAACGCCTGCCGAATATGCCGGAGGACCGGCCCGAAACAGGTATCGAGCTCGTCGTGGACATAGTTCGGAAAAGCTGGCGGTCGTCGCGCGCCGTCGAAGGTGGACAACTCGCCCGCAAGCTGCAGGGCGATTGAGTAAACGGTCTCGGGATGCAACGGACGCACATTCAGCAGATGCTCGAACAGTGGCTCGAACCGATTGATCAGCTGCAGCAGCAGGAAATCGCTCAGTGTTGACACCCCGTCGGCGCGTGCCGGATCGACCATCGTCGCCAGCGCCTCGCCCCGCCGCCGCAGCAGCGCGGTGATCTCGCTGAGCAAACGACCAAAACCGGCATAGGCCCCGCAGTCGAGTGCCGGCGCGAGAAATCCGTCGTCGAGGACAACCGCACCGTCCGAGCCGCGCTCTTTCACCCGGGCAACCGCGAGGAGGACCAGATCGTCGACCGGTTCGCCTTCGAGCACCAGCCGCAGGTTCGGGATTGCCAGCTGAACGTCGATCTCGTCCGACGTACGCTGGGTGCTGTTGCGAAGGCCGCGTCCGGCCGACCGGAAGCGGGGGTCGATGCGCCCATCGTCGTCCGGATCGATTTCCGGTCCGTCGCCGCTGCGGACCGGCAGCGCCAGATAGACCCTGCCGTTCGAAAAATCGGTCGGAATGTCGCGGGGCTTGAGGGCATGGGCGCTGGCAGGCACTTCCACGGGCGTGCCATCCGGCATTACGGCACGGAGTCGGGTCAGGGCAATCTTGCCGAGCGCGAGGGCTGGAGCATCGAGCTCCAGGGCGGTCAGGCCCCAGGAGCAGGGTCGTAGGCTCGTCACCCTGGACTCGACGTAGGTCTCCAAATAGCGGTCGTGCTGCTGGAAGTGGTGGGGGCGCATGAACATCCCCTCGATCCACAAAGGTTTATTTTCCGTCGCCATGCCGGTCCCGTTGGTTGCTGTTCCCGGTTACCCCGAGTGTTCCGACCCTCAAAAGATTTTCCACCAACTCGAACTCGGACGCTGGAGGGAGACCGACAGTGAATCGACGCTGACGGTAAAGGCGTTCTGATTTTCCGGGGTCGCCGCCTCAATCACACGCCACGTCGCATTGTCGATGTCGCGAAAGCCGGCAACAATTCCAATATACCGCGTTTCCGGGCTGACCGTATCGTCATAGGTGAGCTTGCCGCCGGGCTTCACGTTGAACTCCTTCTGACCCAGGAGATCACCGCCCAGGACCTTGCGGTCGCTGTAGAATATTTCTGAAAACTCGGCTGCCTTGAATGCGCTGTCCGATTTGAGCTGGTAGATGCGGAGCACGACGGGGGAAGGCTCGGACGAACTATTCGGGTTGATCGAACCGGTTGCTGCAATGGTCATCGACACCGTCGTCGGGTCCGGCGTCGACGATCCGCATCCGACAAGCACCAGTACAGCCGCGAACACCGCGGACCACTTGAAGCTCTCGGTAGTCGATCGCAGCCGATGCCGCATTCTCTGTTTCCCCCCCCTCAACGCCGAAACCTACTTAAGACGACCGATCTCTCGATGATACGCTGTCACGAAAGCGGCACCGAAGATTTCTCGAACCGCATCTGCCGATTGCGGCGGGTGCCCGCTCGCAAACTGATCCAGCAGAGCCTCAAGCGCGGACGCCGCTGCGGAACTGTTCGCCGAAAGCGCTGCCACCGACTGTCGGGTTGCGGCGTCCAGGGATTGGGCCGGATGGATGCCGTTTGACAGCGACTGTTTCAACGCTGCTTCACCTGACCGGAACACCAGGAATGGGTTGTCCTGGTCCTGGCCGAGATCGTTCGGATCGATGCCGGCCGCCCGGGCCAGGGCATTGCGCGCGTCGAACGCTCCGGCAATGCCGAGTGCTGCCGACCGTGCTGCACGGCCCACCAGTTCGATGATGTGATGCGAATCCATACCTTCCAGCACGCTGGGGTCAACGCCCAGCCCCGTCGCCAGGGCGGTAAGAACAGGTTCGTTGGATGGCACACCGGACGGGAGGTCCTTCGTCTCATCCTTTTCCCCATCGAGCGGCTGGTCGGCAGGGGAAGGCGAGGTTGACGAGTGCGGGACCGGCGACAGCGGCTCAGGCCCGTTGCCGGTGCCCGGTACCGGCCGGAGCAGAGGGACGTTGTCGGGGAGCACGCCCTTGACCGGCGCTGGAGCAGGCGGGGCGATCGGTTGGGGCAGCAGGTCGTCAAAATCGTCGTCGGGCAACATTGGACGTGTCGCCGCCGGCGCCGGCGTGGGTGGGACGGGCGGACGGGATGGCACTATTCCGGGTGGTGGCGCGCCACGTTCAGTGGCCGGGGGGGTCACCGGCGGAGGAGAGTCGGGCAGAAGCGCATCGAAATCGTCCGGCAACTTCGACGTCGGAGCCGCGGCCGGCTGCACCGGAGGGGTTTGCGAAATCGAAGGGGGGGGCTCTGACACCGGGCTTTTGAAGTCGATGTCTTCCGGCAGTCGAGGTTTGGTTGCCGGGGGCGTCTTGGGAGCAGGCGCGGTTGGCGCAGGCGCTGTTCTTCGGGGCGGCGGCGGAGGGATCGGCTCCTTGCGCAGGGGCGCGGGAGCCGGGGTGGGCCGGCTGGTGGTGGGCGGAGGTGCTTTGGCGCTTGTCAGCGGTGGCTGGTCGAATGCGTCGTCTGGAATCTCCAGCCGGCCAAGGCGCGGCTCATTGCCCCTCCGGTCGACGACGTCCAGGATGTCCTTCGGTGGCTGTGTTCCGACGCCCCCGAGCAAGGCCGATCCCACATTCACCGACATGGTTACGCCGGGCCTCTGCTGTGCCGCGCCGTCCCGAATCCTGACCGCAATCTCATAGTCGCCGAGCACCAGCCGGTCGCCGTTCGACAGAACCGCATGCTGGTCGCGGCCGAGCGCAGTGGCATCGCCATTCACGAACACGCCGTTGGTGCTGATATCGGTGACCCGGAACTGGCCGCCGCTGCAGTCGATCTCGGCATGCCGAGACGAGATGTACCGGTTCGGGTCCGGCAGAATCCAGGAATTGTCGCGTCCCCTGCCGATCGACCCGCCTGCTTCCGTGAACGTGTGCGATTGGGCGTCGCCCATCAGCGATTTTTGAAAGCTGATGATCTCCAAGGTCAATTCCATCTGACGAGCTCCGACACGAGTCTCTCCGGCAGTGGCGGCGCGGCCGACAGCGAACCTCGCATTACCCGCCACCAGGAGCAATCGTGTTGACGCGGTTCACCCGCCATCATCGTCGCCGGTGATCGGGATGTCGAAATGCATGGACGCACCGGGGGCGACATCGGCGCCGGAGCGGACGACGATCGCCAGAACCGGCTGTCCGTCGTCATCACTGTCCAGCCGGACCTCGGCGCTGGATCCGGGGCCGGTCTCTCCAATCAGTGAGCCGAGATAGGCCTCCACGCGTTCACGCAGGTCGGTCGAGCGACCTGCGCTGAACAGCCGGTCGGCGTTCCACTGCAGGCCGTGGACGACCTGTGATTGGAACAGCACGGTCGGCAGCGCCGTTTCGAAAGCCGATTCCCGATCCCGTGCCTTGCGAACCGACGGCATGCGCAACAGGCGTGCCTGATCGCGCCCGCGTTCGGCGACCAGCGTGATCAGTCCGGCGTTGGCAACGCTGTCGGCCGCGTTGACCGACAGCGCCGGGCGCACCGGCCCTTCCAGATCGTCGACGGTACTGTCCACGATAACCAGGTTGTCGACGATCTGGTCGGTCGTCCGGCCAACGCATGGCCAGCCTCGCTGTGCCGCGGCGGCGGCCAGCAGGGTGGCGACCGCTGGTGCCACGCCTACGTCGAGCGGCTGGCCGATCCTGCGGGCGCCGTTGGCGGGCGACGTCCGTCCGGGAAGGTCGTCATGGGCGTCGCGCAGTGCGATGCGGCTGAGACACAGACCGAGCCAGACAGCGTTCGAGGCGTCGCGCAGTGACCGCCAGGCAGTGAAGCGGTCGTCGGCAAATCGCGTCTCAGGGTCATGCATGGCCGCCAGTGACCCTGACTCGGCTTCACCTGCGAAATCCGATCCGGCGTTGGCGAGGACGACGGCGCGTCTCGAAGCTCCGAAGTCCGCCAGCCGGCGAAGCCGAGCGATGTCGCGGTCGCTGGCGTCATAGTCGTTCAGGTCGACAACCAGGCGGACGGGACCTGCCGCGTCCAGATCGTCTTCCGGAACCGTTGCTTCCAGCGCATCGGCGACCGAGTCGATCTCGGACTCCAGGATATCGATGGTGATCCGGGCCTGCTGATCGATCCGTCGCGCCAGAAAGCGCAGTGCCGTCCATGAGCGCTCAAGGCACCGGAAGTCTGGATGATCGAGCACCGCGGCGATCTGGGCGGTGAGAATCGCCTCGAGGCCCTCCGGTGCGATGCTTGCCGACGGAGTGGGTCGCTTGGAGCCGCGCGAAACTTCGGAGATGAAGCCGCTCAGCGCCCTGCGCGCCGGATCGTCGGGCGTCTCCTGAGTGGTCCCCGGGGACGCCGAGGGACCGTCGACCATGTCGAGCAGGCGGTCGATGGAGTCGTCGCCGGAAGAGTCGGCGCCGTCCCGTCCGGATTGGACTGGCTCGGCCGACGTCGCGGATGCCTGCTCCTGGGCGGCGGGCGCGTCGGTCAGGGCTCGATGCACGGCAGCGAGATCGCGGAACCCATCCACCGTACTGCCAGGTCGGGGCGCGTTCCGGGCGGCAAGCACGCGTTTCAGTTCCGGCACCGCTCTTGCTACAGCAGCGGGCTTGAAGTCGCGGCGGTGCCGGAATGTCAGCTGGATGGACAGCTCGGTGCCGTCGGCTCGCAGAAGGTCGGCAGCCCGAAACGACAGCGCGGGCCCAGTCCTCTCCAGAAGACCGGCGACGCCACTCGCGTCGAGCCGGTGAAATTTGTTCCGTTCCAGGCCGAACCGGCCAACGACCAGGATTCGCAGTGGAAGGGCGCGGAACTGCAGTGGCGCACCGACGCCGGGCCGAGCGGTCTTGCCAGATCCCGGAGGGAGATCGCTGGGATTCATGGCGGAGTCTCCGCTCGGTGTCACGAGGCCTCAGTAAGCCCGGAATATCGGCCCGAAGCAACAGCTTGCCTTCTCGACACCCGACCGCGAATCCCCGACACTATCGGCGTGATCAATCACAGGACAGTCCCGGCGATTGGTATGGAGACCGAGCGTCAGCCGCGCGAGGACGAGCATCCGACGCAACGCACCGGACCAAGGCGGGTATACGGCGGGACCGTGTCTTCCAGTCACTCCGAGCGCGGTCAGCCGGTTGACCGTGGGGTGATCCGTTGGGTCGCCTGATCGGCCAGACGATCGCCGAACGGTATGAGATCGACGCGGTCATCGGCAGACGGCCGTCCGGTGTTGCCTATCGGGCAGTTGATCGATCTTGGCGGGTCGGTGGCGACGGACATCGCACGGTTACGATAACGATCCTGGACGCCGACCTGACCGGGGATCCAGGCGCACCGCATCGTGTCCTCCAGGCCACCGGGCGGGTTCGCGATCTCGCGCATCCGGTGTTCGAGACCGTCTACGAAGTAACGCGGCATGACGATCGAACCTGCGTGGTTGCGGCCCATCGCGGCGGCCGGACGTTGATGAGCCTGCTCGGCAGCGGATCCGATGCGGGGTGGCCGCTGCGCTCGGTGCTGCCGATCGGTCACCGAATAGCCGAGGGCCTGTCGCACGCTCATCGAGCCGGGCTGTTTCACGGCGCGCTGGGGCTGGACACAATAGTCCTGTCCGCGGACGACGCGGTGCTCGTGCTGGAACTGGGCTTGGCGGCCGCGCTGAAGTCCGGTGCGGTGGCCGGAGGACTGCCGGATGCTCGCGGCGACGTGCTTGGGTTGGCGCGTGTCATGACGGCGCTCTTGACCGGTGGATCGGCGTCCCGGGGCACGCGACCAATCCGGCCGCCCGGACTGCGGGACTCGTCCTGGCAGGCGTTGATGCAGGGGCTGGCGGGAGATCCGGTCGATGGCTGGGATAGTCCTGAAGCGTTCATGGTATCCCTGGAAGACCCGGGCTGGTTTGGTCGGCTGGTCGGGCGTCGCGCGCGGTGACACCGGTGTGATGCGGCAAAGTCTTGGTTCGTTCGTGTGCCTGACGCTACCATCAGCCGCTGGAACAGAGTGATCGGGGAGCGGGGATGGCATTGCAGGATCTGCCCAGCGGTGGGCTAGGCCGGGACCCGATCCCCGGTCCTGACCCGGCGGGTGAGAATGTCCGGTACGAGGAGGAGTTTACCCGGCTCGAGGACGAGATCGGCAAGATGCAGAGTGCCGGTCCGGCGGCGGTCGATTGGCCGAGTGTCGTCTCGATGGCGAGCGCGATCCTGGCCGGACGCTCCAAGGATCTCCTGGTCGCCAGTTGGCTGACCGTTGCGTTGAATCGCGAAGAGGGCATGCGGGGACTGGCTGCCGGAATCGACGTGATCCAAGGGATCGTGGAGACTTACTGGGAAGACTGCTTCCCGCCGATCAAGCGAATGCGGGCCAGGGTGGGGGCGATCGAATGGATTGCCGAACGCGCCGGGACAAGCTTGGCCGATGTCACCGCCACATCCGAGAATGCGGAGTTGATCGTCCAGCTTTTCGACGCCGTGGACGGCCTCGACAGAACGTTTTCCGAGAAAGCCGACGGTGTTCAGGCCAATCTTGGCGACCTTCTGCGGCCATTGCGCAACCTGAAACGCGACGCCGACTTCATGATGGCGGAAGTCGCCAAGAAGGCCGCGGCTGCAGCCGAGGCCGAAGCGGCCGCTCAGGCGGCAGCCAGTGCCGAGCCCGCACCGTCGGCGGAGGCAGCGGCACCGGCTGACGGTGGCCCGCCTGCGGCATCGGACGAGCCGGCCGCGTCACCGCCTGCAGCACCAACCCCCGTCGCTCCCGCAACTCCTGCGGCTCCTCCTGCTCCTGCTCCGGTTGCCGCCGCCGCGCCGCCTCCGGTGGCCGCGGTCGCCGTCCCGGCTGCGTCAGGGCCGGAGATGGACCGGGCGATCAATACCCTGCGAAGCAATGTGGTCGCCATGGCCAAGGCGATCAGGTCGGCGAGTCCGGGCGACCCACGATCCTATCAGCTGCTGCGCAGCGTCCTGTGGCTGCCGGTGCAGGCAGCACCGCCGGATCAGGACGGGCGTACCATGCTGCCCGATCCGACCCGCGAACTCGGGCCGGTTCTGGCGACGCTGGCCGACGCCGGCGATCCTCTGAAGCTGCTGGAATTCTGCGAGGGCAACGCCGTCGATCGATTGTTCTGGCTGGATCTGCACCGGCATTCGGCGTCGGCGCTCGGCGCGCTGGGCCACACAGCGGCCCGTGACGCCCTGCAGGGGCAGACGGCGGCGTTTCTGAAGCGGTTCCCCAAAGTGGTTGGATTGGCATTCGATGGCGGGACGGCGTTCGCCGACGCGGCAACCCGCATGTGGATCACCGATGAGTTGATGTCCAGCGGCAGCGCTGGAGGTGCGGGAGCCGGCGACGGCCTGGGAGCTGACTTCGCAGAGATCCGCTCCAATGCTCGAGCGCTCGCTGCCAAAGGAAATCTCGGCGACGCTGCCGTGGTGTTCGAAAACGCTCGAAACCAGGCGGTGGGTGAGCGATCGCGGTTTCTTTGGGACCTTGAGAAAGCCCGGCTGTGCATGGACGCCGGCCGGCCCGATCTGGCGATGTCCCTGTTGATGCATCTGGACAAGTTGTCGTGCAAGTTTAGTCTCGATGTCTGGGACCCGTCCGTCTGTGTGGATCTGACCACGATGCTGCTTCGTGGCAGTTCGCTCGACGTGGGTGGAGAGGTGGACCCCGATTGGGCGACGCTCCGTCGTGAATGGACGACGCGGCTGTCGCGATTGGACATGCGGGCGGCGGTCGAGTTGGGTGAGTTCTCGGCTCAGGCCGGGGCGGAGTAACGTTCGGCCGATCGATCGGCCGACGGGCGTTGAGGAGGGAAGGGATGGCACAAGAAGGATCCGTGGCTCCGAAGGAGCGCGTGAACATCCGCTACAGGCCGGCGACCGGTGACGCAAAGGAAGAAATCGAGCTTCCGATGAAGCACGTGATCCTTGGGGATTTCACGTTGCGCGCCGACGAGACACCGCTTGAAGAGCGTGAGCGGGTCAACGTCAACAAGGACAATTTCAACGATGTGATGCGTGGCATGGACCTCAAGGTCGATGCCAACGTCGCCGACCGGCTGTCCGATGAAGCCGATGCTCAGATGAGCGTTCACCTCAAGTTCGATTCTCTCAAGGATTTCGAGCCGGAGCAGGTCGTCAATCAGGTCCCGGAGTTGCGCAAGCTGCTGGAGCTTCGACAGGCCCTGGTCGCCCTCAAGGGGCCGCTTGGCAACACGCCCGCGTTCCGCAAGGCCATCCAGAGCATCGTCGACGACGAAGGCGCGCGCGCAGCATTGCTCAAGGAGCTCGGGGCCGATGAGGCTGACAAATCCTGACCGGCGTCCATGCCGGTGCCGAGCGGCGCAAGCCGACTGATGTGGCCGGCATAACGGCCGGATACGAACGGAGGGGTGATCGTGTCGTCGACTGATACAGAGAACCAAGGGGCTGCAGCCCAAACGGTTGAGTCCGACTCGCTGCTTGATCAGATCATGCAGGAGACGCGGTATGCGCCGAACCAGGAAGGCTACGATGTCGCCCGACAGGGCGTGGCGGCCTTCATTGCCGAACTGATCAAGCCGAACCAGGGCGCTGCCAAAGTCCAGGCGGGTATGGTCGATCAGATGATCGCGGAGATCGACCGCAAACTGTCGGCGCAGGTCGACGCGATCCTGCACAACGACGACGTCAAGAAGCTGGAAAGCGCGTGGCGCGGGCTGAAGTTCCTCGTCGACCGGACGGACTTCCGTCAGAACATCAAGATTGAACTGCTGAACGTGTCGAAGGATCAGTTGCTCGAGGATTTCGAGGACGCGCCCGAAGTCGTTCAGTCAGGTCTCTACAAGCACATCTATACCGACGAGTATGGCGTGTTCGGCGGCCAGCCGATCGGGGCGATCATCGCCAACTACGAATTCGACGCCGGCTCGCAGGACATCCAGTTGCTGCGCTATGTCTCCAACGTCGGTGCGATGGCTCACGCGCCGATGTTTGCCGCGGCTTCTCCGAAAATGTTCGGGGTCGACCGGCACGAGGATATTGCCGGCCTGAAGGATTTGCAGGCGATCTTCGAAGGTCCGCAGTACGCCAAGTGGAATGCCTTCCGGGAGACCGAAGACTCCCGCTACGTTGGCCTGACCGTGCCGCGCTTCATGCTTCGCGAGCCGTACGGCGAGGATTCCAATCCGATCAAGGCTTTCAATTACAACGAAGAATCGGATGGCGAGACCGACAATTACCTTTGGGGGAACGCGGCCTTCGCGTTCGCGTCGAGGCTGTCCGACAGTTTCGCCAAGTATCGCTGGTGCCCGAACGTGATCGGCCCGCAGAGCGGTGGTGCGGTCGAGAACCTTCCGATGCACAACTACCAGAGCATGGGGCAGAACGAGACCAAGGCACCGACCGAGGTGATGGTTTCCGACCGCCGGGAGTACGAGTTGGCCGAGCAGGGCTTCATTGCGCTGGTCAATCGCAAGGGCGCCAATAACGCGACCTTCTTCTCGGCGAATTCGGTACAGAAGCCGAAGTATTTCGGTAACACCCCGGAGGGCAAGGCGGCCGAGACCAACTACAAGCTTGGCACCCAGCTGCCGTACATGCTCGTGATCAACCGGCTGGCGCATTACATCAAGGTATTGCAGCGCGAGAACATCGGCAGCTGGAAGAACCGCGGCGAACTGGAAAGCGAACTGAACAACTGGATTCGGCAGTACGTCTCGGATCAGGAGAATCCGTCGGCCGAAGTCCGCAGCCGCAGGCCGCTTCGCCGTGCCGACATCAAGGTGGAGGATGTCGAGGGTGAGCCCGGCTGGTACAGCGTCAGCATGGCGGTTCAACCGCACTTCAAGTACATGGGTGCGGACTTCACGCTGTCCCTGAAGGGCAAGCTCGACAAGTCCTGATAGTCACCCCTCCGCGGTCCGGCCTCCGGCGGTTCCGGCAGGCTGGGCCGTGGCGGATCGACCGTTTCGGGAAGGGATGGCGGGATGGCTGAACGGACGCTGCTGCAGCGGCTGATCGACGACGAGGCTCCGGTGGCGGGTCGTCCGTTCGATACCTCCGTGGCGACGCAGTCGATCGTCGACTACCTGCAGATCTTGATGAACACCCGCCAGGGTGCGGTCGGGACCCGCCCGGATTTCGGCCTGCCGGACTTCAACGACATGGCGAGCGAGTTCCCGGCGGCGGTGCCGGCAATCGCACGCGCGATCAAACAGCAGATCGACGCCTTTGAACCACGGCTGCGCAACGTCGTTGTGCGTCACGTGCCGGATCCCGACCGTCCGTTGAATCTTGCGTATCGAATCAAGGCGGAACTCGCGGTCGAGGAGTCCGATGATCCGGTGACCTTCGAGACGGTTTTCGGGAGCGACGGGTCGGTACGAATTCGATGAGCATGAACCGGTACTTCCAGGATGAACTGGCGTATCTCCGCGAGATCGGGGACGAGTTCGCACGGGAAAACCCTCGCCTGGCGCCGTACCTTGCCCGCGAGAGCCGCGACCCTGATGTGGAGCGGTTGTTGGAGGGGTTCGCCTTCCTGACCGGGCGGTTGCGCGAGAAGCTGGACGACGAACTGCCGGAGGTTGCGCATTCACTGATCGAGCTGGTCTGGCCCAACTACCTGCGCCCGGTTCCGGCGATGACCGTCATCGAATTCTCGGTCATTCCCGGGGCGGATGCCGGCGCTCCCGTGGAACGCGGCACCATGGTGGCATCGCGCGAGGTTGGCGGCACCACGTGCCGGTTCCGAACCTCCTACGACGTTCAATGCCTTCCGATGTCTGTCGCGGGGGTCGAGGTCGACTCCACGCCGACGACCAGTCGACTGACCGTCAAACTGCAGCTGCTCGACGGTGTGGATCCCACACAGATCGACGCCGACCGGCTGCGCCTGTTTCTCGATGGGGCCGCCGACGCCAGCATTGCGCGGGACCTGTACCGGGCACTGATGCAGGACGTCCGGTCGATCAGCGTGCTGGGCGGCAACGGAAGCCGGTTTACGCTTGATCCCGATGCCGTCTCACCGGTGGGATTCGATACTGACCACGCGGTCCTGCCTTATCCGCCGAACGCCTTTTCGGGCTTCCGTATCCTCCAGGAGTATTTTGCGTTCCCGGAGAAGTTCATGTTTGTCGACATCCATGTCGGCAACCGATTACGGACGTTGCGAGGCCCGCAGATCGAACTGAAGTTCGAGTTCTCGCGGCCCTTGGATCGCGGCGGCAAGGCCGGCCGCAACACCGTGCGCCTGAACTGCACGCCAGCCGTGAACGTCTTCGAAGACGACGGCGAGCCGGTCAATCTGGATCATCGCAAGTCGGAATACCGGGTGCGCCCGATGGGCGGAAGGGATCGCCAGATCGACGTGTACGGTGTCGAGAAGGTGGTCGGTTGGGTGCGGGGTCGCAACGAGCAGGTGGTCTACAAGCCGTTCGCGTCGTACCGACCGATTGTCGGCAAGGCCGGTGAGGAGGTCTATTATCGGATCCGGCGGCGCGGTGCGGTGGCCTCGCAGACGGTCGATGCCTACATTTCGTTTGTTGATGCCGAGAGCCGGGCCATACCGCTTGCGGCGGAAACGGTCTCGATCGAGCTCACCTGCACAAACGGTCGGGCGCCGGAGGCGTTGGCGGTTGGGGCCATCGACCAACCGACCGCAACCTCGCCAACCTTCGCGACATTCCGCAACCCGATCGGCGTGACCGCCCAGACGCCACCTCCGATCGACCGCAATCTTCTATGGATCCTGATCTCCAACTTGGCGCTGAACTACAGCAGCCTCGCCGATACCCATGCGCTGGGTCGGATCCTGTCCACCTACAACGTCCGTGCGCAGGTTGACGAACAGGAACGTCGGCGCATGGAGTTGTTGTTGGAGGGGATCCAGTCGGTCCGATCCGAGCCGATGGACTGGATGCGCAGCGGCGGCGTGTTGCGCGGCGTGCGGTTTATGCTGAACGTCCAGGAGAGCAAGCTGGGCGGTGCCGCCGAGTTGTTCTTGTTCGGAACGGTGTTCGACCGTTTCCTCGACATGTTCTCGAACATCAACTCAGTGCATCAACTCACCATCCAGGGCGTCGAGAGGAATGTGAGATACCAATGGGGCGTGCGAACCGGGCAGAACCGGATTCTGTAGTCGATGACCTGATTGCCAACAGCTTTCGCTTCGAGTTCTTCCAAGCGGTGACGTTGGCTCGTCTCGCTCTCGGCTCGGTTGACGATGGATCGGCGTCAGGGACCGAATCACGGGTCGGGTTGCGGTTCCGGGCCACGCCGACCATGGGGTTTCCGGCGACTGACATCACCCGCGTCACCCGCTTCGAGGACGAGCAAGGCCGGCCCCGTTTCGAGATCGAAGTTCCGTTCATCGGCTTGTACGGGCCATCCAGCCCATTGCCCGCGTTCGTTACCGAGCATGTCATCGCGCGTGATCGCGACAGTGCCACGCTGCGCGATTTCCTGGACCTGTTCAATCATCGCGTCATCGAGATCGTCTACCAGATCTGGCGCAAGTATCGCCACGCCGCTACGTATCGGTCGGGCGCCACCGATCCGATTTCGGGGTATGTGATCGCGCTGATGGGGATGCTGGGCCTGCGTTCGGCCGACAGTCCCCTGTCGCTGGAGTCGCTGCTGCCGTTCGCGGGCCCGCTGGCTCTTGCCGGCCGCTCCGCGATGCTGCTGGAGACGCTGGTATCGCACCAGTTCAACGGCGTGCGAACCCGGGTCGAAGAGTTCGTTCCGCGCCGGGCGACTGTGGACGAGGCTCAGAAATGCCGTCTTGGGGTTGCAAACTCCACGCTCGACGATGACTGGGTGCTCGGGGACCGGGTTCCGGACATCATGGGAAAGTTTCGCCTGTGGATCGGGCCAATGAGCATTGGCGAGTACCGCGGCTTTCTGCCTGGTCAGCCGAGCCGCCGGCGACTGGCATCGCTGGTGGAAGCAACCATCCGTTCCCGCCTGGAATACGAGATCGTCCTGATCGTGCGCGAAGACGACGTGTCACCGTGGAAGCTCGGAAGGCCGATGACGCTTGGATATGACGGCTGGCTGGCCGGAGGCGAACAGGTCGAGAATGTGATCCGTTCCGCAGCTTAGGCTCGGTATCGGCGTCGAACGAATGAAGAGGGAGGGAGAGCCATGATTTCCGTCGAGCTGAAGCCGCTGCTGGGTCGGCTGAATCCATACACCAAGAAGGCGCTCGAAGCGGCGGCCGGCCTGTGTGTGTCCCGGACTAACTACGAGGTCACGGTCGAGCACGTGCTGCTGACCATGGTCGACGACACCGAGCGCGACTTCCAGCTCATCCTGCGGCACTCGGGCATCGAACCGGCCCACCTCAAGCGTGAACTGCAGCGCGAGGTTGAGGGCCGAAAGACCGGCAACACCGGACGGCCGGTGTTCTCGCCGGTGCTGATCGAATGGATCTCCTCGGCATGGCTGCTGGGCTCGGTCGAACTCGGTCTCGGCCAGATCCGCTCCGGTCTGCTGATCGTTGCCTTGTTGGCCGATCGGTCACGGTTCGGCGGCGGTCGCTACATGGATCTTCTGGATGACGTCAACGTCGACGAACTTCGGCGCAAGCTGCTGGATATCGTCGATGGCTCCAAGGAAGAGTCCGCGGCGATGGGCCTGCAAAAGCCGACGCCCGGCGGCGACGGCAAGCCGGGCGCTGCGGCCGGTATCAGCGAAGACAGCGCGATTGGCCGGTTCTGCATCAATGTCACCGAGCAGGCGCGATCGGGCAAGATCGACCCGGTGTTCGCCCGCGATCGCGAAATGCGGCTGATCGTCGACATTCTCGGTCGGCGGAGAAAGAACAACCCGATCGCGGTTGGCGAACCGGGCGTCGGCAAGTCCGCGATCGTCGAAGGACTGGCTCTGAAAATCGTCGAGGGCGACGTGCCGGAGTTCATGCAGAACGTCGAACTGCTGAGCCTGGACCTCGGCCTGCTGCAGGCGGGCGCCGGCGTGAAGTGCGAGTTCGAGAACCGGCTGAGCGGCGTGATCGACGAGGTCAAGGCGTCGCCCAAGCCGATCGTGTTGTTCATCGACGAGGCGCACACCCTCATCGGGGCTGGCGGCACGGCTGGCGGCAGCGACGCGGCCAACCTGCTGAAACCGGCGCTGGCGCGGGGTGAACTGCGCACCATCGCGGCAACCACGTGGTCGGAATACAAGAAGTACTTCGAGAAGGATCCGGCGCTGACCCGGCGTTTCCAATTGGTGAAGCTTGACGAGCCATCTCCGGATGACGCCGTCACCATCATGCGCGGCATCCGCGGGATCTATGAAGGTGCACACGGCGTCTACATCCGTGACGATGCGGTCAGCGCCGCTGCACACCTGTCGGCGCGCTACATCTCCGGGCGGCAGTTGCCTGACAAATCGGTCGACGTTCTCGACACGGCTTCCGCACGGGTGAAGTTGAGCCAGAGCGCCAAGCCGGCGGTGGTCGACGATGCTGAGCGCCGGATCGCGACGCTCAAGCGCGAACTCGAAGCGGTCGAGCGGGACCTGGCGTCGGACAATCTGGGGTCAGACGACCGGGTGGCCGAACTCAACGAACAGATCGCCAAGGTCGAGGCTGAGTTGGTCACGCTCGGCGAGCGCTGGAGCAAGGAGCGCGCCTTGGTCGACCGGGTGCTGGCGCTGCGCGCGGCACTGCACGCAAAACCGGCATCGGACGGCCAGGAACCGGTCGCGGATGCCGGCTCCGATGATGAAGCTTCGGGGGAAGAGCCGGCGCCGGTGGCCGCAACGCCGGCCGTCGATATCCCGAGCGATCCGGAGGAGATCCGGCGTCAGATCGACGCAACCCGGGCCGAACTGGCCACCCTGCAGGGCTATGACCCGCTGGTGCATTACGAAGTCACGTCCGACTCGGTGGCCCAGGTGATCGCCGATTGGACCGGGGTTCCGCTTGGCAGCATGGTTCGTGACGAGGCGAAGAACGCGCTTGGCTTTGCGGAGAGCATGAAGGTCCGGATCAAGGGACAGGACGATGCCATTGCGGTGATCGACCAGGGTATCCGGGCGGCAAAGGCCGGGCTGAACAATCCGAATGCACCGATGGGCGTCTTCCTGTTCGTCGGGTCATCCGGCGTCGGCAAGACCGAGACCGCGACGGCGGTTGCCGATCAGATGTTCGGCGGCGAGCGCTTCATGATCTCGATCAACATGTCGGAGTTCCAGGAGAAGCACACGGTGTCCCGGCTGGTCGGCTCGCCTCCGGGCTATGTCGGCTATGGCGAGGGTGGCGTGCTGACCGAGGCGGTCCGTCAACGGCCGTATTCGGTGGTGCTGCTCGATGAGGTCGAGAAGGCCGACCTGGAGGTCATGAACCTGTTCTACCAGGTGTTCGACAAGGGCACTCTGTCGGACGGCGAGGGCCGGGAGATCGACTTCAAGAACACCATCGTGTTCCTGACCAGCAACCTCGCGACCGACATCATCACCGAACTCGGGATGCGCGATCCCAAGCCGTCGGTCGAGGAACTGACCGAGGCGATCCGCCCGCAGCTCAGCCATCACTTCAAGCCGGCTCTGCTGGCCCGCATGCAGATCGTGCCGTTCTTCCCGCTGAAGGCCGAGGCGCTGGGTGGCATCGTGCGCTTGAAACTCAACAAGGTCGGGGACCGCCTGCGCAGCAGCCAGAAAATGCGGTTCGAATACACCGACGCGGTGGTGGAGCAGATCACGCAGCGCTGCACCGAGGTTGAGACCGGCGCCCGCAACATCGACCACATCATCAACCGGACCCTGCTGCCGGAGATATCCACCGAGATCCTGCAGCGGCTGGGTGACGAGCAGGAGGCATCGGCGCTCAAGGTCGGCATCGCCGAGGGCGGCAGCTTCACCTACGATTTCGAGGCCTAGGGATCAGGTCGGCCTGGGCCGGTTGTCGGTTAGAGCAGTTTCTCAGCTGACGGAATCGTAGAGGATTCCCGCGGGGGTAGGTTTGTGATTCAAGATACAGGCTGGTGAAGGAGGCCAGCCTGTATGACGCGACCTCTTTCGATGGATATCCGCAGCCGGCTGGTCAGAGCAGTTGCTGACGGCATGACGCGGCGCTCGGCAGC
>NZ_JAVJSX010000032.1:0-285734 GCF_040219215.1 Thalassobaculum sp.
CGCGGTCCAGCCGCTGGACGCGGCGATCCACGCCAACCTGCGCGAGACCACCACGCGGGTGCTGGCCAGCCTGACCCCGCGCGAGGAGCGGGTGCTGCGCATGCGCTTCGGCATCGGCATGAACACCGACCACACCCTGGAAGAGGTCGGCCAGCAGTTCAGCGTGACTCGCGAGCGCATCCGGCAGATCGAGGCGAAGGCGCTGCGCAAGCTGAAGCACCCGAGCCGTTCGCGCAAACTGCGCAGCTTCCTCGACTACTGAGCATCGACGGGTCTCGTGCGTTGACAGCCGGCGGGCTAGCCCGGTAACTGGCTGGCAACGCCGGACCGTCGGCGCCGGACCCGTAGTTCAGCGGTCAGAACGCGCCGCTCATAACGGTGTTGTCGCAGGTTCGAATCCTGCCGGGTCCACCACTTCTTCGTCTCCGCTGGTCGATTGACGCAGATCAACGGTCCGCATTCGACGAGCGGCCATACTGCCGGTCGTTGTGTTGTTGGGATTGCGAGGAGAGTGGAATGTTTTCGGTTATTCGGGTGACGCTGGTCGCCGCCGCCTTGTTCATCGCTGGATCACTGCCGGCCGCCGCGCAGCAGTCCGGATCCGCGGGCGCAGCCTCAACGCCGGCTCCCCAGGCCGGCGAGAACATGTCTCATGATATGAACGCGATGCTGGAGCGGTTGCGTTCCGACTTTCAGCGCATGGCCGATGCGGCCCGCCGGAACACTCAGGATGTGCTGAATCGGCAGACCCTCGTCGTCATTACCACGGACCAGTTGATCGCCATCGCGGCCGGAGCGGTTGCGGGTGCTGTGATCATCGACCTGCTGGGTGGCGGCGGGATGGCGACGCTGACAGCCGCAGCCGTCGGCGGTGTTGCCGGCCATTGGATTTACTCCCAGCCTCCGCAACCTGCTCCTGTCCAAGGCGGTTGACAGTAGCCGGACCATGAACGGAGCTGCCATATGACATCGTTGACAATTGGTGCCGCCGCCACCGCGCTCGCCGGCGGCGCACTGATCGGCCTGTCGGCGGTTGTTCTGTTGCTGGGCGTTGGCCGGATTGCGGGCGTCAGTGGCGTGTTCGGCCGGATCCTTCCGCCCTTCGACGGCCGGCTGCCCGGCTGGGCCAGTGGATTCCTGATCGGTCTGATCGGCATCCCGGTAATCATCGCTGCGCTCGGTGCTGGCTTCGCGACCCTACCGCCGGTCGGACTGCCGTGGATTGTTGTGGGTGGCTTTTTCGTCGGCGCCGGCTCGACACTTGGCAACGGCTGTACCAGCGGGCATGGCGTCTGCGGACTTGCGAGGCTGTCGCCGCGGTCGATGGCCGCGGTTGCCGTGTTCCTGCTGGTGGCAATGGCGACGGTTGCTGCCGTTTCCGGTATCCACCAGCTTGGCGCGTCTTAGGGCCGGAGGACAAGCAGATGCGGGGTTTTCTGGTCGGCCTGATCAGCGGTGGCCTGTTTGGCGGGGGGCTGGTGCTGTCGGAAATGGTCAATCCGGCTCGCGTTCTTGGGTTCCTCAATGTGTTCGGTACCTGGGACCCGCGCTTGGCGTTCGTCCTTGCCGGCGCGGTGACTGTTGCCTTTGTCGGCCGCCGGTTGGTGATCGGCCGGGGCGAGCCGTTGTTCGAGGGTCGGTTTCACGAACCGACCTCCCGGACCGTGGACGCTCCGCTGCTCCTGGGCGCCGCCATCTTCGGCGTGGGCTGGGGGCTGGTCGGGCTGTGCCCGGGGCCGGCGCTTGCCGGTCTGGCAATGGGACAGCCGGAGACGCTCGCGTTCGTGGTCGCCATGGCCGCCGGGATGATCGTGGTCCGCTGGGTTCGCCACATCCAAAAGCGTTGAAGACCTTCTCCACCAGGACCTGCGATGCCCCGATTGCCGGTTCGGACGCTCTGTGAAATCGTCGGGAGGAAGATGCTGCCAGCAGGCGGCGGTCTTCACCGGATGATGGGAAGGGGCGGAGATGACGAATCTGCCGAGCCAGGCGCGGGTCGTGATCATCGGTGGTGGGGTGATCGGCTGTTCGGTCGCCTATCACCTGACAAAGCTGGGCTGGAGCGATGTCCTGCTGCTGGAACGCAAGCAGTTGACCTCCGGCACCACATGGCATGCCGCCGGGCTGATCGGCCAGTTGCGGGCCTCGTTCAACATGACCCGCCTCGCCAAGTACACGGCCGAACTCTATGACGGGCTAGAGGCCGAGACCGGCATCGCCATCGGCTATCACAAGAACGGCTCGCTGGCGGTCGCCCTGTCCGACCAGAGGTTCGAGGAGATGCGCCGCAGCGCGGCGATGGCCGGAACCTTCGGCCTGGAAGCCCACGTGTTGACCCCTGCGGAATGCCTGGAGCGCTACCCGTTGCTCAGCCCGGAGGGAATCGTCGGTGGGGTGTTCCTGCCGACCGACGGGCAGGCGGATCCCGCCAACATCGCGCTCGGCCTTGCCAAGGGCGCCCGCCAGCGCGGCGCCACCATCCTGGAGAATATCAAGGTCACCGCCATCACCCGGCGCGAGGGCCGGGTGACCGGAGTGCAGACCGAGCAGGGCCAGGTCGAGGCCGAGTACGTGGTCAATTGCGCGGGCATGTGGGGACGCGAGGTCGGCCGGATGGCCGGTGTCGACGTGCCGCTGCAGGCCTGCGAGCATTTCTATATCGTCACCGAACCGATCGCCGACCTGCCGCGCGGCCTGCCGGTGCTGCGGGTGCCGGACGAATGCGCCTACTACAAGGAGGACGCCGGCAAGATCCTGCTCGGCGCGTTCGAGCCGAACGCCAAGCCTTGGGGTGTCGACGGGAGTCCGGAGGACTTCTGCTTCGACCAGCTGCCGGAGGATTTCGAGCACTTCGAGCCGATCCTTGAGCGCGCGGTCAAGCGGTTCCCGCTGCTGGAGACCGCCGGCATCCATACCTTCTTCAACGGGCCGGAGAGCTTCACGCCCGACGACCGCTATCTGCTTGGCGAGGCCCCGAACCTGCGGAACTTTTTTGTTGCCGCCGGCTTCAACTCGATCGGCATCCAGTCCGGCGGCGGGGCTGGAAAGGCTTTGGCGGAATGGATGGAGGCAGGCGAGCCGCCGATGGACTTGTCGGACGTCGACATCCGGCGGATGCAGCCGTTCCAGGCCAACAAGCGTTATCTGGTGACACGGGCCAGGGAGGCGCTCGGCCTGCTGTACGCCGACCACTTCCCGTACCGTCAGTTCGAGTCGGCGCGCGGCGTACGCACCTCGGTGCTGCACGAGCGTCTCGCCGCCCGCGGCGCCTGCTTCGGCGAGTCGTCGGGTTGGGAGCGGGCCAATTGGTTCCTGCCGCCGGACTCGGCAGCCCGGGGGGAGCGGGCCGAATACGCCTACTCCTGGGGCAGGCAGAACTGGTTCGAGCATGCCGCCGCCGAGCATCGTGCGGTGCGCGAGGGTGTGGGCCTGTTCGACATGTCGTCATTCGCCAAGTTCCGGGTTGAGGGACCGGACGCCGAGGCGGTGCTGCAACTCGTCTCGGCCGCCGATGTCGCGGTACCGGTCGGGCGCTGCGTCTATTCCCAGTGGCTCAATCCAAGCGGCGGGATCGAGGCCGATCTGACCGTGACGCGGCTGTCGGAGACGGCGTTCCTGGTGGTGACGTCCGGTGGCGCCCAGACCCGCGACTTTGCCTGGTTGCGCCGGCATCTGCCTGAAGAAGCACGCTGCGTGGTGACCGACGTGAGCGCCGCCGAGACGGTCATCAGCGTCATGGGGCCGAAGGCACGGGATGTCCTGCAGCCGCTGACACCGCAGAGTCTGTCCAACGAGGCGTTCCCGTTTGGTACCGCACAATCGATCGAGATCGGCATGGGACTCGCCCGTGCCCACCGGCTCAGCTATGTCGGTGAGCTCGGTTGGGAGATCTACGTCACCACCGACATGGCTCGGCACGTGTTCGATGCGATCGTGGAGAGCGGCGAGGCGCATGGCCTGCGGCCGTGCGGAATGCATGCGCTGGACTCCTGCCGGATCGAGAAGGGGTACCGGCATTTCGGCCATGACATCAGCGGCGAGGACCATGTGCTGGAGGCCGGTCTCGGCTTCGCGGTGAAGGTCGATAAGCCGCGCTCAGCGTTCGGGGGATTCGTCGGTCGCGACGCGGTGCTTCGGCGCCGGGAGCAGGGCTTGTCGCACCGGTTGCTGCAGTTCCGGCTGACCGACCCGCAGCCGCTGCTTTACCACAACGAGCCGATCCTGCAGGACGGCAAGGCGGTCGGGCGGATCACCTCCGGGAATTATGGGCATTGGCTCGGCGGTGCTATCGGCCTCGGCTACGTGCCGTGCCGGAGCGACGAAAGCGTGGAGGAAATGCTGTCCCGCTCGTATTCGATCAACGTCGCAGGCGATGTCTGGCCGGCTGAGGTGTCGGCGCGGGCGATGTACGATCCAACCAGCGCTCGCATGCGGGTGTGATTGAAGATGGCCCATTTCGATCGGTGAGCTGAATCTTTTGTTGCAAACGACTCTCAGTAACAATATGAATTGCCTCCAGGCATCGATGCTGGGAGGCATGCATGGCTCGGCAGGACTTTGGGCGGCGTCAGTTACAATCGGGCGGTTCCAGCGCTGAGGAACTGCCGGTTCACGCGCTGACGACGGCGGAAGCGCTCCTGGTATGGGGCATCCGGCATTGGGTCGGGTGCCTGAAGGCCAGGACCGATCCGATCCCGCTGATGACGGCGGGTTTCGGATCCGGCGGGGTTGGAGGGGCCGTGCGGCCGTTGGAGGCCATCCTGATGCTGACCCTCGATACGGCGACAAGCCCGCGCGACGTCCGCTGCACGCATTGCGCGACAGTTGGCGACGGTGAGCGGGACCTTCTGGCAGCGGTCGCCTTTGAACAGGCGGGCCGGGCGGCCGACACGATCGGGAAGCTGCGCGAGTGGCTGCCCCCCGCGGCGTCGCGGGTAGCCAAAGATCTCGTTGCCGAAATCGCGCGAGCATTTCATAATTGCGAACTAATAGTTCCACCGCGTCGTGAATACGGGTCACGGCGCGTTGGGGGGCACTATCCAGACATCCGGGCCGCCGTTCCGGCGTCCCTGGCCGTGCATTGACGGTTTCCGCCGGCCCGCATCCGGTCGGATCTCGCAGGTGCATGTCATCGAACAATCAGAGGTCGTTTCATGAGATCCTGCCGCCACGCCGCGACGATCGCACTTCTTGCTGGCACAGTCGCATCGCCGTCCCTTGCCGCTGAACGTCTCAACGTTGAGATCGGGGGCGAGATCACCCAGTATTTCGGCTACGCGAACAATGACGACATCACGACGGGCGATTTCACCGGGTTCGACCTCAAGACCGACACCGGCAGCGTCCTGACGTTCGGTGGCGACTTCACGCTCGACACCGGCCTGCAGGTTGGCGTCGAGGTTGGGTTGGATGTCCAGAGTTCGGGCGACGACCAGATCGACGGCAGCTATCTGTGGCTGGAAGACCGGTTTGGCCGCCTCGAGATGGGTTCAAACGACAACGCGGCGGTGCTGATGCACTACGCGGCGCCGGATGTCGGGATTGGCATCAACGACAGCGATCTCGCCGACTGGATCATCAATCCGAGCACCGGCGACGCCGACTCGGCGTTCCTGTCGACCTACCTCTATCTCGGTGACGACAAGGCGACCAAGGTCTCGTACTTCACGCCGCGCTTCGAGGGATTCCAACTCGGCGTGTCGTACATTCCGGAGTTCGAGCGCGACAACAACGACCAGCCGGCCAGCGACCTCTACGGCAACGGCATCGCGATCGGTGCCAACTACGAGCGGTCGTTCGGTGAGGTCGATGTCGCACTGGCGGTCGGCTACCTGCGGGCCGAGAAGCCCGACAACTCGGCGGCGTCGATCAAGAGTGCGGAGGGCTACAGCATCGGTGGCAATGTCGGTTACGCCGGCTTCACCTTCGGGGCATCGTTCGCCGACACACAGGGCAACGGTTCAGGCGGGACCGACAGCGCGGTTTCGTTCGACGGCCGCGGCTACGACGTCGGCATTGCCTATGCGTTCGACGCGTTCCAGGTGTCGCTGTCGTACTACAACGGCAAGGTCGCGGATTCGACGGCTGCCGGCGACAGCAAGCACGAGACGGTCATGGCCTCGGGAAACTACGAGCTTGGACCGGGCGTGAACCTGCTGGCATCGGTGTTCCGGACCAACTTCAAGGCGGACACCGGCGTTCAGAACGAAGGCTGGGCCGCGATCACCGGCATCACCCTCTCATTCTAACGACTCAGTTCGACGGCGCCCGATCCACATCGGACCGGGCGCCGTTGGTTTGTCAGGCCGGTACTTTTTCACCCAGCTCGGCACATACCCCGTCCAGCATGGATACCGCCTGATCGATCTCGGCGTCGGAGATGGTCAGTGCCGGCATGAAGCGCAGGGTGTCCGGGCGCGGGGCGTTCACCAGCAGACCGTTGGACAATGCAGCCTCGACGATCGTCGGCCCGACCGGGCGGGTCAGGTCGAGCGCCAGCAGCAGGCCCTGGCCGCGCACCTGCCCGAACCGGTGGCGGCCGGACAGGCTTTCAAGCCTCCGCTGCAGGTGCTTGCTTGCCGCCTGAACCCGCTCCAGGAAACCCGGTGCGGCGATTTCCGCCAGGACGGCGGAACCGACAGCGCACATCAGCGGGTTGCCGTTGAACGTGCCACCCTGATCGCCGTATTCGAAACAGCATACCTCCTCGCGGGCCAGCAGGGCGGCAAGCGGCACGCCACCGCCGAGACCCTTGCCGAGGGTCATGATGTCGGGACGGACGCCGGAGTTCTCGAAGCCGAACATCCGGCCGGTGCGTCCGATCCCGGTCTGGATCTCGTCCAGGATCAGCAGGACGCCGCGCTGTTTGGTCAACGCCCGAAGCTTGCGAAGGTAGTCCGCGCCCGCCGGGATCACGCCGGCCTCGCCCTGGATCGGTTCCAGCATGACGGCCACCGTCCGGTCGCCGATCGCGGCTTCGACCGCGGCCAGATCGCCGAACGGAACCTTCGTGAAGCCAGGAACCTTGGGTTCGAACAGGTCCTTCCACGCCGGCTTCCCGGATGCCGACATGGTCGCCAGGGTCCGGCCGTGAAAGCCGTTCTCCATGGTGATGATCTCGTAGGCGCCGCCGCGGTGCTTGGCTCCCCATTTCCGTGCGAGCTTGATGGCACCTTCGTTCGCCTCGGCGCCGGAGTTGGTGAAGAACACCTGGTCGAGCCCGCTGATCCCCACCAAGCCTTCGGCCAGACGGATGGCGGCCTCGTTGTGGTAGGCGGGGCTGCAGTTGATGAGCCTGCCGGCCTGCTCTGCCAGCGCCTTGACGACCGGCGCCGGGCTGTGGCCGAGGCAGGTGACCGCCCACCCCTGCACTAGATCGAGGTAGCGCCGGCCGGCGGTGTCGTAAAGCCAGGAACCGTGGCCGCTGGCGAACACAACCGGCGGCCGGGGGGTGATGTCCATGAGAGCGGTGGTGGCGGTCTGCAAAGTTGTCATGTCCTATCCTCGTGGCGATGCCGGTGAGGGCCCGGACGCATGAACCGCGCGGCCGAGTGCTCGGCGGCGGCTGAAACGCTGGTTTCTGGGTATGAAAACGCGTCGAAGCCCGCCTCTAGGAGGCGCGGCGTCGCAGGCTGTCGGTGCGGCTCGACGTGTTCATGGCGCGCACGCTACTGCGTCTTCTTGGTGCCGGCAAGCGGGTTTGACGGCGGGGTTAGCGTGTCAAACAGATCGCCTTCGCGACAATCAGATCCTGGCGCAGCCGTTCGCCGGCGCTGGCGAAATCACGATCGGTCAAGGCGGGAACCGGTCCGTCGGTGACCGTGCTGACACCGGCCTGCGACCACAACTCCCGCATCGACTGTGGGGCCGTCGTAAAGGATCGGCCGCGGCGAAGTGATCCGGCGACATGGACGCCGACCAGGCGCCCCGCGGCGTCGAACACCGGGCCGCCGCTGATGCCGGACAGCGGGCCGTCGGTGTCGGGCACGCGCGTGATCTCCGCCCAGGCCAGGATCGGTTCCCGGGTGCTGTAGCGGCCGGACAGGCGCATCGTGCCGCTGCCGAGCAGGCGTGACCGCATCGCTCCTGGCTGCCCCTTGGGAAACCCGAAGTGATAGCCCGCCTGTCCGACCCTCAGGTCGTCGTCGCCGACGGCAACTGGTGCTGCCCTGACCGATGACCGGAACAGCGCGAGATCGGCATTGTCGTGGACAATGACCGCGTCGCCGCGGACTGCCCGTTTCGGGCTGGTCACGATCCCGATCTTGGCGCAGCCGTCGACGACGTGGCGCGCCGTCATCCACACTCCGACACCAACCGGGAACGCGGTCCCGGAACTGTCGTGCTTCGGGCCGATGTCGATCTGCACCACCGGATCGCCGGACGGGGGAACCGGTGCCGGGCGGACGGGCGGCGGCTGCGTCGGTGCGGGCCGGCGGACCGATGCCTGCGGTTCCGGCGGCGGTGCCGGGTCACCGAAAATATTGGAGGTCAGCGCCCCGATCAGCAGCGCGATGACGGCCACCAGCAGGCCGAACGTGTCGCTGCCGAAGCGCACGGTCTAGCCGGTGACGGCGGCGGCGTTGATGGCGGCAACCGCCAGTTTGACCGACGCCAGCAGGATGGCGGGCCCCATCTCTCCCGCCTCGATCCGATGGGACAGGCCCTGCATCAGCGCCTCGATGACCCGCAACGCCAGGATCTGCAGCAGCAGCGTGACCACGCCCCAGATCAGGATGTCCCAGACCCCGATGCTGGCGGCCAGGCAGAACGCCAGCGGGATCGCGAGGCCGAGGATGGCGCCGGAGAACGAAACGGCGGCCGCCACGTTGCCGTGGCGGATCAGGTTGATCTCGTCGTGCGGCGTGATGCGCGTGTACAGCGCAGCCGCACCGGCCAGCAGGCCAAGGGTGACGGCAAGATGCAGCAAGAGGTTCGGAAAACCCGACAGGAAGCTCTCAACGGCGGGGAGCATTGACTACCTCATCAACCAGGCGGCGGATCCGAGCGCAACGCCGGTCGCGATGAACAGGACAGCGATTCCGATACGCTTGAGACGGCGGACCAATGCGGCGTACCGCAGTGCCGCCTCCTCGTTGTCGACGAACTCACGCTCGACCGCCGACAGGATGGCAAGCAACCCGTCGATCTGGTCGGGCTTCAGGGGGGCGAACGCGACGCCGATGCGGTTGTCGTCCTCGTCCACCCGAACGACGGTGGCTTCAAAGCTGGAGTGCCAGTTCCGGTTGCCCGTCCGGCTGTGAATCTCCCCCGCGATCACCGTTCCGATGTCCGGACGTTCCACCGGCCGGTCGAGACCGAAGCCGCCGAGCGACAGGTCGTGGACCTTGTACCAGCCACCGTCGACCTGCGCCCACACGCGCCCCGCTTCGCGCCGGTGATGGACACGGCGTTCGCGACCGCTGGTCGGGCTGGAACCTTTCAGCATCGTCGGGTCCAGCAGATGATCTTCCTTGTGTGCCAGCGTCATGGATGCGATCGGCGGATCCTATGCGTTGCGCGCACCGGCTCTGGTGGAACCGACTCGGGATCATTATACGCCAAACCGGCTGCGGCGCACCGTCAGGCGGAATCTGCGGCGCGCTCCGCCTTGCCGGAGGTGATCGCGTCCATGACGGCGGCAGTGATCGACGCGGTTCCGTCGGTGCCGCCCAGTTCGGTCGGCTTCAGCGCGCTGTCGACGAACGCGCAGGACACCGCGCTGTCGAGAACACGACCGGCTTTGCCGCAGTCGGCGATGCTGTGCTGGTCGCCGAGCCAGTCCAGCATCATCGCCGCCGACAGGAAGGTGGCTGTCGGATTGGCGAGACCGCGACCCGCGATGTCCGGGGCGCTGCCGTGGCACGGCTGGAACACGGCGTGACGCTCGCCGATGTCGGCCGACGGCGCCATCCCCATGCCGCCCATCAACCCGGCACCCAGGTCGGACAGGATGTCACCGAACATGTTCTCGGTCGCCAGCACGTCAAACATCCAAGGCTGGCGCACCATGTTCAGCGCACAGGCGTCGACGTACATGTGACCACTGGTCAGGTCGGGGTGCCGGCCGGCCACTTCGTCGAAGATCTGCCGGAAGAAGTAGAAGCCGCCGATCACATTGGCTTTGTCGATGCACGTGACCTCGCCGCGATGGCCACGGTCGCGCCGGCGTGACGCCAGCTTGAAAGCGAAGTCGAACAGGCGCTCCGAACCCTTGCGGGTAAGCGTCATGGTGTCGTGTGCAGCGGACGGCCGGTCGGCGGGACCGTCGAACCGGGTTTTGCCGCGACCGGCGAACAGCCCTTCCGTGCTCTCCCGGATCAGCACGAAGTCCAGCGACTGGGCGCGCGGGTCGGCGAGCGGAACCGGCGTGCCGGGCAGTGTCCGAACCGGTCGCACGCCGGCGAACAATTCGAACTGCTCGCGCATGTCCAACTGCGGGGCGATCTCGCGGCCATCGGGATAGCGGATATCCGGCATCCCCATGGCGCCGAGCAGGATGGCATCGGTCGCCGAGGCCCGCGTCATCGCTTCCTCCGGCAACGCGGTCCCCGTCTCCTTGTAGTGTGCCGCCCCGGCGGCCTCCTCCTGGAACCGCAGATCGAAACCGCCGATCCGCTCCTGCAGGAGCCTGAGGATCTCGATCGTTGGCGTCATGACTTCGCGACCGATGCCGTCGCCCGGGAAGACCGAGATCTGGAAGGCGGAATTGGCGCTCATGCTTGGTTCCTTCAGGGTCCGGGTATGTCAGGCGCAATGGTTGCCCGGCCCGTCGTGCGGGGCAAGCGATCTCGGGTCGGATCTCTTGGTTCGACGCCCGTTACTGGTTGCGTGCCAATGCCAGGTTCACGCCGAGGCCGACGAGTATGCCCCCGCCAACCTTCTGAAGGGCGGAAATGAAGCGCTCTGATGCGCGCAGCTTCGCGGCGATCGCGTGCGACGTTTCGATGAGGATGGCATCGGTCATGCTGAACATCGCGTTCACGGCCACCCCCAGGACAACGATCTGTACCCAGACCGGGAGTCCGGCGGATGCGTCGGTGAACTGCGGCAGGAAGGCGAGGTGGAAGAGTGCCGACTTGGGATTCATCGCCTCCACGATGACGCTGTCACGCAAGGCTCTTCGCGCTGTTGGCGCCGACGGGCTGTGGGGTGCCGATGGCAGCACTGGCGCACCTCTGAGGTACCGGATGCCGAGCCAGATGAGGTAGGCGGCTCCGGCGAGCTTCATGACGATGAAGAGCGGCGGCACGACGGCCAGCAGTGCGGACACTCCGAACGCGGCCGCGGCGACGTGCCCGAGACCGGCAATGTGAAAGCCCAGCGCTGACAACCAGCCGGCCTGTCGGCCCGACGCCAACGTCTGTGCCGCAGCGTAGAGCATGCCCGGTCCCGGCACGCAGGCGAACACCATGGAAGCCAGGAAGAACGGGATCAGAAGGTCTGATGACGGCATGGGCGACTCCGGGAACCGAAAGCCCATTGTCGCGTGCCGAGCGCTGTGCCCGAGGGCGGCGAATCGTCGCCCGCGGGACGTCTGTTGCCGAACGCCGTCTCGACCCTCGCCCAGAAGCCTCCCGGATCAATCTCGACGGTACTCAGGATCCGTCGGTTCCGAATTCAGGACGCAAAGGCCTGCCACAGGATGCGCAGGGCGAGGGCGGTCAGCAACAGGCGAAAGCCCATTCGGAATGCGCGCTCCGGCATCCGCACGACGATGGCGCGGCCGAACAGCGTGCCAAGGAAGCCGGCGGCGATCATGACGGCGCAGAGCGGCAGCCAGGGCAGGTAGGCAAAGCCGGCGGCCGCGAATGCCGCGACCTTGAGGCCGTGCTTCAGGCTCATGCATGCGGCGAAGGTGCCGACGGTCGCCTGCCGGTCGCCGAGCCGCTCCGGCGCCAGGAACGGCGCCAGGAACGGGCCGGTCGCCCCGACGAACATGGTCACGAACGCAGTGGCGGCACCGACCAGGGCGAAACCACGCACCGGCACTGGCCGGTTGCCCAGCTTCGGCGCCCAGGTGGAGACCAGGACGAACACCCCGATGACCACCAGCAGCACCGACTTGGGCAGGCTGACGGCGACCCCGGCTCCGATGCTGACACCGACGACAGCGCCGAGCGCGAACCACGCCAGAATCGATCTCCGGACATGCTGGCGAAACAGCACGGCCCGTCCAAGGTTCGAGCCGAGCTGAATGACACCGTGCACCGGGATCAGCGCCGAGGGCGGCACGGCGCCGGCCATCACGGCGACCATCAGCAGGCCGCTGCCGAGGCCGAGGGCGGCCGTCAGCAGAGAGGCGATGAAGCTGACCGCCACGAGCCCGCCGGCGGTCCAGGGTTCGAGTGTCCCGGGCAGCAGCGCCGCGATCAGAGTTTCCAAACGATGGTCACTCCAGCCCGGCGGCGGCGTTCATCTCCGGCAGAAGCTTGTCGCAGGCGGTGAGGTTGGCGCGCACCTTTGGAATGGATTCGTCGGGTTTCAGGTCGATGATGTTGACCACGATGCCGGTGCGGCCGACGACGTTCTCCATGAACCAGGGTTCTCTCTGGCTCGGAGCGAGATGCTTGATGCCGAGCGCATCCACGACCGCGATGAACGCCTGCCGCTGCGCCTCGTTGCGCTCGACCGGCAGGTCGAGGCGGTCGAAGCCGGCTTGATAGAAGGCGGCGCAAGAGGCGGCGATCGCCATCAGTTCCTGTTCGCGTTCCGGCGTGGCGGCGTTGGCGCAGGCAGTCGCCAGGAGCGCTGCCGCAAACGTGAAGGCGGGCAGTCGGATCATCAGTCGTCCTCTGGGCGGGCGGCATCTAGGGTGCAGCACTATGCATAGTTCTGCGTGTCACCATCAACACCTCGGCTTTCTCAAACAGGAGACGGCCCGATGACGGATGCGGCCGCCGCTGCCGCACAGGACGCCGTTCGACCTCTGAGAACCCGTGTCCAGGCCGTGGACGACACCGCGCTTCGAGATTGCCGAGGCGTGCCAGATCGTCTGACCGAGCGCAGGCGTGCCGTTGCGCGTCGGCGGTGAACGAGGAACCCCTCGTTCGGCGAGTGGTTCGACGGATTCCCATGCGATTTCCGACGGTTCGCCGTATAACCGCCCGAATTGTGTGTACGCTGTCGGTGCTCGCCGTTTCGGCCTGAGTAGTGGAGGCTCCTTGTGCGCAAAGTCCTGATCGGTCTCGCCATTGCCGTCGTTGTTCTGATCGGGGCGGTTCTCGTCGTGCCGAGCTTCATCGACTGGAACGGTTACAAACCGGAAATCCAGAACGCGGCGAAGAAGGCGACCGGGCGGGATTTGCGCTTGGAAGGCGACATCGGCCTATCGGTGCTGCCGTCACCGGCATTGTCGGTGGAGAAGGTGGCGTTCGCCAACATCGAAGGCGGTTCCGAACCGGAGATGGTTCGCCTGGACTCGTTGCGGGTCCACGTGGCGCTGCTGCCGCTGCTGTCCGGCAAGGTCCACGTGACCTCCGTGACCCTGGTCAAGCCGACGATCGTGCTCGAGAAACTGGTCGACGGGCGGGCCAACTGGGAGTTTCCGGCTGATGGTGATGCCGCTGCGCCGACGCCCGGTGGAAGCGGGGGCGACGGCGCCGCCTCGGCGCCGGCGATCGCGCTCGACTCCGCCAAGATCGAAGACGGCACCTTGCTGTACCGCGACGCCGCGGGTGGAGCGGAGCATCGGATCGAGGCGCTGAACGTGACCGTGGCCGCGGGCGGCCTGCAGGGCCCGTTCGAGATTGATGGAACGTTCAAGTACCAGGGCATGCCGATGACGCTGCAGGCGTCGGCCGGACGGTTGGACACGCAGCGTCCGAATCCGGTGAAGGCGGCGGTCTCGGCGGCGGAGGGAGCTCTGACCGCCACGGTGTCCGGTGCGCTCGACATGGCAGGCGGCCCGGCGTTCAAGGGCGACGCCAGCATCGAGGCGCCGGACCTCGGCAAGGCCGTCGAGCGTCTGACCGTTGTCCTGGGCGATGCCGGATCGTCTGGGCCTGTCGGTGTCGGCCAGCGACTGTCCGTGAAGGCATCGCTCGACGGATCGCCGCAGGCAGTGAACCTGAGCGACCTAGTCGTGGTGCTTGGCGAGTCCCGGCTGCAAGGCAACGTCGCGGTGGCTTTGGCGGACGGGCCGACCGTGGACGCCAAGCTGACCGGAAACCGCCTGGACTTGGACGCTCTGTTGCCGGCGGCTGCGCCGGGGAGCGCATCCTCCAAGCCGGCGGCGCCGGCCGATGGTGGTGGTGGAACGGCAGCACCTGCAGCCGGCAGCTTCGCCTTGCCAACGGGCATCGGCGGGTCGGTGGACGTCGCGATCGACGCGGTGCAGTACAAGGGAGCATCCATACGCAAGGTCCGGTTGTCCGGCGATCTGGTCGACGGTGCCGGAAGCCTTCGGTTGATGACCGCGCAGTTGCCGGGCGGGACCGAGGTGACGCTTACCGGCACCGTGCTGGCGGAAAAGGGTGAACCGCAGTTCGTCGGCCGAATCGAAGCGATTTCGGACAACCTGCGCAGCACCTTGGAGTGGGCCGGGGTGGACATCACCGCGGTTGCGCCGGACCGGCTGCGCAAGGCGTCGATCAAGGCTGCCGTCGCGGCCACGCCGAAGAAGGTCGACGTCACCGACTGGACGATGGAACTGGACGCGACCAAGGCGAAGGGCGGCTTGACGTTGGCGATCCGAGAGCGGCCGGCGTTCGGGCTCAGCCTCGAAGTCGACCGGATCAACGTCGATGCCTACCTGCCGCAGGCGGCGGCCCCCAAGGCGGGTGCCACACCGTCCGGCGGCAATGCCGCGGCGCCGCCCGCCGGCGCCGGCAATCCGCTGTCCGCCCTGTCGGCGGTCGATGCGAACGTCAACATCAAGATTGGCGAGGCAACGGCGTTCGGCGTTCCGATACGCGACGGCCGGATCGATGCACTGCTGCAGAACGGCACACTGACCCTGCGCGACGTCGGGGTGGCTGATCTCGGTGGGGCCAAAGCGACGGTTGCGGGCGTCCTGCGCGATGCCGCAGGCAAGCCCTCGGTCGACATGACATTCGATGTGACGGTGGTGAATGTCGACCGGTTCGCCAAGCTGCTGTCCACGGAGTCACCGATTTCCGCCAAGCAACTGGGCCAGGTGTCGCTGAAGGGCTCGGCCGCTGGCGACATGCAGAATGTCAAGGTCGATGCCAAACTCGCGGTTGCCGGTGGCAGCTTTGGCGTCAAGGGCACGGCCGAGCCGCTGTCGGCACCGCCGAAGCTGGACCTTGCGCTGTCGATGGCCCATCCCGACGCCAGGAAGCTGGTTGCCGTGCTGGCGCCGGGAGCGATCGCCAACGCCGGTCCGCTTGGCCCATTGAGCGGCGAGGGGACGGTCGGCACGCGTCCCGATGGACGCTATGCCATCAAGCTCGCGGTCAGCGTGGCTGGCGGATCGGCAGCGCTGGTCGGCAACACCAATCCGTTCGCGGCTGTTCCCGACGCCGACATGGCGTTCGAAGCGTCGCATGCCGATGCCGTGAAGCTGATTCGGACCTTCGCTCCGGACTATCGGCCGGCCGGGTCGAACCTCGGTCCGCTCAAGGTTCGGACCCGCTTCCAAGGGCCGGTGGACAGTCTGAGGCTGTTCGAAACCGAACTGGGCCTCGGCAAGATCAAGGCAACCGGCGAAGGCACCGTCGACTCCCGGGGCGTCAGGCCGGCGGTGAAGCTGGCGTTGGCGGTGAACAAGGTCGAGGTCGATCCGTGGCTGCCGCCGTCGGCACCGAAGCCGGCCGGGGCCGTCCCGGCGGCCCCTGTGCCGGCCGGTGCGGCGGCGGCGCGGGAATGGTCGCGCGAACGCATCGACTTCTCGGGGCTGTCCACCATCGATGCCGACTTGACGGCGACCATCGAGTCGATCGTTTACGGCTCCTATGTCGTGGATAACGCGCAGCTGGTCGGCAAGCTGAAGGACGGTGTGCTCGACGTCTCGAAGCTTGCGGGTGGCATGTTCGGCGGGACGTTCGACCTGACCGCCCAGGTGGCGGACCGGCCGACGCCGACGGCGGCCGTGGTCGTCAAGGTACGCGACGCCGATGTCCGCAAGGCGGCCCAGACTGCGGCCAGCACCGACGCGGTCAGCGGGATCCTGACCTACGACACCGATCTGAAGACCCAGGGCGGGTCGGAGTTCGAGCTGGTCTCGGCATTGTCGGGCACCGGCTCGTTCAATGTTCGCGACGGGGTGGTGAAGGGGTTCGACCTGCGGGCGTTCTCCGACCGGTTGAAGGAACTCGACCGGGCGCCGGACTTCGTGCAGCTGGCGCAGAAGGCTCTGTCGGGCGGAGAGACCAACTTCACCGCCCTGACCGGCACGTACTCGGTGACCAAGGGCGTGCTGCGGTCGAACGACATCAAGCTGCAGGCCGACGCCGCGACCGGTGACGCCACCGCCGTGGTCAACCTGCCGCCGCAGCAGATGGAGGTCAACGCGGCGTTCCGGTTGTCGGAGCACCCCAATGCCCCGCCCGTCGGCGTTCGGCTGGTCGGGCCGCTGGATAATCCGCGCCGGATCCTGCAGATCGAGGAACTGCAGGCCTATGTCCTGAAGCGCATGGTGGAACGCGGCGTGCTGAAGCAGCTCGACAAGGATGGCAAGGTGCAGGACCTGTTGAAGGGGCTTGGCGGCGGTGGCTCGACGCCCGCACCCGCGCCGGCACCTGCTCCGGACTCTGGGGCTGGAGCGCCGCCAGCCCCTGCACCGGCCCCGGAACCGGCGAAGCCCGAGGACGCGGTGCGGGGGATCCTGAAGGATCTGTTGAAGAGGTAGTCAGGTCGCCGGATCGAGTCCGGCGCGCCGGGCGCACTGTTCCAGCACCCACACCCGGACCGCGCTTGAGAGGTTGGTCGTGCGGGTTCGGTCAATCTCGGCAACCAGAGAGTTGACCGACTGATCGCGCTCGCCGGCAAAGTGGCCGAGCCGCCGCCAGAACGCGTCCTCCATCGAGACACTGGTGGCGTGACCGGCAATCGTCACCGATCGCTTTCGCGGAGCGGTCAGGTCGCTCACCGCCCGGACCCCAGCATCAGTTCGGGCCTAACCCAGGCGTCGAAGTCCTCGGCGGAGACCAGCCCCAACCGCACGGCGGTTTCGCGCAGGGTCGAGCCGTCCGCGTGGGCTGTCTTGGCAATCTTGGCGGCTTCGTCGTAGCCGATGTGCGGGGCCAGCGCCGTGACCAGCATCAGGCTGCGACCCAGCAGTTCCCCGATCCGGTCTCGATCCGCTTCCAGCCCTTCGACGCACCGTTCGGCGAAACTGTCGGCAGCGTCGCCGAGCAGGCGGGCCGATTGCAGAAACGCGTCGATCATGACCGGCTTGAACACATTCAGTTCCATGTGACCGCTGGCTCCGGCGATGGTGATCGTCGTGTGGTTCCCGAACACGCGGGCACACACCTGCGTCAACGCCTCAGCCTGGGTTGGGTTCACTTTACCCGGCATGATCGACGATCCCGGCTCGTTCGCCGGCAGGATCAACTCGCCGATTCCGCAGCGTGGGCCAGAGCCCAGCAGCCGTACGTCGTTGGCGATCTTCATCAGCGACGCTGCGACGGTGTTGAGCGCGCCGGACGCCTCGACGATCGCGTCGTGCGCTGCCACCGCCTCGAACTTGTTAGGCGCGCTGACGAATGGCCGGCCGGTCAGGGTTGCCAACTCCTCGGCGAAGACGGTCGCGAACCCATCCGGCGCGTTGACCCCGGTGCCAACCGCGGTGCCGCCCTGCGCCACCTGATAAAGCCGCGGAAGCGCCGCTTCGACCCGGGCGATTCCCATGTCGACCTGGTGCGCCCAGGCGCCGACGGCATCGCCGAGCGTCAGAGGGGTCGCGTCCTGCAGGTGGGTGCGGCCGATCTTGACGATGTCGGCGAAGGCTTCCGCCTTGTCGGAGAGAGCGGCGTGCAGGTGCCGCAGGCCGGGCAGCAGCCGCCCGTGTATCTCCCGCACCGCCGCCACGTGCATGGCGGTCGGAAAGCTGTCGTTCGACGATTGGCTCTGGTTGACGTGGTCGTTCGGGTGGACCGGGGACTTGCCGCCACGCGCTTCGCCGAGCGCCTCGTTGGCGTGGCCGGCGATCACCTCGTTCAGGTTCATGTTGGTCTGTGTACCCGAGCCGGTCTGCCAGACCACCAGCGGAAACTCGCCGTCGAGCGCGCCGGCGGCGATGGCCGATGCGGCGGTGTCGATGGCGTCGGCGATGGTCTCGTCCAGCATGCCGAGCCGACGGTTGGCGCGGGCGGCCGCCTGCTTCTGCAGGGCGAACGCGTGGATCAGGGCGATCGGCATGCGCTCGCCGCCGATCGGAAAGTTCTCAAGCGAGCGTTGGGTCTGCGCGCCCCAGTACCGCTCAGCGGGCACCTCGATCGCGCCGATAGTGTCCGTCTCGGTCCGGGTCGCCGCCATTGTCATCTCCTCAGCATCGAAAGCTAGCGGCGGAAGACCGCCGCCAGTTCGATGTGGGGCGACCACAGGAATTGATCAATCGGCGTCACCTTATCGAGGCGATAGCCGCCATCGATCAGTATCCGGGCGTCGCGCGCGAAGCTCGCGGGGTTGCAGGACACCGCAACGACCACCGGCACCGTGGAGGCGGCCAGGGCCTCCGCCTGTTCCTTCGCGCCGCTTCTTGGTGGATCGAACACCACCACGTCGAAGCCCTTGAACTCGTCGCCCTCGAACGGCCGGTCGAACAGGTCGCGCGCCTCGGTGGTCAGGCGATCGCCGAGCGCGGCGGCGTCGGCAGCGGCGCGCAGGGCGCGGATCGCCTGGACGTCCCCATCGACCGCGGTCACCGGTGCGCCGTCAACCAGGGGCAGCGCCAGTGTTCCGACACCGCAGAACAGGTCGAGACGCCACCCGCGACCCTCGGCGGCGGCCAGCACGGCATTCCGGATCGCGGTTTCGCCGGTCCGTGTTGCCTGCAGGAAGCTGCCGGCTGGCGGTCGCACGTCGACACCGCCGAAGCGGATCGTCGTCGGCCGGCGCGCCGCCAGCGGCTCGGTTCGGTCGTGGCTCTCGCCACTGCGCCGCAGGGACAGCCTCGCCAGGTCGAGGGCGTCAGCCAACTCGGCCCAGGCCTCGCGCGCCGCCAGATCGGGCGCTTCCGGCAGCACCAGCAAGGCGTCGACCCCGGTATCCAGCAGGGTGAGCGAGAGGTCGGCCTCGGCTCCCTCCGTCAACCGGGCGCCGAAGGCTTCCCGGAACGCCGGCAGCACCGCCTGCAGGGCAGGCTCGAGGACCGAGCACGCCGTGATATCGATGATCCGGTTGCCCTGACGCTCGTGGAACCCCAGCACCGCGCCGCCCCTCAGGCGACGGACCGACAGGGTGGCGCGCCGGCGGGTTCCCGGTGGTGACAGGACCGGGGCATCGATCACGGTCTCGCCCAGGCCGAACCGGCGAAGGTGCGAGCGGACCTGATCGGCCTTCCAGGCGGCATATGGCTCGGTGGCCCAATGCTGCAGGGCGCAGCCGCCGCAGGTCATGAAATGCGGGCACGGCGGTTCGACCCGGTCCGGCGAAATCGCGATCAGTTCCAGGGGGCTGGCGGCAACGCCTTCGCCCCGGTCCAACTCCGCCCGCGCGAGCACCCGTTCGCCCGGCAGGGTGAACGGCACGAATACCGAGCGCTCCTTGGTCTCCCAGCCGAGCTTGACCTCGGCACGGCCAACCCCGTCGCCTCGACCACCCACGAGATCGATGGTCAATTCGATCGGATCGGCATTCGCCGGAACCTTGCCCTTGCGGATTGGCGTTGGGCGACCGGAGCCGCGGCGTCTTGGCGGGCGCATTACAGTTCTCCAGCGGTCATGCGCGTGTCCCGTCCTCGCGGAAGCCCTTCCACATGGGCGCGGAGTTCCGGGCGGCGTAGTCGTCCAGCATCACGTTGAAGCTGATGCTGATCCGCTCCTGGTTCCCGTAGTTCGGACGCACGCTGTGCCGCAACCAGGAGGGGAACAGCAGCATCCGGCCGGGTTTCGCCTCGATCTCGATCTCGGACTGCGTTTCCGGAACGGCCTTGGTGGCGACCGGCTGGATCAGATGGGCCTGAGGGCGCGGGTCGTGGAAGCTGATGGCGTCGGCGTTCGGCGGGGTCTGAAGGTAATAGACGCCTGAAATCAGGTTGTTGGGGTGGATGTGCGGCGGATGGAAACCGCCCGCCGGATTGATGTTGGCCCAGCAGCCGGTGATCGTCCAGGTGCGTTCCCGCACCGCCAGAGCGTCCAATGCAGCCTCGACCGACCCCTGTACGAAGGGCAGGAGCGGCGCAAACTCCGGGCGCTGGTGCAGGTCGTGGGTGGTCTGCCACGTTTCGCCCGGCTTCAGGTCAGGGCGCGGCGTGAACCAGCGTTCCAACAGGGCCAGCAGCCTGCCGTTGATGTCGAGGGCCTGATCGGCGGGCAGATCGAATCCCCAGACGGGAGTGGCAAACAGCGGAAACGCGGCGGTTTTGGCGAACATCGGCTCCTCCAGGAATCGCGCGGACCCTAGCCGATGCGACGGAGTCTCGCCAGCGCGACGCGAACGGTCAGGCCGTACCGCGGGTGCCGTTCGGCCGGGTGACGATCCAGAGGGCGACAATCGCCATGATGCCGCCGGATATTGCCGGCAGAAGCCAGTCGCCGTCCGATATGAGGACCAGGCCGATGGCGGTGACGATCATCATCGATACTGCCGCGATCTTGGCTTTGATCGGGATGACCCGGTGGGCGTGCCAATTGCGAACCGTGGCGCCGAAACGCGGGTGCTCGTACAGCCAGACGTGAAACCGTTCCGACGAGCGCGAGAATGCCCACACGGCAACCAGCAGAAACACCGTTCCAGGCAGTCCCGGCAGGATGATTCCGGCGATACCAATGGCCGTGCAAACGACACCGAGCACAAGAAGAGCCCCGCGGGCCGGGGCACAGAGCCGGCGCGCGGGGCGAGCAGGGGTCTCGGTTCCAACGACTTTCGTCATGGCTCGTAAATATAGCGCAGGCGGTCTGAACGCAAAGTTAACGGCAACCGGCGGGTGTCGCTCCGGGGCATCCCGGCCGGCGGATCAGCCGCGGGCCGCCACGGGCTGGGGGCCGAATGGGGTGCGTTGTTCGACAGCGACGGTGCCGCAGCTTTCGATCAGGTAGTCGCACAGACGCTCGGGGCGGGTTGGATGGCAGGCATAGATGATGTGCCGTCCCTGCCGACGCGAATGGACCAAGCCTGCCTGCTCAAGCTGGGCCAGATGGTGCGACAGCGTCGATGCAACCACGCCAAGGTGATCGGCAATGGCACCGGCCCTGAGGCCGTCCGGCCCGGCCTGCGCCAGGAGTCGGAAGGCCTCCAGGCGAGTCGGCTGCGACAGGGCGGCGAAGGCCATGGTGGCGGTCAGGATGTCCATGCTTCGATTATCGTCGAAGCCTGCGACGGGACGGTTACGAATGCATGACGATTTTGTGACGGCGTCGTTGGCCGGCTATTCGAGCTCGGGTACCTGGTCGCCTTCCAGCGGCACGTTGAAGGCGTTGATGGTCATCGAGATCAGCGTGTAGTAGCCGAGGATTCCGACCAGATCGACGACTTGGGTCACGCCGAGCACTGCGACGGCCTCGTCGTACAGGGCCTGCGGCACCTTGTGGTCGATGTGCAGGGTGCGCGCGAAATCGTGAACCACCCGTTCATCGGTCTTCTCGAAAGGCGGGGTGCGCCGGTCCCGGATGGCATCGACGACCGCCTCCGACAGGCCGGCTTTCAGTGCGATGGGCTTGTGCACCGACCACTCGAACTGCGCCGACCACACCCGGCCGGTCACCAGGATCGCAAGCTCCGACAGGCGCGGCTCCAGGCTGGTCCCGAACCGGCAGAACGCGCCCAACCGCTGAGCGTTCTCGGCCAGCCCGGGGCTGTGCAGCCAGATCGCCAGCGGACCTTGGACGCGGCCGCGCGGACCGGCGGCGATGGCGTCGTGGATCGCTTTCTGCTCGGGCGTCAGTCTGGCGGGATCAAGGGCGGGCAGCCGCGGCGGCGGAAGGGTGATGGTCATCTTCGACTCCAGATCGCTGTGCGGTCAGGCGGCAGCCGGTTCGCTGCGCCCAACGCCATTGTGCAGGTCGAGCACACGCTCGAACCAGGCATGAATCGGATCGCCGGCTGCGACGACCCCGAAGCCGCTGGTGCAGCGGGCCCACTGCAGGGTGCCGAACAGGGCATAGTCGGCATAGGTCGCTGAAGCGCCGCCAATGAACGGCTGGTCCTTCACCACGATCCGGACCGGTTCCAGCGCCTTGCGGAACCCCTCGACTTTCTCCTCGCGTCCAGCCTGGACTTCGGCCAGCGCCTTGCCGAAACGCTTCTCCCGCGAACTGACGAAGTAGTCGCGGTCCGACCCATCCACATGAGCCACCACGTCGGCGACGATCAGCGGGGCCAGCAATGGCTGGATGGTCAGGTTGACGAAGGCATTGATCGCCTTGGCCATGCCGCGGCCTTCGAGCGAGCCGAACAGCGACGGCCGCTGCGGGTAGGTGTCTTCCAGGTGTTCCGCTATCGCCCAGCTGTCGTGGACCACCTTGTCGCCGTCTCGGATCACCGGCACGAGCGGCTGTCCGGAGAACCCGATCTTGTCCTTCTCGGTGAACTTGACCAGCTCCAGGGCGTAATCCAGCCCCTTGTGGGCCAGCGCCATGCGGGTGCGCCAGCCATACGGACTGAACCGCTTCGAGTCGCGCCCGCAGAGGTCATAGAACGTGATCGTCATGCCGCATCTCCGCAGGCTGCTAGGACAGGTCCGGCAGTCCTAGCACCGACGCCGACGAAGCGGCAACGCGGATGATCTGGGGCCGGCGCGTGCTCTCGTTCACGCTGGCCTGACCGATACGCTCGCACACCCATGGATGCAATGACGGACTCTGATTGCAGTATTTGGTAGTGTATATTGACTTCACACCAACATGTCGTGTGGAGGATTACTATGCCTGCTCATACTCTGGAGGCTCTGCGGCTCGATCAATCGGTGCCGAGGACCTCCTATGCGCGCGCGATCGTGCAGGAATACGTCGACGCAGCCCAGGAACTGTTCGCGCGCGACCATCTCGCCTTCAACATGGAGTTCGATCTGGCCGACTGGTGCCGGATTATCTCCCATGCTCCGCGCACCGACGGCCGGAATCCGGCCTTCGTGCCTGGAGAGACACCGCCGCCCGACGATTCCTATTGGCTCCGGGTGACGCATCGCGACGGGCGTCTGGCGGCGATCATGGCGGCCCGGTACATCGAGACGGATCTCGGATTCTACGATCACGTGCGTGACGGGCGACTGTGGTGGCCCGAGTTGCGGCCGCTTCCGGTCATCCCGACCCGATCGGGGCCCTCCGGCTCGATGGCGCACACCGGCGGTTTGTGGGTGTCACCCGACCCGGACTTTGCCGGGATCGGCATCAGCTGGATGCTAACGCGGCTCAACCACATGATCGCGCTGGCGCGCTGGAACCTCGACTGGGCCATCGGCGTCGTGTTCCAGAAGCTGGTCGATAAGGGCGTGGCAGCGAACTACGGAGCGGAGATGCGCGAGCTGATGCTGGACGCGCCGCTTGGTCCGGATGGAAGCAGGCTAGTTATGTATGCGCTGCCGAACAGCCGGGACTTCCTGATCGAGCGAACCCGCACCGATCTGGTCAATATCCGGAACAAAGAAGATCAGAAAATGCGTGACCTCGCCCCGTTCGCCAAAGGGAAGTATCAGTCGACGAAAGGTCGTTGAGGACCAGGCGGTATCGATATGCACCTGGGTCAGGTCCGGCTGCCCGAGGCTCTTGATCCGGGAGTATTCGAGACAGGCGTACCGGCGGAGCAGCAGGGATTGGTGATCGCCGATCCGATGATGTCGAAAGCCGCCGGCGCCAATCCGGGCGTCGGCGCCATAGAATTCGAACCGGAAGTTCTCAGGATCGTCAGGCCGGACATCGAGCACGTGACAGCGTGTCAGGGCGCCGGCTTTGAGCAGGAGATCGACGTTCAGGGTGTCCCGAGACGGCAGGCCGACGAAAGCGCCGTAGCGGATCTTCTTGAACGCCTGGATCAGCGGAAGGTCGTAGCCGCTGTCGAACAGGTTCGGCGATCTCTGCAGCGAGATCGAGCCGGTCCGGTCCGATATGGTCTGGACATTGCGCATCAGTAGATGATCGCTCCGAACTTCTGGTCACCGCTCGGCAGCGGGAAGTACAGGAACTGCACCGGGTATTTCTGGATCGAACTGCTCAACAGCCAGCCGCGCGGACTGTCATCGAACACCATGCCAGGGACGACGGTGTGCCTGAGCACCCTCTCGAATCGTCCGCCGGTGTCCTGGGTGGACGCGCTGATGATATCCGGATTCCGGCCGTTCTGATCGAACTCAAGAATAATAGCATTCTCACAGATACTCGGCGACAGTACCAGAAACGTAAACACGTCGCACCGGCGCAACGATGCCAGATGGCTGGAAACTCGAATAAGTCTTTCCGACCACTCGTCTATTCCGATCGAGTTAAGTGTGAAGTCGACCGTGGGCCGAGCATCAAATAGGTTAACAACGACGGCTGACATTCTCGTAACTCTCCACCCAGACCTTGAGGCCAACTTAAGCGCGTTGTGTGACCGCTCGCAAGCGCGGTTATTCCCGATCCTGGGGCATCTGAGATGCCCGACCGAGCACGTCGGCCAGGAACTGCTCGCGCAGTGTCGACGGATCGGGGCGCTCCTTCAGGCGAAGGATCACAGGAATCCAGAAATCCCAGGTTGCGCGAACCGCCTCCACCGGCACGGTGTGGGGCTCCTGACTTGCTGCGTCGTCACCGAAGGCCAACCAGACCTGATTCAAACCGGACGCGTCAGCCAGCGCGCGCAACTCATGCAGCGTGATCGGCCGGGTGCCATCGCACCAGCCGGCCAGTACCTCCTCGGCAAGGCCAAGCTTTCGGCTGGCGACCAGGACTCCGCCTGCCGCATCGATGGCCTTGGCGAGCCGCTGCCCCAACTCCAGCGTAAACCCGGGTACCGTCGGGCCTCCGTCTCCCGCCTTCATATGCCCTCGCGAACACTCAATGCACGATGGTCATTTTCGGTTGCAAAGATGAAGGGCGGCTTAACGGAGCAGTAATCGCGACGCGGCACGAGGGTCCTATGGCCGCCATCCCCGATCGCGCAGCATCAGGCGGGTTTCCAGGTCGACGGCCGGACGCAGCGGTGATCGCCATGGTGCGGGCAGGGCGTCGTCGGTCGGTATGTCCGGAACCGCATCCGGGCGGGCCGGTCGCCCCAGCCAGAAGGCCAGGCGCACAGGCAAGGTGTCGGCCAGCATCACGATCTCCTTTGAGAAAATCTCAATTTTGAGCGGAGAGAAACGTCGCGCAAAGCAACCGCGTCATCGTCTCCTATTGCTGCCTATTTCGTGTTAACCGAAGCGCTGTGCCATCGAGTTTTCGTGCACATCGTGTTGAGATTTTCTGCGAGCGATCCATGCGCCTGCCATCATTGAACGCGCTGCGGGCCTTCGAGGCGGCGGCCCGGCTCGGCAGCCTGACCCGGGCGGCCGAGGAACTGCATGTCACGCCAAGCGCGGTGCGCCATCAGATCCGCGCGCTGGAGGAGGAGATCGGCCGTCCGTTGCTGCGCCGCAACGGCTCAGGACTGATGCCGACCGAGACGGCGAACGGCTCTCTCGGCCATCTGCGCCGGGCGTTCGACGCGTTGGCCGATGCGAACCGCAGCCTGAGGCACCCGGCGACTGCTCCGACGTTGACGGTCTCGGCGGTGCCGTCGTTCGTGTCGGCCTGGCTGATTCCGCGCCTGGAGGGTTTCCAGCGTCGCTGCCCGGGCGTCACTGTGCAGATCGGCACCAATCCGCTGCCGACGGACTTTCACCGCGAGGGTGTCGATCTGGCGATCCGGTACGGGCTCGGCGGCTATTCCGGCCTGTTCGAATGCCGGTTGTTCAGCGAACGCTATTTCCCGGTCTGTGCGCCGCATCTGCTCGACGGACCGAGGCCGCTGGCCGAGCCGGCGGATCTGGCCGGCCATACCCTCCTGCACAGCTCGGTGCTGCCGCGCTCCGGCTGGCCGGTGTGGCGCGACTGGCTGGACGCTGCGGGAGTGCTAGCCCAGGTCGACCCGGATGCCGGGACCCACTACACCATGAGCATGTTCGCCTATCAGGCGGCGATGGCGTGCCAGGGCGTGGCGCTCGGTACCACGGTGCTGTCGATGGACATGCTGGCGGCCGGCTATCTGGTGAAGCCGTTCAACATGGAGTTGCCGACGGCGTTCGGCTACCACATCGTCTGCCCGCCGGAGAGCCGGCAGCGCCCACTGGTCGCGGCCTTCATCGAGTGGCTGCTGGAGGCGGCCGGCGAGGCTTGCACGGGGCTGGAGGGCTGAGACCTGACCGGGTCCGTCGCCGGGCGCTCCGGAAACGCGCGGTCGGTAGAAATACATATCGAATTGTCCTAATCTTGTTTGGCGTTCTGCCACAAAATTGGCGGCACCTGTACCTGTTGGAACCTAATGGCGTTTGTTGGCCATAAAGGCACACTACTCATCGTGGTAGAAAAAATCACACTCGCACTTGATCCGATTCAGCAATCCGTACTGGATTACTGGAAGAGTGCGCGGGACGGTCTGACAGTTCCACTGTTGGACGCGCTTGATCCACTTAAGCTGGAAAAGCGGGTGCTTCCCTACCTGATTGTTGCCGAACACCTGGATGACAGCGGGCTGGTCCGTTTCCGGCTGGTCGGGGAAGAAATGGTGCGGCGTTGGGGGGCGAACTTCCGGGGCCGGCGATCGGACCAGTTGTTCACCGGAGATTATCGAGCCTTCATCGAGAAGTATTTCGCCCTGGCTCGGTCGGAGCGTTGCCCGGTGTACTCCGAAAGCGTGTTCCGCTGGAATGACGGCGGGTGGATCAAAACCACCCGTCTGATACTGCCGTTCACCAGCACACCGAACGGAGTGCCGACACGCTCGGTGGTCGTCCAGGTGTTCCTGCCTTCAGAACAGCCTCAGTCGGTACCGGAGATTCGAATACTTCGGGAACAGGACATGTCGGGTGGGGTCATCGTGGCGCTACCCGGCGGGATACGTCGGGCCGGCGCGTCGATCTGACGACCGCTGCCACGCGTGGACTCCCGGTCGCTACGGCGGCACGCCCCCGTTGACAACGCTACGCCGTTCCATAGTCTCCGCGCCGGGCCGCCGCTCCCCAACGAGCGGCAACATCGAAGGATCGAGACATGAAGCCGCAGCACAAGCCGCGGGTACCGTTGTTCTCATCCGGACCGTGTGCGAAGCGACCCGGATGGGCCCCCGCTGTACTCTCCGATGCCGTCCTCGGACGGTCTCACCGCTCCAAAATCGGTAAAGCCAGGCTCGCTGACGCGATCGACCGGTCGCGCGTCATTCTTGGCATTCCCGCGGACTACCGACTCGGCATCGTGCCCGCGTCCGACACCGGCGCCGTCGAGATGGCGCTGTGGTCGCTGCTCGGCGCGCGCGGCGTCGACATGCTGGCCTGGGAGAGCTTCGGCGCCGGCTGGGTGACCGACGTGGTCAAGCAGTTGAAGCTGCAGGACGCCCGCGTGCTGGAGGCGGGCTACGGCGAGATCGTCGACCTGTCCAAGGCGGACTTCAGCCGCGACGTGGTGTTCACCTGGAACGGCACCACCTCGGGCGTGCGGGTGCCGAACGGCGACTGGATCCCGGCCGACCGTGAGGGTCTGGCGATCTGCGACGCCACCTCTGCGGCGTTTGCCATGGACCTGCCGTGGGACAAGCTGGATGTGGTCACCTGGTCCTGGCAGAAGGTGCTGGGCGGCGAGGCGGCCCACGGCATGCTGGCGCTGAGTCCGCGCGCGGTGGAACGGCTGGAGAGCTACACCCCGCCGTGGCCGATGCCGAAGCTGTTCCGCATGACCTCCAAGGGCAAGCTCAACGAAGGCATCTTCAAGGGCGAGACCATCAACACCCCGTCGATGCTGTGCGTCGAGGACATCCTGGACGCGCTGGGCTGGGCCGAGTCGATCGGCGGGCTGTCGGGGCTGATCGAGCGTAGCGAAGCGAACCTCGCGGCGATCGAGAAGTGGGTGGAGGCGTCGTCCTGGGCCGGGTTCCTGGCCAAGGACAAGGCGCTGCGCTCGCCGACCTCGATCTGCCTGTCGTTCGTCGACCCGGCGTTCTCTGCACTGTCCGAAGCGGATCAGGCGGCGGTGGCGAAGAAGGTCGCCGCACTGGTTGAGGCGGAGGGCGCCGGCTACGACATCGCCGGCTACCGCGACGCCCCGCCGGGCCTGCGGATCTGGGGCGGTGCGACGGTGGAGACCGCTGACATCGAGGCGCTGCTGCCGTGGCTCGACTGGGCCTGGGAGCAGGTGAAGACGGAGTTCGCGGCCGCCGCATAGGGCGTTCGCGGGCCTGCGCCCGACCTCTGATCGATCGTATCAACCACCACTGCGAAAGGCGCGCGCCCACGGCTCACCAGGAGCGGTGCCGGCGCGCGAACGCACCATGATTAAAGTCCTGATTTCCGACAATCTGAGCGACCAGGCGGCCGAGATCTTCCGTGCCCGGGGGATCGAGGTCGACGTCAACACCGGCCTCAAGCCTGACGAGTTGAAGGCCATCATCGGCGACTACGACGGCCTCGCCATCCGCTCCGCCACCAAGGTGACTCCAGACGTGCTGGCGGTCGCTGGCAAGCTGAAGGTGGTCGGCCGGGCCGGCATCGGCGTCGACAACGTCGATATCGCGGCCGCCACCGCCGGCGGCGTGGTGGTCATGAACACCCCGTTCGGCAACGCCATCACGACCGCCGAGCACGCCGTCGCCATGATGTTCGCGCTGGCCCGGCAGATCCCCCAGGCCGACGCCTCGACGCAGGCCGGCAAGTGGGAGAAGTCGAAGTTCATGGGGGTCGAACTGACCGGCAAGGTGCTGGGCCTGATCGGCTGCGGCAACATCGGCTCGATCGTGGCCGACCGGGCGCGCGGCCTGCGCATGCGGGTGCTGGCGTTCGATCCCTACCTGTCGGAGCAGCGGGCAACCGAACTGGGCGTGCGCAAGGTCGAACTCGACGAGCTGTTCGGCGAGGCCGAGATCATCACCCTGCATACCCCGCTGACCGACGCCACCCGCAACATCATCGACGCGGCGGCGATCGCCAAGATGAAGAAGGGCGTGCGGATCATAAACTGCGCGCGCGGCGGCCTGGTGGTTGAGGAAGACCTGCGCGCGGGCCTGGATTCCGGCCAGGTCGGTGGCGCGGCGTTCGACGTGTTCGTGACCGAACCGGCCAGGGAGAACGTGCTGTTCGGCCACCCCAACGTGGTCTGCACCCCGCATCTGGGGGCCTCGACCTCGGAGGCCCAGGAAAAGGTGGCCCTGCAGGTCGCCGAGCAGATGAGCGACTACCTGCTGACCGGTGCCGTCAGCAACGCCGTCAACGTGCCCTCGGTCACCGCCGAAGAGGCACCGATCCTGAAGCCCTACATGAAGCTGGCGGAACTCCTCGGGTCGTTCTGCGGCCAGATGGTCGACGGTCCGATCGACGCCGTGACCTTGGAGTTCGAAGGCCATGCCGCCGACCTGAACGCCGAGCCGATCAAGGCGGCCGCGCTTGCCGGACTGCTGCGCCCGCAGGTCGACAGCGTGAACATGGTCAATGCGCCGACCATGGCGCACCAGCGCGGCATCGAGGTCAGCGTCACCCGTCATGACCGCGAACCGGACTACCAAACCCTGGTGCGGATGTCGGTGCGCTCGGAGCAGCGCACCCGGGTGCTGGTCGGCACCCTGATCGGCGGCACCAAGCCGCGGCTGGTCGAGGTCCAGGGCATTGCGGTCGAGGCCGATTTCGGCCGGCACATGCTGTACGTGCGCAACTACGACAAGCCCGGCTTCATCGGCGCGTTGGGCTCGGCGCTTGGCAACCACGGGGTCAACATCGCCACTTTCCACCTGGGACGGCGCGACGTGGGCGGCGAGGCGATCGCGCTGGTCGAGGTCGACCAGGCGATCGACGCGGCGTTGCTGGCCGAGGTCCAGGGCCTGCCGCACGTGGTGCGGGTGAACGCGCTGTCGTTCTGAGGCCGTTAGGGTGCGGCGGGCCGCCGTGGCCCGCCGCGCTCGCGCCGGCTGACCGCAAGGCGTGGCTTGCCGCGATCCCGTCTCGCGGCCACACTGACCGTATGCGAGCTTACGATTACGTCATCGTCGGGGCCGGGTCGGCGGGATGCGTTCTGGCATCCCGGCTGACCGAGGATCCCGGCGTCTCGGTCCTGCTGCTGGAAGCCGGCGGCTGGGACTGGAACCCGTTGATCCACATCCCGCTTGGCGTAGGCAAGCTGGTGCGCTCCAATCTGCACAGCTGGGGCTATTGGACCGAGCCGGAACCCCATCTCGACGACCGCCGCCTGTACTGGCCGCGCGGCAAGGTGGTCGGCGGGTCGTCGTCGATCAATTCGATGATCTACATCCGCGGCCACCCGCGCGACTACGACACCTGGGCACAGCTCGGCAATCGCGGTTGGGCCTGGGACGACGTGCTGCCGTACTTCCGGCGCTCCGAGGGTCACGTCGACCGGCTGGCCGACGATCTGCACGGCACTCGCGGTCCACTGAAGGTAAAGCGCGGCCGTGACACCAACCCCCTCTACGATGTGTTCGCGGCAGCGGGCCGACAGGCCGGCTACCGGGACAACGACGATTTCAACGGCCCGAGCCAGGAAGGCCTCGGCCGCTACGACTTCACGATCCACAACGGCCGACGGGCCAGTGCGGCCGCATGCTATCTGCGGCCGGCGCTGAAGCGCCCGAACCTGACGGTGGAGACGGGTGCCCTTACCCACCGGGTGCTTGTCGAGGGCGGGCGGACGACCGGTGTCGAATACCATCGCCACGGCACATTGCACCGGGTGACGGCGGGCCGCGAGGTGCTGCTGGCGGGCGGGGCGTTGAACTCGCCCCAGGTGCTGATGCTGTCCGGCATCGGCGACCCGGAGGAACTGGGCGCCCACGGCATCCCCGTGGTGCACGCGCTGCCGGGGGTTGGCCGCGACCTGCAGGATCACCTGGACATTCCGCTGCAGTTCGCCTGTCCGAAGCCGGTAACCCTGCACAGCCTGGTCCGGCTCGACCGGGCGGCGCTGGCGATGGCGCAGGCGGCGCTGTTCCGCACCGGCCCCGCCACGTCGTTTCCGGCCGAGGGCGGCCTATTCGTCCGCACCCGGCCGGAGCTGGAGATGCCCGACATGCAATGGCATTTCCTGATCGGCCTGGGGGCCAAGCGGGTGCGCATCCCGCTGCTGTGGCAGTTGAACCGGGGCCCGATGGACCGCGACGGCTTTACCATCCGGATGTGCCAGCTGCGGCCGGAAAGCCGGGGGCGGGTGCGGCTGCGCTCCGACGACCCGGCCGACCGGGTGCGGATCCTGGCCAACTACTACTCGACCGAGGCCGACCGGCGAAGCTTCCGCGACGGGCTGCGCATGGCGCGCGAGCTGGTGGCGCAACCGGCGTTCGACGGCTGGCGCGACGAGGAACTGAATCCCGGCCCCGACGTGATTTCCGACTCCGACATCGACGCCTATGTCCGTCGGATCTCGGAGACCATCTACCACCCGGTAGGCACCTGCCGAATGGGTGTGGACGACGGTGCTGTGGTCGACCCGGAGCTGAAGGTGCGCGGGCTTGAGGGGCTGCGGGTGATCGACGCCTCGATCATGCCGCGGCTGATCGGCGGCAACACCAACGCGCCCACGATGATGATCGCCGAGAAGGCCGTGGACATGATGCTCGGCCGGACGACGATGGGAGCGGCGGACGCCCAGGCGGTGTAGCCGCTAAAGCCAGCGCCGGACCCGCGCCTTGTAGGACAGGTAGGTGTCGCCGAACTTGGCCGCGAGATAGGCTTCCTCCCGGTCGATCACGCCGATGTTCATGATCACGAAGGTCGGCAGCAGCATGCCCAGCATCCAGGCGCTGTTGACCCAGAGCGCCACGCCGACCGACAGCGCGGTCAGTGCCACGTAGATCGGGTTCCGGGAGAACCGGTACGGGCCGTCGGTGACGACCGCGGTCACCGGCTTGTGGGTTGGCACATTGGTGCCGGCGCGGCGAAACAGCCCGAAGCACCAGAAGGCCAGTGCAAGGCCGAGGCCGATCAGCACAACGCCGGGTACGAATCCGGTGCCCGGCGCCAGCACCGGCAGGGGGATCAGCCGGTCGAGGCCCGCGCCGACCACGAGCGCGCCCGCGTACAGGAACGGCGGATGGGTGATCACGCCGGGGTTGTCGGGCTTGCCGCCTTCGGATTCCGTCATCATGCCACCCCCCCGTTGCGTCCCTCAGAAGCAGATGGCGCCCCCAAGGCGGCTGTGCAAGCCGCGTTCACGGACATCGGCCGTCAAGGCATGACAGGCCCCATCGCGTTGGTTAAGACTCATGGCCGACCGTTTCTTGAATCCGTCATTTGAGGGCTGCCATGCTTCGTATCCTGACCTCCGCCGCGGCTTTGTCGCTGCTCTCTTCCCCCGCGCTCGCCCACACCGGCATCGGTGCCGGCAGCGGGTTCGCCGCCGGTGCCGCGCACCCGATGCTTGGGCTTGATCACCTGCTGGCGATGGTCGCGGTCGGCGGTTGGGCTGCCCTGCTGGGCGGTCGCGCGTTGTGGTTGGTACCGTCGGCCTTCGTGGTTGCGATGCTGGTCGGCGGCGCGTTCGCGGTGTCCGGTGTCGCCCTGCCGATGGTCGAGACGATGATCGCGCTGTCGGTGGTCGTGCTTGGCGCGCTGGTGGCGGTCAATGCCCGCATGCTGGTCGGCGTCGGCATGGCGATCGTCGCCGCCTTTGCGGTGTTCCACGGCCATGCCCACGGCAGCGAACTGCCGGCCGGCCTGTCGGCGCTGGGCTACGGCGCCGGTTTCGCACTGTCGACCGCCCTGCTGCACGGTGCCGGCATCGCGGGGGTCTCGATGCTCGGCCGTTTCGGCTCGACCCGGATGATACGGTATGCCGGCCTCGCCACCGCGTTCGCCGGCGTCGGCATCGTCGCCGGCCTCTGAACCACGCCTGACTCCCTTCTCTGGTGTCATCCCGGGCGCGCGTCGCGCGACCCGGGATCCACCCGTCGCATTCCGGGATGACGACGGAGCTGCGCCTTACGTCAGCGCCGCTACCACCCGCTTCGCGAAGCCGTCGAGATGCGGCTTGTCGATCCAGCGGAGGACCGCCACCAGATCCAGCGTGGGCTCGATCCAGATCACGTTCGAGCCCACCCCCATGGCGAACACGCTGGTGCGCGGCGCGCTTGGGCAGTGCCGGCCGTCGCCGTTCAGCCACCACAGATAACCGTAGCTGGGATTGAGCGCGCACGGCGTGGTGCAGGCATCGACCCAGGCTTCGGACAGGATGCGCTTGTCGCCCCACCGGCCGCGGCGCTGCATCAGCAGGCCGACGCGGGCCTGGTCGCGGGCGGAAATGAACAGCCCGCCACCCCAGTGCGCTCCGCCGGAGACCGAGCATACCGGTTGGCCGCCGACCTCGACCCAGGAATTGATGTAGCCGTTCCAGCTCCAGCTGTCAGAAGCGCCGATCGGGCCCATGACCCGTTCCCTCAGCACGGTCGGCAGCGGCTTGCCGTGGACCCTCAGCAGCGACAGGGACAGCCGGTTGACCCGGACGTCGTTGTATTCCCAGTACGCGCCGGGTGCCTGCAGGTCGCGGTGGGTACCCTTCTTGGACGGCGTTCCCGGCGGCAGCGACAGCTCGCGGTTGCGGTCGATCAGGTCGGGCTTGCCGAACAGCGTGCCCTCCCACTCGCTGGTGTTGGTCAGCAGGTGTTCCCAGGTGATCGTGCGGTTCTGCGCGGCGTCGAACCCGCCGTCGTCGACCAGTTCGCCGACCGGTCGGCGGATGTCCGGGATCAGTCCGTCGTCGACCGCAAGGCCGGCCATGATCGACAGGTACGACTTGGTGACCGAGAAGGTCATGTCGGCGCGGTCGGTCGGCCCCCACTCGGCAACGATCTTGCCGCCGCGCAGGATCAGCCCGCTGGGGTCGGCGCGCGGTGCGGTCGGGCCGATGATGTCGCCGAGCGGCGGCGGCTCGGAGAAATGCCCGCCGGCCAATGCTGCGGCAATGTCGCGGTTCATCGGCGATTCATGGGCGATCGCGTAGTCGACGGCTGCCTGGATGCCCGCCCGGTCGGCGCCGGCGGCGGCCGGATCGATGCGCTCCCAAGCGATACCGGCGCCCGGCACGTAGTCGGTCATGACGATCTCCTTGGTTTCCTGCGCCGGGAGCGTAGCCGCGCCCCTTGATCCCGCCAAGCGCGCCCGAGCATGATCGTGATGCCCTGACATGGAGACTGTCGTGACCGACGCCGACCCGACGATAACCGACGCGATGACCCGCCCGCGCTATGTCGGGCTGCCGACCTTCATGCGGGCGCCATATGCCGAGCGGGACTGGTCGGCGATCGACATCGGGCTGATCGGCGTGCCCTATGACGGCGGTGTGACCAACCGGCCCGGAGCCCGCCATGGGCCGCGCGAGGTGCGCAACCAATCCAGCCTGATGCGGCGGATCAACCAGGCGACCGGGGTGTGCCCGTACGAGCTGGCGCGGATCGCCGATATCGGCGACGCAGTGGTGGAGCGGCCGTTCGTACTGATCGAGGCGCACGAGCAGATCGGAGCGTTTTACGAACAAGTGATGGCGGCGGGGGTGGTCCCGCTCAGCGTCGGCGGCGACCATTCGATCAGCCTGCCGATCCTGCGGGTCCTGGGCCGCGACCGGCCGGTCGGCATGGTGCACATCGACGCGCACTGCGACACCGGGGACGACTATCTCGGCTCGCGCTTCCACCACGGCGCGCCGTTCCGCCGGGCGGTCGAGGAGGGCGTTCTGGACCCCAAACGCACCATCCAGATCGGCATCCGCGGCGGGGTCAACGAGCGCGATGTCTGGGGCTTCAGCCACGATTCGGGCATGCGGGTGATCTACATGCACGAGATCCCGGCACTGGGGCTGGACGGCGTGATCGCCGAAGCCCGGCGGTTGGCCGGCGACGGCCCGACCTACCTGTCCTTCGACATCGATAGCATCGACCCGGCGTTCGCGCCCGGCACCGGCACGCCGGAGATCGGCGGCTTGACCTCGTTCGAGGCCCAGCGCCTGGTGCGCGGCCTGTCGGGCATCGACGTGGTCGGCGGCGACATGGTCGAGGTCTCCCCGCCGTTCGATCCGAGCGGCAACACCGCCCTGGTTGGCGCCACCATACTGTTTGAGATGCTGTGCATAGCCGCAGAATCCGTGGCCCGGCGCCAGCGGTGACGCCACCGATGGTGGTTGTGTAGGCGTCGAACCCGGTCTGACCGTTCCATAGCCGGCTGGAACCGGTAGAATAACATCCGGGTTGGACATCGATTGCGGGAGCGGGGCGTGCGGGCAATCGCAGCTGTCATGCTGGTGTTGGTGCTGCTGGTCGGCGGTAAAGGGGTAGGGGCGCAGGCCACGGGAGCGGCAGGTTCACCGTATGCGGATGCGACGAACCGAGATGCAATAGCCGTGATCATCGGCAACCAGCGCTATGCCAAGGGGATCCCGGAGGTCCGCTACGCCGCCAACGACGCAGCGGCCATGAAGCGGTTCGTCATCGACGTGCTCGGCTACCGCGACGGCAACGTGATCGAACTGATCGACGCGTCCCAGGCCGAAATGTACGCGGTGTTCGGCAACGCCCAGGACCATCGCGGCAAGCTGTGGTCGTGGGTCCGCTCCGGCCGGTCCGACATCCTGGTGTTCTATTCCGGGCATGGCGTGCCGGGCCTGCGCGACAAGCGCGGCTATCTGCTGCCGGTGGACGCCGATCCGGCGACACCCGAGATCAACGGCTATCCGCTGGACCTGCTGGTGAAGAACCTGAGCGCGATCGAGGCGGTATCGACCACCGTGTTGCTCGACGCGTGCTTCTCCGGGAACTCGGCGGCCGGCTGGCTGGTCCGCTCGGCTTCTCCGGTCTACGTGAAGACGGTGCCGCCGGCACCGTCGCGCGGGCTGACGCTGATTACGGCTGCGGCGGGCGATCAGGTGGCGAGTTGGGACGAGGCCGCCAGGCTCGGTCTGTTTACCCGCCATCTGCTGGACGCCATGAACGGCGCCGCCGATCGTGGCCGCGACGGCAACCAGGATGGGCAGGTGACGCTGGGGGAGGTCGAGCGCTACCTGGACGACGAGATGACCTACGCGGCACGGCGGCAGTTCCGTCGCGTGCAGCAGGCCAGCGTTTCCGGTGATCCGAAGACGGTGCTGGTGGCGGCACTTCCGAAAGCGCCGGCATCGAGGGAGCGGGCAAAGCCGGCACCCCACTCGGTCGTCACCCCGCCGCCGCTCGCTGCGTCTTCGCTGTATGATCCGCCGGGAACCGACAGGGCGAAGGCCCTGGCGTTCGTCGATCGGCACCGGATCGCGGTCCAGAAGGCGATTCGCCTGTACTACCGGGAGAACGGTTCGGCTTGGGATCACAAGCCGATCGCCGCATCGCTGGACTTCGCCGAGCGGATCGCCTGGTTCAGGGATATGGATTTGGTCGCGGTGCACGACGACAGCCTGGACCTGCGCGTGGGCTATGCCTGGGAGGGTAATGGCAGGGACGGCGATGCCGTGGCCAAGTTCCGCATAGCGATCACGCCGGACAAGCTGTCCGTTGCCAAGATGTGGCGGTGACCTGGTGCGCCGCGCGCCGCTTCTCGCGCTGTTGGCGATCCTGTTGGTCGCCGGCCGCGGCGCGGGCGCGTCGGAGGGATGGGCCGGTCCGTTCACCACGGTTGCATCCGCCGTCTGGCAGGCAGTCGGCGAGGGGCGCCGTATAGCCGCTCGCCCGCTCGATCCGGACACGACCGGCCTGCCCCCGGAGTTGGCGACTGAGCTGGATGCGGCCCTTGCAGCGGCTTTGCTGCGCACCGCCCCGACATCCGGTGCTCTGGTCGACCGTTCCGGCCTGCCGGCAAGCTGGGAGGAGGCGATGAGCTTCCAGGGTGCCACCAGCGAGGCCCTGCTGCGCGAGGCCGCGGTCGATGCACTGGTGATTCCCGCCGCGCACGCTACCGCCGACGGGATCGCGGTCTCGGCCACGGTGGTCGCGGTCGGTGGCGGCGATACGGGTCGCCTGCTGGGGGCGAGTCCTCTGGTAACGCTGCCCGGGTCGGTCGAGCGGCTGGCACTGCGACCGCCGTCTGTCGCTGCCCGAATCGCCGGGGTTGCCCTGGCCGACACCCTGCGTCTCGGGCTGGACCCTGCCGGCCGCTTCCAAACGTCCCTGCGGCTGAGCGGCGAGCGCAGCCCGTTCGGCGACTGGTTCCTGGGCCAGGTGGCCGAACATCTGACCGCCCGGCTGGCGGAACGGCCGCTGTACGTCACCCGGCCACTGCGTCAGGTCGACGGTGCCGGCAAGCCGGTCGGGCTGCGGCTGGAGGCGGAGATCTGGGATCACGGCGGCCGCGTTGAGGTGCACCTGAGGGCAACCGCCAAGACGGTGGAGGCACGGGCGTCCGCCGGCCTGGAGGCGGCCGCGATCCCGGCGCATTTCCAGCCGCTGACGCCAGGCGGCGGACGTTTGGGCACCGGGTACCGGATGTCCGACGGTGCGGCGGCGGTCGGCCCGGAACTGCGTCGGGACGAGCTCGGTGTCGCGGCCGAGGCGATCGCGCGTGCCCTGTTGATCGACGAAGCGCTGGACCGGACCTCCGCCATTCCGCCGGTGGCGCGTACCCGGGACGATGTTGCCAATGCGTGGAGCCGCCTGTCCGACGCGGTGCCGTATGGGGAAGCGTGGTCGGGGGCCGCGACCGGCCCGAACGCTGCCGCCCGGCGGCTCCAGGCCCGGGTTGCGCGGATCGGCGGTCCGCATGCTCCGGACCTGACGGCTGTCCTGGAGCGCGCGGTCTACAAGCCCGGCGAACCCCTTGGCGTTCGGGCGAACGTGGCTCGCGGCCGTGCGTTCCTGGCGGTCTATGTCTGGCAGGCGGACGGCGGCGTCGTGCGGATCGCGCCGAACGATGGTCGAGCGCCGGTCACGATCGACGCGGGACAACGGGTCGATCTGCCGGGTGCCCGCGATGCCGGTGTGGCGGTTTCCCCGATGCCCGGGGTGGCCGAAAGCCTTGAGGCGGTCATCGTGGTGGCGAGTTCGGTTCCATTCGTCCCGGACCATCTGGCGCCGATTCTGGGCGGAACGCCCGACGCCAGCCTGCAGGGCGCGGTGTCGAGCGGTGCGTTTCTCGACCGGGTGGCCGGTCTTGATCGAACGCGCGTGAGGTTGGCGATTCTGCCCTACCGGGCACGCCGTGGTGACTGAGTGGTTTGCATATGAATATTGATGTTTCAAATATGATTATGTATCATTATTAATAGATAATTGATGCTAGGGCTCTTCGCATGATGACGGCTGCCCAGCTCCGCGCCGCCCGGGCGCTTCTGGGGATCGACCAGAGGACGCTGGCCGAACAGGCCGGCGTGTCGGTCCCGACCATTCAGCGGATGGAGAGCAGCCAGGGCAACGTCCGCGGCGTCGTCGAAACCCTGACGAAAGTCATCGAAGCGCTGGATCGCGCCGGCATCGAGCTCCTGGGTGAGAATGCCCAAGGGACCGGTACCGGCCGGGGCGTACGGTTGAAGGCACCCGCTCACACTTTGCAGAACTGAGGTACCGCACGAACGCGACGGCGACCGCCGACTGATGCCGACGATCCCGCCGCCTTATCCCAAGGCTGTCGGAAATCATGAACACCAGAACCTCAACGGACGATCCGGCAGCCACAGCGGGCTTCGCGGAGCTGTTCACGCCGAAGCTCGTCACGGTCCTGCGGGAAGGCTACGGGGTCTCGCAGTTCCGGTCGGATTTGGCGGCGGGGCTGACGGTCGCGATCGTTGCCCTGCCGTTGTCGATGGCGATCGCCATCGCGTCTGGGGCATCGCCGGCACAGGGTCTCTATGCGGCGATCATCGGCGGTTTCCTGGTGTCCGCGCTCGGCGGCAGCCGGTTCCAGATTGGCGGACCCGCAGGTGCGTTCATCGTTCTGGTTGCGGCCACCGTCCAACTGCACGGCATGGACGGGTTGATACTCGCGACGATCCTGTCGGGTGCACTGTTGCTGGCGATCGGTCTGTTGCGGCTCGGCACCTACATCAAGTTCATTCCCTACCCGGTGACCGTCGGCTTCACGGCCGGGATCGCCGTGATCATCTTCGCCAGCCAGATCAAGGAACTCCTGGGCCTGTCCCTCGCAGGACGCGAGCCGGGGCCGCTGGTCGAGAAGCTGCCCGTGATCTGGGCGGGCCTGCCGACGTTTGATCCGCCGACGGTCGCGCTCGCGCTCGCGACGATCGGCGTCATCGTCGGCGTCAAGCGGCTTCGCCCGCACTGGCCGGGCATGCTGATTGCGGTCGCTGGCGCGGCGGCGGCGGCGGCCATGCTCGACCTGCCGGTGGCGACCATCGGCACCCGTTTCGGCGGCATTCCCGACAGCCTGCCGATGCCGGCACTGCCGGAGTTCAGCATAGCCAAGATCCAGGCGGTGTTTCCGAGCGCGGTCGCGTTTGCGCTGCTGGGGTCGATCGAATCGCTGCTCTCTGCCGTAGTGGCCGACGGGATGACCGGTCGCCGCCATCGCTCGAACTGCGAACTAGTGGCGCAAGGCGCCGCCAACCTGGCCTCCGGCATCTTCGGCGGCATCTGCGTCACCGGCACGATCGCGCGCACCGCGACCAACGTCCGGGCCGGTGCGCATGGCCCGATCGCGGGGATACTCCACTCGGCCTTTCTCTTGCTGTTCATCCTGGTTGCCGCACCGCTGGCCAGCTACATCCCCCTGGCGAGCCTCGCCGGTGTTCTGGCCGTGGTTGCCTGGAACATGGTCGAAAAGCACGCGTTCCTGACCCTGTTGAAAGCGTCGCGCGGCGATGCGGCGGTTCTGTCGGCGACGTTCCTGCTGACGATTTTCCGCGACCTGACCGAGGCGATCGTCGTCGGCTTCGCCCTTGGATCGGTGCTGTTCATTCACCGAATGTCCAAGACGACGGCGATTGCCCAGCACGCTCCTTTGGTCATCGAGGACAGGCCCGACGACCGCAACGGCGACCGGGCGCCCTATGACGAGGCGTCATCGACGGATCCGGACGTGGTCGTCTACCGCATTTCCGGCGCGTTCTTCTTCGGTGCCGCCGCGTCGATCAGTTCGGTGCTGGATCGCATCGACGACACGTATCGAACGTTGATCATCGATTTCGCAGCGGTACCGTTCCTCGATTCAACGGCCGCCAATACCCTGGAGAGTCTGGCCCGCAAGGCGGTGCGTCGCGGCGCGAGGGTGACGCTGACCGGCACGTCGCACGGGCTTCGCAAGGAACTGTTCGTTCACGGCATCAAGCCGCCCCTGGTGCACTACGAGCCAACCGTTGAGAAGGCGTTGAAGCGGGCGCGCAACGGCCGCGCCGGCGTCGTAGTACCGGCGCTGGGGCAGAGCCAGAACAGCTGATATCGACTTCTGGATTGGCAGCGGAAGGTTGCATCCGGTGTTGCGCGTCCGCAGAGTAATTCACGGCGTTCCATAGCTTCCGCAGCGGCGTTTGTGCCCGCACAGAGGGAGCAGGAACGATGTCGATGGGAATTGCGATCACCATGGCAAACCGGACGCTGTTGCTGGCACTTGCCGCCGGGATGCTGATCTCCTGTGCTTCTGCCGCAACACCTGGCCGAGCGGACGACCGCGGCTATTCGAGCGAGGAAGGGCCGATCCCGGTCTTGGTGCTGGGCGAGGATCGCGGGGGCCATACATTGCCTCGCCAGGACCCGGCGTTCCGTCGGGTGGTGACGGAGTTGCAGGCGGCGATGGCAGCGCGCGGCTTCCGGGTGGTGGACGAGGACGCGGTGGCCGCCGGGCTCGGATGGGGGCGGGCCGAAGGCCGCGACCGGCTCGACCTGCTGGAAGTGGCCAAGCTGGCCAACGCATCGGAGCGGGCGTCCGACCGGGTGCGCGCGGCGGTGCTGTTCCGAATCGAGGGGAGCGTGCAGGATCTCGCCTATACCACGCGGGTCGAGTTGCATCTGTCGGGCGAGATCGTCGATGCCACCAGCAACCGTTTCCTGGGGGCGTTCGATCTGCCGACCGAGGTGGTTTCCACCGCGGGCCGATGCCCGGTCTACGCCTGCGCGTCGCAGGCGGTGGCGGAACGCGCCCGCGATCTTGCCGCTGAACTGGGTGCGGTACTGGCCCGCAAGCTGGCGTACTTGGCTCCGCCCGATTCTGCCGGGACTGAAACCGCCGCCCTCGACAGTGCCTTCACGATCACGCTGCGTCATCTCGCGCCGCAGGATGCCATGGCGATCGTCGACGTCATGACCGACGAGTTCCCCGGGTACCGCAGCCACAGTCTGATCCGGCGGGGCGAGACGCTGCGCCGCTACGAGTACGTCACCACCGCCAGCCCGGCCACACTGGAGCGTTGGCTGACGCTGCTGCTGGTCGACATGGGTCTCGACCCGGGCGGGGCGGTGTCGCTGTCGGTCCGGCCGGGCGAGATCCGGGTCGAACGCGTGCTGCCGCCGAGCGTGGCCCGGCAGTCCTCGGGAGGCTGAGAACCCGCCACCGCCGTCCATAGCCTCATGGAGACGATCCGGAGGGAGGCGGAAATGGATGACGGACCGGCCGGTCACGCGATGACCGAGATCGCCCTGGCCCTGGCGATGAGCTTCTTCTGCCTGCTGGTGCTGACGCTGGTGTCGATGGGCGCTCCGGTACCGGGGATGTCCGGCGCCGATCGGATCGAGGCGCTGGCCGCAGCGCCGGCAGGGGCACCATCCCAGAGACTGGGGCAAAGCGATCGGTTGGTGGTGTTCCACGGCGGCCGGTTTCTCGACGCCGATCGGCAGGCGCTCGATCCGACGACGCTGGTAGGCGATGGGCGAGTGGTTCTGGCGCTCGATCCGCGCCTGCCGATGTCGGAGGCGCTGGCGGTTCGTGCCCGGATCGCGGTCGCCGATCTGATCATCGCTCCTCTCGACGCCACTTGGCTGGCAGCCTTGGGCACGGGAGCGGGGCTATGAACCAGCTCGGTGCGGCCCTGTTCGCCGTCCTGATCGTGCTTCCGGCTGCCGAAGTCGGGGCGACTGCCAAGGCCGATCGCGAGGAGGTCCGCCGGATCGTTGTCCAGGAGGCGTTGGGCAGCCGTAGGGTTCCGCCGTCGCTGGCATTGGCGGTCGCCGAGGCCGAGTCGGACTTCGTCGCGAACGCCGAGAGCTCGGCCGGGGCGCGCGGGGTGATGCAGATCATGCCGGCGACCGGGCGCGGCGAGTTCGGGGTGCAGCCGGACGAGTTGTGGGAGCCGCGGCTGAACGTCCAGATCGGCATCGCGTTCCTGGACCAGTTGATCGCGCGCTACGGCGAGCGCTGGGATCTGGCGCTGTCGCACTACAACGGCGGCTCGCGGGTCGGCTCGGGCGAGGCTGCCCGGGTGATCCCGGCGACCCGGGCCTATGTCGACAAGGTGCTGCGGCTGGAGCGGCGGAACGCCCGCGACGACGCGGTACGGCGGATGATTGCGGCCGCTGAGGGTGGGGGCAGGCCCAGGGTGGCTGCCACCGAACGTCTGCCGTCGGTGGCGGTCGGAGCGGCCCGCATCGCTGCCTTGGACGAAGCGACCGCCGACTGGCGGCCGCAGGAACGTCGACGCCGCTTCCTGGCTCTCGCCGAAGCCGCACTCGACGGCGCCGAGGCCCGGCACCGACGGCGCGGCGACCGCATCGATACGAGCGATCTGCTGGAGCGAATCGATGCTCAGAAACAACGATTCCGCACCCTGCTGACCGCTTTGCGCGGCGAATGAAAGCATCGCCGGACTGGACGCGTCTGCAACCTTCTATAGTGTTTGTGGGGGCTATCTGATGAGGGTCGTGCGGGCGATGGACGGGGTGTCGGCCGAACAGGCTGCAATCGACGGCGGGCGGAGTACGGCGCTGGATCAGGCGCTGCGCACGGTGGCTGAAACCGACCTCGGCGCCGGCCCGAAGTACGGGCCGCTGGTGGTGCGCGACCTGATGCGCACGATCTCGGCGCGGGCCTACGGCAAGCCGTTGCTTGAGCTGATGCACCTGATCCGCATCGCCGAAGCGGCCGGCGGACGTCACGGCTGGCCGGCGATCCTGTTTGCGGTGCCGGTGGCGCGCGCCGCGACATTCCGCGGCGTGATCCAGAAGGCGTCGGCAGGGTGCCGGGCGTTTGATGTGGATTTCGCACTGGTTGAGGACGGCGTCGAGATCGCCTATCCGGATGGGCCATTCCGGGTGACCTACGGGCGGATGGCGTTCCTCGCGGCGCTGGTCGAGTTCGCCATCACCGCGCTCGGCTGGCGCGCAGTCGACGGGGTGTTCCGGGGCTGGTTGGACGACCGGTTCGCGCTCCGCGCCGCCGGTCCTCATGCCAACACGCTGTCGCGGCTGCTGTACGACCATCTGAAGGATCACCTGCCGACCGCCCAGGCGCTGCGCAGCTACCGGCGGCTGACACGGTTCCTGATGGCTGCGCGCGGTGGTGGATTCACGCTCGACGATCTGGACGACGCCATGGTGCTGGCATTCTGGAGCGGCGGCGGCGATGAGACCGACGACGATGGCGGCGACATCCGGACGTTCCGGGCGGCTGTCGAGCAGGTCGCGCGACTGCGCTCGGCCATGCAGGCCGGATTCGAGCGAAGGTCCGTCGATTCAGCCGTGCCGATCGGCGGCGACCGTTCGGCGGGTGAAGTGGACCCCGATACCTTGCTGGGCGTTCTGGAGGCCCATGACGGACCGGGCGACCCGCTGCTGCGGCTGGCGTCTCCGCCGGCGTCGGCGATCAAATTCCTGAATGGCCGGGAAACCGCTGCGCTCGACCTGATCGCGGCGCTGGGGGTGCAGGGACCGGCGCTGCCGCTGTCGGTGCTGCGGGTAGAGACCTTCGGCGCCGCCCAGGGACGCCTGACCCAGGCGATCCGGCGCCGATCCGACCCGGCGGAGGTCGCGATGCTGGTCGGGCTCGCCCAATGCGAGTCCTATGGCGAGCGCATTGAACAGTGGGAACGGCTGGACCGGCAGCTGCATCGCCTGTCGCTGGCGGCGCTTGCCGCGTTGTTGGAGGCCGGTCGGGCAGAAGCGGCTGTCGAACTGCTGGTGCACGCGCCCGATGCCGACCTGTCGCCGCTTCGAGGTGTGGCCTCGGGTTCCGGTGACAACCGGGTTGTCGCGTTGGGCGGAATCCTGGCCGCACTCGCGGATTCGGAGGTCGTCGGCGGTCGTGCCGCGGATGTTCTGGGGCAGGCTCGGGCTGCGCTGCGGTCGATCAGCCGGCGCGGGTTCAGCGTCGAGGACCGCCGCGACCCGGCGTCCGGCGATGGGTTTGCCGCCGGCGCGCCCGCGGTCCGGGCGGCCCGCGATCTGCTGGAGGGGGTGCGGAAGGCCGTCAGTGCAGTCTTGCCGCCAGCGGAACGGGAGCACCGCTTCGCGGCCGATCGGACATTGTTCGCCGCCCGGTTCAGTGCGCTGTACGAGGCGTCGTCGTGACCGGCCGCTGGAGTGATATGGGACCAGGCGAACGGGCAGTCGTCGAGGCATCCTTCCTGGCGCTGGAGACCGCGGCGCTGATTGGCGCCGACCGGCCGGTCGGTGCGAAGCCGTCTCCGTCGGCGTTGTGGGCGCACGTGACCGGCGCCGTCCCCATTCCACGGGCCGAACTCGGGGCTGCACTGATCCGGCACCCGGATCTGCGGGCGACCTTGGCCGGTATGCTGGCACGGTCTGCCATCGCCAGCGCTCCGCGCGTGGCTGCCGCAGCCACCGGGCACCCAGTCAGCGAACGAGGCGGTGACGGCTTCCGTCTTCGGCTCTTGCCGGCGCGGGGGGCTCCGGATCAGACTTGGATCATGATCGCGCTCGACACACCGAGACCGGCCCCGGCCCCAACCCGTCTGACCGTCTTGCCGCCCGACGGCGCGCCGGAGACGGTGGCGCTCGAAGCCCCGGTCGATGGCAGCGTTCAGCTGCTGGCGGAGACCCATTCGGCACTGGTGCGCGCGATCAGCGATCCCACGGCTGTCGTCTTCCTGCTTTGACCGGCCGGGTTCGCGTCGTCATTGCCACGACCGAAGGCCCGTCAACGGTTCTGCGGGTGACGGCCGAGGATCCGGCGGTGCGCTCGGTGGTCTGCCTCGGGCGGAGTACCACCACCCTGCCGATCAGCCGCGCCTATGATGCATTCGTGCGGGCGCCGACCGGGGTGATCGAACGCGCGGTCGGCCATCCGTCGTTCCGGGTCGATGTCTCGGCACCGATTGACGACGGCGACAGCTGGCAGCTCGGGCTGTACCTGGCCCACCGGTTGAAGACGGCCGACCGGCTGGCCGAGGACGATGAGCCTGCCGACCGGGTGCTGTGGGTGTCCGGTGCCGTTGACGGCGATCTGGTCGTCCGCCCGGTCGAGCGGATTTCCGAGAAGTGGCGCCGTTCGGACGTCATGCTCGCGGAAGCCGGGACCGGCCTGCTGGTGGTTGTGCCATCCGGGCAGGCCGGAGCCTTGGGCGATTTGCCGGGTGGCGCCGAGGTCGTCGAGGCCGGCACCGTTGGAGCGGTGCTCGCACGACTTGGAATCGAGCGATCGTCTATCCAGCGACGCTCCGGGCGCTGGCCGCTCGTCGCGGCGCTCATCGGGGTCGCCGGCGTGGCGGTTGGCGCGTTCGCTTGGCTGAACCAGCAACCGCCCCCGATCGCGAGCCCCGCACTTTCGGCGCCGCCTCCGGTTGCCGCATTGCAGGCCTTCGACCCGGCGCTGGTACGGCTGCTGACCTTTGAACGCCGGCCGACCGGTGGCTCGTGCGCAGGAGAACAGCGCACCGACCCGGTTGAACCGGGACAGGAGACCCCACCCGGTGTGTGCGCGCTGACCGTTCAGGCGGTCAATGGCGGCGCAACCGGTGGCTTCATCTGGCTGGTGGCCGTCGTCGAAGGCACGTTTCGCGAGTATTCCGGGAACGCCAAGTCGATCGACATCGCCGCCGGATTGCTTGCACCCGGCGAGACGGCGGAGGTTCGAGTGGCCGCGCCGTCCTGGGTCCGCCGTCCGGTGGTTTTCCGGAGCCTGCTGGTGGTGTCCGGTGAGGACCGGGAGGACGTGTCTCGGGCGCTGGCCGGGGCCGAGACGCTCTCGACCGATGATTTCGACCGGCTCGCCGAACAACTGATCGAACTGGGACTGGACGTTCGAACGGTGCGGCACCGGGTCCAGCCGCGCGCCTGATCTCCCGAAAACCTGCCTGCGGTCTCCATAGCCCATGCGCTGAGCGCATTAAGCCGAGGAGGCCCGTCATGCCGCGTACCCCTGCCGCATCCACCGTGCTGATCGCGCTGACCTGCGCCGGGTTGGCAGGCTGCCTCGCGCCGCCACCGGACGCTGCCGGCATCGGCTTCCGTGAGGCCCGTTTCCAGGAGGCGCAGGCGATGCGCGACTGGCGGGCGTGCCGGGACCAGGGGATGGAGCTTGACCGTCAGGCGGCCCAGGCCGGGTCTCCGGCGCGCTACCTGTCGGCGGCACGAGTGCTTGAAGGATGTGAGAGCGAACTCGGTGCCGAGGCGGCTGCTCTGGCTCCGGAGGAACGCATGCACGCATACGGAACGGCCATTCAGGCGCGCCTGAAAGGTGGCGATCCGGACGGCGCACGAACCGGCCTGGAACGCTTTCAGGCGGCCTTTCCGGAGCGCGATCTCTACTTCGACGACGGTACCTCGTTCATCGACTCGGTCTCGGCGGTCCTGACCGTCGGTGCGGGGGCGGCGGCGCCAAGGGGGCCGGCCAACGTGACCGGCGCCCTTGGCGATGAGCTTCGACGCCTGGCGCGTTGGCGCCGCGGTTAGGGGTCGGCCATGCGTGGAACCACCACCATCCTGCTGATTGGGCTGGCCGCCGCGCCGGTCGCGATGGCCGACACCGCCGGGTCGGGAAGCGTGGAGTGGCGGCCGGTGGCGAGCGAACGACTGATGCGGCTGCCGACGGGGTACCTGGAGCGGGCGATCGAGCGGGACTTCCAGGAATCGCCGCTGGCCGCCGCCCTGGACGATGCCGGTCGAGCGCTGGTCGACAAGAGCGCCGGGCTCGGCGAGTTGCAGGCCGCGGCCGAGGCGGCGACCGGACCGGAAGGTGATGCCCTGCGCCAGCGGTTCCTGGAGGAAAAGCAGGCTTACCTGCAGCTCATGGGCCGCCGGCATGACCTGGAGCGCGAACGCCTGAAGGCCCAGCGGGCGCTGTATGCCCGCCTGCTCGGCCGGATTGAGCGAGACGGTGCTGCCGGAGAGGATCCGGCGGCGGCCAGGCTGGCCGAGAACCGCCGGGCGGCGCAGAGAAGGTTCGAAGCGTCGGTCGAGAAGGTCGACATGAAGCTGTTCGCCGACGGAGCGGCGGCCGAAAGCCGCTACGGCAGCGAGTACCGCCGGCACGCCAAGGCGATCGACCGACTGGTCACCGCCATCAATGCTCACCCGCTGACCCAGGCGTCGGAGGTCGACGGGCAAAGCGTCGACAAGCAGGACTTCCTGCGCCACCTCGCGACCCGGGCCGAGGCCGACCTGGCGTTGCTCGACCAGCAGGACCTGGTGCTTGCCTACTTGGCCAAGCTGGTGGCGCTCGACGCCATGGCGATGGCCGACGAGGTGGCCGATCGCGAGGTCCGGAGCGCCGATCGGCCCGAGACCCGGGACGTAAGCGCCGCCGTCGGCTTCTTCATCACCCCGAACTGATCGTCCATCAAGATTGGAGAGGTGCCATGCGTGGTTTCGGTCTGTCCCTCGTCGCCGCAACACTGCTTGCGGGATCCGCTGCGGCCGGTCCCCTGGAGAACCTGGAGCGGGAGCGCGCCGGCCTCCTGGCGATACTGCTCGATCCGGCGCTTGACCCCGATACCCGCCAGGTTCGTGCCGAACCGGCCCTGCGCCGGCTGGTTGATCTGGAGCGGATGGTGCTGCGCGATACCCGCTCCGCGTCGGAGCCCGATGCATTGGCACGCCGCGCTTTCGCAGATTACGACCTGACCTTCCTGGTCCACGCCTCGGTGGAGCAGGGGCTGACGCCGCTTGAGCTGTGGCTCGATCGACTGGGATTGTCGAGCAGTCGGTTGAGATCGGCGCGGGTCGGACGCCGGTGACGGCCGTGACGCACCGGCGGCCCATCTTCTGCGTTCCGCCCGCTTGGGCCGATATCGCCCAGGCGACGGCCATGCTGCTCGGCGCGGCAGTCCTGACGCTCGCCGGCGTGCAGGTTCTGGCCGGTTGGTCGCCCACTCACGCCGTCGAACGCGCCGCTTCGTTGGTTGGTCTCGTCTTTCCATCGGTGTTCGCCGCGTTGACGGTGGCCTCTGCCGCGTCGGCGGTGCGCTTGGCGCGCGACCCCGGCAACCGGCGCTGGCGGCAGATCGGCCTGCAGGCGGCGTCAGGCGTCGCCACCCTGGCCCTGACCTTTACCTTGCTGGGCATCAGCCTCGGCATCGGGGGGCTTGCGGACCGGCCGCTGACGCCGGCCAGCGTCCAGGAGGTGATCGGCGAACTGACCGGCCGCTTCGCCCTGGCGTTCGCTACTACCGTGGTCGGACTGCCAACGGCCGCCGGCCTGCGGGCACTGATCCTGGTGCTGGCGTCGCGGGAGGTGCGGCCGTGAGGTGGGTGCTGTTCGATCTGGTGGTTGGGGCCGCTTTGGTCTGGCTCCTGTGGGGAGATCGGGCGGACCTGCCGGAAGGAGCGGCGCCGTCGACCACCGTGGCGATGGACCCGTCGTCGGCAAACGCCGGTCAGACGATCGTGCTGCCGGCCGAGCCGGTGGATCCCGCTCCGGCACCCTCGCCGGTGATGGCACCGCCGCCCGTCACTCCGGCAGTGACGGCGGACGACCGCGGGCGGCGATTGCGCGCGTTGGTTCGCGACGCCGAGGCGCTGCTTCTGCGGACAGGGGGTGAACGGTGATGGCCGGTCGCCGCGCGCTGCTGTCGCCGTTTCTCCTGGGCGCGGTGATGGTGGTGGTGGCAGCCATGCCGGCCGACCGGAAGCCGTCTGTGACAGCAGAGCCGCGGTCCGTCCCTGCCTTGGTGGAGCCATTGCCGGAGCATTCGACCCGGCTCAGCCGCGTTGCATTGCCCCCGCCAGCTGAGGCCGGGGTTCCGATACCCCAGGTTCGTGCCGTCGCCGATCCGCAGGCGATGCCGGATGGCGCGGTCGGGCCGTCGCCTGTCGACGGTGACCGTGGCCGCCTGCTGCTCGACCGGATCGAGAAGGGTGAAGGACCATCGATCGAGATCGCCTGGCCGGATGATCCTGCCTCCCGGCGCCGGCTGCTGCAGCACCTCGAACGCTGTGCCGGGTGGACGGTGCTGCTGCTGTCCGGCGGCAAGCTTTGGCGCGCCGGTGATCCTCCAGGGCTGTCATGGACGCCCAATCCAGAGCAAGTGCCGTCGGGCTTGCTGCGCGATGTCGAGGGGATGGCCACGGACGGTGCGATGATCGCCGCAATCAGGACGCGGCATGGGTTGAGCGCGGGCATCCCGGTGGCGAGTGTCGAGCGCGCCTGGGACGCGAAACTGCTGGGAGGGCTTGACCGGCTGCTCGACAGCAGCTGGACCGGCGGCGCCGTGCGTGCCCGATATGCGATCGGTGCGGATCGTCTGACGATTGCCGACATCACGCTGAACGGTTCCGCGGTGGCCGGGACCGTTGACCTCGGGGCGGTGTCGCGATGCGGGCGCTGACCGGGTTGTTGCTGCTGTTGCTGACGGCCTGTGCGTCGGAGCGGGCAACGGATGGCCCAGGGACCAAGGTGGGCGTGACCGATGATCCAATGCTGTTGGTCGATCCGCCGTCCTGCGTTGTCGTGATGCCGGCCGAGGTTCCGCGACCGGTGGGATTGCCGGCCGCTGATGCCGAAGCTGCCCTGGCTCGTCATCTGTCCGGGCGGATCGAACGGGTGATCGATTGGTCGCGACGGGATGCGCTGACCCGGCGCCTCGGTCTCGATCTGGAGCATTTGGACGATCGCCGGCGGTTCGCCGACCTCGCCGGATGCGAGCACGCCGTGGTGTCGCGGTTCTGGGGTGGACGGGCCTGGGGTGTGGTGTGGTCCGAAACCCGGATCGGGGTCGAGATTGCAATCCTCGCCATGGCCGACGGTCGGCCACGCTGGCACACCCGACGGACGGTTGGACGCGGCGATGGCGGGCTGCCGCTGTCACCGGTGTCGGCGGTCGTGGCGACCGGTCTCGCGGCGCGCGCGGCGCTCGACGACGGCGTGCTGCACTCGGTTCTCGACGATGCTCTGCGGGTGGCGCTGTCCGACCTGCCGGACCTGCGCGACCCTCAGGGCTTCGCTTCCAGGAATTCCAGCGTCAGGCCGTTGTCGTCGCGGAAATAGGCGACGCGCCGGCCGGCGTTTGGCCCCTGGTCGATCACATAGACGGCGCCCAGGAGGCCGAGCCCGTGCTCGTGCGCGACGACCAGGGCGGTGTCCATGTCACCGACGTCGAGCGCCAGATGGGCGAACCCGGAATCGCACGGCCTGGGCGCGCTGGACCCGCGCGCCGCCGGCGCGTGATACTCGATCAGTTCGACCCGATGGCTCGGCCCCTGCAGGAACGCGATGGTCACGTCGCCGCCGACCACGCCGGTGATCGCCTGGATCGCCGCCGGATTGCGCGGGCCCTTCGACACGAGTTCGAAGCCGAGGCCGTCCTGAAACAGCGCGATCGCCCGGTCCAGGCTTCGGACGGTGAAACTGGTGTGGTTGGTTCCGACTACCCGTACGCTCGCCATTGCCACCTCCTGTCGCCCTTGCATCCGCAAAACGAAGACCGGATCATAGCGCTTGGCTTTGCATCAATCGAGCATGTGCCGGCTTCCCGGGGAACGGGACGGCAAGCGAACTGGGGCGACCGGTGAACTGGGACGATCTGCGATACTTTCTGGCGGTGGCGGGCGAGGGCAGCCTGTCGGGGGCCGCACGGTCGCTGCATGTCAACCCGGCAACCGTCAGTCGCCACGTCGACGCGCTGGAGGAACGCTTCGCCGTCCGGCTGTTCGACCGCCGGCAGGATGGCTACGGCCTGACGCCGGCGGGGGAGAAGCTGCTGGCGCGGTCGCGCGGCATCGAGTCCGAGATGTTCGCGCTCGGCCGGGCCTTCGACGCCGAGGATCGCGGGTTGGCCGGCACGGTGACCGTGACGGCAACCGAATCCCTGACGGTCCCGTTCCTGATCCGCAACCTGCCGCTGCTGGAACAGCGGCATCCGGGCATCCGGCTGCACCTCGTGAACGAGTACCGCATGCTGAACCTGTCCCGGCGCGAAGCCGATGTGGCGATCCGGCTGGCCAGGCCGGAACAGGGCGACCTGTCGATCCGAAAGATCGGGGTGATGGGCTTCGGTCTGTATGCGTCGCCGACCTACCTTGAGTTGCATGGCGCGCCGAAGACGCCCGGTGATCTGCGCGATCATCGGGTCATCGACTGGCTCGACGGGTTTCCGGAGAACGTCACCGTGACTTGGCTGCGCCGGCAGATCGGTGACACCGTGCCGATCTTCTCGACCAACCCGGCTAGCGCCCGTTTGGCGGCGGCGCGGATGGGAGTCGGCATCGCGTTGGTGCCGTGCATGGTGGCCGAGGGTGTGCAAGGGGTCGTGCGCCTGCTGCCCGACGAAGCGATCCCCGGGGTCGATCTGTGGCTGCTGGTGCACCGCGATCTGGCGCGCCTTGCCAAGGTTCGGGCAGTGCTGGACTTCATCTACGACCGAGCCCAGAGCGAGGCTGATCGGATCGCCGGACGGCTGGTTCAGGCCGGGTAGTGCTGGTAAGGCGATATGATCGAATTTCGAAAATTTTAGATAATTTCACCCAGCTGTTCTGGGAAGCTCCCTGACGTTCGCTTGAGCGTTTGGTGGCCGCTTCTCCGGACGTTTCTGCAAGTGTGAATTGATCACCGGCGAGCAAAGCGCGATCCTATCCGGCGAGCCCTTTACGCAAGGTTGTGCATAGCGTGTGGATAGTTTTCGACCTTCCGAGCCCGAGGCGTTTTGTTCCAGAGCCGTTCTGGCTGGACCAAATTTCGTCCTCGACTTTCCGATCGAAAATCGATCGTTGGATATCGGCTCTCGGCCATCGACCGGCAGTTTTTCTGTTTTCCACAGTCTGCCTGCTTTTTGTGCTGGCATTGCTGCTGTCGGGATCGCCCAGCGCTCGGGCTCAAACGGTTGATCTCGAACTGGTCTTTGCCGCTGATGGCTCGGGCTCGATCGACGATGATGAACTCCGGTTGCAGCGTGAAGGCTATGCGGCGGCACTTTCGGATTCGAAAGTTCTGGACGCCATCGCCAGCGGCGGGCACGGGCGGATCGCGGTTGCCTACGTCGAATGGGGCAGCCCGCTCAGCCAGCACACGATTGTCGACTGGATGGTGATTGCCGGGGCCGATGACGCCCGGGCGTTCGGGCAGGCGCTGCGCGCGGCGCCCCGTGCGGCGTGGGGCTATAACTCGATCAGCGAGGCCATCGCCTATTCGGCAGACCTCATCCGAAACAACCGCATCGACAGTGATCGCAAGGTCATCGACGTCTCGGGCGATGGACCGCAGATCGGTGGCCGGCCGCTCGACCTGATCCGCGACAGCGTGGTCGCGGAAGGCGTTACCATCAACGCCCTGGTCGTCGCCAACCGCGGAGTGCGCAGCGGTCCGCGCGGTGAACCGCTGGACGAGCACTACCGCAACGACGTGATTGGCGGCATCGGCGCGTTCGTGGTGGTGGCGGATGACGAGCGCGGGTTCACCCGCACCTTGCTCGGCAAGATGATCCGCGAGATTGTCGACCGCGATCCGACCGGTGCGCCCGCGCGCCGGCTTGCAGAGCGGGAAGCGACTCGATGACGAAGGAAGCGATCCACGAAGCGCCAGCCCAGGTCCTGGACGTCCGTGGCTTGAAATGCCCGTTGCCGGTGTTGAAGGCGCGAAAGGCGATCACGGGGATTCCGGTCGGTGCGCTGCTGGAGGTGCTGGCGACCGATCCGGCGGCCGTGCTGGATTTCCGGCACTACGCCCGGCAGTCCGGCCACACCCTGGTCGCCGCCGAGGAGGGTGAGGAGCTTCGCTTCCTGCTGCGGCGCGAGGCGAAGTAGCGGCCGCGTCAGGGCTTCTCGGCCAGTTCCAGAAACGCCCGCACCGGTGGATGATCTCGCCGCTCCGACAGACAGGCCACCACCAGCCGGACGCTCGGCCTGGCATCCAGCGGCCGGTCGACCAGGCGGGGATCGCTTCCGGCTTCACCGTCCAGTACCGCCGCCAGACCGAGACCCGCGACCACGGCCTCGCGAACCGCTTCCCGGCTGCCGAGCGACAGCCGCACGGCGGGACGCACGTCGGCGGCGGCGCAGACGCGGTCGAGCGCGTCGCGGGTGGCCGAACCCTGCTCGCGGCCGACCATGGTCACGCCGTCGAGGTCGGATGGCCTGATCACGTTCAGTCCGGCCCAGGGGTGATCGCGTGGCATCACGATGCGCAGGCCCTGGTCGTGCAGCGGCCTGATGTGCAGGGCCGGGCGCTTGGCGCCGTCGAGTGACAGCACAGCCACATCGACACGGGAGTCGGAGAGCGCCGCAAGAGTCTCCGGCGCATTGCCCATGCGCGCCTCGATCCGGACGCCAGGATACCGATCGACGAACCGGGCCAGCACCGGGATCGCCGCGAACGGGCCGTCAGCGCCGATCCGCAGGGTGCCGAAGGTCAGTTCCGCCGCGCCCTGCAGGGCGTCGGCGGCATCCTGGTACAGCCGGAACAGCCGGCGGGTGATGCGGTGCAGGGCCTCGCCGGCCTCGGTCGGGGTCAAGCCTCCGGAGCCGCGGTCGAACAGCCGCACGCCGCGTTCGCGCTCGAGCGTGCGGACCTGCACCGTCACGGCGGGCTGGGTGATGCCGAGCCGGCGCGCCGCATCGGTCACGCTGCCGGTTTCGGCGACTGCATGAAAGGCGCGAAGCTGCTTGTCGGTAGGCGGGGCGCTCATCTTGGCAGGCCGCCGAGTACAACGACGACGGCGGGCCGCGATGGCGTTTTCCCATGGTGGACCAGTTCCCGGGAGCACCGGTTCGCAATGCGATCTCTTTTGGGAGATTGAGGCTGCTGGTCCGCCCGGCCTCGACGGTATCTGAGCACCGACAGTCTTAACGAAGCGTGAGAGCCAAAGGTTAACGGCATACAATTAAATTAATGGAGCTCAAAAAAATATCAATTCGATTAATGCAGCGGAATCCGATATCTCCACAGCACTATTCCATTCCCGGCTGGCGGAGGCTCGAGATGACGGCGCGCGATCCCTACCTGCTCACCCCCGGCCCGGCGACCACGTCGCCGGAGACCAAGGCTGCCATGCTGCGGGATTGGGGATCGTGGGATGGCGACTTCAAGTCGATCACCGCCCGCGTGCGTGCCCGGCTCCTGGCAGTCGCCGAGGCCGACGACAGCTACACCTGCGTGCCGATCCAGGGCAGCGGCACCTTCGCGGTGGAAGCCGCGCTCGGCACGCTGGTGCCCCGGACCGGACGCACGCTGGTGCTCGCGAACGGCGCCTATGGCAAACGGGCCGCGGAGACCCTGGCGCGGATCGGCCGCGAGTACGACCTGTACACGACCGACGAAAGCACGCCGCCTGACCCGGTGGAGGTCGACCGGATACTCACTTCCGACCCGTCGATCAGCCATGTGCTCCTGGTTCATTGCGAGACCACCTCGGGCATCCTGAATCCGCTGGAACCGATCGCCCGGATCGTGTCCGCCCGCGGTCGCGGACTGATCCTGGACGCGATGAGCACGTTCGGCGCGCTGCCGATCCCGACCGCGGCACTCGATCTGTGCGCGGTGATAGCGTCGGCCAACAAGTGCCTGGAGGGCGTGCCCGGCGTCGGCTTCGTGATTGCTCGAAGACGCGACCTGAAGACGATGATCGGCAACGCCCACTCGCTGTCGCTCGACTTGGCCGACCAGTGGGCCTACATGGAGAAGACCGGACAGTGGCGCTACACGCCGCCGACCCATGTGATCGCCGCGCTCGACACCGCGCTCGACCAGCATACGGCCGAGGGCGGCACGCCGGCTCGGGGCGCCCGATACGCGGCCAACCACCGCGCGATCGTCGACGGATTGCGCGGCCTGGGCATCGAGCCGCTGATTCCCGACGCACTGCAGTCGCCGATCATCGTCACGTTCCGCTGCCCGGACGATCCGAACTTCGCTTTCCAGGCGTTCTACGATCGGCTGAAGGCCGAGGGCTTCATCATCTATCCGGGCAAGATGACGGCAGCCGAGACCTTCCGCATCGGCTGTCTCGGCGTGCTGACGCCACAGATCATGGGTGAGGTGGTATCGGCGGTGGCGCGGGTGCTGGACGATCTCGGCGTCGCGCATCGTCGCGCCGCCTGAACGAGGGAACGACATGAACAAGAGCAACGCCACGGTCGAGGCGGTGATCTTCGACTGGGCCGGGACAGTGGTCGATTATGGCAGCCGGGCGCCGGCGTCGGCGTTCGTCGAGGTGTTTCGCCGCTTCGACGTCGCTATCTCGGTGGACGAAGCCCGTGGCCCGATGGGCTCCGAGAAGCGCGCCCACGTGGCGGCGCTGCTGGCCGATCCGGGAATTGCCAAGCGCTTTGAAGCAGCGCACGGCCGCGCGCCCTCAGAGGCCGACATCGATGCGATCTACAAGGCGTTCATCCCCTTGCAGATCGAGACGCTGGCCAGCCACGCCGACCTGATCCCGGGTGCGGCGGAGACCGCGGCCTGGCTGCGCGAGCGTGGCGTCAAGATCGCCGGCAACACCGGCTACAACTCAGAAATGAGCGCGGTGAACGAGCGTCTGGCCGCTTCCCAGGGGTACAAGCCGGATGTCTGCGTGGCCGCGAACGACGTGCCGCGCGGCCGCCCCGCCCCGGACATGGCCTTGAAATGCGCGCTCGAGCTCGGCATCGGCACCGTGCGCGGCTGCGTCAAGGTCGACGACACCATCCCCGGCATCCTGGAGGGACTGAACGCCGGGATGTGGACCGTTGGGGTCAGCGTCAGCGGGAACGAGGTCGGGCTGTCGCGCGAGGAATGGGAGGCGCTGCCGAAGGACGAGCAGAAGCGGCGACGTGCAGCGGCGACCCGGCGGCTGGCCCAGGCCGGAGCCGACTACGTCATCGACTCGGTAGCCGACCTGCCGGCCGTGATCGAAAAGATCAACCGCCGCCTAGCTGCTGGCGGCCGGCCGTAGGACGCCGGTCTAGCCCATCCCGTCGGTTCCCGCACCGCACACCAGGGCGCAGACGGTGGAGCCGGGCCGGACGGTAACCGCACCGCTCATCAGTGCGGCGATGCCGGCGGCCCCGCTCAGCTCCGCCGACAGGCCGCATTCAAACCAAAGCCAGCGGGCCGCTTCGCGCATGGCGTCGTCGGAGACCAGCACCAACTCGTCGACATGGGCCGACACCAGCTCGAAGTTCAGCGCTTCGGTACGGCGTGGTGCCAAGGTACCGGCGACCGTGGTGATGGCGTCGAGGGTCACCATGCGCCCGGCCGCCCGGCTGGCGTGGTGGGTGGGGGCGCCCTCGGGCTCGATCCCGACGATCCGGACGTTCGGCCGCACCGCCTTGATCGCGGTGGCGAGCCCGGCGATCAGGCCGCCGCCGCCGATCGCCACCAGGACGGTGTCGACGTCCGGGATCTGCTCGACGATCTCCAGCCCGACCGTGCCCTGGCCGGCGATCACCGAAGGTGGTGCGAACGGGTGCACGAAGGTCATGCCCTCGGCCTGTGCGCGGGCGGTGGCGGCAAGGGCAGCCTCATCGAACACCGCACCCTCGATGACCACCTCCGCGCCCCAGGCCTTCAGTTTCTCAGCCTTGTCCTTCGGCGCGCTGGCCGGAAGGTAGATAATCGCCCGGGTCCCGCCCATTCGCGCGGCATAGGCGATCGCCAGGCCGTGGTTGCCGCCGGATGCGGTGATCAGCCCACGCGCCACCTGATCCTGCGGCATCGACAGCAGTGTGTTGACCGCACCGCGCACCTTGAAGCTGCCGGTCGGCTGCAGGCAGTCCAGCTTCAGCACCAGGCGGGAATCCGGAATGACCGGGCTGCGCATCGGTGCCGCGTCGATCACCGGTGTGAGGCGGACCTTGCCGGAGAGGCGGGACCGTGCCGCCCGGATGTCGGCGAGGGCGACCGTCGAGTTCCGTTCCGTCATCAGCCGGCGATCCCGCCGTCGACGATGAAGTACTGTCCGGTGGTGTAGGCGCTCTCGTCACCGGCGAGGTACAGCGCCATGGCGGCGATCTCCTCCGCCGTACCGAGCCGGCCGAGCGGTTGACGGGCGATGAAGTCCTTGCGGGCCTGCACCGGGTCGTCGAACGCGTTGATCCGGTCGTCGAGCGACGGTGACTGCACGGTGCCCGGGCAGATCGCATTGCAGCGGATGCCCTGCTTCAGGAAGTCGGCCGAGACCGACTTGGTAAGGCCGATCACCGCCGCCTTGCTGGCGCCGTAGATGAAGCGGTTCGGGATGCCCTTCACGTTCGATGACACCGAGGCCATGTTGATGATCGATCCGCCGCCCGCCGACAACATGGCGGGCAGGAACGCCCGGATCATCCGGTACATCGCCTTGACGTTCAGGTTCATCGAGAAATCGAAGGCCGCCTCGTCGCATTCCAGGATGGTGCCGTGGTGTACGTAGCCGGCGCAGTTGAACAGCACGTCGACCGGGCCGATCTCGCCTGCGGCAGCCTTGATGGCCTCGGCGTTCAGGACGTCGAGGACCCGGGTGGTGATGCCCGGCACACCGTCGAGTTCGGCCAGCTTGGCGGCGTTCAGGTCGGTCGCGATCACCTGCGCCCCCTCGCGCGCGAACGCCTCGACGGTCGCCCGCCCGATACCCTGCGCCGATGCGGTGACGAGCGCCTTCTTTCCCTGGAGCCGGCCGGCCATGGAGAGTCTCCCTGAATGTCATCGGATCCGGCCACGGCCGGTTGATCGAGAGGGGAGACTAGCCGATCCATGCGGGGTGTCCACGGTGCAGACAACGGTCTTCCGGACGGCGCTCACATCTTCGCCGACAGCCCGCCGTCGACGGTGATGGTGGTGCCGTTGACGTAGCTCGCATCCGGGCTTGCGAGGAACAGTGCTGCCGGCACGATCTCCTCCGGCCGGCCCCAGCGCCGGACCGGGACGCGTGCGTTCAGGAAGGTGGCGATCGCCGGATCGTCGGCGAGAGAACGGTTGGCTTCGGTCAGGAAGAGGCCCGGAGCGATGGCGTTGACCGTCAGGTTCTGCGCCGCGAATTCAACCGCCAGCGACCTGGCCAGCGCCGCGAGACCACCCTTGGCCGCGGCGTAGGCGGGGTCGCCGGGCCGTGCGATTGAAGCCGCTATCGACGTCACGAAGATCAATCGTCCTGCGCTTGATTGCCGGAGCAGGGGCAGCGCCTGACGGGCGATGGCATAGCCGCTGGTCAGGTTGACGCCCAGCAGGTCGGAGAATGCCTGGGTGTCCAGGTCGGAGGTGATCCTGCGGTCGCGCACGCCGGCCGCATGGATCACGACATCCAGCCCGCCAAGCCGGCCGGCCGCCTCGGAAACGATGCGTTGGGCATCCACCGATGCATCACCGGAGATGGAAATGACATCGAGGGCTTCCTGCAGCATCTCCGAGCGCGTCCGTTCCAGGACCGAACCGGTACGGCCGTTCAACGCCACGGAGTATCCGGCCCGTGCAAGGCCGAGCCCGATCTCCATGCCTAGCCCCCGGCTGCCGCCGGTCACCAGCGCCCGCCGGGCGACCGGCCCACCCGGCCGCGTCATGACGGCGCCTTGATGGCAGCGGGTCGGAATCCGCCGGTCTTGTCGGTCTGGATGCGTGTTGGCACTGACAAGCTCCATCATTCGGGTGCTGGCAAGATTGCCGTTGACGGGTACGCCAAACAATTTCATTGATAGATCTGAAATCAGAACAATTGTTTGTCGAACAATGTGGAAGCCGGATCTGGCCGCCCGGAAGGGCTCGCGTTACGCGGCGCTGGCCGATGAAATCGCAGAGGCGATCAAGACCGGCCGGCTGACGCCGGGCACCCGTCTGCCCACCCAACGCGTCCTGGCGCGGGCCGTCGGCCTGAACCTGACGACGGTGAACCGCGGCTATTCACTGGCGGTCAAGCGCGGCTTGATCAGCGCGGAAGTCGGGCGCGGGACGTTCGTGCGCACGCAGCCTGTTCCGTCCCCGGTGCACTGGCCGAAGGGAGCGCAGTTCGCCGGTCTTGACCTGAGCACCAATCTGCCCGGCACGGCGGCCGGTCCGGCGGATCTTGAGCAGGTGTTCGCGGGCCTGCGGGATGATGTGGCGGTTGGTCTGCTGGGCTACCGCACGGCGGAGGGCTGTCCAGAGCAGCGGGCAGCCGGCGCCGAATGGCTGGACCATCTCGGCGTGACGGTCACACGGGATCACCTGTTGATCGTCTCGGGCGCGATGCACGGGATTCTGATCAGCCTTCTGACGATCTGCCAGCCGGGCGACCGGGTTCTGGTCGAGGAACTCGCGTCGCCAGGGGTGATCGGGTTGTGTAACGCGCTGGGGCTGACGATCGATGTCGTGCCCCTGGATTCCGACGGCGTCACGCCCGACGGTCTGGAACGCGCGCTTGAGGCGGGGGCGGCCAAGGCTCTGATCGTTGTCCCGAATCTCCAGAACCCGACGCTGGCGGTGATGCCGGCCGGGCGCCGGGCCGAGATTGCCGCAATCCTCAAGCGGCGGCGGCTGTTCGCCATCGAGAACGACGTCTATGGGCCGCTGCTGCCCGACGCGGACCGGTTACCGCCCTTGGTGACGCTTGCTCCAGCGTGGGTCTGCTACGTCACCAGCCTGTCCAAGGCGGCGGCCCCGGGGTTGCGGGTCGGATGGCTGCTGCCGCCGGCGTCGCTGCACCGCCGGGCGCTTGACCGGTTGCAGGTCACCAGCGGGATGACGTCGCCGATACTGGGCCACATCGCGGCACAATGGATCGCCAGCGGCCGTGCGCGGTCGATGGCCGCCCGGCTGCGGGAAGAGGCACGGCGGCGTCAGGCGGTTGCGTCGAAGGTTCTGGATGGGCTCTCGGGCATGGGCCATCCGTCGGCGCTGCATGTCTGGCTGAAACTGCCCGAGCCCTGGAGATCGGAGGAGTTCGCCGCCTATGCCGAACAGCATGGGGTCGCCGTGCTGTCGTCGGATTCATTCACGCCGTCCCACGGCACTAACCGTCGTGCCGTCCGGATCAGCCTGACCAACGGATCAATCGACGATTTGGCGAGAGGGCTGACAACCCTGCGTTCGATGCTGGACGGAAGGCTTTAGCGTCGTTCGCCGCCGCCAACCGATTGATCGTCCATCAATACCGGAGCCGACCGCGCGGCGTTGATGGCTACTGGCCGGAAGCCAGTTCTGAGTTCCGGAGGCAGTGGTGTCAGGGAAGATCGTTGCGACGCAGTACATCTCGCTGGACGGGGTCATCGAGGATCCGGTCGGCATGGAGAACAGCGGTCTTGGTGATTGGACCGGGCCGTTCAGCCGGGGGCCGGCCGGCGACACCTTCAAGCATTCTGAACTGATGTCGGCCAGGGCGGTGCTGCTTGGTCGACGCACCTATGACGGCTTCGCCGCGGTGTGGCCCCAGGTTCAGGACGAGGCCGGATACGCCAACCGGATCAATACCCTGCCGAAATACGTCGCGTCGGACACCATGGAGCGGGCCGACTGGAACAACACAACGGTACTGTCGGGACATGTTCCGGGTCAGGTCCGCGACATCAGGGACCGCACGGACGGCGACATCCTGGTTTTCGGCAGTGCGACGCTGATCCATTCGCTGCTGCCGCACGGCTTGGTCGACGAGTTTCGGCTGATGGTCTACCCAACGGTTCTCGGTCGCGGCCTGCGGTTGTTTCCGGACAACTGGGCCGCACGCCTCGATCTCACGGAGTGCGTGACGTTCGGCGACGGGATCGTCCTGCTTCGGTACTCTGCAGCCCCGAGTTGATGCGACCTCGCGAAACCAACCGAGACCCGGCGCGCCCCTTCCATCATGAGCATGGCGCTGGAAGGGCCTGCGGTCCGACGGTCAACGTGCCATCAGGCCGTCGCCATGCGGTTCGTCGATCACCATCAGCCAACAACCGTCGATCTGGCGTCGCAGTACCGCCACCGATAACCCGCCGTCCCGGATGGCGCTGCCGTCAGGCGCGGTACCGGTCATCGACCAGGGGCTCAGATGCAGGGCGATGTCGCCGGCCTGGATGATCGAGTGCCCCGAGAAGCTGAGTTTCGGGTCGGTGGCGACGAAGCCCTCGAACAACGCCCGTAGGGCCGCAGCACCGGACGTGGGTTGCTCCGGCGTCCCGACGACAACGGCACCGGGTTCATAGGTTGTCAGGATCGTGTCGACGTCATGGGCGGCAAGGGCCGACGTCATGGTGTCGATCGTGGCCTGGATGCGAGTGGTCTCGGTCACGGGTTTTCCTTTCAAGAAGAAGCGCGATGCGGCTGGACGGGAATCACTTGGCGGCCGGTGCAAACACCCGTAGCCGGTGGCCGTCGGGGTCGCTGGCGACGAAGGTCCGTCCGAAATCCATGGACGTCGGCGCTTGCAGAATCGGCAGGCCGCGCTTGGCCCAGTCGGCGTGCCGGGTGTCGACGGCGGCAGCGCTGTCGGCCGGCAGTCCCACCTCCGCCCCACCCGTGGACGGGTCGGTGGCGGGCTTGACGGCGTCCCGGGCCCAGAGACCCAGCATGGTCCCGGTATCCAGGGCGAACATCGCGAATTCAGAGGACGATTCGACAGGTGCGCGATCGAGTATCCCGGCGTAGAAGCGGGCGCTTGCCGATGGGTCGGCGACGTAGAGGATGATGAATGTCGGGGTCGGCATGGCTTGGTCTTCCGGTTGCGATGGCCGAGAACATGCCGTGTTATACTGTCAAATTATGGCAGTATCAGCGTTTCGCTTCATCTTGGCCGCGCGCAGTTCGGTTTCCCGCCATTCCTTCAGCAGGACCTGGCGGCGGCGTGGGTAGCGCTCGACGCTTTCGGTCCAGTCGATGATCCGGTCGGCACGAAAGTTCCGGTAGCCGCGCCGCAGTTCGCACCAGGCGACCACGATTCGCACCCGGTCGAAGAAGCCCAGCGCGAACGGCCAGATGACCCGCTCGCTCTGCGCCCCGCTCTCATTGCGATAGGTGATGCCAAGCTTGCGTTCGGCCCGAATCGCCTTGCGGATGATGCCGAGGTCGATCGCGTCCGGCTCAACCCAGCCGGGGCCGACCAGCAGGGCCGAGGCGTCCAAGTCGTCGCGCAGATCGGCCGGCAGCACCGCGGCGATCTTGGAGAGCGCAATCCGTGCCGCTTCCGCCAGCCGGCTGTCGCCGCGGTCGGCGACCCAGCGTGAGCCGAGCACCAGGGCCTCGATCTCATCCTCGGAAAACATCAGCGGCGGCAGCATGAAGCCGGGTCGCAGCACATAGCCCAGACCCGGCTCGCCCTCGATGTGCGCGCCCTGGGCCTGCAGTGTGGCGATGTCCCGGTACAGTGTGCGAATGCTGACCCCAAGCTGGTCGGCCAACGACTGCCCCGTTACCGGCCGGCGGTGCTGGCGAAGAACCTGGATCAGGTCGAGCAGGCGCGCGGCGCGTGTCATGGCGACAGCCTTTCCGAAGTGCGCCGCATGATGCCATATTCTGGCAGCAACTGCTTATCGTAACGCCACCCCGAGCCCCGCCACCACCAGCACCAGCCCGCCCACCACACCGGCCGTCAGCGGCTCGCCCAGCAGCAGGGTGCCCAGCAGGGCGGCGGTCACCGGGCTGAGCCCGAGGAACATGGTGACGCGGGTCGGCGGGGCGTGGCGCAGGGCATACAGCCACACCAGATACCCGCCGGCGCTGGACACGGCGATGAACAGCACGGCCGCCCAGGCGATCGTGTCCAGTTGTGGCCAGGCATTGAAGAAGCCCTCGCCGGTGGCGAGCACGGCCAGGAAGGCAACCGAGGCGGCCATCGCGACGAAACCGACCGGCAATGTCGGATAGCGCTGCAGGTATGGCCGGTACAGGACCGAGCAGACCGCGCCGGTGAACGCCGCACCCAGTGCCGCGCCGGCGCCGATCCAGGCATCGATGTCGGCGTCTGGGCCACCGGTATCCGCGATCACGGCGCTTTCCCCAAGGGTCAGGGCGACGCCGAGGATCGAAATCGTGACTCCGATAGTCACCCGCGCCGACAGGGACTCGCGCCGGGTGGCGGCACCGAGCACCAGGGTCAGCAGCGGGAAGGTGGCGAAGATCAGACTGGCGCGGGCCGCCGGAATGTACTGCAGAGCGAGATTCAACAGCGCGATCAGCACGCCGAACTGCAGGATGCCGAGCACAGCGATCGGCGCGATGTCGCGGCACGCGAACCGTGGTCGGCCGATCGCCAGCACCACCGGCGCCAGGATCAGGCAACCGATGGCATAGCGCAGCAGGGCGAGCGATATCGGGCCGATCTGGCCAACCGCGAAACGGGTCGCGACGATGTTCGCTCCCACCTGGATGCCGGTCGCGGCGGCAGCCAGGATGGCCAGCCGGTACGGGCTCACAGCTCCAGCGCCCAGGTCTCGCCGACCAGGTCATGGCCGAAGCTGTGGTGCGGTTCGCTTTCGATCAGGGTGAACCCGGCGGTCTCGTAGATCCGGCGCGCCGCGGTCAGGATATCGTTGGTCCACAGCACTATGCGTCGGCAACCGGTTGCGCGCGCGAACGCCACTGCCTCATCGACCAGCTTCCGGCCAATTCCCAGGCCGCGTGCCGACGGTTCGACATACAGCAGGCGCAGCTTGGCCGTGGTCTCGTCGGCGCGGACCACGAACACCGATCCCACAGGCTCGCCGTCGTGTTCGGCAATCCAGCAACGCTCGCGCTCGGGGTCGAAGTTGCGGATGAATCCGGCAGCAACTTCCGCCACCATGGCCTCGAAGCTGTTATCCCAGCCGTACTCCTGGGCGTACAGCGCGGCGTGGCGGTGGATCACCCAGCCCATGTCGCCGGGCCGGTGTGGGCGCAGCACGACGCCATCGGCCTTGGTGGTGCCGCCACCGAACAGGGTCTCGACCGTGCGCATCGCCTCGACCAGCCGGGCCTGGTCGGCTTCGGACAGCGGCGCCAGCATGGCTGCCACCTCGTCACGCGAGCGCTGGTTCAGCGGCGCGAAGATGCGCTCGCCGGTTTCGGTCAGTGTCAGTTCCTGGCGGCGTGCATCGGACGGTGCCGATGTGGTGTCGACCAGCCCGCGTTCGCGGAAATTGCGCAGGATCCGGCTGAGATAGCCGGGGTCGAGGCCCAGGTCGCGGCGCAGGTCGCTGGCGGTCACGCCCGGACGGTGCGCCAACTCGTAGAGGATGCGGGTTTCGGTCAGCGAGAACGAACTGTCGAGCAGTCCCTCGTTCAACGCCCCGACGTGGCGGGTGATGAACCGGTTGAAGGCGCGCACGGCGTTGATCCGTGCCTCGGTGTCGACCATGGTCTGGGCCTCCCGGTGATGTTTGACAAAATCAACGATATAGTTGCTGAAGTCAATTAAATATCAGATGCCAGAACGGTGTTGCCGATTGCGGACCGTCGGCTGCGCGCTATGATCCGGCAACGAATCCACCCCAGGAGTGAACGCCATGGCCGCCGCCGAAAACGTCCGGCTGACCATCCGTCTGAACGCAACCGACAACGTGATCACCGCGCGGACGGAGCTGCTGCCCGGCACCCCGATCCCAGGGGAGAATGTGACGGTCGCCCAGCCGATTCCCGCCGGTCACAAAGTGGCCACCCGGCCGATCGCGGCGGGCGAGGCGATCCGCAAATACGACCAGATCATCGGTTTCGCGACCGAGGCCGTCGCCGTCGGCGAGCACGTCCACGTGCACAACGTCGAGATGCAGGATTTCGAGCGGGACTATGCGTTCGGCAAGGACGCCAAGCCGACCGCCTACTTCAACAACTCCGAACAGGCGACCTTCCAGGGCTTCCGCCGTTCCAACGGCAGCGTCGGCACCCGCAACTACATCGGCGTGCTGACCAGCGTGAACTGTTCGGCGACCGCGGCGAAGTACATCGCCGAGGCCCTGACGCCGGAGATCATGGCGAAGTACCCGAACGTCGACGGGGTGGTGGCGCTGACCCACTCGACGGGCTGCGGCATGGCCGGCGACGGCGAGGGCTACGCCAACCTGCAGAGGGTGCTGTGGGGCTTCGCCCGCCACCCGAACTTCGCCGGCATCGTGATGGTCGGCCTCGGCTGCGAGGTGAACCAGATCGACTTCCTGCTGGAGGCCTACGGGATCGAGCGCGGCCCGCGCTTCCAGACCATGAACATCCAGGACACCGGCGGCCTGCGGAAGACCGTCGAGCGGGGCGCCTCGATCATCAAGGAAATGCTGCCGGAGGCCAACAAGGCCGAGCGCGGTACCTGCCCGGCGAGCGAGCTGACCCTGGCCCTGCAGTGCGGCGGCTCGGACGCCTATTCCGGCATTACCGCCAACCCGGCGCTGGGCGAAGCGGCGAACCTGCTGGTCCGGCACGGCGGCACCGCGGTGTTGGCCGAGACTCCGGAGATCTATGGGGCCGAACATCTGCTGACCCGCCGTGCGGTCAGCCAGGAGGTCGGCGAGAAGCTGATCGAGCGCATCAAGTGGTGGGAGGAGTACACCTCGCGCAACGGCGGCGAGATGAACAACAACCCGTCGCCGGGCAACAAGCGCGGTGGCCTGACCACCATCCTGGAGAAGTCGCTGGGCGCGGCCGCCAAGGGCGGGACCACCAACCTGACCGGCGTGTTCAAGTACGGCGAGCCGATCAACACCAAGGGCTTCGTCTTCATGGACAGCCCCGGCTATGACCCGTGCTCGATCACGGGCGAGGTGGCCAGCGGCTCCAACGTGGTGTGCTTCACCACCGGCCGCGGCTCGGTCTATGGCTGCAAGCCGGCGCCGTCGCTGAAGCTCGCCACCAACACCACGATGTTCAACCGGATGTCCGACGACATGGACATCAACTGCGGCGCGATCGTCGACGACGGCGTGTCGATCGAGCAGATGGGCCAGCAGATCTTCGAGCGTATCCTCGAGGTCGCATCCGGGTCCAAGACCCGGTCGGAAGAGCATGGGATGGGCGACAACGAGTTCATCCCGTGGCAGATCGGCGCGGTGATGTGAGCGAAGGCCCGAACGGGAAATCCGGAAGCGGGTCGTTCGCGGACAGCTATCTCGGCAAGCTCCGGGCGGTGATAGGCAGCCGCCCGGTGCTGATGCCGGGCGCGCGGATCATCGTCGAGGACGGCCAAGGTCGCATCCTGCTGATCAAGCGCGGCGACATGAAGCTGTGGGGCTGGCCGTCGGGTTCGGCCGAGATTGGCCAGTCGATCGACGAGACCGCCCGCCAGGAACTGCTGGAGGAGACCGGCCTGACCGCGCACCGCCTGGTGCCGGTCGGGTTCTCCAGCCATCCGGTCGACGACCGCATCGTCTACCCGCATGGCGACGTGCTGCACGCCTTCGCGATGATCTTCCACTGCGCCGAATGGAGCGGCGAGCCGCGGGCCGACGGGCAAGAGAGCCTGGACGTCGCCTGGTTCGAACAGGATGGCCTGCCGCACGACCGCACGCTCGCGGTGTCGCGCAGCCTGGGCGCCCTGCAGCGCTTCAAGGCTACTGGCGGGGTGTTTCAGCTGATCTGAACTCTGGTCGCTTGTCGTCATCCCGGACGGATGCGCCCTGGCGCAGACGATCCGGGATCCAGCGAGCGAACGGCGTCTCAGTACAGTCCGCGTTCCGCCATGATCCGACCCTGGCGCTCGGATTCCTCCAGGGTGATGCCGGCAACATGGTCGGTCAGCATCTGGGTGTAGGACGCCAGGATCGAACGGTCGATGCGCTTGTCCGGGTTCCACAGGTCGGAGCGGACCAGCGCCTTCGAGCAGTGCAGGAACGCCTCCTGCACCTCGATCAGCAGTCCGACCTTCGGGGCCCGGCGCTGCATGGTCAGCGGCTCCAGCAGGCGGGCGTCGTCGGTGATCCGGGCGGTGCCGTTGATCCGCAGGGTCTCGCCCATGCCGGGCACCAGGAACAGCATGCCGATCGCCGGGTTTGTCAGCAGGTTGGCGAAGTTGTCGAGCCGGTTGTTGCCGACCCGGTCAGGCAACAGCAGGTGGGTGTCGTCGAGCACCGCCACGAAACCCGGCGGGTCGCCACGCGGCGACACGTCGGCGCCGCTTGGGCCTTGGGTGGCAATCACGCAGAACGGCGACAGCGCCAGGATATCGCGGCAGTGCTTGTCGAGGCGGGACAACACCTTGTCCGACGACCGGCTCATCGGCGCCAGGTGCAGGGCGCGCAGGCCGGCCTCGTCGGTCACGAAACTGATGTCGTCGGGCAGCATGGGGAGCCTCCGGGGTGCCGTGTTCGACGTCACTCTAGCCGAGACGGCGCGCTCACTGGAACAGGCCGAGAAGCACCCGCGGCGCCTCGTTGGCGATGCCTAGGGTTTGCACCGACAACTGCTGGCGGACCTGCAGTGCGCTCTGCTCGGCGGAGGCTCGCGCCATGTCCGCGTCGACGATGTTGCCGAGACCTTCCTCGGTGGCGTCCAGGGTGGCCTGCAACTGCTGGGTCTGCAGCTCCAGCTGACGCAGGTCGCTGCCGAGCTGGCCGAGAGCGGTGCTGATATCGACTTCCTGCTGCTGTGCGACGGTGAGGGCGGTCAGCGCGTTGGCCGGGGACGAAATGTCCTCCGCCGCCATCCGCGCGTATGCCAGATCGAGGCGCTGGCCGTTCAGGCGCAAGGTGTCGCCCTGCAGGTTGGCCAGGACATCGACGTTGCGGACCGTGCCTACCGCGAGGTTGAACGGAATGGCGGTCTCGATGACGATGTTGACACCGTTGTACTCGGCGTTTTCCAGCACTTGGCGGAACTGCGCCAGCAGTTCGAGGTAGTCGTTCTGCAGGATCTGCTGCTGCTGCGCGGTGTTGCCCTCGTTGGCGCCTTCGGTGATCTTCTTGCGGATGTCGGCCATCAGGTCGGAAACGCTGGTGGCGCCGGCCAGTGCTACCCGGGCGATGCCCTTGGCGTTGTTCAGGCCTTGGATAATTGCCCCGGTCGCCTTTATATCGCCGCGCAGGCCTTGGGCGATGGCGAAGTTCGAGGCATCGTCGATGGCGCCGCGGACCTTCTGTCCGGTCGAGACAACCTGGCCGTTGGTCGTAGACTGCCGGTTCGCCGCCTCGAGGTTGCGGAGCGCGGTCAGTGACGCCGGGTTGGTGTTGACCGAGAAGCCCATGCCGCGCAGCTACGCAAGGACGATGCCAATGAGGTTCCCCAGTGGCTAAGATTCCGTTGATTCTGCCGAGCGACCCGGCCTTCTACGATCTGCCGCCGCCGCCCGGCTCGGAGCCCCGGCGCAGCCTTGAGTCTATGCTGGCCAAGGCCGCCACCGATGACGACGAGGAACGCGAGCGCGACGAAGCGGGACGCGTTCCCGACAGGCCGTTGCTGGCCGGTGCCTGCGACGCGCATGTTCACGTGTTTGCCGAACCTGGGCGGTTCGCGTATCGCGATGATGCGTACACGCCCAAGGCGGCGCCGGCGGCGGAGTACGCGGCAGTGCGCCGGCGACTCGGCCTGGACCGCGTCGTGGTCGTGCAGTCCAGCGCCTACGGTTTCGACCATGGCTGCCTGATTGATGCCTTGGAGCAATTGGACACCGGGCCGGACGGCACCAGCATTGGGCACGCCCGAGGGGTAGCTGCAGTGGCGCCGACGGTATCGGACGGCGAGTTGCGCGATCTTGTCGCCGCCGGGTGCGTCGCTACCCGGTTCCAGATGCGCGACCCCTGGCGGTTGATCGACTGGGTCGAGACTGACCGATTGGCATCGCGGGTTCATGACGCGGTCGACTGGGACGTCGAGTTGCAGATGGACGGTCGGTTCCTCAACGAGGTCGAGCAGCGCCTGCTGTCCTGGCCGGGCCGGGTGATCATTGATCACATCGGTTGTTTTCTCGGCCGGGTCGGCGACCGGGAGCCGGGGCTGCGCGCCCTGCTGCGGCTGATCGATGCCGACAAGGCATGGGTCAAGCTGTCGGGCCCGGAGGAGAGCGCCAACGAGCCGACGCGCCATGGCCAGCAACCGCGTTACCGGGACGTTGAGCGGATCGCCCGTATCCTGATCCGGCATGCACCGGAGCGATTGGTCTGGGGTTCCAACTGGCCGCACCCGTCAGCGGGTGACACCGAGATCGACGACGGCTGGATGCTTGACCTGCTGGGGGACTGGACCGAGGACGAGGGCCTGCGCCGCCGCATCCTTGTCGACAACGCGGCCGAACTGTTCCGCTTTCCGGCATTGCCGGATCAGGAGGCGCCGGCTACCGGCGGCGAAGCACCACGGTGAAATTGTTGGCCGGCATCGCCTGGACCCTGTCTAGATCGAGCCCGGCGGCCTGCGCGGTGGGCACGATCTCGCTCTCCAGGTCGCGGATGCCCCATGAGGGGGCCTGGGCGCGCAGACTGGAATCGAATTGGGTGTTGCCGTCGCTGGTGTGGGCGCCGTTCCGTCGGAACGGACCGTAGAAGACCAGCGGATCTCCAGGCGCCAGCCAGCGGGCGGCCCCAGCCAGGATGCCCTTCGCCACCGACCAAGGCGCGATATGGATCACGTTGGTCGCGAGGACGGCGCGGATGTCGTCCTCCGGCTTGAGCGGCCAGTCGGCCGCCGCCGCGTCCAGAACCCGGGCCGGCAGCGGTCGTGCGGCTTGTGGTCGCAGGGCGTCGGCCCACAGCGGGACACTGGCAAGCCGGCTGGCCTGGGGGTCGGTTGGCAGCCAGCGCAGCGGGGCCAGCGCGGCCGCAAACGCCGCGGCATGCTGGCCGGTGCCGGCACCGATCTCCAGCACCGTGCCGGAACCCGGCAAGATGCCGCGCAGGACGGCCAGCAGCGGGCCGGCGTTGCGGCGTGCCGACGGTGCATCCTCGGCATCGGGCGGCGCCGGACCGTCCAGCGGGGCTGGGACTGGCTCCAGTTCGAGACGGGCGGGGGTGAGGTCGGGGGCTGACGGATGGTCCATGGCGGCCTATGTAGGCTGCATCCCCTTGAGACTGCAATGCACCTGGAGACACCGATGCTCGCCCGACTGCAACGCTTCATTGCCCGACTGGAATCCGGGGGCGATTCGGTGAAGACGGCGCCTCGCGACGAACTGGCCATGGCGGCGGCGGTGCTGCTGTCGCGGGCGGCGGCGCTTGATGGAGGGATCGACGAGCGCGAGAGGGCGGTGGCGGCCGACCGGCTGGTCGAGCGCTTCGGCGTCTCGCGTGAGGAGATTGATGCGGTCATGGCCGAGGCTGGCCAAACCGCCGAGGAATCGGTCGATCTCTACGGATTCACCCGGGTCCTGAAGGGGCAACTCGACCCGGACGGCCGGCTGATGCTGATGGAAGCGTTGTGGGAGGTGGTGTACGCCGACGGCACGTTGCACGACTACGAGGCCCAGCTGATGCGGCGGCTGGCCGGTCTGCTGTTCGTCCCCGATCGCGACAGCGGCGAGGCGCGTAAGCGCGCTCTTGTGAAACTCGGCCTTGATGCGCCGGGTGCGAGCGATTAAAGACCGGCGGATCGAGCTCGGAGGAGACGTCGATGACGTACATCGTCACGGAAGCCTGCATTAAGTGCAAATACACGGACTGCGTGGAAGTGTGCCCGGTGGATTGCTTCTACGAAGGCGCCAACATGCTGGTCATCCATCCGGACGAATGCATCGACTGCGGTGTCTGCGAGCCGGAGTGCCCGCCTGAGGCGATCTTGCCGGATACCGAAGTGGAAGCGGAGAAGTGGCTGGAGATGAACCGGGAGTACTCGGAAACTTGGCCGAACATCACCCGCAAGATCGAGGCGATGCCCGAGGCGGACGCGATGCAGGCGGAGAAGGGCAAGTTCGAGCGGTTTTTCGATTCCGCGCCCGGGAAAGGGAACTGATCACGCGCGGCCGCGTCGCCGTGCTGCACCGGATTCTGTCATCCGACGTTAAGACTCTGGTAACAACCGTCTGATTTAACGCAGATGCGTTGATTTGCCCCCGGCTGCAGGCCCCTGTCTGCGGCCTTGCCCTACCATTACGCCTCTTTTTGTGGTACCGTCTTTTTCGTTCGGAGCCGGGACGGAGAGTCAAACCCGGCACCGTCCCCGCAAACCGTGGGACCAGGATCGAAGCAAAAATTGCTTCGGATCGTCGTATGGCGCCTTTCCGTGTGCCGCGACGACGCACCGGGTGGGGTGGTGTGCTTCTGGAGCCTGCGCGGGACCCTCGGATGGACGTATGACAGAGAGCCCGATGACAAAGAAGAGCAGCGAATTCAAGACCGGCGATTTCGTGGTGTACCCGACGCATGGGGTTGGGTTGATCAAGGGGACGGAGACACAGATCGTTGCCGGTACCGAGCTTGATCTTCTCGTGATCGACTTCGAGCAGGACCGGATGACGCTGCGGATTCCGGTTGGCAAGGCACGGACCAGTGGTCTGCGTCGGCTCAGCAGCCGCAAGCAGATGGATGTCGCCCTGCAGAAGCTGAAGGGGCGGGCCAAGGTCCGGCGGACCATGTGGTCGCGCCGCGCTCAGGAGTACGAGGCGAAGATCAATTCCGGCGATCCGGTGTCGATTGCCGAGGTGGTGCGCGATCTGCGGCGCTCCAGCAATCAGGCCGACCAGTCGTACAGCGAGCGGCAGATGTATCAGGCTGCCATCGATCGTCTGGCCCGTGAGTTCGCGAAGATCGAGCAGATCGACGAGGTTACCGCGGTCGATCGGCTGGAAAAGCTGATGGACGCTGCCTGAGCGCAGTTTGATCCGTTCACGATGTCATGACATGAGGCGGTGTTTCGGCACCGCCTCATGTCATTGAAGCACACTTGCAACGCCGACAAGGTCCCGCTTCCAGCGATGCCGATTGTCGAATCCCTTTGCGATGAAGCCTTGGGGCACTGGCCCAGGGCCCCTTTCGCCGTGCCGGACGGCCTGCTATCACCGATGGCTGACGCCCTCGCACCGCACCATTGCGAAACCGGATGTTGACCAACACCAGAACTGATATGGCCTTCGAACGCTTCGTCGATCTGTCGAGCGGCCGACGGGTGTGGGCCGTGGCGGCCGTCCACGGTGTCGTCGACCGGTTGGCGGCCCTGCATGACGCCATCGGCGAGCGCTTCGAAAGCGGTGATCGTCTGGTCTATCTTGGCGACCTGGTGGGCGGCGGCGATGTGCGGGCGGCGGTTGCGGAGACGCTGCGGTTCCGTCGCCTGGTGCTGGCCCAGCCACCGCTCTATCTGCCCGACGACATCGTGTACCTGCGCGGCCGGCAGGAGGAGATGTGGCACAAGCTGCTGCAGGTTCACTTCGCGCCGCGGCCCAAGGAACTGATGCGCTGGATGCTGGATAGGGGCGTCGACGCGACGCTGCGGGCCTATGGCGGTGATCCGGCCCAGGGATTCGCGGCGGCCGACGAGGGGATGGTGGCGCTGACCCGTTGGACTGGGCGCCTGAAGGCGGCGATGCAGGCGTCTCCCGGGCATCTGGCGTGGTTCTCGGGGTTGCGCCGCTACGCGCACACCGGACCCGGCGGCGTGCTGTTCGTGCATGCCGGCCTTGACCCGGCGCGGCCACTGACCGACCAGCGCGACGCGTTCTGGTGGGAGAGCGGCACCTTTGCGCGCGCCGCCGCCGGCTATAACGGCTTTGCCCGTATCGTGCGGGGCCACGATCCCGACGGCGGCGGGTGGTCGGAGGATGGCGCCATCCTCACCATCGATGGCGGATGCGGGGCAGGCGGGCCGTTGATCGCGGCGTGCTTCGCACCGGATGGGACGCTGCTGGACCGGATCGAGGCCTGACCAGGCGGTTCAGTAGCTGACGTATTTCAACAACTGGCCGGGCACTGGTTCCTCGCCGGGCGCAAGTCCGTTCAGCACCCGGAACCTTGCCTCGGGCTGCGGCCCCTGCGGCATCCACTGCGCCAGCCTCGCCACCGAGTCGCCCGCGCGCGCTTCGTAGAGGCGCAGCCGGTACGGCTTCTCCTTCGCGGCTTCGGCCTCGCTGATCTCGCGAAAGCTGAAGGTCGTGCGCTGCAGGGCGGTGTTCAGTCGCGATGTATGGTCTGCGGGAGTGCCGAACAGCAACCGGTATATCCGATCGTCATGACCCCGGATCGCGACCAGCCGGAGGTCAAACGGGCCCTGGTTCGCGGAGATGCGGGCAATGCCGGTTGCCGCCTCCATGCCGTTCACGTTGAGGGCTGACAGATCGGCCAGCGGCAGGCGTGCGCCCCATTGTTGGCGGATGTACTGCAGCATGGTGCCGCCGGTCGCCTTCGGGGCCATGTCGAACACGATCACGGCACCGTTCGGACCGCGGGCGCGCACGGCGGTGGGGCCGTTGAGCAGCGTGAAGTCGCCCGGCACCGAGAACTCGAAGCGCAGCTTGGGGTGAACGAACCGCTGGCCGCGAACGAACCCCTGCTCCGGCGAGTCGTCATAGATCATGCCGTCGAGCCGGCGCAGATAGGCCGCTTGCTCGGTCCGGCCTCCGAGGGGGCCCGCCCCGAGTGCGGCAGTGCGCGCTTCCTGCACCCGGTCGATGGTGCGCGGATGGGTCGACAGCAGGCTGTGCTCATCCGGGTCGCTTCCGGATCCGAGAAGCTGGGAATCGAGCTTCGACTTGGCGCGCAGGTGCTCCAGGAACGACGCCATTGCGCCTGGATCGTAGCCGGCCTGGGTCATGTAGCGCAGGCCGAGCGAATCGGCTTCGAACTCCTGCTCCCGGCTGTAGCCGCGCAGGATCAGCCCGCCTCCGGTGTTCAGCACCTGGGCTACTCCGCGGTCGCCGATCACCGCCCCCAGGATACCGGCGCCCAGGCCGACCAGGACGCTGCGACCGTGCTGCTGGGCACCGTGGCGCGCCGTAACGTGGCCGATCTCATGGCCGACGACGCCGGCGAGTTCGGCCTCGCTGTTGGCCAGCGCCATCAGTCCGCGCGTGATGTAGACGTAACCGCCCGGGAGGGCGAACGCGTTGACGACGGGCGAGTCGAGGACGGTGAAGGTGAACGGCACGCCAGGGAACTCGGAGCGAGCGACCAGCGCGTTGCCGATCCCGGTCACATAGGTCTGGGTGGCCGGATCTTCGTAGGCACCACCGAACTCCGCGAGAATCTTGGGATGCTGCTCCCGCCCGAGTTCCTGTTCATCGTCCGGCGACAGCAGGGTGAAGGCGCGCTGTCCGGTTGCCGGGTTGGTCGAACATCCGGTCATCCCTAGCCCGCCGAGCGCGATGGCGGCGGCGAGCAAGGCGGAACTGACGTGACGGTTCAGTCTGCGGGACAGCACACGCATCATTCCTCCAGCACCTCCATCGCTTCCGGGTGGGTAAGGTCGATCATCGGTCCGTTCAGCGGAAACACCCAGCCCCGGCCGCGAACCCGAAGCCCGGTGAGTGCGCCGGGATCGATGCCCGCCCGCTTGAACGCGCGGCGTGCGTCCGATTCGATCCGAAACGTGAAGTCGTTGCGCCAGTCGGTACCGAAGTTGAGATAGGCGGTGCCGCGCACCACGGCAGCGTCGACCACACGACCTTCCACGACCTGCACGCTGTCGAGGTCGCCCCAAGTCTCGGCCGGGTTGCGAATCCGGTAGAACCGGTCGCCCCAGATACCGCGCCGGGCTGCGCGAGCCGTGCGCTCCAGGTCAAGCATCAGGGTGGCTCCGGTGGCGGTTCGCGGTTGGGTGTAGACCCGCGCCAGACCGTCCATCAGCAGCGCGCCCTGCAGCCAATACCCGTCGTCGCGGACGACGTGCGCCAGGCTGCGACCCCAGCGGTCGCGCCGGTCCTCGGGGTGCCAGAGCTGTACAGTACGGCCCAGCAGGGCGTGGCCGACGGCGGTGGATGCCTCGGTGGCAAGTGGCCATGCCGGCCGATCGTCGCGCGCCGGTGCAGGCGCCTGGATGCCGGCCAGCCGAACCCGGGTTCCATCTTCCAGGTCGACCGTCTCTCCGGTCAGCACCGCCGACACCCGGCCCGTTTTCCCTTCGCTGAGGCCGGTCGGCGTTCGAGGTCCGGGACGGGTGCTTGCCGCGGCGGGACGGATGAACGTCATACACGCCAAGCCGGCAATGGCCCGTCGTCTGGTAACGCCGGTGGAGGCAGGTGGTGGCTGTGGCGCGCTATCGATCACGCATGACGATACCAGTAACCGGTGACCGGGCGGAACGGCGCGCGATGGATTTTCTCCCAAGCAGGGTCAGGGCCGGACGGCGGGGAGGCGCGCCGTCCGGTCCAGGCTGCGCACCCGGGGATCAGCCCCGGATGCTGCGCAGCATCCACGCAGCCTTGTCGTGCGCGGTCACGCGCGCGGTGAGCATGTCCGCCGTCGCCGGGTCGCTGGCGGTCTCTGCAACGTCGATCCCGCTCTTCAGAGTGGCGGCGACGGCCGCGTTGCTCTCGATCAGGTCGTCGAGCATTGCCTTGGACTCAAGGCCGGACTTGGCCTCCTCGATCCTGGTGATCTCCTGAAACGCACGCAGGCCGCCCGGCGCCGGTGCGCCAAGGGCGCGGATCCGTTCCGCCAGTTCGTCAGAGGCCGCGTAGCCGTCGTTGTACTGCTCTTCGAACAGGTTGTGCAGGCCGAAGAAGTTCGGGCCGGTGACGTTCCAGTGGTAGTTCTGGGTCTTCAGAGCCAGCGTGAAGGTGTCGGCCAGCGCCTGCTCCAGAGCTTTGACGACCGGATCGGTGTTGCGGGTCATTGATGCCTCTCTTCTAAGCGGTGATGCTGCCGGATCGAATGAGTTTCCGGCGGCGACAGTGTTGTATTTGGGTAGTGAAGTACCGTTATCTAATCGATTGATCCAACCGATCTGATAGGATTGCTCTATGACATTCCGCGGGCTCTCCTTGCGCGATCTCGAGTATCTGGTGGCGGTCGCCGACCACGGGCATTTCGGCCGTGCCGCCGAAGCCTGTCGTGTGAGTCAACCCTCGTTGTCGGCTGGGGTTCGCAAGTTTGAGGACGCAATCGGCTTCCGGGTGTTCGAGCGGACCAGCCGGCGGGTGATGCCGACCCACTCAGGCGAGGAGGCGATCCGCCGTGCCCGTTCGGTCCTGGAGGCTGCTGCCAGGATGATGGACGCAGGGTCCGAAGGGCAGGCGCCGCTGTCTGGATCGTTTGCTTTGGGCGCGATCGCCACCATCGGCCCTTATCTGTTTCCGCGCGCCCTGGCCCCGCTGCTGAAGACCCATCCGTTGCTTGCCCTGGCGATCGAGGAAGGTCTGACCGAGCACCTGCTGGCCCGCCTTCGCGATGGAGCGCTGGACGCAGTCGTGCTGTCGCCGCCGATCGACGAGCAGGGGCTGGCGCTGATCCCGCTGTACCGCGAGCCGTTCCGGCTGGCCGTGGAGGCCCGGTCGCCGCTGGCGACGATGCCGACCGTCACGCTGGCCGGGCTCGACCCGAACGATGCGGTGCTGCTGGAAGAGGGCCACTGCCTGCGCGATCAGGCGCTGGCGCTGTGTGCCGGGGCGGGCCACAGGCCGCGCCATACCGCGATGAGCCTGGAGACGCTGAAGGCCATGGTTGCCGCCGGCGCCGGCTACAGCCTGGTTCCGGTGGGTGCCGCACCCGGCGACAGCGATCATGGCGGCCTGGTGCGCTACCGGACGTTTCCGGGTGATCAGGTCGGCCGAACCGTGTCGCTCGCCTACCGGCGCTCGCGCGACCGGGTCGAGGATGTAGAGCTGCTGGCCGCCGCACTGCGCGAGCATCGCCCGGCGCATACCCTGGCGATTGCCGGGTTTTGACAATCGGCGGGCCGGACCCGATAACGGCACGCGAAGCGAACGGCGAGGTCTCGGTGACGCGCGACGATCTGTTTCCGGAAATCCCGTTCCGGCGAAGCGGCTTCCTGGAGGTCGGCGCCGGCCATCGCCTGTACTGGGAGGAGAGCGGCAACCCCGCCGGCATTCCCGTGGTGTTCCTGCACGGCGGGCCGGGCTCCGGCACCTCGCCGGCGCAGCGCCGGTTCTTCGATCCTGCAGCGTACCGGATCGTCCTGTTCGACCAGCGCGGTGCCGGCCGGTCGACGCCGCACGCCTCTGTCCACGCCAACACCACCGGCCATCTGGTCGCCGACATGGAACTGCTGCGCCGGCACCTGCAGATCGACAGCTGGCTGGTGTTCGGCGGCTCGTGGGGCTCGACCCTGGCGCTCGCCTACGGGCAGGCTCATCCGAACCACTGCCTCGGCTTCATCCTGCGCGGGATCTTCCTAGGCCGGCCAAGTGAGGTCGCATGGTTCCTGTCCGGGATCCGCACCGTGTTTCCGGACGCCTGGGGCCGGTTCGCCGAGTTCCTGCCGCCCGAGGAGCGTGGCGACCTGCTGGATGGCTACCTGACCCGGCTGCTCGATCCGCGCCCGGAGGTTCACCTGCCGGCGGCGCGCCGGTGGGGCGGCTACGAGGCGGCCTGCTCGGCGCTGGTGCCGGACGCGCGGCAGTTGGCCGAGATCGACAACGACCACCACTCGCTGGCCCTGGCCCGCATCGAGGCGCACTACTTCGCCAATCGCCTGTTCCTGCCGCCGGCCGGCCTGCTGGCCGGTATGGACCGGCTGACCCGGCATCCCGCAATCATCGTGCAGGGCCGCTACGACGTGATCTGCCCGATGGTCTCGGCCGATACCCTGGCCCGGGCGTGGCGCGGGGCCGAGTTGGTGGTGGTGCCCGACGCCGGCCATGCCGCCATGGAACCGGGCATCCGCCGCGCCCTGGTCCGCGCGACCGAGCAGATGAAGAAGGTTCTGGCCAAGCCGGAAGCCGTTGCGCTGGAGCGGGTTCGTCCGGGGTGAGCCTGACAGTTGCGCTAACGTCGCACATACGACGGCCCAGCACCGAGCTTGAGCGCGCGCGCGTGCCCGCTACAGTGCGTCCATGATCCAGATCGACGGCGTGTGCGCCATCCCCGACGACGAAATTGAAATGAGCTTCATCCGCGCCGGCGGGCCGGGTGGGCAGAACGTGAACAAGGTCTCGACGGCGGTACAACTGCGCTTCGATGTCCGCGGGTCGCCGTCGCTGCCGTCCCATGTCAAGGCCCGGCTGGAGCGGATCGCCGGGTCGAAGCTGACCAAGGACGGTGCGATCGTGCTGACCGCGAACCGGCACCGCACCCAGCTTGCCAACCGCGAAGACGCGGTGGAGCGTCTCGCCGAGATGATCCGGCAGGCGGCGATCCGGCCGAAGTTCCGGGTGCCGACCCGTCCGAGCCGGGCCGCGAAGACCCGCCGCCTGGAGGGCAAGACCCGCCGGGGCGAGATCAAGGGCCTGCGCAAGGGCATTGCCGGCCCGGACAGCTAGGCCGGCACGCCTCCGCTCCGAACGGCTACAGGACCTCGAACACCCGATAGATCGGGCCGGTTGGCTCGCGCCGGCCGGTGGCGACGAAACACGACCTGTTCATCCAGGCGTGCGGGCCGTCCGACGCGGTCTCGAAGAAGGGCGTGGTGCGGAAGTACAGCAGGCTTGGATCGACGGACTCGCCGGCCGCCAGCTTGGCCATGACGTCGGCCGGGCCGTGGCGCAGCCCCTTGTAGGTCATGTAGATCAGGGCGCCGTCCGACGCCTTCATCGTCAGCCGGACGTCGAGCTGGGTCACGCCATCGGTGCGGTTCAGGATCCAGTCGCCGCCGCCGTCCAGAACGGTGCCGCTGAGCTTCGGTCCCTCGAAGGTGCCGCCGGTCACCCGGGCGATGCGCCGGTCGCCGTACTGGGTGTTGCCGACCGCGGCCAGCGGCATGGCGACCGCCAGCCGCATCTCCATCACGAACTCGGTCTTGATCTCGGACATCTGGGTTCCCCGGTTAGTCGACCGCGCGCAGGAAGTCGAAGTCGACGCCGCCGTCGGCCTGCAGCACGTGGTCCATGTAGATCTTGCGGTAGCCGCGCTTGAACTCCGGCTGGACGGCGGCCGGATCGGTGGCGGCGCGGCGCTTCTCCAGTTCCGCCTCGTCGACCAGCAGGTCGAGAGTGCGGTTCTTGACCGACAGCCGGATGCGGTCGCCGGTGCGCACCAGGCCGAGCGGCCCGCCGTCGGCGGCTTCCGGCGTGACGTGCAGGATGATGGTGCCGAAGGCGGTGCCGCTCATCCGCGCGTCGGAGATCCGCACCATGTCCTTCAGGCCCTGGCGCGCCAGTTTCTTCGGGATCGGCAGGTAGCCGGCCTCCGGCATGGCGGCCGGGCTCTTCGGGCCGGCGTTCTGCAGCACCATGATGTCGTCGGCCTGGATGTCGAGGTCGGGATCGTCGACCCGTGCCGCCATGTCGGCGAGGGAGGAGAACACCACGCAGCGCGCCTCCTTCTCGAACAGCGTCGGGTCGGCGGCCGAGCGTTTCAGGATCGCGCCGCGCGGCGCCAGCGATCCGAAGAGTGCCACCAGCCCGCCCATCGACTGGAACGGCTTATCGAACGGCCGCACGATCTCGTGGTCGATGTAGCCGGAATGACCGTCGATCCGCTGGCCCAGGGTTTCTCCGGTGATGGTCATGGCGTCCAGGTGCAGCAGGTGGCGCAGTTCCTTCAGCACGCCGATCAGCCCGCCCGCAGCGAACAGGTCTTCCATGTAGTGGGCGCCGGTCGGCTTCAGATCGACCAGTACCGGGGTCTCGTCTGACATGGCGTTCAGCCGGTCCATCGACACCGGGATGCCGAGCCGGCCGGCGATCGCGGTCAGGTGGACGATGGCGTTGGTCGACCCGCCGATCGCCAGCAGGATCCGCAGGGCGTTCTCCACCGACTTCACGGTGATGATGTCGCGCGGCAGCAGTTTGTCCTTGCCCTTGGCGGTCGCCAGTTCCATGGCCCGGGCGCCGGACGCCTCGGCGGCGCGCAGCCGGTCGGCGTGGACCGCCGGGATCGCGGCGGTGCCCGGCAGCATGATGCCCAGCGCCTCGCCGATGCAGGCCATGGTGCTGGCCGTACCCATCACCGCGCAGGTGCCGGCGGTGGTGGCGAGGCTGCCTTCGACCCGGCGGATGCCGGGCTCATCGACCTCGCCGGCGCGGAACTTCGCCCAGAACCGGCGGCAGTCGGTGCAGGCGCCCAGCCGCTCACCGTCATAGGGCGAGGTCAGCATCGGGCCGACCGCCAGGTAGACCATCGGCACGTCGGCGTTGGCCGCGCCCATCAACTGGGCCGGCAGGGTCTTGTCGCACCCGCCGATCACCACGACCGCGTCCATCGGCTGGGCGCGGATCATCTCCTCCACGTCCATGCTCATCAGGTTGCGGTACATCAGCGAGGTCGGGTTCAGGAACGTCTCGCCCAGCGAGATGGTCGGGAAGTCGATCGGCAGGCCGCCGGCCGCCAGCACGCCGCGCTTGGTGGCCTCGACCAGCTCCGGCATCAGCCGGTGACAGTTGTTGTAGCCGCTGCCCGAGCTGCAGATGCCAACCACCGGCTTCGACAGCATGTCGCGGCTGTAGCCCATGGAGGACGCCATCGAGCGCCGCAGGTACAGGCTGAACTCGTTGTCGCCATAGTTGGTCAGGCCGCGGGCCAGGCCCTTCGGCTCGTTGGTGTCGTCGGTCATGAGCGTTCCTCCTGCGGGCGATCCTAGGCGCTCAGCACCGCGCGGGGAAAGCCCTGGGTGCGCCGGATTGGTGCCTGGTCGTCATATCAATCGTGATTCGTCAGGACCCCGTGCCGCGGCCGAGCGCGGCGCGCACCCGTTCGACTTCCATGGCGTGGAACAGCGCGGCCTGCGGACCGTGGTCCGGGCCGAAATACAGGCCAAGTTCGCCGGCCAGCCGGAAGAAGCCGGGGGCCGGCAATCCCGCACGCTTGGCCGAGACCACCACCGCGGCCAGCAGCGGCCGGCCGGCGGCACGATCGGCTCGCATCATGGCTTCAAGCGCCTCGGTCGTTCGGTGGATGGCGCGCGGCGGCTTGATCCCCGCCGCCCGTGCCAGATCGAGATAGGTCAAGGTCGTGCCTTGACGGGCCACGGCTTCCAGGATCGGGCGCAGCCCTTCGGCGCACGCTTCGGGTGAGGGATTGGTCACGGCATCTGGCGCTTTGCGTGGTGGATCGGTATAGCCGGGGGATGATCCTCGTCCGCGGCGTGCTCTTCAACCTGCTGTTCTTCGGCTTCACCCTGGTGCTCGGGCTGGCCGGGATGCCGGCGTTCCTGTTCGGAACGCGCCCGGTGCTGGCGATCGCCCGGTTCTGGTCGCGCTCGGTCCTGGCATTGGCGCGGGTTGTCGCCGGCATCGACGTGGAACTGCGCGGCGCGGAGAACCTGCCGAAGGGAGCTGCCATCGTCGCTGCCAAGCACCAGTCGGCGTGGGAGACCCTGTACTTCACCGAACTGCTGGATGCACCGGCGGCGGTGCTCAAGCAGGAACTGGTGAGGGCGCCGATCGTCGGTCCGTATTTCCGGGCGCTGAACATGATCCCGGTCGACCGCAAGGCCGGTGCTGCAGCACTGCGCCAGATGGTCGAGGGTGGGCGTGCGGCCGTCGCGGCCGGCCGGCCGATCCTGATTTTCCCGCAAGGGACTCGTGTGGCACCGGGGACGAAGGCGCCTTATCACCCCGGAACGGCGGCGCTATACACCGGTCTCGATCTGCCGGTCATACCGGTCGCCCTGAACTCCGGGATGTATTGGTCTCGCAATGCGTTCTGGAAGACTCCGGGCCGCATCATCGTCGAGGTGCTGCCGGCGATCCCGCCGGGTCTGAACCGCAAAGCGTTCATGGCGCGGCTTGAGGAGACGCTGGAGACCGCGACCGCGCGCCTGGAAGAGGAGGCGCGCGGTACCACGGCGTCTTAGGAGGCGAGCAGACGGTCGACGATCGGCGCCACGCCGTCCTTCAACGGGTCGACGGCCGGCAGGCCGGTCTGCTCGGAGATCTTCTTCTTGAACGCTGCGGCCTCGTCGGCCGAGACGTTAGAGGTGTTCAGGCTGACGCCGACGAACTTGACGTCCTCGTTCACCATCTTCGCCATGTGCAGGATGGTTTCCATGCAGGTCGGGATCGCCGGGACCGGATAGTCCGGCAGGCCGCGCATGTGCGGGCGTCCGATCTCGTGGCACATCACCAGTGCATCGGCCTGGGCGCCGTGGATCAGGCCCAGGGTCACGCCGGAATACGACACGTTGTACAGCGAGCCCTGGCCCTCGATCAGATCCCAGTGATCCTCGGTGTTCTCTGGCGCCAGCCACTCCACGCAGCCGGAGATGAAGTCGGCGATCACCGCGTCGATCGACGCGCCCGAACCGGCGATGAAGATGCCGGTCTGTCCGGTGGCCCGGAAGTCGGCGTTCAGCCCGCGCGCCCGCATCTCCTTCTCCAGCGCCAAGGTCGTGAACATCTTGCCGACCGACACGTCGGTGCCGACGGTCAGCAGCCGCTTGCCGGACCGCGGCACGCCGCTGGCGACCGGGAAGTCGCGGGTCGGGTGCCGGACATCGAACAGATGCCGGCCGTTCTTGGCAGCGGCATCCTTCAGTGCGGGGATCAGCGTGATCTTGGTGTGCAGGCCGGACGCGATGTCCATGCCGAGGTTGAGCGCCTTCACCAGTTCGACGATCCAACTCTCGGGAATGAAGCCGCCGCGATTGGCGACGCCGAGGATCACGGTCTTGGCTCCCTGGGCTGCCGCTTCCTCGATCGTCACGTCCGGGAGGCCGAGATCGGCTTTACAGCCGGGCAGGCGGAACTGTCCGATGCACCACTCCGGGCGCCAGACCTTCACGCCGTTGGCCGTCTTGGCGGCCAACTGGTCGGGCGCATCGCCCAGGAACAGCAGGTACGGATTCTGGATCGTCGCCACGGATTATCCCCCTCGCAACGGAAAAATGCCGGCCGCTGCGGCGGCCGGCGGACCGGATGGGGCGGCGTCGTATCGGCTGACCTGCCGACCACCGTCCCGTTCAGCGCGAAAATAGACTGCTCGCGCCTCAAGTGCCACCGTCAAGCTGCGATACCGACGGCTCAGTCGAGCTGTTTGTAGAAGCCGGCCTCCTTGGCGATCCGCCGCCAGTCCGCGAACGTGTCCTGCCAGTAGCCCGCATAGGGCTTGGGTGCCAGAAACGCCGCCGCCGTTCCGTGTTCAAGGAGCAGGGCGGCCACCTGCGGATCCTGCAGTGCCCGTTCGAACAACACGACCTGCTGGTCGATCAGTTCCTTGGGCGCCTTCTTCGGCAGGACCACGCCGCGGTCGATGGTGAACTCCAGGTTGACACCCTGTTCCTTCAGCGTCGGCACATCCGGCAGGGTCGCAAGGCGCTTGGGCCCGGTGACGGCCAGCGCCTTGACCAATCCGTCGGGCACCAGACGCTGTGCGGTTGCCTGGTTGATCTCGGCGACGTCAACCTTGCCGTCGAGCAGCGCCGACAGGCGCTCCCGGGCGCCGTCCAGGAACACCGGCTTGAAGGTGCCACCGGTACGGTCGGCCATCAGCAGGAACAGGAAGTGGCTGGCCAGTCCCTGGGTACTGCCGGCTGTGACGCCATCGCTCCCGCGCGCCGCCTCCAGCATTTCCGGCACCGTCGAGAAGGTGGCGCTGCGTCGGGCGCCGAGCACGACCGGCGTTCGGGTGAGCCGGACGACCGGCGCAAACGCCGTCCAGTTGAAATCGGCGTCGCCGGATATGTAGCTGGTCATGAGGCTTTGGGTAACGGCCAGCAACGTGCAGCCGTCTCCCGGCGCCCGCAGCGCTTCACGGGATCCCCTGACCCCTTCGTCTCCGCTGATGTTCACGACTTCCAGCCGAGGCTTCGCGCCGGCCCGGTTGGCGGCGTCGGCGAGTGCCCGAAAAATGAGGTCGGTGCCGCTGCCCGCTCCCCATGGCACGATCAGTCGGGCGGTCAGGCAGGTCGCCTCGGCCGCCACCGCGGGCCGCGCATGGGCAACGGCCAGGGCGATAGCGGTCGCCGCAAGTATTGTCGCGCGTCGCATTTTCGGGCGTGCTCCTCCTGCGTGCCTGGACTTGCGCGCATACTGCGATTACGAACGCATCGTGTCCCATCAACAAGTTAACAGCGAGGACAAAGTGTCGGCACATCCAGCGGCGTCCGGGTTGACGGTTGGTATCGGCGGTCTCGGGGCGATCGGCCTTGCGGTTGCCAAGGCGCTTGACGAGGGCCGGATCGAAGGGCTGAGACTGGCTGCCGTGTCGGCCCGTGACACTGCCAAGGCGCACCGCACGGTCGACAGCTTCCGCACGCCGGTGCCGGTCGTGGCGCTTCCGGAACTCGCCGAGCTGGCCGAGGTGGTCGTCGAGTGCGCCCCGGCGGCGGTGTTCACCGAAGTCGCGACGGCCGCGGTGGAGCGCGGACGCATCTTCATGCCGATCAGCGTGGGGGCAATGCTGCGGCATATGAACCTGATCGAGCGTGCCCGGCTGACCGGTGCCCGCATCGTGGTGCCGACCGGTGCGCTCATCGGGCTCGACGCAGTGCGGGCGGCGGCTGAAGGGACCATCCGCGAAGTCCGGCTGGTGACGCGCAAGCCACCGCTCGGGCTGGCCGGTGCGCCGTACCTGGTCGAGCACGGGATCGACGTCGAAGCCATCGTCAAGGCGACGCGGGTCTTCGAGGGCTCGGCGCGGGACGGAGCGGCGGGGTTTCCGGCCAACGTGAACGTGGCGGCCGCGTTGTCACTCGCGGGAATTGGACCGGACGCGACTCGGCTGGAGATCTGGGCAGACCCGTCGGTGACCCGCAACACTCACACCATCACCGTCGATGCTGACAGCGCTCGGTTCACCATGACGATCGAGAATGTGCCGAGCGAGGAGAATCCGAAGACCGGCAAGATCACGGCGCTCAGCGTGATCGCGGCACTTCGCCGACTGACGGCGCCGATGGTGGCAGGAACATGACGTCAGCAGGCAGCCGAACTGTTTAGGCGAGCAGGTTCAGTCCAAATCCGGAACCCTGTGGGAGCAGCGAGCCGATCTGCCCGGCCAACGACGCCTTGGCGCTGAGCTGGGCGCCGCCGACAGCCACGCCCTGCGCTTCGAGGTCTTTCTGAGCCAGATAGCGCTCAATGAACTTGAGGGCTTCGGGCGTGAACTCGATCGGCTTCAGGAACGAGCTGGCACCGCCACCCTTGCCTTCAAGGATTACCTTCTCTTCGGTGATGATGCTTTTCTGCACGTTCAGCGCGTAGCCCTCGGCCTTGAGATTCGACTGCGCACGGCCGGCCGCGAACAGCGCGTCGGTAAGCGACTGCAGCCGATCGGCGATTGAGCCGCCGGACAACACCGTCGTGTTGAAGCTGTCCAGCGTCGCCGAGAAGTCGGCCTTGAAGCTGCCAAGCGCTCCGATGGTGACGGTCGAGCTAAGTGAACTCAGTGTCACCTTCAGGTCCGAGGCGAATGCGGCGAGCAGGTTCTTCTTGTCGACCGCAGCGCTGGCGATCGTCTTGTCGAGGTCGGCCTGGATCGTGCGGATCTGCGCGTCCAGGGCGCCGCGCGGGTCCAGCGTATTGGTAGCGAAGTCGATGACCTTCTTGTCCCTGGTCAGATCGTCGACGACGGTTTCGAGCGCGACCTTGTAGACATCGTTGATGTTGGTCTTGAGGGCGTCGGCGTTGTCTACCGTGATCGACGCGGGCAGCCCGGTGAGGATGTCGTTTGCCAGGTCGCCGCCGACGGCCTGCACCACCGTTCCGCCCAGGACGTCGTAGGTCGTGGTGCCGCTGGTCAGCAGGTTGTCGTACGTCACCGTGGTGGTGCCGTCGGTGGTGCTGCCGGCGTTCTGAATCAAGCCTTGCAGTTCGGACAACCGGCTGTCGTATTCCAGGTTGATCGCGGCCAGATCGGCGTCCGGCTCGAGCGCCTGGTTGGCCAACGATTTGATCGTGTCCAGGACGCCGCTGATCGTGCCGGCACGCGTCAGCGCGTCCTTGACCGATGCCTGGCCAAGCGCCAGCGACTGGGTCTCCAGTTCGGCGGCAAACTTCACCGATGAAAGCCCTGTGGTAACGCTCGACACGTTGATCTTGGTGCGCTGTTCGGCGGCGCTGAACGTCGTCTTGGCCGTCGTGAAACTGGTTTCCGCAGACGTCAGATCGGCTTGGCGCGTCGCGTAGGTCGCCGAGGATACGCCGTCCCGGAAAGTCTGAAGGTCCGAGAGGAATCCGGCGAGATCGGTCGACTTGGTAATCACCCGCGTCCCCGCCACGTTGACTGTCGTGGAGATCTCCGTGGGGGTGGAGTCGGTCCCGGCCGGCAGTGCACCCCCGGTGCCATTGCGAAGCAGGTTCTGGGTCAAACCGGTGTTCGGGTCGGTGAAGGTGGCCGAGTTGATCAATCCGTTGTCGCCGAGCACGGTGTCGGCGAGTGCGGTGAACTTGTCCTGGATCTCGATAAAGTCTTCTTCGCTGCTGGCGTTCCGGGCCTGGCTGAACAGCTTCTCAAGTTCGGTGATCGCTGACCGGGTGTCCTGCACCGCCGAGTTTGCGGCCTCTACAAGGGTGCGCTGGCGCAACAGGTCGGGGATGGCATTCTGCTGGACCGTGATCTCGTTGGCGTTGACACCGGCGGGGTTCACGAACGTGTCGTAGTCGTTGTAGGAGGCGCGCAGACTCTCCAACTTGGCCACCAGGGAATCGGCGACTTTCAGGCTGGCGTTGATGGTCTTGTTGGTCGAGCTGATCGTGCTCAGGTCGTCGTTCAGGATCTCGAGTCGAGACCGGCTGGTGCTGCCGGAACTGCTGGTCTTGAAGTTGTCCAGCTTGAACTTCGCCTCGATCAGCGCGGCCTGTTTGTCGACCGACTGCCGCGCGATCTCGGCCGGCAGGTTGAGCGCCGTGGTGACGATCGAACGCAGCGGCAGGTCGCCAAGGATCTCGAAGGTGTTTTCCACCGAGTTGATGCGCCGCAGGAAGAACAGCGCATCGCGGGCTGCCGGGTTCTGTGCGGCCAACGACTGCTCGAAGCCGTTGGTCAGAAACTTGTCGATGAGCTGGGTCTGTTTGTCCGAGACCGTCAGGTTCTTCAGGCCGAACGCCGGCGCGCTTACAAACGCGGCAAGCTCGCCAAACCGGCTGTCGGAGAGCCGGTTGGCAAACGAGTTGATGTCGTCCGGATCGCTGTTCAGGATAGCCTTGAGCTTCCCGGGATTGTTGACCTCGCTCTCCAGCCCGAATGCGGACAGCACGAACGTGAGCGTCTTGCGGTCTTTCAGCAGGTCGTCGACGGTGCTGAGCTTGCCGACGCTCTTTTTAAAGGAATCGATCTTGCGGACTACGTCCTCGCGCTCGGCAAACGCCGTGCGCGCCGCGACCTGATCCCGCTGATAATTTTTGAAAGCGACCAGGGCTGAAGTGGTTGGCGCGCTGCCCGAAGACACGCTACCCCCCAATATTCCCAGCGCCAGTTCTGCACCCGACACGGCACAACTCCTGTTTCTGCCGCAGATCCCGCCATGCCTGACGGCACAGCCTAGAACCAGCCGTTTCTCGGCCACCTATCAATATAGGCGAACCCCGCCTGATCGGCAACGAGTTCCGACTCCGAAGCCCCGGATCGACCGGTGGATGGCCTTGTCGGCAATCCTTGCCCAGCGATCCGGCCCCCTCGTATAGTGACCGCCTTCCTCCATGCGAGAACCGCGCCAGCGAGAGCTTCGATGTTTACAACGCGCCCTGAGATCCGCGGCACCTTCGGTGTCGTCACGTCGACGCATTGGGTGGCCTCCGCGGTCGGGATGGCGGCCCTGGAACGCGGCGGCAATGCGTTCGATGCCGGCGTGGCCTGCGGATTCACCCTGCAGGTGGTGGAGCCGCACCTCAACGGCCCGGGCGGTGACCTGCCGGCGATATTCTACAGCAAGCGCGAGGATCGGGTGCGGGTGCTTTGCGCCCAGGGCCCGGCGCCGGCGGCCGCGACCATCGCGGCTTACCGGGACTTGGACCTGGACCTGATCCCGGGCAGCGGTTTCCTGGCGGCGGTGGTGCCCGGTGCCTTTGATGGCTGGCTGACCCTGCTGCGCGACTACGGGACCCAATCGCTTCGCGACGTGCTGACCCCGGCGATCGGCTATGCCCGCAACGGGTATCCCGTGGTCGATCGCATAACTGCCACCGTCGAGACGGTGCGGGAGTTGTTCGAGACCGAGTGGCCGACGTCCGCCGCGGTCTACCTGAAGGGCGGGACCGCGCCGCAGCCTGGAACCCTGTTCGCCAACCCGACGATGGCCGCCACCTATGAGCGGATCCTGACGGAAGCCGAAGCCGGCGGCGGTTCGCGAGAGGTGGTGATCGATCGCGCCCGCGCGATCTGGGCAAAGGGTTGGGTGGCCGCGGCGATCGATCGGTTCGTGCACGGCGAGCCGTTGATGGATGTCTCCGGGCGTCGCCATCGCGGCCTGCTGACCGCCCAGGACATGGCGGACTGGCAGTGCCACTACGAAGAGCCGACAACCTATGACTACGGCCGCTATCGGGTCTGCAAGGGCGGCCCATGGAGCCAGGGGCCGGCCATGCTGCAGGCGCTGGCGATCCTGGACGGCATGGGCGTCAAGGACATGGACCCGACCGGGCCGGATTTCGTGCATGCGGTCACCGAGGCGATAAAGCTGGCGTTCGCCGATCGCGAGGCATTCTACGGCGACCCGGACTTCGTCGACGTGCCGATGCAGACGCTGCTGTCGAGCGCGTACAACGCGGAGCGGCGGAAGCTGATCGGCGAACGGGCGTCGCTCGAACTGCGGCCGGGAACGGTGGCCGGCTACGATCGGACGATCGATGCCGCGCTCGGCGTCGACACGGCAATCGATCCGCGCGCCCTGGAGCGCATGGGCGTTGGCGAGCCGACGGTGTCGAAAAGCGGCGTTTCAACCGGTGACACCGTCCACATGGACATCATCGACTGCCACGGCAACATGTTCAGCGCGACGCCGAGCGGCGGCTGGCTGCAGTCGTCGCCGATCGTGCCGGAACTCGGATTCTGCCTGGGCAACCGGGCGCAGATGTTCTGGCTCGACGAACGTTCGCCGTCTGCGCTGGCACCGAAGAAGCGGCCCCGGACGACGCTGTCGCCGGGGTTCGCGCTGCGCGATGGCGAGCCCTATCTGGCGTTCGGGACGCCCGGCGGCGATCAGCAGGACCAGTGGTCGCTACTGTTGTTCCTGCATCACGCCGACCACGGCATGAACCTGCAGGAAGCGATCGATTGCCCGGCCTTCCACAGCGAGCATTTCCCGAGTTCATTCTGGCCGCGGGGTCGACAGCCGGGCCGGGTGGTGCTGGAAGGACAGTTCCCCGCAAGCACGGCCGAAGCGCTGACCAAGCGCGGTCACGACGTCCAGGTCGGCGAAGACTGGTCCGAGGGACGCCTGACGGCCGCGGCGAAGGACGGCCAGATGTTGAAGGCCGCTGCGAATCCGCGGGGCATGCAGGGGTACGCGATCGGCCGTTGAGCAACGCAACCTGAGGACCATCCTGGCCGGCTGCCGGCGAGGATGGGGTTGAGATGCCGGGACTCTCGGAGCAGGAAGCGCTTGAACTGTTTGCGCGATGCGTCGCTGAGATCGTCGGACCACGCACCGAGGCCTGCCGGGACATGATGAAGGCCGTCCAGAGTGGGCAGATGGTGGATCTTATGCTGGCGCAGTCGTCGTTCGACGCCCTGGCTCCCGATGTGCGGCGGCGGATCTCAGAGCGAGTGCAGGGTCTGGTGTCGCAGCATCTCTCCGGTGCGATCGATGCCACTGACCCGGACGCGATGCGGCGTGGAAGCTGATAACCATGCGATATCAGGAACGCGGGCGGATGTACCCGATGCTGGCAAGGCCGTTGGTCAGATACTCGCGCAGATACAGGGCCATGTCCGGCGTCAGCTCAACCAGGGCCATCCGGCCGTCGTCGCGGCGGATCTTGAGGAGCAGGCCGTCGTCGGTCAGTTCGATCGCAAACGACGAAGCGCGGGCGGCCGCTCCCGACTCGCGGTCGGTCTGTGTTACGGTCGGCTGCGCTTGGACCATGTCTTTCCAGCGGTCGTCTGCAGGACTGGCCATCGTAGAAGGCGCTCCGATCTCCAAGGCTTTGAGTTGCGATACGTTGTTGGCTAAAATTATAGCGAATCGAGCGCGATCTCAATCGATCGACCGCACCGGGGTTGGCTGTCCAACATGAAAAAGCTGATCCTCTTCCTCGTACTGCCGCTGCTCTTGCTGATCGGTGCCGGATTGGGGGCGTTGGTCGCCGGCCTGATACCGGGGGTGAGCATTCCCGGCCTGACACCGATGCACGAAGCGGCCGAGGAAAAGAAGGACCTGGGAGCGCCACCGACCAGCAAGCAAAGCCCGATCGGTGCCGTCACCTACGTGCTGTCGGAGTTCGTCGTCAATGTGAAGACCAACCGCACCTATCCGGTGTTCCTGCTTCTCAGTCTGGCGGTGGAAATGACCAGCGAGGCGGTTCGGCCGTCGATGGTTGCGCAGGAGCCCAGAATACGCGACGCGATGATCGTGTACCTGAGCGGCCTCACGCCCAGCGATCTGAACGGCTACGACGGCATCCAACGGGTGCGTGACCAATCGTGGCAGATCGTTCAGAAGTTCGTCGACCCAAAGGACGTTGTGAACGTCCAGATCATGAAACTGACTGTCAAATGATGCCGGCAATAGTAGCCGATCAGATGAGGAACCGATGCCCTTAGCCTTGACCGCTGCCGTAGAGAGTTGGCCGATCCGTGGCGTGTTCCGGATCTCCCGAGGAGCTCGCACCGAGGCGCAGGTGGTGGTTGCCACCATTCGTGACGGCGCGGTCGTTGGACGCGGCGAGTGCGTGCCCTATGCGCGCTACGGCGAGAGCATCGACAGCGTGGTCGGGCAGATCAACGGGGTAGCATCGGCGATCGCCGGCGGACTCGACCGTGGCGGCCTGCTTGCCGCCCTGCCGGCCGGTGCTGCGCGCAACGCCGTCGATTGCGCGCTCTGGGACCTCGAGGCCAAGCGCTCGGGCACACCGGCCTGGAAGCTGGCGGGATTGCCCGCAGCGCCGGGAACGGTGACCACCGTGTACACGCTGTCGGTCGACACCCCGGAGGCGATGGGCAATGCCGCGGCCGAGAATGCCGCCCGCCCATTGCTCAAGCTGAAGATGACCGGTGACGGGCTTGATCTGGAGCGGGTTGCCCGGATCCACGCGAACGCGCCGAAGGCCCGACTGGTGGTCGACGCCAATGAGGCGTGGGATGTCGCGACCTACCGGGACCTGGCGCCAAAAATGGCCGGTCTCGGTGTCGAGATGATCGAGCAGCCGCTGCCGGCCAAGGACGACGGCGGGCTGATCGGGCTGGAGCGGCCGGTGCCGCTCTGCGCCGATGAAAGCTGCCATGACACCGAGACGCTCGACGCGCTTGCCGGAAAGTACGACACGATCAACATCAAGCTGGACAAGACCGGCGGGTTGACCGAGGCGCTGAGGCTGCGGGCCGAGGCCGAGCGGCGCGGGTTCGGCATCATGGTCGGCTGCATGATCGGGACGTCCCTGGGTATGGCGCCCGGCATCCTCGTCGCCCAGGGCGTCGGTCTGGTCGATCTCGATGCTCCGCTGCTGCTGGCCAAGGACCGTGACCCGGGCATGCGCTATGACGGCAGTACAGTGTATCCGGCCACCAGCGAACTGTGGGGCTGACGATGGGCGAGATGAATTCGGTCGCCGCCCACTATGAGAGGCCGTCGCTGGCGAACGCTCTGATCGCGCGGCTGGCCGAGCATGGCATTGATCGTGATTCAGTGACGCTCGAGCACCTTGCCGCTCTGGACCAGATGCATGTCCGCGGACACGCGGCGACCTTGGAACTGGCCGACGCATTGAAACTGCCGAAACGGGCGAAGGTGCTCGACCTTGGTTCCGGGATTGGAGGTCCTGCGCGGGTTCTGGCGTCCGCTTACGATGCCCGCGTTACCGCGCTGGATCTGACCCCCGCGCTGTGTGAGGCCAATCGGGCGCTCAACCAACTGGTCGGGCTGTCGCGCCGGATTACCGTCCTGGAAGGGAACGCCACAAGCCTGCCGTTCGACGACGCGACGTTCGACCGGGTGGTGACGATCCACGCATCGATGAACATCGATCGGAAGCGGACCATGTACCGTGAAGCGTTCCGGGTGTTGAAGCCGGGTGGTCGCTTTGGGTTCTACGATGTGGTTGCCGGCCCCGCCGGCCGGCCCGACTACCCGCTGCCTTGGGCGACCCAGCCATCCGACAGCTATCTGGTGTCTCCGTCGGCGATGGCGGCGATCGCCGAGGAGGTCGGGTTTCGCAGCCAGATGCTCCGCGATCTGACGAACCAGGCACGCAACGAGATCGTGCGGCAACAGGAAGCCGCCGCCGCGGGCAAGGCGGCCGGCGATCCGGCGCCGCTGCAGGCTGGCGACATCCTGATGGGCCCGACGGCGTCCGACAAACAGCGCAATCTGCGCCGCGCATTGAAGGAGGGCCGGATCGGACTGACGATGGCGGTGTTCGAGAAGCCGAAGGTCTGATCGTCTATCGAAGGTCGGAACCAGGCACTGCATCCGGGATCGTCAAGGGACGGATCCGAAACGGCATGTCGGTCCCCGGCATGACCGTCACCGCAACAGCCGCCACGGTGGGTGCGCCAAAGACTTCCAAGCGCGTGACGTTCGGCAGTGGATCACCCGACTCCGTCCGGAAGGGTTGGTCCACGCGATAGACATGGCTGTCGCCGTGGATGACCAGCACCGGCCCGCGAAATCGCAAGGCACCGTCGGCGATCGCGGCGAGCGTTTCGGCGAATCCGCTGCGATTGGACGGGCCGGGCAGCCCATTGCCTCGGTCGAACGGGTCGGCATGCATGGCGATCACCACCGCGACGGATTGCCGGGCGAGGGCGGTCGTGAAGCCGGCTCGAATCCAGTCGGCGGTTGCCTGGTTGCGGGCCAGGTGCTCCTCGATGGCAGCGGGGTGCCCCTGACGTAGATTGTTGTTGGAGCCGACCACATGGGCGGTGAGGATCGTCACCCCGGCAAGCTCGGTTCGCGCATTCTCGGGGTACGGGGTCGCGCCGGAGATGTCCGACTGACGGGTCAGGCTCACCGCGGTTTGGCCGAGGCTCTGGGATCCGGAGAAGAACAGCCGCCGGATCGAGGTCAACCGCTCGATCGGATCCATCGCGCCGGCTGACGGCCGATGGCAGTCGGTCCATTCGTTGTCGCCGGGTGTGTAGAGCAGCGGCGCGGCGATCTTATCGAAGAAGGCGCGAACCTTGAGGTAGGACGTATCGCTGCAGGGCGTCGACCCGCTCTTGATATCACCGATGTGCAGTACTAGCGCCCGCGACTCGCGATTGATCGTCTCGATCAGTTGCTCGAACCGCACGTAGTCTTCCGGGATACGGTACGGGACATCGCCCATCGCGATCAGACGAAGCGGTTCAGCGGCTCCGGTGCGTGCCGGACCGGCCAGCAGCAATCCAAGCGCCACCGCGAGAAACAAGAGGAGCCGAGGGGGGCATACCTCGGCTCCGAGTTCTGTCCGCGTTGGGACGGAGGATTTCGAGTGTGTGGGGGCACACCCGCTATAAACCGATGCTAATATTATTTTAAACATTGAGCACGTAAAAAGTGTTGTCATCCGAATTCCAACGTTGCCGCCCTCGACCAATCCGCGCCGTGAGTCTATTTGAACGGACTGGAGAATCCGAGGAGGGCTTCCATGGCGCAGGCTGGCGATGTGGCGTCAATGACGACGCCCGACGACGTAATCGACGACATTCGTGCGGCGGTCCGCGATCTGTGCGCGCGGTTCCCCGGGCCATACTGGCGCGAGAAGGATCGCGAACGGGCCTATCCGACCGAGTTCGTGCAGGCGTTGACGGAAGCCGGCTACCTTGCCGTGCTGATCCCCGAGGAGTATGGCGGCAGCGGGCTCGGCATCCGCGCTGCCGGGGCGATCCTGGAGGAGATTCACAAGAGCGGCTGCAACGGCGCGGCCTGCCACGCCCAGATGTACATCATGGGGACGCTGCTGCGTCACGGCTCGGAGGAGCAGAAGCGCAAGTGGCTGCCGGGCATCGCGACCGGTGAGTTGCGCCTGCAGGCGTTCGGGGTGACCGAGCCGACCAGTGGGACCGACACGCTGTCGCTGCGCACCACGGCGAAGAAGGTCGGCAACGAGCACTATGTGATCAACGGTCAGAAGATCTGGACATCGCGGGCCGAGCACTCCGACCTGATGCTGCTGCTGGCCCGCACCACCGCGAAAGACCAGGTGGCCAAGCGCACCGAGGGATTGTCGGTGTTCGTGGTCGACATGCGCGAGGCGGTCGGCGACGGCCTGACGATCCGGCCGATCCGGGCGATGGTCAATCACTCGACCACCGAAGTGTTCTTCGACGACCTCAAGGTGCCGGCGGAGAATCTGATCGGCGAGGAGGGCAAGGGCTTCCGCTACATCATCGACGGGATGAACGCCGAGCGGCTGCTGATCTCCCACGAAAGCCTGGGCGACGCCCGCTGGTTCATCCGAACGGCTACCGAATACGCCAAGGCGCGCGAGGTGTTCGGCCGCCCGATCGGTCAGAACCAGGGAGTGCAGTTCCCGATCGCTCGCGCCTTTGCCGAGACCGAGGCCGCCGCGCTGATGGCCGAGAAGGGGGTGCGGCTGTTCGAAGGCGGCAAGCCCTGCGGAGCCGAGGCGAACATGGCGAAGATGCTGGCGGCGGAGGCGGCCTGGCACGCCGCCGAGGCCTGCATGCAGACCCACGGCGGCTTCGCGTTCGCCGAGGAATACGACGTGGAGCGCAAATTCCGCGAGGCGCGGCTGTACCAGATCGCGCCGATCTCAACCAACCTCATCCTGTCCTACATCGCCGAGCATGTGCTCGGTCTGCCGCGTTCGTTCTGATCCAGCCGCGACGGCGGTGATCGGGTGGTGAGCCACGGCGCGACGGATACCCGCTGGGGCGTGGTGCTGCCGGTGGTTGCGGTGGGCATCGTGACCGCTCTGATGGTCGGCAAGATGCCGCCGTCGCTGCCGAGCCTGCGCGACGAGTTGGGACTCGACCTGGTGACGGCGGGCTGGGTGGCATCCGCATTCAACCTGTGCGCTGCGCTGCTTGGTGTCGCGGCGGGAATCGCGGCCGACCGGGCCGGGCCGATCCGGGCAATGACAGTTGGTTTGGCCTTGGTGGCTGCTGGTGGCGCGCTGGGTGCGCTGTCGATGGGCCCCGCGACCCTGATCGCGTCGCGGCTGATCGAAGGGCTCGGCTTCGTCGCTGCCGTGGTGGCGGCGCCTGGAGTGCTGATCGCCAGCGCTGCGGTTCGCGACCGCAATCTGGTCTTGGGCCTCTGGAGCGCTTACCTGCCGGCCGGGGCCGCGGTTGCGCTGCTGGCCACCCCGCTGTTGCTGGAGGCGATCGGCTGGCGGGGTGTTTGGGTGATCGGGGCGCTGCTCGCCGGCACCGGCGCCTTGGCGGTTCGCTCACTCAAGGCGCAAGCGCCGGCCGCAAGCGGTGCGCCACGCCGATTCGACGATGTGCGCGCCGCCCTGACCCTGCCGGGACCGTGGCTCTACGCTGCATGCTTCCTGGTCTACTCGGTACAGTTCTTTGCGGTGATGACGTGGATCCCGACCTTCCTGATCGAGTCGCAGGGGTTTGGGTTGGCGGCGGCTGCCACCGCTGGCGCGTTGGTGGTCCTCGCCAACGTCGGCGGTACGTTGGCCGGAACCGCGGCGATGCACCGCGGCGCGCCGCGCTGGTCGCTGCTGATCGGCGCCTATGTTCCGATGATGGCCTGCGCCTGGGCGATCTTCGATCCGGCGGCGCCGGACGTGATGCGGGTGCCGGCCGCCGTCGTACTCAGCTTGGTCGGCGGTCTGCTGCCGGCGGCCAGCCTGGCGGGTGCGCCGCAACATGCCCGCCGCCCGCAGGAAGCGGCGACCTGCTCCGGCGTGGTCGTGCAGGGAGCGAATACCGGTTCGCTGCTGGGCGCCCCGATCATGGCGGTTACGGTCGACGCGCTGCACGGCTGGGGCGATGCATGGTGGATGCTCTCCGCGTTCGGCTGCGTCGGTATCGTGCTTGCGATGGTTCTGCGGGTCGTCGAGCGTCGGAGGTTCGCCTGAACCGCCCGGTCACGGCATCGGGAATTGAAACCCGGCTGCAACGCACCATCCTCCCCTGATGCCATCGGTACGCCTCCTAGCCCTGGAGACAGCCGTTCCGCCCCATCGCGTCACCCGCGAGGCGGCACGGGGCGTTGCCCGCGCGGTCTACGGCGAGAAACTTGCCGGCTACGGCGCGCTCGACCGGGTGTTCGATTCCAGCACCGTCGATCAGCGTTGGCTGGCCCAGCCGCTCGATTGGTACCGCGTTGAGCACGGCTGGGCCGATCGCGCCGTGGCCTTCCAGCACGCAGCGCTCTCCCTGCTGCAGGATGCGGCGTCGCGGGCGCTGGCATCGGCAGGGTTGGCTGCCTCGGATGTCGATCATGTCTTGTGCGTGTCAACCACCGGGTTCGCCACCCCGAGCCTGGACGCGCGCCTGATCGGCCCGCTCGGCTTGCGTCACGATGTCGGTCGCACTCCGGTGTTCGGCTGGGGCTGCGCCGGCGGGGCGATTGGGCTTGCGCGTGCCGCCGACATCGCCCGCGCGGCGCCGGGGCGGACCGTTCTTTTTCTGGTGGTGGAGTTGTGTAGCCTGGCGTTCCGGGCGGACCCGGAACCGGTCAACGTTGTCGGCAGCGCGCTGTTCGGCGACGGGGCGGCGGCGGTCGTGTTGCAGGTGCCACCACGGGACGGGCCCGTCGCAGAACCGAGGATCGTTGCAAGTGCCGAACACACTTGGCCCGACTCGCTCGACGTCATGGGATGGCGGATCGACGATGCCGGGTTCGGGCTGGAACTCCGCCGCGACCTTCCGGCGTTTCTGGTCGACCGGCTCCGACCGGTGGTCGAGAATTTCCTGACGGGGCAGGGGTTGCGGTTGGCCGAGCTCGACGGCGTTGTCGGCCACCCGGGCGGGCCGAAGGTCCTGGATGCCGTGGCCGTCGCCCTTGACCTGGCTCCGAACGCTCTCGACAGCAGCCGCGCGGTTCTGAGGGCCTTCGGCAATCCGTCGGCGGCCGGAGTGCTGATGGTTCTGCGCAAGGTGCTGGACGGCGGCGCCCGTGGCCGTCATCTGATGCTGGCTCTCGGCCCTGGTTTTACCGCGGCTCTCAACCTCCTGGAACTGTAGACATGTGGTTCGATGCCGCCCGTCTGGTGGTCGCCCTGGTGGCGGTGCAGCGGCTGGCCGAACTGGTGCTGGCGCACCGCAACACCACCCGGTTGCTCGCTGAAGGCGGGGTCGAGCATGGGCGCCGTCACTATCCGGTCATCGTGGTGCTGCACGCGCTGTGGCTGGGTGCCTTGGCCGCGATGGCACCGGGATCGGTTCAGGTTTGGTGGCTGGCTGCCTTCGTGGCCCTGCAGGCCGGTCGGGTCTGGGTGCTGTGCAGCCTGGGGCGGTACTGGACCACCCGGATCATCACGGTGCCGGAGGCGCCGCTGGTGCGACGCGGGCCGTACCGTTGGATCTCCCACCCGAACTATCTCGTGGTGGCGTTGGAGATACCGGTGCTGGCCCTGGCGCTCGACCTGCCGTGGGCGGCCTTCGGATTCGGGATCGCGAACGTGATGGTCCTGTGGTGGCGTGTCCGGGTCGAGAACCGGGTGCTTGAGGCGCGACGAGACATTCCAACCGGTTGAGCGCCCGGCGACCCGACGCTTGAACCGTCACCGGGGTCCAGGTATCGATTGCTGGGGACTCACCATCGGGAACGACACTCTTGACCGACCTAGCCCAGGACATCGCTGCCGAGACGTCGACCGCAGCGTCGGCCCACGTGATCGTCGTCGGTTGTGAAAAGGGCGGGTCCGGCAAGTCCACCACGTCGATGCACCTGATCGTGGCCCTGCTGCGGCTGGGCTACCGGGTCGGCACCATCGACCTGGACGCGCGGCAGTGGACGCTGACCCGGTACCTGTCGAACCGGGCGACCAGCGTGCAGCGCGATCACATGACGTTGCCGATGCCACGGCATTTCTTCCTGGCCCCGTCCGAGAAGGTGAACCGCGAGGAGGCGCAGGCCGAGGACCGGCTGCGCTTCGAGGCTATCCTTGGCAAGCTGACCCGCGAATCCGACTACGTCGTGGTCGACTGCGCGGGCACGGACAGCAATCTTGCACGACTGGCCCACTCGTTCGCCGATACACTGGTCACCCCGGTCAACGACAGCTTCATCGACCTGGACGTGGTCGCCCATGTGGACGGTCGAACCGGGGAGATCCTGCGGCCGAGCGTGTACGCCGAGATGGTCTGGGAACAGCGCAAGGTGCGCGCCAAGCGCGACGGCGGCTCGATCGACTGGATCGTGATGCGCAACCGGCTGTCCAACCTCGAAGCCAACAACAAGCGCGAGATGGGCGAGGTCCTCGACAAGCTCGCCAAGCGGATCGGCTTTCGTCAGGCGCCCGGATTCAGCGAGCGGGTGATTTTCCGCGAGTTGTTCCTGCAGGGCCTGACCATGCTGGATGTGTTCGATCAGTCGCAGCGCAGCGGCAATGCCAGGCCCCGTATGTCGCACGTCGCCGCCCGGCAGGAAGTTCGCGCCTTGATCAACGCCCTGCAGTTGCCGGAGCGGGAAGCGCGCGGCGCATAGCATCTGGCCGGGACGTCAGGGCCTCACCATCAGTTCGAAATCGGCTGCCCGGTACCGCCGGCCACCGATCGACCGGTAGAAGGCCAGCGCTTCCGTGTTGTCGGGGTGCGCCTGCCACACCACCCAGGTGCCGTCGCGTTCCCGGGCGATGGCGGCTACGGCCTCCACGAGGGCCCGGCCTACGCCCTGCCGACGCGCGGCGGGATCGGCGTACAGGTCCATCAGGAACAACCCTGGCGCGCCCTGCCCGACGTGGAAGGCGTCATGGAACAGGGCGTACCCGACAGTTCGCCCATCGATCGCGGCGATCAGACCGTCGAAGCGACGATCTGGGCCGAAAGCCCACCGTTCGATGGTTCCGGCACCGAACGGTGGCGGGGCCGCTCCTTCGTGCGCGGACAGGGCTGCAGCCATCCGGGCGACCTCGGAAGCGTCGCCGATGATCATGGGGCGGACGATGACGGTCATGCGACTGGACCCGACAGGTTGGAACACCGCATCATGGACCCAATGTTAACCCCATCGATCGCTACGACGGATCATCATGTCGACAGAACGAGATCGAGTGCCGGTGGAACGGTCGGGGCAGGCGGTGTCGAACCGCTCGGAAGTCGATGCGTTCCTTGAAGCGGTTCGTACCATGCCGGCCAGTGGCGCTGCCGGCCGGCGCGGCCGGCTTATCTTCGCGCTCGATGCCACCGGCAGCCGGCGCCCGACTTGGGATCGGGCCTGTCACATCCAGGCCGAGATGTTTCACGAGACGGCCACCCTCGGCGGGCTGGATGTGCAGCTGGTGTTCTACCGCGGATACAAGGAGTGCAAGAGTTCGAAGTGGCATTCCGATCCGGACGCGCTGGGCCGGGTGATGGCTGGCGTGATGTGCCTTGGCGGCCAGACACAGATCCACAAGGTGCTGAGCCATGCCCGTACCGAAGCCGGCCGCGAGAAGGTCGACGCGCTGATCTTCGTCGGTGACGCCTTCGAGGAGGACATCGATGAAGTCTGCCACGCCGCGGGCGAACTCGGGGTTCTGGGCGTTCCGGTGTTCATGTTTCACGAAGGCGGCGATCCGATCGCGGCCGATGTGTTCCGGCAGATCGCCCGGTTGACGCGGGGGGCGTACTGCCCGTTCGACTCCGGCAGCGCGGACCGGCTGAAGGACCTGCTGGCGGCCGTCGCGGTTTACGCTGCCGGTGGCCGCAAGGCTCTCGCCAACTACCGGGGCGGCCGCAGCGAGGCCGTCAAGCTCCTGACCAGCCAGATGGGACGCTGAGGGATGGCGTATCTCGTGCTCGGCCTGTCGGTGGTGACCGGAATTGCCCTGATGGGGCGCTGGCTGCTGACGACCGAACCGAGAACCATCCTGCGGGTCGGGCGGTGGGTGGGACTGGGACTGCTGGGCGCCTTGGGGCTGTTCATCCTGATGCGGGGACGCCTGGACTGGGTGCTCTATGTGGCGCCGGTGCTGCTGACCTTTGCGGTACGGTGGGGCGGTGTGCTGAGAGCGATCCGAAACGCCGCGAAGGCGGCGCGCGGTCCGACACCCGGGCAAACCAGCGGCGTTCGTACCCGGTATCTGGCGATGAGCCTGGATCACGACACCGGGACGCTGGACGGCGAGGTTCTTGAAGGGCGGTTCGCCGGACGTACCCTTTCATCCCTGTCGGAGAGCGAGCGTGCGGCACTGTTGGACGACGTGCGCGACGACCCTTCCTCGCTCCAGGTGCTTGAGGCTTGGCTTGAGAGGGCGGGGGATGCCGGCGACCGGACCGGATCGAACGGTCACGCTCGCCCGGCCGACGACGGAACCATGACGTGGTTCCAGGCGTTGGAGATCCTCGGATTGTCTGAAGGCGCGACAGAGGAAGAGATCCGCGAAGCCCATCGCCGTCTCATGATGGTGAACCACCCCGACCGCGGCGGGTCGTCCTGGCTGGCTGCACGGATCAACCGGGCCAAGGATGTGCTTCTGAGCCGACCGTGACGCACGCGGATTTGCCCGTGTCGCCAGCACGGTTGCGCGTGTCGCGGCGTTCGGGCGATAACCCGCTCCATTCCGCCGATGCGGCGGTCGATACATGAGGATTCCATGCCCGTACCCGTGCGTAAGGCAATCTTTCCCGTTGGTGGACTTGGCACCCGTTTCCTGCCGGCGACGAAGTCGATGCCGAAGGAAATGCTCACGGTCGTCGACAAGCCCTTGATCCAGTATGCGGTCGACGAGGCACGCGAAGCCGGGATCGAGGAACTGATCTTCATTACCGGCCGCGGCAAGACTGCGATCGAAGATCATTTCGACCACGCCTACGAGCTGCAGGACATGCTGACTGCGCGCGGCAAGGATGACGCCTTGCGGTTGGTCAAGGAAACCATTCCAAAGCCGGGCCAGCTTGCGTTCACCCGCCAGCAGGAGCCGCTGGGGCTGGGGCACGCGGTCTGGTGCGGGCGGAATTTTGTCGGCTCCGAGCCGGTCGCCGTTCTGCTGGCTGATGACCTGATCCTGTCGGAGAAGGGCTGCCTCAAGCAGATGATCGACATGTACAATCAGGTCGGTGGCAACATGGTCGCCCTGATGGAGGTTCCCAAGGAGCAGACCTCGTCCTACGGAGTCGTCAAGCCGGGTGACATCACCGATCGTCTGGTTGAGATCCGTGGTCTGGTCGAAAAGCCAAAGGCCGAAGAGGCGCCGTCCAATCTGGCGGTCATCGGCCGCTACATCCTGCAGCCGAAGGTTTTCGAGGATCTCGGGCGGATGGAGAAGGGCGCCGGCGGCGAGATCCAGTTGACCGACGCGCTGGCCAGACAACTCGGCTTGCAGCCGTTCAACGGCTACCTGTTCGAGGGGCGTCGCTTCGATTGCGGCAACAAGGTCGGCTTCCTGGAGGCGAACCTGGCATTCGCCCTGGATCGCGCCGACATGCGCGACGACATCACTGCGTTCCTCAAGAACTACATCTGACGGCCTGTACCGACGGGACCAAGGAGAGTTTGCATGCGCATCGCCATGATTGGGACGGGCTATGTCGGCCTCGTCACCGGCGCGTGCTTTTCGGAGTTCGGCGTCGACGTGTGCTGCGTCGACAAGGACGCCGGGAAGATTGAGCGCCTGAAGACCGGCGAGATCCCGATATTCGAACCCGGACTGGACCAGTTGGTCGACAGCAATGTCAAAGCGGGCCGGCTGTCGTTCACGACCGACCTGAAGGCCGCGGTCGACGGCGCAGACGCGGTGTTCATCGCCGTCGGCACGCCGAGCCGCCGTGGCGACGGTCACGCCGACCTGTCGTACGTGTACGCGGCGGCGCGCGAGATCGCCGAGGCGTTGACCGGTTACGCGGTGGTCGTCACCAAGTCGACGGTGCCGGTCGGCACTGGCCGCGAGGTAGAGGCGATCATCCGCGAATGCCGCCCTGACGCCGAGTTCGATGTCTGTTCGAACCCGGAGTTCCTGCGGGAAGGGGCGGCGATCAACGATTTCATGCGTCCCGACCGGGTGGTGCTGGGCGCCACCTCCGAGCGCGCCCGCGATGTGATGAAGGCGCTGTACCGCCCTCTCTACCTGATTGAGACTCCCATCGTGTTCACCTCGCTGGAGACCAGCGAGATGATCAAGTACGCGGCCAACACCTTCCTCGCCACCAAGATCACGTTCATCAACGAGATCGCCGACCTGTGCGAGAAGATCGGGGCCGACGTGCACGACGTCGCTCGCGGCATTGGCCTGGATGGCCGGATCGGCCGGAAGTTCCTGCACCCGGGGCCGGGCTACGGGGGATCATGCTTCCCGAAGGACACCCTGGCGCTGGTCAAGACCGCCCAGGATTTCGGCGCGCCGCTGCGGATCATCGAGACCGTCGTCGACGTGAACGACCGGCGCAAGCGGGCAATGGCCGACCGGATCGTCGCCGCCTGTGGCGGTTCGGTGGACGGCAAGACCGTGGCCGTGCTGGGCCTGACCTTCAAGCCGAACACCGACGACATGCGTGACAGCCCGGCGCTCGACATCGTCCCGGCGCTGCAGGCCGCAGGCGCAACCGTGCGGGCCTATGACCCCGAGGGCATGGACGAGGCTGTGAAGCTGATGGATGGCATCAAGTACGGCCAGAGCGCCTACGAGGCGATGGATGGTGCCGACGCGGTGGCGATCGTGACCGAGTGGAACGAGTTCCGTTCGCTCGACTTTGCCCGCATGAAGAAGCTGCTCAAGGCGCCCGTCGTGGTCGACCTGCGAAACGTCTACGACCCGAAGGACATGCGCGCCGCCGGGTTCCAGTATACCTGCATCGGTCGCGGCACCGACCGCCCCGCCCGCTCAGTCTCGGAGGCTGCCCAATGATCGGTGCCCATCGCTTCGATCCGACCATCCTGCGCGAGTACGACGTTCGCGGCGTGGTCGGCAAGACCCTTTCGCCAACCGACGCCGAGGCATTGGGCCGTGCATTCGGCACCTGCGTGCGTCGCAACGGCGGCAAGCGGGTGACGGTCGGCCGTGACGGGCGCCTGTCGTCCCCGGACATGGAAGCCGGGGTGGTTGCCGGCCTGCGCGCCGCCGGGATCGACGTACTTCGTGTCGGCGGTTGCCCGACGCCGGGGCTGTATTTCTCGGTCTACGAGTTGAAGGCCGACGGCGGGATCATGATCACCGGCTCGCACAATCCGCCGGATTACAACGGCTTCAAGATGATGATCGGCACCAAGCCGTTCTTCGGTGCCGACATCCAGACGCTGGGTCCGATCGCGGCCGAGGGATCATACGCCGAGGGCAACGGCTCGGTCGAAGACGTCGATCTGTTCGAGGCCTATGTCGCGCGCTTGCTGAAGGACTACCGACCGGGCAAGCCCCTGACTGTGGTCTGGGACTGCGGCAACGGCGCTACCGGACCGGCGGTCGAGGCGCTGGTCGCGCGCTTGCCGGGAACCCACAAGGTGCTGTTCCCGGAAGTCGACGGCACGTTCCCGAACCATCACCCGGACCCGACGGTCCCGGAGACCTTGGAAATCCTGCGGGAAGCTGTGGCCGAGGCGGGCGCCGACCTCGGAATCGCCTTTGACGGCGATGGCGACCGGATCGGCGTGATCGACGAGAAGGGGCGTGTCCTCTGGGGCGACCAGTTGGTGGCGATCTATGCCACCGAGATCCTGGCCGAGCATCCCGGCGCGACCGTGATTGCCGACGTGAAGGCCAGCCAGGTGCTGTACGACCGGATCGCGGAGTTGGGCGGCAAGCCATTGATGTGGAAGACCGGTCATTCGCTGATCAAGACCAAGATGGCGGAGACCGGTGCCCCGCTGGCCGGCGAGATGAGCGGCCACCTGTTCTTCAAGGATCGCTACTACGGCTTTGACGACGCCCTGTACGCCGCCATACGCCTGCTGTCGCTGCTGGCCCGTTCGGACCGGCCGGTATCGGCGATGCGCGACGATCTTCCGGAGGTCATGAACACGCCGGAAGTCCGGTTTCCCTGCTCGGAGGAACGCAAGTTCGCCGTCGTGGCCGAGGTCAAGGCGGCCTTGGCCGGGCAGAAGGGCATCCAGGTCAACGACGTCGACGGCGTGCGGGTGACGTCAGCGGACGGCTGGTGGCTGCTGCGGGCGTCGAACACCCAGGATGTCCTGGTGGCGCGATGCGAGTCGAAGACCGAGGCCGGGCTGGAGCGCCTCAAGGGCCAACTCCGGGCCGCTCTCGGCGGTGTTGGGATCGCGGCACCCGAAACGTTCTGATGAGCATTGGCCCCGCTCACGCATGGCCGTTGGCGGTTGAACGCCTGCCGTGCTACGGGAACGTGTCGGCCCGATGCCCGGGCCGGCAGCGTTCTCGGGGCGGGGTGAAACTCCCCACCGGCGGTGACGATCGACGGGACCTGTGTTCCGGATATCTCAGCCCGCGAGCGCCCGTCACCTTTCGGTGATGGGGTCAGCAGATTCGGTGTGATTCCGAAGCCGACGGTCACAGTCCGGATGGAAGAGAACGGGATTGGAGTCGGTTGCGGCTGGTCTGCATCCGACTGGCACGCCCGTGCGCCCTGATTCAGATCCAACGGTGGAGATCACCATGAATCAGAGTTCACCCGAAGAAATCTCGAACACCAACTCCGGCGGTATCGTGCCGCCGGGCCGGATCGCGTTCGTCCGTGCCGGATGGCATGAGGACCTGCTCGAGCACGCGTGGCGGGCTTTCGGGGATACCATGGCCGGGGGAGGATGGTCGCGTGAAGCCACCGACCTGGTCCGAGTGCCCGGCGCCTTCGAGATCCCACTGCGCTGCCGCCTGCTTGCCGAAAGCGGCCAGTACCGCGCGATCGTGGCCAGCGCGCTGGTGGTCGATGGCGGCATCTACCGTCACGAGTTCGTCGCCAACGCCGTCATCAACGGCCTGATGACGGTTCAACTGGACAGTCGGGTGCCGGTACTGTCGGCGGTGCTGACGCCGCATCATTTCCACGAGCACGCCGAGCACCACGGGTTCTTCGCGGAGCATATGGCGGTCAAGGGTGCCGAAGTGGCCAGGGCCTGTCTGGCAGTGCTGGAGCAGGATCGTCAGGTCCGCGCGGCCTGACCCTGAATCCGGGCGACGTCGCCCTGCCGGCGGTCGTCGCCCGTCAGCCCTTCTTCGAACCGGATGCCATGGTGATCTCGGTCTGACCCGGGACCGGGACGCAGGGCAACTGCTTGCGCTTCAGGCTGAGGCAGGCGGTGCGAGCTTCTTCCTCGCTCAAGCCGAACAGCCGCGCCCGATAGATCGTGCCGCTCTTGCGGTCGAGCGGCTCCACCAGCACGTCCGTCCCGGTCAGCAGGTCCGTCAGATGGCCGCGGGCCAAGGCGATGGAACGCTGTGCACGGATCTCAGTCGCATAGGCGCCGACCTGAATACCCCACTCGGCACCTTCGTCGCGTGAGCCGGACTCGACCTCCGGAGCGACCTGGACGAGAGCGTGAACCGGATTGGTGCTGTCGACCGATACGGTTTCAATGGACGCCAGTTGTACTTCGCGTTCCGGCCGAGGGTGGGGAAGCGGTGGTACGATGTGGGCGACCCGGATCTCATCCACCTTCTCGAAGCCCGACGTCAGCAACCGCTTCATGTGCCGGTCGCGCAGCGGTCCGCTGCGGCCGCCGAACACCACGCCGATCAACCGACGGCCGTTGCGTTCGACCGAGGCTACGAGATTGAAACCCGATGCGCCGATGTAGCCGGTCTTGATGCCGTCGGTGCCTTCGTAGTGCCCCAACAGCTTGTTGTGGTTCCCGTACTGCCGACCGTTCCAATGGAAGCTGCGGGTCGAGAAGTAGGCGTATTCCTTGGGGAAATCCCGGCGGATGGCCAGGGCCAGCATCGCCATGTCGAAGGCGGTGCTGATCTGCTTGGGGTGGTGCAGGCCGGACGCGTTGCGGAACGTCGTGTTGCGCATGCCGAGGCGGCGAGCCTTGTCGGTCATCAACCGGGCAAACCGGACCTCGGTCTCGCCGAGGGCTTCGGCGACCACGACCGCCACGTCGTTGGCTGACTTGGTCACGAGCGCCAGGATGGCGTCCTTGGCACGGATGCTGTCGCCCGGCTGCAGGCCAAGCTTCGACGGCGCCTGTCCGGCCGCCCGCGCGGACACCTTGAGTCGCTGGTTCAGCGAGATCTTGCCGCTCTCGATCGCGTCGAACAGCATGTAAAGGGTCATGATCTTGGTCAGTGATGCCGGATGCCGCTCGGCGGCAGCCTGCCGCTCGAACAGAATGGTTCCGGTATCGGCATCCAGTATGAGCGCTGCGTACTTCGCGGCGGCCTCAGCCTGCGCCGTCGGTGAGGCGACCAGCCAGAACAGACCAAGAAATATCGTTGCCAGGATCCGGACGCTGGATCGCGTCATGAGCGTCACCCCTGCGTGCTGTCGTCGCTACCGAACCGTCAGCACCGGGACCCCGCCCGTCACCCGACGAATCCCTGAGATCCTAGATCCCGGATGAAGGTTTGTCCATAACCAATTGATTCAATGCTCGAAGTCAGCGCTTCGGGTTCGTGCGGGGATAGGAGTGTCCGATGTGATGCGCAGACGCGAGATGTTGTGTCGGAGACCGTGATCATCATGTTGATCTTGTGAGATTAAAAATTTTTGTGCAATGCACAATAAATCATCTTGAACTTGCCGGCGGATTAACTATCTTCCGCGTTATGTTGCGCTGCACAATCGCAACCGAGAAATTCGATCAAGACGATGGAGCGAGCCATGACCAGCAAGAAGACCACGACGGCGGCGACGCCGGTTGATGCCGCGGTTACCGCGAGCAAGGAGACCCTCGAGCAGATGACCAAGATCGGCCAGGAGACCGCCCAGAAGAATCTGGAGCAGGCGGTCACCATGGCGAAGGAGAACGTCGAGAAGGCCTCGCAGACCGTGTTCAAGGGCTATGACCAGTTCAACACGCTGGCGCAGGGCAACTACGACGCGGTGTCCAAGTCCTTTGGCATCGTGTCCAAGGGCCTGGAGGATGTGTCCAAGGCGTGGATGGCGTTCACGCAGAGCACCGTCGACTCGACTGTCGGCTTCAGCAAGCAGGTTCTGGCTGCGAAGTCGCTGAACGAGGTCGTCGACATGCAGAACACGTTCACCAAGTCGGCTTTCGACGCGTTTGTCGCCGAGGGCACGAAGATCTCCGAGATGTCGGTGAAGACCGCCAGCCAGGCGATCGAGCCGTTGAAGGCGCGGGTCGACGAGACCGTCGAGACGCTGAGCCGTCCGCTCGCCGCCTAAGCGATCTCCGACGCGAAAGCGAGTCCACCGCCACATTGGCGGTGCGAGGAGGCCCGGCCGATTTTTCGGCCGGGCCTTTTTCATTGCGCGTGCGAAGGCCATATAACACTCCTGGCCGCGAGTCGCGGTTGTCGCTGGTCGGTTGGACGGGTCGCTCGTTCGGCGCCCCCTTTCCGCAACCCCGACAAATCTCATATGCTGGGTACCAGCGGCATTGGAGGACAGCCATTCCCTCGAGAACGAACCCATTCCGGACGATTGTGATGAGCGACGACGAGCGCGGTACCGGCGGCCGGCCGACGACTGGCGTGGTGGTGAAAACCCGCCCGAAGACCAAGAAGCCGTCGATGTACAAGGTCATCATGCTGAACGACGACTACACCCCGATGGAGTTCGTCGTTCACATCATAGAAAGGTTTTTCGGGAAAAGTAGGGAGGAGGCGACACAGATCATGCTGCACGTGCACCAGCGGGGCGTCGGTATATGCGGGGTCTACACGTACGAAGTCGCCGAGACGAAGGTGACGCAGGTAATGGATTTCGCACGCCAGCATCAGCACCCACTACAGTGCACCCTGGAGAAAGATTGACACCATGCTCTCCAAGAATCTCGAACAGAGCCTGCATCGCGCGCTAGGCATCGCGAACGAGAAGCATCACGAGTACGCGACTCTTGAGCACCTGCTCTACGCGCTGAGCGAGGATCAGGACGCCTTGGCGGTCCTGAAGGCCTGCGGGGTCGATGTCGACAAGCTGCGGCTCGACCTGATGACCTACATCGACACCGAGCTGAACGGCCTGGTCGGCGCCGCAATGGAGGATGCCAAGCCAACCGCCGGGTTCCAGCGGGTCGTGCAGCGAGCCGTGATCCACGTTCAGTCGTCGGGCCGGGAAGAGGTGACCGGTGCCAACGTGATGGTGGCGTTGCTTTCGGAGCGCGAGAGCCATGCGGTCTACTTCCTGCAGGAGCAGGAGATGACCCGGTTCGACGCGGTCAGCTACATCAGTCACGGCATTGCCAAGGTCCACGGCCAAGCCGGCAACGAACAGCGCAAGGTCGACGGCGCCGACGAGCAGGCGAAGGCCGACCAGGTCAACAAGCAGGGCCACGAGGCGCTGGACGCGTACTGCGTCGACCTCAACACCAAGGCGGCGGCAGGCAAGATCGACCCGCTGATCGGCCGCGAGAAGGAGGTCGACCGGACGATCCAAATCCTGTGCCGGCGCACCAAGAACAACCCGCTGTTCGTCGGCGATCCCGGGGTCGGCAAGACGGCGATCGCCGAGGGACTGGCCAAGCGCATCGTCGATGGCGATGTGCCGGAGGTCCTGATCAACAACCGCATCTTCGCGCTCGACATGGGCGCGCTGCTGGCCGGCACCCGCTACCGCGGCGATTTCGAGGAGCGGCTCAAGGCGGTTGTCAACGAGCTGGAGCAGAATCCGCACGCCATCCTGTTCATCGATGAAATCCACACGGTGATTGGCGCGGGGGCGACGTCCGGCGGCGCGATGGATGCCTCCAATCTGCTGAAGCCGGCCCTGCAGTCCGGCGGGCTGCGCTGCATCGGCTCGACCACCTACAAGGAGTACCGCGGCTACTTCGAGAAGGATCGGGCCCTGGTGCGGCGGTTCCAGAAGATCGACGTGAACGAGCCGTCGATCGACGACACCATCAAGATCCTCAAGGGCTTGAAGCCGTACTACGAGAAACACCACAACGTCCGCTACACGGCGGATGCGTTGAAGACGGCGGTGGAACTGTCGGCGAAGTACATCGGCGACCGCAAGCTGCCGGACAAGGCGATCGACATCATCGACGAGGTCGGCGCAGCGCAGATGCTGGTACCGGTGTCGCGTCGTCGCAAGACCATCGGAGTGAAGGAGATCGAGGAGATCGTGGCGATGATCGCCCGGATCCCTCCAAAGAGCGTGTCGACCGACGACAAGACGGTGCTGGCCAATCTGGAGCGGGATCTCAAGACCGTGGTGTTCGGTCAGGACTCGGCGATCGCTTCGCTCTCCTCGGCGATCAAGCTGGCCCGGGCCGGGCTGCGCGAGTCGGAGAAGCCGATCGGCAGCTACCTGTTCTCCGGTCCGACCGGCGTCGGCAAGACCGAGGTGGCGCGCCAGCTTGCCCTCACCCTGGGCGTGGAACTGATCCGCTTCGACATGTCCGAGTACATGGAGCGTCACAGCGTCAGCCGCCTGATCGGTGCGCCGCCGGGATATGTCGGCTTCGACCAGGGTGGCCTGCTGACCGACCAGATCGACCAGCATCCGCACTGCGTGCTGCTGCTCGACGAGATCGAGAAGGCGCATCCCGACCTGTTCAACGTCCTGCTGCAGGTCATGGATCATGGCAAGCTGACCGACCACAACGGCAAATCGGTCGACTTCCGGAACGTCATCCTGATCATGACCACCAATGCCGGTGCCGCGGACCTCGCCAAGGAAGCGATCGGCTTCGGACGGTCGGTCCGGGAGGGCGACGACACCGAGGCGATCAACCGGATGTTCACGCCGGAGTTCCGCAACCGTCTCGACGCGATCGTCGGGTTCAAGGCCCTGTCGCCGGAGACCATCGACCGGGTCGTCGACAAGTTCGTCATGCAGCTTGAAGCGCAACTGGCCGACCGCGGCGTGTCGATCGAACTCACCCAGGCGGCGCGCGGCTGGCTGGCCAAGCGCGGCTACGACCGGCTGTATGGGGCCCGGCCGCTGGCCCGGGTCATCCAGGAGCACGTCAAGAAGCCGCTGGCCGAGGAACTGCTGTTCGGCAAGCTGGTCAAAGGTGGCTTGGTGCGCGTCGACATGGTGGACGACGGATTGGTGTTCGACATCGGCGAGGAGCCGAAGACCGGTCGTCCGTCGACCAGGAAGAACGACGACTCCGACGGTGGTTCCGGCGGCGATCCGGCCAAGGTTCCGGAACTGGTGCCCTGACGGGCCTTCTGCGCGCCATGCATTGAAGACGGGCGGTCCCTTGGGCCGCCCGTTTTGCATTCAAGCACAAGCGCAACGATCGGAGGCTTGGATGCCAGAAACACCAAAGCCCCGCCGGGGCGGGGCTCGTGGAGCGACTTTGTCGCCGCCCGCTCGGCGGGCGGCGAGACTTCCGTCAGGCGATCAGGCCGCCTTCTTGAAGCCTTCGGACGCCAATGCGGCCTCAAGGGCCCAGGGGTCGATCCGAACCGTCTCGGCCATGATGGCCGACACATTGCCGTGGTTGGCGGCGAGTTTGAGAACCGTGTCGAGCCCGAGGCCCGTCTGTTCGGCCGCTTCGAGCGGCGTCAGCACATGAGTGTCGCGCATTGTGCGACCTCCCTTCATCTCAATCGTTTTCGCATAAGCATGCTGGCGAATGGCATCACACCAGTTCGTCCACGGCTTGGATATTGGGGCTGATACGTAGCAACGCAAGGCGTGTGTTATCGAACCGTGACAGGTTTTGAGGTTATGTTGCAGTGCAGCAACACATCGCCGGTCACCCTTCGCTCCGAAACGGTGATTCGGCTTCGATCATCGCCTTTTCGTGCAGAACCTGCCGGCGTTCCCGCACCACGAAGTCGGCCACGGCGTCGCGCAGGCGAGGATCGGCGATGAAGTGCGCGCTGTAGGTTTCGACCGGCAGATAGCCGCGTTGCAGCTTGTGCGGGCCCTGGGCTCCGGCCTCGACCTTCGCCAGGCCGCGCTCGATCGCGAAATCGATGGCCTGATAGTAGCAGGCTTCGAAATGCAGGAACCGGTAGTCCTCCGTGCAGCCCCAGTTGCGGCCATACAGCGTGTCGTCGCCGATCAGGTTCAGCGCACCGGCAACCGGGGTTCCGTCACGTTCGGCGACCACCAGCAGCACGCGCTCGGCCAGGCGCTCGCTCAGCAGCGCGAAGAACCGGCGGTTCAGGTACGGCGAGCCCCATTTCCGGTCCGAGGTGTCGATGTAGAAGTGAAAGAACGCGTCCCAGTGCCGGTCCTGGATGTCGGAGCCGGTCAAGCGGCGGATCGTCAGGCCGCTCTCGGCAACCGCTCGGCGCTCCTTGCGGATCGCCTTGCGCTTGCGAGATGACAACGCCGCGAGGAAGGCGTCGAAGTCAGCATACCCGTCGTTCGACCAATGGAACTGCAGGCCGGTTCGCTGCAGAAACCCGAAGCCGCCGAGTCGCTCCCACTGCGCGCGCGGCAGGAAATTGATGTGGGCCGATGACGCGCCGAGGCGTTCCAGCAATCCGACGATACCGCCGGCCAGGATCTCTTCGACCGTCGCCCGGTCGACGCCGGGCCGGACCAGCATCCGCGGTCCGGGCACCGGCGTGAACGGGACGGCCGACAGCAGTTTCGGATAGTAGCGCCCGCCGGCCCGCTCGTAGGCGTCGGCCCACCCCCAGTCGAACACGTACTCGCCGTGTGAATGGCCTTTGAGGTACAGGGGCATCGCCCCGACCACGCGTCCGGCCGGGTCCTCGACGATCAGGTGCCGGGGCAACCAGCCCGTCTCGGCGGCGACCGAGCCGCTGTCTTCCAGCGCCGACAGGAATGCGTGGCTCAGGAACGGGTTGGCGGTGCCGGCGCAGGCGTCCCAGGCGTCGGCCGGCACATCCTTGATGCCGGCCACCACCTTGACGGCCGCCTCGATTCCGCCGCCCGCGTCGTCACCATCCGGCATCGCCTTGCCCCGATCGGGTCGATGGGGCGGTCAAGCGATCTCGAAGACCGCCTCGACCTCAACCGCCACGCCGCGCGGCAGGCTGTTGGTGCCGACGGCGAACCGGGCGTGCCGGCCCTTGTCCCCGAACGCCGCGACCATCAGGTCGGAGGCGCCGTTGATGACTTCCGGTTGCTCGGTGTAGCCGTCGACGCAGGCGACGAAGCCGCCGAGCTTCACCACCCGGACCACCCGGTCGAGGTCGCCGTCGCAGGCGGCCTTGGCCTGGGCGATCAGGTTGATCGCGCAGATCTTGGCGATCGCCTGGGCCTGCTGTGTGGTCAAATCCTTGCCGACCGTGCCGACGCCCTCGATCTTGCCGGCCACCACCGGAACCTGTCCGGAAACGAAGACAAGGTTTCCGGATCGTACGAAGGGAACGTAATTGGCGGCGGGGGCGGCTGGCGTCGGAATCTCGATGCCGAGCTCTTTCAGGCGTCCGTCGACGGTGCCGGGCATGGTGTCACTCCAGATGAGTTGGAACAGGATCGTGGCCGGAGCCTACCCGCCATCGGGGGGATGATGCCAGCGGGCAACAGGATGAAATTGTCACTGTAGGATCGACGAAAAAGCCGGGTGCGCCACGATGGGGGCGGCGCACCCGCCAGTTTGGACGACAGAGGTTCGTCCTAGGAGCTTCACAGGGTGGTGGGAGCGGCGGAACACGGGATATTGCCACTCCCGGCTTCCGCCGCCGGGGTAGCGGCGAAACCGGTGCCGTCCGTGACCAGAGCTCCATCAGTCCCGAACGGAATCGACGAATGATATGCGATATATTGTATGATGACATGATGGGAGGCACAATATTTATCTGCTCGTCGATCGCAACTTTGTACGCGTTTCCAGACCGCCCGATCGCTTGAATCAGCTTGGCGTGTCCACTTGGCGGCGCCACACTCCGGCAACCGCCGACAGGGGACCTGCAATGACCGAACTGCGTCGCAACGCCTTGGATGCCGCACTGGAACAACCGACGCCGGCGCTCGGCACCCTGCCGCGCGGCGAGCCCGTCCAGGTGTTTGCCGTCCCCCAGGGGACGCCGGCCCGGCCGCGGATCGATCGCGCCGAAGGCATCTACATGTGGGACATCTCGGGACGGCGCTACATCGACGCTGGATCCGGACCGGTTGCCTGCAACATCGGGTACGGCAACCGGCGGGTTCTCGACGCGCTGCAGCGGCAGGCGGAAGCGGCGGCCTTCGCCAATCCATCGACCTTCGAGAGCGCGGCCAATCGGCTGTTCGCCGAACGCCTGACGGAGGCGGCCGGGCCCGGATACGAGCGGGTTTTCGTGGTTTCCGGCGGTTCCGAGGCGAACGAGGCTGCGCTCAAGCTGGCCCGCCAGATGGCGGTGGCGCGCGGCGACACCTCCCGGTGGAAGGTCATCTCCCGCCAGCCGTCCTACCACGGCGGCACGCTTGGGGCACTGTCGGTGACCGGAGACCTGTCGGCCCACGACATGTTCGGGCCGATGATGCAGGTGATGCCGAAGGTACCGGCGCCGATCACCTATCGGATTCCCGACGGGTTCGACCAGGAGAGCTGGGCCGAGCACTGTGCCGAGGTCCTGGACCGGACGATCGTTGACGAAGGTCCCGGCGGTGTTCTGGCGTTCATTCAGGAACCGGTCGGCGGCCTCGCCACGGGGGCGCTGGTGCCGCACGCGGCCTACATGCGGCGGGTGCGCGAGATCTGCGACCGCCATGGCGTCATCCTGATCCACGACGAGGTGATGAGCGGCGGGGGGCGGACGGGTGCCTTCCTGTCGCACGAACACTGGCCGGACTGCCGACCCGACCTGGTTGTGATGGCCAAGGGAGTGGGTGCCGGATACTTCCCATTGGGCCTGGTTCTGGCCCCGCGCGATCGGGTGGCGGAGATCGCCGAAAGCGGCGGATTCATGCACGGGCATACCGCCCACGGCAATCCGCTGGCCTGCGCCGTCGGCCTCGCGGTGCTTGAGGAAACCCTGGAGCGGGGGCTGATCGCCAACGCCGCGGCCCAGGGCGCGCGCCTGCGTGCGCGCCTGGACGCGCTGGTCGAACTGTCGCCGATCGTGGGCGACGTGCGTGGCAAGGGATTGCTGATGGCGCTCGAACTGGTCAAGGACAAGGCGCGCAAGACCCCGTTCGCGTCCTCGGCGATGGCGGCCGGTACCTTGGCGAAGGTTGCGATGGAGCAGGGCCTCATCCTCTACCAGCGTCGGACCAATGCCGGCCGCGACGGCGACTGGGTGATGATTTCGCCGCCCCTGATCGCCACGGAGGCGGAGATTGACCTGATCGCCGACGGTATCGAGACCGCGGTCCGGGAAACCGCCCGGCGCCTTGGCGTGGCCTGAGCGGAACGGCTGCCGGGGGAGTGGTGTTAACGGCTCTTTAAGCACCTGTGCGGTACTCTGCTCCAATGACGCGAGTGTCTTTCACCCCTCATGACGTGGTGTTCAGAAAGCTTGCTGCCCATCGGCGCTGGATCGATGGCGCAGCCGATGGGCAACCTGCGTCGTTTGCGAACGCCAACCTGTTCGGATTCGACTTTACCGGTTCCGATCTGCGGGAGGTCGACTTCGCCGGCGCGGCCCTGCAGGGCGCCCGGTTCGTCGGTGCCGACCTGACCCGTGCGGTTCTGGCCGGAGCGGATCTGTCGGGTGTGAGTTTCCGCAACGCCGTGCTTCTTGAAGCCGATCTGACCGGTGCGCGTCTCGTAGGCGCCGTGTTCGAGGGAGCCGATCTTCGTGGTGTTTCGTTGCGCGGCGCGACGGGCGCGTCGGCTGAGCCGGCCAGCGAGGACTCGCCGCGCCGCGAAGCGGTGACATTTGCCGGTGCACGGATGCATCGCGCCAACCTGTCCGGTGCCAAGTTCGAGAACGTGGTGCTCGCCCAGACCGACTTGACCGGTGCAAATCTGGAGCGGGCGTCGCTGCGTCGGGCGTCGATGTCCGGCGCGGTGCTGCGCAACGCAATCCTGATCGACGCTGATCTGAGCCACGCGGACCTGACGGATTCCCTGGTGACCGGTGCCGACCTGTCCGGCGCGCAACTGGACGGGGCGACCGTCGAGCGTGCCAACTTCGTCGGCGCCCGGTTGCGGGACGTGGATCTGAGCCGTGTCGACACGTCCAAGGCGCGTCTGACGCCGCCGACCGATTCCGTGACGACCGAGATCCAACGAACCCTGATCGACCACGACCGCTGGGTCCGCAGTGAGGGACGCCGTGGCTCACGGGCGTCGCTGGACGGCGTGGACCTGACCGATGCCGATCTGCGCGGTCTCAACCTGTCCGGCGCCGATCTGCGCGGCGCGGTGCTGCGGCGTGCGCTGCTCACCGACGCTCTGCTGGTGCTGGCGGACCTGTCGGGCGCCGACCTGACCCTGGCGTCGCTGGCGCGCTGCAACCTGTCGGGCGCCAATCTTGCCGGGGCCAACCTCGGACGCGCCGATCTGACCGATGCGATCCTGACGGCCGCGCCGATCCTCTCGCAGGCCGGGGCCGACACCGGGCGACGGCAACAGACCCGGCTGGTCGGCGCCGATCTGACCGGTGCGGTCCTTGATCGCGCCGACCTCAGCGACACCAATCTGGCGGCCGAGGCCGCCGGCAGGGACGGGTAAGCGCTGACCGGCTTAACACCGGGGAGATGTGCTTCTAGAGTTGACCGCATTTTCCAGCAGGAGCGGTCGGATGTCCCTTGGCAGTCAGAAGCATCTTTTCGATCTGCCCGACGGGGTGGTCTACATGAACTGTGCGGCGCAGGGTCCGGCGCCGATCGCCGCGCGGGACGTCGGCCGACGGGCGGTCGATCGCAAGGCGCGGCCGTGGGATCCTGAGCGGCAGAAGCTCGGCGCCGAGATGGAGCGGACCCGGGCGCTGTTCGCCGGCTTCATCGGCGCGACCGCCAACGACATCGCCCTGACCGGGGCGACCAGCTACGGCATGGCGGTCGCGGCGGCCAACGTTCGGATTGAACGGGGCCAGGCGATCGTGATGATCGAGGGACAGTTTCCATCGAACTACTACATCTGGCAGCGCGTTGCCGCGCGAGACGGTGGCCGCGTCGTCATCGTCCCGCGTCCGTCCGACGGCGACTGGACCAGTGCCGTCCTGCAGCACCTTGGCCCCGACACCGGGCTGGTGGCGCTACCCAATGTTCATTGGACCGACGGCGGCGTCATCGATCTGGTACCGGTGGCCGATGCGGTTCATGCGATCGGCGCAATCCTGGTGATCGACGCGACCCAGTCGATCGGGGTCTGCCCGTTCGACGTCGGGCGGATCGACCCGGACTACGTCGCATGCTCGGCGTACAAGTGGCTGCTGTCGCCCGATCAGGCGGGCTATCTCTACGTTGCGCCGCGTCGCCAGGAAGGCGAACCGATCGAGCACAACCACGCGACCCGAATCGGCGATGGTCCGATGACGCTGTCACCCGGCTATGGCGATCGTTTCAAGGCTGGTGCGTCTCGGTTCGACCAGGGGACCGCCGACGCCATGATCGACGTGCCGATCGCGGCCGCGTCCATGGAGCAGATCACCGCGTGGGGCGTCGAGGCGATCGCGGCCACAATGGAGCCGCTGATCGATGCGATCGCCGATCGGGCTGAGGAGCGCGGCTGGCGGGTGCCGCCGAAGGCTCATCGCTCGCCCCATTTCATCGGGATCAGATTGGGGGAGACACCCGAACTTGATCTGGCCGACCGCATGGCTGCCGAAGGGGTGTACGTGAGCCTGCGCGACAGCCGCGTGCGCGTTGCGCCCTACATATTCAACGATCTGTCGGATGTGGACGTTCTCTTCGAGGTGTTCGACCGCCAGCTGGCTCGCTAGCGCGGGCGCCGTGTCGGAAGCCGGGGAAAACTCAACCGGCGACCGCCGGTAAGTCGGTCGACTCGGAGCTGTTGGCGGCAACGACCGGGCGGGCCACGGGAACCCGCCGTTGCCGAAGCTCCGAGATCACCACGCCGGACACGCCATCGCCGAGCACGTGATAGGCCGACGCCTTCAGCGTCTGCTCGATCTTCAGCCTGGAAAACCGGATGACCGGGTCAGTCACGGCCACGACGAAGGCGTTCTCCAGATAGGTCCGCAGGATGTCGCCCTTCAGTTTGAGTTCGGCCAACGGCCGCTCGTGATCGAGGGCGAGGGTGACTTTGCAGGAGCATTCGAATTTCGAGAACGTGTCGCCACCGGGCGGGTTCACCGTGATCCGGTAGGGCAGCGGGACCAGGATCGAGGCGCGACGGATGGCCTCCAGCCGCAGGCGGAGGAGATGCGCCACGATCGCCCCGACCCCGAACAACGCGGCGAGTTCAAGCACGCGAAGATAGCTGTCCGGGCCGAAGAGCGTCGCCTTTCCGCTGAAAGTGAAGGCCGCGTCCAGGCCGTAGATCACCGCGACAGCGGTCAGTGACAAGATCGCCATCAAGGCGCAGGCCAACGTGGCGAGCCAGAGCGTGTAGGGAACGTCGATCATTTGTCCGGCCATCGCACCTTCCGGCCCACGCGACGAAAATCCCTTGGAGATCAGGGGCTTTGGGGAGATCGGATCGACTGAGGTGGCGGCCATCTTCGTTGTCACTTCCCGAATGGAACGATCGAAACGAGACTGCATTCCGAATATATATACGATCAACAGTTCGACATTTCAATCTTAATGTACATTCAAGATTGACGTCGAGATTGGATCATGTGTGTCGGTTTGGTCGAGATGGCTGACAGGCGACGTGGTCGGCGCTACGGTTCCGGCCCCTTCCGTTCGGGTTTTCCCCATGCCTCCGGCCACCGGCTCAAGCGCCATCCTGCGTACGCTGCGCCACCCTGATTACGGGCTGTACACGCTGGGCAACAGCGTGTCGCTGATCGGGATGTGGATGCAGCGCATATCGATCGGCTGGCTGACCTGGGACCTGACGCATTCCGGCACATGGCTGGGGGCTGTGGCGTTCGCCGATCTGTTTCCGTCGGTGTTCATCGGCCTGATTGGCGGTGTGGCGGCCGACCGCCTGGACCGGGTGCGTGTCATCATGGCGTGCCAGGGCACGGCGATGCTGCTGTCGGTGCTGATGGGCATCCTGACCCTGTCCGGACATGTGACGGTCGAACTGCTGTTCGTCCTGGTGTTCCTGGGCGGCGTGGTCATCGGCTTCAACCAGCCGTCGCGGCTGGCCCTGGTGCCGAGCCTGGTGCCGCGGGAAAACCTCACGACGGCTGTTGCCATCAACTCCATCGTGTTCAACACCGCGCGCTTCATCGGCCCGGCGATTGCCGGACTGGTCATCGTCGCCAGCGACGTGGCCTGGGCGTTCTTCGCCAACGCCGTCAGTTACCTGGCCCTGCTGGTCGCCCTGGCGGTGATCCGGCGGCGCAACCCCGGGGCGGGGCGTGACCCCGGCGCGGTGCGACCACGCACCGGCATCATCGCCGACATCGGCGCCGGGATCGGCTATGCGGTCCGTCACCCCGGCATCGGTCCGTTGCTTGGACTGCATCTGGTCGGCTCGATCATGGTGCGGCCGGTGCTGGAACTGTTGCCGGGGTTCGCCGACCGCGTCTTCCAGGGCGGTGCCGACACACTGGCGACATTGACATCCACGGTTGGGATCGGCGCGGTGATCGGCGGCTGGCTGCTGGCGCGGCGATCCGGTACCGACGGGCTGGTCACACTGGTGCTTGCCAGCACCGCCGGGATCTCGCTTGCCGTCCTGGCGTTCGTCGCGACCGATGAGCTGTGGGTCGGGATTGCCGCCGCCGCCGTGCTCGGCGCGGTCATGGTAGCGTCGGGTGTCGGGCTGCAAACGGTGGTCCAGTTGGCCGTCGAACCGTCGATCCGCGGCCGGGTGCTTGCCTTGCACGGTTTGATCTTCCGAGGCGGTCCGGCGATCGGCGCGCTGATGATGGGAACCGCCGGGGATCTGGTCGGCCTGCCGATCCCGGTCGGTGTCGGCGCAGTGGTGGCCCTGGTGATGACCGGCCTGGTGGCGCTGCGCTCCGATCGGATCCGGGCCGCGATCGAGGGACCGCCGCCGGCCGTGGCGGGTCGATCAGCCGGCGACGGCGGAGGGACCTGAGCGATGGACAATGGCGGACTGCGAGCCCTGGAACTGCAGATTGTCCGCGACCTGCAGCGCATCGCCTACCCGAAGAGCGAGTGGGTGCCGCCGCGCTACGGCGTCGACGGCGAACGGGTGCTTGACGTCCTGGTCGTGGGTGGCGGGCAGGGCGGGCTGGCGATCGGCCACGGCCTGCTGCGCAACCGCGTGACCAATATTCGTATCGTCGACCGTGCCGAACGCGGGCAGGAGGGGCCTTGGCTGACCTATGCCCGCATGGCCACGCTGCGGTCGCCGAAGGAGGTCAATGGGCCCGACCTCGACATCCCGTCGCTGACTTTCCAGGCGTGGTTCGAGGCGCAGCATGGCGCCGATGCCTGGCAGGTGTTGAACAAGATCGCCAAGGAGGACTGGGTCGCCTACCTGCTGTGGCTGCGCGACGTCCTGAAACTGCCGGTCGAGAATCGCGTCGAGTTCCAGCGTGTCGAGCCTGAGGGCGAACACCTTCGCGCCACGCTGGTTCATCTAGCCGATGGGCGGACCGAGACGGTCTTCACACGAAAACTCGTCCTGGCGACCGGCATCGAGGCCTCGGGGCGGTGGTGGACTCCGCCGGTGGTCGAGACACTCGATCGCCGGTTCTGGGCGCACACCGGCGATGCGATCGACTTCGCGGTGCTGGCCGGCCGGCGGGTTGCCGTGCTGGGGGCCGGCGCGTCGGCGTTCGACAACGCGGCCACCGCCCTTGAGGCTGGGGCCGCCGAAGTCGCCGTGTACTGCCGCCGACCCGACCTGCAGCGGGTGCAGCCGTTCAAGTGGCTGTCGTTCCCCGGCTTCCTCAGCCACTTCGCCGATCTGGACGACGCGTGGCGGTGGCGGTTCATGAACCACCTGTTGAGCCTGCGCGAGGCGTTCCCGCAGGAAACCTGGCAACGCGCGGCCGCGCATCCGAACTTCCGGCTGGAGACCGGTGCCGGCTGGCAGCGTTGCGAGGCCGTCGGCGATACGGTTCGGCTGCACACGTCGAGGGGCGTGTTCGAGGCGGACTTCCTGATCGTCGGTACCGGGTTTGACGTCGACCTGCCGCGCCGTCCGGAGATGGCCGGGCTCGCCGCACACGTTGCCCTGTGGGGCGACCGCTATGCACCTCCGGCCGGCGAGGAGAATGAACGGCTGGCGCGCTACCCGTATCTGGGGTCGACATACGAGTTCCTGGAGAAGTCGGCCGATGTAGCGCCGTGGCTGCGGCACATCAGACTTTTCACCTTCGCGACTACCGTCAGCTTCGGACCGTCGGGCGCCTCGGTGAACGCCATGAAGTTCGCCGCGCCCCGCCTGGTGTCGGGCATCGTCCGCGACCTGTTCCATGAGGACATCGAAGGCCACTGGCGCTCGCTTAAGGCCTACGACCTGCCGGAGTTCCTGTTGCCGGGCGAGGCGGGAGCGGCGGCACCGGCCAAACCGGTGATCGACCGGCTGTCGGACGGGCGTTTCGGCTGAACCGACGGGCTGGACGCCGCAGCGCGCCGCGCTATGGTGGCGCACCGATATTGGAAGAGTTCCAGGATGCCCATCGACAAGATCGTTCCCAGCCTTCAAGCAGCGGTTGCCGGCATCGGCGACGGCATGACGATCATGATCTCCGGCTTCGGCTTCGCCGGGGTGCCGAACGATCTGGTCGAGGCCGTGCTCGACCTCGGGGCAAAGGACCTGACCGTTATTTCCAACAACGCCGGTACCGGCACCGAGGGCCTGGCGGCCCTGATGGGCAGCGGCCGGGTGCGGCGGATCATCTGCAGCTATCCGCGCTCCAAGGGGTCCGACAAGTTCGACGCGCGCTACGCCGCCGGCGAGATCGAGCTGGAACTGGTACCGCAGGGCACGCTGTCGGAGCGCATGCGGGCTGCCGCGGCCGGCATCGGCGCGTTCTATTGCCCGACCGGCGTCGGCACCGAACTGGCGGCCGGAAAAGAAGTCCGAACGATCGAGGGTCGCGACTACGTTCTGGAGATGCCGCTGCGCGCCGATGTGGCGCTGGTCCAGGCGCAGAAGGCGGATCGCTGGGGCAACCTGACCTACTCGAAATCGGCTCGGAACTTCGGGCCGGTGATGGCGATGGCCGCCGACCTGACGATCGTGCAGGCAAAGGACATCGTCCCGCTCGATGCCATGGACCCCGAGACCATCATGACCCCGTCGATCTTTGTCGACCGGGTGGTGCACGTGGACAATGACCGGGAGTGGGACATATGAGCGCCACCATGACCGCCGATACCGTCACCCGACTGACCCGACGGCAGTTGGCGTGGTGCGCGGCCCAGGCGATCCCGGACGGCTCCTACGTCAACCTCGGCATCGGCGTGCCGACACTGTGCGCCAACGTGATGCCGGCGGACCGTGAGATCGTCCTGCACAGCGAGAATGGCGTGCTGGGGTTCGGCCCGGCTCCGGCGGCTGGCGCCGAGGACCGCGATCTGATCAACGCGTCCAAGGAGTACATCACGATGAAGCCGGGCGGTGCGTTCTTCATGCACACCGACGCCTTCGTGATGATCCGCGGCGGACACATCGATCTGGCGCTGCTCGGTGCGTTCGAGGTGTCGGGCTCGGGGGATCTGGCGAACTGGACTACCGGCGATCGTCGGTTCCCGCCGGGCGTCGGTGGCGCCATGGACCTCGCGGTCGGCGCCAAGGCGATCTGGGTGCTGACCGAGCACACCACGAAGAAGGGCGAGCCGAAGATCGTCGATACCTGCCGGTACCCGCTGACGGCCGCCGGCGTGGTGCGCAAGATCTTCACCGACCTGGCCGAGATCGACGTCACGCCGGACGGACTGGTGGTCCGGGCGATGGTCGAGGGTCTGACGCTGGAAGCGCTTCAGGCGGTGACCCAGCCGCCGATCCGGCTTGCCGAGAGTTGCCGGGTGCTCGCAGCGCCGGCTGCGTGACCGCGCTCGGCGTCAGGGAGCCGGCACCTGCCGCAAACCGTTCACTGCCGCGTCGATGAACGGACGGACCGGTCGAAAGCCTCGATTCCTCGTTGGCCTGCATCTGGCGATCCGTGTCCCGGCGCCGGTACCGCAGTCAGCCAGACTCCGTGGTTAATCAGGGCGCTTTCATACGATGACATATTGAATTACGCTCCTCTCCAAGAACGATAAATTCGCCGTCGCTTGAACGGTGGTGGTTCGACTGGGAGGGTGCGCGGATGGCCGAAGTTCGGATTCGCGGCGTGCGCAAATCGTTCGGCAATGTCGAAGTCATTCACGGTGTCGACGTCGACATCTCCGACGGCGAGTTCGTGGTGCTGGTCGGCCCGTCGGGCTGCGGCAAATCCACGTTGCTGCGGATGATTGCCGGATTGGAGCGGATCACCGACGGCGAGGTGATGATCGGCGACCGGGTGGTGAACCAGATGCCGCCGAAAGAGCGCGACGTCGCCATGGTGTTCCAGAACTACGCGCTCTACCCGCATATGAAGGTCTACGACAACATGGCCTTCAGCATGAAGCTGCGCGGGGCCGAGAAGTCCGAGGTCGACCAGCGTGTGCAGAAGGCGGCCGACATTCTGGGCTTGACGCCGTTCCTCGAACGGTACCCGCGTCAGCTGTCCGGTGGTCAGCGCCAGCGGGTGGCGATGGGGCGGGCAATCGTCCGCGACCCGCAGGTGTTCCTGTTCGACGAGCCGCTGTCCAACCTGGACGCCAAGCTGCGGGTGCAGATGCGCACCGAGATCAAGGAACTGCATCAGCGTCTGAAGACCACCAGCGTCTACGTCACCCACGACCAGATCGAAGCCATGACCATGGCGGACCGGATCGTGGTGATGCACGACGGCATCGTCGAGCAGGTGGGGGAGCCGCTGGATCTCTACGACAATCCGACGAACACCTTCGTGGCCGGCTTCATCGGCTCGCCCGCCATGAACTTCGTGCGCGGCACGGTGCGCGCCAACGGCGGTCCCGCCCGGCTTGAGGCGAAGAACGGCGTGACGTTGCCGCTTGGTGACGGCTGGTCCGGGCAGGACGGTCGCTCGGTGGTCTACGGCATTCGCCCCGAGCATCTGGTTCTGGCCGAGACCGGGCAGAGGTCGGTGGAGAGCGAGATCGCGGTGGTGGAGCCGACCGGCGCCGAGACCCTGCTGGTGTCGCGGGTCGCCGGCGGCGAATTCCTGGCGGTGTTCCGCGAGCGTCACGCGTTTCGGCCGGGAACCCGGGTTCCGCTGGCCCCGCTGCTGGACAAGGTACATCTGTTCGATGCGGAGACCGGTAAGCGACTCTGAGTCTGATGTGCCGCTGGATTTCGGGCGCGGCTGCTTCGCGCCTGTGGTCGGACCGGGCGGATCGGCCGGACGACAGGGCAAGGCATCCGATCCATCAATCGACGGCCGCAAACCGGCCGCATGAAGGGAGGAAGCGCTTATGACGGACCACATCATCGGAGGTGTATCCCGCCGGTCGGTTCTCAAAGGGTCGACGGCATTGGCCGCGGGTGTGGCGCTCGGTGGCGCCGGCAGCTTGGCAGACCTGACCCGGGCCTGGGCAGCCGACTCGCCGTTCCAGCCGGAGAAGGGCGCCAAGCTGAGGATGTTGCGCTGGAACCGGTTCGTGGAGACCGAGGACATCCAGTTCGACAAGAACATGGCCGCCTTCACGGAGGCCACGGGAATCCAGGTGCGCCTGGACAAGGAGTTCCTGGACGACATCCAGCCGAAGGCGGCCGTGGCGGCGAACGTCGGTGCCGGCCCCGACATCATCTGGGGTCCGATGGCGATCCCGCACCTGATCCCGGACAAGCTGCTCGATGTCACCGACGTCGCCGACTATCTGGGCGGCAAGTACGGCGGCTGGTACGAGTCACCGGCGGCCTATGGCATTCGCGACGGCAGGTGGATGGCGCTTCCCCTGTGCGTGTCGGGGAACTACATCAACTACCGGATCTCGGCAGTCCAGAAGGCCGGGTTCGAGAAGTTCCCCACCACCACCGCCGACCTGATGAAGCTGACCAAGGCGCTGAAGGCCAACGGCAGCCCGGCCGGCATGGCGCTGGGCCGCGCTACCGGCGACGGCAATGCCTGGTGTCACTGGGTGGTGTGGGCGCATGGCGGTAAGCTGGTCGACAAGGACGGCAACGTCACGATCAACAGCCCGGAGACCGCGGCTTCGCTGGAGTACGTGAAGGAACTCTACGAGAACTGGATCCCCGGCACGGCGTCCTGGAACGACTCCAACAACAACAAGGCGTTCCTGTCCGGCGACGTGAGCTACACCAACAACGGCATCTCGATCTATGCGGCGGCCGTCCGGCAGAAGATGGATATCGCCGCCGACATCGATCACGCATTCTATCCGATCGGGCCGGTCGGCAAGCCTACCGAACTGCAACTGCCGTTCATGATCGAGGCGTTCAAGTACTCGAAGTATCCGAACGCCTGCAAGCTGCTGATGGCCTTCCTGATGGAAGGTCCGCAGTACGATGCGTGGCTGGAGCAGTCGGTTGGCTACTTCACCCAGACCTTGAAGGACTTCGAGAAGAACAAGGTCTGGACCGAAGATCCAAAGCGGGCGGTGTTCAAGGAAGCCTGCACCCGGACCCTCGACATGGGCTATGCCGGGTCGCTGGGCTACGCCGCGGCGGGCGCGCTCGCCGACTTCGTGATCGTCGACATGGTCAGCCAAGCCGCGACCGGGCAGACCAGCGTCAAGGAAGCGATGGAAACCGCGCAGAAGCGGGCCGAGCGGTACTACCGCGTGTGATGACGGATGCCGCGGGAACGGCCTGCAAAGGTCGTTCCCGCCGGCCTCCGCCGACCGTTTGAAGGAGACGCGGCGTGGCGACCGATGCCGAGCGGGTGAGGGCTCAAGGGGCTGAGAGCTTCAGCGATCGCTGGACCCGCCTGAAGTACGACCACAACTGGCTGGGCTTCTGGTTCATGCTGCCGGCGGCGGCATTCCTGCTGCTGTTTCTGACCTACCCGTTGGGGCTCGGCATCTGGCTGAGCGTGACCGACACCCGGATCGGGCGCGAAGGCGGGTTCATCGGACTCGAGAACTTCGAGTGGCTGAACCAGGACCCGGTGTTCTGGCTCAGCGTTTTCAACACCTTCCTCTACACGACCGTGGCGAGCGTCATCAAATTCGGTCTCGGCCTGTACTTGGCGATCCTGCTGAACAGCCACATGCCGTGGAAGGCGATCATCCGGGCGGTGGTGCTGCTGCCGTTCATCGTGCCGACGGTGCTGTCGGCCATCGCGTTCTGGTGGATCTACGACACCCAGTTCTCGATCATCTCCTGGACGTTGATCGAAATGGGCTGGATCGATGAGAACATCAACTTCCTCGGCGAGCCCAACAACGCGCGGGCCAGCGTGATCGCTGCCAACATCTGGCGCGGCATCCCGTTCGTGGCGATCACCCTGCTGGCCGGCTTGCAGACCATCCCGCAGTCGCTGTACGAGGCGGCGACCATCGACGGGGCGTCGCGCTGGCAGATGTTCAAGCACGTCACCTACCCGATGCTGACGCCGATCATCGCGGTGGTGATGACGTTCTCGGTGCTGTTCACTTTCACCGACTTCCAACTGATTTACGCGATGACCCGCGGCGGGCCGGCGAACGCCACCCACCTGATGGCGACGCTGAGCTATCAGCGGGCGATCATGGGCGGCAATCTGGGCGAGGGGGCAGCGATCTCAACGGCGATGATCCCGTTCCTGCTGGCCGCCATCCTGTTCTCCTGGTTCGGCCTGCAGCGCCGCAAGTGGCAGCAGGGCGAGAGCGACGATTGACCGGAAGAGGCCAGCCATGACCAGCAGTACCGGAGATCGTACAGCCGCCCCCGCTTCCGGAATCGCCCGCGACGACAGCGAGGGCATGGACTACCTCACGTCGCTGCCGCGGCGGACGGTGACCGTGTACCTGCCGCTGTTCTGCTTTCTGATCGTGCTGCTGTTCCCGTTCTACTGGATGGGGCTGACCTCGGTTAAGCCGAACGAGGAGTTGATCGATCGCAGCCTGAACCCCTGGTGGGTGGTCGATCCGACCATCGCCCATTACTACCACCTGATCGTGAACACCGATTATCCGCTGTGGATGTGGAACACCATGGTGGTGGCCGTGTCGGCGACGCTGCTGTCGATCGTGGCCAGCGTGATGGCCGCCTACGCCATTGTGCGGATCCGCTACTCCGGCTCGCGCTGGGTCGGCGGGATGATCTTTCTGGCCTATCTGGTACCACCGAGCATCCTGTTCATTCCGCTGGCCCTGGTGGTGTTCCAGTACGGGCTGTTCGACAGTCCGATGGCGCTGATCCTGACCTATCCGACCATCCTGATCCCGTTCTCGACGTGGCTGCTGATGGGCTACTTCAAGTCGATCCCCTACGAGCTTGAGGAATGCGCGCTGATCGACGGCGCCAGCCGCTGGCAGATCCTGACGCGGATCGTTCTGCCGCTGTCGGTGCCGGGCATCATCTCCGCCGGGATCTTCGCCTTCACGCTCTGCTGGAACGAGTTCATCTACGCACTGGTGTTCATCTCGTCCTCGGAGAACAAGACGGTTCCTGTCGCGGTGCTGAGCGAACTGGTCGAGGGCGACATCTACCACTGGGGCCCGCTGATGGCAGGCGCACTGCTGGGCTCGGTGCCGGTGTGCATCGTCTATTCGTTCTTCGTCGAGCACTATGTCTCGTCGATGACCGGGGCGGTGAAGGAGTAGCCCGCGGCGGACTATCGATACCGCGACTTGCGCAGCGAGGCCCCGGCAAACAGCGTCGTGGCGATCGCCAGCGGCCCGAGATAGTAGATCAACCGGTAGGCCAGCATCGCCGCGAGCAGCGGTTCCCTCGGCAGCTCCGGCAGCATCAGGACCATGGCCCCTTCGAACACGCCCAGTCCGCCAGGGATGTGGCTGGCCAGACCGATCGAGGTCGCGACCACGTAGACGCCGACGAACCCCAACGGGCCGATCGGCATGCCCGGCAGCAGGACGTAGAGCGCCACGCCGGCCAGTGCGATGTCGATGGCCGGGACGATGATCTGCAGCGGTGTCAGGATCGGGCCGGGGGTGGTCAGGCGGCGCCCGCGCCACTCGACCTGACGGTGGCGCATGCCGAACACCAGATACCCGACCAGGCCAAGCAGGAGTGCTGCGCCGGCTGCGTGCGCGACCAGCGGTGGCCCGCCGATCAACCGCGAGATCCGTTCCGCCTCGCCGAACATCGAGACCCCGGCGACCAGGGCGGCGCCGAGGCAGAATGTCCAGGCGGTAAACCCGCTGATCAGCACGATCTGCGCGACCGACACCCCGGCCGGGCCATATATCCTAAGGCGGGCAGACCCGCCGGTCAGTAGGGCGAAGCCGAGGTTGTGGCTGAACACGAAGGCGCAGAAACCGCCCACCGACGACCGCACCGGCGATACCCTGGCGTGCGCGTAGGCGATGCCGAGCCGCTCGTACACCAGCAGCGCCATGTAGCTCATCACCGTGAACGAGACCGACAGCGCGATGCCGGTATTCGAAAGCTTCCCGAACTCGGCGATGACTTCGTCCAGGCGAACGTTCGAGAACTCCCGGTGCAGCACCCAGGCGGCACCGGACAGCAACGCCACGGCCACTACCGCCTCGACGGCATAGCGCAGGCGTACAAGCATCACGGCCCGGCGGGTGCGTTCCGCCGGCGGCGGGTCGGAAGTCTTGGTCATGACGCGGTGTATATATGGCAGTCGGTGACACGGCGCCATGCCCGACGACGAGGGTTAAGTCGCGGCCACGCCGCTGTGGCGGACGGCTGGTGCATGCTCGACGATGGTCCCTGTTCTGTTCGCAGAACGAAGCCGTGGACGTTAACGGCGTGGCTTGCTGATTGGCAGCGACCATCGTCGATTCCGTGTGACATATCCGTCACCGTCTCCCGTCAGTGCCACCGGGTGTCTGCACAAGTGGCGCCGCGCCGGCTTGACCCCCGACGGTGCGGATGCTGGACTTCGGTGGGTCGCGCTCGCGGCTCCAAGAAAGTCGGTATTCCGGGAGAAACACGATGGTGCGCAAGCGCTACGAAGATCTGCGCAGCTACCGCTGGTACGGCGCCGATGACCTGCGGTCGTTCGGACACCGCTCGCGCACCTTGCAGATGGGTTATGACCGGGCCGACTGGACCGGCAAGCCGGTCATCGCGGTGATCAACACCTGGTCCGAGATCAACCCCTGCCACACCCACTTCAAGGATCGCGCCGAAGAGGTGAAGCGGGGGGTCTGGCAGGCCGGCGGCTTCCCGGTCGAACTGCCGGCGATCTCGCTGAGCGAGCCGTTCCAGAAGCCGACCACCATGATGTACCGCAACCTCCTGGCGCTTGAGGTCGAGGAGCTGATGCGTTCCTACCCGTGCGACGGCGCGGTGCTGATGGGCGGTTGCGACAAGACCACGCCGGCGCTGCTGATGGGCGCGGCCAGCATGAACCTGCCGTCGATCTTCGTGCCGGCCGGGCCGATGCTGCGCGGCAACTGGCGCGGCAAGAGCCTGGGCAGCGGCTCCGACACCTGGAAGTACTGGGCCGAATTGCAGGTCGGCAACATCACCCGCAAGGACTGGGAGGAGATCGAGGACGGCATCGCCCGCACTCCCGGCACCTGCATGACCATGGGCACCGCCGCCACGATGATGAGCTCGGTCGAGGGATTGGGCATGTCCCTGCCGGGCTCGAGCGCGATCCCGGCCGCCGATTCCAACCACTCGCGCATGGCCAGCCAGTCCGGCCGGCGCATCGTCGAGATGGTGTGGGAGGACCAGAAGCCGTCCGACGTGATGACCGAGAAGGCGTTCGAGAACGCAATCACCACGGTCATGGCGCTCGGCGGGTCGACCAACGCGGTGATCCACCTGATGGTGATGGCCGGGCGCCTTGGCGTGCCGATCGACCTCGACCGGTTCGACGCGCTGTCGCGCAAGACCCCGTGGCTGGCCGACATCCGGCCGTCCGGGCGATTCCTGATGGAGGACTTCTACTACGCCGGAGGCCTGCCGGCGATGCTCAGCCAGTTGAAGGAGCAGCTGCACCTGGACGCAGTCACGGTCAGCGGCAAGACCCTGGGCGAGGACATCGAGCGTGCCGACGTTCACAACGAGGAGGTCATCCGCCGCAGTTCCAACCCGCTCAGCAAGGAAGGCGGGCTGGTCGTGCTGCGCGGCAACCTCGCGCCGGATGGGGCGGTCATCAAGCAGACCGCCTGCGATCCCAAGCTGCTGAAGCATCGCGGTCCGGCAGTGGTGTTCGCCGACTACAACGACATGCAGGCGCGCCTGAACGATCCGGACCTGGATGTCACCGCCGAGTCCGTCATCGTGCTCAAGCACGCCGGGCCGCAGGGCGGACCGGGCATGCCGGAATGGGGTATGCTGCCGATCCCGAAGAAGATCCTGCAGCAGGGCGTGCGCGACATGGTGCGGATCTCCGATGCCCGGATGAGCGGCACCAGCTACGGCACCTGCGTCCTGCACGTCGCCCCCGAGAGCTGGGTCGGCGGGCCGCTGGCGCTGGTCCAGGACGGCGACATGATCGAGTTGGACGTGCACGGCCGGCGCCTGCACCTCGATGTTTCCGACGCCGAACTGGATGCCCGGCGCGCCGCCTGGGTCCCGCCGGCCCGCAAGTTCGAGCGCGGCTTCGGCGCGATCTACGCCGACCACATCACCCAGGCCGACAAGGGCTGCGACTTCGACGTGCTGATGGGCACCAAGGCGACGGCGGAGCCGGAGATCCACTGAGGGGAATGCGGCCATGACCAGGACAGCCATCCTGACCGCCGCCGGGTCCGGCATGGGCGCGGCGATCGCCCGCAAGCTGGCCGCCAACGGATATTCGATCGCCGTCCTGTCGTCGTCCGGCAAGGGCGAGGCCCTAGCCGAGGAACTCGGCGGCATCGGCGTGACCGGCTCCAACCTGGAGCCCGACGACCTGAAGCGACTGGTCGACCGGACGGTCGAGCGCTGGGGTCGGATCGACGCGGTGGTGAACTCCGCCGGCCACGGCCCGAAGGGCCCGGTGCTGGACCTGACCGACGAGGACTGGCACCGCGGGCTCGACGTCTACCTGATGAACGTGATCCGAATGACCCGGCTGGTCGTGCCGGTGATGGAGGCGCAGTTCGAGAAGGACGGGCGCGGCGGCAGCATCGTCAACATCTCGACCTACGCCACCTTCGAGCCGGAGGCGGCGTTCCCGACCTCCGGCGTGTTCCGCGCCGGACTGGCCGCCTTCACCAAGCTGGTGGCTGACAAGTACGCGGCCAAAGGGATCCGCATCAACAACCTGCTGCCGGGCTTCATCGACAGCCTGCCGGAGAAAGAGGTCTTCAAGGCCAGGATTCCCATGGGCCGGTACGGGCGGGTCGAGGAGATCGCCGAGACCGCGGCGTTCCTGGCGTCGGACAAGTCCAGCTACATCACCGGACAGAACCTGCGGGTCGACGGCGGCATCACCCGGTCGGTGTAGCCGCCGCCGGAACCGTACTCGCGAACTCCTGGAGGAAGCACGATGGCCACCGAGCAACGCTACGACACCATCGAGATCGAGCCGATCGGCGGATCGATCGGCGCGGTCATCCACGGCGTCGATCTGGGCGCGCCGCTGTCGAACCGGCAGGCCAAGGAGGTGCACGATGCTTTCCTGGAGCATTCGGTGGTGTTCTTCCGCGACCAGAAGCTTGACGATCCCGAGCGGCAGAAGCGTGCCGCCCGGCTGTTCGGCGAGCCGGTGGCGATACCGTTCGTGAAGAGCCTGGACGGCCATCCGGAGATCATCGACATCGTCAAGGAGGCCGAGGACGCCGGGAAGTACAATTTCGGCGGCAGCTGGCACACCGATACGACCTTCCTGGAAACCCCGGCGCTTGGTTCGCTGCTGTATGCCCTGGAGGTGCCGTCGCGCGGCGGCGATACCCTGTTCGCCGACCAGTACGCGGCGTACGAGACCCTGTCGGACGGCATGCGCCGACTGTTGGACGGCCTGACCGCCGTGCACAGCGGCTCGCGCTCCTACGGCAGCCAGTCGAAGTTCCAGGGCGGGAAGAACCAGTCGGTGTCGATGACCATCGACGCCAACGCCGACGGCGACCGCCTGATCGAGCATCCGGTGGTCCGCACCCATCCCGAGACCGGGCGGAAGTGTCTGTTCGTCAACCCGAACTACACCCTGCGGCTGAAGGACATGACCGAAGCCGAGAGCAAGCCGCTGCTCGACTTCCTGTACGCCCATGCGATCCGCGACGAGTTCATCTGCCGGTTCCGCTGGCAGGCCGGGTCGGTGGCGGTGTGGGACAACCGCTGCACCATGCACCGCGCCGTCAACGACTATGACGGCGCCCGCCGCCACGTGCGCCGGGTCACCCTGCAGGGTGACCGGCCGCACTAATCGGGCCGCGCGCGGCGCCATGCCGCGTTCGAAAGGGTTGGCGAACGGTACCGGGCCGGGTAACCCTGTCGGCGACGCACGCAACCTGCGGGGGTGCCGATGGAATTCGATGCGTTGCTGCTGTCGCGAATTCAGTTTGCGGCCGTCATCTCGTTCCACATCATCTTCCCGGCGTTCACCATCGGCCTGGCAAGCTGGCTGGTGGTGCTCGAGGCGCGCTGGCTGGCCACCCGCGACGAGACCTGGAAGCGGCTGTACCGGTTCTGGCTGAAGATCTTCGCAGTATCGTTCGGCCTTGGCGTCGTGTCCGGCGTGGTCATGAGCTACCAGTTCGGCACCAACTGGGCGCCGTTCTCGGTGTTCGCCGGCGAGGTGATCGGCCCGCTGATGAGCTACGAGGTCATCACCGCGTTCTTCCTGGAGGCGTCGTTTCTCGGGATCATGCTGTTCGGCTGGGAGCGGGTCGGCGACCGTGCGCACTTCGTGGCAACCGTCCTGGTGGCGGTCGGCACCCTGATCTCGGCGTTCTGGATCCTGTCGGCCAACTCCTGGATGCACACTCCGGTGGGCTTCGAGATCGTCGATGGCAAGGCGGTCCCGACCGACTGGTGGGCGATCGTCTTCAACCCGTCCTTCCCGTACCGCTTTGCCCATATGGTCGCCGCTACTTTCCTGTCGACCAGCTTTGCGGTGGCCGGCATGGCGGCGGTGGCGCTGCGGCGGCGGCCGGACGACCTCGGCGCCCGCCGCAGCCTGACGATGGCATTGGGGCTAGCGGCTGTGCTGGCGCCCCTGCAGGTGTTCATCGGCGACCTGCATGGACTGAACACCGCGGAGCACCAGCCGGCCAAGCTGGCGGCGATGGAAGGTCACTGGCGCAACGAGGGCGAGCAAGGCGTGCCCCTGTTGCTGTTCGCCTGGCCCGACGAGGCGGCCGAGCAGAACCGTGCGGAGATCGGCATCCCTCACTTGGGCAGCCTCATCATTACCCACAGTTGGACCGGGACGTTTCCGGCGCTGACGGAGTTTCCAGCGGACGAGCGGCCGCCGGTGGCCGTGGTGTTCTGGACCTTCCGGGTGATGGTCGGCCTCGGCCTGCTGATGATCGTGGTGGCGTTCTGGGCGCAGTGGCGGCGCTGGCGCGGCCGGCTGTTCGAGGACGGGCTGCTGCTGCGTCTGCTGCCCTGGATGATCCCGTCGGGATTCGTGGCGTTGCTGGCGGGCTGGTTCACCACCGAGATCGGTCGCCAGCCCTGGGTGGTCTATGGCCTGTTCCGCACAGCAGACGGTGCGACCGCACTGGCCCGGCATCAGGTGCTGACGTCGATCGGCGGTTTCGCGGTGGTCTACTCGATCATTTTCGGGGCCGGGCTCTACTACGTCGGCCGGATGGTCCTGCGTGGCATCGCGCTGCCCGACGACAGCCGGCCCGCAGCATCGGAGACCCTGCAACAGGCCAAGCGGCCGCTGTCGACGCTGAACGAAACGCTGGATGTCGACCGGCCCGGCGAGGGGAGGTGAGCGTCATGTTTGAGAGCTTCACCGACGCGACCGGCCTGGCCCTGTGGTTGCCGCTTGCCTCGGCCGGGGTGGTCGGCTTCGCGGTCGCCATGTACGTGCTGATGGACGGCTTCGACCTGGGTGTCGGCATCCTGTTCCCCGGGGCGGCCAAGCCGGAGTGGCGGGACGCTATGATGGTGTCGGTGGCGCCGGTCTGGGACGGCAACGAGACCTGGCTGGTGCTGGGTGGGGCGGGGCTGTTCGCCCTGTTCCCGGTCGCCTATGCGACGCTGCTGCCTGCCTTCTACCTGCCGCTCACCGCCATGCTTCTGGCGCTGATTCTGCGTGGCGTGGCGTTCGAGTTCCGGTTCAAGACCGAGGCGCACAAGCCGTTCTGGTCGGCGTCGTTCCATCTCGGATCGGTGGTGGCGACCTTCACCCAGGGACTGGTGCTCGGCGCGTTCGTCGAAGGCAAGGCGATCGAGGCCGGTGCCGGGCACTGGGCGTGGCTGTCGCCGTTCTCGGTGTTCGTCGGCCTGGCGCTGCTGGTCGGCTACGGCCTGCTGGGGGCGACCTGGATCGTGAAGAAGACCGAAGGCGAGATGCAGGCATGGGCCCGCGATGTCGCCGGCCGGCTGGTGGCGGTGGTCGCCGTGGCGCTGGTGATTGTCAGCCTGTGGATGCCGGTGATGGCTCCCGAGATCGCGGCGCGCTGGTTCGCCTGGCCGAACATGGTGCTGCTGGCGCCGGTGCCGATCGCGGCCGGGGTGCTGTGTGTCGCGATCTTCGTGTCGCTGCGCCGAGGCGGTGAGAGCCTGCCGTTCTACGGCAGCTTCGCGCTGTTTCTCAGCGGGTACGCCGGCCTGGCGGTCAGCCTGTTCCCGGCGCTGGTGCCCGGTCGCTACGACATCTGGCAGGCAGCTTCCGGTCCATCGTCGCTTGCCTTTGCGCTGGTCGGCCTGGGCGTGCTGATCCCGATGATCCTCGGCTACACCCTGTACAATTATTACGTCTTCCGCGGAAAGGTTCGACTGGAGGATGTCGACGGGTATCACTAGTTCCCGTGTCGCAGGCAAGCAATCGGCGTAGCGGGTATGGCAAATTAGTCAGTAATTTAAGAAATTGTTTACTTACATTCGCGAAGATCTGAACGGCGAGCGTTCCAGTGAATGCCTGCCCGTTGAGAGGCGCGATGAGATCCAGCCCGACTTTGCGGATGTACCTGTTCTGCAGCTTGCTTGCGCTGTCGTGGCTGCCGATCGTCCTGCTGGCGACATGGACCTATCAGAGCGTGGTGGACCGGGCGCGAAGCGAGGTTCATGAGCGGCATCTCCTGGTCTCCCACCACCTGACGCTTGCGCTCGACCGCTATACCCGCGACGCGGAGTCGGCATTCCAACTGGCCGTAACGAGCGTGATGCAGGGCAGCAGCACAACTCTTTCCGGAACCCCGCTGTCCGGGTTTCTGAGCGATCTGGGATTCCGCCATGTCTGCGTCGTGGACAGCCAGCGGCGCATCCAGCGCGCCTACTGCGCGCTGAACTGTCCCGCATCCGATGTGCTGCCGCAGCGCACGTTCGACCAGATCGCCGGCGCCCTGACAGCCATTGACGCCGCCCCCGGGGAAGTCGCGTGGAGCGGGGTGATCGAGAAGCAGGACGGGACACCCGTCGTCATCCTGGCGCTGCGGCGTCCGGACGGTCTGATCGCGCTCGGTGAACTGACCATGGACTACGTGCGAAGTCTTCAGGGTGCGGTTCGCTTCGGTGAGAAGGGTCATGCCGCGATCGTTGACCAGAATGGGCGGGTGCTGGCGCATCCCCGCGCGGCATGGGTCGATGAACGCAAGGACATTTCCAAGGTGAGTGCCGTCCAGGCGATGATGCGCGGGGAGTCCGGGGTTACGGAGTTCTTCTCGCCGGCTTTGCAGGCGGACATGATTGCCGGCTTCTCGACCGTCTCGCGCACCGGGTGGGGAGTCATGGTTCCGCAGCCGGTCCACGAACTGTACCTTCAGGCACGCAACGTCGCCTGGGTCGCGGCGATCCTGGCGTTCGCCATGATGTGCATCACCGGGATCGTCAGCTGGTTCCTGGCGCGCCACCTGTCGAATGCGTTCGAGCCGCTTCGGGCGGTCGCGTTGCGGGTCGACGAGGGCGACCTCTCGGCCCGGGTCGGCAACACCATAGCCCCGGGCGCCCCACGGGAGTTTCACGCGGTCGGTCACGCCGTCGACGGCATGATGGACCGGTTGGCGGAAGCCAACCACAACGAGGTCGCGGCCCAGATCAACGCCCAGCGCGCCGAGGACCTGCATCGCGCCAAGGCGGCCTTGCTCGCTCACGTCAGCCACGAACTGCGCACGCCACTGAACGCAATCATCGGATTCTCCGACGTGATCCGTGCCCAGCTCCTCGGCCCGATCGGGCAGGCCCGCTATCTTGAATACGCGAACGACATCTGGGCGAGCGGGCGCAGCTTGCTCGGGCTCATCGACCGGGTGCTGGAGGTGTCGCGCTCCGACCTGAGCTCGGACGCACACGACGACGATGAGGAATGGCTGGACGTCTCGGAGCTGGCGTCGCGGGCCCTGGACATCGTGGGAGCCGCGTCGACCGGGAGGCGCCGGCGGGTGTTCGATACCGAACCGAACCTTCCGCTGGTGCGCCTGCACCGGGCCCGCTTCATGCAGGTGCTGATCAACCTGATCGACAACGCCGAGAAGTTCACCGACGACAACGGCTTGGTTCGTGTTGCCGTCACCGTCGACGCCCATAACAGGTTGATGGTCGCGATCGAGGACGATGGCATCGGAATGACCGATGAAGACATCGCCACCTGCACATCGGCGTTCGGCCGCAGCCGGGATCCACTGGTCCGGCAGCGAAACGGCGTCGGCCTCGGCCTGTCGCTCGTCGCCAGCATAGTCGATCGCCTCGGCGCGGCGCTGGCGATTGACAGCCGGCCGGGACGCGGCACGCGGGTGTCGGTGATCCTGCCGGAAGAGCGCTCGCTGCGTCCCAATCTGCGGGAGCTTGCGCCAGCCGCGGCCAGCTGAAACGGCGGTTGTCTATAGCGTCATGCACAACCGGGTGGCGTCATAGATCGCGGCGTGGACGTTGCGCGAAGCGACGGCGTCGCCGATGCGGTACAGGCGGAACCGTCCATCAGGATGGCGCATCACGGTTTGCGGTCGCGTCGCGATCAGGGCATCCAGGTCGACCGCACCGTCGTTGATTGAACCGGACTTGAGCGCGACGTACAACGCGTCGAGCGGCAGGGTGCCGTGCTCGACCACCACCTGATCGATCCGGCGCTCCACCATCAGCCGGCCATATTCGTCCCACAGCTCGGCAACCAGTTCGTTGCCGTCGCGGCGCACCCGGTGCAGACGCTTGTTCAGGGTGATGCGCACATCATGCCGGGCGAACGCCTTGAAGTAGCCGGGATAGTTGATTCCGCCGAGCTCCGGGGCGAGCACCCGTTCCGGAGTGGCGATCTCCAGCGCCGACCCGGCGGCAGCCATGAACTCGGCCGCGGTCATGCCGGGATGGGCACCGTTGTCGTCGAACAGCAGCACCCGCTCACCCGGCTTTGCGCCGCCGGACAGGATGTCCCACGTGGTGGTCACCAGGTCTTCGCCGTCCGTTAGGAAGCCGGTGTTCGGCAGGCCGCCGGTCGCCACGATCACGACATCCGGCGTTTCCGCCAGCACGTCGTCTGCCTCGGCGTAGACGTTGCAGCGCAGATCGACGCCAAGCCGCTCCAGTTCGGATACCCGCCAGTCGACGATACCGATCAGCTCGCGTCGCCGCGGCAGGGCGGTGGCGAGACGGAGTTGGCCCCCCGGCTGCGGCGCGGCCTCCAGAACGCTCACGTGGTGTCCCCGCTCGGCCGCCACGCGAGCGGCTTCCAGACCGGCCGGCCCGGCACCGACGACCACGACCCGTCGCATCGGACCGGTGCTGCGCGGGACAAGGTGCGGAATCGTCGCCTCGCGGCCGGTCGCCGGGTTGTGCAGGCACAGCGCTTCACCGCCGAAATAGATCCGGTCGATGCAGTAGGCCGCACCAACGCAGGGCCGGATTCGGTGTTCCTCGCCAGCGATGATCTTGGCGACGATGTGTGGATCGGCGATGTGGGCCCGGGTCATGCCGATCAGGTCGACCCGGCCCTCGGCCACCGCGTGGCGTGCGGTCGCCACGTCGTTGATGCGGGCAGCGTGGAACACCGCCACCCCGGACTCCGCCCGGATTCGGCCCGCCAGGTCGAGATGCGGTCCGGCCGGCGTGCCCATCGGCGGGATGACATGGCTCAAGCCCTCGTCGGTGTCGATGTGGCCCTTGATGACGTTGATGAAATCGATATCGCCGGTAGCCGCCAGGCGACGGGCGATCTCGGCACCCTCGCGTTCGCTCAGCCCGGCCTCGACATCCTCGTCCACCACCATGCGGAGGCCGACGATGAACTCCGGACCAACCGCGTCGCGGATCGCGGCGATGGCCTCCAGTCCGAAGCGCATCCGGTTGTCCAGGCTGCCGCCGTACCGGTCGGTGCGCTTGTTGGTCAGCGGCGACCAGAATCCGTCAAGGAAATGGCCGTAGGCCTCGATCTCGACTCCGTCGAGCCCGCCGTCCCGGCAGCGTCGCGCGGCGGCGCCATAGGCGGCGGCGATCCGCTCCAGGTCGAAATCCTCGGCCTCCTTGGGGAAGGCGCGGTGCGCCGGTTCGCGGATCGGCGATGCGGCGACGACCGGCAGCCAGTCACCGGAAGTCGAACTGGTGCGCCGTCCGAGATGGGTGATCTGGCACATGATGGCGGTGCCGTGCGCGTGCACCCCGTCGGCCAGTTCGCGCAGCCAGGGCACGATGGCGTCGTCCCAGATGTGCAGGTTGCCGAACGCGGGCGGACTGTCGCGGTCGACGATGGCCGAGCCGCCGATCATGGTCAGCCCGATGCCGCCCTTGGCCTTTTCCTCGTGGTACAGCCGGTAGCGCTCGGTCGGCATCCCGGCTTCGGAGTACGCCGGTTCGTGCGCGGTCGACAGGATCCGGTTCTTCAGAACCAGATGCTTGAGCCGGTAGGGCTGAAGCAGGGGGTCTTTGGTCTGCGCCATGGCGCCAGCCTAATCCAAACAGGCAGGCTGGCGCCACGCGGTCCCATTCCTACACGGTATCAGGCGCCTCGCGGTTCTTCACCATCAGGTTGAGGCCGGCAACCGCGACCAGGATGCCGATGCCGATGGCGTCGGTGGTCAGGCCCGGTTTGATCAGCACGATCGCCGCCGTGATCAGCGCCAGGCGTTGCCAGAGCGCAAGCGACGCCAGCAGGTAGCCGGCGAGCCCGGAGGCCAGGCAAACCACGCCGATCATGGCGGTGGTCGCCGTCGTCAGGATCCACAACGGCTCGCCGATCATCAGCAGCGACGGGCCGAAGACGAACATGAACGGCACGATGTAGCCGGTGGCGCCCAGCTTGAGCGCCAGGAGGCCGGTTTCCCACAATCCCGCGTTCGACAGGCCGTTGGCCGCGTAGACCGCCAATGCCACCGGCGGCGTAATGGCCGACAGGATGGCGAAGTAGAAGGTGAACATGTGGGCGGCTTCGACGATGATCCCGAGCTTCACCAACGCCGGCACCAGCAACGCGACCTGCACGATGTAGGCAGGGGTGGTCGGCATCCCCATGCCGAGCACAATGCCGGCCATCATGGTCAGGACGAGGGCCAGCACCAGGTGGTTCTGCGAGGCGGCCAGCACGAGGCTGGTGAACTCGATGCCGAGGCCGGTGAGCGAGATCACCCCGATCACGATGCCGGCACAGCCGCAGGCCAGCGCCACCGAAACGGTGTTGCGCGCGCCCGAGACCAGTCCGTCCATGATGTTGGCCGGCGTCAGGTAATGCCGGGTGGATTTGCGCAGGCCGGCTGCCACCAGCACCGAGGCGATGCCGAACAGGGCCGACAGCGGCGCGCTGTAGCCGGCAACCAGGGCGCCGACGATCACGACCAGCGGCAGGAACAGGTGGCCCTGCTCCTTCAGCACGGTGAGCAGGCGCGGCAGTTCCGAGCGCGGCAGGCCGCGCATGCCGGTGCGCTTGGCTTCGAAATGGACCGCGAGGAACACGGCGAGGAAATACATGGCTGCCGGGATCAGGGCGTAGGCAGCAACCGTCAGGTAGCTGACGCCCAGGAACTCGGCCATCACGAATGCGGCGGCGCCCATGATCGGCGGCATGATCTGGCCGCCGGTCGACGCCACGGCCTCGACCGCGCCGGCGAAGGCCGGCCGGTAGCCGAGCTTCTTCATCAGCGGGATGCTGAAGGCGCCGGTGGTCATAACGTTTGCGACGGCGCTGCCCGAGACCGTCCCGAACAAACCACTGGTGATGCAGGCCACCTTCGCCGGTCCGCCGGCGGTATGGCCGGTGAGCGCCATGGCGAAGTCCATGAACAGCTTGCCGGTACCGGTGCGTTCGACCATGGCGCCGAACAGGATGAACAGCATCACGTAGGTCGCCGACACGCTGACCGGAATGCCGAAGATGCCCTCGGTTCCGAGATACATCTGCTCCATCAGCTGCGGCAGGTCCGAGCCGGCGCCGAACACGGCGTAGGCCAGGAACGCGATGGCTGTCATTGGCAGCGCCAGGCCGACGCAGCGCCGCGTGGCCTCCAGCAGAAGCAGGATGAGCAGCGACCCCAGCACCCAGTCTTCCGGGCGAAGGTCGTCGACATAGATCATCCGATTGTTGATGTACTCCTGGCCCCACAGGATGTAGCCGGACGCAACGATCGATAGGCCGGCGAGCACCAACCGGCCGATGTCCGGCGTGTTGGAGCCGCCGTTCCTGGCCGGGAAGATCAGGAAGGCCAGGACCAGGGCAAACGCCACGTGGATTGCGCGGAAGCTGAGCGCATCGGGCGCGCCGAACCAGGCGGTGTAGAGATGATAGAGGGTCATGGCGAGGCCAACGGCCGTAATCAGACCCTGCGCGAGGCGCGTCCAGCGGGGCATGCCTGGTCTCCGGATTTGGATGAGCGACGCGACGGCGAGGGCGGCGATGGCCGCCCTCGCGCTACGCAATCAGTCGCGTCAGAGGACGCCCTGTTCCTTGTAGAACTTGGCGGCACCCTTGTGGAGCGGCACGCCGGTCTCCACAGCCATCGACTTGGCATCGGCCTTGCCGACCGCCTTGGCGATCGAGGCCAGGTCGGGGACGTTCGCCACGATGTTCTTCAGCACGTCGTAGACCAACTTCTCGTCCAGATCGCAGCGGGCGATGATGTGGGTCGAGTAGCCGATGGTCGGAACGTCGGCGTCCTGGCCCGGGTAGCTACCGGCCGGAACGATGATGCGCTGGTAGCCGGGATTGATGGCCTTCATCTTGGCAAGGCCGTCATCCGGAACCGGGACCAGCGTGATCGCACGCGCCGAGGCGAGGTCCATGATGGCGCCAGCCGGGACCGTCGTGCCGAGGGTGAACCAGTCGGCGTTGCCGTCCTTCAGCTGATTGACGCTGTCGGTGTACGAGCCGTAGCTGACCCGGGACATGTCGTCGTAGGTCAGGCCATAGGCGGTGAGCAGGTGCTCGGTGATCGCCTCGCCGGTGTTGCCCTTCTTCTGGGTGGTCAGCGCCTTGCCCTTGACGTCGGCCGGCGACTTGATGCCCGACGACGCGTTCGCGACGACCTGGAAGTACTGCGGGTACAGGGTGCCGACATTGCAGACGTTGGCCGCCTTGGACTCGAACGGCGGCTTGCCGTTGATGGCGTCGACGGTCGACACCGAGTTGGCGAACCCGAAATCGGTCTTGCCGGCTTCCACGGCCTTGACGTTGGCGATCCCGGCGCCGGGCAGGATCTGCACGCTGCTGCCGGCGATGTTCTGCTCCACGATGTTCTTGATCGCGCCGCCGAGCGGATACCAGGAACCACCCTGCGGACCGGTCATCAGCTTGAGATCCGCTGCCTGAGCGGACACCCCGAGCCCGATGGACATCAACCCTGCGGCGGCGACGCGCGCCACTAACTTCGACATCTCACATTCCTCCGTGGGAGGGCCGACGTTCAGTCGCCTGCCCGATTGGTTGGTACGGCCGGATTATTCACGCCGAGGCGAAGACGGTCCAGACCGCAGTGTCATGTCGTCGTATCACCTGTTCACCGACGCTTGTAGTGGTGTTTGAGACCGGCTGCCGTGACTCGGGGGCACCGCAGGCTCTATAGTCCGCACTTCCCAACCGGTCTGTCCGATGAGTTGATGCGCGTTGCCATCTTCATTCTGCTTGCGCTCACCGTCCTCGGGCGGGCCGCAACTGCCGAGGTCAAACCCGGGCAGGGCGTGCGGTATACCGTCGCGTTCGCCGGCATGGAGGCCGTGGCGGACCTCGCCGATCTGATCAGGCAAAGCTCGGCGCTGGTGTCGAAGACGGACGACCCTCCGCCGTCGCGGGCGGCATTGCAGCGTCGGGTCGACGACGACGTCGAGCGCTTTGAGAGCGCGGCGCGGTCGCTCGGCTACTACGACGCGGCGTTCGATGCCGCGATTCAGCCGGCCTCTGCGGCGGGCGAACCCATGACCGTGACCGTCATGGTGGAGCCCGGGCAGGCGTACCGGATCGCGCTGGTGGAATTCAGGACAGCCGACGATGCACCGCTGGCCGTCGGTGCCGAACTGCCGGCGAAGCGGATCGGCCTTGCGGCCGGCGCCCAGGCGCGGGCCGCCGATGTGGTGTCGGCGCAGACCACCGCCCTTCGGATTCTGCACGAGCGCGGCTACCCGCTCGCCGAGGCCGGAAAGCGAACGGTCCTGATCGATCGGGATGCGAAGGAGATGCGCGTCACCTTCCGGTTCACACCCGGACCGGCCGCACGGCTGGGATCGGTTTCCGTGTCGGGCGCCGAGACCGTCGATCCGGGTTTCGTCCTGCGTCGCCTGCCCTGGCGCTTCGGTGAGTCGGCCGACATCCGCAAGATCGAAGACGGGCGCCGCAACCTCGCCTCGACCGGGGTTTTCGATACGGTCGACGTCCGGTTCGGCGATGCCGTGGATGCCGAGGGCCTGATCCCGGTCCAGGTGTCGGTCACCGAACGGGCGCCGCGAAGCATCGGCGCCGGCGTCAGCGCCTCGACGTCGGAAGGTCTTGGCGTCAACGCGTTCTGGACGCACCGCAACCTGTTCGGCGGGGCCGAGCGTCTCGACGTGAACGGCCGGGTCAGCGAGGTCGAGACCCATGTCACCGGCGACTTGCGGTTGCCGGACGTGATTCTCAACGATCAGGACCTGGTGCTGAGCTCCGGTCTGGTTCAGGAGTCGACAGATAGCTACGACTCGCAGAAGGTCAGCGTTGGCGGCCGTTTCGAGCGCCGGGTGAACGACATCCTGACCGTCGACTACGGCGCTGTCCTGGAACGCAGCCTGATCGACGAAGGCGATGTCGAGAATCGCTACACCCTGGTGGGCTTGCCGGTCGGCGCGACGATCGACACATCCGACGATCTGCTGAACCCGACGCGCGGAGGGCGATCACGCGTGCGCTTCACGCCGTACCTTGAATACCTCGGCTCGACGATCAGCTTCTACTCCATGACCGCCCGGCACGCCCACTACGTTGCCCTCGACGACGCCCGTGACTTCATCCTCGCCGGCCGGGCGGCGATCGGGTCGATCCTGGGTGCGTCGACGAACAACATCCCGGCGGACAAGCGGCTGTATTCCGGCGGCAGTGGGTCGGTACGAGGCTACGGGCTGCAGAAGATCGGACCGCTTGACGGCAGCGGCGACCCGACCGGCGGCCGATCCATGGTCGAGGTCGGCGCGGAGTTGCGCTGGCGCATCCATGGCGACTTCGGGATCGTGCCATTCATTGACGGTGGTCAAGTCTACGACACCGAGACACCGGACCTCGGCCAGGAACTGCAATGGGCGGCGGGCCTCGGCTTCCGGTATTACACGCCGATCGGCCCGATCCGTGCCGACATCGCGTTCCCGCTGAACCCGCGCAGCTCCGATGACCGTTTCCAGGTGTATTTCAGTCTCGGCCAGGCGTTCTGAGTCATGATGCGCCGGATCATTGTGGTGGCGGCGCTGGTCGTTCTCGGCGCACCGGTCGCCCTGGCGCTTGCTCTTCTGGTTGCGATCAACACCGATTGGGGGCGAGCCCATCTGGCCGACGCCGTGCGATCGGCGACCGCCGCAGGGCCCGTCCAGGTCGAGATCGGCCGGCTGACGGGGGCTTTGCCCGGCCACTTCCGCGTTGAACGTTTGCGGCTGAGCGATGCCTCAGGTGTGTTCGCCGAACTCGATCGGGTCGAGCTGGCCTGGTCACCCTGGGCGTTGCTGACCGGAACGGTGGCGATCGAAGCGATCACCGCCGACGGCGGCAGGATCACGCGAGCACCGGTGTTGCCCGATTCCCCGGCCCCGGAGCCGGAGCCTGCGAGAGGATTGTCCCTGGCGTTCCCTGCACCTCCGGTGGCCGTTCGTCTTGGCGGCCTCCGGGTGGCCGGTCTCCAGCTCGGCGAGGCATTGGTGGGACAGGCCGCCACTGTGAGCGCCGAGCTGTCCGCGTCGGTGACCGGATCCGCGGCGACAGCCAAGGGCTGGGTGGAGGCCGCATCGCAGGATGCTGCCGCGCGCCTCGATCTCGACCTTGCTGTTGTGCCCGGTGATGGAACGTTACGCGTCGAACTGCGGGCGCACGAGCCGGCGGGCGGTGTCGCGGCCGGCCTGATCGGGCTAGCCGATCGGCCGCCACTGGATCTCGTCCTGACCGGCACGGGGACACTGGCGGACTGGAAGGGGCGCCTGAAGGGCGGGTTCGGGACGGGCGCCGAGGCCGACATGAAATTGGGCATCGGCAGCGACGAGGCCGGAACTCGGGTCACCGTTGATGGTACGGCGGATCTGGCTGGCGTGCTGCCTGACGAGATGCGGACGGCAATCGGACCGTCGCCCGGCCTTGGCCTGACGATCCGGTTCGCGCCGGATGGCAGCATCGCGCTCGAGCGGGCAGCAATGCGCACGGCGGCGGGAACGCTAGAGGGGGTGGCGCGCATAACAGTGGACGGCCAGCCGATCGAGGCGGACGCAAGGGTACGGGTCGAGCGGCTCGACTTCCTGTCGGATATTGCCGGCGTCGAACTGGCGGGCGCCATGGCGATCCAGCTTCGGCTCGTCGATGAGGGCCGCCGGGTCGAGGTGTCAGCAACGGGCTCCCCTGTCGTGGCCTCGACTCCCTTGGGCGGCCTGACGATTGAGATGTCGGCGGATGCAAACACCGCCCTTGCCGGCTTGCCGGAGTCTGTCGCATGGACGGCAGCCGCCTCGGTGGAGACGCCCGGCCTGCCCGATGTCGACGCGCCGGCGCTGCTCGGTCCGAGGATCGCGGTGCGGGCCTCCGGTACCACCACGGGCAATGGCCAGAACCTCCGGGTCGACGGGCTGAACGTGGTGTCCGACGCCGGGTTGATCGAGGCGACGGCCCGGCTCTCGGACGCTCGAAAACTCGACCTGAACGGCACGATCACCCTGACCGATCTCGCCCGTTTCTCCGAAGTGGCCGGGCGCTCGCTGTCGGGCTCGACGACGCTCGGCATCGACGGCAGCGTGCTGCTCGATCCGTTCGATGTGTCGGCCGTGCTCGATCTGACGGCCGATGCCCTTGGGCTGGGTGACCCGGCATTGGACCGGCTGGTCGGGTCCGGACCCGAACTGAGCGCCGGTGTCACCCTGGACGCGGAGAACCGGCTGTCGGTGCACGGTCTGACGGTTCGGATGGCGGCTGCCCAGGCGAATGGGGATGCCGAACTGATCCTGCCGGACGGCGCGCTGGATGGGCTGATCGAGGTGGCGGCGCCGGACCTGTCGGTGGTCGGCCGTGCCCTGGCGGTGGACGTATCCGGACGAGGTGGTCTGTCATTGGCCCTGGGCGGTACCCTCGGCGAGCCGACCGCTTCGGCTTCCTGGCGGTTGGCGCCATTGACGGTCCAGGGAACCCGTTTCACTGAACTGACGGGCTCGGCGACCTTGGCGGGGCTGCCGCAAGCTCCGGCCGGGCGGCTCGACCTGCGGGCATCGTCAGGCGGCGAGGCGGTTACCCTCGGAGCGGCCTACGCCGTGGCCGGCGATCGGCTGCGGGTCGACGGGATCGCGCTGGATGGCGCCGGCCTGAAGGGCAGGGGCGATGTCGCCGTGAACCTGGCCGGCCCCTTGGCTGACGGCCGCATTACGCTGGCGGTGCCGGACCTCGGTCGCGTCGGTGTGGTTGCCGGGTTTCCGGGGATGACGGGGAGTTTGGACGCCCAGGTCACCTTGTCGGCCAGTGACGGCCAGTCGGCCACGCTGTCCGGGCGGGTCCAGGACCTCGCCGTCGACGGTTCCACCCGTGTGAGTTCGATCATTCTGTCAGGCGTGGGGCGGTCGCTGCTCTCAAAGCCTTCGGGTTCGCTGCGCGCCGAGTTCGGCGAAGTGCTTCAGGGCGACGACACGTTGCTGAGCCAGGGGCTGCTGACCGCGGAGTCCGACGGCTCGACCGCTCGCCTGGCGCTGTCCGTGAACGGCGAGGGGGAAGTGCCCTATCGGGTCACGGCGGGAGTCTCGGCCGGAGTGGGCAAAACCCCGCTGCGGATCAGCGTCGACAACCTCGACGCCGAGGTCGCTGACGCGGCGTTTGCCCTGCAGCAGCCGACCCGAATTACCCTCGGGGCGAAGCCGCGGATCGACGACGTCGCGCTTCGCGTCGATGGAGGCACGATGACCGGCGGCGGCCGCATCGACCCGCGTGACCTCGACATCAAGCTTGCCGTGCGCGACCTCCCGGCGGCCTTGGCGCGGCTGGCCGACCCGGATCTGAAGCTGACCGGCACGATCGACGCCGACCTCGTGCTCAGTGGTCCGGTCAATGATCCGACCGGGCGTCTTACGATGTCGGCGCCGGCGATACGGACCACCGACCCGGCGCTGGCCGACCTGCCGCCGCTGTCCGCAACGGCGGAAGCTCGAATCGAGAAGCGACGGCTGACCGCGACGATGGCTGCTTCGGTCGGCACCGGGGTCGAAGCGAAGCTGGCGGCCACGCTTGGTCTGGCGGCAGCGCCCGTCGGTTCGCCTCCACGCCTCGATAACACCGCACCTCAGGACATCAAGCTTGATGTCGAGGCCGCGCTCGAACAGCTCTCGGCCTACCTGCCGCTCAATGGTGGTCGGATGGCGGGCCAGGCATCAATCCACGTGGCGGTGGCCGGCACGCCGGCTGATCCCGTGGTGAACGGCACCGCCTCGCTGCGTGACGGGGCGATCGACCAGCCGGCGATCGGGCTCTACCTGGAGGACGTCCGACTGGAGGCCAACGGGCGGGGCGATCGTCTGGAGATCGAGACGCTGACCGCCTCGGCGGTGTCCGGCGGGACGTTGGAGGGCAGCGGCGGGGTCTCCTTCGACGTCGACCAGGGCATGCCGGCCGATCTGAAGCTGGCCGCGCGCCGCCTGGTGGCGGTGGACACCGACGAGGCGGAAATCATGCTCGACGCGGACCTGACCTTCACCGGAATGCGTCCTGACTACCGGCTTGCCGGCACGGTGACGGTGCTGCCGTCGGAGGTCCGTATTCCGGACCAGCTTCCGCCGTCGGTCGTCGAACTGCAGGTGACCGAAGTGCGCAACGGCGTCGTGGTCCGGTCGCCGGAGATCAAGGAGAAGGATGGCGATGCTGAATCGGCAGGCGTCCCGATCACCCTGGACATCAAGATCGACATACCTGGAAAGGTCTTCGTGCGCGGGCGCGGTTTGGACAGCGAGTGGGGCGGCGACCTCACGGTAACCGGCCGGGCCGACGATCCCGACGTGAAGGGCGGCCTGCAGGTCCGTCGTGGCAAGTTTGACGGCCTCGGTCGGACCTTCACGTTCGAGCGCGGCCAGGTCGTGTTCGATGGCAGCCCGCCGGACGATCCGACGCTGAACATGGCGCTGGTCACCGAAGTGGCCGAGATCAAGGCCAAGGTCCTGGTGTCGGGGCGTGCGCAGGACCCCACCATCGAACTGGCCAGCGAGCCCGCGATGCCGAAGGAGGAGGTGCTGTCGCACATCCTGTTCGGCTCGTCGCGGGCGCAGTTGAGCCCGTTGCAGGCGCTGAAGCTGGCGCAGTCGGCGGCAGTGCTGTCCGGGCGCCTGGGTTCGGGCGGCGGCATCACCGATACCATCCGGGAAACCCTGGGGGCCGATACGCTCGACGTCGACGCGGGCGACGGCGCCGAGGGATCGCGTGGCGCGTCGTTGTCGGTCGGCAAGTATGTGGCGCCCGGCGTGTTCCTGAAACTGCAACAGGGGCTGAGCGGCGCCGGTAGCAAGGCGGTGGTCGAGGTCGAGATCACCGACAGCATCTCGGTGGAAACCGACGTCGGCGCCGATTCCCAGAGCCGGGTGGGCGTGAACTGGAAGGTGGACTATTGAGGCAGCTGCCGCCATCACATCAGTTCCGCACCGCGCTCTCACAGGACCGACGCCCATGACCGCCGTTGATTTCGACCCGACCGACCCAGCCAACTTCTCGTTCTGGACCGAGGAGCGGCTGCGCTACGGCGACCTCGATATGCTGGCGCATGTAAACAACAACGCGATCGGCGTGTTTCTGGAGAACGGCCGGGTCCATCTGTTCCGGGCATCGGGCGAGGACATTGCCGGCGGCCTGTCGTGGGTGGTGCGCCGCCTGGAGATCGACTTTGTCCGGGAGATCCAGTTTCCCGGCACTGTGCGGACCGGCACCAGGGTCGCGGCACTCGGAAACACCTCCTGCACGATCCGGCAGGGCATCTTCGTGGATGGGGAGTGCCGTGTGACCTCGACGGCGATCGGCGTGTGCTTCGACCTTGTCGCCCGCAAGTCGGTGCCGATTCCGGATGTCGTGCGAGCCCGGCTGGCTGGGCACCGCCCTTCGTAAACTTGACCCTATTGCGCCATCGGCACGATCGAAACCTCGGCGGCCGGATGGTCGGCGAGGTAGCGGCGCACCGCGATGTCGTCATCGGTGATCAGCGGCGGGGTTCCCAACACGTCGGCGCGATCGGTCACGCGGTACAGGAAGCGCGGGCGTAGCCCCGGAAGGTCCGCCGTTTCAGCCGCGGGCGCGCGGACATGGGCGCGCCGGAACAGCTCCAACTCGCCCTCGTAGCCATGTCCTCCATAGAGATAGAGATGTCGTGCCATCGCCGCCTCCTCGTGACCGCAGTCGTGCCACCCGGAGAATATATGCGCACGCTGTGCGCATATTGCAAGATCGGCGAACGCACGACGTGCGCTTTGTGCTTGGCGCCAAAGGCCTGAAGGGCCTATATCGTGGGCGTTCGCAAGGAGCCTTACGTGAAAAAGACGGCCGCCAACGACAGCGCAATGAAGCCCGGTGATTTCAAGCGCTGGCGCAAGTCGCTCAAGCTGTCGCAGAAGGAAGCGGCCGAAGTTCTCGGCCTCAAGCGGCGTGTCGTCCAGTACTACGAGAAGGGCGAGCGTGACGGCGAGGTCGTGACCATTCCGAAGTATATCAGGCTCGCCTGCTCCGCCGTGGCCGCCGGCGTGCAGGACTACGCCGGCCCGAGCAAGGACAAGCCGGCCAAGCCGGACGCATCCGACCAGGCCGACTGACCTGCAAGGTCGTTCAGTTCACCGGCGTGATCAGCGGCTTGCCGGCGATCCCCAACAGCAGGTTCTCCATCACCAGCCGGCCCATGGCGAGGCGGGTGTCGTGGGTGGCGCTGGCCTGGTGCGGCTGCAGCACGACGTTTTCGGTCATGTCCTTCAGCGCCTGCGGCACCCGAGGCTCGTCGGCGAACACGTCGAGGCCGGCGGCCCCCAGCCGGCCGTCCTTGAGCGCGGCAATCAGCGCGTCCTCGTCGACCACGCTGCCGCGCGCCACGTTGATCAGCGTGCCGTTCGGGCCGAGGGCGTCAAGCACTTCGCGGTTGACGATGTGCTTGGTGCTGTCACCGCCCGGCACGATCGCGATCAGGATCTCGACATCCCGGGCCATGTCGACCAGCGACGCGTAGTGCTTGTAGGGCACTTCCTTCCGGGTGCGGGTGTGGTAGGCGATGTCCATCTTGAACGCAGCACAGCGTTGGGCGATCTCGATGCCGATGCGGCCAAGCCCGAGGATGCCGACCTTGCGGCCCCAGACCCGGTGGGTGAACGTCATGTCGCCCTCGCGCTCCCACCGCCCCTCTCTGACGTAGCGGTCGGCCTGTGGGATGCGCCGGCAGGTCGCCATGGTCAGGGCGATCGCGAAGTCGGCCACCTCGTCGCTCAGCACGTCGGGGGTGTTCGACACCTTGATCCCGCGAGCCGTGGCGGCGGCCACGTCGACGCCGTCATAGCCGACCCCATGATGGGCGATCACCTTGACCTTCGGCAGGGCATCCATGGTCGCGGCGTCGCACGTCTTGCTGTCCGCGATGCCGACGCAGGTGTCGCGCAGCGAGGCGAGCAGGGCCGCCTGGTCGTCGGCTTCCCAGAGCTTGTGGACGGTAAAGTGCTCGTCCAGTTCCGCCATGGCGACGTCGTACCAGGGCGACAGGATCACGATATCGGGTTTCTTGGTCACGGCGGCGGTCCTCCGGAAGTCAGAACGACGAATTCGGCTGAGTGAGGAACTCGAGCTCCTCGGCTGTACTGGTTCGGCCGAGCGCGGCGTTGCGGTGCGGGAAACGGCCGAAGCGCTCGATGATGACGCGATGGCGTACGCCGTAGTCGATGAGTTCGGCATCGCCGAGCGCACGGAACAGCGCGTCGCACATCAGTTGGTCGGCCAGGTCCTCGCTGTGCTCGAACGGCAGGTACAGGAACAGGCAGCGGTCGCGCGACCCGAACACGTGGTCGCCGGCGGCGATGGCGCGGCGGGCAAGGTCACGGGCGCGGGCGTCCTGGGCAAAGGCCCGCGGGTCGCCGCGATACAGGTTGCGCGACATCTGGTCGAGCACCAGCAGCAGGGCCAGCCGGCCGTCGGCGCTCGTCTCCCAGTCGGCAAGCCCGCCCGCGGCCGCTTCGGAATGCAGTGCGCCGAACCGCTCGCGCAGTGTCGCGTCGAACGCGTCGTTCTTTTCGAACCACTGCTGCGGCGTGCATTCGCCGAACCAGAACGCCAGAACGTCCTCCGGTGCTGCCACGGTCCGCGCTCCTTTCGTCGATGAGGTCGCCGGGGTGAACCCGGGCGCGACGATAACCGATCGCCCCGTCCTGGCAAACGGCGTCGCGACACCGCAACGTCTTGCCGGATGGACGTCCAGGCATCATCTGATGCGGGCATCGAACAGGAGACCACCGATGAATCGCCTTGCCGTGCTTGCCCTGCTCCTGCTGACCGGATGCGTGACCGCCCAGGACACCATCACCGGGGTCGAGGCCGAGCCGCGACGGCGGTTTCTGACGTTCGCCGGCTACCAGTCGCCGGTCCTGCTGATCTCGGTCAACGCGCCGTTCCATCTGCCGCAGCACGACATCGCGGTACGCTTGGCCGAGCATGCCAACGGCTCGGTCAGCGGTTCCGACGTGACCTACACGGCGAAGGCGGCGCAGGCCAAGCACGCGAGCTACCGGATCGTGGCGCGCTTCGACGCCGAGCAGGGGTCCGACACCAAGGATGTCTGCAAGTCGGCGTTCGGGCCGACGCCAGCGGCGCGTTACGCCGACCGCACCAACCTGTTCATGGCGTTCTGCGATCAAGCCGAGCCGATTGCCGGGGCCAAGGTATCCGGGCCGAAGCTCACCGGACTGAGCGACCCCAATCTGCGCGAGATGCTGCGCCGGGGGATGCAGGCGATGTTCCCGAACGCAACCAATTCGGGGCGGGCCGGGTCAATGGGGTCGATCCAGGTCAATCCGGTACCGCATTTCCGCCTGAACCCGCTGGACGGGATCATCTGATCGGGTTGCGTGCCTCAGGCGACGCTTAGAACTGGTCCTCGTCCAGGGCCATCACCGTGCCGCCGCCGGCCTCGATCGCCGCCAGCAGGCCTGGGGCCTGCGCCAGCAGGTGATCGGCGTAGTGGCGCACCGTGACCAGCTTGGTCTCCAGGTAGCGGATGTCGGCGTCGGACCCGTTGGCCAGCGCTTCGCGGGCCGCCAGGGCGGAACGGGCCATCAGCCAGCCGCCGGCGACCAGACCGAAGAGTTTCAGGAACAGCGCGGACGGTGAAGCGGCGGCGGCCGGGTCGGTGGGCATGGTCGCGACCACCCAGTCGGAGGCCCGGGCCAACGCCTCGCGCCCCGACGCCAGACGGTCGCGGATGATCGCAAGCGGAGTGTCCGCACCCGCCAATGCCGACAGGGTGTCGTCGACATCGGCAAGGAAGCTCTGCATCGCGGCACCGCCGTCGCGGGCCACCTTGCGGCCGACCAGATCGAGCGCCTGAACCCCATTCGCGCCTTCGTAGATCGGAGTGATGCGCGCGTCGCGGTAGTGCTGGGCGGCGCCGGTTTCCTCGATGAAGCCCATGCCGCCATGCACCTGGACGTTGGTCGAGCAGATCTCGATGGCGGCGTCGGTGCACCACGCCTTAACCACCGGGATCAACAGGTCGACGCGGGTCTGGGCACTGGCTCGGGTGGCGGCGTCCGGGTGCCGGTCGGCGATGTCGGTGCCGGCTGCCACGTCGTAGATCAGGCCACGCATCGCCTCGATCTGCGCCTTCATGGTCAGGAGCATGCGGCGCACGTCCGGATGGTGGATGATCGACACCGCGCCGGCGGAGCCCTGCAGTGCCCGGCTCTGCACCCGGGTGCGCGCGAAGTCGACCGCCTGTTGGTAGGCGCGCTCGGCCACCGCCAGTCCCTGCAGGCCGACCGCGAGACGGGCGTTGTTCATCATGATGAACATGTACTCGATGCCGCGGTTCTCCTCGCCGACCAGATAGCCGACGGCACCCTCGTTCTCGCCATAGGCCATGACGCAGGTCGGGCTGGCGTGGATGCCAAGCTTGTGCTCCAGCGACAGCGGCTTGGCATCGTTGCGCACCCCCAGCGAGCCGTCCGGGTTCACCAGGAACTTCGGCACGATGTACAGCGACAGCCCCTTGGTCCCGGCGATGCCGTCGGGCGAGCGGGCCAGCACCAGGTGGATGATGTTGTCGGTGAAGTCGTGGTCGCCATAGGTGATGAAGATCTTCTGGCCGCGCAGCCGGTAGCTGCCGCCGTCGGCTTTCTCGGCGCGGGTTCGGATGGCGCCCAGGTCGGTGCCGGCCTGCGGCTCGGTGAGGTTCATGGTGCCGGTCCATTCGCCGGTGACCAGTTTCGGCAGGTAGGTGGCCTTCTGTTCGTCGGTGCCGACCTCGCGCAGCGCGTCGATCGCGGCCTGGGTCAGCAGCGGGCACAGGCCGAAGGCGAGATTCGCGCCCTGCCACATCTCCTGCAGCGCGGTGGCGACCAGCCAGGGCAGGCCCATGCCGCCCCACTCCTCCTCGAACGGCGCGCCGTTCCAGCCGCCCTCGACGAACTGCCGGTAAGCGTCCGCGAACCCATCGGGGGTACGCACCACGCCGTTCTCCAGCCGCGAGCCCTGCTTGTCGCCGACCGGGTTCAGCGGCGCCAGCACACCACCGGCCAGCTTGCCCGCTTCTGCGAGGATCTGCTCGACCAGGGCGCTGTCAGTGCCGTCAAGGCCGGGCAAGGACGAAACCCGGCCGAGCCCGACCACGTCGTCGATGACGAAGCGCATGTCGCGCAGCGGTGCGGCGTAGACACTCATGGCAGCCTCCCATGCGGACCCGGCGCTCTTTGGCGGCGATGGTCTCTCAACGCGTTCTATCGCGGGAGTGGGGAGGGGGCAATTGGGGTTACAGGAACTCTGGATCGTAGACCTTGGCCATGGCGCCCTTGTCCAGCAGCGAGCCGAACATCAGCAGCCGGCGCCGGGCGGCGCCCAGGTCGTGCCGGGGTACGCCGTGGAACGACCAGGGGCCGTTGACGTAGGCGAGCAGCCGGTTGTCCTGCCAGCCGATCTCGCCGGCCTCGCGCAGCAAGCCGTCCCGGATCGTTTTCGGGATCGAGGTGTTCGACGGCCAGGCGAAACCGAGCGACCGGTAGAGCATGGTGCCCCGGCGCGGATCTGGGGTCGGCTGGTCGGGGTCGTCAAGATAGACGAACCCGTTGATCACCACCCGCGCGTTGTCCACATGCGGGACCAGATCGACGACTCCGCTGTACTCGGCGAGCAGGGAGTCACGCTCGGTGAACGGCGTTTTGCCGAGCTTGCGGTGCCAGTCCGGGCCGATCATCGGGCGGAACTTTTCGGCCAGATGCCGCGTCAGCCGCAGCCGGACGGCGCGTCCGACGGCTGTGCCCAAGTGCCGGAGCGCCGACCAGAACTGTCGCTCCCGCCCCTCTGACGACTCCGCGAGAACCGATATCCGGAGCTCGCCACGCTGGAAATAGTTGGTGGTGGCCAGCCGATCCTTGACCGGCCAGAACATGTCGAGCGATTGGCGCACAGCGCTTGGGAGCAGATCGTCGATGACGATGTGCGGGAACGGCTTGGTGCGGATGGGTGCGCGCGCGACCCGCGCCTCAATGTCGGCGAGCGCCTGGGGAAGGGTCATCGGCGCTGGCGCCGCCGGTACGATGTCAAGCATGCCGAGCCCGATGATGCATTTGGAACCTCTGTATACGCTCCACCGGCCGTTGCCTATCCGGATCATGTTCGAGGAATTGAGCGACGCATCGTCGTGCGGCGTGCGCTACTCGACCCGGTCGATCTCGGACCTCATTTGGCTCGCTAGTGGAACTCCGGATCGTAGACCTTGGCCATGACGTCCTTGTCCACGATCGAACCGAACATCAACAGCCGGCGCCGGGCCTCGCCGAGATCGTGTCTGGAGACGCCGTGGAACGATCGTGGCCCGTTCACATAGGCGAACAGGCGGTTGTCCCGCCATTCGATCTCGCCGGCTTCGCGCAGGAACCGGTTGCGGATGGCGCTCGGAATCGGTGCGTTCGAAGGCCAGGCAAAGCCGAGCGAGCGATACAACGTGGTGCCGCGGCGTGGCTCGGGCGTCGGCTGACCGGGGTCGTCCAGATAGACAAAGCCGTTTACCACCAGCTTGGCGTTGTCGATGTGCGGCACCAGGTCGACCACGCCATGATACTCGGCCAGCATGGAATCGCGCTCGATGAACGGCGCCTCGCCGAGCTTGCGGCGCCAGTCCGGTCCGATCAGCGGGCGAAACTTCTCGCCGAGATGGCGGGTCATGCGGATCCGGACGGCCCGGCTCATCGGTATCGCCAGATGACGGAGCGCGTCCCAGAACTGCCGGTCGCGCCCGCGCGACGACTCGGCAAGCGCGGATACGCGAAGCTCGCCGCGGTGAAAGTAGTTGGTGGCGTTCAGGCGATCCTTGGTTGGCCAGAAGGCATCGAGCGACAGTCGAACCACCGGTGGCAGCACGTCATCGATGACGATATGCGGGAACGGCTTGGTGCGAATTGGCGCTCGTGCGATCCGGTCTTCGACGCTGGCAACGACCTGGGCAAAGGTCATCGTCGTGGGAGCCGCCGGTGCCGTGTTGAGCATGCCAAACCCGATGAAACGTTTCGCTTTGCAGGATACGCGCGGTGGACGTGCTCTTATCCGGATCTAGCCGGCAGGGTACCTGCGATGGATTGTCGCGTCACGCGTTTGCCGAACGGTGGTGTCAGCGCAGTTCGGGATCATAGATCCGCTCCATCGTCGTGTCGTCCAGGAGCGCGCCGAACATCAGCAGTCGCCTCCGGGCGGCACCGAGGTCATGACGGGGCACGCCGTGGAACGACCACGGGCCGTTGATGTAGGCAAGCAACCGGTTGTCGCGCCAGCCGACCTCGACCTCTTCGCGCAAAAACCGGTCACGCACGACTTTCGGGATGGTCATGTTTGACGGCCAGGCGAAGCCGATCGAGTGGTACAGCATGGTGCCGCGGCGCGGCTCGGGGGTCGGCTGGTCCGGGTCGTCGAGGTAGACGAAGCCGTTGATCACGACCCGGGCGTGATCGACATGCGGCGCCAGATCGACCACCCCGGTGTAGTCGGCCAGCATAGCGTCGCGGTCGAGATAGGCGGCGCCGCCGAGCGACCGTCGCCAGGCTGGTCCGAGCAAGGGCCGAAACTTGTCGACGAAGTGCCGTTGCAATCGGGCGCGCGCGGCGCGGTTGCTGCGGACCGAGATGGCCCGGAGGTTCTGCCAGAACGCCTGTTCATCGCCGTCGGCGGCTTGCGCGAGGCTCGACACCAGCAGTTCGCCACGCTGGAAGAAGTTGGATGCGGCGAGCCGATCGGCGTTCGGCCAGTACTGGTCGAGCTGCCGGCGCATGCTTGGCGGCAACAGGTCGTCGACGACGATGTGCGGAAACGGTTTCAGCCTTACCCGCGTCCGGGCAATTCGCTGCTCGATCTCGACGACGGCTTCATTCAGGGACTTGGGTGGCGGAGCCGTCATGTCGGAGAACTGTACGGTTGCAATGAGCGCGCACTCTACGGCAACAGCTGCTGCATGTCCGCTCAGAGCACCTTGCCGGGATTGAGAATTCCCTTGGGGTCGATGGCTGCCTTGACAGTACGCATCAGATCGAGCGAGACGCCGTCTTTGTAGTGCGCCAGTTCCTCGCGCTTCAGCCGTCCGATGCCGTGCTCGGCGCTGATCGACCCGCCCATCTGCACCACGGTGTCGTGGACCACCCGGTTGAACCGCTCCCACTGGGCCAGGAACGCCTTGCCGTCGCTTCCTTCCGGCGCCTGAAGATTGTAGTGCAGGTTGCCGTCGCCGACGTGCCCGAACGCCACAAGACGCACGGTCTGGTCGACCACCATCACCTTGTCGTGTGCCGCCGCATAGAACTCGGCGATACGTGACACCGGGACCGAGATGTCGTGCTTGATCGACGCCCCTTCGAGCTTCTGGGCTTCCGACGCGTTCTCCCGCAGTTTCCAGAAATCCTGGCGCTGTGCCTCGGACTGCGAGATCGCGGCGTCCAGCACCAAGCCGTCTTCGAACGCCGATTCCAGGATGGCTTCCAGCTTGGCGGCCAGATCACTCTCGCCGCTGGCGGTGGAGACCAGTTCCAGCAAGACATACTGGTCGTAGCGGGTCTGGATCGGGTCGTGGGTGTCCGGGAAGTGCTTCAGCACCAGGTCTACGACCAGCCGCGGCATGAACTCGAATGTCTCGACCGCGTCGCCGCTCTCGGCTCGGGCGCGACCCAGCAGCGTGACGGCCGAGGCGATGTCGGGCACCGCGCAGAACGCGCTGCGCACGTCAGTCGGCTTCGGGAACAGCTTGAGCACCGCGGCGGTGATGATGCCGAGCGTGCCCTCGGCTCCCAGGAACAACTGCTTCAGGTCGTAGCCGGTGTTGTCCTTGCGCAGGCCGCGCAGCCCGTTCCAGATCCGGCCGTCCGGCAGCACCACCTCCAGCCCCAGCACCAACTCGCGGGCATTGCCGTACTTCAGCACATTGGTGCCACCGGCGTTGGTCGACAGGTTGCCGCCAATCATGCAACTGCCTTCGGCCGCCAGCGACAGCGGGAAGTAGCGGTCGGCGTCGGCGGCGCGGTTCTGCACCTCGGCAAGCACGCAGCCGGCTTCGACGGTCATGGTGTAGTTGGCAGGGTCGAGATCGCGGACCCGATGCATTCGGGCCAGCGACAGAATGATCGCCGCACCGTCGTCCCCGGGTGTCGATCCGCCGCACAGCGAGGTGTTGCCGCCCTGCGGCACGATCGGGATGCCGAACTCATGGCAGACCGAGACCACTCCGGCCACTTCCCCGGTGGTCGCCGGCTTGACCACCAGGCGCGCCGCTCCCTTGTACAGGCCGCGCCAGTCTTCGGTGTACGGCCGCATGGCATCGGTGCCGTCGATCCAGCCTTTCGGCCCGACGATGGTCTTGATCCGGTCGAGGGCAGCGTCATGGGTCCGCGCCTCGGCGACGGCGGCGGGAGCGGCCATCGAAATCTCCTGAAAAGACGAGCTACGGCAAGATATTCGGCTGGATATTAGGCCGTGAGGCACAGCACACAACCCACCACCGCCGATGCGCGATCCGGCACGCGGCGCTTGGCCTTATCGACGGGTCATGACCGTGGGGCCGCAGCCCGACGCAGGCGGTCGTTGATTGCGGCACCCAGCCCCTCGGTCGGTATCGGCGCCACGGCAATGGTGGCGACGCCTGGGCGGTCGAGCACCCGGAGCGCAGCGAACAGCTTGGCGGCTGCTGCCAGCAGGTCGCGTGACGGGCTGAGATCGGCGTCCGCGTCCGAAACAGTCGCTCCGAAGTCCAGGAATGCCTCGCCCGGGCGGCGTTCTGTGGCGTCGAGGCGGACCGATGCATTGGGGGCGTAGTGACTGGCCAGCATGCCGGGCGCAGTGATCGCATCGCCCTCGACGGCCAGTTCGACCGGGCCGAGCAGCGCCTCGATCTGCTCGCGGGTCACGGCACCGGGGCGCAGCAGACGCGGGCGGTCCCCGGACAGGTCGATCACGGTGCTTTCCAGCCCGACCGGGCACGGGCCGCCGTCCAGGATCAGGGCCGCCCGGCCGTCCAATTCCTCGGCGACATGGGCCGCCGTCGTGGGACTGACCCGGCCGGAACGGTTGGCGCTGGGCGCGGCGATCGGACGGTCGGCTTCGGCCAGCAGCGACCGGGCGGCCGCGCTGCCCGGCACCCGCAGGGCGACGGTTTCCAGTCCCGCGCTGGTCAGCCAGGCGATCGGGCAGCCCGGGTGCCGTTGCAGGACCATGGTCAGCGGCCCCGGCCAATGGGCTGCCGCCAACCGCTCGGCCCCCGCCGTGGCCTGCCCGAGCGCGAACGCGGCATCCGAGGTGGGAACGTGACTGATCAGCGGATTGAACCGGGGACGGTCCTTGGCGGCAAAGATCCGGGCGACCGCATCCTCGTTTGTCGCGTCGGCGCCGAGGCCGTAGACGGTCTCGGTCGGGAACGCCACCAGCGCGCCGCCACGCAGCAGGCGTGCGGCCTCGGCGCGGGCGTCCGGATCGTCGACCGGGCGGGTCGGAGTGGGGGGCAGTGTGGTCATGAAGCGGCTGGGTCGCGCAAAGCGGCGTGTTCGTCAAGCCCGGGTGTGTTCGCAGGTGCAGCATAAGCGCTGACGCGCTACACTGCACGAATCGACCGCCGACCGGAGGAGGGGCCGCATGACCGCCCGCATCGTTACGATCGCCCAGCAGAAGGGCGGGGCCGGCAAGACCACGCTGGCCGCCCACCTCGCCGTCGCCTGGGCGCAGTCCGGCAAGTCCGTCGCGGTGGTCGACATCGATCCCCAGGCGTCGCTCAGTTCCTGGTGGGCGATGCGCGAAGAGATCGGCCTGCCGGCGCCGGCCGGGCCCAAGGGCAAGGGTGGCCTGTCGGTGCACCGGATCACCGGCTGGCGTACCGCCAACGAAGTCGAGAAACTGGCCCGGACCCATGACGTGGTGGTGATCGACTCTCCGCCGCATGCCGAGACGGAGGCCAAGATCGCGGTGCGCTCGGCCGACATCGTCGTCGTCCCATTGCAGCCCAGCCCGATGGACTTCTGGGCGACCAAGGCGACGCTCGATCTTGCCGCCGGCGAGAATACCGCGGCACTGCTGGTGCTGAACCGGGTGCCGCCGCGCGCCAAACTGACCGGTGCAATGACCGACAAACTGGCGGGGCTCGGCGCGAAGGTCGCCAAGGCCCGCATCGGCAACCGGGTGGCCCTCGCGGCGTCGTTGCTGGAGGGGCTGGGGGTGACCGAGTATCAGAAGAGCGGGTCCGCGGCCGTCGAGATCAAGGCGCTGGCCGCCGAGGTTCTGAAGGCGGCGGGTTGATTCGAACCCCGGTCAGGGTTTGGGCTTCGTCAAGGTTGAACAGCGCGTCGATCAAGGCGACCTGAAACGACGCCGGGCCCGCAGAGGCTGCTGCTGCATGTTCCGCAGCAAGACCAAATAGAGCCAAGCCCTGCGCCGTGGTTGCAAGCCAGTCGCTGCTGGCGGCACGCGTGACGGCCAGGCAAGCGGCAATCACGGCGGTCGCAGAGCATCCCATGCCGGTCACCCGGGTCTGCATCTGGTGGCCATTGTGAACTTCCAGCAACCGGTCTCCGTCGGTTATCCGGTCGATCCTGCCGGTGATCGCAACCACGCAGCCTGCCGATTGCGCCAAACGCTGAGCGGCACTGACGGCGGCTTCCGGGTCCAAGGTACTGTCGACGCCTTTGCCGCCGCCGTCCCCGCCCGCCAGACTGAGGATCTCCGACGCGTTGCCCCGGATCACCGTCGGCCGGTGTGCCAGCAGCCCTCGCGCCACCTCGCTGCGGTACGATAATGCTCCAACGGCGACCGGATCCAGCACCCAGGGCGTGCCGCTGCGATCGGCAGCCAGTGTCGCCGCCTGCATCGCATCGGTACGGGCAGCGGACATCGAGCCGAGGTTGATGACGACCGAACCCGCCACGGCTGCGAGTTCGCCGGCCTCCTCCACGTTCTCGACCATCGCCGGAGAGGCCCCCAGCGCCAGCAACACATTCGCCGTCAGGTTGGTGACAACCAGATTGGTGACGCTGTGAACCAGGGGAGCCTTGGCTCGTATGGCTTCCAGCGTGTCCCAGGCGGACTTGGCGTGATGGTCGATGGCAGGCATTGCGCGCTCCTTCGGGTCGATGTCCGAAGGCCCGCCGGCGTGGGTGCATGCTGATAGCGCTGCAACAGCGACTCCCTCCGCCGGCATGACCCGGATCAGGTTCTGCGGGTGTGATCTCAGCCCGGACGGTCCGGGCACCCCGTGTCGTAGCTATGAATTGGGATCGATTCCCGACGCTGTCCAGGTCAGAGGTGCGTGGCGCCAAGCAAGCGCGTGGGTCTCCACCCAAGCCGATCGCGCGCCAACGCGCCGCTCATCCGTTGGCTGCGTGCGAAGCCGCGAGCCCACTCTCCGCGCTCGCGGGCGGCATGGTCTTCCGAAACGACCTCGATCACTGTTTCGCCACCGGAAACTTGGCGCGCCAGGACGCCGACCGGGACGCCGGAATCGGCGACGCCGATCACTTGGCCGGTGAACTCCGCATCCTCCAACACCAGCCGATACAACTCGGCCAGGTCATCGGCGTGAACCAGCGGCCACAGCACGTCTTGTGATCCAACCACCTGGACCGGCCGACCGTTGCGCGCCTGCTCTGCCATGGCGGCCAGAGGCCCAGCTTGATCGGCGTGCACCATGGCCGGGTGCACGACCGCGCCGCGGATGCCGGGTTCGGCCACGACCCGTTGCAGGTTCGGAACCATCCAGGCGAAGGCGGGCAGCGGGTCGAACGCGGTCTCCTCGTCGATCGTCTCGTCCGGTGACGGTCCCCACAGCCAGCATCCGCCGGTGTAGATCAGGGATGGTCGCCGACGTGTTCCCGCGAGCGCGGGCAGGAGGGCATCCAGCAGCCCGGAATCGAGCGTTCCCATGTCGTCGGCGAAGCTGCAGGCCGCGTGCACCACCGCATCAAGGTCGTCCGCGACCGCCCCGGCCCAAAGACGTGGATTGCCGATGTCGCCGGCGACCGGTTCTGCGCCGATCTCCATCAGCCGTTCCGCAGCTTCCGGGCTGCGGGCCAGACCGCTGACGGCATGACCGGCGGCGATCAGGTTCCGCGCGATGGCGCTGCCGATCGTCCCGGTTCCGCCCAGTACGAGCACACGCATGGATGCATCCTTTATAGCAAGAATAGTCTTGTTTAAAAGATGACGAGGATTTTGGGAACCCCCTTAGCGCGGAACCTCGATCGTGCCCGGATTCGTACGGATCGTGCCGGGGCGCTGGTCGATGGTGCCGACCGGGGGTCCAGGAGCAACCGGCTGCTGCTTGCGCTGCTGTTCCAGGTCGCGGCGCAGGTCGTCGATGTTCTTCTGGGAAGACGGCAGGTTCGGGCGATCGGCCGGGCTGACGCGCGGCGCCATGTCGGGAGTCGGCGACACCCGGGAGTTCGGTCCTGGGTTGGTCCGCGACGTTGCGGCGGTCGAGCCCGGCCGTGGATCGGAGCGAGGCTGGTCCGGCTGAACCGTCTGGATCGGGTGACGGGGGGCGGCGCGGACCGTCGATGCCGGTGTCGACACGGTCTCGCAGGCGGACATTAGGAGCAGCGAGGTGATCGCGGTGGTAACGCGCACGACCGACGGCAAATGCCGAGCCGCCCGCATGGTTCAGCCGCCCCGGGCGATGAAATGCCCGTTCCGGAAGTCCGGCTTGGAGTACAGGAACGGTTTGCCGTCGAAGGTCGTGAGCGAGCCGCCGGCGGCCAGCAGGACGGCGTGGCCGGCGGCGGTGTCCCATTCCATGGTCGGCCCGGTACGCGGGTAGATGTCGGCTTCGCCGCGGGCCACCAGGCAGAACTTCAATGCCGATCCGCGCGACACCGACTCCTTGACGGTCAGCGTGGCGATGTAGTCTTCCAGTTCCGGGTTGCGGTGGCTCTTGCTGGCCACCACGGTCAGGCCGTTGGCGTCCGGCCGGCGCACGGCAATGGCCCGCCGTTGGCCGTCACCGTCCTCTTCCCACGCGCCAGTCCCGACAGCACCGGCCCAGGCCATTCCGTCGACCGGGGTCAGGACAACCCCCAGCACCGGCGTGCCGTCTTCGACCAGCCCGATGTTGACGGTGAAGTCGTCGCGCCGGTTGATGAACTCCTTGGTGCCGTCCAGCGGATCGACCAGCCAGAACCGGCCGCCGGAAACGTCGGGAATCCGTCCGGCCTCCACGCTTTCCTCGGCAACCACCGGAATGTCCGGGGTCAGCTTCTTGAGAGCATCGATGATGACGACCTCGGCAGCCCGGTCGGCGGCAGTTACCGGGCTGCCGTCGGCCTTGCCGTCGACGGCGGTGTCGGCGCGGTAATAGGGCAGGATCACTTTCCCGGCGTCGCGGGCAATGGCGACGATGCTGTCGAGCAGGGCGGTGTTGTCGTACTCGGTCACTCGGTTCACTCCGGAGTCATTCGGCTGCCGCAGGGCGGGCCGCCTGGATGGCCGACCACACCCGTTCGGGGGTCGCCGGCATGTCGATGTCGGTCACCCCGAGCGGGGCCAGCGCGTCCAGCAGGGCGTTGATCACCGCTGGAGGTGCACCAATGGCACCGGCCTCGCCGCAGCCCTTGACGCCCAGCGGATTGGTGGCGCACCGGGTCGGGCTCATCGTGAAGCCGACCAGCGGCAGGTCGTCGGCGCGCGGCAGGCAGTAGTCCATCAGCGAGCCGCTGACCAGTTGCGCGTCGGTGTCGTAGACGCAGCGCTCGTACAGCGCCTGGCCGATGCCCTGGGCCACGCCGCCGTGCACCTGGCCCTCCAGAAGCATCGGGTTCACCACCTCGCCGAAATCGTCGACGACGGTATAACGCTCGACGCGGACGAGGCCGGTGTCCGGATCGACCTCGACCTCGCAGACATGGGTGCCGTTCGGGTAGGTCGACGCTTTCGGCGTGTACGACTCGTTGGCCGACAGTCCCGGCGTCATGCCTTCCGGGAGCTGCGCCGGATCCTCGGCCCGTCGGGCAACTTCGGCGAGCGACACCGTTCGGTCGGTCCCGGCCACCGTGAATTGCCCATCGGCCAGTTCGATATCGGCTTCGGCGGCCTCGAGCGCATGGGCGGCGATCCGCTTGCCCTTCTCGATGACGACATCGACGGCCGCCTTCAGCGCCGAGCCGCCGGCGGGCAGCGAGCGCGATCCGTCGGTGCCGGCCCCCTTGGCAATGGCGGCGGTGTCGCCCTGAATGACCGTGACCAACTCGTTGTCGATACCGAACGCCTCGCTCACCAACTGGGAGTAGGCGGTCTCATGGCCCTGACCGGTCGAGCGGGTGCCGATCGGTACCACCACCGTGCCGTCGGGCTGCACCCGCAGGTCGGCCCACTCCGGACCGCCGCCGCCGCAGGCCTCGACATAGGTCGACACCCCAATGCCACGCAGCTTGCCGTGCTTGCTGCTGCCGGCCTTGCGGGCGTCGATGCCGCTCCAGCCGGATTCAATGAGGGCCTTGTCGAGATGGGCGGAGAAGTCTCCGGAATCGTAGACCTCGCCGAGCGTCGTGGTGAACGGCATCAGGTTGGCGCTGGCGAAGTTTCGCCGACGGATGTCGTCCGGCGCGATGCCGGTGACCTTGGCACACTGATCGACCAGACGCTCCACGAGATAGGCTGCCTCCGGGCGTCCGGCGCCGCGATAGGCGTCGACCGGCAGCGTGTTGGTGAAATAGCAGCGCACCCGAACGTGAATGGCCGGCGTCGTGTAGAGCCCGGCCAGCATCCCGGATCCGGCGACCGTCGGGATTGCCGGTCCGTACAGCGACAGATAGGCCCCGAGATCGGCCTTAGTGTCGACGGACAGGGCCAGGAACCGGCCGTCGGCGTCGAGGGCCATGCGGGCGGTCGAGCGGTGATCGCGCCCCTGGGTGTCGGAGACGAAGGATTCCGTGCGCTCGCCGATCCACTTGACCGGCCGGCCGATTCGCTTGGCGGCCCAGGCCGCCAGTGCATGCTCGCGGTAGGGAAAGATCTTCATGCCAAAACCGCCGCCGACGTCCGGCGAGATCACGCGCATGCTGGCCGGGTCGGCGTTCAGGATCCCGCACAGCACGTCCCGCACGCCGTGCGGACCCTGGGTCGAGACATGCAGGGTGTAGGTGCCGTTGGAAGCGTCGTAGGCGGCGACCACCCCGCGCGGCTCGATCGAATTGACGATGATCCGGTTGTTGACCAGCGACAGTTCGGCGACCGTGGCAGCCTTGGCGAAGGCGGCCCTGACGGCGGCCGCGTCGCCGGCCTCCCAGTCGACGCAGAGGTTGCCGGGCGCTTCGTCCCAGACCAGCGGGGCGTTGGCCGCCGACGCACTCACCACGTCCGACACGGCCGGCAACTGGTCGTAGGATACGTCGACGGATTCGGCGGCGTCGCGCGCCTGGTCCAGCGTTTCCGCGACCACCAGGGCGACGGCGTCACCGACGTGCCGGACCCGATCGCGGGCCAGCAGCGGGTAGGCGGGCCCGATCGCCGGCTTGCCGTCGCTGCCATTGACCAGCGCCGCGCATGGAAGATCACCCAGCCCGGCGTCGGCCACATCTTGCGCCGTGAGGACAGCCAGAACGCCGGGCATGGCGGTCGCTTCGGCGATGTCGATGCCGGTGATCCGGGCGTGCGCCATCGGCGCGCGGACCAGGACGGCTCGCACCATTCCGTCGATTGAGAGGTCGTCGGTGTACTGTCCCTGGCCGGTCAGGAAGCGCTGGTCTTCCTTGCGCTTCATGCCTTGCCCGACGCCGAATTTCGCCATGGAAGCCTCGCCTGCTAGCCTGGAAGTCCGCGCGATGGTAGCGGTGGGTCGATGCACCGCCAAGCCGCGATCCGGTGCTCCCGCCGTCGATCTCCAGGAGGCCCGAATGTGCGGGCGTTACAGCGTTACCACCGACCCGGAAGCCCTGCGGCGGATCTTCGGCGTCGATACCCTGATGAACCTCATGCCCCGGTGGAACGTAGCACCCACCCAGGAGGTTCCGGTGATCAAGGCCGATGATCGCATCGGTCGGATGCTGGCCATCATGCGTTGGGGGCTGGTGCCGTTCTGGGCCAAGGACATCGGCATCGGGGCCAAGCTGATCAACGCCAGGGCCGAGACGGTGAACGAGAAGCCGGCGTTCCGCGGGGCGTTCCGATACCGGCGCTGCCTGGTACCGGCCGACGGGTTCTACGAGTGGAAGACCGAGTCCAGGGTCAAGCAACCCTGGCGGATCGCGCGCCGGGACCGCGCGCCGTTCGCCATGGCCGGCCTGTGGGAGCTGTGGGAAGGCGCCGGCGAGGGCAGCGCGCTGGAAACCTTCTCGATCGTCACGACCGAGGCCAACCCGGCGATCCGGGATATCCATCACCGGATGCCGGTGATGCTGTTCGGGGAGGAGCAGTTAGAAACCTGGCTCAAGGGCTCGTTGAAGGAAGCGGCCGGGATGATGCGGCCGTGTGATCCAGCGGCGATCGAGGCATTCCGGGTCGATCCGAGGGTCGGCAACGTCCGCAACGACGATCCGTCCCTGATCGAGCCGATCGCACGGCCTGCGCCGCCGACGGTGGCGCAGGGCAGCCTGTTTTGAACGCGCCCGAGTTCGAAGCGGAATCCGGCGACCGGGTCGAGGCCTTGGCCAGTAGCGTGGCCAGCGTCGACCGTCTGATGGCCCGATTGCCGCGCTATTGCTTCCCGTGTTCTACAGCACGGCCGGCCGTGTGCTGGCCTTCCTGTTGTGGTTCCAGAGCCTTCGAACGGTCGACGCTGGCGTAGCGGGCACGTTCACGGTCCTGATTCCGATCAGTGGCGCGCTGCTGGCGGTGCTGGCACTGGGCGAAACCTTCACGACGGCGCACGTCGCAGCATTCGGATTTGCCTTGGGAGCGATCGCCCTGGCGACCTGGCCGGTGGAGCCTAGGGGCAGCGGGTGAGGATGTCCGAGGTTCGTGCCATGAATCCGCTGCGCGTGGTGTCGCCGACGAGTTGCAGGTCGTTGGAACCAAGCTTCTGGAAATGCTCTACCAGGTCCGGCGAGCGTCGCACGAACCACGTGTAGTCATCCTCCAGGGTCTCGACCACCGGAACCTTGAGCGACTCCGGCCGTCCAGGCGTGCCGACCACCAATCCATCAGCATCGAACTCGATGTACGATTCATCGCAACGCCCGGGCGACCACCGGCCGCGCAGCGACGGTGCCACGCCCCGATATGTGACGACCTGGCCCGTCGTCTCCGGTTTGACCTCGTCGGCGCTGGATGTGGCGGTCGCGTCGCCGCTCGTCATCCCGCCGGTCAACTCCTGGAAAGTCGAAACCAGCGGGCGGATCTGCGGCAGGTCGAACGCGATGCCCAGCGCCAGAATGGCGGCGCCCGTCAGCATCAACGCGATCAGAACAGTACCGATGACGAAGAAAACCTGTCCGCTGCGTCGGCGAGCCGGGCGGAAGCTCGGCGGTGGGCCGACCGGTACATCGTCGTCGAGCGGGTCATCGTCGTCCCTTGCCGCCATCGCACGCGGTGACCAGATCCGGGTCTCGGTTGCATCGCCATCGTCACTCGCCCGATGGATCGCATCGGCGAAGTCCTGCCCGCCGGGAACCGGAGCGGGTTCGTCATCGAGACCGGTTCCGAATCCGGCATCATCGTCGTCATGCTCGGAGAGGGCCAACTCGATGGCCGTCCGGTCGACGAAGAAGATCTGGGTGAACTCCCAGTCCTCAGACGACTCGTTGTAGGTGCCCGCGAGCACCCGCACCTCGGCGTCGTCTCGGGCATCGAACTCGCGCACCAGCGAGGAGACAAGCACCGACACGGACTGCGCCCGCTCGAGCGTGTCCCAGACACCGTCGATCTTCTTCTGGAGGAAGTAGACTTCGAAACGCCTCATGCGACAGCAATCCTACCAGACCCGGTTTTCGGCGAGAAGGTGCCGAACGCTGTCGGCGGTCAACGGTCGCGAGAACAGGAAGCCCTGGGCATAGCCGCACCCGATGGCGCGAAGCTGGGCCAATTGCTCGGGCGTTTCCACACCCTCCGCGATGACATCAAGGCGCAGATTCTGCGCCAGAACGGCAATTGTTCTCACGATTTCAAGGTTATGTCGGTTTCTGCCCATGTCTTGGACGAAGGATTTGTCAATTTTCAGCGTATCGATCGGGAATTTATGCAGATAGCTCAAGGAGCTGTAGCCAGTTCCAAAGTCATCAACGCAGACTTTAATGTGCAACTCTTTGAGATGTCGCAGCATCTGGGCGGAGCGTTGAGCGTTTTCCATGAGCGCGCTCTCGGTAATCTCCAGTTTGAGGAAGCTGGCGTCCAGCCCCGTTCCGTCCAGGCTGCTCGTAACCATCTTGACCAGATCAAGTTGGGTGAACTGGCGCCCGGACAGGTTGACGCTGATCTCGAACGGACCCTGTTCCGGAAACTCCTTGTTCCACTCGACCATCTGGGCGCAGGCATTGCGCAACACCCACTGCCCGAGTTCCACGATCATGCCGGTCTCTTCAGCGATCGGGATGAATTCGGACGGCGGGATGTCTCCGCGCTCCTTGTGCCGCCACCGTGACAACGCCTCGAAGCCTCGGATGCGGCCGTCCGCCAGCGAGACGATCGGTTGGAAGTTCAGGATCATCTCGTTGCGGTCGAGCGCCCGGCGCAGATCGGTCTCGACGTCGAGAGGAGTGACGGTGGTGCCGCGCATCGCCGGGTCGAAGGCGACCGAGCGGGCCTTGCCCAGCTCCTTGGCGCGGTACATGGCGAGTTCGGAGTCGCGCAGGATGTCCTCGGGCCGGACGTAGTTGTCGGTGGAGTGCGCGATGCCCATCGACGCGGTCGTGAACACTTCCTTTCCGCCGAGGACGAACGGGGTCGACAGAGCCTTCTGGAGCATCTCCGACAGCGCGGTTCCTTCGTCCTTGTCGTGCACATCCTCCAGCATGATCGCAAACTCGTCGCCGCCCAGCCGGGCGACGGTGTCGCCAAACTTCAAATTCTGTTCGAGGCGTCGAGCAGCAGCGATGATCAGATCATCGCCGTGAACATGACCGAGACTCTCGTTCACGACCTTGAAGCGATCCAGGTCAAGATAGATCACCGCGAACTGGGCCGATTGCGATCGACGCTGGCGGGCAAGCGCCTGGCGGACCCGCTCCAGGAACAGGGTGCGGTTGGCGAGCCCGGTCAGGCTGTCATGAAGGGCGTCGTGGATCGCCTGTTCTTCGGCCCGCTTGCGCTCGGTGATGTCGGTCATCGACCCGGCAATGCGGTAGGCGTTGTTCTCGTCGTCGCGCACGGCGAGGCCGCGGACCAGCATCCAGCGGTAAGTGTCGTCGAAGTGGCGAACCCGATGCTCGCTTTCGAAGTTCGTGGCCGTGCCGTTGAGATGCGCATCGATCTGGGCAGAGACGCGCTGGACGTCTTCGGGGTGGATGCGGCTGAACCACTCTTCCGCGCCGTCCTCGATCTCATCGGTGGCGTAGCCGAGCATCTGCTTCCAGCGATCGGAGAAGAAGATCCGGTTGCTGCCGAGGTTCCAGTCCCACAAGCCGTCGTTCGCGCCGGCCGCGGCGAGCGCGTATCGTTCCTCGCTCTCACGCAACGCGTTCTCGGCCTGGCCGCGCTCGGTCACGTCGCTATAGGTCGCAACCAGCCCGCCGTCGGCGAGCGGCCGTATCCGTACTTCGAGCAACTTGCCGCGGGTATCCAGGCGCTCGTAGATCGATGCCTTGGCCGATGTCGCCATGGCATAGGTCTGATCGACCACTTCGCCGGTGTTCCCGGGGCCGAGGTCGCCGCGCTTGGCCAGGAACCGAATGATATCGATCATCGGAGTGCCGACCTGGGCGTAGGCAGGCGGCAGGTCCAGAAGCTCGAAGAACCGGGCGTTCCAGGTGATCAGACGATAGTCCCGATCGAATGCGCACAACCCCTGGCTGATGTTTTCCAGAGTGCTGCGCAGCAGGGATGTGTAGCGCGCCGCATCGTCGCTGTGGTGTTTCTCGTCGGTGATGTCGCGGGTGATGACCACGCGCCCGCCATCGGGCATCGCTCGGTCTTCGGTGCGAGCCCAGCGTCCGTTCGGTTGCCGAGCCTCCAGGAACGCCAGCGGCAGGGCGTGCTGACGCAGGCGATCCGCGAGCCAGCCATCGGCATCATCGATGTAGCCGTGCTCTTTCAGCGTGTTCGCGCTGAGCTGAACGATGTCGTGGAACCGCAGACCACGGACCAGCCGGCCCTCAAGCTGCGGAAACATCCGCGATGCAGCTGCGTTGAACGCCACCAGACGGTCGCTGGCATCGAAGACCAGGAAGGAATCGGAGATCGCATCGATGGCCGATTGTAAGGCGGCGTCAACGGTCGCCGACTCGGCCAGCGGAACCGCGGAACTCATCACGCGCTCCAGCGCGTCTTGCGAACCGCGTCGTACCAGCATTGGACGATTGGGCTGCTAGATGCATTCAAGCTTGGCACGTCCCCGACAAACACTCGTCAATAAAACACGTATCGAATTGCAACGTTATCAGAGGGAGGCCGGAGCCGCTACCGTTGCGCCTGCGCCGAATTGTCCACGATCGGCGGGCTGTCGGCGCCAAGCACGGCGATGCCGCGTCGGCGGCGATACAGCCGCCAGAGCAACAGGGCGGCGGCCGATCGCTCCGGCTTCCACGCCTCGGTCAGTCGCTCGGCAACGTCGAGATCGGGGCGCTCCGGCAGGTCGAGCGCCATCCGCACGCCCTCGCGCAACGCCAGATCGCCGATCGGAAACACATCGGGATCGCCGAGTGCGAACATCCGGTAGATCTCCGCGGTCCACCGACCGATGCCCGGCAGCGCCATCAGCCGGGACGACACCTCCTCGCCCGGCAGCGCCTCCAACCCCTCCGGATCGAGCGTTCCGTCCAGCACGGAGTCGGCCAGGGCGCGTCCGTAGCGCATCTTGGCGCGTGAGAAACCGACACGGCCGAGCGCCTCGTCGTCGAGCGAGTTGAAGCCGCTCACGGTGTCGCCGGAGGCTTCGACCAGTCGGGCCCAGATCGCGGCCGCCGAGGCGGTCGATACCTGCTGGCCGACCATGATCCGCAGCAGCGATGCGAATCCCGGCTCCAGGATCCGTGGTTCGGGTGGGCCGACCTCGCGCAAGACGGCCGCAATGGCCGGATGCGCTCCGCTCAATCGCTCCAGGCTTTCGGTCAGGGCGCTCTGACGACGTGCGGTGCGATCGCTGGTCATGCCGGTTGCGAACGTGGCGGCCCGACGATCTGCGCCGCCTCGCGCGCGGCTTCGGCCATGGTCAGGAATACCGCGCCGGCTTCCATCAGGTGGTCGACCAATGCCGCCATCGCTTTCATGCGGTGACCGCGACCCGAGACGAACGGGTGGAAGGTGTAGGTGATGACGCCCCAGTCCTGGGTTTCACGCATGTAGTCGAAGTCGGCGACCCAGTTGTCGACAACACTGCGCCAATGCGCGAGGCCGGGGTTGAGAGCGCCGTTCGACATCGTCGACCATTCGAAATGCGGGTAGTCGTCGAGGGACCAGCTCACCGGCATCTCGATCAGCGGAGTCTCCGCGCCGAACGTTGCCGGCTCCAGCAGTGACGCGGTGTCGCCAAGACGCGGCCGATAGGGGCGGTAGTCGTGGCCCATCAGGCTCGAATCGTATTCGAAGCCATGTTCCATCAGCAGCGGCAGGGTGTGCGGCGACAGGTCCCAGGATGGCGACCGGTAGCCGACCGGCGCCGTGCCGGTGATGCCGCGGATCGACGCGATGCCGCGGATCAGCTCCTCTGTCTCCTCGTCGAGCGACAGGTCGTTCGGCCGGCGGTGGGTCCAGCCGTGATGGGCGATCTCGTGACCGGCCTCGACCAGCGGCGTCACGGCGCCCGGAAAGCTCTCGATGGTATGCCCGGGCACGAAGAAGGTTGCCGGTATGTGCCGATCGGCCAGCAACAGATGGATCCGTTCGACCCCGACCAGCCCGAACTCGCCCCGCGACAGCGCGGTCGGGCTGACCATTCCCTTGGCGATCGGCAGGGACAGGGCGTCGAAATCATAGGTCAGGCAGGCGATGTGGCGGGGCATGGCAGGGGTCCTCCGGGTCGGGAGGCTAGCGTGGTGCATGGGCGCGGAACAAGCCGGGCGGCTTGAATGCTCTATGCCGCCAGCCAGCTCTTCCGCTCGCCGGCGAACTGCGCGCCCGGATTGCCGTGGACGGTGGTGCGCCACATCCGGCGACGGTGGGTGTCGGCGTCGAACCACGTGGCGGAATGGATGGTTGAGCGGTTGTCGTAGATCACCAGGTCGCCGCGGTCCCAGTCATGGGCGTAGGCGAACCGCGGACTGGTGTAGTGCGACATCAACTCGTACAGCAGCCGGGCGCCGTCACCGTCCGGACCTGGCTGCATGCCGACGAACGGCCCGTCGACCCAATCCATCTGCCCGGATTCGCACAGATACAGGGCGGGTTCGCCGGTCACCGGATGGATCCGAACCACCGGCTGGCGCTGGGGCGCCTCACGCGGGGTCAGGGGATCCGGGGCCTTGCCGGCGCGGGCTGCCTGTTCCGAGCGGCCCCGGCCGGGTTGTGCGTGGATGCCTTCCAGGTTCGCGATGCGCTCCTTCATGGCCGGGGGCAGCGCGGCGTAGGCGCCGATGCCGTCGGCGTACAGGGTCTGGCCCTGGCCTTTCGGCGTCGGCAGGTCGGCGTAGAACAGCGAGATGTCCGGCGGCGGCCGGCGATAGCTCTGGTCGGTGTGCCAGCCGCGCCGGTGCGGGAACTGGACCGGAAGCTGGCCGTCGGCGGTCAGCGGCGGATCGGGCCGTTCTGGTACCCGCGGCGTGGCCGGCGGGACGTTGGACACAACCAGGATCTCCGGGAGGTCGGGATGGATGTTGTTCCGGGAGGTGACGGTTTGCCGATAGTCCTCGACCTCAGGGCCGAACAACCGGCTGAGGCGGACCAGCAGTCCCGGGTGATCGGAGATCGCCTCCATGTTCTTCAGGACCAGCAAACCGTGGGCATCGTAGAATGCCTTGAGCAAGGCTGTCGGAGTCGCCTCGGCGGCCGCGATCGCGGCCTCGGTGTCGGCGTTCCCGGGAAACTCGACGATCCCGCCGAAACTGATGCCGGGCAGCGGGTGTATGCGGAACTGCGAGGTGGCGTGAAGCACGTTCTCTGCTCCGGGCTGGTGGGGAGTTTGCGGCTCTATTCGGGCTTTGCGTCGGATTCCACAGCGTCATCCGAACCGTCGTCCTCTGCTTCGTCCTGCTCCTTGTCGGGATCGGCGCCGAGGTCGACATCCTGTGCCGCCATGACCAGGACGGCAATCGGCAGGCTGGGCAGCAGGTCGGTGACTTCCTCGCCGGTCGGACCATAGAAGCGCGGTCCCCGGATGGCGAAGGGGAGAAAGACCAGGGAGGAGTCGCCGGAATGTCGGGTGATGTCGTCGGCTGTGACATCGCTGACGATGACCTCGGCGTCGATCCGATAGTCCTCCAGGGTCGCCGTCAGGCGTTCGGTCAGATCCTCGTCGTCCTCTTCATGTGCCGGGCGAGCCAGAACCCGGATCCTGGCGTCCTTCCAGCCTTCACTGCGCGTCACGAGATGAGCGAGCAGCAGCATCAACTCTCCGGTCTTGCTGGGACGCCACCAGACGTCGATCGTCCTGTCCTTGGCATCGGCGGTGTCGAGCGTCTGCCATTCGTTTGCATCGGCGTCGAGGATGATCAGGTTGCAGCCGATGCCGAACGCCGTGCGGAGGTTCCGGCTGAATCGCTCCGCGCCCAGTGGCGTCATCAGGGACGACGTGCCCGTCGACCAGTTGGCAATGACCGTGTTGGCCCGTACCGGTCCGATCCCGGCGGACTGCACCACCGCGGAGATCGTCTGGTCGACGTCCCCGCCGGCAACGACCAGTGGAAACGCGGTGAATGGCCCTTCCTTGATGTCGGCGGTGAGGTCTTCCAGTGCGGTTGCGCGATGCTTGCGCGCTTCGATGCCTTCACCTTCCAGCACGCGGACAACCGTGGTCAGGCCGCTGCGGCCTTCGATCCAGCTGGAGAACTGCAGCAGGCGATGGCGGCGCTGAGAGGAGTCCGAGAACACCAAGAGTTGCGGCCGCCAATCGCGCGGATGCTCCTCGGCCGCTGCCGCGGCAAGCAGGTGGCGCCGTGCTTCCTGGAGGTGGTGCGAACGCCGGCTATCGGCCCAGCGGGCCGGTGCGGCCCGCAGTTCAAGATACTGATAGATCCCGAACAGGATGGCTGCCGCCGCCACACCCGCGGCAATGTCGATCGCCAGCATGGCGCCGAGGCAGACTACCGCCCCGGCCAACCCGACAAACGGGTGATACAGACGGAATGTCGGGCGGAAGTACGGGCTCTGCGCGCGCGCCTCGTAGTACGTCGCGTAGTTCAGCAGGCCGTAGGAGATCAGGAAGAACATCGAGACGACGGAGGCGATCAGGTTGAGGTCGCCCAGCAGCACCACTCCCGTGGCGATCGCGGCGGTCAGCAGCACCGCCCGGCGCGGGTTGTCGGACGGCCCGCTGCCGTGCGCGAACGGCTTCACGATCGGCAGAACGCCGTCCTTTGCCAGCGACTGCAGGATCCGCGGTGCGCCCATGAACGACGCCAGGGCCGACGACAGGGTGGCGGCGATCACGCCGGCGTCGATGATCGGCCCGAACACGGCGATGCGCTTCATGGCCAGGTAGTCGGTTTGCAGAATCGATCCCGGCACGGTCCCGGCAAGCAGGAAAGCGCAGCCGAAATACACCGCGATCGACAGGGCGACGGCGGAAAACACACCGGTCGGAATGCTGCGCGACGGATTGGCGAGATCCCCGGACATGCTGACGCCCTGAGTGAAGCCCGTAACCGCCGGAAAGAAGATCGCGAAGGCAACGCCGAACGACAGGCCGTCGACCGGATAGCTCCAGTTGGAAACCAGCAGATCGGTGTTCCAGGCGCCGAGCCCTCCGACCGTGAACAGCACCAGGGCTGCAATGATGGTTGCCATGACCGCATACTGGAACCGGGTCGCCCAGTCGGCGCCGAGCCACGCCAGGATGCCGAGGCCGAGCACGGCGGTGCCAGCCAGCATCCGCACCAGCATCGGGTCGGATCCAGGGATCAGGCCGGCCGTTACCTCGGCAAAACCGATGCAGTAGAAGCCGACCGAGATGGCCTGGGCCAGGAACAGCACCAGGCCGATTGCACCGCCGAACCCCAAACCGAGCGTGCGTGAGATCAGGTAGTAGTCGCCGCCGGCCTTGACCCGGAGGTTGGTGGAGATGGCCGCGACCGAGAACGAGGTCAGGATCGAAATCGCGTTGGCTATGGCGATGATGATCAGTGCACGCTCCAGCCCGGAGCCGCCGATCACGTAGCCGAGCCGCAGGAACAGGACGATGCCCAGGATCGTCAGGATGCTGGGTGTGAACACCCCGGCAAAAGTACCGAGGCCCTGGCCGGTTTTCGGATCGTCCGCCGTGGAGGCCGCGTCACCGTTGGTCGACATCGTGATCTTTCCGCCGGGAACTGGCCGTTGGAGGCGGGCACGCCGCCGGGTGCGAACGGCTCCCAGATTGCCACAGATTCACGCGGGCTTCGCGTACTGGATTCGACCGTCGGCGCTCCCTTGCCGGAGCGTCCGTGGCGGCTATGCTCGCTCCATGACGAACGCCCCAGAGACTTCGATCGAAGGCATCCGCCACGCCCAGACCGCACTGACGGTGCGCACGCCCGGGCGCGGTTTCACGGAGCTGACGGCAGAGATCGAGACGTTCGTGCGTGGCTCCGGCATGGCCACCGGCCTGCTGACGGTGTTCGTGCGGCACACCTCGGCGTCGCTGCTGATCCAGGAGAACGCCGATCCGGATGTCCGGGTCGACCTGGAGCGGTTCCTGTCCCGTCTGGCGCCGGACGATCCGCGGCAATACATACACACGGCGGAGGGACCGGACGACATGCCGGCGCATATCCGCTCGGCGGTCACGCAGACCTCGCTGTCGATACCTGTCGCTGCCGGCCGTACGGTGCTCGGTACGTGGCAGGGTGTGTATCTTCTCGAACACCGGACGGCGCCGCACCGGCGCGAGGTCGTCCTACACCTGATCGGAGCCTGAGACATGACCGACGCGCCGAACATGCTGAGCGCCGTCGAGGCGGCCCGCCGGATCGAGGCGGGCACGCTGACCGTGGAAGAACTGGCCGAAGCGTGCCTTGCCTGCATTGCCGAGCGCGATCCGCAGGTGGGGGCGTTCATTCACATCGATCCGGAGGCGGTTCGACAGGCGGCGCGCGGCGCGCGGGCCGACGGTCCGCTGCGCGGGCTGCCGGTGGCGGTGAAGGACATCATCGATACCGCCGACCTGCCGACCGAATACGGCTCGCCGATCTACGCCGGCAACCGACCGGCCGAGGACGCCGCCGTGGTGGTGCGCACCAAGGCGGCCGGCGGCCTGGTGATGGGCAAGACGGTGTCCACCGAATTCGCGTGGCGCACGCCCGGCAAGACGCGCAACCCGAACAACCTCGCCCATACGCCCGGCGGCTCGTCCAGCGGCTCCGCGGCGGCCGTCGCGGACGGCATGGTGCCGCTGGCGTTCGGGACCCAGACGGCGGGCTCGGTGATCCGACCGGCCGCATACTGCGGGGTGGTCGGCTTCAAGCCGACCTTCGGCACCCATGACCGGCGCGGCGTGAAACTGCTGGCGGAGTATCTGGACACGGTCGGCACCTTCGCCCGCTCGGTCGAGGATGTGGCGTTCTTCGACTACGCCCTGCGCGGCAGCCCACCGCCGCGGCTTGACGTGTTCGACGGCTCGGCGCCGCGGCTGGCGATCCATGTGCCGTTTGCCGACAAGATCGACGATGACGCCGCCGGTGCGCTGGAGCGGGCCCGGATCGCCGCCCAGACCGCCGGTGCGTCGGTGGTCGGGCTGGTCGACTGGACGGCCTACGACACGATGGACCCGGTTCACGCCGCGGTCATGACGGCGGGTGCTGCCCGGGCGCTGGCTTGGGAGTACGACAACGCCCGCGACCAGCTCAGCGATTTCTACCGCGACACACTGGAGGCCGGTCGGAAGATCGACGACACCGAGTATTACGGGCTGCAAGCCCAGGCCGACGCGTTCCGCAACGATGCGGCCGCTCGCCTGGACGGCATCGATGCGATCCTGACGGTCCCGGCCTCGGGCGAGGCGCCGGCCGGCATCGAATGGACCGGCGATCCGCTGTTCAACAAGGTCTGGACCCTGCTGCGTTGGCCTTGTGTCACCATCCCGGCGGGGCGCGGCTCTCACGGACTGCCGGTCGGTGTGCAGATCGTCACCGGCTACGGCGAGGACGCCCGCGCCCTGGCGGTGGCGTCATGGCTGGAGCGGGCGCTGGCTGCGGTGGAGTGAAGACGCTCGCGCCCATCGGGATGCATTTGGGACACCTTGAGTAATGGAGAATCGCATGCGCCTGCAGCACATGACCTGGATGGAGGTCGAAGCCTACCTGAAGGACAACAAGGGGATCATCGTGCCGATCGGGTCGACCGAGCAGCACGGGCCGATCGGGTTGATCGGCACGGACGCGATCTGCCCGGAGGTCATCGCCGGGCGGGCGGCCGAAACCCTGAACTGCATCATCGGCCCGACGATCTCGGTCGGCATGGCCCAGCATCACCTGGCGTTCGCCGGCTCGATCGCGCTGCGGCCGAGCACGCTGATCCTGGTGATCCGCGACTATGTGCTGTCGTTGGCCCGCAACGGCTTCGAGCGGTTCTATTTCCTGAACGGCCACGGCGGCAACATCGCCACTACCCAGGCGGCGTTCAGCGAGATCTACGCCGAGACCAGCCTGAACCCGGGATGGCAGCGTCCGCACATCCGCTGCAAGCTGGCCAATTGGTTCGGGTTCCCGCCGGTGACGGCGCTGTGCAAGGAACTGTACGGCGACCGGGACGGCAGCCACGCCACGGCTTCTGAAGTGGCGGTCACGCAGTTCGCCTGTCCCGAGCACATCAAGTCGGTGCCGATGGACCCGGCACCGCCGCGCCCGCGGGCGTTCCTGGACGCCGAGGACTACCGCTCGATTCATCCCGACGGGCGCATCGGCGCCGATAGCTTCCTGGCCACGCCGGAGGCCGGCGGCCGGCTGGTGGCCGTTTCGGCCGCAGCTGTCGTTGACGACTACGCCGCCTTCATGAAGGAGGCGTGAGGCGATGGCCCGCGGCGGCGAGATGACCCGGGTCAAGGTGTGGGACCTGCCGACCCGGGTGTTCCACTGGACACTGGCAGCGGCCGTCGCGGGCTCCTGGTACACCGCCGAGAACGGGATGACCGAGTGGCATGAGCGGCTTGGCCTGTCGATCCTGGCGTTGCTGGGATTCCGGTTGATCTGGGGCTTCGTCGGCGGCCGCCATGCGCGTTTCACCGACTTCGTGCGCGGTCCGGCCAGCGCCTTCCGCTATCTGCGCGAGACCCTGGCCGGCCGGCACCCGCTGTACCTCGGGCACAACCCGCTGGGCGGCTGGTCGGTGATCGCATTGCTGATCGTCCTGGCGGTCCAGGCCAGCATGGGCCTCTTCGGCAATGACGACATCCTGTACGAAGGGCCGCTGTATTCGCTGGTCTCCCACGAACTGTCGGCCCGCTTCACCGGCTGGCACATCCTGTTCTTCAACGTCGTGCTGACGCTGGTGGTCATCCACATCACCGCCGTCGTGTCCTACGCGGTGCTGCTGAAGACGGACCTGGTCCGGCCGATGATCACCGGCTGGAAGCAAATACCCGTCGAGGACGCCCCGCAGCGGATTGCCCGCACCCCGGCCTGGATCGCAGCCGTGCTGTTCGCCGGCTGCGCGGTGGCGGCCTGGGCGCTGACCCTGGTCGGGTAGGGCCGGTCAGGCGGTGTAGGGCGGCTTGGTGTAACCCTTCGGCGACAGGGTGAAGATCTCCACTCCCGTCTCCGTGACGCCGATTGTGTGCTCGAACTGGGCCGACAGCGAGCGGTCGCGGGTGACCGCCGTCCAGCCATCGTCCAGGATCTTCACCGCGAACTTGCCGGCGTTGATCATCGGCTCGACCGTGAAGAACATGCCCGGCTCCAGCATCGGCCCTTCGTTTGGACGGCCGTAATGCAGCACGCTCGGCGGGGCGTGGAAGGTGCGGCCGATGCCGTGGCCGCAGAAATCGCGCACCACCGAGAACCGCTGGGCCTCGGCATACTCCTGGATGGCGTGGCCGATCGCGCCGAGATGGGCGCCGGGCTTGATCGCCTCGATGCCGAGCATCAGGCAGTCATAGGTCACCTCGACCAGCTTGCGGGCCTTCACCGGCACCTTATCGCCGACCAGATACATCCGGCTGGAATCACCGTGCCAGCCGTCCAGGATCACGGTTACGTCGATGTTGACGATCTCACCGTCCACCAGTTTCCGCTCGCCCGGAATGCCGTGGCAGACCACGTGGTTGATCGACGTGCAGATCGACTTCGGGAAGCCCTTGTAGCCAAGTGGCGCCGGTACCGCGTCGTTGGCGACCGTCATCTCGTGGCACAGCCGGTCGAGTTCCTCGGTGGTCACGCCGGGGACGACGTGGTCGGTGATCATGTCGAGCACTTCGGCGGCGAGCCGGCCGGCCCGGCGCATGCCCTCGAAATCCTCGGGGCGATGCCGGATGATCTGGCGCGCCTCGGCCAGCGCTTCGCGCATGCGGGTAACTCCGTCGGGAAGAACAGCCTCCCAATCTGCGCACGCGGCCCCTTCAGGTCAAGACCTGGGCGGTCGCGCGCGGCTCAGCCCAGCACCGAGAACGAGCTTTCGGGGTTGATGGCGCGCCGCCGCGAGAAGGTGGCGGAATCGACCGTATGCTCCACGTGCTTCAGGCGGAACGGCATGGCCTGCGCGTCGTGGTCGCCGCCGTTCTCGACATGATCGATCAGCCGGGCCATCAGCCGGCCGGCGCCTGGCGCGTTCTTGAACTGGTTCCCGCTGGTGCCGATCGCCATGAAGAAGCCATCGATGCAGGACCGGTCGTAGATCGGGATCCAGTCGTCCGACACGTCGTACAGGTCGACCACGCCCTTGGGTCGGTGCGCGACCTTCAGCGACGGCACCCGCTGGGCGAACCGATACGCCTGGGTGACGGCTTGCTCGCTGAGGCTCCGGTCGAAGCCGTCGGGGTCGACCACCTCGCGCGGGTCGCAGTCCGGGTCCTCGCTGCCGACCAGGATGTGGTTCCCGGTCTCCGGCCGGACGTAGCAGGCGATGTCGCTGTCCGACACCACCAGGCCGGACCGGGCGACGTCGAAGCCGTCAGGCGCGTCGACGTGCACCACTTCCTGGCGGATCGGCCGGGAGGCGATCGTCATGTCGCGTTCGGCGCCGACCAGGGCGTTGACCTTGCCGGAATGCGGGCCGGCGACGTTGACCACCACCGGGGCCGCGATCCGGGTGCCGTCGTCCAACTCCACACCCTGCACCCGTCCGTTCGCAACCGGGATCGCGACCACCGTCCGGTTGAACAGGAACCGGCCGCCGGCCGCCTCGGCGGCGCGCTGGAGGTTGTGGCTGGCCAGTTGCGGGTCGTTGACGTAGCCGGCGGTCGGAAAGAACACGCCGCCGTCGATTTCCCCGCCCGCTGGGGTCGCGAACGCCGGATCATCCATCCGCCGGGCCGGCCAATAGCGTTTCAGGTCGTAGATCGGCAGCGCCTCGCGGATCCGCTGCGCGTCCCATTCCTCGAACGGGATGTTCAGACGCGACACCGTGTCGACGATGCGGGTCAGCCGACCGTTCTGCGCGGTTTTCATCACCAGGCAGCCGCAATCGCGGAACTCGGCAAGGCCGCGCTCGTCCGGGGCGCCGAGGTAGTCGGCCCAGTCCTTCCAGTCGAAATAGGAATCGTAGGCCAGTGCCGTGCCGTCCAGGGTCGAGTAGTGCACCCGGATGATGGCGCAGGAGTTGCCGGTCGACCCGTACCCGGCCGCCGGCAGGCGGTCGACGTTCAGGACGCGCCGGCCGGAGCGGGCCAGTTCCAGCCCGATCGCAGCGCCAATGACACCGGCGCCGATGACGATGGCGTCGTAAGTCTCGCTCATCTTCGTGGCCTCAGACGATGACGGGTAGCGGTTTGCGCAGGGTGATCCGTTTCGGGGTTATCGCGCAATCCCAGGCCAGCACCTCGACCCCGGCCGAGGCCGCACGGGCCAGGCCGGCGGCGTAGCGCGGATCGATGTCGGCGGCGGCGATCACCCGGTCGCAATCCATGCGTTGCACGCAGAACATCATCACGGCGCGGTGCCCGCCGGCGGCCATGACGGCCAGTTCCTCAAGGTGCTTGGCGCCGCGCACGGTCACCGAATCAGGAAACTCGGCGGCGCCCGGATTGGGACCATCCATTCGGCGCAGGTGGACGTTCTTGACCTCGACATAGCAGAGGCCGCGCGTGGGGTCTTCCAGCAGCAGGTCGACCCGGCTGTTGGTGCCGTAGCGCACTTCCCGGCGCTGGCTTGCGTAGCCGGCAAGTTCGGGGACCACGCCGGCGGTGATCGCCTCGGCGACGATGGCGTTCGGACGGCCGGTGTGGATGCCGACCAGACTACCGTCGGCCTCCAGCAGTTCCAGGGTGTACGGCAGCTTGCGCTTCGGATCGTCCGACCGCGAGAGCCAGACCCGCAGGCCGGGAGTATTCAGGCCGGTCATCGCCCCGGGGTTTGGGCAATGCGCGGTGACGGTCGTGCCGTCGAGGTCGATATCGGCCAGGAAGCGCTTGTAGCGCCGGATCAGGCGGCCTTCGAGAAGCGGGCGGGGCAGGTCCATGGCCGGCACCGTAGTGCGCGGCCCGGACCTGCGCCACCCGTCTCGATCGTCTTTGGGGGTGAGTCTAGCCGGCCCGGATGCTGTGCACGAACTCCGTCACTTCGTGGGACAGTGTGTCGGCGGAGGCGGAGAGTTCGCCGCACATCTGCAGGACCTCGGCCGCCCCTTCGCCGGTGCGCTCCGATGCCGCCGACACCTTGGAGATGCCGTCGGACACCTGCGAGGCCCCGGAGGCGGCCTCCTGGGTGTTGCGGGCGATCTCCTGGGTGGTGGCGCCCTGCTCCTCGACCGCCGAGGCGACCGCGGTGTTCATCTGCTCCAGCGATTGGACGACCTCGGCAATGACCTTGATCGTGGACACCGCCTCCTGGCTGGCCGCCTGGATGTCCTCGATTTGGGCGCGGATGTCCTCGGTCGCCTTGGCGGTCTGACTGGCCAGACTCTTCACCTCCGAAGCCACCACCGCGAAGCCCTTGCCGGCATCGCCGGCGCGCGCTGCCTCGATCGTGGCGTTGAGCGCCAGCAGGTTGGTCTGCTCGGCGATCGTCTGGATCAGGGTGATGACATCGCCGATCTGCTCGGCGGTGGTCGCGAGCGCCTGGATGCGGCTGTCGCCGCGCGCGGCTTCCTCGGTCGCCTGCCGGGACATCTGGGCGGCGCGGGACATCTGCTGGCTGATCTCGTTCACCGTCGCCGCTAACTCCTCGGCGGCGGCCGAGACGGCCTGGACGTTCAGGCTCGACTGCTCCGACGAGCCGGCCACCACCGAGGCTTCGGAACGTGCCTCGTCGGTCGCCTGGGACATGGTCTCGGCACGGTTGCGAACCTCCGAGACGTGTCCGCTCAAGGTGCGCACCAGGCCGCCGACCGACTGCTCGAACCGGACCGCCAGTTGTTCCATTGCCTGCTGCTTTTCTGCCGCGGCGCGGCGGTCGGCTTCTACCTTCTCGCCCTCGAGCTCGCGGATCCGCAGCGCGTTCTCCTTGAACACCTGCACCGACTTGGCGATGTCGGCGATCTCATCCTTGCGCTGCAGGCCCGGTACCTCGACCTCCAGGTCGTTGTCGGCGAGCCGCCGTACGGCCGTCGCCATGGCCTGGATCGGGCCGGTCAGCAAGGTGCCGAGCCAGACCGTCAGGCCGCCGAGTGCGGCCACGACCACGGCCGACAGTACGATCATCGCGTTTCGCATGTCGTCGACGGCGGCCAGCGCCTTGCCTTCCGGTTGGGCGGCGACCACGAAGTACTCGGCACCGGCGATGGTTACGGGCTCGTACGCCGCAAGCAACTTGCCCGACAACGGATCCTCGACTGTCATGAATCCGCGATCCGCCTTGTCCATCACGTCCACTGTCGCGGCGGGTAACGAGAAATCCAGTGCCTTGGCCCCTCCGGTGATTGCCCGGTCCGATCGAACCACGCCATCGGCTCCGACCAGCAGATTGTCCTGCGGCGTGCCGTCGGCCTCGCTGCCGCCGATAACGGCGCTCAGCTCTTGGGCCGACATGCGCAGGATCAGCACCGCCTGGGCTTCTTCGGCGCTCGTCGCACCGGGCGGAAAGATCGGTTCGGCCCAGAAGGCCGACGCCCGGTCCCAACCGCTGTCATACATAGTGAAATCCCGGAATGCCTGCTGCCCCGGCGGGAGGGTGAGGGCCTGCTTGAAGCTCTCGGCCAGCGGTGTCCCTGCCAACTCGGAGACGTTCCCCATGAAGCCGTCGGTCTTTGTGATCGTATAGAGAATCCGTCCGTCCAGCGCGATCAGGTAGGCGTCGGAAACCGGGGAACTCTGCCACATCGCCAGGAACGACGAGTGGAGTCCGGCGTGCCGCCACGAATAGATGTCCTTGTTGCCTTCGCCGGTGATTTCCGCGCGTTGCTGGGCGGTCAGGTCGGGCTTCTGGTAGATCGCGCGGATCCCGTCGGCGGGCTCGGACATCACGGCCGCCACGAGGTTGTCGAGCGTCTGGCGGACGCTCTCGTTCTGAGCGAGCCCGGTCAATGTCTTCGACGTGCCGTCGACCACCTTCCGCAGGTTTTCAGCCTTGGTTTCGGCGATGAAGCTCAACCGGTTCACGGCGCTGTCGTAAAGGGCATCGCGGCTCTGGACGTAACCAAGGACACCGACCAGAACGCACGAGGTCAGGCACAACAGAACCGCGATCAGCGGCACTTTCATCTTCAAGGTCATCTAGGAGGTCTCCCTTGCCGCGTGAGTGGTTCGTTTAGGCTGAACCTTGCGGGTGTGTCGGCGTGGCGGTCGGCTGGATCGCGCAACGGCCAAATGTCTTGCGAAGGGCCCGGAACCGGGGCTGATGAACGAAATCGCTGCGTCAGACTTGTGGCATTTGTCTCACAATCCACCGGTTGAAAATCTCTGAATCGCTTTGCGGCACCGAGTGTCGGCAATCACCCTTAACAAGTCGTTACTTATTTTTGCGGAAAGCGGGGCCGGATGATCGGTGTACGATCTCGGGGAGCGTCTGGGTCCGCATTCGCTGAGCTTGACTTGCGCCGTGCTCGGCGGCTCCCATCCTCGCGCGTCCGATCGAACCGTCATGCCGGAGCCGTTACTTATGACCGACCCGTCCGTCACCGCAGCGATCTGCATCATCGGCAATGAAATCCTGTCCGGCCGAACCCAGGATAAGAATCTGGCATTCATCGGCGAGCGGCTGAACGGCCTCGGGATCAGGCTTTCGGAAGTCCGGGTGGTCCGCGACGATGAATCCGCCATCGTGGAAGCGGTACGGGCGCTGTCGGAGCGCTACACCTACGTGTTTACCTCTGGTGGAATCGGGCCGACTCACGACGACATCACCACCGCCTGCATCGCCAAGGCTTTCGGCGTGGCGGTCGAACGCAACGCGGAGGCCATGCGGCGTCTCACCGCCCACTACGCGAACACCGGGATCGAGTTCAACGAGGCGCGCCGAAAGATGGCGGATATCCCGGTGGGCGCCGAACTGATCGACAACCCGGTGTCGGCGGCGCCCGGGTTCATCATCGGCAACGTTCATGTCCTGCCGGGCGTGCCGCGGATCATGCAGGCGATGTTCGAGGGGCTGAAATCCCGGCTGATCGGCGGTGCCCCGATGCTGTCGTGCACGGTCGGCTGCACCATTGGCGAGGGGACGGTGGCGGCGGGCTTGGGCGCCATTCAGGAACGCTACCCGGACGTCGAGATCGGCAGCTATCCCTACTTCAGGGCAGGTCACTTCGGGACGTCGCTGGTTTTGCGGGCCGCCGTTGCCGACCACCTGGAGGCGGCGGCCGAAGAGGTTCGGGCGCTGGTCCGCTCGCTTGGCGCCGAGCCGATCGAGGCAGCCGCAGAGCCGACTGAGGGAGACGCAGCGTGAGCCTGGTCGAGGTTTCCCGGGACGGCGGGGTTGCTACCGTCACCCTATCAAGGGCCGAAAAGCGCAATGCGGTCTCCAGCGATGTCGCTGCCGCCATAGCCGCCGCGTTCGGAGAACTGTCCACGGACGACAGCCTGCGGGTCGTCTGCCTGAACGGCGCCGGTCCAAGCTTCTGCGCCGGCGCCGATGTCCGCGAGATGGCCACGCTCGACCCGTCATCTGCGGCCGCGTTCATCCGTGGCCTGCACCGGGCTATCCAGTCGGTCATGGAGTGCCCGGTACCCGTGGTCGCCGCGATCCACGGCGCCTGTGTGGGAGCCGGGCTCGAACTGGTAGCCGGCGCTGACCTTCGGATTGCGGCCGACGACGCCCATTTCTCGATGCCGGAGGTCCTGGTCGGCATTCCGTCCGTGATTGAGGCGGCCCTGCTGCCGCGCTTGATCGGACGCGGCCGGTCGGCGCGTCTGGTGCTGACCGGTGAGACCATCACCGCGCCGGTTGCCGAACGCTGGGGATTGGTGGAAGAGATCGTGCCGCACGCCGATCTGGCCGGGCGGGCGGCTGCGCTGGTCCGGGCGATCGACGGCGCTGACCCGGCGGCGATCCGCGCCCAGAAGGTGCTGTGTCGGCAGTGGGATACCCTGTCGATCGACGATGCGGTCGAGGCCAGCGTCGCGAGCTTCGCCGCCTGCTATGAGACGGACGCGCCGCGCCAGCGCATGGCGGCGATCCTGGGGCGGCGTGGATGAAGAGGATCGCCACTGCGGCCCTGGTGCTGCTGTCCATGGGGGCCGGACCTGTTGCTTCGGCGGCATCGGTCGATGGCATCTGGGGCGTGACCCAGGGCACCGGCGTGCTGTGCTCCGGCGCCCATGTGATGGTGCTGCGCGATGGTCGCTACATCAAAGCGCTGCTGGACATGGGAACCACCCAGGGCCTGCGCGATCTCGTCGAGGGAACGTCGACCTATGTGTTCGATGGCGTCCAACTGGTGGTTGCCGCGTCGCTGTCGTTGGCCCGCCCCGAGCCTCGGCAGGTGTTTCAATGGGACCCGGTCGGACAGATCCTGAGACGCGAGGAACCGACTCCGTCCCTGACGTTCCGGCGCTGCCCGGATCGCGAATTGTTGCTGTTGAATCGGTGATTCCGCCACTCGCGAAGTGGATCGGCCATTGCAGCCCCGGACACCTGCGACCTGCGGTCGATCACTCCGATTTCGCCACGCATGTCGGGGAAAGAGTTCTTTGATTGATTGAATGTGTTGATTCGGCATAGGAATTCGCATGCCGATAGACGCGTCCGCTCTCGACGTAACCTGGATGATCGTTGCTGCGGGCCTGGTCTTCGTGATGCAGGTCGGTTTCTGTGCGCTGGAAGCCGGGTTCGTTCGGGCGCGCAACACGATCAATGTCGCGGCCAAAAACCTCATCGATTTCTGCGTTGCCGGGGCGGTTTTCTGGGCCGTGGGCTTCTGGCTGATGTTCGGCGCGCGGCCCGACCTGGTCGCGGCCGACGGCATCGGATGGGCGGCGGCGTTCTTCGTGTTCCAGCTGATGTTCTGTGGCACCGCGACCACCATTGTCTCCGGCGCTGTTGCCGAGCGGATCCGGTACCTCGGCTACATCCTGGTGTCGGCGGTCATGGCCGGCGCGATCTATCCGCTGGCGGGCGGTTGGGCCTGGGCCGGCGCGGATGGCGGCGAGCCCGGCTGGCTGGAGGCGCTCGGGTTTGTCGACTTCGCCGGGTCGACGGTCGTGCATTCGGTAGGGGGATGGGTTGCCCTGGCAGCGGTCCTGGTCGTCGGGCCGCGGATCGGACGGTTTCAGGCCGGGGGAGGTGCTGCACCGCAACCGCACAGCCTGCCGCTGGCAGCGATCGGCGCGATGCTGCTGTGGTTCGGCTGGATCGGGTTCAACGGCGGCTCGACCCTGGCGATGGATGGCCGGGTGGCGCCGATCGTCGCGCACACCATGCTGGCCGGGTGCTTTGGTGGGCTGGCCAGCCAGGCTATCGCGGCTGCGATGACCCGCAAGGCCCGGGTCGACGCGCTGCTGAACGGAATACTCGGCGGCCTGGTGGCGATCACCGCCAGTTGCCACGCGGTCAGCGCCGGCGAGGCGGCGATCATCGGTGCCGTCGGCGGGGCGCTGGTGCCGCCAGGAGTGCGGCTGTTGGAACGCCTGCGGATCGACGACGCGGTGGGGGCAATCCCGGTCCATCTGTTCGCCGGCATCTGGGGAACGCTGGCCGTCGCCCTGTTCGGCGATCCAGCCGTTCTGGGGCGCGGCTGGCTGGAGCAGTTGCAGATCCAGTCGATGGGCATCGTCAGCATCGGTGCCGTCGCCTTTGCGGGCTCCTATGCGCTGCTTCGAGCGATCAACGTGATCTCGCCGCTGCGGGTATCGGTGGATGGCGAGCGGGCCGGACTCAACGCCGCCGAGCATGAAGCGTCGTCGGCCATGCAGGACCTTATCGTCTCGATGGAGGATCATTTCCGCTCCGGCCGGATGGATGACCCGATCCCGGTCGAGATCGGGTCGGAGGTGGAGCCGGTCGCGCGGCAGTACAATCGCGTGGTGGCGAGGGTTCGGGCGGACACCCGGCGGATGGAGCAGACGGTGGAGGCGCTGGCTTCCGCCAAGACCGAGGCGGAGGCGGCCAACCGGGCGAAGAGCGCGTTCCTGGCCAACATGAGCCACGAGTTGCGCACCCCGCTGAACGCGGTCATCGGGTTCTCGGACCTGCTTGGCAACGAGCCGTTCGGCAAACTCGGCGACGATCGCTACAAGACCTACGCCGAGGACATCCGCATGGCCGGGGAGCATCTGCTTACCCTCGTCAACGACCTGCTAGATCACTCGCGAATCGAAGCCGGCAAGGTCGAGTTGCACGAGATCGACGTAGACGTACGGGCGGTGGTCCGCCGGGTAGGCCGCATGATGGAGGATCTGGCGAAGACCCGTGGCCTGACCCTTGAGTTGCACATCGACGCCGACCTGCCGCGGTTGCACGCCGATGAGCGTCTGGTGCGTCAGGTCCTCCTGAACCTGGTTTCGAACGCGGTGAAGTTCACCCAGCGCGGGGGACGCGTGGAGGTGGTTGGACGCCTGGAACCGGACGATCGCATCGCCCTGGTGGTGGCCGACACCGGTATCGGCATGGACAGGGCCGACATCGCGCGGGCGATGGAACCGTTCGTGCAACTCAGCGATCGCTACGACAAGTCATACGGCGGCACCGGCCTTGGCTTGCCATTGGTCAACTCGATGGTGCGGCTGCACGGCGGCACCCTGACTCTCGACTCGATGAAGGGGCACGGAACCACGGTCAGCGTGCGGTTCCCCGAGATCCGCACGCTGCGGTTGTCTGTCGACGCCGCCGACTGAAGCGTCAGGCAGCGGTTCCGTGTCGGGGTCGGTGCATGGCTCCGCCGGCTGCCAGCAGAAACGCCAGCTCGACCGCCAGCAGGTTCGGGATCCAGGCGCTGTACGCGAGAAACGGCGCCACGTCGTTGTACATCAGGCCGAACGGCAGGAACGCCAGGATCTGCAGGCGCAGCGTCACCGCGCCGAAGGTCAGCGCGAACGATCGGATCATCCAGCGGCGGTGCGCTGCGAAGTCACGGGCCATTGCCAGCCGCCAGGCGGTCAGGGTGGTGTAGAGCCAGACGGCGGCCAGGACTGAAAAGCCGAAGGTCGCGACCCGGCCGCTGGCGGCATCCGGAGCGATCCACAACGCGGCACCGGCGCCCACGACACAGCCAAGCACGTAGAACCGCCCGGTCCAGCGGTGCAGCCGCGGCCAGCGCTGCCGGACGCTCCCGAGAAACTGGAAACCGCCGACGATCAGTGCCGCGGCCGACGCTCCTGCATGGGTGGCGAAGATCCAGCCGTTTGCGATCACGGTGGCCTGCATGCCTTCGCCCGCCAGACGCGGATCGCCGAGCAGGTACCGCAGGGACGAGACCCCGATCAGTACCGAACTGACGATGGCGAACCAGAATGCGATCGACACGAGGAGCGGATGGGCACGCAGGGCGGATGGAACGGTCATGACGGTGCTCCGGTTGGTGCGTCGTATGTGTTCATTGATAAGTGTTCATTGAACAGTGTTCGATGACAACTAATGTGGCATGCTGGCCTCGTCAAGTGGCGAAGCGAGCGGAAACAGCTGGATGGCAAAAGCAGGCACGGCCCGTCGGCCCCGCAAGCCGAGGGGCTTCGGGCACGAGCGCGTCGATGAGATCCTGGAGGCAGCGAAGGCGTTGCACGCCGAGGGCGGCTATGCCGGCATCACCACGCGCAAGATCGCCGAGCGGGTCGGGGTGTCGCAGACCGCGCTCTACACCTACTTCCCGGACAAGGACGCCATTCTGATCGCGGTCTGCGACCGGGCATTCCGGAGGCTGGACGGGCTCCTGGTGGCGGCCGAGGCGGCGGCGCCGTCACGCGCCCGGGTATTCCCGGTCCTGCTGAGGACCTATCTGGACTTCGCGTTCTCGGTACCGGTGGAGTACGAGATCATCTTCATGCCGCCGCGCTCCGATCCGGCGGGATCGCCGACCGTGCGGCCCGGCCTGTTCGCCTTCCACCGGTTCCGCGACCAGGTGGCGGCGTTGATGCGTGAAGGGCATTTGCGACCCGGTGATCCCGACACGGTGGCGCAGGCGGCCTGGGCGTCGCTGCACGGTCTGGCGACGCTGCTGATCGTCCAGACCCGGTTTCCGTGGGCGAACCGGGCGGACCTGATCGACACGCTGATCGACGGGTTGGTCCGCGGCTACGGCGTTGGTGGCCCCGGCGGGACTCGAACCCGCACGCCCGAAGGCTCGCGATTTTAAGTCGCGTGCGTCTACCAGTTCCGCCACGGGGCCGACGGCTGGTTCCTGATACACCGCGCGGTTGCGGCGTGGGAAGTCCGGCGTGCAGGTGATCCGGGCGCTGGACGTTCAGCGTGACCGCCACAGCACGGGCCAGGGACAATCGGGGTTCGCCTCGCAGGCCAGTCGGGCGCCCCACAGCACGGCCAGCATGCCGGCGATGACCGCGATCAGGACGGCGGCGCGCCCGAGCCAGACCAGTGCGGCCGGGCGCCTCGATTTCACGGACCGTCGCCGAGGAGGGACGGGTCCCTGGCCACCTGGCCGAACAACGCCGGTGTGCCCCCGGTGTGCAGGAAGCACGCCGGCTCATCGGCCGGGATCGTGCCGTCGGCGATCCGCTGCAGCAGGCCCGCGAACGTCTTGGCCGTATAGGTGTGCTCCAGGAAGAAGCCTTCCAGACGGGCCGCGGTCCTGACCGCCTCGACCGACGCTGCGGTCGGCCGACCGTAGCCATCGCCTAGCTGGTCCATGTGAATGGAGAGCCGGTGCCGCCAGTCGGCCCGCGGGTCCGCCCCGGTGTGGCGGGACAGCCCGTCGAGGATGCGGCCGATCCGCGCCTCCAGTTCTTCGGCGGAGTACTCGACGCTGACCAGATGAACCGTGACGTCGAGGTCGAGCAGGGCACAGCCGAACAGGAACCCGGCCTCGGTCGGGCCCATTGATCCCGACAGCACGACGTGGCGCAGCGCCAGGTCATGCGCCCGCGCCTGACGGGCCAGCTCTTCGGCGGCGCGGGCATAGCCGAGGGCGCCGACCACCGGATTGCCGATTAGGTAGGGGCGCCGGCCAGCGCGCGCGAGCTCGCCGACCGCCTGCTGCGCCCGCTCGCCGCGCTGAGCTTCGTCGACCGGTCCGAGAAACCGGATTTCCGCGCCCAACAGGCGGTTCAGCATCAGGTTGCCGACCTCGTTGGCCGGCGGGTCGCCGCCGTGCAGGATCAAGCAATCCATCCCCAGCCGGGCGGCCGTGGCAGCGGTCAACCGGCACTGGTTGGATTCCGGGGCACCGGCGACCACCAGAATGTCGCAGCTGTCGCGCGCCGCCTCCGCAATCCAGTACTCCAGGCTGCGCAGCTTGTTGCCGCCGAGGCCGAGGGGCATGAAATCGTCGCGCTTCACCCACAGCGACTGGTGTCCGGCGTGCGCCTCGACCCGGGACATCCGTTGCAGGGGTGTCGGGCCGTCCAGCAGGTCGATACGGGGAAGATGCTCAAGCATGACGGTTCCTACCCGCCCACGGTGAGGCCGTTGAACCGGGTCCAGATGGTGTGGAACCAATCCGTCGAGCCGGGTCCCATCATCAGGTTGTGCGGGGCGTCGTCGATCCGCAGGTGATGGCCGCGGTAGAACGCCGCGATTGCCTGGTCCTGGCCGGGCGGGTGCCGTTCGGGATCGTCGCGTCCGCCCTCGACCACCAGCACCGGTACCTGGATCGCAGCGGCGTCGACCGGTATCCGAAGGTCATAGCGCTCGTTCAGCAGCCGCGGGCTTTCGGCGGACAGCTTTGCGGCGAGGTCCGCGGCTTCGGCGTCGGACAGATGCGGTGCGTAGCGGGCGCGCGCCACCTCCACGGACAGTGGCGGGACGGCTGCTCCTTCCGGGACCAGCCGGACCTTGGCGGCACCCGGCAGGTTGCCGGGCGGGGACGGGCAGAGCAGCAGCAGGCCGGCTGTCCGCCGGCGGATCGCCGCCAACGGGACCAGCAGACAGCCAAGGCTGTGTCCGACGACGACCGGCGGTCGGTCGACCGCATCGATGGCGGCAACCACGTCGTCGACGAACGCCGTCACGCCGGACTCGGCATAGCCTGGAGGTTGCGGCAACCCGCCATGGCCGCGCAGGTCGAGGGCGGCAACGTCCCGGCCGTCGGCAACGAGCCGTTCGATCCAGGCTGCCCAGCACCACGCCCCGTGGTAGCCGCCGTGCACCAGCAGGATTGGCGGGCGCGGGTCAGCGGGTCCCGCCGGCCGGCGCCACAATCGTGCGTGACCGAGCGGCCGCGCGGTCATCGACGGGGTCGGCGGACCGTCCACCGGCCTATGCCGTTCGACGGCGGGCGGTTCCGGCCTTCAACGCCTCCTCGACGAACGGCAGGAGATCCTGGCCGAAGAACGGCTCACCATCCACGATGAAGGTCGGCGAACCGACGACGCCGGCGGCAAGAGCCCGCCGGCCGTTCTCGGCCATCTCCTCCTGCACGTCCGGATCGAGCGCCCGTTCGATCAACGCCGGATCGACCCCGGCGCGGCGGCAGCAATCGACCAGGACCGAAGCGTCGTCGATGTCTCGGTCGTCACGCCAGAGGGCGGCCAGGATCTCGTGGGCCAGCACGTCGGCGTCGGCACCCTGACGCTGCGCCAGGATCACCAGGCCGGACGGTCGTTCCCTCGGGCCGACGTGATGCACCGGGTCCACGATGACCGGGATGGCCAGCTTGCGGGCCCAGCGTTCCAGGTTGCGCTCGTGGTTGTGGCGCCGAACAGCGTGGACCTTGTCATAGGTCACGCCGCCGTTGACCGCGATCAGCTTCTGCAGGTCGATCGGCCGGTGTACCAGTGGCCGCCCGTGCGCATGCGCGAGGTGCGCGATGCGCCGGGCTGCCAGATAGGCGAACGACGAGCGGATCGAGTAGTAGAACTCGATCGCCGCGGTTTCCTCGGTCATGGCCGTGGATTACTCGGCCGCTTTTGCGGCGGCATTGCCGTACACCGGCATCCGCCACTCGGCGTGCGACCCCGACAGGCCGCTGCAGACGTCGAAGTAGGATTCCTGCAACCGCTTGGTCACCGTCCCGAGGGCGCCGGTGCCGACCGGCATGCGGTCGATCATGGTGACCGGAGTGACCTCCCAGGCGGTGCCGCAGAAGAACGCCTCGTCAGCCGCCATGATCTCCGAACGGTCGACGTCGCGTTCGATTGCCGGCGTGCCCATCTCGGCGAGCAATTGCAGCACGGTGGTGCGGGTGATGCTCTCCAGGATGTCGTTGCTGGTGCTGGGGGTGATCGGCTGGCCGTCGCGCACGATGAAGAAGCACATGCCCGGCCCTTCCGAGACCTTGCCGCGGCTGTTCAGGAAGATCGCCGTGTCGTAGCCGTCGGCGTTGGCCTGGACGGTTGCCAGCCTGCCGTTGTGGTAGTTGGCGTTGCACTTCACCCGCATCGGCATCGCGTTGTCGGGGATCCGCATCCAGGAGCTGACCTGGGCCGAGACGCCGGAGGTGATCTTCGCCGTGCGCGGGCGCTCCTGGGCGGTGATGGCCAATCCCACCGGTCCGGTCACACCCTGGCCGCCACCACCCTTCAGGTAGGCGGTGGTCATGATGTGAACGTTCTCACCCTTGAAACCATTGGCACGGATGACCTCGAGCGTCTTCTCGGTCACGAACTCCGGCGTGTAGATCTCGTCGAACCGCATGAAGCGCTGGGAGAACGTGAGCCGGTCCATGTGCTCGTCCATCCGGAACAGGTACATGTCCTGGTCCGAGTCGTTCCAGTAGCCGCGCAGGCCCTCGAACACCGAGGAGCCGAACTTGAACGCCGCCGAGGAGACATGGACGGTCCCCTCGCTCCAGGGAACGATCGAGTCGTCGAGAAACAGGTAACGGGGCTCCGCCATGGGGATGGTCCTTTTCGATCGGGCAGGTTGTCCGAGCGTAGAACCGTGGCGAAGCGTCAAGCAAGGGCGCCGGTCGATTGTCCCGTGTTTGCTATGATGCCGCGATGATCGGTAATTGAATGGACACGGTGGTCCCGACACCGGGCGTGCTTTCTATCCGAAAGGACCCGCCGAGCAGATTGACGAAGTTCTTGGTCAGCGGGAGCCCGAGGCCGGTGCCGCCCCGGGCATCGGAGATCGCGTTGTTGATCCGCCCGAAGGGTGTCATCGCCACGGCGAGTTCGTCCTCGGACATGCCGACTCCGGTATCGGAAATCGTGATCTGGGTTGCCGAAAGATCGGTGTCGACCTCGGTGCTCACCGTCACGGACCCGCCGGGTCTGGTGTATTTGAGCGAGTTCGATACGAGGTTCAAAATGATCTGCCGCAGCTTTCCTTCGTCGGTTTCCATGACCGGGATCGGCGCAGCCAGGGCTCGCCGGATTTCGACGCCGTGCCGCTCCGAGTCGGGCCCCAGCATGTCGAGCGCGGCGGCGATCACATCGGTTGGATCGATCACGCTCAGATTCAGATCAACCTTGCCTGCCTCGATCTTGCTGAGATCGAGCACCTCGTCGATCACGTGGAGCAGGTGGTATCCCGCCATGTTGATGTCGGTCGCGTACTCGATATAGCGTTTCTGGCCGATCGGGCCGAACGTCTCGGTTAGCAGCACCTCCGAGAAACCGATGATTGCGTTCAGCGGGGTACGCAGCTCGTGGCTCATATTGGCCAGGAATGCCGATTTCGCACGGTTCGCTTCATGCTCGACGGCCAGGTCGGCGGTGATCTTGAGGCGCTCGACGTGTTCATGGTGCAGGCGCCGTTCAGCGCGCCGCAGCACCCAGAGTTGAACACCGTATGACATGGCCAGAGACAGGACGATTGCCAGCATTGCAACAAGGACTTCGGCGCGGCCCAGGATGTTGCCTTCCAGCTCCGTGACGTCGGTGTAGATCTCCATCACCGCGATGACGTTGCCACCCCCGGAGGGTGAGTAGGCAGGCACGTAGGATTCCAGGACGACGACATTGCTGCGGGGGCCGTGGATGCCGTCGAAATGGCTGCGGCGCGAGAGGTTGCTTGCGATACCGCCATCGAGTGCGATCAGGAAGTGCGGGCTCTTGCTGTAGTCGCTGCCAATCTGCTTCGGGTCCGACGAGTACAGCGTGATCCCGGCCAGGGAGTAGATCTTGACCTTCAGCACCCGCGTGCCGGCCGTGATCGTACTGACTTCGCGATCGACACCACGTGTCAGCGGATCGACCCGGATCTCATCCGCGGACATCGTGGCTGACCGGTCGACCAGCGGCTGATAGTCCTTCCACAGCGTGTTGGCGAAGATCTGCGCCATTGAGGCGGCGACACCTTCCACACTGCTTTGCAAATTGAACAGGACCACGTAGCGGTACGTGCCGATCAGCAGCACCGCGGTCAGTATGACGATCGGCAAGCCCAGCCATGCGAATCGTCGTGTAAGCATCCCCAACTGTGTCCTCGATACCGTGTCCGCATCGCTGTCGCTGCCCGATGGCCCAACGCAGACATCAAACACGAGAGATCTTAAGGTTTCTTGAAGGCCCACGCGTCGACGTTGGGTCTCCCCTGGACAATCAACGACCGTATCAAGCCTCCGATATCGCTTTCAGGCCCGCGACCCGCAGCCGGTCGGCCTTCTCCGAACCCTCGACCAGTTCGATCAGCCGGACCGTGTTGTAGAGATCGATCACCGACGTGTCCGGATCGTCGGCGGCGAGCTTGCGGAGCAGATCGTCGCCGCGTGCCTCCAGCCCGTCTGCGATGGCCTGCATGGCCTTTTCGACCAGTTCGGACATGCCGGCGTCATTCGAGAACCGCCGGCACACCCGCAGCGCTACGACCCGGTCCTCCGCTTCGCGAAGCCTCTGCAGCTCCTCCTCGTCCGTCGAGATCGGGTCGTCGAGGGCCGCCACCGCCGCCAGGGTGGCTTCGCTGGCTCCGGCGACCACGATCTCGCGTGCGACCTGGGCGAACTCGGCTTTCACCCGCTCGATCCGCCGTCCGTATGCGCGTCCGCCGCCGACAGCAACCGCGGCGCGTTCCAGGGCGTCGATCTCTCTGCCCAGTTCCCGCGCGACGTCGGCCTTTGGCAGGTCCTCGTCCCGCAAGTCGACACGTACGTCCAGCATCCGGTCCTCGGCCTGGCTGACCACCGCTTCGCCCGCCTGCCCGCTGGCCAGCTGAACCAGATCGCCGACCCCGGCTTCGGTCAGCCTCTCGAACAGCTCGCCCAGGATGCTGAGGTCGCGCAGTCGGGCCATCAGCACGAATATGACGTGCGGGATGGCGTCCTTGTTGAGGCCCGCAACGGCGCGCAGGGCGTGCACCAGGGCGGCCAGTGACTTCTGATCGATCGTCTCGATTGGCGCCGGCGGCAAGGCGCTGCGCAGCTCCAGGATGGTCGTCGCGACACTCATCAGGGCGTAGATGTCGTCGAGCGAGCTCAGAACCGGTTCGCCGCCGAGTGCGTCGCGCAGCCGGGCCCGGCCGGTCGGCGTTTTGCGGGCCTCCGCATCTCGCTCGGAAAGAACTCGGGCTGCTTCCGCCCAAAGCGCCGTGCCGGCCTTGTGCCAAGCCTGGCGGTCGTTCGGTTCGGCCGACTTCAGGATGGCCGACGTCGCCTCCAGCACGCTGGGGTTGGCGTGCTTGGCGATCAGCGACCAGATCGGCATGATGGCCGAACGCGGGATGCGGCCGATGGCCTTGCGTGGCGTGCCCGGATCATACAGCAGGTCTTCGAACGGCATGCAGAACAGGCGTTGCGGCGTCGATCGGCGCGGCGGCCTGGCCAATGACATCCGCGGACGCAGGCGGCTCAGCACGGCGTCGGCCGTAGCGCGCTGGTCGGTCTTCAGCCGCCTGGCCTCCAGGGAGCGAACCAGGTCGACGAACTGCGGCTCGGGAATGTCGAAGACACGACCGGCCAGCAGGTCCAGGGAACGGTCCGGAACATTGGAGCTCATGCTCAAAGGTCCTCCTACAACGCCCGGGCGCGGCGATGCTCGACGCGCAACAGCAGGTCGATGTCCACTTCGCCCGACTGCCAGTTCTGGAGCGGCTTCACGAACCGGCGAAGCGCGTTCTCCAACTCTCCCCATGCGTTGCCCTTGTGGCGTTCCAGTTCCTTTTTCGGAACCAGCGGCAGCATTCGCACGATTTCTTCCATCGCTTCGACCTGCTCCCAGATCGCCGCCTCCAGAACGCCGTCCCAGATCGTCAGCACATGTTCCCAGCCGTCCAGCAGCCAGGACAGCCGGTCGAGCCGGTCCTGAATGACCGGCTCGACCTTCCGCCATCCGGTCAGGGTCCGGGCGAGGTCGTTGGCAAAGGCATCGACCTCGGCGATCACCGGGTGGCCGACATCGAGTGTAAGCTTCGCGACGTCTGCGGCGAGCAGCGACAGCCCGTCGGGATCGGCGTTGGAGCGCTGGTTCCACTCGCTCGCGTTCATGCGGAATGCCTCCAGCCGTTTCATCAGGCGGCGCAGTCGGCATTCGTGCGGCATCATCGACAGGCCCAGCGGGGCAATCAGGTCCGACCAGACTTCAAGGCACCGGTAGATCTGTTCGGACGAAGCGCCGAGCCCGTCGGCGATCTCGTCGAGAATTTTGCGGGCCTTTCGCTGGCCCTGCGGCGACGACAGCTCGGCAACCGTCAGCGAAGCCGGAGTGGGCGACAGGCGGTCGACAACCGAGTTGATCAGATAGAAGTTGGTCAGGAGGCGTTCGTTGTCCTCCTGTTCGAGCGCGACCTTGGAGCATTCCAGGGAATCGGGGCCGGCGAGGCCCGTCATGGCGGTCTGGTTGGCGCAACGGCGCATCATCCGTGGGGTCGTCGCCTTGGCGTCCTGTATCGCTTCATGCAGCGCCCGGTCGTGGACCGTCATCCGGAAGACTTCACGGACCGCTGGCCAGGCGATCACGTAGACGCCGCTGCCACCGGACATGCCGGGAATGAGAATCTCCAACCCGTCGCGCTGATCGGATCGAACGCGGGAGAACGCAAGCGTGGGCGTCGTGAAGGGGGCGACCACCCCCCGTTCCTCGAACGTCGCCGGCCAATACCGCGTGCTGAGATGCCCGCCTTCGGAGTTGTTCGTCGCATCGGTCATTGAGCGTCCGTTCCCCATTCCCCGCACCGACAGTTGCTGAAAAGGCCGGACAGCGCACCTTCAATCAGCAGACGGCCGTGCCCCCCAGCAACCGGAAGCGGTCAATATAGCGCTGTTTGGCTTCGTTTGGGGACATCGCCTCGATTCGGATGTCACTGCCGACCCTCGGCGTACCGAAGAACCCGCGCGCTTCGCTGGCGGCAAACCCTGCCAGTTGGGTTGCTTCCAGATAGGCGGCGACCCGGTCGGCGCGTTTGATCAGCTTGCCGATCGGCGCCGGCAGTTCCGCCGGCAGGCCCACGCGCAGATGGACGGCGCGCATCAGCGCCGCCTCGATCGTCTTGTAGTCCGGCCCGATCACCGACTTGAACGGAGTGATCATGTCGCCGATCACATATTCGGCGGCGTCGTGCAGCAGGGTTGCCAGGCGCCAGCGCTGCGCAAGGTCCCGATCGATAAGGCCGGCCACCCGCTCCACCAGCACCGAATGTTGGGCGACGGAATACGCCCATTCGCCCGACGTCTGGCCGTTCCAACGGGCCACCCGGGACAGCCCGTGCGCGATGTCCTCAATCTCCACATCGAACGGTGACGGGTCCAGCAGGTCCAGCCGCCGGCCGCTCAGCATCCGTTGCCATGCCCGCGGTGGCGCGGCGGCAATGCGATTCACGATTTCCCCCGCGAACGGTCGCGTCCGACATAGGCCCAGACGCCGGTCGCTACCAGCGGTCCGAGCACAAGGAGGAGCCGGGTGAAGATCGCCATGTTTCGTTCCATTACGTACTGGGTCTCGAACAGCACCTTGCAGCGCTCGCGGCCATCGGCCTCGAAGTACCGGGTCGCGCAGCCACGGATACCACGGTCTCTTTCAGCGGCGATCGCCGCCGCGGCTCGCGGCCAGCGATCGAACGCAATGGTGCCTGCCACTGCCGCCCAGACCACGGCAGCTGCCAGCGCACCCAGCAGAATGAACCGGCGTTCCATACACTGGACATAGCGTCGCCGCCAACCGGCTGCAATCCGCTCCCGGTCGCTGGAATCCGGCTTTCGCGGATTCGACCAAGCCGGCTGGCGCGGTGTTGCGACGGATGTTTATAGTCGCAGCTCCGCCTGTGGCTTTCTCCGGAGGACTACCTCGTGACCATGATCAGCTATCTGACCAACATCACCTTCGAGCATGGCGCGGTGAAAACCCTCGGGGCCGAGATGGATGCGTTCGGGATGAAGCGCCCGTTGATCATCACCGACAAGGGGCTGGTTGCTGCCGGGTTGATCGACACGGTGCGAGGCGTGGTGCCGAACGACAAGGCCGTGACGATCTTCGACGGCACCCCGGCCAACCCAACCGAGGCCGCCGCACGGCAGGCGCTGGCGGCTTACCGCGAAGGCGGCTGCGACGGCATCGTCGCGGTTGGCGGCGGATCGTCGATGGACCTCGCCAAGGCGGTCATGCTGATGGTCGAGCATCCCGGTCCGTTGGAGACCTACGCGATGATCAAGGGCGGTGTGCCGCGGATCACCGACCGCATGCCGCCGCTGATCGCGATCCCGACCACCGCCGGCACCGGCAGCGAGGTCGGGCGGGGGGCGGTCATCGTGCTGGAGAGCGGCGTGAAGACCGCATTGGTCTCGCCGCACCTGATCCCGAAGCGCGCGATCTGCGACCCGGACCTGACGCTCGACCTGCCGGCGGGGTTGACGGCGGCCACCGGCATGGACGCGCTGACCCACTGCATCGAGACCTACCTGTCGCCGAAGATCAATCCGCCGGCCGAAGCCATTGCGCTGGACGGCGTGTCGCGCGCGGTGCGGCACCTGGAGCGGGCCGTGGCGGATGGCCATGACCGCGAGGCGCGCTGGAACATGATGATGGCGTCGATGAAAGGAGCCATGGCGTTCCAGAAGGGCCTCGGTGCGGTGCACTCGATGTCGCACCCGCTGGGAGCGCTGCCGGAGCCCCGGCTGCACCACGGCACCCTGAACGCCGTCATCATGCCGACGATCCTGCGATTCAATCACAGCCATGTCGGCGACAAGTACGACACGCTGCGCCGGGTCATGGAACTGCCGTCGAACGCTGACCTGCCCCAGGTGATCGCCGAGATGAATGCCCGGCTGAAACTGCCGGCGAACCTGCGGGCGATGGGCGTGACCGAGGCGATGATTCCGATCGCGTCGGAGCAGGCGGAGTTCGACCACTGCACCCCGACCAACCCCCGCCCGGTCGACCGGGCGGGCTTCGAGGAACTGTTCGCGCAGGCCATGGGGTGACCTTGGGCGCCGCGTGGCGCGCGTTGCGAACGGATGGGCATGACAGTCATGCGCCTCAATGACTTGACCGGTCAGGACGCGAGGCACACCCTGCTGCGATTCCTGACAGGATTTCAAAGCACATGACTGTTTTGTCACCGGCCGCCGACGACGGCCAGACCGGAAGTTTCCGCGGCGACGTCAAGGTCATCAGCCTGATCGGAGTGGCGCACTTCTTCAGCCACTTCTACATCCTGCTGTTGCCGCCGCTGTTCCCGGTCCTGAAGGACGCGTTCGGAGTCAGCTATGTCGACCTCGGCCTGATCCTGGTGGCGTTCTCGGGCGCGACCGGCATCAGCCAGATCGTCTGCGGCTATCTGGTCGACAAGATCGGTGCCAAGGGCATCCTGATCGGTGGTCTGGCGCTGGAAGGTGCGGCGTTCCTGCTGATCGGCCTGTCCGGCAGCTACTGGACGGTCGTCGGGCTGATGGTCGTCGCGGGCATCGCCAACGGCGTCTATCACCCGGCCGACTATGCGATCCTGTCGGCGTCGGTGTCGGAGAAGCGGATGGGGCGGGCGTTCTCGCTGCACACGTTCACCGGGTTCTTCGGCGGAGCGGTGGTGCCTGCGACGATCATCGGCCTGGCCGCGCTGTTCGGCTGGCAGGCCGGGGTGGCGGCGTGCGGGGTGGCGGGAATGGTCGCGGCACTCGGCCTCATCGTGTTCGGGCGTTCGCTAAAGCACGAGCCGGGCTCCGACAAGCGGCGTAAACCAGGGGCCAAGTCGGATACCGGTGCTGCGCCGGTTTCGATCCTGCTCAGCCCGCCGATCCTGATGTGCCTGCTGTTCTTCACCCTGCTGGCGCTCAGCCAGGGCGGAATCAACCAGTTCCTGATCGTGACCCTGAACGCGCTGTACGACACGCCGGTGGCGGAGGCGACGGTAGCGCTTACCTTCTATCTGTTCGGAACCGCCGGAGGCATCCTGGTCGGCGGCCAGATCGCCGACCGGACCCGTCACCACAACCGGGTGGCTGCCACCTGCTTCTTGTACACCGCGGTCGCCGTGCTGGTTGTCGGCAGCGTGCCGTTGCCGCTGTGGGGACTGGTCGTACTGATGGTCAGCCAGGGCATCGCCCAGGGCATCATCATGCCCAGCCGCGATATGCTGGTGCGGTCGGTGACCCCACCCGGAGCCATGGGCAAGGTGTTCGGCTTCGTCTCCAGCGGATTCAGCATCGGCGGCATCGTCTCGCCGCTGCTGTTCGGCTTCCTGCTGGACAGTGGCCATCCCAGCACCGTGTTCTACGTGGTCGCCGCGTTCATGGTGATTTCGCTGGTAACCGTGTTCACGGCGGTCGGCAGCCGGTCGTCGGCGTCTGCATCCGGAATGTGACCGGGATCAGTCGTTCCGTCGGTTGATCTGCGCCTCGCGGTGCAAGACATACAGGCCGCTGGCCACCAGGATGGTGGTACCGGCAATCATCCAGCGATCCGGAAAGTCACCGAAGATCAGCCAGCCATAGAACGTCGCGAACACGATCTGGGCATACTGGAACGGCGCCAGCAGCGACGCCGTGGCGACCCGGTAGGCGTGGATCAGCAGCAGATGAGAGGCACCGCCCAGCGCTCCCATCAGTGCCATCAGACCCCACTGCTCCAGCGATGGCGTCTGCCAGACGAACGGCAGGATCAGGCTGGCGCCGGCGGTTCCGACCAGTGCCGTGTAGAACAGCATCGGGATGGTCTGCTCGGTCCGGGTCAGGATCCGGGTGGTGATCACGAACGATGCGAAGATCAGCGCCAGCAGAATGACGAGCCCATAGGCCCAGTGCACCTCGGCAAAGCCGGGACGAATGATCACGAAGGTTCCACCCAGCCCGATCAGCACCGCCATCCAGCGTCGCGGCCCGACCCGTTCACCGAGCAACGGCACCGACAAGGCGACCACGAACAGCGGTGCCACGAACCCGATCGCGACGGCGTCGGCCAGCGGGATGTAGCGGATCGCCGTGAAGAAGCAGGTCGTGCCGGCCAGCAGTTGTACGCCGCGGAACAGAACGAGGCCGATGCGGTTGATCCGCAGCACGTCGGCCGGGTGGCGGCGGATCAGGAACGGCAGCATGAACGCGAGATGGAAGGCGTAGCGGCCCCAGACCACCATGCCGACCGGCATCTCGCCCGACAGATGCTTGGCCGCCGTGTCCATGGTCGCGAACAGCAGCTCGGCGAACACCAACAGGCCGATGCCGACGGCCGGATCGCTTGACGTCTCCCCTGTCCTGCTGGGAGCGGGGGCCACTGGCACGGGGGTCTCGATGGGGGCGGTCATGACCGGACGCTGACATACGGGTGCCGCAATGGGAATGCATCTTCACCCATCGGAGCCAGCGGGCTAGAACGACCTCCGGGCGGAATCCGGAAACGACGCGACAACCAGAATCCGGGAACGGGTAATGAGTCTATACGAGAGCGACCGCCGGTATCGTCGGCGTTTCTGGGGCGGCGTCATCAAGTTCGCAGTGCTTGCGGGATTTATCGTGGCGACGGCGATCATCTCCTATCAGGTCGGAATCGAGGACCTGGAGAGCCGGGTGCGGGGCTATCAGCAGGAGATTTTCGAACTGGAGGCGCGGCAGAACACGCTGGAGCAGGAAGCGGCCAACCTGCGGCTGGGCGCCGAGCGCGCCAAGCTGGCGGTTGAGGAGTGGGAGCGACGCTACGCCGCCGAGGTGCCGGTGGGTCCGCGCAAACAGATGCTCGATCTGGTCATCGAGCGGCTGAACGCTGGTGTCTCGGTTGAACGTCTCGGCTTCCTGATCCAGTCGGCCGACGATCCACGCGACTGCAAGCCAGTTGAGAACAAGCGGTTTCTGGTCAAGACGCCATTGTACGACGGCAAGAACACTGTGGTGTCGTTCGCCGACGAGTCCATTCTGGTAAGCGGATCGGGCGTATCGGCAAAGACCGCCGACGGCTTGCCCCAAGCCTGGTTCGAACCGCAGGAGCCGCTGACCATCCAGATCGCGCGGATTGATGGAGCGACCCGCGAGGTTGTTGGAAAACTGCCGCTGCACGCCTCGATGATCCGGGGCGGCATCGAATACCGGTTTCAGTTGCGTGCCGGATCGACCGGCTTCGTGCAGGTGTCTGCAGAGGCGTGTGCCTATCCATGACAGCCGCATTGCCGCTGGTTCTGACGCCCGGCCGGGTGGGCTGGAGCCTGGCGGCGCATTTCGTAAGTTCGCTGTCGATCGGCGTTGCGATCGGCGGCATGGTGCCGCTCATGGCGCTGACCCTGGAGCACCGCGGCGTCGACCCGGTGCTGATCGGCGTCAACTCGGCGATCGGGTCGCTTGGGGTAATCGTCGGGGCGCCGTTCGTGCCGTCGATCATCCGCCGGCTGGGCGCCGCCAACGGGATTGCGGCGGGTTTGCTGCTCACTACCTTGGCGGCGGCCGGCCTTGCGTTCACGGACAGTTTCCCGGCTTGGCTGGTCTTGCGATTCCTGACCGGGGTCGGCGTGGTCACCCAGTGGGTCGTCAGCGAGACCTGGATGCAGGCCATCGTCGAGGAGCGGCGACGAGGGCTCGTCATGTCGGGCTACATCACGTCGATCGCGTTGGGGTTCGCTTCGGGTCCGGTGCTGCTGACCTTGGTCGGAACCGAAGGATCCACGCCGTTTCTTCTGTTCGCCGGGATGATTGGCCTGACCGCCCTGCCGGTCCTGCCGATCCGCCGATGGGCGCCGCCCCTGATGCTCGGCCAGAGGGGCAGCGTGCTGCGGTTGATGCGCGATGCGCCGACGGTCGCCTGCGCCGCGATCGCCGTGGGCCTGGTGGACTCGGCGTTCTTCACCTTCATCCCGCTCTACGGGCTCCGGGTTGGGCTTCCTCACGAGACGGCAATTACGCTGCTGACGGTGGTGTTGGCCGGCAATGTCGTGCTGCAGGTCCCCCTCGGCTGGCTTGCCGATCGGGTCAGCCGTCGCGGCTTGCTGCTGGTGCTGGGCGGAGTGTGCTGCGTCGGTCCGGTGGTGGCCGGCTGGGCGCTAACCGTGGGTTCGATGATCGCCTACCCGGCGTTGTTCCTGTGGGGCGGCGCCGGATTCGGTCTCTACACGGTGGCGGTCACGATGCTTGGCGAACGTTATCGCGCGGGTGAGTTGGCCGCAGCGAACGCCGCCTTCGTGATCGCCTTCGAACTGGCGAACCTCGTGGGACCGCCGGCTGCCGGGTGGGCTATGGAAGCCTGGGTCCCGCACGGCCTGATGGTCTGGATGACCATCGTCGCCGTCGGGTTCTTCGCAGTGACCTCTGTTCGCGGTATCCAGCGGCGCTGACGGTTGATCAGGGCAGCGGGCCCTTGGCCTCGCAGAACTGGCGCTTGGAGACCATCGGTTGACAGAACTCCTTGGCGGCAGCCTCGCTGGGGAACCCGACGGCAAGCAACCGGACATAGGTTCCGCGGCCCTTGCCGCTGTCGAACTCGCTGGTCCGCATGGTCATGCCCTTGAGCTGCGGGAACTGTCGCTGCAGGGTCTTCCAGCCGTCGGTCGCGCCCTTCTGGGACCGGTACGAGGCAAGGTGAACGGCCCAGTTGCCGCCGGTTGCCGCGGCGGCCGGCTTGGCGGCGGCCCCTTTGGCCGGCATGGCTCCGCCGGCTTCCATTCCGGCAAGCTTCTCGAGGCGGGTGACCACCGCTTCCAGCCGCGTCACCAGGGTCTTCTCCATCATCGGGTCGCCGGCGCCGTGCATGCCCGGCTCACCCATCATCTTGCCGTCGTCGCCGACCATCGGAACCGGATGCGCCGGCGCGCCGATCGGTGTGGTTTCAACCGGAGCCGCGGGAGCCGCAATCGGTGCCGCGGCGTTCGCCCGATCGTTCGCGAGGCTGACGGAGACCAACTCCTTGCGGTTCTGCCGGTTGGCGAACTGGCGAAGGCGCAGGACGTAGTTCTGCACTGTGGGCGCGTAATAGTAAGTGTCGCGGTAGTCCTTGCGCTGGCAGTCGACCCGGAACGCGTCAAAGCGGCCGGCCTTGACCTCGACGGCCTCGTGGCCGGCGACGACGCATCGGTGCTCGTCCTGCCAGCCGGCGGGTGCGTTCTCGGACGATCCGCGCACCGAATAGGCGATGACATTGCCTTCCTGGAGCGGGAACAACTGGTTGGGCGATCCGATGATGGTCTGGCGCCCGCGTCCGAGTTCGGGGTCGTCGGACCACATCAGCGGGGGTGTTACGACCGCGGTGTCCTTGGTCCAGATCAGGCCGCTGTCGTTGGTCCAGACCACCCGGTCCGGCGAGACCGACACAACCTGTTCCCGGGTAACGGTCCCGCCATCGTCGTACACGAAAGCATCGCCCGGGGCGTAAAGCGGGGCGGGGGCCGGTGCCGGCCCGCTGTGCGCAGCCGACGAGCCACCGCTTTTGACCGCGGACCCGGTCGAGCACCCGACCAGCGCGAGAGCGCCGATCACGGCGGCGATAAGCGGCCGACGGTGCGCCATTGCTTAGCAGTACTCCGAGCCGAGGATGAGCGAATCGCGTATAAGCATCAATATTTTGCGGATTTCTGTCAAGGCAACCGCAACATTCTGATTCGCGACGGATCGATCTGCCATATCGATTGACCACGATCCGTCCGAAGGGCCACAGTTTGCCCTGACGCCGCTCTGGCGTCGATTCTTCCAAGACGAGGAGGCTGTCATGGCCCTGGCGCTAGCGCCCAAGATTCCGTCCGTTCGCGACCGGGTGAGCGATGAGGAATGGCGTGCCCGTGTCGATCTGGCGGCCTGCTATCGGTTGGTCGCGCACTACGGGTGGACCGACCTGATCTACACGCACATCTCGGCGCGGGTCCCGGGCGAGGATGGCGCGTTCCTGCTCAACCCGTACGGCTTCATGTTTGAAGAAGTGACGGCGTCCTCGCTGGTGAAGATCGACTTCGAAGGCAAGGTCCTGATGGAGACGCCGTTCGAGGTGAACGAGGCCGGCTTCACCATCCACTCGGCCGTGCACATGGCGCGCCACGACGTCGATTGCGTGATCCACACCCACACCGTTTCGGGAATGGCGGTGTCGGCCCAGGCCGACGGCCTTTTGCCGCTCACTCAGAACTCGATGATGTTCTACGGCGAACACATGGCCTACCACGAGTATGAGGGGATCGCCCTGGATCTCGACGAGCGGACACGGCTGCAGCGTGACCTCGGTGACCGCTACGCGATGATCCTGCGCAATCACGGTCTCCTGACCTGCGGGCGCACCGTCGCCGAGGCGTTCGAGATCATGCAGAACCTGGAGCGTGCCTGCGAGGCGCAGCTTTCGGCGCAGGCTGGTGGCGTCAAGCTGACCCACCCATCGCCGAACGTGTGTGCCCACACCGCGGACCAGTTCTGGAACTACCACAAGAACAAGCCGTTCGGCGAACGGGCCTGGCCGGCTTTGCTGCGGCTGCTGGACCGGCACAATCCGGGTTATGACGCCTGACCCGTCGAACTGAGCGACCATCCATCGAGGAGAACTGACGCATGTCGCGTGTGCATGCCGACACGGTTTTGACCGGGGGCAAGGTGTTTCTGGGACCCGGCCTGGGGTTCGCCGAAGCGGTGGCGATCTTTGGCGGTCGGGTTCTGGCGTCGGGGACGGTCGCCGAGATGGCGGAACTGATCGGGCCCGGGACGTCGCGGATCGATCTTGCCGGCCGACTGGCGGTGCCGGGGCTGAACGACGCGCATCAGCACATGATGAGCGTCGGGATGGGCACCTTCGAGGTGAACCTGAAGCGCGACGACATCCGCACCGTCGACCATGTGCTGGCGGCGATCCGGGACAAGGTGGCGCAGGTCGGGCCGGGCGAGTGGGTGTTCGGCCGCGGGTACGACCATTTCAATCTCGACGTGAAGCGCCACCCGCTGCGCGAGGAACTGGATCAGGTCGCACCCGACAACCCGGTCTACATCAAGCGGACCTGCGGCCACATGGGAGTCGCGAACTCCAAGGCCTTGGAACTTGCCGGTATCCGCGAAGGTGTCGCGCAGCCCTCAGGTGGGCATGTCGAGGCGCAGAACGGCAAGCTGACCGGTCTGCTGCAGGAAACCGCCCAAAATTTAGTATATCGGGCGTTCCCGGCCGCCAGCTTCGGCGATTTCGTCTCCGGCATCGAGGCTGGCGCCAGGCTGAACCTCAGCTACGGCATCACCAGTTGCACCGATCCGGCCGTCGGGCTGCGGGAGGGTTTCAAGGACTGGCAGGCGTATCTCGCCGCCCGCCGCCAGGGGCGGCTGCCGGTACGCATGTACCTGATGCCGCTGGCGGGCGCGACCGGCTGGCCGGAGCGCATCGTCGACATGGACCTGATGACCGGCGACGGCGACGAATGGCTGCGGGTCGGCTCGATGAAGCTGTTTGCCGACGGATCGGCTGGCGGCAAGACCGCGGCGATGTTCCAGCCCTACGCTGACGACACCGAGAACCGCGGCATCTTCATCTACGGGGATGAGGAGCTGCACGGGATGATCGCGGACTATCATGCCCGCGGGTTTCAGATCGCCACCCACGCCATCGGGGACGCGGCCATCGAGCAGGTCCTGAGCGGTTATGAACGGGCGATGGGCAATGCGATCGACACCCAGCGCCGCCACCGGATCGAGCATTGCGGCTTCCTGACCCAGGGGCAGCTGGACCGGATGGCCGCCATCGGCGTGCTGCCGGCACCGCAGTCGATCTTCCTCTACGAGTTCGGCGACCTGTATGTCGACGCCCTGGGGAGCGGCCGGCCGGAAGCCAGCTATCCGATGCGCCGCTGGCAGGATGCCGGCCTGTTTCCGTCCGGCAGTTCCGACGGACCGGTGTCGTCGACCAACCCATTCCGCGGCCTGTACACCATGGTGACCCGCAAGACCAACAAGGGGACGGTTCTGGGGGCTGAGGAAGCGTTGAGCCTCGAGGAGGCGATCGGCGCCTATACCGTGAATTCGGCGTACGGCTCGTTCGAGGAGAGCCTCAAGGGGACGTTGACCCCCGGCATGCTCGGTGACGTGGCGGTTCTGGACACCGATCTGTTTTCCACAGAGCCGGAAGCCTGGCTGGCCGCTCAGGCCGACCTCACGATCGTCGGCGGACAGGTGGCATATGACCGGCTGGGGCAGAACTGACGGCGGTGAAGGCCGCGTTGCGGTTTGATTCGTAGGCTGAAACGCGAACGGCCGGTCCCAGGGGACCGGCCGTTGCTGATTGTGAAAGCGTGAACGGCTTACTTCAGGTAGCCGTTGTCCTTCCAGATCGCGTAGTCCTTGCGGAAGGCGGACAGTGACGCCCAGATCTTCTTGGCGTCCTCGTTGGTCTTGATTTCCTCGGCTACGACTTCCTGCCAGGCAGCCTCGAACTTGGCGAGCATGTCGTCCGACCAGCGATGGATCGTCACGCCCTTTTCCTGGTGGAACTTCATCGCGTCGAACTGCACGGCCTCGCCACGCGAGAACATGAACATGGTAGTGGCGTCACACGCACCCTTGATGACTGCCTTCTGCGTGTCGTCCAGTGCGTCGTAGGCCGGCTTGTGGATCAGCAGCTCGTCAAGGGTCGACTGCTGGTGCCAGCCCGGGAAGTAGTTGTGCTTGGCGACCTGGAAGAAGCCGAGTTCCTTGTCGATCGCGGGCATCGAGAACTCGGTCGCATCGATCGATCCCAGTTCAAGAGCGGGGTAGATATCGCCGCCTGCCAACAACTGGGTGGAGACTCCGAACTTCTCCATGACCTTTGCACCAAGTCCGAAGAACCGCATCTTAAGGCCCTTCAGGTCGTCGAGCGACTTGATCTCTTTCCGATACCAGCCGGACGACTCAGGTGCGATAATTCCACATTGGACGTATTGGATGTTGTCCTTGGAGTACATGTCGTGCGCCAATTCCTTGCCGCCGCCATATCCCATCCACGCGAGATACTCCCCGGACCCCGGCCCGAACGGGACCGCAGAGAAGAACGCATACGCGTTGTTCTTGTTGACGTTGTAGCCGGGAGTGCCGAACGCCGCGTCGAGCGCGCCGCTTGATACCGGATCGTAGTAGCTGGTACCCGGCACCAAGGCACCCGGTTCAAAGAATTTCAGCGTTACATCGCCACCCGACATCGCGGTGATGGTGTCAGCTGCGAAGTGTGCACCTTCGCCGAGCACGATCAGCTTGCCGCCGAACGCGGAGTGCATCTTCCAGCGAACCCGCTTCGCGTCGACGTCGGATGCCGCCCCCGCGATTGTGACCGCCGCAAGCACGCCGGCCGCGACCCTAAGCCATGTCTTACCCATCATTGGAACATCCTCCTCCGTTCGTTCCCCGTTTTCTTAATAAAAATGGCCGGAGATCGTTGCGATCTCCGGCCAAAGCCTTGGCGAGACTGGGAGGTTTCAACCAAGGGATTCCATGCGCGACCACCGGGTCGACGATTCATTGCCAAACAGATGGTCTGCATCAACATCGTTGTCATGCTAAAGATAGTGCATGGCCGCGAAATGACTGATGTGAGAACGCACTGGTGGCAAATTCGAATTAATTAGCGGGTCGTGCGATATCTCCGCTCGGTGACGTCCGATGGCAGCGCGTTACTTGAGGTAGCCGTTGTCCCGCCAGACGGCATAGTCGGCGCGGAACTTCGAGTAGGAGGCCCAGATCCGCTTGGCGTCCTCGTTCCCGGCGATCTCCTCGGCAACGACCTCCTGCCACGCTTCCTCGAACTTCGCGAGATCCGCATCCGACCAGCGGTGGATCGTCACACCCTTCTCCTGGTGAAACTTGATCGCGTCGAACTGGGAGGCTTCGCCTTTCACGAACATGTACAGGGTCGCCCGGTCGCACGCCGCGGCCAGCAGTTCCTTGTGGGGGTCGCTAAGCGCCTCGTACTTGCCCTGGTTGACGAGCAACTCGTTGATCGTCGACTGCTGATGCCAGCCGGGGAAGTAGTTGTGCTTGGCGATCTGGTAGAAGCCGTAGCCCTGGTCGGTCACCGGCATCGAGAATTCGGTCGCATCGATCGAACCCAGTTCCAGCGCCGGATAGATGTCGCCGCCGGCCAAAAGCTGGGTCGACACTCCGAACTTCTCCATGACCTTGGCGCCGAGGCCGAAGAACCGCATCTTCAGGCCCTTCAGGTCGTCGAGCGTCTTGATCTCGTTGCGGAACCAGCCGGAAGTCTCCGGCGGCGCAATTCCGCAGATGTAGAAGCGGATGTTGTCGCGGCCGTACATCTCGCGGGCCATGTCTTCGCCGCCGCCGTAGCGCATCCAGGCGAGGTACTCGCCGGCGCGCGGTCCGAACGGTACGGACGCGAAGAACGCATAGGCGAAGTTCTTGTTCACGTTGAAGCCCGGCGTCCCGAAGGCGCTGTCCAGGGCGCCGCTGGAAACCGGATCGTAGTAGCCGTTGCCCGGAACCAGGGCACCAGGCTCGAAATGCTTGATCTTGAACTCGCCGCCGCTGGCCTTGTCGACCGTGTCGATCATCATCGTTGGCGTGTCACCGATGATCGGAATGTTGCTCGCGTAGGCGGCGTGCAATTTCCAGCGGACTCGCTCTGCCTGCGCGTCGGCGGCAATCGAAGCCAGTCCGACCACGGCAGCGGCCCCGGCAAGGGCATAGCGCCAACAACGGCGTGACATCATCATACTCTCACCCAACCCTATGGTAAATTTTAATATGCTAACTGATGATAAGCATCATCATGGTCGTCATGCTATTGACTCGAGTGAAGATATAAATTTCCAATTTGATAAGTTAACAGCGCAGTATTTGCATCAATAAGGCATTGAACAATCGCCTCCCGATAGCGGTGGCCTTAGCCCGCCTGTGTGTTTGACGGTTTCGACGGGCCAAAGCACACTGCGTCGGCGGTCTTGCTCCCGATCGCACCAACAATCTTCTCGAGGTACCGCGATGAGCCGGACGACGGTGATCCGTAACGCTGACTGGGTGGTGGCCTGGGATTCAACGGCCGGGCCTGACGGAACCGGGGACCACGTTTATCGCCGGGGCGCCGACGTTGCCTTCCGCGACCACGAGATCGTCCATGTAGGCCCTGGATACGACGGTCCCGCCGATGAAACGGTGGACGGTTCCGGGCGGCTGGTCATCCCGGGGTTCGTGGACATTCATTCGCACCCGAGTTCCGAGCCCGGGAACAAGGGGCTCAACGAAGAACTCGGTTCGCCCAGGCTCGGGCAGTCGTCGCTGTATGAATACATGCCGGTGTTCCGCATGTTGCCGGAGGGAGCGAGCCACGCCACGCGCTTTGCGATCTGGGAAATGCTGCGCAGCGGCGTGACGACGTACTGCGACCTGTCCGGCGCCCGGGACGGCTGGGTCGACGAAGTGGCTGAGACCGGCATCCGCGGCGTGCTGTGCCCGATGTACCGTTCGGCGACCTGGACCACCAAGGACGGGCACTCGGTGGTCTACGACTGGGACGAGGCCGCCGGCGAGCGCGGGCTGGAGCGTGCGGTCGAGATCATCGACGAGGCCGACCGCCACGGTTCCGGCCGGATGTCCGGCATGATGGGGCCGTCCCAGATCGACACCTGCACGCCGGCGTTGATCCAGGAGAGCTTCCGCGTTGCCAAGGAACGCGGCATCACGATGCAGATCCACGCAGCCCAGAGCGTCGTCGAGTTCAACGAGATGACGCGACGCCATGGCATGACGCCGATCGAGTGGCTGGACGACATCGGCGTGCTCGACGCCGGAACGATCGTCAGCCACGGCATCTTCCTGAACGACCATCCCTGGCTGCATTGGCCGCAGGCCGACGATTTTGGTCGCCTGGTCCGATCCGGTGCCGCGGTTGCCCACTGTCCGAACGTGTTCTGGCGCCGCGGCATCGCGCTCAATCACGTCGGCCGCTACATGAGCGCCGGCATTCCCCTCGGGCTCGGCACCGACACGTTCCCGCACAATTTCCTGCACGAGATGGAGATCGCCATGGTCGCCGGGCGGCTGATGGCCGGCGATTTCACCAATGCGTCGACTTGGCAGATCTTCCACGCGGCCACCGTCGGCGGCGCCCGGGCGATCGGCCGGGACGACATCGGCAAGCTGGAACCGGGTTGCAAGGCCGACATCGTGCTGGTCGATGCCAGCCACCCGTACATGCAGCCGTTGCGCGACCCGATCCGCAGCCTGATCTACTCGGCAGGCGACCGGGCGGTCACCGACGTCTACGTCCACGGCAAGCGGGTGGTATCCAGCGGTGCGGTCGAGACCATCGACGTCGCGGCCACGGCGGCCAAGCTCAACGAGTTCCAGCAGATCACGATATCGGGTGTCCGCCAGCGCGACTGGGCCGGGCGCGCCATCGACGACATGTCGCCGATGGTGTTTCCGGGCGCCGATTGAACGTCAGGCAGCCCGGGGCTCGAATACCAGTTTCGGGTTCGGGTCCCGCGGGTCGGGCTGGATGTCGGCCATGGCGGCGATCGGGCGAAGTCCGTCGTCGGTCAACTGGAACATCGACCACCGGGCCGGATCGAATGGCTTGAGGAGTTCGTCAGCCTGTCGGCGGTAGAGCGTGATCAGGTGCGGATGAAATTCGACCACGAAGGTAGTCCGGCCCGCCTCGATGATCCGGCGTGAGCCTTCCAGCACCCCGATCTCGTGTCCTTCGACGTCGACCTTTACGAGCTTCGGCAGGAGGTCGGCATCGAGGAACGCATCGTCGAGGGCCATCATCGGCACGAAGTCATCGACGACCGAGCGAGGTTCGTTGCGGTTGAAGCGCCCCGTTTGCCCCTCAAGCTGTGTTCCCGGATTGGCCTCGATCCGGGGCATCATCGACAACCCGGATCGGGACGAAGCGCCGACGTGCAGCGCCCGGACCAGGTCGAACCCGTTGATCGACGCCATCTGCTCGATCAGCGGCATCAGGTCGCGCTGGATCTCCAGCGCGAACACCGAAGCGCCGGTGGAGGCGGCGAAGGCACTGATGTAGCCGACGTTGGCGCCGACATCGACGAACACATCCTGCGGTCCGAGGCGCTCCGTCACGAAGCTGATCAGCGTCTTCTCGTAGAGTTGGTCGTAGCCATCGACCATCTTCTTGAACTGCGTCGACGAGTAGTCGTTGATCGGAAACAGGATCTGCCGGCCGTTCGGCGCGGTCATCGCCCAGGCCTTGGTCTGGTTGTACCGGGCGGCACGGTTCTGCAGCGCGTGTACCGCGCGATTGAGCCGCCGGGCCAGGTAGCTGGCCAGCGTATTCTGGGGCGTAAGGGCGCCCAGCCGAAGCGTTCTGGAGAATTTGCTCAACTCGTCGCGCGAGTAGGGCGGCCAGTTCGCGGCCAGCACGGCGTTGATGTCGTCAGGGGCCTGTACCGCCTTGCGACGCTCGCGGTCGCGCGGTCCGAAGGCGGGCAAGGACATCATCTTGGGGATCTTCGACATGGCCGGACTATGACAGGCGGTTTCTCGAAAAACTACCGGGATCCCGTTCCGCATTGATCAGTCCGAAGCCGGGTTCCGGCCGTCCCGCATCACGCTTTGTCATACCGAAACGAAGGTGCAAGACTTCGCGCCAACCATGATGCAACGCGTGATCTGGAGGCAGGTGTGAGCGAGTTCGACGTGATTGTCCGGGGCGGCACGGTGGTGACGGCGTCGGAGACGATGCGGGCGGATGTGGGGGTCAAGGACGGCCGAATCGTGGCGCTCGCCGAGTCGCTCGGCGGCTCGGCGTCACGCGTGGTCGATGCGACCGGCCGCTACGTGATGCCCGGCGGGATCGACAGCCACTGCCACATCGAGCAGCCGTCTTCCACCGGGGGGAAGAACGCCGAGAGCTGGGAAAGCGGTACCCGATCGGCGGCCTGCGGCGGCACCACCACGGTGATCGCCTTCTCCAGCCAGGAGAAGGGCGAGGGGGTGAAATCCCAGGTCGACGCGTATCACGAGAAGGCGAAGCAGGCCTGCATCGACTACAGCTTCCACATTATCGTCTCGGATCCGAGCGACGCCGTGGTGCGCGACGAGTTGCCGGGGTTGATCGAATCGGGACTGCGCTCGATCAAGCTGTTCATGACCTACCCGAAGAACCGGGTGGACGACCGCGAGATCCTGAGGATCTTCGAGGTGGCGCGCCGGCACGGCGCCCTAGTCTGCGTGCACGCCGAGAACCACGACGCCATCATGTACATGACCCAGAAGCTGCTGGATGCCGGCCTGGGCCACACCAAGTACCATGCCTGGTGCAAGCCGGCCCTGGTCGAGCGCGAGGCCACGACCCGGATCATCATGCTAGCCGAGTTGATGGACCAGCCGATCCAGATCTTCCACGTTACCTGCGAGGAGGCGGCGGAGGAGATCCGCCGGGCCCAGGCTCGCGGCCTGAAGATCTTCGCCGAGACCTGCCCGCAGTACTTCGTCCTGACGGCCGACGACCTGGACGGCTCGCAGCGCGACGGCGCCCGGGTGCTGTGCTCGCCGGCGCCGCGCTCGGTCGCCGACCAGCAGGCGCTGTGGAACCACGTGCGCACCGGCACCATCGGCAACGTCACCTCCGACCACGCGCCCTACAACATGGACGCGCCGGACGGGAAGTTCTGGACCGGCGACAACGCGCCGTTCAGCCAGATCGCCAACGGCGTGCCGGGGCTCGAAACCCGGATGCCGATCTGCTTCCATGAAGGCGTGGTGAAGGGCCGGATCGACCTGCAGCAGTTCGTGGCGCTGACCTCGACCAACGCGGCCCGGCTGTTCGGCATCTACCCGCAGAAGGGAACGATCGCGATCGGCGCCGACGCCGACATCGTGGTCTGGGACCCGGAGCGCAAGGTGCGGATCACCCAGGAGATCCTGCACCACGACACCGACTACACTCCGTACGAGGGGATGGACGTGGTCGGCTGGCCGGCGGTTACCCTGTCGCGCGGCCGCGTGGTGTGGAACGAAGGCGAGGTCGACTGCCAGGCCGGCTGGGGCCGGTTCCTGGGCCGCGCGCCGTACGACTACATCAAGCCGCGCGGCGTGTTCCCGACCCCGTTCAACCCGATTACCGGTGAAATCGAAGGCTGATCGGTCTCAGGGGAACGGCCGTGCTGGCGGTGTGGCGATTGCGCTGGCGCGTGACCTGACGATGCGTCCGACGTGCGGGCGCTGGGGGCACGACGGACGACAATCGTACCCTTCAGCGCGGCAGCGGTTCGAACACCAGCTTGGGGTTGGGATCCCGGGGGTCGGGGACGACGTCGGCCATGCCGGTGATCGGCTGCAAGCCGTCGTCGGTGAGCTGCGAGCGCCGCCAGCGCTCGGCGGGGAACGGCGCCAGCAGCTGTTCGGCCGTCCCGTCGTACAGGCCGACCAGATGCGGATGGAACTCGACCGCGAAGGTCGTGGTCCCGTGCTCGATGATCCGGCGGGCGCCGTCGATCACCGCGATCTCGTGACCCTCGGCGTCGATCTTGACCATGCTGGGCCACAGGCGGTCGCGGCCGAAGGCGTCGTCGAGGGTGATCATCGGCACGAAGTCGTCGGCGATCGAGCGGGGGTCGTCGCTGGTGATGCTCCGGTTCGCCGAGGTGAACCCGGCGCCCGGCGAGGCGTTGATCCGGGGAATGGCGCCCAGCCCGGCCCGGCCCGAAGCACCAGCGTGCAGCGGCCGCAGCGTGTCGAAGGCGTTGAGGGTGGCCAGTTGCTCGATCAGCGGGATCAGTTCGCGCTGGAGCTCGATGGCGAAGACCGAGGCGCCGGTGGTGGCCGCGAACGCGCTGATGTAGCCGACATGGGCGCCGACGTCGATGAACACATCCCCGGGGCCGAGACGAGCGGCAACGAATTCGATAAGGGCCCTCTCGTAGTCCTGTCCGTACTCGTCGGCCATCGCCTTGAAGGCAATCGCCCCCGGCTCGCCAAGCGGGAACAGGATCTCCTGGCCGTTCGGCGCCGTCATGCTCCAGGTGGTGGTCTTGCCATAGCGTGCGGCCCGCTTCTTGAAGACGGTCACGACCTGCATCAGGCGCCACAGCCAGGCCCGGTGCCGGATGTCGACCGCGTCGGGCAACGTGGCCGCACGGCGCAGCGTGGCGGGAAGGCGCCCGAGGTCGGCGCGGCTTCGCGGGGGCCATGCCAGGGCGAGCAGGGCGGACGCGTCGTCCGGCGTCTCCAGCAACCGGCGCTTCGCATCCAGTGATGATCGGGAGATCGGCATGGCTCGTTTCATCGATTCCGGTTGGCGGCAGGCGATGGCAAGACGGTATCACGCGTCATCCAGACGGGCGAGCCAAGGGCATGGCGCGCCGAGGCGCCGGTGTTTGTTTTGGGGGTGACCGCAAAGCGTGTCGGGCTGTGGTGCGGAAAAGCTGCCTAATCAGCGATGAGCCACGACAAGTCTGTTAGCCACCTTCGCTCGTCATGCCGAGCAGCCAGTCCCGGACGTGCAATGATACATCAGACGCGCCTTGTCGCGGCGTCAGGAGATAGAAGTCCAGTCCACCTTCGAGAGCGCTGTCGAGCGGTTGCACAAGGTGCCCGGCCTTCAGATCCCGCTGAACGAGGAAACGGCTTGCCAGCGCAATACCTTGCCCAGCCAGGGCCGCGTCGAGAGCCAGTGTAGTCTGGTTGAACCGAAGTCCGCGCGACAGCTCTACTTCACCCCCGAAAGCCACTTCGATGAACTTCGGCCAGAGATCGTGTGTGTCGTGCAGGAACGTCATGCGCGACAGAGCCGCCGCATCGAGCGGGCGATCCTGTGCCGCGACCAGACCTGGCGCGCAGACAGCGACAATCTCCTGCGGGAACAGGAGGTCGGCGCGCAGGCTCGCCCCGAACGGCGGCCGCCCCTGGCGCACTGCAAGGTCGATCCCGTCGGCGTGGAAGCTCGATACGCGCTCGGTGGCGGTGATGCGGAGATCAATATCGGGATGGGCTTGGGTGAACTCCGCGAGCCGCGGAATGAGCCATTTCGACGCGAAGGTGGGTGTCACGCTGATTGTCACCCGCGACGGTGCCGACCGAAGCGCTGCGGTCGCCTCCGAGAGCTGGGAGAAAGCGCGCGAAACCGCCACGTGGTAGGCGCGACCCTCCTCGGTAAACGCCAGGCCGCGCGGTTCCCTCAGGAACAGGCGAAGGCCAAGATGCTCCTCGAGTCCGCGCACCTGCTGGGCCACAGCCCCTTGGGTCACGCCAAGACCGACAGCTGCCGCGCGGAAGCTTAGATGTCTGCCCGCCGCTGCGAATGCCCGGAGGCCGTTCAGGGGAGGCAAGCCGAATTCGTCCGACACCATAGATTTTCTACACTCACGCGACAGCCCAGCTGGCTGGTCAGAGCACCCTAGGCCCCTTATCTGCTGGATAACAGATGCAGCCGGCACTCTCCGGCAAGTAAGGAGCATGGGATCATGGTGACAGAAAAAGTGGCATTGGTCACGGCAGGTGGCAGCGGAATGGGCGCCGGTGCTGCGAAACGCTTGGCCGCCGACGGGTTCAAGATTGGCGTCCTATCTTCCTCTGGCAAGGGGGAGGCACTCGCCGAAGATCTCGGCGGCTTCGGCGTCACCGGATCGAACCAATCGGTCGAGGATCTCACACGCCTCGTCGACGGCGCGATGGACCGGTGGGGCCGCATTGATGTCCTAGTGAACTCCGCCGGGCATGGACCCAAGGGCGATATCGTCGAGATCACCGACGAGGACTGGCATGCGGGACTTGATGTCTACCTTCTGAACGTAATCCGTCCCACCCGCCTCGTCACGCCGATCATGGCGGCGCAGGGCGGCGGCGCGATCATTAACATTTCGACCTTCGCGGCCTTCGAGCCGGACCCGCTCTTTCCAACTTCGGGCATCTTCCGCGCCGGCCTCGCCGGTTTCGCCAAGCTCTACGCGGACAAGTATGCTGCGCAGAACATCCGCATGAACAATATTCTGCCGGGCTTCATCGACAGCCTGCCGGAGACCGAGGAGCGCCGCTCGCGCATCCCGATGGGCCGCTACGGCACAGAAGACGAGGTCTCCTCGCTTATCGGATGGCTTGCCTCCGACCTTGGCGGCTACGTCACCGGGCAGAATTGGCGGATCGACGGCGGCCTCACCCGTGGCGTCTGAGGCAACCAGTATCATCGAGCGCAGCCAGACGGCGTTCATCGTGAGCAACCTCCGCGGGAACAGCGGAGTGATATAGGCCCTTTCGGGTTAAGGCGAAGCGAACCAACACGGTTTGCGGACACCCCCTTTGTTTTCCCGGCAGGGCGCTGCGATACTTTGATCCTTGTTGGAGAGGCCCAGTGCCGTCGATCCGTGCGTGGCCGTCAGGGCAGCGCCTCGAATCGACGGCCCGATCTCATTGTTCTGCCAAGCGATTGATGAATGAGCACCGACCGTATCAGACGCTCAATAATATTGAACTTGAACGATATGAAGCATGTGAAACGGCATCTGCTGATGCATGTTTTCGAGAACAAATCCGCCGCCGTTCATGAAGATCAATTCCTGAAACACATCTTCCGGCTGGCGCATTTTGTGGAGTTCTTCGAGTACCTGACCGCCTATGCCATGCTGTCGGGCGGGCGACGGCTGGCGCCGACGCTGATCGGGCGGTCGCCACGCGTGCAGGGCTTGTACCCGTTGTTCGCCGAGTGGATCGCGCGCTACTTCGTGGAAGGGGAAGCGACCCGCCCGCCGGTGAACGAGACCCAGGGCATGGCGTTCGTATCGATGATGCTCGACGGCGCCGAGGCTCATCTGTTGAGCGTCAGGGCGCTGGCGGAGGCCGAGAAGGTTTCCGCTGCCCGGGCGATGATCGACGGGCTGTTCCAGGCTCAGAGCGATACCTGGATCCTGTCGTCGAATTTCGTCAGCAACATCGGACACTTTGTCTACGGAGCGACGCTGCTGGAGCTGCAGGGGCGCGGCCGGCTGACCCGGCAGACCATGCGGGTGCTGACCGGAGCCTCCCGAAACCCGTTCATGCTGCAGGCGTTTCAGCCACATTTGCTGGCCGGGATGCCGGCTGGCGTGCAGTACGCCGAGATGATCAGCGCCCGCAAGCGGCACCGGATGGCGGACGGCCGCTGGGCCAGCATGAGCGAGTTGGTGTCCGAAGCGGCAGCGGCCTGGGCGACCGACCGGCCGTTCGCCGGCGTCGACCCCGAGACACGGGCACGTGGCGACGCAGCCCTGGCGGAACTGGGCGTGTCGCCCGACGAACCGATCGTCACCCTTCACGTCCGCGAGGCCGGCTATAACGACAACATCGCCCAGGCGATGAGCCTGCGCGACGCGCGGATCGCCGACTACCGAGATGCGGTCGCCGCACTGGTCGGCAACGGTATCCATGTGGTTCGCCTGGGCGACCGGACCATGACGCGGGCCGAGCCCCAGGACGGGCTCCTCGACTACCCGTTCACCGACGCCAAGTCCGACTGGATGGACGTCTATCTGGCGGTGCGCTGCCGGTTCCACATCGGAACCTCGTCCGGCATGTCGTTCGTGCCGTTGATGTTCGGCCGCCCCGTACTGTTCACCAACTGGATCACGCTGGCGCATATCGTCTGTTCACCGAGCGTGGTCACCATGCCCAAGCTGCTGCTCGACCGTGAAGGCGGCCTTGTGCCCATGGCGGAGTACTGCGGGCGCCATGGCCATGTGCTGGAGCGCAGCGACGCTGCCCTGCACGGGCTGTCGTTCCGGGACAACGCGCCCGAGGATCTGGTCGAGGCGGTCCAGTTGATGGATCGGCACATTGATCCGACGTCCGGCCGGCTGTCGGTGCCGGACGGCATGTTCGAGGCGCCCCAGACAGTGTTTGCCGAATCGCCGCTGAAGAGCCGGCCGCAGATCCCTCCGGCGTTCTGGAACCGCTACTACGCCGGCCGGTGAACCGGTGCGCCGTTACCGGGGAAGCGGCTCGAACACCAGCTTCGGATTGGGATCGCGCGGGTCCGGAGTGACGTCCGACATCCGGCGGATCGGACGCAGGCCCTCGTCGGTCAGCTGCGAGTACTGCCAGTAGTCCGCCGGGAACGGTGCCAGAAGCTGGCTGGCCGTGCCGTTGTAGTTGATGATCAGGTGCGGGTGGAACTCGACCACGAATGTCGTGCGCCGCTGCTCGATGATCCGGTGCGCACCATCGACCACGGCGATCTCGTGGCCTTCGACATCGACCTTGACCATGGTCGGCCACAGACCGTCCCGGCCGAACGCATCGTCCAGCGTGATGATCGGCACGAAGTCCTCGACGATCGACTCCGGCTCGTCCTGCACGAAGCGCTGCGCGTCGCTTTCGATCTGCCCGCCCGGCGTGGTGTCGGTCCGAGCGATCATCGACAGCCCGGAACGGCGCGAGGCGCCGGCGTGCAACGGCCGCAACGTGTCGAAGGCGTTGATTGCCGCCATCTGCTCGATCAACGGGATCAGCTCGCGCTGGATCTCGATCGCGAAGGCGGCGGCGCCGGTGGTGGCGGCGAACGCGCTGATGTAGCCGACATGGGCGCCGACATCGACGAACACGTCGCCGGGCCGCAGCCGCTCGCAGATGAAGTTGATCAGCGTCTTCTCGTAGTCCTTGCCGTACTCGTCGGCCATCGCCTTGAAAGCGACCGCGCCGGGGTCGTCCAGCGGGAACCGGATCTCCTGGCCGTTCGGTGCCGTCATGCTCCAGGTCTTGGCGCGGCCGTAGCGGGCGGACTGCTTGCCCAGCAGGGCGGCAAGCTGGGTCAGCCGGGACAGGAAATAGCGTGGACCGTCGGCACCGGGCAGGGTCGCCGCCTGGCAGAGGACCCGGGACATGCGCCCGAGGTCACTGCGGGCGAAGGGCGGCCAGCTCGATGCCATCAGTGCCGCCGGATCGGTCGGCACTTCCACCGCGCGCCGCCGCGCCTCGGCCTTGGATTTGTAGATGTGCATCGGCGGCTCCGGCGGTTCAGTCGTTGGTCGGGACAGGATACCAGCGGCGGCGCATCGCTGCGAGGCGTTCGCCCGGCGTGGCGCGGCTATCTGGCCGGCGGGCGGAACAGCAGCTTGATGTTCTCCAGGTCCGGATCGTGCGCAAAGTTGCGGTCGGCTGCCGTTACCGGGCGGGTGGTGCCGTCGTCCTGCAGAACGTCGCGTTGCCAGTCGTCCGGAAAGCATCCGAACAGATCCTCGGCCTTGTGGCCGAAATCGCCGATCAGGTGCGGGTGGAACTCGATCAGGAAGGCGGTGCGCCCGCCGCCGATCAGCGACTGGGCGCCGCGCAGCGCATTCACCTCGTAGCCCTCGACGTCGAGCTTCACCAGGTCGGGGACCACTTGGTCGCGGCCGAACACGGTGTCGAGCCGCACGCACATGATCGCGTCGAACAGCGCCTTGCGATAGGCGTCCGGCGGCGGGGCGGCGATCTCATCGTTGACCCGCAGGCCCGGCGTCGGATTGAAGCGTAGGTTGAAGATCAGCCCGTCGTGGTTGCCGACGGCGGCATTGATCACATGCGCCCGGTCCAGCTTGTTGGCCCAGAGGTTGCGCCGGACCTCCAGCAGCAGATCCGGGTGCATCTCGAACGCCACGACAATCGCGCCGGCGGCCGCCAGGATGGTGCTGTAGTAGCCGACATGGGCGCCGACATCGGCGATCACCGCGCCGCGACGGGCCTCGCCGACCATCCAGCGCAGCACGCCGGGCTCATAGTCGCGGCCGCCTTCGCGGACCAGCCCGAGGAACGACCGGGACGCATCGGTGGCGACGCTGAACGACAGGGGACCGACGCCGTCGACCTGCACGGTTTCGAACGGTCCGGTCTGCTCGACGATGCGGTCGCGATGGCTGAAGGTGTCGAGGGTGCGCTTCAACGGGTTGCGGTGCCGTTCCAGCGATGCTGCCGGCACGCCGAGCACCTGCACCCAGTCGAGTAGCTTGCGCGAACGGGCGATGTCGATGCGCGACCGTGCAATGCCCAGGCAGGCGGCCAGGGCCATTGGATTGGCCGGCTCCTGGGTCGCCTTGGCAAGGGCGAGAATGGCCGGTCGGTCGGCGGACATGGGCGGCGGCTCCTCGGGCGCTGCGGACCGGCAAACTATAGTCGACCGGTCGTCGTGGGTCTTGGAGCGCGCGTCGTCGGCTTATACACTGGCCGGAGAGCCGCGGCGTCCGCCGCAAGGCCCTCCGAATCGAGCCGTCGAACGAGGAATCTGTCATGAGCCGCATCATCAACGTGGGCGCCGCCCAGCTTGGCCCGATCGCCCCGGACGAAAGCCGGGTCAGCGCCGTCAACCGCATGATCGACCTGCTGAAGCAGGCCAAGGACCGCGGCGTCAAGCTTGTGGTGTTCCCGGAACTGGCGCTGACCACCTTCTTCCCGCGCTACTACGAGCAGGACATCTCGAAGATGGATCACCACTTCGAGCGCGGCGACATGCCGACGCCGGAGACCCGTCCGCTGTTCGAGAAGGCCAAGGAGTTCGGTATCGGGTTCTATCTCGGTTACGCCGAGTTGACCGAGGACGGCCACCGCTTCAACACCTCGATCCTGGTCGACGACACCGGCAAGATCGTCGGCAAGTACCGCAAGGTGCACCTGCCCGGCCATTCCGAGTACGACGGCAAGCGGCCGTGGCAGCACCTGGAAAAGCGCTATTTCGAGCCCGGCGACCTCGGGTTCAACGTCTGGCGCTCCATGGGCGGCATCATGGGCATGTGCATCTGCAACGACCGGCGCTGGCCGGAGACCTACCGGGTGATGTCGCTGAAGGGCGTGGAGATCGTCATGCTCGGCTACAACACCCCGGACGTGAACACCTCGGCACCCGAGCCGAACCATCTTCGGATGTTCCACAACCACCTGGTCATGCAGGCCAGCGCCTACCAGAACTCGTGCTTCGTGGTGGCGACCGCCAAGGCCGGCATCGAGGACGGCTGCATGCTGATCGGCGGCTCCTGCATCGTCCAGCCGTCTGGCGAAATGGTAGCATTGGCGACCACCGTGCAGGACGAACTGATCACCTCGGCCTGCGACCTCGACCTCGCAAAGATGGGCAAGGAGACGGTGTTCAACTTCGCCAAACACCGCCGGATCGAGCACTACGGCATCATCACCAGCCAGACCGGCGTGGTCGAGCCGGCGATGGACCGGGCGGCGGAGTAGGGGCTACAGTCCCTTCACCGCATTCGAGCCGACCTTGAGCGGGCGGCGGGTGGCGAGCAGCAGGCGCGCCTCCGCCGCCCGTCCCTGTTTCAGCAAGGCGCCGAGCAGCGCGTACTCGACCAGATCGCGTTGAGCCCGGCTGCCGCCGATCCGCTCGTGGTCGGCCATGGCCCGGGTCAGGTGCCCGGTCGCCGCCTCCCACGCGCCGTCGGCGATCGACCGGAAGCTCTCGGCGAGGGTGCGCACCAGATCGCCGGCCGGTCCCTTGGCGTCGGCGATGATCTTCGCCAGCGCGGCGCCGTTGCCGGCCATCGCATGGGCCAGGGCCGCGTGGACGTCGGCAAACGCGATGCCCGGGTTCGGGAAGATCCGCGCCGCGGTGTCGCTGACCTGCTTCCAGCGTTCTGCCGGCACGGCGACGCCGGCCAACTCGGCGCGGTACAGCAGCGAGGCGGTGTCGGTCACCAAGTTGAGCGGCGGCCCCCAGGCCGCGTCCGGCGCCACATCGGCGTCCAGCACCCGCCACATGGTCTCCACGTCGCCCTGCTCCAGCGCCCACAGCGCCACGTGCCATGAGATGTGGCAGTGCAGTTGCCCGGCCTTGTCGTAGTCGCGCCGCCACCCGTCGATATAGCGGTAGCCGGCCCCGGTCTCGCCGGCCTCGTAGTAGACGTGGGAGCGGATGTGGGCGGCGTGGGCGTTGCGCGGATTGATCGCCAGCGAGCGCTCGATGGTCTCGGTCGCCGGCCCGGTCTGGCCGGCCTCGACCTGCGAGAACGCGTGCTGGCACAGGAACCACCAATCCTCGCCATAGTGCGGAGCCAAGGCGGCGGTGAACGCCAGTTGCTCGGCCTCGCGGCCCGGCTTGCCGCTGAAGCCGATCATGCCGAACACGCCGGTGCAGGTCTGGGCGACCATGGCGTCGCGCGGGTGCTCCAGAAGGTGTTCACGGATCGCCTTGTAGGCGGCGGGGCCGTTGCCGGCGACCAGCAAACCGAGAGCCTCGACATGTGCCGCCTCGCGGGCCGACAGGCCGCTGGCCAGCGCCCGGGCCGCCGCCATCGGGGTCTTGGTGTCGCCGCCCATGCCCATGGCCTGCCGGGTACGGGCGAGAGCGGCATAGCCGAGCGCGAAGCCGTCATCGGCGGCGACGGCGGCCTCGAACGCTTCCTCGACGCCGGGCATGGCGGCCAGGAAACGGTCGACGCCGTCGACGTAGCGGTCGCGGGCGGTGGTGGAGGTCGTGGCAAGCGCGTTGCCGTAGCGGTCCTGCAGCATGTGGCGGATCTGTCCTGTTCGAGGTTGCCGCGCCATTCTTGCCCGTCCGCCGCTGAAATAAAACGACGAGCGTGTGGCGGCTCCGTTACCGACACACTCCGAACGGCCCCATGTCGAGATGGAAGTGGTCGCGGTGGGCTGCATTGTAGTCGGGACTGAGCACGCCTTTGAACAGGCCGCAGGCACCGTCGCGCAGGTCGCGCAGGAACGCCTGTTCGGTGGGCTTCCCGTCCCAGCCTCCCATCAGGGTGATCCGTCGCCCGTCCGCCAGCCGGAAGCCGGCGACGTCGATGGCGTTGGCGGTGGCGTGCTGGCTTGGCAGGCCGGTCGGCCCACTGCCGATCCGGCGGCATGCATAGGTGCCGAGATGGTCGATGCGGACGACCGGGCTGCCGAAATGGCGTTCGGCCGAAGGCGAGACGACTTCGCGTTCCCACAGGTACAGCGCGGCCGCCATCGGGCAGGTCACCCGCACCGGGGCCGAGTAGGCGATGGTCGAGCGTTGCATCTCGACCGCGTTCAGGAAGCCGCAGAACTCACCGGTCCGGCGGCTGTCGATTGGCCGGGTCTGCAGGGTCGACAGCTTCAGAACCCCCCGGCACAGCGAAGGATCGTAGCGCAGCGCGGAAAGCTGGAAGCCGGTGGCGAGTCCGACCGGGCGGTCCAGATCCAGGCGCTTGTAAGGCAGATGCTGCGGCGGAATCGGATGCAGCTTGAGCACGGTCGCGCCGGCGGCCAGCAGCACCAGGACGGCGATCAGGGGCAGGGCGGCATGGGCGGTCACGCGCCCGAACAATCCGCTTCGTTTGGGGCTGTTGTCGTCGGGCGGCTCAGGCTTCGGATTGTCGATGGCATTGTTCCCGCAAGAGCGATCGGATAATCGATCCGGCCCACGATCCTGGAATGTTAGGATCGAAACACGGCCACAGCGTGGCCGGACCGTGCTGAACCCGGGACGAACCTCATGAAGCGCCGCCTCGATCAGTTGCTCGTCGACCGTGGGCTGGTGGAGTCCCGCTCGCGCGCCCAGGCCCTGGTGATGGCCGGGCTGGTGTTCTCCGGCGAACGCAAGCTGGAGAAGGCCGGCCAGCAGGTCGCCGAGGATATCGCCCTCGACGTGCGCGGCCAGGAGCATCCGTGGGTGTCGCGCGGCGGGCTGAAGTTGGCCCATGCCCTGGAGGAATTCGCCATCGACCCCGCCGGTGCCATCGCGCTGGACGTGGGGGCGTCGACCGGCGGGTTCACTGACGTGCTGCTGACCAACGGCGCAGTCAAGGTCTACGCGGTCGACGTCGGCCACGGTCAACTGGCCTGGAAGCTGCGCTCCGACCCGCGGGTGGTTGTGCTGGAGAAGACCAATGCCCGGCATCTGACGGCCGAGCAGGTGCCGGAGCCGGTCGACATGGTGGTGTGCGACGCCAGCTTCATCTCGCTGCGGACCGTGCTGCCGGCACCGCTGACCCTGGCGCGGGTTGGTGCCCGACTGGCGGCACTGATCAAGCCGCAGTTCGAGGCCGGTCGGGAGCAGGTCGGCAAGGGTGGGGTGGTGCGCGATCCGGAGGTGCACGAGACGGTGTGCGCGGACATCCGGCGCTGGCTTGACGGCGCATCCGGTGGTGTGATGTCGGAGTGGAGGGTCGACGGCATCACCCGGTCGCCGATCACCGGACCGGAAGGCAACGTCGAATTCCTGATCGTGGCCACGCGCGTGTGCTAGGCTCGGCCCGCCACGGAATGGGAGTGTGGCTTATGACCGACAGTCCTGACCGTTCCAAAGCCACCGATCGGCTTGCCTTGGGGGCCGAACCCCGCCCGCTCGGGCTGCCGAAGCCGTCGGGCGCCTCGCCGACCCTGGCCTCGCCATCCCTGGCGCGACTGAACGACATGGTGGTCGCGACGCTCGGGGCCGTGCAGCGCGACTGGTTGCGCGGCCTCTATCACGCAAGGCCGACCGGCGACGGCAGCGGCGATCTGGTCGATCGCGCCGCCGAACGCACCGACCACATGGAGCTGCGCCGCCAGATCAACATCGAAGCCGTGCTGCAACGGGCGTTGCGGATCCTTCCGGACACGGTCGAGGAGGGTACGCCCGATCCGGACTGGTCGGCCCGGTTCTTCAACGCCGTGGCGGATATCTCCGACGCCGAGTTCTCGCGGCTGTGGGCCCGCCTGCTGGTGATGGAGGTGCGCAGGCCGGGGACGGTGCCGCTGAACACGCTGCATCAGTTGCCCGGACTGTCCAAGGACGGACTCCGGCTGTTCACCCGGTTTGCGGCCTTTGCCATCAACAATTTCGTGATCCGGCTGAGCCAGGAGTTCTTCGACGGCAAGGACGTGACCGGCGACCAGATCCTGCTGCTTGAGGAGTATGGCTTGGTGCGGACCAACCGCGATCTGAACCGGGTGTTCCAGAGTCAGCGCACCGACCGGTTTTCGACCAACCTGCTGTACGCCGACAAGGCCCTGCGGATCACCAACCCCGACCAGAAGAAGCAACTCAATCTGCCATGCTACCGGTTGACCGAAGCCGGCAGCACGCTGTCCCGAGCGCTGTTCGACGAAGGCGAGATCCGCGCCGACACCGATTACATCGTGGAGATCGTGCGCACCCTGCAGCGCCAGGGGTTCCAGACCGCCCAGGCGGACATCCTGGAGCGCACCGACGAGCAGGTCGTCTCTAAGCACTCGCCGTTCTGCGACATCGCCGTATTGCGGCGTTAGATCATCGACTCGATGAACACGTCGTCGATCATGCTGGGGTAGCGCTCCAGCAGCTTCACCCGTGTGTCTTCCTTGAAGACCCGAATCTGCTCGGTGGTCGGACGGCCTTGTTCGAACAGTCGCACCGCCAACGGATAGACGATGCCGTTCATGACATTCTTTTGAGGTTCAAGCTGGGTTCGCGCCAGTTCCGTGGTTGTCTGAACCGCCACCCGGATGCGGGCTTCCAACGGCTGGCCCTGGACGAACAACGAGATGGAGAACGGGCCGAGGGCCAGAACCTTCGGGCCGACCGCGTGACGGTAGAGAATCTCGCGGTTGAACTCCTTGTCCTTCTTTTTCTGGCTTTTTTCGGCGTCCTTGCGCTCGGTCGTCGATTTCTCTTCGGCTCGGAGTTCGAGAACCGGCGCCGACACGATGCCCATGCCCAGAACCAGGGCCAGCGCCAGCAAGGCGCCACGAAAGCCCAGCCATTGTTTGGTCATCGTCTAACTCTCCCCATCACCGCACCGGATAGAAACGCGGGGCCTCCGTATGGATCAACCCGCTCCCGTGCGTCGGCACGAAACGCAACATCGCCTCCATATATCTGGTGATGTCCTGCATTTTCGTTAAGGCCCCGCGGATTTCACCCGACCGCAATGCCTCGAACAGCGCGTCCAGGGATCCGACCCCGCGCGGGAACCGCACGCGTTCGATCGGCGCGTCGGGGGTCAGCCCGATCGTCTGCCGGGTCAACTGCATCGCTTCTGCATAGCCGCCGAGCCCGTCGACCAAGCCGACCCGTTGGGCATCCTCGCCGGTCCAGACACGGCCACGCGCCACCGCATCGATTTCTCCAGGCGACAACCGTCGTGCCTCACCGACCCGGCCAGCGAAGTCGGCGTAGATGTCGTCCAGCATGCGCCGCAGGTGCTGGCGCTGATCGCTGGTGAACGGCCTTGTGCTGCTGAACATCCCGGCGTTGCGTCCGACCTCCACCCGGTCGATCGTCACCTCGAGCTTGTCCAGCAGGCCGCTGCCGCTGACCTTGCCGCCGACCGCGCCGATCGAGCCGGTCAGGGTGGCCGGGTGAGCGAGAATATGGTCGGCGGGCAGGGCGGCGAAATAGCCACCCGAAGCCGCGACGTTGGCGAAGCTCGCGATTACCGGCAGGCCGGCGGCGCGCAGCCGGCCGATGTCGTGGCGCATCGTGTCGGACGCGACGTAACTGCCGCCCGGACTCGAGATCCGCAAGATGACCGCGCGGACCGACTGGTCGGCCAGGACTTCGTCAACCGTGTCGGCGATCTGGGCGGAACCGATACTACCCCTGCTTACCAGTCCGTGGCCGTCGCCGCGGTCGATGGTTCCATCCAAATGGATCAATGCGATGCGGGTGCCGTCGGCGTTCGGTCGTCCCGCCTGGGCCAGGTAGCGGGCGCCAGAGACACGATTGTCGACGGTGAGACCGACAGTGGCTTCGGCGTCGGATCGATAACCGAGAGCGTCGACCAGGCCGTTGCCGCGGGCTTCGCTTGCGAGCAGCGGGCCACGGTCGATCAGGGCGGAAACCGTCGAGCCGCCGAGCCGGCGGGTGCTGGCGATGCCGCTGACGACCTGGCCGTACAGCGAACGGGCAACGCGGGCGAGATTGTCGCGTACCGCAGCCGGCAGTGCGGTGTCGGTGAGGGTCGTCATCGCGCCCTTGAACTCGAAGCGCTGTTCGAACTCCGGCAGCAGGCCGACTTCGTTGAGCAGGCTCCGCGCCAGCGGGACTTCCATGGAGATGCCGGTCAGCACCAGCAGGCCCGACGGTTGCATCCAGATGCGATCGAACGCACTGGCAAGATAGTATGGACCAACCCCGTCGCCCTCATAGCTGTCGGCAAAGGCAACGATGGTCTTCCCGGCCGCGCGGAAGCGGAACACCGCCGCACGCAGTTCCTGGGTCTGAGCCAAGCCGATCTGGGCGCCTGACAGATCGAAGATCGCGCCGGTTACCCGCCGATCTGCGGTAGCCCTGTCGAGAATGTCGACCAGATCAACCAACCCGAGGCCGGTCTGTTCGGGAAACAACTCAGCGAGCGGATCAAGCGGCGAGGCTTCGTCGACCGAGCCGCTCAGGTCGACGGACAGCACGATGTGATCGGGCAGTGGCTCGGGCGTGTCGAACGTATCGATCCACCACCACACGCCGGCCGTACCCGCCATCGTCAACAGGATCGCGAGAACGCCGATTGTGGCGAGGAATCCGACCAGAAAGCGGCGCATACGGTGTCCGATGTGTGGCTGATCTACAGGTTCAATTCTACCGGTGGCGGCCGATCTTGTCGAACCCGGGCGCCTACCGTCAGGGTCGGCCGGCCGACGGCAGCGGACCACACTGGGCCTCGTGCCGCATCAGGTGATCGAGCAGGACGCAGGCCATCATCGCCTCGCCGACCGGCACGGCGCGGATGCCGACGCAGGGGTCGTGGCGGCCCTTGGTGATGACGTCGACCTCGGCGCCGAACCGGTCGATCGACTGGCGGGACGTGAGGATCGAACTGGTTGGCTTCACCGCAAAGCGCACCACCACGTCCTGACCAGTGGAGATTCCGCCCAGGATGCCGCCCGAGTGGTTCGACAGGAACACCGGGCGATCGCCATCCATGCGCATCTCGTCGGCGGCTTCGTGCCCCGGGATCTCAGCGGCCGCGAAACCGTCGCCGATCTCCACGCCCTTGACCGCGTTGATGCTCATCATCGCGGCGGCCAGGTCGGTATCGAGCTTGCCGTACACCGGCTCACCCAGGCCGACTGGAATGCCGGAGGCCACCACTTCGATCACCGCACCCGCCGATGATCCGGACTTCCGCACCTCGTCGAGATAGCTGTCCCAGCCGGTTGCCGTGGCAGCGTCTGGGCAGAAGAAGGCGTTGCGGTCGACCTCCTCCCAGTCCCACCGTGACCGGTCGATCCGATGCGGGCCGATCTGCACCAGCGCGCCACGCACGCTGAACGCGTTGCCCAGCCGGCGGGCCAGCACCTTCTTGGCGATGGCGCCGGCAGCGACCCGCATCGCGGTCTCCCGGGCCGACGACCGGCCGCCGCCGCGGTAGTCGCGAATGCCGTATTTGGAGTCGTAGGTGTAGTCGGCATGGCCGGGTCGGTAGCGATCCTTGATCTCGCCGTAATCCTTGGAGCGCTGGTCCTGGTTCTCGATCACCAGGGCGATCGGGGTGCCGGTGGTCTGGCCCTCGAACACGCCGGACAGGATACGGACCTCGTCCGGTTCGCGGCGCTGGGTGGTGTGCCGCGACTGGCCGGGGCGGCGGCGGTCCAGGTCGTGCTGGATGTCCGCCTCGGCAAGCGGAAGGCGTGGCGGTGCGCCGTCGACCACGCAGCCGATCGCCGGGCCGTGGCTCTCGCCCCAGGTGGTGACCCGGAACAACTCGCCGAAACCGTTGCTCGCCATGGCGGCGCCTTTCGGAAGGTCAGACGACCGAGATGTCGGGCGCGTCGACCGCTTTCATGCCGACGACGTTGTAGCCGCAGTCGACGTGATGGATCTCGCCGGTGACTCCGGTCGACAGGTCGGACACCAGATACAGCCCCGCTCCGCCGACGTCTTCCAACGTCACGTTGCGGCGCAGCGGCGAATTGTACTGGTTCCATTTCAGGATGTACCGGAAGTCGCCGATGCCCGAAGCGGCCAACGTCTTCATCGGCCCGGCAGACAATCCGTTGACCCGAATGCCTTGGCCGCCCAGGTCGACGGCAAGGTAGCGCACGCTGGCCTCCAGCGCCGCCTTGGCCACGCCCATGACGTTGTAGTGTGGCATCACCCGTTCGGCACCGTAGTAGGTCAGGGTGATCAGGCTGCCGCCGGACGGCATCAGCTCCGCTGCCCGCTTGGCGACCGCCGTGAACGAGTAGCAGGAGATGTCCATGGTGCGCTGGAAGTTCTCGCGCGAGGTGTCGACGTACTTGCCCTTGAGTTCTTCCTTGTCGGAATAGGCGATCGCGTGCACCACGAAATCGAGACCGCCCCAGGCCTTTTCGACTTTGTCGAACACCCGATCAATGCTGCCGTCCTCGGTCACGTCACAGGGTTCGACCAGTGTCGAGCCGACCTGTTCGGCAAGCGGGCGAACCCGCTTCTCCAGCGCCTCGCCCTGAAAGGTGAACGCCAACTGCGCGCCATGGTCGGCGGCCGTCTTCGCAATTCCCCAGGCGATGGACCGATCGTTGGCCACCCCCATAATCAGACCCCGTTTGCCCGCCATGATTCGGGAGTCGTCGGCCATCCTGCCCTCTTGCAAACCTGATTGTTCAATATGTGCCGCATCCTACACCATCAACGTGCCCTCGCAAGCAACGGCGCCGGTGTCGTCGCCGCATCGGTGACGGGAGGACAGCGTGTTATCATGCCGGTGATGTCGGATCGATCGAAGGCGCTGGAGGTCTGGAGGAGCGTGCGCGGGTCGCGGGCCGCACGCGATGCCGGCGCGTACATCCTGTATGCGCTGCGCCGGTTCTACCGCGACGGCGGGATGCAGTCGGCCGCCGCTCTCACCTACACGACGCTGCTGGCGTTGGTACCGTTGATGACCATCGCCTTCGCCATCTTCTCGGCGTTTCCGGCGTTCCAGTCGGTGCAGTACCAGATCGAACTGCTGCTGTTCGAGAACCTGGTCCCTGAAGTCGGATCGATCATCCAGTCCTACATTTCGGAGTTCACCCGGAATGCGACCAAGTTAACCACGGTCGGCGTCGTGGCGCTCGCGGTGTCGGCCGTGCTGCTGCTGTCGACGGTCGAATCGGTGTTCAACCGCATCTGGCGGGTCGAGCGGGAGCGGCCGATCCTGACCCGCCTGTTGATCTTCTGGACGGTGCTGACCCTCGGGCCGATTCTGATGGGCGCCAGCCTGACATTGACGACCGGGGTGTTCGACTGGATCGGCCAGTTCGCCAACGAGAGCGTCGGCCTGGCCCCGATATCGCTCGAGGGCGAGCGATGGGTCATCGGCGGCCGGTTGCTGGCGGCCGGGCTGCAGGCTGCAGCGTTCACGATCCTGTTCTTTCTGGTCCCGGCCCGGCCGGTACGGCTGCGTGATGCCGCGGTCGGGGGCGCGATTGCCGGCGTCGCGCTCGAGGTCCTGAAGTGGGTGTTCCGGCTCTATGTGGTCGGGTTCCCCAGCTATCAGGCGATATACGGGGCGCTTGCCGCGGTGCCGATCTTCCTGATCTGGCTGTACCTGTCGTGGACCGTCATCATTCTGGGAGCCGTCTTCGCCGCGTCGTTCTCGGAGTGGCGCAGTGCCCGTGCGGTGGACGTAGAGGTGCAACTGAACCCCGCCCGAAAACTCGAAGCGGCTGTCGTCCTGCTGTCGCTGCTGAGCGACCGCGCCCGAACCGGCGAGCAGGTAACCCAGGCCGAAATGACCAAGGCATTGCCGATGGATGCACGCGACGGCCTCGCCGACGCGCTGCGCCAGACCGGCTACCTGTCAATGACGGAGCGTGGAGACTACGCGTTGACCCGCGACTTGCACGCCACGTCATTGGTCCAGTTGGCCCGCGACCTCGGTCTTACGCTGGGACTCGACACGCAGGCCGTGGTCGGAGCATCGGATCGCCGTGCCGCCCGTCGCCTGGATGCCGCCACCGGAGATCTGGCAGGCCGTCTTGCGGAGGTGTTCGAGGCGGAAGAACGGGTCCTCGGCTTGCCGATTGCTGCGCTTCTGGAGACTACGGCGGCCTCCGCAGTCTCCAGGGCGACGCTGTTGCCCCAGAACGTGGACCAGAGAACCGGAACCTAGGGGCAGGGGCGCAGCCGGCTCAGACGCCCATCTTGTGTCGGGGGTTGCCGGACCCCGCCGGCTTCCACGATTCCACGAAGGCTTCCAACGCAGGGTCCGGTTCGCTCGGCAGCATCACCGACAGGGTCACGTACTGGTCGCCGGCCGGGGTCGATCCGGCGTCCGGCACGCCTTTGCCGCGCAACCGCAGCTGCTGGCCGGTATTGGCGCCTTTCGGCACCTTGAGGCTGACATTGCCGTGGATTGTCGGAACCGTCACGGACGCGCCCAGCACGGCCTCCTTGAGGGTCACGGGCAGATCGATATGGATGTCCTGTCCGTCGCGCCGGTAGAAGGCATGGGCCTCTACCTGCAGTTCGAGATAAGCGTCACCGGCGGGCTTGCCCGAACTCGCCGGCTTGCCCTGTCCCTTGAGCCGGAGGATTGCGCCGTCCTCGGTACCCGCCGGGATGGTCAGGTTGATGATCTTGCCGTCGGACAGGGTCACCCGCTTCTTGATGCCGCCCACCGCTTCGACGAACGGTACCTTCAGACGGTATCGCTGATCTTGCGGCGACCGGCGTGTCGCCGAACGGGTTCCTGGCCCGGCACCGGCCGGATCGCCGGATCCCTGGTTCGTCTTGCTGCTGCGCCACGCCTTGAGGATCTCGTCAATCGGATCGGACTCCGACTCGAAATCCTCCCCGAAGTCGAAGCGGGTGCGCGTCCCGCCCGACGTGTCGGCGCCAGCGGAGCCAGCACCTCGCCGGCTCCAATTCCGCCAGAATCCGGCACCGGCTCCCGGTCGCTCGCGACCGCCGGTGTCGATCTCGCCGCGGTCGTACTTTGCGCGCTTGGCCGAATCGCCGAGCACGTCGTAGGCGGCACTGACGTCCTTGAAGCGACGCTCAACGTCGGTATCACCCGGATTGAGGTCCGGGTGATACTTCTTCGCGAGCTTGCGGTAAGCCGACTTGATTTCCGCCTGGTCCGCCGTTCGCGAGACCCCCAGCGTCTTGTAGGGGTCGTTCACGAGCGGCGGTCCACAGAGGCGGATGCCGCACCGAGGGTGCCTCGGTGTCTGTTCAGTTCACAACTTGCCAGGTTCCGTCCGGCTGTCGACATGCGGTTCCATACGCCTCCTCGCTACGGCCACCGATGTTAACCGTTTGCGAGAATTCCCGACAATACTGACCGCTGCTGTTCTGATAGGTGCTGGTGGGCGTGACCGTGCCGTAGTGGCCGGAGTCCGGATTGCGCCAGGTCGAGCTGGTTCCCACCGGCGCCGTCTCCAGAGTGGATTGCGTGGTACGAGCCATCGCCAACTGATCGGCCTTGTCCAACGACGAGCCGACCTCGCTGCCGATCAACGCGCCCAGCAAAGTACCTGCAGCGACAGCGGCCAGTTTTCCAGTGCCTTGGCCGAACTGCGCGCCCGCCACGGCGCCGCCGACACCACCGAGCAGCGCTCCGCCGGTCTGCTTCGGGCCTGGTCCGGTACCGCTGCACGCGGCCAAGCTGACGGCCAGTACCGCCACGACAGCCAATTTCTGCATCATAGCCCTCCAGTTCTTTCCATTAGACGCATCTCAATGCGAGCGCGTCCCACCTCCCGAAGACCGGCAGTCAACGTGGTCAACTGGCGCCGATCATCGTAGGGCCCCGTCGTATTCCGACGCATATTGACCTGCATCACAGATCAAACGCGTCAGCCTGAGTATTCCGTCGCAACGTCTCGGACCCTCAATCGGTTCCCTCCTTGCCGAATGGCATGGCACACGTTAGTGGGCTCGTTGAATATGGCTGGGACAGGGCAACATTCCAACGGGCGGCCGTATCGGAGGACAGGAACTATGTTCGAGCCAGACACCGACGATCCGTTCGAACTGTTCCAGCGCTGGTTCGCCGACGCCGAAGCTTCGGAGCCCAACGATCCGAACGCCATGACCCTTGCCACGGCCGGGTCCGACGGCCGACCGTCGGCGCGGGTGGTGTTGTTGAAGGATGTGGACGAGCGGGGGTTCGCGTTCTTCACCAACACCGAAAGCCAGAAGGGTTCCCAGCTTGGGGTCAACCCGTTCGCGGCGCTTTGTTTCCATTGGAAGTCGCTGCGTCGGCAAGTGCGCGTCGAAGGACCGGTGGCAAGCGTCAGTGAGGCGGAAGCCGATGCCTACTACGCGAGCCGACAGCGTGGCAGTCGGATCGGTGCATGGGCGTCCCAACAGTCCCGGCCGTTGGCGGATCGGCCGACCCTTCTGGCGGCCGTCGCGCGGTTTGAAGCCGAGTACGAGGGCCGGGATGTGCCGCGTCCGTCGTACTGGTCCGGATACCGCGTCACACCGCTGCGCATCGAGTTCTGGCACGATGGCGAGTTCCGGCTGCACGACCGCTTCGTATTCTCCCGGGGGAGCGACGGGCTGCCTTGGACGGTCCAACGGCTGTTCCCCTGACGTGATGGGGGACGCAACAGCGCTCGACCCGATCGGCCAAGCGCCCCAAGTCGCTCGCCTGACCCGGCGTGCGGCCGTGGCTGCGTCAGCAGTGGCGGCAGTACTTGTGGTCGCAAAGACCGGAGCATGGTGGACCACCGACTCGGTGGCGATGCTATCGAGCCTGGTCGACTCGCTGCTCGATGCCGGCATGTCGCTGGTGACGCTGCTGGCGGTCCATAAGGCGGCCAAGCCGGCGGATCGCGAGCATCGATGGGGACACGGCAAGGCCGAGTCGGTTGCCGCTCTCAGCCAGGCCGCTTTCATCGGCGGCTCGGCGGCCCTGGTTCTGGTTGAATGCGCGCGCCGCCTGATCGACCCGGCGCCGATCCGGCATGAGTGGGTCGGCATCCTGACCACGGTCTTTGCAATTCTTCTGAGCCTCGCGCTGGTCGCCATGCAGAGCTACGTGATCCGGCGGACGAGGTCGACGGCGATCACGGCCGACCGGGCTCACTACAGCGCCGACCTGGTGGTCAACGCGGGCGTCATCGGGTCCCTGTTGATTGCAGGACTTGGCGGATGGACCTGGGTCGATCCGGTGATTGCCGGCGTGATAGCTGCCTGGATGGGGCGGAGCGCCTGGCGGATTGGCCGCGAAGCGGTGGATCTGCTCATGGACCGGGAACTGCCCGATGACGAACGCAACCGGATCCGCCGGATCGCTCTGGAACACCCGGACGTCAAGGCGGTTCGCGACCTGAGAACCCGACGCTCGGGTACCGACACCTTCGTGCAGATGATCCTGGTGGTGGACGGGGCGCTGTCGGTCAATCAGGCGCACCGCATCGTCGATACCGTCGAGGCAGCGGTGTGCGCGGCCTATCCGAGCGTCGAGGTGCTGATCCACGAAGAACCGGAGCAACTTCCAGAGGAACGGTCGACCGCCCGTCGGCCGGGGAGCCGGCATGGCGACGTCTAACAGAGGTTCAATGGGGACCGGACGCCTGGAGCGTCTGGTGAACTTCCTTGGCGATCCTGGCACGCACGGGGTCGGTGCCTCGGAAATCTCTGATTCCATCGAAACCCACGGTGCGATCATCATCCTGGTTGGAGACCGGGCCTATAAGATCAAGAAGCCAGTGGCGCTGCCCTACATGGACCTGTCCACGGTGGCACGCCGGCGCCGGATCTGCCGACGCGAGGTGGACATCAACAGGCGCACTGCGCCGGACATCTATCTCGGCGTCGGGGAAGTGGTCGTCGGGCGCGACGGACAGTGGCGGTTGGTCGAGCCGGACACCAAGCGTGCCGGAGGAGAGCGCCTGGTGGAGCCGGTGGTTGTGATGCGCCGGTTCGACGACGGGCTTTTGTTCGATCGGCTGGCCGAGCGCGAAGCGTTGACCGATCGGGATCTGGACGCGCTGGCGGTGACGATCGCAGAAGCTCAGGACGATGCACCGAAACGCCGGCGGCGCTCGGGCGCTTCACGGGTCGCCGATGTCCTTGAGATCAACAAATCGGGCCTGGAATCCGGAGTGCCCGAGGTGTTCGAACCAACGCCCGTGAGTGATCTGGTCGAACGGACGGAGGCGGCGGCGTCCCAACTGCAACCACGGCTCGATGCGCGTGCGCGCCGTGGCTTCGTGCGGCGCTGCCACGGTGACCTGCATTTGCGAAACGTTTTCCGGGGTGAAGAGGGTCAGCCGGTGCTGTTCGACGCGCTGGAGTTCGATGAAGATCTGGCGACCGTCGATGTCGCCTACGATCTGGCGTTCATGCTGATGGATCTTCGGCACCGCGGGCTCGCAACAGAAGCCAACAGGGTCTGGAACGGCTGGATTTCAGCCACCGGCGACGATGAGGCGGCGACGGTGATGCCCTTGTTCCTGTCGATGCGGGCAGCCGTGCGCGCCCACGTGGGTGCAACGGCGGCCATCCAGCGCAACCTCGACGCGGGGAAAGCCAACGAGGCACGCCGCTATCTCGAACAGGCGCGGCAGGCGCTTGATCCCGCTTCACCCGTGGTCGTTGCGATCGGGGGCATCTCCGGAACCGGCAAGACCACCCTGGCGCGCGCGGTGGCTCCCCAACTGGGCGGGCCACCGGGCGCTGTTGTTTTGCGTTCCGACGTGATCCGGAAGCATCAGTTCGGCGTGGCCGAGACCGAACGTCTACCCAAGGCAGCCTACGAGCCGGCCGTCAGCGGCAAAGTCTTTGCCGAGATCCACCGCCGAGCCCGCCGCCTTGCGGAGTTCGGCTCGGCGGTCATTGCCGATGCGGTTTATGGGCGAACCGAGGATCGGCGGGCGATTGCAGGGGCCGCCGGGCGTGCCGGCACCCGGTTCCTGGGAGTCTGGCTTGAACTCTCGGAGGATGAAGCCCGATCGCGCGTGGCCAAGCGCAAAGGCGATGCGTCCGACGCAACCGGTGACGTGGTCGCCAAGCAGGCGGACACCATCGTTGCACCGCGAAACTGGCTGGTCCTGGATGCTGGGCGCCCCATCCCGGATCTTGCCGCCCAGGTTGTCGAGGCCGCGCGAAGCCTTTGATCTGGCTCAATGTCGGAACTGCGCAATAGCTCCAAGAGTTGACGGCACAGGGCGCGCTGCCCACGTCGAACAATGGAGGTTCTGCGATGAAACGGCTTCTGGTTCCGTTGCTGGGAGATGCTGGCGACCGGGCGGCCTTGGACCTGGGCACCGCTATTGCGCGGCGTAGCGGTGGACACATCGAGGCTGTGCTTTTCCTGCGCGATCCGAACGACATGATTCCTCTGGTGGGTGACGGCTTCAATGCCGGAATGGTCGACAGTATCGTTGAGGCCGGCCAGGCCCAGTCGGAGGAGCGCGAGGCCGCGGCGCGCGCGACGTTTGCCGGATGGCAGGAGGCTGCGGCCCCCTCGCTGGAGCCGGGTCCCGGCCGGCTGTCGGCCTCGTTCACATCGGTAACCGGACCACTTCCGAACGGGATTGCACGGCTGGCGCGGACCGCCGACATGACGATCCTTGCGCGCACCGAGCCGGAGGATGGGCAGGAACGCGGCGGATTGATCGAGACCGCCTTGTTTGAAGGCGGCCGTCCCGTCGTGCTGGCAGGTCCCCTCGGCGGGGGTGAGGTTGGACGCCGCATCGTGATTGCCTGGAACGGATCGGCAGAGGCGGCCCGCGCGGTATCAATGTCGATGCCGATGCTGCAGGCCGCAGACAGCGTGAAGGTCATCGTTGTCGACGACGGCGACGCGCCGGAGGCACCCGACGAACTGGTGCGGACGCTGTCGTTGTGGGGCATCGCCGCGACCGGCGCGACGGTCGCGGTTTCCAAGGAAGGAATCTCGGCGACGCTGGAGGCGGAAGCCCGGCATACGGATGCCGACCTGATCGTGCTTGGGGCCTACAGCCACAGCCGCATCCGGGAATTCGTGATGGGTGGCGTGACCGACGACGCCCTGCGTGATGCATCGCTGGCGGTGCTGCTCGCGCGATGAGAGAGGCAGGGGAGGATCAGAATGCCGATGCGTAGTATCCGGCTCGAACTGGCGCGGAACCCGGAATTTCCGGAGGGCAGCTCGTCGCGTGGCTATGAATTCAAGGCCCCGTTGACCGACGACGGAACCTTGGACCATGAGGCATGGAAGACGGTCAAGGACGCCTGCACCGTCCGTCGCTTCTGGAACGGCGAGCCGGACGAGAACGGACTGCTGATCCATACCCGCGGCAAGCGATGGATGTTTCGCTACGACCATCCAGGAGTGGTTGACGATCACGATGATCCGATCTTTCGGTTTGACCGGCATCATTTCGTGGAAGGCGAGTATGTCTCGATCACCGAGCATGACGAGGAGCAGCGGACGTTTCGCGTCGTGAGCGTGCGGTAGCGCCGGGACCCCGTCTGCGGACCCTTTCACCGCCACGCCGCCTCGGCTATCGTCCGCGCCATGTCCGACGACGACAAGCTCCTCCTTCTCACCGGCGCCAGCCGGGGTATCGGCCACTCCACGGTGGCGTTCTTCCTCCATCGGGGCTGGCGCGTGCTGACGTGTTCGCGCGACTCTCCGCCGCCGGAGTGCAAGATGGACCCGGCGCGCGCGCATCATATTGCCGCTGATCTTGGTGACCCGGCCAGTCTCGACCGGTTCGTCGCGGAAGCCAACGAGTGGCTCGACGGGCGGCCGCTGCACGCGCTTGTCAACAATGCCGGGTGGTCGCCCAAAACCCCCTACAAGGAGCGGCTCGGTTGCCTGAACGGAGACCTGGACGCCTGGCGGCAGGTGTTCGAGTTGAACTTCTTCGCGCCCCTGAAGCTGGCGCGCGGATTCGGCCAGGCCCTGCATCGCGGCCGCGGAGCGATCGTCAACATCACCTCGATTGCCGGGCATGCCATCCATCCGTTCGCAGGCTCGGCGTATTCCACGTCGAAGGCCGCACTGTCGGCGTTGACCCGGGAGATGGCGAACGAGTTCGCCGAGCTGGATGTCCGCGTGAACGCGGTGGCGCCGGGTGAGATCGAGACCGCCATGCTGTCGCCCGAGACCGAAGTGCTGATTCCGCGCATCCCGCTGCACCGGTTGGGACAGCCCAAGGACGTGGCGGCGACGATCTATTATCTGTGTTCCGAGGACAGCGGCTACGTGACGGGGACCGAGATCTTCGTCACCGGCGGCCAGCACCTGCTGTGAGGAGGTCGTTATGCGAGTGTGCGTGATGGTGTGCGGCCGGGTGGCGGAACCGCTGGCCGATGTGATGCCGAGCTATCTGCAGAGCTTCAAGGCTTTGCTGTCGCCGCACCTGCCTGAGGCGGTGTTCGTATCGTCCTCGACGATCGACGGCGAGTTTCCGGCCTCGGTGGACGATCACGACGTCTACATTTTCACCGGCAGTCCGCACGGGGTTTACGAGGATCTGCCCTGGATCCGCGCCGCCGAAGCGTTCGTCCGAGACGCGGTCAAGGCGCAGAAAGTGATCGTCGGCGGATGCTTCGGCCATCAACTGGTTGCGCAGGCGCTCGGCGGTGAAGTCCGAAAGTCCGAGCGGGGCTGGGGAATGGGCGTGCATTCCCATGCGCTGACGGCGCGCGAACCGTGGATGGTTGGCGGTCCCGACGCCCTGAACGTGCTGGTCAGCCACCAGGATCAGGTGGTCCGGGCGCCGGAGGGCGCGGTGGTGTTGGCCGCCAGCGAGTTCTGCCCGAACGCGATGCTGCGGATCGGAGACCGGGTGATCACGATGCAGGGGCATCCGGAAATGAACGTGCCGACCGTCAACCGGCTGCTCGACATGCGCAGGGACCGGGTTGGCGAGTCGGTCTACGCCGACGGCAAGGCGTCGCTCGAGACCCCGCTGGACCACAACGCGATGGCGCAGTGGCTGGCGGGTTTCATTCGCGCGGCGCTCAACGGCGAAGCCGCGGTCAGCGCAGCCGCGAAGGCTGGAGCCGCATAACCAGGGGATAGAACGCCGGCCAGTTCAGGTACTTCCCGGCGCCGGCTTCTGAGACCGTCCACATCCGGCCGGCGGCGTCCGTACCCAGGTCCTCGGCGCCGACGGGGGCGTCGAACTCCGCCAGCACGTCCCCGGTTGTGGGATCCAGACGGTAGAGCTTGCCGAACTGGCTGGACGAGGCCGACACCCAGAGTGTTCCGTCCGCTGCGACGGTAGCGCCTTGTGAGCGGACGGGCGTTGGAACCTCGCGCTCGATGGCGTCGCCCGCCAGGCCGGTTGCCGGGTCGGCGGCGTCGACGGACGCAAGGCTGACAAACCGCAAGGACGCCCCGGCCGATCGCTTGTATTCGCCGATCCACAGGCCCTTCTCGGTTCCGGCGGCGAAGGAACCACGGATCGGAAACCGCAACGAGGTGGACTTCACGACGCTCTGATCGTGTCGTGCGGGGTTGAACAGGGCGTCGGGGTCAAGCTCGATGAGCGCCCAGGTGTCGGTGACGAACAGCCGGCCACCGGCGACCGCCATCCCGCCGCCGTGGCTGCATGCCGTCGGCACATCGGCGGAACCGGTGTGGGCTCCGGTTTCCGCGTCGAACCGGTGGACCCGGCAATCCTGCGGCCCGGCCCGGCCTTCGTTGTAGGTCGACACCAACACGTGCTTGCCGTTCAGCACGGTCAGTCCTTGCGGTACCTCACCCTGGTCGAGACCGGGAACCCAGATCCGAAGGTCGACCGCGTCGGCATTCGGGGGAATGGAGAGAGCGCGGTCGGCGGCGTATGCCGGCGGCGTGCCAAGTGGGGCGTCGGCCAGAGCCGGGTTTGACGCCCAGAACAGCGCAGCAACGGCGGCTGCTACAGGTACAACGCGCATCGTGAGATCCGTCGTCAGGAAGTCATCAAACCCTGGCACCAGGCGATACGCTGGTCCACCTGGTCGATCTCCAAGTCCAGCCAATCAGGCAGCAGGCCCGCCGGGCGCCCGGTGCGGGCGCGCAGGTCTTCAAGCCGGGACTTCTCGCCGGCGTACATCATTTCGAGCGCCGCGATCTGCTCGGCTCGATCCTCGCCGGACAGGAGGTCGATGAACCGCAGCTTGAGTGCCAGGACCAACTTGTTCAGGTCTGACACGCCCGGCCGGATCGTCGAGGTAAGGTAATCGTCCAGGGCGGTCCGCCCCTCGACGGTCAGCCGGAGGGTTGCGTTGTCTTCCATCCCCCGGCCGCTGGTCGGCTCGATGAGGCCTTCGAAACGCAGAAGCTCGATCGAGGTGCCGAGCAGGTCCAGGGAAGGCCCGACGATGCGCGACGCGAACTCCCGGACCTCGCGCGCGAGGTCGCCATAGGGTCGCTCCCGCTCCGCGAGCAGGCCTAGCGCTGCAAGGCGGATCGCCTCTTTCGGCACGAGGGAATTGTCACGATACATATCGACCTCCGGGCGTAGCACCCACCGTCAAGGTGATAGCTCGCCTCGGGTTTGTCCAGAGCGGCTGCGACGGAACGCGATGGTCAGTAGGTGACCCCACGCAACCGCTCATTGCGCCGCCGCAGCATCTCGATGGTGGCAAGCAGGATCGTGGACAGGCAGATCAGCAGGGTCGCCACCGCCAGGATGGTCGGGCTGATCTGCTCCCGGATGCCGGCCCACATCTGCCGCGGAATGGTCCGCTGCTCGAAGCCGGCCATGAAAAGCACCACCACCACCTCGTCGAATGAAGTGACGAAGGCGAACAGCCCGCCGGAGATCACGCCCGGCAGGATCAGCGGCATGATCACCCGGAAGAATGTCGTCACCGAGTCGGCGCCGAGGCTGTTCGACGCGCGGATCAGGTTCTTGTCGAACCCAACCAACGTGGCGGTGACGGTGATCACCACGAACGGCGTGCCGAGCGCGGCATGGGCGAGGATCACTCCGGTATAGGTCTGGGTCAGCGCGAAACCGGTGCCGAACGGTGCCGAGTAGAAGAAGAACATCGCAGCGGCCGAGATGATCAGCGGCACGATCATCGGCGAGATCAGCACGGCCATGATCAGGCGCTTGGCCGGCAGTTCCGAGCGCGATAGGCCCAGGGCGGCCAGCGTCCCGAATGTCGTGGCGACGATCGTGGAGGCGATCCCGATCAGGAAGCTGTTCTTGATCGAATGGAGCCACTGGTCGTTGTTGATGATGTCCGCATACCAGCGCAGCGAGTAGCCCTTGGGGTCGAAACGCAGCATCTCCGGCGTGAAAGTGAAATAGGGCTCGGCGTTGAACGACAGCGGGATCACGACCAGGATCGGTGCGATCAGGAACATGAAGATCGCGGCACAGATGAACCGGTAGAGATAGTACCAGGTTCGTTCCACCGGTCCTGCGTAGCTGGGTAGCGCCATCGTCCCCTCTCAACCGAGCTTCATGTTGTCGACGCCGACGATGCGGTCGCACAGCCAGTACAGCGCAAGGACGCCTGCCAGCAGGATCGCGCCAAGCGCCGCCGCGAGCCCCCAGTTCAGCGACTTCTGCATGTGGTAGGCGATGAAGTTGGAGATCAACTGCCCATCCTGGCCACCGACCAGGGCCGGGGTGATGTAGTAGCCGATTGCCAGAATGAACACGAGGATCGAGCCGGCGCCAACACCGGGGACGGTCTGGGGCATGTAGACGCGAACAAACGCGATCATCGGATTGGCGCCCAGCGAACGCGCTGCGCGCAGGTAGTTCGGCGAGATTGTCTTCATCACCGAGTACAACGGCAGCACCATGAACGGCATCAGGATGTGCGTCATCGCGATGATCGTGCCGGTCATGTTGTAGATCATCTCGATCCGGTGATCGGTGTGGACGACGCCGAGCCAGACCAACGTGTCGTTCATCACGCCGTTGGTCTGCAGCAGGACGATCCACGACGTCGTGCGCACCAGCAACGAGGTCCAGAACGGCAACAGCACGAGAATGAGCAGCAGATTGCCTTTGCTCGCCGGCAACGTGGCGAGGAGGTAGGCGATCGGGTACGAGAGAATCAGACAGGCGATCGTGACGCCGAGCGAGACATAGATCGTCTTGATGAACAGGTGGACATAGATCTGCTTCCACTCCGGCTGCATGACGATGTTGCCGTTTTCGTCATAGGTCCGGTCCAGCGCATTCAGGTAGTAGCTGAAGGTTGTGCTGGGAGCGGTGAGTTGAATGGTCTTCCAGATCGCAGTCTTGCCCCAATCGGCATCGATGGCGATCATGCCTTCTTTGTAGGGACCGCTGGTCAGCTTGTCGGCTCGCCGCTGGGACTTGTTGAGGAGCGAACGAAACCCGCTGTCCTCGTAGTTCAGTCGGGCGCCCATGCGTCCGATCTCGCTGCGCTTGCTCTTGTCGGACAGTTCCTTTGCCAGAGCGGCAAAAACCGGCTCCGGCGGCAAGCCGGTCCCGTCCCAGTCCTTCAGAAGCGCCACCGTTTCGGGAATAGCGGCCTGGACCTCGGGGTTGTCGACACTGCGGGCCAGCATGTCGACGATCGGGATGATGAAGCTGACGAGAACGAACGCCAGCAGCGGAGCCACCAGGATGAACGCGCGGATCTTGTTGCGGCGGGTTGCACGCGCCAGGGCCTGCTTGAGCGGCGTGCCGTCAGCGGTCGTCAGGATCCGATCGGCGGTCTCGGTCATCTGCGCCATGGACTGCTTCTCGGCTCCGGATTTTCGTCAAATGAACGAACGAACAGGCACTTGGGAGAATGGAAAGGCGGAGCGATCACTCGCTCCGCCTTCGTTGTCTGTCAGCTGGCGAGCCAAGCGTTGAAACGCTCGTTCAGCTCGTCGCTGTAATCAGCCCAGAACTCGAAGTCGTTCTGAAGCGGGTTCTTGAAGTTTGCCGGTGCAGTCGGCATGTGCGGCTGTACTGCAGTCGGGATCTTCGGGAACGACGACCGGCGAACCGGGCCGTAGGAGATCCACTTGGACTGGTCGGCAAGGCGCTGGGTGTCGGTCGAGAACTTGATGAACTCCCACGCGCGATCCTTGTTCTTCGCACCCTTCGGGATTGCCCAAAGGTCGATGTCCCACACCTGGCCGTCCCAGACGATCTCAAACGGCTTCTTCTCGTTGACGATCGCGTTGAACAGGCGGCCGTTGTAGGCCGTGGTCATGACCACTTCACCGTCGGCCAGGAGCTGCGGCGGCTGGGCGCCGGCTTCCCACCAGATGGTGTCATTCTTGATCGTCGCCAGCTTCTTGAACGCCCGCTCGACGCCCTTGGAAGTCGCCAGCTCGGCATAGACCTTATCGGCGGGGACGCCGTCTGCCATCAGCGCGAACTCAAGGTTGGCCTTCGGGGTCTTGCGCATGCCGCGCTTGCCCGGGAACTTCTTGAGGTCGAAGAAATCGGCAATGGTCTTCGGCCCATCCTTGAACTTGGTGGTGTCATAGGCATAGACGGTCGACCAGACGATGGTACCCACCGAGCACTCATTGACGGTTCCCTGGATGAAGTCCTGGTCGGCCGGCGTGCCGTCGTCGCCCTTGGGCAGGTCAGCGGCGTTCAGGGGTTCCAGGATGCCCTCGTCGCAGCCGCGAACGGCGTCCGACAGCTCCATGTCGACCACGTCCCAGGTCACATTGTTGGCTTCGACCTGTGCCCGAACCTCGGCGAGGCCGCCGTTGTAATCTTCGGAGTTGATCGTGTCCTTGGTCTTGGCGATCCAGGGCTTGTGGTACGCTTCGATCTGGCTCTTCGTGTAGGCGCCGCCCCAGGACACGATCGTCAGCGTGTCGGCCGACGCAGCCCCGGCGAGGCCGAAAGCCGCCATGCCGACGGCTGCGACTCCCGCGCTCTTCAGCAGATGTTTCATTATGTGCAGTCTCCCTGATCTGTGCCGGCGTCTCCGGCAAATTTCCTCGTCTGCCGTTCCCACTATCTCTCGGGAATTCAACGGCTCCGAGGCCTTCGGCTGGTCGCGCCAAGCTCAATGCGGGCACGACCGGCGGTTGCTGCGTCAGGCGTCGAGCGCCCGGCAATCTTCCATGGACCACCCGACCCGGACATTCGTGCCCTTGGCCAAGCTCAAGTGCCCATGGGCATTCGGAACTTTGACGATGAACTCGTCATCGCCGCAGGTACTGACCCGCGCGCGGATATGGTCGCCGAGATAAATCAGCTCCCGAACAACCGCATCGAACACGTTCGGCAACGATCCATTTTCAGGATTGAGCGTCACGCGCTCCGGCCGGAGCGACAGCGTCGTTTTTGATCCACGGCCGTCGTGATTGATGCTCAGCGCCTTGATCGTGTGCCCGTCGACGACGACGGTGCACTGCTCTCCATCGTCTTCCTCGACGATGCCGAGAAGCCGGTTGTTCTCGCCGATGAACTGCGCGACGAACGCGTTCTCCGGTTTCTCGTAAAGGTCTGCCGGTGGGGCCAACTGCTGGATCCGGCCATCATTGAACACCGCGATCCGGTCCGACATCGTCAGCGCTTCGGACTGATCGTGGGTGACGTAGACCACGGTCATGCCAAGCTTTTCGTGGATGTGCTTGATCTCGTACTGCATCTGCTCGCGCAGGTTCTTGTCGAGCGCGCCGAGAGGCTCGTCCATCAGCACGAGATCGGGTTCGAAGACCAGCGCCCGGGCCAGGGCAACACGCTGCTGCTGGCCACCGGACAGTTGTCCCGGACGACGGTTTCCGAACGCCGACAATTCGACCATGTCGAGCGCCCGTTCCACCTTCGCCACCGTGTCGGACTTCGACAGCTTGCGAACCTCAAGCGGAAACGCGAGGTTCTCGGCCACGGTCATGTGCGGGAACAGAGCGTAGTTCTGAAAGACCATTCCGATGCCGCGCTTGTGGGGCGGCACGTTGTTGAGCTCGCGGTTGCCGAGCATGATCCGACCCTCGGTCGGCGTCTCGAACCCGGCGAGCATCATAAGGCAGGTTGTCTTGCCGGACCCGGAAGGACCCAGCATCGTGACGAACTCACCTTCTGCAATATCGAGATTAAGGTCCTTAACGACGAGAATCTCTCCGTCGTAGGTCTTCTGGACCTCGGAAAATTGAACGAACGGCGCCGCTTGGTCCGCCATGCTCCCCCATTTGTCCCTGTCTGTCGGTGGCTCCGCGCTCCCTACGCTGGCCACCCTCGTTTGATCGGGCATTTGCCCAACCACGATTTTGCCGAAGCGTAGAGCAAGCATGGCGCCGCTGTAAACCCGGCGTTTTGCGGCGCACAAAAAGTGCTGCAGCGCCAATGTGTTCGCTTTGCGCTAAATGCGACACGCTGCCGTCGCCTGTCGGCACGGCTCGCTCGGGGTTTTCGTCACTCTGTCCTCCTGCGCGGTCGACGGTCGCAGGACGTCTGTGTCGGGGGATGGATATGAAGGATACGGCTCGGGTCGTGGTGATCGGTGGCGGCGTGGTCGGCGTCAGCACGCTCTACCATCTCGCCAAGCGCGGCTGGTCGGACGTTGTGCTGCTGGAGCGCACCGAGTTGACGGCAGGCTCAACCTGGCACGCCGCCGGTCTCTTGCCGTTGTTCAACATGAGCTACTCGGTTGGCCAACTGCATCAGTACTCGGTCGAGTTGTATAAGAAACTTGAGGCCGAAACCGGGCAGGCGGTCGGCTTTCACCCTACGGGCAACCTGCGGCTCGCCACCAACCGCGACCGTATGGACGAGTACCGCAACTACCAGTGCACCGCGGAAACCATCGGCGTCGAGTGCCACCTGATCGGCATCGATGAGATCAAGTCGCTGTGGCCGCTGATCAACCCGGAAGGACTGGTCGGCGCGCTCTGGCATCCGACCGACGGGCACATCGCGCCGGTCGACGTCACGATGGCCCTCGCGAAGGGTGCGCGCGCAAACGGCGGCACGATCTACCAGCAAACCCAGGTCGACGGGATCGAACGGGATGGCAACGAGTGGTTGGTGAAGACCAGCAAAGGCACGATCCGCTGCGAGCACGTCGTGTGTGCGACCGGCAACTACGCCCGGCAGACCGCCCGGATGGTTGGTTTGCAGATCCCGGTGATCCCGGTCGAGCACCAGTACATCGTCACCGACGTCGATCCGGTGCTGAAGGCGTACCGAGAGTCCGGGGCCAAGGAACTGCCGATCCTGCGGGAGTCGGACTCCCAGTACTATTTCCGCGAAGAGCGGATGGGTTGGATCCTCGGTCCGTACGAACGGGGAGCGCCGGCGTGCTTCGTCGACGGCGTGCCTCCGACCTTTGAGAAGGACCTGTTCCCCGGCGCGCTCGAGCGGCTGATGCCGCACGTCGAAGGCTGCATCAACCGGGTGCCGTCGTTCGAGAACGCCGGGATCAAGGACATCGTCAACGGGCCGATCTCCTACGCGCCGGACGGCAACCCGATGGTCGGTCCGGCTTTCGGACTGCCCAACTTCTGGCTGTCGGAGGCGCACAGCTTCGGCGTCACGGCAGCCGGTGGTGCCGGCTGGCAGTTGGCCAACTGGATGGTCGATGGCGAGCCGTCGGTCGACATGATCGGCGTCGACCCGCGGCGCTTCGGCGTGACCTCCAAGCATTTCGCCAGGATCAAGAACGAGGAAGCGTACGAGCACGTCTTCGTCAATCACTTCCCGATGGAGGAGCGTCCCGCCGGCCGGCCGGCCAAGACCCCGCCGATCTACGACCGCCTCGACAAGGCCGGGGCGGTGTGGGGCCACCGGTTCGGCTGGGAGCGGCCGAACTGGTTCGCACCGGCGGGTGTCGAGCGCAGGGACGTCTACTCGTTCCGACGATCCAACTGGTTTGCGCACGTCGGCAACGAAGTGCACACCATGCGCGAGCGTGTCGGGCTCCTGGAACTGTCCTCGTTCGCCAAGTACGAGGTCGAAGGGTCGGGCGCACGTGCCTGGCTCGATCGTATGGTGGCCAACGCCATTCCCAAAAGTGTCGGCCGGATGAGCCTTGCCCACGCGCTCAACCCGTCGGGGTCAGTGCGCTCGGAATTCACCATCACCCGGATGGCCGACGGGCTGTACGGCGAGCGGTTCTATCTGGTGGGACCGGGCGCCGGTCACGACTACGACCTCGATTTCCTGCAGAAGACCCTGCCGCGCGACGGCTCGGTGTTCCTGAAGGATGTCACCACCCAGTACGGCGTGCTGGTCCTGGCCGGTCCGGACGCCCGCCGGGTGTTGGAGAAGCTGGCGGACGCCGACATTTCGAACGCGGCGTTTCCGTGGCTGACCATGCAGGACATCCCCGTCGGCTATTGCCCGAGCGTGCGGGCGCTGCGGGTCAACTTCGTCGGCTCGCTCGGCTGGGAACTGCATCACCCGATCGAGTATCAGGTCCACCTGTATGAGGCGCTGATGGCGGCCGGAGCCGAATTCAATATCGGGCTGGTCGGGATGCGGGCGATGGATTCGATGCGGCTGGAGAAGAGCTACCGTCTGTGGGGCACCGACCTGAACGCCGAGAACTCGCTGCTCGAGGCTGGGCTGAACCGGTTCGTGCGCCTGAACAAGGGCGAGTTCACCGGGCGCGACGCGCTGGTCCGGCAGCAGGCGGACGGCGTACCGAACACCTACTGCACGATCGAGATCGACGCCGACGATGCCGACAGTTTCGGCAACGAGCCGGTGTTCATGAACGGTCAGGTTGTGGGCCGCGGCACCGCCGGCGGCTACGCCCACTTCGTGAAGAAGTCGCTCATGCTGGGCTATGTAAAGACCGAGCATGCCGAGGTCGGCCGGGAATGCCAGGTCCGCCTGATGGGAGAGTTGCGGCCCGCCCGCATCATTGCGGAGAGCCCTTATGACCCGGAGAATGCAGCGTTGAGGGCGTGAGAACCAAGGGTGTGGCGGTCGGACTGCGAAGCGGTGGTTGTATGACTGTCCGGCCGGTGCGACAACGGCGGCGCTCTCGCGGCGGCGAGGGCGTGCACCGCAAGGGATGTCGCGCCGATCGATGCTTGAGCCTGGCTCCAACACCGACGAACTGAACGCCGAACTGGATCGGCGGTATGGGTCTCTCATCGTTGCGGGACGGCCGTATCTCGAGGTGTTCCGGGAGTGCATGGCGGTGTCCGGTACGACGGTCGCCCCGGACAAGGTGCTCGACCGGGTAGAACGGGGCCATCGACTTGCCGTGGCGCTCGACGGGGTGTTGTCGACGGGCGCCGATGGCATCGCCGAAGCCGGTGTCTGGCGCGGGTTCAGTGCTCGCCTGATGGCCATCCTGGTCGCGCACCGTCGCCCCGGATGGCAGGGCGAGGGCTTGGTCCTGATCGACAGTTTCGAAGGCTTGAGCGCTCCGCGTATCGAGGATGCATCGCCTTCCCCGGACGGCTGGGTGGTTGCGCGTCACACCACCAATTTTGCCAGCGGCGAGGACGTTGTCCGGCAGACCTTGTCAGACTTTCCCAATGCGGCAATTCACGCCGGCTGGATCCCGCCGGTGCTGGATACCCTGGCCGAGCGAACCTACTGCTTCGTCCATCTGGACACCGACCTGTTCGAACCGACCGCTGCCTGTCTGGCGTACTTTTCGTCACGAATGACGCCGGGAGGGTGCATCGTGGACGACGACTACGGCTCCGACCTGTTCCCCGGTGTCCGGCGCGCGTGGGACCGGTTTGCGCGGGCTGCGCCAGGACGGTTCGAGGTGCTTGAGAGTGGGCAGTGCCTTTGGACCGCTGCGGGCGGACCGGGGGCACGGGGGTAGCGTCAGGCGGGCGCGGGCTGGAGCAGTCCCGGCAGTGCGTGGATATCGTCGAGAACCACATCCGCCAGCGGTGACAGCACGGCTGCCGTTGAGGTTCCGGTGAGCACGCCTACGACCCGGCCGCATCCGGCGGCTCTGCCGGCGGACAGATCTGCGGGCGAATCGCCGATCATGACGACTTCCCCCGGGGCCATTCCCATGCTCGTGCAGAAGGCCAGGATCATGCCGGGTCCAGGCTTGGCGCCATGGCCAGAATCGTAGCCGGCGACGAAGTCGACCCGGTCGGTCAGTCCCAGTTGCCTGATCGTGGAATGGGCGGCCTGCTCGGTGTCGTTGGTCGCAACACCCAGCCGCAATCCCCGATCGATGAAGTGATCGAACAGCGCTGGAAGGTCGCCGACCGGTGCCAGCAGCTCCAGCACCCGGCGCTCCCAGAACCCGTCGAGCCACGGGATCAGCCGGTCAAGCGTCGGCAACTCCGGGCTGATGGCCCGCCAGCGGGCGGCCAGCACGTCGGTGGTTCCGGAGGCGAGGTCGCTGCCGGCCAGGACACGGCCGGTCGCACCGTCGTAGCCGGTTGCTTCAAGCCAGGCCGCCGCCATCTCGGGCTGTCCGATCTGCTCGGCCAGGGCCTCGGCACTCTCCACGAACACCGGTGTCCAGGTCCGGTCGAAATGGATCAGCGTGCCGTCCTTGTCGAACACGATGCCGCGGATCGGTGCGCTCACAGGGCGTCACCGCTGCGCCGGCGCAGCAGGCCATCGTAGATCTCGGGTTCGCCGATCATGCCCAGCACAGTGCCCGATCCGTCCAGGACCGGAAAGATCCCGCCGCGTTCGCGTGCCAGCGCCACCAACTCACGCATGGGGGTGTCCGGCCCGACCGCACGGTCACGGTCGACGTCTTCACCCGTGCGGACCGAACGCATCAGCGAGACGGCGCACAGCACGTTCAGCGGGTTCACGTTGCCCACGAAGGCACGGACGTAGTCGTTGGCCGGCTGGGTGACGATTTCCTCCGGTCGGCCGTACTGGACGATTCGTCCGCCCTCCATGATCGCGATGTGGGTGCCGATCTTCAGCGCCTCGTCGAGATCGTGACTGACGAACACGATAGTCTTCTTCAGCGAACGCTGAAGCTCGAGCAGTTCCTCCTGGAGATGCTCTCGGATCAGCGGATCGAGGGCGGAGAACGGCTCGTCCATCAGCAGAATGTCGGCGTCGGTGGCGAGCGCCCGGGCCAGACCGACCCGCTGCTGCATGCCGCCGGACAGTTCGTGCGGGTGCTTGTCGGCCCATTGGTCCAGTCGGACCAGGGCCAGCTTCTCGTCGACGAGCCGGTCGCGCTCGGTCCGAGACAGGCCGCGCAGCTCAAGCCCCAGGCCGACATTCTCGCGGATCGTGCGCCAGGGCATCAGCGCGAACTGCTGGAACACCATGGCGATGCGATCGGTGCGCAGCCGGCGCAGGGTGGCGGCGTCGCAACTCGCCACGTCGACCGTGCCGCCACCGTCGGCGATCAGGACCTTCCCCCGGCTCACGGTGTTGAGCCCGTTCACGCAGCGCAGCAGCGACGACTTGCCTGATCCCGACAAGCCCATCAGCACGCAGATCTCGCCCTCATCGATGCACAGAGTGGCGTCGCGCACGCCGACCACGGCGCCGGTTTCCTCCAGTACCCGGCTGCGGTCGGCGCCCTGGTCGATCAGTTCGAGCGCCGCCTTCCGGCCGGCCGTGTTGCCGAACACCACGTCGACATGCTCGAAGGTGATGGCATCCATGATCAGTGCCCGCCGCCGGAGCCAGGGCGTTCCGACTGGCGCATGATCCGGTCCATCAGGATGGCGACGATCACGATGGCGAGGCCGGCCTCGAATCCCTGGGCGATATTGACGGTATTGAGCGCACGCACCACCGGTTTGCCCAAACCGTTGGCGCCGACCAAGGCGGCGATCACCACCATCGACAGCGACAGCATGATGCATTGGGTCACACCGGCCATGATGGTCGGCATGGCGTGCGGCAACTCCACCTTGAGCAGCAACTGCCAGCGGGTGGCGCCGAACGCTTCGCCGGCCTCGATCAGCGGCTTCGGCACATTGCGCACGCCAAGCTCGGTGAGCCGAATGGGGGCGGGGACCGCGAACACCACGGTAGAGATCAGCCCCGGGACCACACCGAGCCCGAACAGCATCAGGGTCGGGATCAGGTATACGAAGGTTGGGATGGTCTGCATCAGGTCAAGGATCGGCCGGATGCCCGAATAGAACCAGCGGTTGTGGGCCGCGTAGATGCCGATCGGGACGCCGATCAGGACGCACACCAGGGTGGCAGACAGCACAAGCGCCAGGGTCTCGGTGGTGGCTTCCCAGTACCCGAGGTTCAGGATCAGCAGCAGCCCGGCAACCACCAGCGCCACCAGCCCGATCGAGCGGTGCAGCCACCAGGCGAGGCCGGCGACCAGTGCGATCAGGACGACCGGCGGCACCGCCGCCAGCAGCCAGATGACTCCCTCGATCGCCCAGCCCAGCCCGTCGGAGAACGCGCGGAACTGGGCGTAGAAGTTGTCGGTCAGCCACTCGACGAAGGTCTTCACACCGCGTCCAAGGCCCAGCTTGTTGTCTTCTATGAACGCCGAGATTGGATCCATGCCGGTCGCCCCCCTTCAGTCGGCGATCCGGAACCGCGCGATGCAGTATCGGCCGGTTCCGGTCACCGCGTCTCTCAGAGGCCGAGCTTCGCTGACACGGCCTTCTTGGCATCCTCGCCCTTGAAAGTGGTCACGCCGTCCAGCCACGACATCGCCAGGTCAGGGTGCGCCTTCAGATACTTCGCGGCGGCCTTCTCGGGCTGCATGCCATCGTCGAGGATGGAGCCCATGACGGCGTTCTCCATCTCAAGCGTGAACTTCAGGTTGGTGATCAGTTTGCCGAGGTTCGGGCACTCCTTGGTCAGGCCGGCCCGGACGTTGGTGTAGACCGTGGCACCGCCGTAGTCTGGCCCGAAAAAGTCGTCGCCGCCGGCGAGGTAGGTCAGGTCGAAGTTGGCGTTCATCGGATGCGGCGCCCAGCCCAGGAACACGATCCATTCCTTGCCGCGCGCGGCACGGGCCACTTGGCTCAGCATGCCCTGCTCGGATGATTCAACGACCTCCCACCCCTTCAGGCCGAAGGCGTCCTTGTCGATCATGTCCTGGATCAGGCGGTTGCCGTCATTGCCCGGCTCGATCCCGTACAGCTTGCCGTCGAACTTCGCCTTGTTGGGTGCAAGATCGGCGAAACTCTTCACGCCTGCTGCGGCAACGTAGCTTGGTACGGCCAGGGTGTATTTGGCCCCTTCGAGGTTGGCGGTCAGGCTCACCACCGAGCCGTCATCGGTGTACGGCTTCAGGTCGGCGGCCATCGACGGCATCCAGTTGCCGAGGAAGACGTCGACATCCTTGTTCTTCAGGCTGGCGTAGGTCACCGGCACCGACAGTATCTGGGTCTTCGGCTCGTAGCCGAGGGCGTCCAGGACTACCGACGCGGCCGCGGTCGTGGCGGTGATGTCGGTCCAGCCGACATCGGAGAACGTCACCTTCTGGCAGGAAGCCGGATCGGCCGCGAGTGCCGGTGCGGTTGTCAGAACAACGGCCGTCATGGCCGCGACGCCAAGCGAGCTGCGCATGGTTGAAGCCCCCATATTTCGTTTTGGTTGTCCACCAGCATGCAAATTGACGCCGGAAAGGCAAGGCGGGCTGTTCCGTCAGCGCCGCAGCAGGTCGCGTCCGCGCCCGGTCCGGGACTGCCATCCGGCGCGTTCCAGTTCCGGATCGGCGTGCTCTTCTTCCGGCCATCCCAGGCACAGATAGGCGGTGAAGCGCCACCCGGCGGGGACGCGGAGATCGGCGCAGAGCCGGTCTGGATCGAGGATCGAGACCCACCCAACGCCGATGCCGAGCGTCCGCGCGGCCAGCCACAGCGTGTGGATGGCCATCACGGTCGAGTGTTCGAGCGTCTGCGGCATTGTGCGACGGCCGAGCCCGTGGCCCTGTTCGGTCTCGCTGTCGGTGAAGACGGCGAGGTGGACCGGCGCCCGGTCCAGGCCGGCGAGTTTCAAGGATGCGTACAGGTGGCGGCGCTCCTGTGTCTGGTCGGCGAGCGCCTCGGCGTTGGCCCGCTCGAAGTTGGCGCGGACCCGGCGCCGGGCTTCGGGCGTCCCGACCGAGACGAACCGCCAGGGTTGGCTGTTGCCGACCGAAGGAGCGAGATCGGCCAGATCCAGCAGCCGGTCGAGCGATGCCGGTTCAATCGGGTCGCTGCGGAACCGGCGGACATCGCGGCGCCACCGCAGCAGCGCTTCGAAGCCGTCTCGGAACCCGGTGTCAAATTCGGGTGGACTATCGGTGTCGGTCACGCCGGTCTGCCGTTCCCAGGTTTCGGGGCACCACACTGCCTCCATCCTGGACGATCGCAAACCGTCGAGCTTTCCCCCAGGCGCCGCGAACGGTAGAACGGGCGTCATGACGACATTGGACCCCATCGCGTTGTGGATCGGCGGTCGTGCGGTCGACGCGCGCTCCGGCCGCACCTTCATCTCCGAGAATCCGGCCACCGGAAAGCCGCTCGCGGTGATCCAGGAGGCCGGGATAGAGGATGTCGACGCCGCGGTCGCCGCCGCCAAGGCAGCATTTCCGATCTGGTCGGCGATGACCGGGGCTGAACGCGGACGGATCCTGCACCGAGCGGCGCAGATCCTACGCGCCCGCAACGATGCCATCGCCCGGCTGGAGGTGCTGGACACCGGCAAGCCGATCGCCGAGGCCAGTGTTGTCGATGTTGCGTCGGGCGCCGACTGCCTTGAGTTCTTTGCCGGCTTGGCGGCAGCGATTGCCGGCGAACACATCGATCTCGGCAGTGCCTTCGCCTACACGCGGCGCGAACCGCTGGGCGTGTGCGCCGGCATCGGCGCCTGGAACTACCCGATCCAGATCGCCTGCTGGAAGGCGGCGCCGGCGCTCGCCTGCGGCAATACGATGGTGTTCAAGCCCTCGGAGACCACGCCGGTTACGGCGGTCGAACTGGCCAAGGCGCTGGCGGAGGCCGGAGCCCCGCCGGGGGTGTTCAACATCGTCCAAGGCGCGGCCGCGACCGGTCAGGCGCTGGTGGCGCACCCGGACGTCGCCAAGGTCTCGCTGACCGGATCGGTTCCGACCGGCAAACGTGCGATGGCCGCCGCCGCCGAGACACTCAAGCACGTGACCATGGAGCTGGGCGGGAAGTCGCCGCTGCTGGTGTTCGACGACGCTCATGTCGACAACGCGGTGTCGGCGGCGCTGAACGCGAATTTCTATACCCAGGGTGAGATCTGCTCGAACGGCACCCGGGTGTTCGTTCACCGCCGGATCCGCGACGCCTTCGTCGACGCCATGATGCCGCGCATCCAGCGCATGCGGATCGGCGATCCTCTTGATCCCGAAACCACGGTCGGCGCGCTGATCTCACGGGCTCACATGGAAAAGGTGCTCGGCTACGTCGAACGCGGCCGCACGGAAGGAGCGAAGCTGCTGTGCGGCGGCACCCGGGTCGTCGATGGCGCCTGCGCCGACGGCTGGTTCGTCACCCCGACCGTGTTCGAAGCCCCCGACGACAGCCTCACCATCGTGCGCGAGGAGATCTTCGGCCCGGTGATGACATTGCTGGTGTTCGATGACGAGGACGAGGCGGTTACCCGCGCCAACGCCACGCCGTTCGGGCTGGCGGCTGGTCTGTTCACCCGCGATCTGGCACGCGCCCACCGGGTGGCGGCGCGGCTGGAGGCCGGCACGGTCTGGATCAACGACTACAACGTGACGCCGATCGAGATGCCGTTCGGCGGCGTGAAGCAGTCGGGCCTGGGCCGGGAGAACGGCCTGGCCGCGATCGAGCACTATACCCAGCGCAAATCTGTTTTCGTGCAGCTTGGCGACGTGGCAACCTCGTTCCTCTGATTGGTCTCAGCCGCTGTCGCCGGTCCGGATGCCGGCCTTGGCCTCTGCCCGGCGGCGCTTCATCTCGGCCCATTCGGTGAGCACGGCAGCCTTGCGAGCTTCGAACGCCGCGGCGTTGCGGGCGTCGATCATGGCGCGCTGCTTGGCCAGGAATTCGACGTTGGCGGCGCGCGCCTCCTGGATCATCCGGTACTGGTCGGCCTTGCGGGCGCGGGCCTGCGCCAGTTCGGCACGGTGCGCCTCGGCGGCCAGCGCCTCGGCGGTCAGCGCCGGTGCCGAGCCCTGGGCCGCGATCATCAGGTTCTGCCGCTGGCCGTACCACAGGTCATAGACCTTGCCCTGGTAGTAGTCGCCGCGCTTGTCGTCGCGCGAGTGATAGTAGGCGACCGCGTCCTTCCAGGTGCCGACTTCTTCCTTCAGGTCGCGCAGGAAGGCGGCGGCATAGTCGGCGTTGGTCTCCGGATCGAACGCGGAGGCCAGATCGTCGAACGCGTCGGCGTGATAGAACAGGTTCACCTGCATGCAGCCGACGTCGATGTTCTTGACGCCGCGCGCCTGCAGGCGCCGAACTTCGGCGACCGCGGCGGCCTTGCTCGGCAGATATCGCCCACGGCCCTCGGCCATCACGGTCCACGGCCAGGCAAAGCTTGCCTTGTGGTCCCGGCTCCAACGTCCAGTTTCGGCGAGGGAGATCGCGCCCAGAAGGTGGGGGGCGAGGTGGTGGCGGCGTTCGGCGCTGCGCGTCGCCTCGATGCACAGCGTGTGCGCCTCGGGCGTCGGGCTCGAGTCCGCCAGGGCGGCACCGGCGGTGCCCACCGCCCCGAGGGTGGCAGCGGCCAGCAGCAGAAAACACCGGGTCAGGGAACGTCCAAGCATGCTTCACCTCCTGGTCAGAGGTTAAGCAATCGGCGTGCCACTCTCGGGCAGGTTTGGAAGCCGTTCGGGCGATTCAGTCGGCATCGCCCCAGGGACGGCGGGGATCGAAGCTGCCGAGAGCAGCCACCAGGCGGCGCATGTCGGCGGCGACCCGGGCAAACCCGGCGGAGTGCTGGAACCGCCGTTCGTTCATGTAGAGGCCGCGCTTGAGCTCGATCTGCAGGGCGTGCACCCCGGATTCCGGCCGGCCATAGTGTCGGGTGACGAATCCGCCGGCGTAGGGCGTGTTGCGGTGGACGCGGTAGCCCTGGCGGGCCATCACCCGTTCGCAGCGCTGGACCAGCTGTGTGGAGCAGGATCCGCCGTGGCAGTCGCCCAGCACGACGTCGGCCACCGGGTATGCCCGGCCGTCGGCGCCAAGGGTCAGAACGTTCGATGGCATCGAGTGGGCATCGAGCAGGATGCAGTAGCCGAACCGGTCGAGGGTTTCCTCGATCGCGTCGGCCAGGGCGGCGTGGAACGGTCGCCAGCACCCGTCAATGCGCTGCAGGGCGTCGGCAAAGCGAAGCTTGCCGCGGTACACCGGCGCCGAGTTGGAGACCACGCGGGCAATGGTGCCGAGGCCGGCGGCGATCCGGGCGTTCTGGGTGGTGACATAGTCGGGCAGGGCGTCGTCGAACATTGCCGGGTCGAGCTCGAACGGCTCGCGGTTGGCGTCGACATAGACCCGCGGGAACTCCGCCTTGACCAGCGGCGCCCCCAGTTCGGGCGCCGAGGCGAACAACTGGTCGACGAAGGTGTCCTCGCTCGAGCGCAGGGTCAATGTGTCCAGATCGGTGCAGGACAGCAGGTCCTGCGGGTAGCGCTGGCCGCTGTGCGGCGACGACACGACCACCGCCAGGGTCTGGCGCGGCGGCCGCTCGACCGTCACCGGGCCATCGAACGCCGGGCTGCCGAATGCCCGGCCGTCGACCGGCGTGTTCGACGATTCGCGGCGATCGCTCTGGGTAGGGGGAAAAGACGGCACGAAAGACCCCAGGTTCTGGAGGCTATCGGCGGTCTCGCGCCCGGAGTCGAGAACCTCGTCCATACCCTCTGACTTAGAGCAATCCACGGGCCGTGTCACCGGTTCCGGTGGTCGTGGCACGGTCACGGCGGCGCGTTTCGGAAATCCTGTGACACGGGCTTGCATTGCACCGCAGAGGGCATTATGACGAGCCTCCTTGCGGCACCGAAATCCCGAACCGGTGCTGTCGGCGGGCGCGTAGCTCAGCGGGAGAGCACTACGTTGACATCGTAGGGGTCACAGGTTCAATCCCTGTCGCGCCCACCATTGACTTCAAAGGGTTAGAGGGTTCTTGCCAGCCTCGGCGAATACTCGTCCTCACGCCCCCTCCCTGCAGTTTCGTAGTTTGGTCCGCGCCGACAACCCGATACCGAGAGCCTCGGCGATCGCGCGACGCGTTGGACCACTGGTCGGAGCTAGCCGGGCGGCTTCACGCCGAGAATCCGGCGTCGGTCTGTTCCCTCGTCCCGTAGGGCACCTCCTGGTTTCTCCGTTGGCGCCGTCGATTTTTCCTAAGAATGCCCAGTCTCCCTGACCCTGCGGAAATTCTGCTCGGCAATTGCGGCCGGGCCAGTTCGGGAAATGTGGTAGATGTCCTCGCGGCGCAGCTCTCCTTTGCGGATTCACGACCAAGCCTGCAGGGTCAAGGAGCCACGCCTGCTTGGCTGTTTCAGCGTCGGGCGGGCGTTCTCGTCAGAACCAATTCCGGGTTGAGCGATCCCGCATCGGAGCGGCAGGAGAGATGACCGGACACCACAACCCAGACGCAAGATGCGGTGCGATGCCGCCGGCGCTGTGCCGAACGGCGGGCGATTTCCCGGGTCGACGGTAGCCATGCAGCTCCGGCATCTCCGCTACTTCGTCGCGCTCAGCCGGGAGAAGCATTTCGGCCGGGCCGCCGAGGTCTGCAACGTCACGCAGTCGACTCTATCGGCTGCGATCCGCCAGCTCGAGACCGAGATGGGCGCACCGCTGATCGAACGCGACAAGCGCTTCAAGGGTTTCACCGCCGAGGGCAAGGTGCTGCTCGACTGGGCGACCCGGGTGGTGGCCGAGCGCGAGGTCCTGGACCAGCAGATCGGGCTGCTGCGCGGCGAACTCTCCGGCGAGCTGGCGCTGGGCGTGGTGCCCTCGGCGCTGCCGACCATTGGGCTGCTGACCACACCCTTTGCCCGCCGTCATCCGAACGTCACCCTGCGGATCCTCTCCCGTACCTCCGACGACATCCAGCGGATGCTCGACGAGTTCGTCATTGACGTCGGCATCACCTATCTGGACAGCGAGCCGCTGCATGGCGTCACGACGGTTCCGCTCTACACCGAGCGCTACATCCTGCTCACGCCGGAGCGCGGACCGTTCCGAGGCCGCACGACTGTCACCTGGCGCGAGGCGGCCGAAACCCCGCTCTGCCTGCTGACACCCGACATGCAGAACCGACGAATACTCAACGGCGTGTTTGCCTCGGTGGGCTGCGCACCACGGGTCCATGCCGAAACCAACTCCGTGCTCACGCTCTGCTCGCACATCCGCACCGCCGGCTGGTCGAGTGTGCTGCCGTACAACCTGCTGTGGCTCTTCGGCACGCCGCTTGGCATGCTGGCTCTGCCATTGACCGAGCCGGAGCCGCGTTTCACCATGGGCATGGCAGTACGCCGCCAGAATCCGATCCCGCCGCTGGTCGAGGCGTTCACAAAGTCCGTGAAAGCGATCGACCTGGAAGCTGAGATGAAGCCTCGCAACGGCTGATCGTTGATCGAGAAAACCGATTACGAATACAGAAAAACTCGTTTGATTTCGATTTTAGCGCAGGCCATCGTCGTGCATGTAGGGCGGGGTTCAGCCGCTCGATGGATTTCCGCTTTAATTGCGGCCCGATGAACGATGCCGCGTCTTGGAGGAAGCGATGACGGGAACCGGAGCCGTCGGGCCTGGTCGCGGGGCCGACCCGGTAGATGCGCATGGCCGGGTTGAGCGGGCTTCCGGCGGGGTCGGGCGCAGGGGGCGTGCGTTCAACAAGGGCCGCCAGGTCGACCCGGCGGCGCTCGAGGAGGTCCGCTTTGTTCTGGGCGACGCGCCGCGGCGCCGCGACCTTCTAATCGAACACCTGCATGCGGTTCAGGACCACTTCGGACACCTGTCGGCCCGGCATCTGGCGGCGCTGGCCCATGACATGCGGCTTGCGATGGCCGAGGTCTGGGAGGTGGCGACGTTCTACGCGCATTTCGACGTGGTGAAGGAGGACGCCGTCCCGCCGCCGGCGGTGACGGTGCGGGTGTGCGACAGCCTGAGCTGTGCGCTAGCGGGGGCGGAGCGTCTGCTGGGCGCGCTGCGGTCCGATGTCGGCGGCGATGTCCGGGTGGTGCGCGCACCCTGCATGGGCGCCTGCGACAAAGCGCCGGTCGCGGCGGTCGGCCATGGCCTGGTCGAGCGGGCCGATGCGGCGTCCGTCGCCCGGCGCATCGCCGCTCCGGATCGCGCCGAGGTGCTGAACCCGGTGCGGCTAGCGGCTTACCGGGCCGACGGCGGCTACAACCTGCTGCAGCGCTGCCTGGACGGTTCGGTGACGCCGGAGGCGGTGATCGAGGCGCTGCAGGCCGCCGGTCTGCGCGGCCTGGGCGGCGCCGGGTTCCCGACGGCGCGCAAATGGTCTCTGGTGCGCCAGGCACCGGGGCCCCGGCTGATGGCGGTGAACGCCGACGAGGGCGAGCCCGGCACCTTCAAGGACCGCTGGTACCTGGAGCGCGACGTCCACCGGATGCTCGAGGGCATGCTGGTCGGTGCCTGGGTGGTCGGTGCCGAGGCGGTCTACATCTACCTGCGCGACGAGTACCCGCAGATCCACGAGGTCCTGCTGGAGGAGATCGCGGCGTTGACCGCTGCCGGCCTAGCACCGCACACCGAGATCCACCTCCGACGCGGTGCCGGCGCTTACATCTGCGGCGAAGAGTCGGCGATGATCGAGAGCATCGAGGGCAAGCGCGGCCTGCCGCGCCACCGCCCGCCCTACGTCGCCCAGCGCGGGCTCTTCGACCGGCCGACCCTGGTCAACAACGTGGAGACCCTGTGGTGGGTCCGCGACATCGTGGAGAAGGGCGGCGAGTGGTTCGCCGACCAGGGCAAGCCCGGTCATCCCGGGCTGCGCAGCTATTCGGTATCGGGGCGGGTACGGAACCCCGGGGTGAAAGTCGTGGCAGCCGGGGTGACGGCGCGCGAACTGATCGAGGAGCACTGCGGCGGCATGCTCGACGGTCATGCCTTCAAGGGTTACCTGCCGGGCGGTGCGTCTGGCGGTATCCTGCCGGCGTCGATGGCCGACATCCCGCTCGATTTCGGGCAATTGGAGAAGCACGGCTGCTTCGTCGGCAGCCACGCCGTTGTGATTCTGTCGGACCACGACGACATGAAGGACGTGGCGCTGAACCTGATGCGGTTCTTCGAGGATGAGAGTTGTGGTCAGTGCACGCCGTGCCGGGCCGGCACTGAGAAGGCGGCGACCCTGATGGCGAGCGGAGACTGGGACCAGCCGCTGCTGGAGGAGTTGACGGGTGTGATGCGCGACGCCTCGATCTGCGGCCTGGGACAGGCGGCGGGCAACCCGATACTCAGCGTCATGAAGTTCTTCCCGGAGGATCTGCGATGACCGATGCCACCCCGCCGAAGAACATCCGCTTCGAACTCGACGGCCACACGGTCGACGCCCTGCCGGGAGAGACCATATGGCAGGTCGCCGATCGGCTCGGCACCGAGATCCCGCATCTGTGCTGGAAGCCGGCCCCCGGCTACCGCGGCGACGGCAACTGCCGGGCCTGCATGGTGGAGATCGAGGGCGAACGGGTCCTGGCGGCGTCCTGCATCCGCACGCCAACCGAAGGCATGAAGGTCCAGTCGGCGTCGGAGCGTGCCAAGAGTTCCCGCAAGCTGGTGATGGAACTGCTGGTGGCTGACCAGCCGGCTCGCGCGCAGTCGCACCAGCCGGACTCCACCCTGTGGAAGTTCGCCGACAGCCAGGGCGTAGAGGCCAGCCGGTTCCCGGCGCATGCCACGCCGGAAGACGACAGTTCGCACCCGGGTATCGCGGTCAACCTGGACGCCTGTATCCAGTGCAACCTGTGCGTCCGGGCGTGCCGCGAGGTCCAGGTGAACGACGTCATCGGCCTGGCCTACCGCGGCCATCAGGCGAAGATCGTGTTCGACTTTGACGACGCCATGGGGGCGAGCACCTGCGTGGGCTGCGGCGAGTGCGTGCAGGCCTGCCCGACCGGGGCGCTGATGCCGAAGACCGCGCTGGACGCGTTCGGGCTGTTCAAGGGCAAGGCCGACCGGCAGGTGGAGAGCGTGTGCCCCTATTGCGGGGTCGGCTGCCAGCTGACCTTCAACATCAAGGACGAGGCGTTGGCCTGGGTCGACGGCAAGGAAGGCCCGGCGAACGCCAGCCGTCTGTGCGTCAAGGGCCGCTACGGCTTCGACTACATTTCCAACCCGCAGCGCCTGACCAAGCCGCTGATCCGGCGCGATGACGTGCCCAAGTCGGCCTCGCTGCCGATCGACCCGTCAAACCCCTACAGCCATTTCCGCGAGGCCAGCTGGGAAGAGGCGCTGGACCGCGCGGCGGGCGGGCTGCTGTCGATCAAGGGTGAACACGGCGGCAAGGGCCTGGCAGGGTTCGGGTCGGCCAAGGGCTCCAACGAGGAGGCCTACCTGGTCCAGAAGCTGGTGCGCACCGGGTTCGGAACCAACAACGTCGACCATTGCACCCGGCTGTGCCACGCCAGTTCGGTGGCGGCCCTGATGGAGACCATCGGCTCCGGGGCGGTTACCGCCGGGTTCCGCGAGGCGGTGAACGCCGACGTCATCGTGGTGATCGGGGCCAACCCGACGGTCAATCACCCGGTGGCCGCCACCTTCATCAAGAACGCTGCCAAGCGCGGTGCGAAACTGGTGGTGCTGGACCCCCGGGGCCAGGCGCTGACCCGGCACGCCACCCACATGCTGCAATTCAAGCCGGGCACCGACGTCGCCCTGCTGAACGCGATGATGAACGTGATCGTGACCGAGGAGCGGTTCGACCGGCAGTACATCGATGGCTACACCGAAGGATTCGAGGCGCTGAAGGCTAGCGTGTCGGCGTTCACGCCGGAGGCCATGAGTCCGATCTGCGGGATCGAGCCGGAGCGGATCCGCGAGGTTGCCCGGCTGTACGCCGACGCCGAGCAGGCCATCATCTTCTGGGGCATGGGCGTCTCCCAGCACACCCACGGCACTGACAACGCGCGCTGCCTGATATCGCTGGCGCTGATGTGCGGGCAGGTCGGCCGTCCCGGTACCGGGCTGCACCCGCTGCGCGGCCAGAACAACGTCCAGGGCGCGTCGGACGCCGGCCTGATCCCGATGATGTTCCCGGACTACAAGCTGGTTGAGAATGCCGACATCCACGCCCGGTTCGAGGAGTTCTGGGGAACATCCCTGGATCCGAAGAAGGGGCTGACGGTGGTCGAGATCACCGACGCGATCCACGCCGGCACGATCCGGGGCGTCTACGTGATGGGCGAGAACCCGGCGATGTCTGACCCCGACCAGCATCACACCCGCTCCGCCCTGGAGATGCTGGAGCACCTGGTGGTCCAGGACATCTTCCTCACCGAGACTGCAGCGTTCGCCGATGTGGTGCTGCCGGCGTCGGCGTTCCCGGAGAAGACCGGCACGGTGACCAACACCAACCGACAGGTCCAGATGGGCCGCCAAGCCCTGCAGCCGCCCGGCGATGCCCGCCAGGACTGGTGGATCGTCCAGGAGATCGCCAAACGGATGGGGCTGGACTGGAACTACACCGGTCCCAGCGAGGTGTTCGCGGAGATGGCCCGGGTCATGCCGTCGCTGGCCAACATCACCTGGGAGCGGCTGGAGCGCGAGGACGCCGTGACGTACCCGTGCGCCGGGCCGGACGAGCCGGGCAAGGGAGTGATCTTCGGTGACGGCTTCCCGACCGCCAGCGGCCGCGGCAAGTTCGTGCCGACGCAGATCCTGCCGCCCGACGAGTTGCCGGACGCCGCGTTCCCGCTGGTGCTGACCACCGGACGGCTGCTGGAGCATTGGCACACCGGGTCGATGACCCGGCGGGCCAGCGTGCTGGACGCGCTGGAGCCGGACGCGCACGTGCACGTCAACCCGGACGACCTGGGGCGTTGGGACATCGCACCGGGCCAGATGGTGCGGGTGGCGACCCGCCGCGGCGCCATCGAACTGGCCGCCCGCAGCGACCCCTACGTGCCGGCCGGCGTGGTGTTCATCCCGTTCTGCTACAGCGAGGCTGCCGCCAACTTCCTGACCAACCCGGCGCTCGACCCGTTCGGCAAGATCCCCGAGCTCAAGTTCGCCGCCGCGCGCCTCGAACCCGCAGGCACAGCCGCAACTGCAACCGCCGCTCAGTAGACAGAGAAACGCTGCTGAGCTCTCAGCTTCGAAACAGGCCCTGCCGGCTTCGGAACGCTGGTATGGAAAACCGGATGTGTGGTATACCATATACAAACGCGCACTGCGGATGCGATAACCGCAGGCAGGGTCGGTATCGGGAGGGCGCTGTAGGTGTCGATTAGCGACAAGCTCAGTCCTATCGCTGAGAACTTCAGCTTGAAGTCTCACACCTTCGAACTGCTGCGTGCGGCGATCCTCGACATGGATATCTACCGGCCTGACGTGGACCTGCGTCTGGACGAGCGGAAGTTGGCCGAGAAGCTCGGGGTGTCCAGAACGCCCATTCGCGAGGCGCTGGCGCAGCTGGCGCAGGAAGGTCTCGTCCACATCGTTGCGCGCAAGGGTGTCTTCGTATGCCGCAAGACGCGTGAAGAGATTCTGGAAATGGTTGTCACCTGGGCGGCGCTGGAAAGCATGGCGGCACGGCTGGCGACGCAGAACGCCAGCGACGCGGAACTGCAAGCGTTGCGGGACTTCGCCATTGAGCACAGCAGCGACGTGGAACGGGCGGATTTAGAAGAGTACTCCGACGCCAATATCGTCTTCCATCAGACCATATTGGAACTCTCGGGGTGCCAATTGCTGAAGAAGATGGCCGATACGCTTTTCACCCACATGCAGGCGGTGCGGCGGCGTGCCATGGGCGAGAGCGATCGCGCCCGCCGATCCGTCGCCGATCACATGGGGATCATCGATGCGCTGATCTCCCGCGATGCGGATCTCTCATCGCGCCGGGTGCGCGAACACACGATGCGGTTGCACGATCACATCGCCAAGACGTGGTCCCGGATAGAGGCCCTCGGTTCGTGGCGAGATATGGCCAGTTGATCTTCAAGGAATGGGAAGAGGAACCACATGACCCTCGCTGGTACAGCGCCTGCCGCTAAATCGGAGAATGCGGACAGCGCCGGGACGTCGGCACCGCAGGATTTGACCGACGGCTTCCACCTGATCATCGACGCCCTCAAGCTGAACGGCTTGAACACGATCTATGGGGTGCCCGGTATTCCGATCACCGATTTCGGCCGCATGGCGCAGGCCGAGGGCATACGGGTGATCTCGTTCCGCCATGAGCAGAACGCCGGCAACGCTGCGGCGATCGCCGGTTACCTGACCCAGAAGCCGGGTCTGTGCCTGACCGTCTCGGCGCCCGGCTTTCTGAATGGCCTGACGGCGCTGGCGCACGCGACCACCAACTGCTGGCCGATGATCCTGATGTCGGGGTCGTCCGAGCGGGAGATCGTGGACCTCCAGCAGGGCGACTACGAGGAGATGGACCAGCTGGCGATCGCCAAGCCACTCTGCAAGGCGGCCTACCGAATCCTTCATGCCGCGGACATCGGCATCGGAATTGCCCGCGCGATCCGCGCCGCGGTGTCCGGCCGTCCCGGTGGCGTCTACCTCGACCTGCCGGCGAAGCTGTTCGGGCAGGTCATGGACGCCACAGCTGGTGCCAAGTCCCTGGTCAAAGTGATCGACCCCGCGCCAAAGCAACTTCCCGCGCCCGATGCGATCGAGCGTGCGCTGGGAGTTCTGAAGGGCGCCAAGCGGCCGCTCATCATCCTCGGCAAGGGCGCTGCCTATGCGCAGGCTGACGATGCGATTCGCCAGTTCGTGGAGAAAAGCGGCGTCCCCTATCTGCCGATGAGCATGGCAAAGGGCATCCTGCCCGACGATCATCCGCTCTCGGCCGGTGCGGCGCGTTCGCTGGTTCTCAAGGACTGCGATGTCGTCATGATGATCGGCGCGCGCCTGAACTGGCTTCTGTCCCATGGCAAGGGAAAGCAGTGGGGCACCGAGCCGAAGCAGATCATCCAGATCGACATCGAGCCGAAAGAGATGGACAGCAACGTCCAGATTGTCGCGCCGATCGTCGGGGACATCGCTTCCTGCGTCTCGGCCCTGCTCGACGCCATGGGGTCGAAGTGGCAGGCGAGCTATCCGGACTGGACCAGCACCGTCCGGGAAAAGGTCGAGTCCAACGTCGCCAAGATGGCGCCGAGGCTGATGAACAACAACGTGCCGATGGACTACCACGGTGCGCTCGGTGCGCTGAAGCCGATCATCCAGGCGCATCCCGATACGATCTTCGTGAACGAGGGCGCCAACACGCTCGATTTCGCACGTTCCATCATCGACATGTACAAGCCCCGCAAGCGCCTCGACGTGGGCACCTGGGGCGTCATGGGCATCGGGATGGGTACCGCGATCGCCGCGGCGATCGAGACCGGACAGAAGGTCCTTGCGGTCGAGGGCGACAGCGCCTTCGGCTTCTCCGGCATGGAGGTGGAAACGATCTGCCGCTACAACCTGCCGGTCTGCGTCATCGTCTTCAACAATAACGGCATTTACCGAGGCACGGACGTCAATCCGAGCGGCGGTTCCGACGTTGCGACGACCGTTTTTGTGAAGGACGCGCGCTACGATGTCATGATGCAGGCCTTTGGCGGCGTCGGCATCAACGCCACGACGCCGGACGAGCTTTCGCGTGCCGTGAACCAGTTCATGGACGACGGCAAGCCAACCCTCATCAACGCCGTCATCGACCCGCAATCCGGCACGGAGAGCGGCCGTATCGGCAATCTGAACCCACAGAGTGTGGTGTCCAAGAAATAGACCAACCTCGGCCAATCAAAGGTTTCGTGAAGGTTACATACGATGAAAGCTCTGGAAGGCGTCAAAGTTCTCGATTTCACCCACGTCCAGTCAGGTCCGACCTGCACGCAGCTTCTGGCGTGGCTGGGGGCGGACGTAATCAAGGTGGAGCGGCCCGGCGTTGGCGATGCGACGCGCAAGCAGCTTGTCGACAAGCCGGGCGCGGACAGCCTCTATTTCACCATGCTCAACCACAACAAGCGTTCGATCGAGATCAACTCGAAGAACGAGGCGGGCAAGGAAGTCCTGACCAAGCTCATCGAGACGTGCGATGTCCTGGTCGAGAACTTCGCGCCCGGCGCGCTCGATCGGATGGGTTTCTCCTGGGAGAACATCCAGAAGATCAACCCCAGGATCATCGTGGCCTCGGTCAAGGGCTTCGGTCCCGGCCAGTACGAAGATTGCAAGGTTTACGAGAACATCGCGCAGTGTGCCGGTGGAGCGGCTTCGACGACGGGATTTCTTGACGGCCCGCCGCTTGTGACCGGAGCGCAGATCGGCGATTCCGGAACCGGGCTGCACCTGGCGCTGGGGATCGTCGCCGCGCTGTTCCAGCGCGAGAAGTCAGGCCGCGGACAGAAGGTCCTGGCGCCGATGCAGGACGGGGTGATCAACCTCTGCCGGGTCAAGCTGCGCGACCAGCAGCGCCTGGAAGCGGGCCCGCTGACCGAGTATTCGCAGTTCGGCGAGGGCATCCCGTTCGGGGAAGCAACGCCGCGGGCCGGCAACGACTCCGGCGGCGGTCAGCCCGGACGGATCCTGAAATGCAAGGGCTGGGAGACCGATCCCAACGCCTACACGTACTTCATCACCCAGGCCGCGGCGTGGGAAAAGGTCTGCGACGTGATCGGCAAGCCGGAATGGAAGACCGATCCGGACTACGCGACGCCGAAGGCACGGTTGCCGCGCCTCAACACGATGTTCGAGGCGATCGAGGCCTGGACCATGACCAAGACCAAGTTCGAGGTCATGGAAATCTGCAACCCGCACGACATCCCGGTCGGCCCGATCCTCAGCATGAAGGAAATTGCCGAGGACCAGGGACTGCGGGCAACGGGAACGATCGTCGAGGTCGATCATCCCGAGCGCGGCAAGTACCTCAGCGTCGGCTGCCCGATCAAGCTGTCGGACAGCCCTGTCGAGGTGACTCGGTCTCCGCTGCTCGGAGAGCACACGACCGAGATCCTCAAGGACCTGCTGGGTTACTCCGGCGAGGACCTTGAGCGCATCGTCGGATCGGGAGCGGTCGGCGACGTCAAGCGGGTCGCTGCGGAGTAGGTAGACAAGGGAAGACCGGCGCAAGACCGATCGGACCGGAACGGGAGGAATTCGATGCGAATTGTCGTCCACGGACAGCAGGCATTCGGCAAGGCTGTGCTAGAGCGGCTGCTGGAGCGCGGCGAGAACGTCGTGGCGGTATGCTGCGCGCCGGCGAAGGAAGGCAGGCCGGAAGATCCGCTTGCGGAGTACGCCGCCGAGAAAGGCCTTCCCGTGCACCGGCCGGCCTCATGGAAGACGCCAGAAGCGCTCGAACTGATGAAGAGCTTCAAGGCCGATGTCTGCATGATGGCCTACGTGCTGCTGTTCGTGCCGCAGGAGGTCAGGGATGCGCCGACCTACGGCACGTTCCAGTACCACCCGTCTCTATGCCCCTGGCACCGTGGGCCGTCATCGATCAACTGGCCGATCGCTATGGGCAAGACGCAAACCGGCCTGACGATCTTCTGGCCCGACGACGGCTTGGATGAAGGTCCGATCATGCTGCAGAAGACCTGCGAGATCGGACCCGACGAAACGCTGGGCGACGTCTATTTCAAGAAGCTCTTTCCGATGGGGGTCGATGCGATGATCGAAGGCCTCGAACTCGTAAAGGCCGGAGTCATCCTGAAGCACGACCAGCGGCTGGAGGATGGTTCGTACGAGAGCTGGTTCAAGGCCGAGCATGCCCGGATCGATTGGTCCAAGCCCGCGCGCGACGTCTACAACGTCATCAGAGCCGCGAACCCCGCCCCGGGCGCCCATACGACGATTGCCGGGACCGAGGTTCAGGTCTTTGACTGCAAGCTCCTGGACGGAGACGGGACGCCGGGCGATCTCGTCGAGAAGAACGACGCCGGGATCGTGATGCAGGCGAACGGCGGCCGGATCCTGATCGAACGTGTCCGCCCTGCCGGTGGACAGAAGCAGCCGGCGGCCGCCTGGATCGCCGAGCATGGTTGACGTCAGCAAATACACACAACCGCGGAAAGAGTGACCGGCCATGTCAGACATCGAAATCGCCCGTGCCGCCAACAAGAAGCCGATCCAGGAGATCGGCGCCAGTCTCGGCATCCCGGCCGAACATCTTGTGCCCTACGGCCATGACAAGGCGAAGATCTCGGCGGAGTTCATCAAGTCCTGTTCGACGAAGAAAAATGGTCACTTGATCCTGGTCACGGCGATCAACCCGACGCCGGCAGGCGAAGGCAAGACGACGACGACCGTCGGTCTGGGTGACGGCCTGAACGCCATCGGCAAGAAGGCGATGATCTGCATCCGCGAGGCGTCGCTCGGCCCGAATTTCGGGATGAAGGGTGGCGCCGCCGGCGGCGGGTATTCCCAGGTCGTGCCGATGGACGACATGAACCTCCACTTCACCGGCGACTTCCACGCGATCACGTCGGCACACAACCTTCTCGCAGCGATGCTCGACAACCACGTCTACTGGGGCAACGCGCTCGACATCGATGCCCGCCGCGTCGCGCTGCGCCGGGTGATGGACATGAACGACCGGGCGCTCAGGCAGGTCGTCTGCAATCTCGGCGGTGTCGCCAACGGATTTCCGCGTGAATCGGGTTTCGACATCACCGTCGCATCCGAGGTGATGGCGATCCTGTGTCTGGCGTCCGACCTTGCCGATCTTGAGCGGCGATTGGGCGACATCATTGTCGCCTACCGCCGTGACAGGACTCCCGTCTACGCTCGGGACATCAAGGCTGACGGCGCGATGGCGGTCCTGCTCAAGGATGCCATGCAGCCGAACCTGGTCCAGACACTGGAGAACAATCCGGCTTTCGTGCATGGCGGCCCGTTCGCCAATATCGCCCATGGCTGCAACTCGGTCGTGGCGACGACAACGGCGCTCAAGCTTGCCGACTACGTGGTGACCGAAGCCGGTTTTGGGGCAGACCTTGGCGCCGAGAAGTTTTTCGACATCAAGTGCCGCAAGGCGTCTCTGCGGCCGTCGGCGGTGGTTCTGGTCGCGACCGTGCGCGCGATGAAGATGAACGGTGGCGTCAAGAAAGACGATCTGGGTAAGGAGAACGTCGAGGCGGTGAAGAAGGGCTGCGCGAACCTCGGCCGCCATATCGAGAACCTGACGAAGTTCGGCGTGCCGATGGTCGTCGGCATCAACCACTTCGTCACCGATACCGACGCCGAGGTACAGGCGATCAAGGACTACTGTTCGGAGCGCGGGGTTGAAGCGATCCTGAACACGCACTGGGCGAACGGCGGCAAGGGCATCGAGGAAACGGCGCGGAAAGTCGTGGCGCTGTGCGAAGGCGGCACGGCCGATTACCGCCCGCTCTATCCCGACGACATGCCGCTGTTCCAGAAGATCGAGACGATCGCCAAGGAAATCTATCGAGCCGACGAGGTCGTCGCCGACGCGAAGATTCGCGGCCAGTTGAAGGAGTGGGAAGAACAGGGCTACGGCAACCTGCCGGTGTGCATGGCCAAGACCCAGTACTCGTTCACTACCGACCCGAACTGGCGCGGTGCGCCGACCGGTCACAACCTGCCTGTGCGCGAGGTCCGTCTGTCGGCAGGGGCCGGGTTTGTCGTGGTTATCTGCGGCGAGATCATGACCATGCCTGGACTGCCCAGGACGCCGGCTGCGGAAACCATTCGCATCAACAAGGAAGGTCTGATCGACGGCCTGTTCTGAGGGGATTCTGGCGTGATACGCAAAATTCTCGTCCCGGTGAGGGGAGACGGCAAGGGCGACAACGTACTCGCCCACGCGGCCGCGATTGCGCATCGCCATACGTCCCACGTCGTCGTCGTGCACTGCCGGCCGCGTCCCCAGGATCTGATGCCCTATGGCATCTACATCCCGGATTTCCTGCGCAAACAGCTTGTCGAACAGTCGTACAAGCTGGCCGATCAGGAGGAGGCGGGCCTCCGAGACGAACTCAGAGCGCTCGCACTCAAGCTGAATCTTGACGATTCAGGCGACAGGATTGGCAAGGTTGCGACCGTCGAGTTCGTCGAGGAGGCCGGTCGGCAGGTCGACGTCATCAAGCGGCGGGGGCGACTGGCCGACGTGATCGCGGTGGCCAAACCTGACCGGGACAGGAACCTGGGTGCAAACACCCTCAAGGCTGCCTTGTTTCATTCCGGACGTCCGGTCCTCATGTGTCCGCCCCGGGCGACGCCGCCGGAGACACTGAGTGCGAAGGTTACCATCGCCTGGAACGGCAGTGCGGAGGCCGCTCAAGCGCTGTCGCGGTGCAAGTCCATCCTGCGTGGCGCCGATACGATCTGGGTGCTGTCGAACGGTACCGACGCCGGGCCGGGTACATCGGTCGATGACCTGGTTTCGTACCTCAAACTGCACGACATCAAGACCACGGTGGAGATGTTCTCCGCGAGCGAAAAAGCCGGCCGGGAATTGTTGCGGGTCAGCGCCAGTCTCGGGGCTGACATGATGATCATGGGCGCCTACGGCGACAGCCATGAGCGTGAAACTGTTTTCGGCGGCAATTCCCAGGCGGTTGTTGATACAGCAACCATGCCGGTTCTTCTCAATCACTGACTGGAGGCAGCAAAAACAAGTATCTATGCACTTGCCTATCAAGGCCGCGCTAAGAACGGCAGCAAGATGTGAACGAACCGAAATAATAATATATTCCTATAGGGAGGAATGAAATGGCGTTTACCTCAAAAATATTGTCCGGTTTGGCCGGTGTCGCTGCGCTGGGCATGATGAGCTTGGCGGCTCCGGCGCAGGCGTGGGAACCGAACAAACCCATCGACTTCGTGATCATGGCCGGCGCTGGCGGCGGGGCCGATCAGATCGCCCGCTTCCTGCAGTCAGTGGCCGAGAAGAAGAACCTGACGACCCGCCCTCTCGTGCCCAATAACAAGGGTGGTGGATCGGGTGCCGAGGCGCTCATTGCCCTCAAGGACAGCTCTGATCCGGATCATACGATCCTCGTCACGCTGAACTCATTCTTCACGACGCCGCTGCGTCAGCCGAAGCTGGGTATCGACATTGCGACCTTCACGCCGATTGCGATGATGGGCGTCGATCCATTCGTTCTCTGGGTTCACAAGGACAGCGGGATCAAGACGTTCGAAGATTGGCTCAAGACCGTGAAGGCCGAGCCCAACTACATCATGGGCGGCACCGGCAAGGGCCAGGAAGACTCCATCGTGATTGCCTTCATGGAGAAAGCCTTCGACATCAAGGTCAAGTACATCCCGTACAAGGGCGGTGGGGCCGTCGCCAAGGATCTTGCCGGCAAGCAGATCATGGCCACGGTCAACAATCCTTCGGAAACCAAGGGCTTCTATGCGTCTGGTGACGTAGTCCCGCTGCTGGCCTTCTCGGACGAACGCATGCCGGCGTTCCCCGACGTCCCGACCGTCAAGGAGAAGGGGCAGACGTTCAGCTACTACAACCAGCGGGCGGTCGTCGGTGCCCCGGGCATGTCGGCTGATGCGGCAGCTTACTACCAGCAGCTCTTCAAGACGATCTACGAGACCGACGAGTGGCAGGGCTACATGAAGTCGGAAAGCCTCTCGCCGCTCTGGATGGCCCCGGACAAGCAGAAGGTCTACTGGACCACTCAGGTCGAGAACCACAAGGAACTGCTCGCCGCCTCGGACCAGTGAGTTCGGCGACCCGGTTCTCGGCTACGGAGGGAGGCCGAATTGCGCCTCGGTGAATTTGTTACGGCAGCTATTCTGGCCGCTCTATCCATCTACCTGATGTGGAAAAGTTCCGAGCTGGAAATCGGCTATATCAGGGGCGAAGGACCGGGAGGCGGGGCTTGGCCGTTCTGGCTCTCGGCGATCATGCTGATCTGCACGGCCCTGATCGCATACAATGCGGGAAGGCGGACATCTCCGCCTTCCCGTTCCACCGAGCCGGTTCTCGATGCCGAGGGCCGGAAGATGTTGGTGCAGGTCTTCGGCGGGATCGTGGTCTTCGTCGCGCTCGTGAGCATCATCTCGATGTACGGCGCAATGATGGTCTTCCTGTTCTACTATCTTTGGTTCCTTGGACGGCATGGGCTCTACTTGTCGCTCTCGATTTCGATCCTCACGCCTGTCGTGTTCTTTTTCTTCTTCGAAGCACTGATGCGCGTAACGTTGCCCAAGGGCATGCGGTTCACCGAGCCGTTTTTCAACATGCTCAACACCATCATCTACTGATCTGACAGGCAGCACGTACGGCTGAACGTGGCGGAGGAGATCGCGTGGAAATTCTGGGACATCTTCTGGACGGCCTTGCACAGGCGTCACAGCCGATCAACCTGCTGCTGATCGTCGTCGGCGTTACACTCGGCTTGTTCATCGGCATGATGCCGGGGTTGGGCTCGGTGAATGGTGTAGCGATCCTGTTGCCCATTACCTTCCTGGTGCCACCCGCGTCGGCGATCATCTTTCTTGCCGCGATCTACTATGGCGCCATGTACGGGGGCGCCATCAGTTCGATCACCCTCGGCATACCAGGCGCCTCAACGGCGGTAGCGACGACTTTCGACGGGCGACCACTGGCGCTCAAGGGGCGCGCCAGCCTTGCGCTCGTGACGGCCGCCATTGCGTCCTTCGCTGGCGGTACCGTATCGATCGTCTTGTTCACGATGTTTGCGCCGCCATTGGCGTCGGTTGCCCTGAGCTTCGGTCCGCCGGAAATCTTCGCCCTCATGCTGCTGGCCTTTGCGACTTTCGTCGGGCTGGGTGGGGACGACATTCCGAAAACCGTCCTGTCGATCTGCTTAGGGTTGGTTCTCGCGGCCGTTGGGTTCGACGAAATCTCCGGCGAGCCGCGCCTCGTGTTCTTTGACATTTCGGGGTTCCTGCACGGCATCAACTTCCTGGTGCTGGCGATCGGCATCTACGGTATCGGCGAGATGCTGTGGACGATCGATACGACGCGCGGAAAAGTGACCTCCACTGAAGCCAGGATGACGGTCAAAGGCGTGCTCGCGGACACCCGGGAATGCCTGACCAAGGGCTGGAAGGGCATGTCCATCGGCTCCTTCCTCGGGTTCTTTGTCGGAATCCTGCCTGCGGCCGGCGCGACGCCGGGGTCGCTGATGGCATACGGTGTCGCCAAACTCACCTCACGCAATCCCAAATCCTACGGTACCGGCAACGTCGACGGTGTTGCCGCGCCGGAGGCCGCCAACAATTCGGCTTCGACCGGCTCGATGCTGCCGATGCTCACACTCGGCATTCCGGGTTCACCGACCACCGCCATCCTGCTCGGCGGCATGGTGATCTGGGGCCTCACGCCCGGGCCGCGGCTTTTTGGAGATGAGCCCGAGTTCGTCTGGGGATTGATTGGATCGTTCTACCTGTCCAACTTCTTCGCCCTGGTGATTAACCTGTCCTTCATTCCGCTGTTCATATGGATGCTGCGGATGCCGTTCGCCATCCTGGCGGCGATGATCTTCGTGTTGTCGATCGTCGGCGGTTATGCGGCGACGACGGACATGCACGATGTTTGGCTGATGCTGCTGTTCGGCCTGGGCGGGTTCTTCCTGCGCAAGTTCGAATACCCGGTTGCCCCTGCGGTTCTGGCCATCGTACTAGGGCCCATTGCAGAACCAACATTGCGGCAATCACTGCTTCTGTCGTCGGGCGATATGACCATCTTCTTCACCCGGCCGATCGCAGGACCGATCACGGTCATCGCGATTGTGCTCATCCTTCTACCGCTGTTCAAACTGATACGAAGCAGGTATCGCGGCTAGGATCCCCTCGGTGCGCCGCCTGTTCGGCACGGGCGCTGCCGCGTCGGCGGGACTGGATCTCGGGGTGGTTCGGGACAATCGGTGTTCATCCCTGTACCATTGTTGCCGTGAACGACCACTGGTGTTCGCGTCCATCGGGACTCAGCCGGAATGATCGGAGCCGACGCTCAGTTTGACGCCTGGAACCCGGGCATAGCCTCGGCGATTCCAACCCGCCTTTTGCCGCTGGTGACGCTGTACAGGCCGGAAAACTCGAAAATCGGCTACAGGGAAGCCTGGGAACTGGCGGAGATCTGCGGGCTGAAGCCGCACGAGATGATCGCGTTCAGCGTCCGCCGGTTGATCGTGCATGAACTTCTGATCCGGGTCACCGCCGACCTTCACGTGCCGGATGGGCCGAACTACGCAGACCTGGGGCTGCGCTTGCGCGGCATGACCACCCGCATACTCCAAGTCCACGTTGAGCCCAGAATGGCGGAGTTCGAACGCGCCTTCGACGAACTGCGCGATGACGTCGACAACCGGCTTCGCACCCTGCTCGACCGGAATGTTTTTGCAAGGCCGCCAGCCGAGCGTGATGCCAAACCAAGCGTTCTTGCGCGGATTTTTGGCAAGAAAGACCGGGCCGAGACCGAAACGACCCTTCCCGAACTGACCGCACTGTCACGGTGGGAACACGCGATCTCCCGGGCCGACTCGCAGATCGAGAAGGCCTGTCTACAGGGGCTGTGCAAGATCGTTTCGGGAATCATGGGGCAACGCGGACGCCTCGTGGCCGACAGGGACACCCTGGTCCGGCTGGCCGCGAACTGGATCTGCAATTCCTATGGAAGCGAGAGGGTCGGCGACATGCTCGACCCCGTCATCCACGATGCTGCCGCCGCAGAGGGCTACAAGTATCTGCCGTTTCAGGGCGCACCGGTGATCCTGAATGTCAAAGGCGCATCCGCCGCGGGAAAGAGCACGATCCGCCCGCTGCAGCGAAAGCTCGCGCAGCGTATCGGCGTACCCTGGGAGCATTTCGCCCTGGTGAGTCCGGATTACTGGCGGAAACTCCTCCTTGATTACCAAAGCCTCGGAGATGATCAGAAATACGCGGCAATGATGACTGGCCAGGAACTGGAGATTATCGACAAGAAACTCGATGGCTACATCGAACGCAAGGCTGCTCGCTTGGAACTTCCGCACCTTCTGATCGACCGTTTCCGGTTCGACAGCTTTCAGTCAGGAGCGATCCAGCCGGCGGACAGTCGATTGCTGAGCAGGTTCGGCGACACGGTGTTCATGTTCTTCGTGATCACGCCGCCGGCTGAAACGGTGGAGCGCGCCTGGACACGGGGGATCGAGACGGGGAGGTACAAGGCCGTCGACGATCTGCTGTACCACAACATCGAAGCCTATACGGGAATGCCTCAACTGTTCTTCACCTGGGTGAAGAAAGACCGGCAGAAAGTGCATTTCGAGTTTCTCGACAACAGCATTCCATATGGCGAAACACCGCGGTCGGTCGCCTTCGGGTGGAACGACAAGATCACAATCCTCGATCTGGAATGTTTGCGGAAAATGGTCGTCTATCAAAGAATCAACGTCGACGCCCGAAAACCGGAGGATGTGCTCCTGCGGTCGGACGGCACCCCAAATGACATTGTAATGGAATGCATTAAGAGGATTTCAGACGTTACTTTCGTCGACCCTGAGACGCTGGAAGTCGTGGGTCATACGAAAAACGGAAAATGCGATTATGAGGTTTCCGATTTTTTCAGGAGATCATCGATCAACATCGAGCGCGCTCCGGAACTTGACGAGGGGTCACGTTCGATGGATCCGCAGGGGCGAAGCCCGTCGAAGCCGGTTCTGGATTTCGACTACGAGCAAACATTCACTGTCGGCAGTTGGAAACGTGGATAGCTTTGCCTGCTGTCGGATCGTTGCATAGAGGTCTACCCGCCAACGATCTTGAGCGGTTCGCCTTCAGCGCCGCGATTTCCTGCGCACCGGCAGAGCGATCCGACCCATCACCCCGTCGCGCAGAATGAGCCAGTGCATCAGACCGGCCCCGACGTGCAGGACGATCAGCAACGCGATCGTCCACCCGACGTATCGGTGCCAATCGTAAAGCAGGGCTCCGATGGCCTCGCTTTTGGGCACCACCTGCGGAACGTCCCACGCAAAGAACTCCACGGGATAGTCCGACATGTCGGTGGCCAGCCAGCCCAACACTGGCATCGCGAGCAGCAGTACGTAGAACAGGTAGTGCACGGTCTGGCTGACCGCCTGTTGCCAAGGCTTGATCGGTGGGTTGTAAGCCGGGCGACCCCGATCGATCCGAACGAACAGGCGTATCAGCATCAGCCCCAGCACGATCAGACCGAAGGTCTTGTGGTACTCGTAGAGAACGTCGCGCCCCGACCCGCCGAGCAGAGCGGTGACCCGGTCAAATCCGAGCCGGCCGATCACCAGGCCGCCGGCCAGCGTCGCAAGAACCAGCCCGGCAACCACCCAATGCAGGACACGCTGAAGCGGCGCGAACCCGGTGGCCGGCTCCGGCAGGCTCGACTCGGGCATGACGTGCTCCTCCCGTCCGATTGACTGGGCCATCACACACTGCGCTCGAAAGTCAGCCTCGTGCAACGGCCGGTTGGCTGCCACGAACCGGCGATCAGGTCCTCACGGTTTCTCACGTATGATCCCGGCCCACCGGATAGTACCTGATAGGTGGGGCAATGCAGTTCACGATCGATCAGCTCAACGCGTTCATAGCGGTAGCGCGCGAGCGGGGCGTGCGTCGGGCCGCCGAAACGATGCGGCTGTCGCAGCCCGCCGTGACTGCGCGCATTCAAGCGCTGGAGAACGCGCTGGCGACCCGGTTGTTCGAACGGCGGGGCGGCGGGATGTCTCTCACGCGTCGCGGCGCAATACTGCTGCGATACGCCGAGGAGCAGATGCGACTGCTCGACCGGATTCGACGGGACGTGTCGGAACCGTCGGAGGTGGAGGTCAGCCTTCGCCTCGGTATCGCGGAGACCATAGCGCTCACGTGGCTCCCGACGTTCGTTGCCCGCATGCGGCATGAGTTCCCGAAGATCGAGATCGAGATCAGTGTCGACATGTCCGTCAACCTCAGCCGCTCGTTGATCGCGCAGAGCCTGGACCTGGCTATTCTGGTGGGCTTGGTGTCCGAGCCTGCGGTCGCCAACCTGCCGCTGCCCGATGTCGAATTGGGGTGGTACGCCGGTCCTGGTGTTCCGATCCCCGATGATCCGAAGGATCTATTCCTGTCCAGACCGATCATCACCTTCGCGCGCAGCACCAACTCGTTCCATGAGCTGAAGTCGAACCTGTTCGACCGCTACGGCACCGGGGTGTCGTTCTTCTCATCGACCTCGCTGTCGGCCTGTTTGGGCATGGTCGCGTCGGGACTTGGCATTGCCGCCCTGCCCAAGGCGCTTGCCAGGCGCGATGTCGAGGACGGCCGTGTGGTTTCGTTTGATCCCGGATGGAGGCCAAGCAACTGGCAGTTCTCGGCTGCGCTGTTTCGGGATCCACCGAACTTCGTGGCGGAACGGGCGGTCGAGGTTGCGCAATGGGCCGCAACTGATTTCGATCAGGAATTTCGATCGATTTTGATCCAAAAATAAGATTTGTCTTGATCGTGCAGGGCTTCAACAATCGTCCATGGGAGGCGCAGGCGATGGACCATCTGGACTTGTTGGCCTTGGGATCGAGAAACGCCGGCGCGATTGCGGCCGTTTGCCGTACAGTCCCGTTTCGGATGCCGTGAGATGTTGCAGGGCGAATCTCGGTTCGGGCTTGAGGCACTGACGCGGCGGGTTTCCAAAGTTCTGGCCTGGGTTGCCGGTGGCGCGATCCTGTTCGGTTGCGCGGTTCCGATCACCATCGACGTGGTGTCCCGGTTCTTCCTGAACCGGACGCTTCTGGAAAGCTTCGAGATCTCCGGCTACGCGCTCGCGGCCTGCATCGGTCTCGGCATGGGCTACACGGTATCCACCAAGGCCAATGTCCGGGTGGACTTCCTGACCATGCGCCTGCCGCCCGGGATCAGGGTCGTCTTTGACCTGGTGGCGGCTGCGGCGCTTGCGGTGGTCGCGGCGGCCATCGCCTATTTTGCCTGGGGCGTGCTCCAGCAGTCCGAGGCCATGAACGCGCGGTCTATGTCGATCCTGCAGGTTCCGTTGGTCATCCCGCAGAGCGTCTGGTGGGTTGGCCTTTTCTGGTTTGCCTGCGTTGCCGTTTTGACGCCGGTTCTCGCTGTCCTGAGATTGCTCGGGCGGGACCGGGCCGGGGCGGACCGGCTGATCGGTTCGACCGACCTGGCCGAGGAGCTTGAGTTGATCGGCGCCGACGGGCGGGCGGAAAAACCCCGATGATCCAGGTCACGCTCCTGATGCTTCTGACCTCCTTGGCGATCGGATTGCCGGTCGCCGCGGTCCTGGCGCTCACCGGCTATGTCCTTTCCGAGAACTACGCCTTCATTCCGATGACCGCGGCCTCGGGCGAACTCGCCTGGAGCCACTCCAACGACTTCGTGCTGATCGCCGCGCCGATGTTCATCATGATGGGGGAGCTGATGCACCGTTCGGGCGTTAGCGAGCGGTTGTTCTCAGCTCTCACGCCCTGGTTCACCCGGGTGCCGGGGCAACTGATCCATACAAATATTGCCGCCAGCGCGGTCTTCGCCGCGACCTCCGGCTCGTCCCTGGCAACCGCGGCCACCATCGGGACGGTGGCCATTCCGAACATGGACAGGGGGGGCTATAGCCGGCCGCTGTTCCTGGGGTCGATCGCTGCCGGCGGGACCCTCGGTATCCTGATCCCGCCGTCGGTCAACATGATCATCTACGCGGTCCTGTCGGAGACTTCCGTCGCCGATCTGTACGCCGCCGGATTCCTGCCGGGCATTCTGCTGGCGGTTCTGTTTTCCGCCGTGGTCGTCGTGGCGGTGCTGTGGAATCCGAAGCTGGCGCCCGCCACCGACTTCCAGGGCTCGCTTTGGCCGGCACGGATCGCCGGGCTGAAGCACCTGGTCCCGCCCCTGTGCCTGTTCTTTCTGGTGGTCGGGTCGATCTATCTCGGCATCGCGACCCCGACCGAAGCGGCGGCCCTCGGGCTGGTGGCGACCGTCGGACTGGTCGGACTGAACCGGGCGTTGACGGTCGCGGTGTTGCTGTCGGCCTTCGAGGGCACCGTGCGCACGACCTGCATGATCATGCTGATCGTCATCGCGGCGTTCTTCCTGAACTTCGTGATGGTGTCGATCGGGCTGGTCGAAGCGATCACCGGTGCCCTGCTGTCGCTCGGCTGGCCGCCGCTCGCGATGCTGGCGGCCATCGTGGTTTTCTATCTGGTCCTGGGCTGCTTCATGGAGACGATCTCAATGATGATCGCCACCACCCCGATCATCGTTCCGGTGATTGTCGAGCTCGGCTACTCGCCGGTCTGGTGGGGGATCGTGTTCGTGATCCTGATCGAGGCAGCGCTGATCACTCCGCCGGTTGGGCTGAACCTGTACGTGGTTCAGGCGGTACGCAAAGCCGGATCGATCGCGGATCTGTTCAAAGGATCGGCGCCCTTCCTGGTGGCCATGCTGCTGACCATCATCCTGCTCATCAGCTTTCCGCAGCTGGCGCTCTGGCTGCCAACCATCCTTAACCCGAAGTCCGGCCCCGTCTGAGCCGCCGGAAGTTCCGACAACCAACAGGAGACGTCCGACATGACGAACAGACTAACGCTCATCTCGTCACTCGCTGCGGTACTGGCCTTTTCGCCCGTGGCGTCGGCCCAGGACCTGCCGAAGACCGAGTTCAATGTGGTTGGCTCGATCGGCATCCTGTCGATGTACAAGACCATGGAGGCTCCGTTCTGGACCGAGACGGTTCCAGCCGCTTCGGGTGGGGCGATCAAGGCCAATGTCAAACCGTTCACCGAGCTCGGCTTCAAGGGGGGCGAGTTGTTCAACCTGGTTGCCAAGGGCACGGTTCCGATGGCCCACCAGGTTCTGGCCTATACGTCCGGCTCCGTGCCGACCAACGAAGCAACCGATCTCGTGGGCGTCGTTGACTCCGTCGAGGAACTGCATGACGTCGCGAAAGCCTTCCGGGCTTACCACGCCGAGTTCCTGGCCAAAGAGCATGGCATCAAGCTGCTCGGCTACGGCACCTATCAGGCGCAGGTGATCTATTGCCGTGACCAGTTCACCTCGATCGCCGACCTGAAGGGCCGCAAGGTCCGCGCCTCGGGCGCCTCCCAGCAGGTATTCATCAGTCATTTGGGTGGATCGCCCATCGGGCTGGCGTTCGGTGAGGTCCAGACTGCGCTCGCCAGTGGTGTTGTCGACTGCGCCATTACCGGCGCGCTGTCCGGCTACCTTGCCAAGTGGCATGAGTCGGCGAAGTTCATCTCCCCGATGCCGATCAATCACGGTCTGATTGCGCATATCGCCAATCTGGCTTGGTGGAACAGCCTCGATCCGAAGGTTCAGGCCCTGCTCGAGACTCAATTGATGGGTCTTGAATCCAAGATGTTCGCCCTGGCCGCGACCGAGACCAAGGATGGCCTGTCCTGCAACACCGGCGGCGCCTGCGCATACGGCCAGCCGGCTGCCATGACCCTGGTGCCGGTCGCTGCCGGAGATGCCGCGATCCGCGATGAAGCCGTCACTGCCGCCGTCCTGCCGGCCTACAAGGACCGGTGCGGCGAGGCCTGTGCCACCAAGTGGAACGAGACCATCGGTGCCGCGCAGGGTGTGGTGATCCGCTAGTCACCTGGAATCAGGGGCGGGACACCGGATCGTGCTCGCGAGGTCCCGCCCCGACACCTTCTAGAGCTGCCGCGATCGACGGGCGGACGACAGCTCGAATCCGGCCACCGGGAGACAAAGACATGATGACCGCAGACGAGGTGCAGTCATTCATTCGAGGGGCAACCGTTCGGGCGATCGATCCCGAAACCGAACGGATGGTCGCCACGGTCAGCTATCTGCTGGACGGCACCTGCCAGATGGCGCGCACGGGCGCGATTGCCGTCGAGCCTGGGTTGTACGGGTTCACGGACGGGCTCTATTGGACCCGGTATGCCGAGTTCCGGGACGGCACCACCAACAGCTTCTATCTGGTCGAGGTCGCCCCGGGACTCGCGCAGGCCTACTATGCCGATGGGCGTCGCGCGTTCCTTCTCGAGCGTCAGAACGGCGCGAGCCAACCCGAGTAAAGCCAACAGTGGCAGACCGCGATCAGGTTCCGCAGAAGGTCTGCCGAACGACCTGATCCGGACGCGGTGGTTGCTGGTAGCGCGCGTGCTCCGGAAGGTCCTCATAGGGATTGGTGAGCGCCAAGAGGAGTGCCTCGAACGGGGCGAGGTCGCCGTTGTCTTCGGCGGCCCGAATAGCCTCCTCGACCAGGTGATTGCGCGGGATCACCGCCGGGTTGGCGGCTCGCAATGCGGCAGCCCGTTCCTTGGCGGGCTTCGCATCCTCTGCCAGACGGGCCTGCCATGCCTCTGCCCAGGTGTCGAATGCGGTCGGGTCCTGGAACTGCGCGCGCGGTCCAGGGCTGTCGCACTGTGGGTTTTCTGCAGGCGGGTCGAGCAGGTCGGCGAGGCCGCGGAACGTCAGCGTGAAATCGGCGCCGTTCTCGGCCATCCGGCTCATCAGATCCTGTGCCAGGGCGAGATCGCCGTCCCGGGGCTCGGCGAGGCCAAGTTTGCCCTCCAACACGACGGTGAGCGCGGCCTCGAACACCGCCGGGAAGCCGTCGATCGCATGCTGCGCGGCGGCCAGCGCACGGTCCTCGTTCTCGTCGATGATCGGCAGCAGACACTGCGCCAGCTGCGCCAGGTTCCACTGCACGATCGCCGGCTGGTTGGCGAAGGCGTATCGACCGGCGTGGTCGATCGAGCTGTACACCGTTTGCGGATGGTAGCGGTCCATGAACGCACAAGGGCCGTAGTCGATGGTCTCGCCGGCAATCGACGTGTTGTCGGTGTTCATCACGCCGTGGATGAAGCCGATCCCCAGCCATTGGGCGACCAGCCGGGCCTGGGCGCCGATTACGGCGTCCAGCAACGCGAGGTATGGCCGTTCGGCGTCGGCGGCTTCGGGGTAGTGGCGGGCGATCACGTGATCGGCGAGGCTGCGGGTTCCCTCGCTGTCGCGCCGTGCGGCGAAGTACTGGAAGGTTCCGACGCGAATGTGGCTGCGCGCCACCCGGGTCAGCACCGCGCCCGGCAGCATGGTTTCACGATACACCGGCTGGCCGGTGGTGACCGCCGCCAGCGCACGGGTCGTCGGGATGCCCAGGCGGTGCATCGCCTCGCTGACAATGTACTCGCGCAGCACTGGACCGAGGGCGGCACGGCCGTCGCCACCGCGGGAGAATGGGGTGCGGCCGGCACCCTTCAACTGGAGGTCTCGGCGGATACCGTCCCGGCCGATCACTTCGCCGAGCAGGATTGCCCGTCCGTCGCCAAGCTGCGGCACCCAGCCGCCGAACTGATGGCCGGCATAGGCCATCGCCAGAGGATCGGCACCGTCGGGAACGCGGTTGCCGGCGAGGATCTCGATTCCGGTCGGCGAGGCCAGGGCATCGGCGTCGAGGCCGAGCGCTTCGGCCAGCTCGCGGTTGACCCGGACCAGACCCGGTTCGGTGACCGGGGTCGGCGGAAGCCGGGCGAAGAATCGCTCCGGCAGTCGAGCGTAACTGTTGTCGAATGGGATGGTGGCGAGGCCGGCAGGTAAAGCTGTCATGGCGAAGATCCGTAGCACGGGTGGATACCGGACGTCTTCCGGTCCGACATGCAAAAGGTGAGCACGAAGGCGACAAATCCAAGACGTTTCTTGCTGGACAGAGGGGCTGCCGCTGCAAGCCGGCTGCGTCACTTCTGGCCTGCCGTTGATTGGGTTACTCTGCTGCCGGTACTGGGAGGTGCCACGGTTGGCTTAGACAAGAGCGGACCGGATGGTGCGCAGGGCGGAGGGGCGACGATTCTATGAGAAAATTCGGTATGCGCGCCAGCGCGGTTCTGGCGTGCACGGCGACGTATTGGGGTGCGATGGGTTCAGCCATGGCCGCGGACGAACTCAGCGGCGGCGACACCGCCTGGATCCTGACCTCGACAGCCTTGGTTCTGTTCATGACGCTGCCCGGCTTGGCGCTGTTCTATGCCGGTCTCGTCCGTGCGCGGAACGTGCTGTCGGTGATCACCCATTGCTTCGCGGTGGCCTGCCTAGTGTCTGTCGCCTGGTTGTTCGTCGGGTACAGCCTGTCGTTCGCCGACGGTGGCGGGATGCAGGCTTGGATCGGCGGGCTCTCGAAGACGATGCTTTCGGGCGTCGGCACCGACACGCTTTGGGGCACCATCCCAGAGACCGTGTTCTTCATGTTCCAGATGACCTTCGCCATCATCACGCCGGCGCTGATCGTCGGCGCGTACCCGGAGCGGGTACGGTTCAGCGCGGTGGTGCTGTTCAGCCTGGCTTGGCTGGTGCTGGTCTATGCGCCGGTCTGCCACTGGGTGTGGGGCGGCGGCTGGCTGGCCGAACTCGGGGTCATGGACTTCGCCGGCGGCATCGTCGTGCACACGACAGCAGGCGTGTCGGCGGTGGTGTTCGCGCTGATGCTGGGCCGCCGCCGCGGCTTTCCGATGGATCTGCGACCGCCGCACAGCCCGGGAATGGTGGCGACAGGCGCCTGCATGCTGTGGGTCGGCTGGTTCGGCTTTAACGCCGGCAGCGCGCTGGCCGCCAACGGGTCGGCGGGCATGGCCATGCTGGTGACGCATATCTCCGCGGCGACGGCGGCGATGGTGTGGGGCGGCATCGAGTGGGTGCGCTATGGCAAGCCAAGCCTGATCGGAATCGTCACCGGCCTGGTGGCCGGCCTTGCATCGATCACCCCGGCGGCCGGTTTCGTGGGGCCGCTCGGGGCTCTGATTATCGGGCTTCTGGCGGGTGCCGGGTGTCACTGGCTGTCGATGGTGATCAAGTTCCGGTTCCGTGTTGATGACTCGCTGGACGTGTTCGCGGTCCACGGCGGTGGCGGCATTCTGGGTTCTCTGCTGGTTGCGGCGCTGGCGGTTCCGGCTTTCGGTGGATTCGGGCTGACTGATGGTGTGAGCATTTCCCACCAGTTCGGTGTGCAGGCCTTGGCCGTCGGGGCTACGGCGGCTTGGTCGGGATTGGCGACCTGGGTCATTCTTTCGGTGGTGCGGGTCTTCTCCGGCCTGCGGGTCAGCGAGGAGGAAGAGATCGAGGGGCTGGACATCGTCGCCCATGGCGAACGCGGCTACGACCTGACGTGAGGAGGCGGACATGAAACTGATCGTGGCGATCATCAAGCCGCACCGTCTCGACAGCGTACGCGATGTCCTGGCCGAACTCGGAATCCACGGCATGACCGTGACCGAGGTCAAAGGGTTCGGCCGTCAGAAGGGGCAGACAGAGATCTACCGCGGCGCCGAGTATCAGGTGTTCTTCGTGCCGAAGGTGAAGGTTGAGATCGTGGTTGCCGACGATCTTGTCGCCAAGTCGGTCGAGGCCATCGCGGCTGCGGCGCGCACCGAGAAGATCGGTGACGGCAAGATCTTCGTGCTCGAGGCCGGGCGGGCCATGCGCATCCGCACCGGCGAAGAGGGCGAGGAAGCATTGTAGCGGTCGGCCGCCGACCCGGAGCGCTATTTGGTCGGCAGGCCTATCGAGAGCGTCGCGCCGGCCGTTCCACCCGCGTCATAGGCCGTCGGCGACACCATCCGTCGGCGGCCTTCGACGCTGCGCAGGTTCAGGTCGAGTTTCTCAAGCTCAGCGTCGACCACGGCGCCTTTGAGAACCACAAGATCGCGTCCAGCGCCGCGGCCTGCTGCGTCGCGTTCAGCCTTGATCGCGACCAACTTGTCGGCGATCGACGCCACCATCCCCAGCGCGAACGACGCGTTGGCCAGATGCCGGTCCTTGTGACGGTATTGCCGATACTCGGCGGTGGTCTTGTAGCGCCCGAGCTCGAACCGAACTGCTGCGTCGACCAGTTCGGCGAGGTACAGCGCAACCTCGACGTCCGAGCCGAGGCCGAAGAATACGAACCGGGCGGTGCCGGCCTGGCTCTTTTCGCGCCAAACCCGGCAATCGCAGAAATCCGCAATGGCGCCGATGCAATGATCGAGCGGAATGCGCTTCTTACGGTGAGTCTCGAACACACGTCGCTCGCATGGCGCATGGCGTATGTCGATGTCGCTCAGCGACAGGTCATGGTGGTCGAGCAGTTCGGCCACCTTGGCGGCCGCCAGCAGGGCTTCGGCCTCCGTACACCCGTTGTCGGTGGTCTTGGCCCGCAAGCCCTGGATGCGTGCTCGCAGTCTGTCGCCAGGATCGCCGGATCTGCTCACGAGAAGAC